>JACPNQ010000028.1 GCA_016185425.1 Acidobacteriota bacterium | reverse complement strand
TGCCGATTTTGGATAGCACTTACGGCTCTCTACAAAGGACAATACCCCAACCTCAATTTCGGATTAGCGGTTCTCCAACGCAAACTCCTTTGTTTTCAAACCGCCGTCAACCTTCCTGGCCTAATTTGGACAGCCCTGGTGTTCCATAGGGGTTCTCGGGCGATGCCGCAAAGCACCGATCAAGCACCCTCGGCGTGGAAAACGATTACAGCCAACTCCAAGCGAAATAGAGAAGTCCGCACAAGCTACCGATTTTATTGGTCGGGGCGACTGCATTTGAACCAGCGGCCCCCTGCGCCCAAGGCGGTTCTTGAATGGGCAGCAACGTCGTCTATTTTCAAGTATTTGATTTTTGCGTGACTTATCAGTAAGTTATTGGGGCTCATCGGGCCATGCTGCATTGTTGGGCATTCGGCGACTACAAATTCGACTACAGCGGTCATAGCCGTTGCGATGATCGAGTTCAGTCCTGCGTGGGGAGTTAAGACTTCCCGCTACGATTTCCTCGCGGGTTGGCGCATGCCGCGGAAGGTCAGGTATCGAAGGTGACGCGCTTCGGAAAATGCGTCTTCTGCCTTCTCACCGATCTCGCCCCTTGGTGCTTGTGCGCAGCGGAAGTCCGGCGTCCACACTCCTCCATCACCGGCTTACCGCTGCTAAAAAAGGCTGACCGTAGGACTGGACATTCCCTTCGACGGGGACTGGATGTATACTCGGGCGAAATCCGGAAAACACCAGCCGCGAATCGGCCTTCCGGCGCGTCACGGATTGGGAATCCGGGAAGAAATGGGAGGTCACGATGCTTCAACTAACCGGCGCTGCCGCGAGATGCATTCTTCTGTTTTTGGGCGTGTTGGCCTTTATGGAGTGCGCCGTCCTCGCACAAACGGGCCAAGGAATCCTCACTGGCTCCGTAACGGATTCGACCGGGGCGATCATTGCCAGCGTTCAGGTAAAGGTGAGAAACCAGAACAACAATTTTGTCTACACGGCGGTGACGACGGCAGAAGGTATTTACCGGGTTCCTTACTTGAATGTCGGAACCTATGAGGTCACATTTCAGGCGACCGGTTTCAAAACGCTGACGCGCCGGGACATTCCGATTCGCTCATTGGAGACCCTGGGCTTGGACGCGACCTTGGAAGTCGGCAATGTAGTAGAGTCCGTGGAAGTCTCGGCCGGCGCCCAGTTGCTCGAAACCGAGACGGCCTCAACGGGCCACCTCGTCTCCGGCCATGAATTGACAACGCTTCCGACGCCGCAGATGAAAATCGAGAGCATGCTGTGGTACGTCTCGGGCGTCACGTCGCAGTCCGGCAACGGGCACGCCGCGGGCGGCCGCTCGCGGGCGTTCCAGTTCAACGCCGACGGAGTGTCTGGCAATGTACCGGGCGAGGGCACCGTCGCCACAGCGCGTCAGTTGACCACTGTCGAGCACAACATGGAGGAAGTCAAGATTCTAACGACCGCTTTGCCGGCCGAGTATGGCCACTCCGGCGGAGGGATCATGAACATCGCCTATAAGAGCGGCACGAATCAGTTTCACGGCTTGGCGGAAGAGCGCTATGTTAGCAAGCCGATGATCCATCGCTATTGGCAGGACCCCGTTGTTGTCAGCGGGGTCTTCGCATTTCACCTGATGTCGGCAAACTTCACCGGGCCGATCCGCCGAAACAAGACCTTCTTCCTCGTTGGGTGGCAGCGTCATCATGAAAGATCGGGAAACAACCAGAACGCGGACGTGCCCAGCCCCGCGATGCTGAACGGCGACTTCAGCATTCCCGGGGGAAATGTCGTCCCCGACAGAATCTACGACCCTGCCTCGCTCGTTCAGTTGCCGAACGGAACCTACACGCGGACCCAGTTCCCGGGCAATCAGATTCCGCGCAGCCGCTTCGACCCCGCGGCGGTAAAGTTCCTCGGCCTGACTCCCTTCCGCACACAGGACAATCGCAACAACCAGACGTTTTTCGACACTACCGGGCCCCGCCAGAACCTGAGCATCGATACGAACAAGAATTCCTATCGCTCGGGTTTCGACTACAAGATCGATCACTCCTTCAGCGACAAACACAAGCTCTTCGGCCGTTACTCCAATGCCCGGCACCGCTCTATGAGCGGCACCTGGCAAATGCAGCTCGCCAATAGGGATCTCGACTACATTGCCGCGCCGATTCCGGTCGACTTTCGCCAGGTGGTGGTCTCGGACTCCTACGTAATCAGTCCGACAACCGTCAATGAAGTGCGGTTGGGATGGAACCGGCGAAAGAGCACGCGGCTGCCCGAGAGTCTCGGCCAGAATTGGGCGTCCAAATTCGGCATCCCCAATGTCGGACCCGAGACTATGCCCATTTTCCAGACCAACACGGGGGGCCAGTTCTATTTCCGCTTCCCGGAAGGCGAGACCGTGGATGTCAATGAGAGCGCCAACTTCCAGGAGAACTTCACCCTGACTCGCGGCCGCCACACGTTCAAGACCGGCTACGAGTTGCTCCGAACCAGAATCAATTCCCATTTGGAAGAGCGCCCCTCAGGGACCTATCTGTTCGGCGGCACGGAGCTTCCGTTCACTCCCGGCACCGGCAATGCCTTCGCTTCGTTTTTACTTGGCGGCGTGGTCCGGGCCGATTTCACCAAAGCGTTCGCCACATGGCTGCCGAGATGGTGGAGCCACGCTCTTTACTTCCAGGACGATTGGAAGGTAACCCGCCGCCTGACCCTGAACCTCGGCCTGCGCTGGCAGACCGAGAGCCCCTATTCGACCAAGTATGGCCAGCAGAGCCAGTTCGATCCAACCGCGACCGATCCGCTGACCGGACGGCGCGGCGCGATGCTGCATCCGGCCGGACCGCTGGGCAAGCGCGATGCCAATAACTTCCAGCCGCGTGTGGGCGCAGCCTACAACTTCCGGCAGAGCTGGGTGTTCCGCGGTGGATTCGCGCTCAACACACTCGACCTGTGGACCAATGGCCTCCGGGAGAACTTTGAAGAGTACCTGGCGACTGCTGTCGTTCAGCCGCCCGTCGGGAACCCGGACATCGCGTTCCGGCTGTCGCAAGGGCCGCCGACTATCAGATTCAACGTGCAGCCCGACGGGTCGGTGCCGTTTATCGGAACCAACTTTACCGGGCGCAATGCGTCCTACCGCGACCCCAACATACGGGCCCCTTACGTGATGAACTGGAACCTGGGCGTCCAGCGGCAGTTGGGAAAGACTTATCTGCTCGAGGTCAACTACCAGGGCTCGGCGGGAGTTGGCCTCTTGAACCGCTGGGACATCAACGCAATCCCGCTGGATATCTCGAAGGATCCGGTGCTGTTGAACACCATCCGCAACGCCCCACAGAACTACAAGCCGTATCCGCAATTCGGGAGCGTGATGATGTACAGCAATTTCGGGCACAGCAGCTTCCATTCCGGCACCGTCCGGCTTGAGAAGAGGATGTCCGGCGGGCTGACCTTTCAGTCGTTCTACACTTGGGGCAAATCGATCGACGAGGCGAGCGACGACGGTACCGCCGGCGGCGTGACCTACTACAATCGCCGCCTCGAGAAAGGACGCTCCAACTACGACGTCGCGCACCGCTGGGTGACTTATGCCGTTTGGGACATGCCGGTTGGCAAGGGGAAGAAGTTCCTGAATAACGGAGGCATAACGTCGAAGGTAATCGGCAACTGGCAGTTGTCGGCGATTCAGAGCGCCGAGACCGGAATCCCGTTGACTTTCTCGCATAACGGGCAGTTGCCGGGCAACGTGACCAACGTTTACCTGCCGGGAGCGATGCGTCCCGACATGGCCCCGGGCAAGACCTATGGCGACATCCAGCTCGACTGGGACCGCAAGGGCCCGTGCCGGCACATCGTCGCCTGTGCTCTGCCATGGGCCGACATCAACGCCTTTGCGGTTCCGGCCTCCTATACGCCGGGACAGTCGGGCCGCAACATTATCAATGCGCCCGGCATGCTCTGGCACCAGTTCGCGTTGATGAAGACCATACCCTTCAAGGAGCGCATCAAGGGGACACTGAGAGCCGATTTCACGGCGCCCTTCAAGTATCCGTTCTTCTCCGCGCCGTCGACTGCCGTGAATTTCCGGAATCCACAGACATTCGGAAAAATCACGAGCCAGCAGGGCGGATTCTCCGGCCTCGGCGCCGTAACCGAGACCATGATCGTCTTCCGCCTGGAGTTTTAATCAGGCCGAACGGGACAGGGCACCGCGATCGCGCGGTGCCGCTCGCGTAGGGCAGGTGTCGGTACCTTGGCTGAGCGATTCTACTGGCGCAAAAGGGAGTTGCACAGCCACATTGATCATACTGAAGCCCGGTAGCCTAATTAGCTTGATTCCGAGTCTCGTGCTCAAGGCAGTGGTGACGTTTGGGGCCGTCGTTTGACTCGCAGTGATCCCGATTAGGAGAGTGCCCATTTTACCCGGTTCGGGCCGCCGAGTGCTCGCCGAAAGGAGGAATCAAGGTAGCAAAACGAACAACGCGGTGATGCCTGTAATGCGGCCGGGCGCGACTGGATTCGAACCAGCGACCCCCTGCGCCCAAGCCCATATGTGTTCCACGCGCGAGGGAGCCGTATCTACAAAACTTAAATCATTGATACCACTGGTCGGGGCGACTGGATTTGAACCAGCGACCCCCTGCGCCCAAGGCAGGTGCGCTACCGGGCTGCGCTACGCCCCGACTCATTTCAGTTTACCAGTCGAAGCACCACTTCCAAAAACTTCTCGCAGGGCCGATATTCCCGCGCGCAATTCCGCATCCACTCCAACTCCCTCCGGCGCCCCCAATCCAACACCGTCCGCAACGCCTCGCCCGCCCCGGCAACCGATCCCGCCCGCAGCCCCAGTCCGAAATGTTCAATGCGCGCCGCATAGTCGAACTGGTCATAGTCATGCGGCACGGTTACGCACGGCACGCCATGCAGGGTCGCCGCATACACGATCCCTGCTCCGCCATGATGCACCACAGCGTCAAAGGCCCCCAAATCCCGGGCGTAAGGCACGAATCGGTGGACCGTCACATTCTCCGCCGCCCGCCCTACACTCCCTCGCGCGCCGCCCAGCGAAACCACAAACTGCACATCCCGAAGCGGTGCCGCCAATCGCACCACATCCTCCACCAGGGTCCGCTTGGCCCACAGCAGATGAGTGCCGATTGAGATTAACACTCGCTTCCGCCCGGCCGGAAACGCGAGCGGCTCGACCGGCTCCGGACACTTCACCACAGGTCCGATCATCGAAAAACAGGCCGGCCAATCCCGCTCGAACTCCAGCTCGGTCATCCCAAATCCCAAAATCGCCTGCGGTGAATAGATCCGCTCGGTCCCGTCCTCCCGATAAGGAAATCCGCCACCGAGCACTGCAAACTCCCGCCGGAAATGCCAAGCCACAGCCCGCTTAAAACTACGCACCGCGAATCGCCCCACCGCATCCCGTAGCGAAGACCCAGGCCGCCAGCCGCCACAATACGCCGGTACCCCCTGCCGATTTTCAATCGCAAATGGCGTCGCGATGGTTGTTACCCACGGAATCCCCAATTCCTCTGCCACAAACCCCGCCACCGGCGCCACGGAGTCCGCAACAACCAAATCCGGCCGCTCCGTCCGCCATAACTCCCTCAGCTCAGCCTGAATCGCCGGCATCAACGCCAAATTCTCGCGGAACTGCGCCAGCAGCAACGCGGGATTGCTCCGCACCGGCCGCGACGTGTTTGCTATCGATTCCAGCGCATCGGCCCCAATCGACGCCAACCCTCTCGCCTGTAGCCCCGCGCCGCGCACGACCCCGAGCTTCCGGTCCCCCGTAATCACCTCGACTCCATACCCCGCGTCCCGCGCCGCCACGCCCAGCACCAGCAGAGGATTCAGATGCCCCGCAAATGGCGGCGCAACGAACACGATCCGCTTCATCGCAGCAGCGCCCCAACCGTCGCACGCACTTCGTCCGAAGCCCAATAATCCAAGTGCCCGCATTCGCAATACCGGTCCACACGTCCCCGGTAGAAGAACCGGCTCCACCCGTCACGACGCCCCTGAATCACGGTCGCCGGAACGCGAAGCGAACGAAAGCACACCGGCCCCAACGCAACGACGTCCACCCGCAGCCCATCTTGAATCCGCAAGAGCGGCCACGCCGCATTCGCCATCTGTAGTCCGCAGCTCCCCGTCACCAGAGCCAGCCGCGATCCTGCCCCGTCCATCAATATCTGCAGTCGTAGCGCTACGCTCTTCCGAAATTCAGGCGAATATATCGTCCAACCGACCTGTCGGGTGTTCCGCCATGACGCGGCAACCATGGGCACTTCCTCATACACCGGAGACGCCGCATCGAACGGAAAACCCGCACGCACCACATCGGCTCCCGCTGGCGCTACCGCGTCTAAAAAATCTAGCTGCGCCGGGCTCAACGCGGACGACACGAACGAGCTCCGCCCTGTCAACAACGCCACCCTCATCGATACCGGATCCGATCCCCATCCATCGCAATTTTCCTGCTCCGCCAACTCAGCTCTCGCGGTCGAATCAACGCCGCTACATAAAAGAAAGGCGACAAAAGATCGGCTAACACCTCAAACACCAGGTCAAGCGGTCCGCTCGCGCGCCCAGCCACGTACCAAAGCAGCCACCGATTCCCCACTGCCTTCCCAAATAGCAGCGCGATCCATGGCCACCCAAACACCAGTCCCGCCAACGGCAGCACCGACGGCAGCGCCACCAGCACAAGCGTCGCTGCCCCCAGGTTGTCCCCTAAGTACCGGTTCGCAAACAAAAACCAACGCCGCATCACCCGCGCGCAATGCGCTGCGTCGCGAATCGTCATCCCAACGTCGACACAAACCGCGGTCTGCAGTATTCGCCGCCCGCTTCTTTCATACAACTGAGCCATCGCGTAGTCGTCGGTCAACTGCTCGCGAATCGCGGCAAACCCGCCCAACTCCCGTAGTTCAGCCGTTCGGACGGCATAAATCATCCCGTTAATCGTATGCTGAGCCCCCACCGCTGCCGCCGGTAGATACGTCAACATCGCATTTCCATTCACAAACCCGCCGACAAATCGTTCATAGACTGTCCCCGTCGACACAAACACCGGCAGCCCCGTCACCAGGTCGGCCTCCTCCAACGCCGCTCGCAATCGCCCCAACTCAGCCGCGCGAATCCTCGTATCGTCGTCCAATACCACCGTCACTTCTTCGCTCACATCCACGCGAGCCAGTTTCGCCACCTTCGGGTTCTCTCCGTCCTGCGGCCCCGGACCGACAATTACCCACACATTCCCCAGCCTCGCCTGTTTTGCCGCTGCACGCGCCGCATCCTGCCCTTTCGGGTCGTCCTCATCCACCAGCCAGTAGAGTCTCTCCTCCGTCAACTCCCTCGCATTCGCTGCCAACGCCGTTCCTAACAACGGATCGCCCGATAAAATTGGCTGCAATATGGCCGCCGGCCCGCCCTCTCCCGGCAATCCAAATTTCCGCGCCGCATGCCACAGCGCCAATCCAAACCGTACAACGAACAACAACACATACAGCCCCGCTAGCGCTTCCATGCCACAAACCGCTCTACCCCTTCGGCCAATGAAACTGGCGGCGGCCCGAAGGCGCGTACCGCCCGCGACACATCGAACGTCTTCGAATACGCCATCACCTCCACTCCGAATCGCGTAATCGGCGGCTCCCGATATCCTCCCAACACTCTCGATCCCCACTCCATCAGTCCAGCCAGCGCAAACGCCGCCCGTACGGGCACCGCCCGCTCCGCCGGCCGCAGTCCCATCCTTTCCACAACATCTCTTAAAAAGGCAAACAGATCCACCGGCTCGCCATTCGTCAAGTTGAATGCGCCATCACAAGGCAAAGCCAACGCGCGTTCGATGTAGTGGCTCAGATTCTCGATATAAATCAGGTCCCCCACCGGCGACGATCCATCCGCTCGCTGCATTCGCGGCAGCACACCCTTCCGGGCCGCCCGCAGAATGCGCGGAAACAGCACTGTGTCGCCCGGGCCGAAGACAGCGCGCGGGCGCAGAATCACGGTGTTTAGTCCGGAGTCCGTTACCAGCGTCTCCGCTTCCCGTTTTGTCGCCGCATACTCGTTGATCGCGGTAGCGGGAAACGGTGTTTCCTCCCGAATCCCCAGTTGATCCCCATGCCGGTAATAAACCGAGCTCGAGGAAATAAAAACAAGCTTCCCGCATCGGTGCTCCCGTGCAAACTCCAGCACATTCATCGTCGCCAGAACATTCTGCTCCCAAAATGTACGTGGCGGTCCCCACGGTGCCGACAAAGCCGCCGCATGGACAATCGCATCAAACCGTCCCAAATCCCCCGGCAATTTGCGCGTCAAGTCCACTGGGCGGAACACATCCACTGCTCCCTCGCGCGCCGGCCCGCGGCTCAGCCCCGTCACATGGTATCCGCCCGTCGACCGCAGATGCGTCCCCAGTGCACTCCCCACAAATCCGCTCACGCCTGTGACGAGCACACGACAAGACATGCCCCCTCACAGTAACGTAGTTACCTGGGCATGACCAACACAATCCCTCGTCTTCGCTGGTGGATCGCCGGCGCCCTCTTCCTGTCCACGGTCATCAACTATATCGATCGCCAAACCCTCTCCGTCCTCGCTCCCTACATCAAAGCTGAATTCCACTGGAACAACACCACGTTCGCCCTGCTTATCATTTCGTTCCGCGCCGCGTACGCCATCGGCCAATCCGTTTCCGGCCGCGTCCTCGATACCATAGGCATCCGCCGCGGCCTGCCGTTCGCGGTCGGTTTCTACTCGGTCACGGCTATGGCCACATCCCTCGCCACAGGCCTGGGCAGCCTCTCTTTCTTCCGATTCCTATTGGGGGCCGGCGAATCCGCTAACTGGCCCGGTGCCGCCAAAACTGTCGCCGAATGGTTCCCCCGCCGGGAAAGCGGCTGGGCCGTGGCCATTTATGACAGTGGTTCCGCCATCGGCGGGGCTGCCGCTCCGTTTATCGTCTACGCGGTCTATCAACTCTTCCATGATTGGCGGCCCGCCTTTGTCGTCACTGGGCTGCTCGGCCTCGCCTGGATCCCCCTCTTCCGCTGGCTCTACCACCCGCCCGAAACTCATCCACGCCTCTCTCCCGAAGAGAAGCAGGATATTCTTACCAACCGGGCCGACACCGCGCCAACCAGCGAAAGGAGCCTCCCCTACCGGACTCTCCTCACCCAACCAAAAACCTGGGGCATCGTCACCTCCAAAGCCCTTACCGACCCCGTCTGGTTCTTCATCACCGATTGGTTCGCCATCTACCTCGTCTCCAAGGGCTACAATCCCGAACAAAGCCTTGTCGCTTTCTGGGTGCCTTTCCTGGCCGCCGATATCGGCAACTTTGCCGGAGGCGGCCTCTCCAGCTATCTCATTCAGAAGGGCTGGGACACGCAGCGTTCCCGCCGCTTTGTCGCCGTACTGTGCGGTCTTGGCATGGCCACGCTCGCCGGCGCGGCGTTCACCACTTCCTTTCCGGTCATGGTCGCCTGCTTCGCGCTCTCCACACTCGCCTACGCCGGCTTCTCCACCATCGTTCTCGCTCTCCCTGGTGACCTCTTTCCCACCGGATCCGTCGCCTCCGTCAGCGGCCTCAGTGGCACCGGTGCAGGTATCGGCACTATCCTCGCCACCTACCTCACCGGCCGCGTTTCAGACCAATACTCCTTTGAGCCGATTCTCATCACCGCCAGCCTGGTTCCGCTCCTCGCCACGCTCGCGCTGCTAATCCTCACTCCAAAAAACATTAGACAAACCTCATAAGCAGGGTTTACAATCCCATACCAATTCGAGATCGCTTTGCGAGGTTCACATGAAACGCTTTGCCGGTTCGCTGTTCCTGCTGCTGATCCTTCACGTCGCCTCTTCCGCACAGACGACGTCCACTGAAATCCTGGGTACTGTCACTGACCCATCCGGCGCCTCCGTTCCCGGCGCGAAGATCACGCTCCGTAAGGCGAGTACCGGCGAAACGCGCCAAACCCAAACGAACACCGAGGGAAACTTCTCTTTCCCGCTCATCGACGTCGGCGAGTACTCCGTCAAGGCCGCGGCGCAAGGCTTCAAAACCGAAGAGCAGAAAGGCGTCACCGTCCAGCTACAACAGAAGGCTCGTATCGATTTCCAGATGCAAGTCGGCGCACCCACAGACATCATCGAGGTCTCCGCCACCGCTGTCGCCCTGAAGACCGAAGACGCTGCCGTCGGCGGCAACATCGATAACAAACGCGTCGTCGAGCTACCGCTCAACGGCCGTAACGTCGCCACGCTCGCCGTCCTCATCCCCGGTGTTCAGTTCGGCATTCGCATGGGCCTCGACGGTTCTGGCGGATTCCCCATCCCAGGCAACGGCGTCGCCATCAGCGCAAACGGCCAACGCGAAGTCAACCAACAGGTCACCCTCGACGGCGTCATCGCCACCGAACCCCGCGTCAACACCGCCGCCTTCTCCCCTTCAATTGACGCTCTCGACGAGTTCAAAGTCCAGACCTCCTCCTACTCCGCCGAATACGGACAGAATAGTGGAGCCATCATGCAGATGGTCGTCAAATCCGGTACCAATCGGCTCCACGGCACGTTCTACGAATTCCTCCGCAACGACAAGTTCGCCGCCAAGGACTATTTCCTGAACTTCCAGCAGCCGGCGGGTTCCCGCCTCGCGCCTAAAAACGTCCTCCGCCGCAACCAGTTCGGTGTATTCGTCGGTGGTCCCGTTCTCTTCCCGAAAATCTATGACGGAAAGGACAAAACATTTTGGAGTTTCAACTATGAAGGACGCCGCGAGACCCGCGAATCGACATCCGAGGCCTTCTGGTTCCCAGAAGCATTCCGAAGAGGCGATTTTTCGGCACTCCTTACGCCGCCCATCGGCGCCAACGGTGTCCCCATCCGTCAGCCGACCATCATCTTCGATCCCCTCACCGGTGAGCCCTTTCGCGACTCCTCCGGCCGCATTTCCAACATCCTCCCGGCCAGCCGTATCAACAAAGCCACGCAGGACTTCATTAACAAGTACCAGCCACTCCCTATGTTCCAGACACCCGATCCCCTCGACATCAACGCCCGCGGGGGCGTTCCCAACATCATCAAAGCCAATCAGACGATGTTCCGCATCGACCACTCCTTTTCATCCAACGACAAGGTTTTCGTGCGCTACATCACGGACCGCAGCAGTTGGCAGAACGGCGATTTGAATCCGAACCTCACGTACTTCGTCTCCACCGTCAACGTGAACGTCGCTGCCCAATACATCAAGATCATCAACTCCCGCACCGTGAACGAATTTCGTTACGGCCTCAACAAGGCCGATGACGACACATTCAATCCCCGCACCAACACAGGTTTCGATCTCGACTCACTCGGCCTCGGGTCGTTCCGCGTCACCAGCGGCCGCAAGCTCACCGACCGCGAAGTCGGCTTGCCTTCTACGATCATCGGCGGCGACCGTGACGGCGGCAACGGCTATGACCGCAACACCGTCCATCAGTTCACCGATAACTTTTCCCTTACGAAGGGCGCCCACACCTTCAAATCTGGAGTCGAGTTCAGGCATCTGCTCCTCGACCGCGCCGCTGCCAATGTGCCCCGCGGCACCATCTCCTGCTGCCCCGGCGGTTACAGTCTGGCCGGCTGGCTGATGGGATACTTCAGCAACACCGAAACCGGGGAAGGATTTCCCTTCACCGCCCCGCGCCAGAACCGCTATTCGCTTTACTTCCTCGACGATTGGAAGGCCACCCGCAAACTCACGGTGAACGTCGGCCTCCGCTGGGACTATTTCCAGGTGCCGGTCGACTCTTTCGGCGCATGGCGCTCGCTCCGTCTCGATGTCCTCACCCAGGTTCCCGACGGCCGCAAACTGCCGACCGTGGTCCCGGAAGTCAATACAAAAAACTGGGCCCCATATAACGCCGATAACCGGTACTTCATGCCGCGCGTCGGCATCGCATATCGCGTCACCAACAAATGGGTCATTCGGACTGGCGCCGGCTGGTTCGCCAACGCCCAGCAGCTAAACAACTTCACCATTCTCAACCTGGTGCCACCAATTTCCGGCACCATCGCCTATCAGACGCAGAGCGACATTCTCACGCCGTTTTCCTATGAGTACGCCGGCCGCACCTACCAGATCCAAACCAGCCGTCTCCGCCCCGGGTTCATCAACTCCGCAGGCAACATCTACGGCGCCGGAAGCGGCTCCGTGTCGTCCGTGCGCAACACAATCCTCGTCCCGCCGGACAACAAGTCCTCCAACCACTGGCAATGGAGTTTCGACCTGCAGCGGAATCTCCCCTTCAACATGCTCCTTACAGTCGGCTACGTCGGCAGCAAGACCAATCATCTGGACAATACCATCACCTGGAATAACCCGGATCCGGCCTACCTGGACACCAACGTCCAGGCCCGCCGCCCCTATCCTTTCCACGTCTCACAGGGCGAGAAGGACGCCGCCGGCAACCCCGCTATCTTCGGTATCGGCAACATCCGCTACCTGGATAGTTACGCCAATGGCAGCTACCATGGACTCCAGGTAAACCTCGAAAAGCGCTACAGCCGTGGTCTCGTCATCGGCTGGGCGTATACGTATTCGAAGTCCATGGGTGAAGGGTACGGCCGCAACGAGGGCGGCCAGGGTGTTAGCAACAACTATCAAAACCCCCGTGACCGCCGCCAGGCGCGTTCGCGTTACGGCTTTGATGTAACGCAAAACAGCGTCTTCAATTTCGTCTATGAAATGCCTTTCCTCAACCGGTTCAAGGGCGTACCTGGCGCCTTCCTCGCCGGTTGGCAAACGAATGGTGTATTCACGGTTCGCACAGGCTTCCCCTTCACTCTATCCGGCGGCACCCTGAACACAAGCGGTATCAGCCTTCCGGACCGCGTGGCCGACGGCCGTCTCGGCGGCAGCGCAACCCGCCAGCTCTGGTACGACATCACGGCCTTCCGGCGCACCGAATGCAACATCACGGGCCGCCAGGATCTTTGCCACTACGGCAACGCCGCCATGGACGCTATCAACAGTCCCGGCGGCAACGTCCTCGATTTCTCCATCTTCAAGAACTGGAAACTTGGCTTGCTCGGCGAGCAGGGCCGTATACAATTCCGGTCGGAATTCTTCAATCTTCTGAACCATCCGAACTTCGGCCAGCCCAACGGCATCAGTTTCGCCACATCCAGCTCGGTCATACCGGACGGCGTTCGCAACGGCGAAATCCGCGGCCTCCGCAACCCCATGCGCGTCATACAATTCGCCGCCAAAATCTACTTCTAATTTGCCACGCCTCCTAACGCTGGCGCCCCAACTGTCACTATATCTACGAGCTTTTCGCTTTCATTCGTAGGAAGCATTGACACGAGGTGAATTCCAATGTCCATTCGCCCGCTTAGACCCAATCTGTTTCTTTTAGTCATCCTGGTTATCCCGTCAACGTACGCCCAAATCCAGGCCAGCCCGGAGACCACAAAGGAGACCGGACTGCCCCCGACCTTTCATTGCGGCGAACGCGAAGACCTTTCCATGACCAATCGCGATAAGCGCTGCTACTGGTGGACCCACTCCTTCAACGCCCCGATGGTCACCGGTGCCCTATTCAATGCGGCCATGGACCAATGGGTAAAAAACAATACCGGCAAAGAGTGGGGTCAGGGCGTTGAGGGCTTCTCCCGGCGCTTTGGCACACGCATCAGCCAGAGTCTGGCCAAGGGCTCCGGCCAGGCGATCGTCGGCATGATCTTCAAGGAGGATCCCCGCTTCTACGCCTCCTATCGCCGGGGTTTCGGCAAACGGCTCGGCTATGCCCTGTCGCATACGTTCATTGTCCGCCACGACTGCGATCCCGAAGTCACATCGGTCTGTTCGGAGCAACTTTCCGCCGGCCGCCTCGCCGGAGCCTTCGCGTCCGGTTTCGTCGGGATGGCTTGGACGCCGGATCGCATCAACACGCCCCAGCAGGCCCTTATCCGCTCCGGCAATGCCATGGCCGGCGTGATGGCGGGAAGCCTCTGGAAGGAGTTCCAGCCGGACATCACCCGCCTGTTCACCGCCATCGTCCGGCGTCCGCCCAAAAAAGTGACGGCGCCTCCAAGTGTCAAACAGGAAAAGGCCCAGCAGTCGAGGAAAAGGTCATGAACGGCAGAATCGCGCTCCTCGCCCTCCTGCTCCTTTCGGCCTGTGTGCCGCAGCGCCAATGGCGCACCCAGCCTGCCGCCGCGTCCGCCAACGGAAATGCGGAAGACAGGTTCTCCATGCCGCTTAACGTCAAACAGAATCGACTCTACTCTCTCTCTTTCGTCGAATTCGACAATGCCGGCAACCCCTATGACGCGCGACAGTTACCCGAGGCCCTGGCAGCCATTGATGCGGCCGACACCCGCAGCAATCACCACGCCGTTGTCGTCGTCTTTGTTCACGGGTGGAAGAACAACGCGGGCCAGAACAATAACAACGTCCTGGACTTGCGCCGCCAGTTGAACCGGATCGCCGCCGATGTCTGCCAGGGCATCACCCCAGCCCAATGTGGGCTCGCCGCCATCTATATCGGTTGGAACGGGGACTCCGTAAGACGCCAGTGGGGCACCCTCCGCCAGGCGAGTATTTACAGCCGGCGCGGAGTCGCACAGCACGTCGCTGCCGGAAAGGTCGGCGATGCCCTGCTCACCGTGATGGGGCACGTCAAAAAAGGGAACGGCCGCAACGGTAATCGCTCGATTGTCGTCGGCCACTCTTTCGGCGGCCTCATCTTGGACGCGGCCATCGACACCAAGCTGCGCCAGGCCGCGGCTCAAATCGCCACCCAGGTAAACGGCGCCGATAGAAATCTCGACGCGCTTACCGTGCCCGTCCTTCAGGAGCTCGCCGATCTCATCGTGCTCATCAACGAGGCTGCCCCCGGCGTCCGTGCCGTCAACTTTCTTGCCGAGTATCGCCGCGCTCTCCAGCGGGTCCACTTCCTGCTCCCGCCCCGCCGAGCCAACTGCCCACCCGCCGATACCAGCCAGGATTGCAAATCCCTCACACGCCCTCTCATCCTTGCGGTGTCGTCGGAAACGGATCTCGCCACGAAAACGCTCCTGCCGATCTCCGAGAAAATCTCCGCCTCTAAGCTCAAACTCACCCAGGAAGCGATTCAGGAACTGCCGAAAGACCTCGACGAGAAAAAGGTTTCGACCACCGCTTCGGCACACACGCCGCAACTATACAGCCATCACCTGGTGGAGTGCGATAAGGAAGACTGCAATCCCTGCCTGAAGCGTGACAAATACTATATCCCTGTGCGGATTCGCAGCCTGCCGGCCCTTGCGCCCGGCAATCCAACGAATAAGGACATGCCGCTCAACTATTGCCTCGAACGCGACTTCCGTTCCTGGAACCAAACGCCCTACTGGATCTTCAGCCTGCCCACCGCGATTGTCCCGGATCACGGCACTATTTTTACCGACCGATTCACGGACTTTCTCACCGCTTTTGTTCAACCGCTCCGTGAAATGACGGAAGCCCCGCCGCCGCCCCCGTCATTGAAGCAGGAAGCCGGCCGCTAATACCGGCGCGCGGGGTGCTGCGTCATACTCTACACATGCGCCGCGCCGCTCTCTTCTTGCTCACCTTCGCCGTGTCCGCCCAGGACGCCGACCTCGCACTCCGCACCTTGGTCGCCTTCACCGCCATGCGGAACACCGTCACGCTCGCACCGGAGAAGAAGGACGAAATCGCCGCCCTCGGCCTACAAGCCCAGTCCGCCGCTCGCGCCGGTGACTTCGGCGAGGCGATTCGCGAATATGCCCACGCATTCGCCGTCATGCAGGGCTACCCCTGGTCGCCCGAAACCGAGCTTGCAGCCGCGCTACAAGCTGCCGTCGATGATGCGATTGCCGACCAGGGCCAGCAACTCCAGCTCACGTTCACCTCCCTCTACAAGAACACCCGGCCGGCCATCACCACAGCCCGTATCGTCCTCCGTTCCGTGTCGCCCGGCGCTGCTCCCGTTCCTCTGGCCGCGAATGTGAAGATCAGCAGCGAGAATCTCCCTCTCCGGATTCCCATCGCTATCCCCGCCGAATCGCTCGGCAACTACGAGGTCGTCGCCACTCTCGGTGAATCGGACAACCCCGCTTACCGCAACATCCTTCGCAAAGCCGTCCCTATCCACGTCGAAACCCTCGCTCCCGCCGCGGCCAAACTAAAGGCGCGCCTCGCGAAGGAGTCCTTTCCCACAGCCGAGTACGCCCTAAGAAATTACGAACTTGCCGAGCAGGGCAAGGCCAACCCTCATCGCACCGACTTCGCCAAATCCTTCGAAGAAGCGAACAGACTCCTCGACGCCGCCGCCGAAGGCAAGGACCCATTCAAAGGTCGCACGGGAGACCTCCGCAAAGCCTACCGTTCCAAGGTCGACCAAACCCTCCAGCCCTACCGCCTCTTTATCCCGGCAAACTACGACGTCAAGAAAGCCTCTCCTTTGGTCATCGCCCTCCACGGTATGGGCGGAAGTGAGAACTCGATATTCGATGGTTACAACGACGGCGCACTGAAAGTCGAGGCGGAAAAATACGGATTCATCGTCGCCTGTCCGAAGGGCCGTGAACCCGCCTCGATGTACCGCGGCGCGGCCGAAACCGACGTGCTCGATGTCCTGGCCGAAGTCCGTCGCGACTACAGTATTGACCCCAAACGCATCTATCTGATGGGCCACAGCATGGGCGCCTACGGTACATGGAGCATCGCTATGAACCATCCCGATATCTTCGCCGCCCTCGGCCCCATCTCCGGCGGCGGCGACCCGCGCGGCATGACCAAGCTGAAGGACGTTCCGCAATATGTCGTCCATGGGGATAACGACAGAACCGTCCCAGTCGCGCAATCCCGAATGATGGTCGAAGCCGGCAGGAAGGCCGGCGCGAAGATCGAATACGTCGAAGTCCCCAATGGCAGCCACGTGAACATCGCCATCCCCAATTTCGCTCCGATGTTTGACTTCTTCGCCAAACACGCCAAGTAACCGGAACGTCACGGCTAGTTCATCGCCTTGTTTCCTTCCTCCGCCTATGCTATGGGAAACCATGCTTCCCGTCACGAAGAGGCTCGCCCTTTCCCTATCTTTCGCCGCCATAACGCTCGCCCAAGTCGACCGTGCCGGGCTTAGCGGTACCGTCTCCGACCCCTCCGGCGCCAAGATCGTTTCCGCCAAAGTCAGCATTGAATCCTCATCCACCGGCTTTCACCGGGAAACATTCACTTCCTCCGCCGGCGCATTCCAGCTTCCCGGCCTCCCGATCGGCACGTACACAATCACTGTGACGAAACCCGGCTTCAACGCCGCCCGCTACGATCAAGTCACCCTAACTGTCGGCCAGTCCCGCACACTCGACGCAACTCTCGCCATCGGCGCGGTCACCACTGCCATTGAGGTTGCCGCACAGGCCACGCCGCTCGATCAAACCAATGCCGAAATCGGCTCCGTCATCGCCGAACAGCAGATCAAAAACATCCCTCTAAATGGCCGTCACTGGGCCTCTCTCATGATGCTCGCCCCCGGCGCCGTCAACGTCGGCGAGGGCAATCAGAATTCTATCCGCTTCTTCGGGCGTCCCCGTGACGACAACAACTGGACGTTCGACGGCGTCGACGCCACAGGCATCAAAGACCCCCGCCAGGAAGGCAACCTCCGCCTCGTCATCTCTACCGATTCCATCGCCGAGTTCCGCGTTAACTCGCTCCCCTTCACGGCTGAAGGCGGCGTCGGTGGAGGCGCCCAGGTCAACCTCGTCTCCAAGACCGGCACCAACGATCTCCACGGCTCTCTCTTCGAGTTCTTCCGCAACTCCGCCCTCGACGCCCGACGCCCCTTCGACGGTCCCGAGCCACCTCCCTTCCGCCTCAACCAGTTCGGCGGCAACGTGGGCGGCCGCGTCGTCAAGGACAAAACCTTCTTCTTCGCTAACTACGAAGGCCTCCTCCAGCGCCTCACTATCGCCCGTGCCGACGGCCTCGTGCCAAGCGCCTCTTTCCGGCAGCGCACGCCCGCCGCGCTGCAGAGCCTCATCAATCTCTACCCCGCCGGCAACTCTCCCGGCGCCAACGCCAATGTCGACCGCCTCATCGCCCAAACTCCGGAGAAACGCGACGAGCATAGCGGAATGGCACGCATCGACCATCGCATCAGCGACAAGCACAACCTCTTTTTCCGCTTTGCCATGTCCGATGGCGTAATCAGCCAGATTCGCAACGGACTCCTGGAAACCCGGGACTCCTTCATCCGTCCGTCAAACGTCACCGCGCAATGGCAGCAGGTTTGGACCCCCGCTACCGTCAATGAAGTTAAGCTCGGCTTCAACCGCTCCGCACTCACCCGCAACGACGCCGGCCGCATCCCCGAAGGCGTTGCAATCCCCGGCTTCACTTCCACGCAGCCGACGACGTACATCATCGAAAAGCCCAGCACTTATTCCATCGTCGACAATTTCGCTTGGGTCCGCGGCCGCCACACAATCAAACTAGGTGGCGAGATTCGCCGCATCCATCTCAACGTCGGCAATGGCGCGGCCACCAGCGTCTCTTTCGCCAACCTCGACGCCTTCCTCCGCAACTCCCTGAACAGCGTCTCCATCGGTGGCCAGCTCAACACCGTCGGTGTCCGCCGCACGTTCCATTCCGTCTACTTCCAAGACGAGTTCCGCCTCAATCCCGATCTAACTCTCAACCTCGGCCTTCGCTACGAGCAGTACACGGTGTCCAAGGATGTGGCCGGCAGGGGCCGCGTGTTCGATATCGTGCGCTGCCAGGGCTTCTGCCCCGAGGGGACGCAGTGGTTCTACGCCGACAACGACAACATCGCGCCGCGCGTCTCGCTCGCCTGGGCTCCCAAATCGCTCGGCGGAAAAACGGTGTTCCGTACCGGCTACGGCCGATACTTCGGCCCCGGCCAGAATGACGACGTCACCGCCGCCATCGATAGCCTTCCCGAGAACTTTTCGCTCACCGCGGCCGACGCCCCCTCGCTCAGCTATCCGCCAGGACCGTTCCTCAGCCAGCTCCGCTCCCAGGGACAAACGCCCCGCAGCGTGCAGCGCGACCGCAAGGAACCCGAGTCTCACATGTGGACCCTCTCCGTCCAGCGCGAGCTCCCCCACAGCATGGTGGCCCAGGTCGCCTACATCGGCAATGCCGGACGCAATCAGCTCACCCGGACCTACGTCAACACGCTCGATCCCGTCACCCGCCGGCGCCCCCTTTCCACCTTCGGGCAAATCGATGAGAAGCGCTTCGACGGCAATACCAGCTTCAACGGTCTGCAATCCTCTCTCTCCCGGGCGTTCTCGAAAGGGTGGCTTTTCCAGGCGCAGTACCTGTGGGGCCATGCGATCAGCGACAATGCCGGCTCCGGCGAGGGCGGACAGATCCAGGACGTCACGTGCCGCGCCTGCGACCGTGGCGACGCCGACTACGACATCCGCCATACGTTCACCGCGAACAGCATCTACCAACTGCCGTTCGCGCGCGAACGCTGGTACGGCGGCTGGGACCTGAGCGGCCTCTTCACCGCCCGTACCGGCACCCCGTTCACGGTGACCATCAGCCGCACGGCGGCGACGGTCCCGTCGGGCCAAACCCAAACCCAGCGCGCCGATTACATCGGCGGAGAGGTCTACGCGACGGGCAAGGGACCCGCTCTCTGGCTCAACCCCGCCGCGTTCGCGCTACCGGCAAACGGCACTTATGGCAACGCAGGCCGCAACCGTTTCCGCGGCCCCCGTTTGTGGCAAGCCGACGTTGCCGCCGGGAAGGTGTTCCGGCTTAGCGAACGAGCCAACCTCAACTTCCGGGCGGAGATCTTCAACCTCATTAACCGCGCCCAATATGGCAATCCCGTCAATGCGAGGAACAATTCTACTTTCGGTACTATTCTTGCCACCGCCAACGACGGCGCGACCGGTACCGGTACTTCTCGCCAATTGCAATTCATGCTGCGGCTGAACTTCTGAACAGCCGGTGGCCCCTGTAAGTTATTGGGGTAAAAGGACAAACTTTCGGGCCCCCAAAACCAGGTACGGCAAAACGTGGTTCTATTCCCATTTTTTGCCTAGCTACAAATGAGGCGAAATGACTTATACTGGCCGAACATGTCTATCCAAGTGTGTGTCTTATTCGGTGTATACCTCTGTATTACGCCGGCTATATTCGCGCAGGTAGGTATCGAAACCGCCTGGTTGCCCGTTACCGACGCTGAAAAACAACAAACCGCTCCTCGGGTGGATAAATCTGCCGGGGCTGAAGCTATCTTTTGGCGCGTCCACGTTTGGGACGAAGTTACCGGCAGTGACTGGCAGCGCCATCGCGTAAATTATGTGCGCGTCAAAGTCTTCAACGAAGAGGGTAAGAAGAAGGTTTCGTCCATCGAAATTCCCTTCGGCAAGAACAGCTCCGTAACGAGTATCGACGGCCGCACCATTCAGCCCAATGGCAACATCGTCCCTCTCAAGCGGGAAGACATTCACGAGCGCGAGGTTCTCCGGCTCGGCGGCATCCGTAGAAAAGTCAAATCCTTCGCAATGCCTGCCGTCGAGCCCGGCGCCATAGTCGAGTACAGGATCCGCGAAATTCATTTCCGCCAGAATATTCGCTACCTCCGCGCTGAGATACAACACGAATACCCCATTCAGAAGATTACGTATTTCGTCAAACCACTCGGCCGGGATTACATCGACCTCGGCATGCGCGTCTGGCCATTCAACTGCCAAAACTCCGCACTCCATCTGGAAATGAACGGTTTCTCCTCCACCTCGGTCGAGAATCTTCCCGCGTTCCAGGAAGAGCCATACATGATTAGCCCGGCCAATGTACGCGCCTGGATCCTATTCCTCTACATGGAGCAGGGGCGGCGGGACCCCGGCAAATATTGGGAGAAGCGCGGCAAGGAGATTTACTCCAACCTCAAGCAGGCACTCCGCGTCAATGACGAGATCAAGTCCGCCGCGGCGGAAGTGGTTACCGGCGCCAAGAACGAGGAGGGCAAGGTCCTCGCGCTTATCGGCTATCTACGCAAGAAGACCCGGAACCTCTACGCGAGTACCGTGACGGACGCCGAACGGGCCAAAATCATCAAGTCCATGCCCAAGGACCGCGTCCGGAACTCCACCGAGATCTTTAAGAGTGGGATCGGCGCACCGGATGAACTCAACACACTTTTCGCCGCCCTGGCACAGAGTGCCGAGCTGGAGGCGCGCCCCGCGCTGGTTGGCGATCGCCAGAACATCATCTTCCAACCGGAAATGGCCGATAGTTATTTCCTCGACAACATCGATATGGCCGTCAAAATCGACGGCAATTGGAAGCTCTTCGACGTGAGCTCGGACACGCTGCCGCCCAAGATGATCGGCTGGCGCGAAGAAGGCACGCGGGCTTTGATCAGCGATCCGAAGAAGCCCACATTTATCTCCACCCCGATCTCCGCCCCCGATGATTCCACCTCCATGCGGCGCGGGAACTTCACGCTCGAAGAGGACGGCACTCTTGAGGGAGACGCGCAGTTGTACTACACCGGGCATTCGGCTGCCAGCCGCCGTGACAGCAAGCGGGGCGACTCGCTCGAAAAGCAGCAGGAAGAGGTGAAGGAGCTCGTCACCGGACCATTCCCGAACGCTGAGGTCACCGCCATCGCTGTCAAAAACGTCGATGACACGTCTCTCCCGCTCACCTACACCTACCATGTCCGCATCCCCGGTTATGCACAGCGCACGGGCAAGCGGCTGCTCTTCGCTCCGTTCTTCTTCCAGCAGGGCTCCTCGCCGCGATTCTCCGCCAGCGAGCGCAAATACCCAATTGCCTTCGAGTACGCCTGGCGCGAAGATGACGAGATCCGCATCAAGATTCCCGCCGGCTTTACCATGGATAATGCGGAAAACCCGGGGAGCCTGGAGTTCGGCAAACCTGGCGTATACAAGCTCACCATGGGCTACACGGCGGCCGGCGAATTTGTCGCCAGCCGGGTACTCGAATTCGGACGCGAGGGCCAGATTATGTTCGACGTGCCCGCCTATCCGGCGCTGAAACAGATTTTCGAAGAATTCCATCGACGCGACACAGTGGTTATCAGCCTCAAGCAGGGTGCGCAATGAGACCTTTCGCGCTGTTGCTCCTTGCTGGGGCCGGTGTGTTTGCGGCCGACGAACTTCCGGCTTGGGTAAAGGAGGCGGCGGCAAAACAAGCCCCCGCCTACCCCGCTAAGACACCTGCCGTCGTACTGTTCCAGGAGGAAACGCTCTCCGTGGATACGGAAGGCCGGCGAGTCATGACGGAGCGAGCCGTCATCCGCAAACTTTCGACGGGCCGCGTGCCGCTCGTTGCCTCGCGCGCTTATAACGTAAAAAGTGGTCGAATCCGTGATATCCGCGCGTGGGTAATCTCTCCTGCCGGCAAAGAAACGCGCTACGGCAAGGATCGTGTCGTCGACACGGTAGCCGGCTCCGGCAACGACTATGACGAAGCCCGCGTCAAATCGATCACGCCCGGCGAAGACTGGCAGACCGGCGGAATTTTTGCCTACGAAATCGTGGAGGAGGAGAAGACCCTCTTCACCCAACACACCTACAATTTCCAGACGAATCTTCCGGTGCTCCATTCCCGCTTCACGCTCAATATTCCAGGCAGCTGGGAAGCGAAGGGCCACATCATCAACGGCCTGGAAACCGGCGCATATAACAACAACGGCGGCGTTCATATCTGGGAGCTTCGCAACCTGCCCTGGTTTGACGACGAAGAATACAGTCCCGAATGGCATGAGCTAGCGCCTCGCCTGGCCATCACCTACTTCCCTTCCGACGGCCGCGCCGGATTGCGTCCGCTGCGAGATTGGGCCGCCGTCTCCGCATGGATGTCGGCACTTTCCGACTCGCAGTCCCAGGCCACTCCGGCCATCCAGGCGAAAGCGGCGCAACTCACCGCCAATGCACCCACACCGCTCGATAAGGTCCGCGCCGTCGCGGCCTTCGTGCAGCAGACCAACTACATCTCCGTCCAAATGAATCTCACACGTGGCGGCGGCTATACACCGCACAGGGCTGACGATGTTCTCACCAAAAACTACGGCGACTGCAAGGACAAAGCCAACCTGATGAAGGCGCTCCTCGCCGCGGCCGGCATCGACTCCCATCTCGTCTCCATTTTCTCCAGGGCGCGAGGTTTCGTCCGTCCCGAGTGGCCGTCCACATTGCAGTTCAATCACATGATCCTCGCCGTCCGCGCGCCCGCCGGCATCGATCTGCCAACACTCACAACCCACGCAGCACTCGGACGTCTACTCTTCTTCGATCCTACGGATCCGTACACGGCCGTCGGCGATCTGCCGGACGAAGAGCAGGGAAGTTACGCCCTCGTCATCGCCGGCGATAAGGGTGATCTCATCCGCGTCCCCCGTGTCCCCGCCGCCGCTAACCGTACCGTCTCGGAGACAACCGCTGTCATGGGCCTCGACGGCGGCGTCACCGCGAAGTCGCGGCGCCAGTACTTCGGTCAAAGCGCCAGCGGATTACGGGCGCTCATCCGCCGCAGCGACGAGCCCGCTCTGCGCAGAAGATTTGAACGTGTTCTCACCCGCCGTCTCGGCGGCCTCAACCTGAAAACGCTCCAGCCCGCCGACAATCCAACCGCCGGCCATCTTGATCTCACGCTGGAATTCACTGCCCTTCAGCTCGGCAAACTCATGCAGAATCGCTTGCTCGTCGTAGCACCCGGAGCCCTGCTCTCCGGCGGTACTTACGCCATGCCCGTAATGCAGCGCAAATTGCCCGTCAAGCTCGAAGCGCAGGTGCAGCAGGACCGCGTCACCATTCAGATTCCCGATGGCTTTCAGGTCGACGAGCTTCCGGACCCGGTCCACCTCAAAAGCAAGTTCGGCGAATTTCGCGCCAAGTGGAAGGCCGCCACAAACAATCTGGAAATGGAGCAGAATCTCGAAGTCTTCGACGCCACCATTCCCGCCACGGAATACGCCCTGGTCCGATCCTTTTTCGAGCAGGTCGGCGGCGCCGCGAACGCCGCCGCCGTGCTCGTGAAGAAATAGGCTTAGAAACTAAACCGGGCCGCGATCTGCAAAATGCGCGGATCGAACGTCGCGGTGGGCGCCTTGAAGTTGGACACCGCCGTGAACTCCCGCGTCGTTGCGTTGTAGTTGTAAGGCGTTTGCTGTATCGCGCTGAAGTTTGCCCGGTTCAGCGCGTTGAACGCCTCTCCGATCAGCCGCACCTTCACGCGCTCGGTCCAAAGGAAGATGTCCTTTGAAACGCGAACGTCTAGACTCGCGAACCCCGGCCCTTCAATAGTGTTCCGTCCAAATCCCGGCGAACGGTCACTATAACGGTTCCCGTCATTGTTCAAGTCGACATTGGACCGCGCCGTCAGCCAGCGGCCCGACTGTGCACTCAGTATCGCCGACAACTGCCATCCGCCGGCAATCGACTTTACAACCGGATTCGTTCCCTTGAAGTAGTTGATGTCCCACACGCCGCTACCCACAAACCGGTGCGGGATGTTCGTGTCACCCACAGCCCGATCGGCATTCGGCCGCAGCGTATCGAACGCCACCTTGGCATCGTCGCCCGCATTCCCAGGCACCACCGAGGTCTGGTCCGGCAGCGTATCGATCACCTTGGAGAACGTGTAGTTCGCCAGCAATTGGAAGTTCTGCGCGAATCGCTTCTGCACCTGCACAAACCCGCCGTGATAAATCGAATCGCCGCCGGAGTCGAAGAGACTGATGCGGCCAAAACGCGAGTACGGCCGGACGTTCGGACGCCGGTAGATCGTGATGTTCGAACCATCCACGAACCGCGCCGTCTCCGCGGCCAATGGGAAGTGATTAATGTCGCGTGTCCGGCTCAAATGCATGCCGCGCACGCCCAGGTACCCGAATGTCAACGCGTAGTCGCGGCCCAGTTGCAGTTCGTAATTGAAGGAGAGCTGGTGCGTCAGCGGCTGCACGTAATCGGGCGCCACTACATAGATATCGGGTGTCCGCGCAAGCCCCGGAGGCGCGCTCAGCACGGCCGGGTACGTCGGAATCAACGCGGCCTGCGACGCATTCGCGCGGCTCAGCGAGTACGTCTGCACCTGCACGCCATTCTGCGAATGGGATGTGCCGATCAGAATGCTCGCCGTGCGCCCATAGTACATTCCATAGCCGCCGCGGATCACCTGCTTGCCGCCGCTTCCAAGGCGATAGGCAAACCCCGCGCGCCCAGCCCAATTGTTCGTGTCTTTGTTGATGCGGCCCGTATTCAATTTCAACGCCGCCAGGTCAGGATCGGGATTCGAGAACGGCGGCTGCTCATAGCTGAACAGGTCATACCGCACGCCGTAGTTCAACGTCAGCCGGTCCGTCACGCGCCACGAGTCCTGCGCGAAAAACGCAATTTCGTTCGCATTCGGATACGTCGTCGCGCCGTTTGTTCCAGCTCCCGCGAATCCCTGCGTGTATGCTGATGCCCGCTTCGCTACCCAGTCGGCGAGCGTGTCAAACGTATACGACCCGGAGAAATTTCCCGGGAAGAAGTTCGCGATGCGCTCGAAGTTCAGGTCGACGCCCATCTTATACGAGTGTTTCCCCCGGTTCATGCTTACCGCATGGATCGTGTTGTATTTCTTGATGTTCGTGTACCGCGGGCTGAAGCTGTTGCGGCCAATTGCAATCATTAAGGTGCCGCTCTGCCGGATCTGCGCTTCCGGTTTATCGCTATTCGCCGCGCCCGGAGCATCGTCCCGCAGATAGATAAACCGTGCATCGTAAACCATGGATGTGCCGATCGTCTTCGTATACTGCACCGCGACGTTATCAGTGTAGTTGCTGCTGTTGCCCGTCCGCTCCGACGCAGACTGGTTGCCCGCGTTCTCAAAATTCTTCCCATCGAACCGGTGGTTGTTGTACCGGACGTTGAAGAACTGCGTCTGCGAAATGTTGTAGTCGATCCGCACCGTGTGGATCGTATTGTCAAACCCGGTTGTGTACGGCGTCTGATACTGTCGCAGTTCGGCGGCGGCCTGTTGCGAAGCCGCGTCGCTTGGTACGGCAATCGGGTAGAAGACCGGGTTCGGCAGTGTGTTCCTCTGCGCTTCGTAGTTGTAGAAGAAGAACAGCTTATTCTTGCCGTTGAACGCTCCCGGTAGCACCACGGGCCCGCCCAGATTTGCGCCGTACTGGTTGAAGTGGTAGGGCTGCTTCACTATCCCGCGCGAGTTGTTGAAGAACGTGTTGGCATTCATAGCCTTATCGCGGAAGAACCAGTACAGGTTCCCGTGGAAGTCATTGGTACCGCTCTTTGTCACAACGTTCACAACGCCCGCACCCGCTCGCCCGGTCTCCGCGGCATACCCGGAAGTGTTGACCTGGAATTCTTGTACCGCCTCCTGGGAAAAAGTGTAAGGGTTACGCGTTCCCGCGCGTCCCGCGGATTGCCCGAAGAAGGCGTTGTTGGAGTCCCCGCCATCCACCAACAGCGAGTTCGAGGTGCCTCTCTGGCCACCGAACGACAGGTCGCCGCCTCGTGGATCCCGGGTAACGCCAGGCGTCAACGTAACGAAATCCAGGAAGTTTCTGCCATTAATCGGCAGATCGCGTACCGCCTTCGCATCTACCGCGGTCGAGGTTTGCGAACGCGCCGTTTCGATCACGGGGACTTCCGCCGAAACGCTGACCGTCTCCTGTGTGCCGCCCACTTCCAGCTTCATATCAAACGTCAGCACCGCGCCGATGTTCAACACGATTCCAGTGCGTTGTGCCGTCTTAAATCCCTTGGCTTCAATAGTTACGTTGTAGGTTCCCACCGGAAGACGGCCGAAATTGTACAGCCCGGCATCGGAGGTCTCTACAGTTCGCAAAAGTCCGGTTCCAGCGTTCGTCGCGGTCAACTTTGCACCGGCAATCACCGCGCCGGATGGGTCGGTTACGGTTCCATTTAGCGATGCGCCTCCCACTTCGGATTGCGCCAACACAATGGAACTAATGGAAACGGCTAAGAATAATCTGCCCCAATAGCTCATGACCCATCGTATCCAACTTCCGGCTTCTGTTCCATGACAGGCAATTGGCAATACAGTTGCACGTTTGAAACGAAGGGGCTGTTTATGCGTCTGAAACAGGTAAATACTTCCCGCCGCACGGTGGACATTCATCCATACGTGCAGAACCGGCTTCGCACACTGCCCCGCCAGGATCTAGCCGCTGGCATTCTCCTCGGCTCCTCGGAAAACGGCGTAACACATGTCACCGGATTCAAACGCGTACCCCCGAACGCTCTCCGCCAGGCCGCCGATGCCGCCGGTCCGCAACTTGCCGGCTTCTACCGTCTGCAAACACAGGAGTCGCCCGCTCTCCTTCCCGAAGAAGTGGAACTTTGGCGCGACACCCAACAGAACGGCCGCGGCCTCTTCCTCCTCGTCAACGGCACGAATGGCACCGCCGCTCAAGCCACGGCGTGGACGAAGGAAGGCAACGGCGAGCCTGCCGCGGAAACGATTTCTCTGAACAACGATCCTCCGCTTCCGCCTCCCGAACTTCCCTATGTACCGCCCGTCAGCGCCGCGCGCTTTCGCATTCCGTGGCGTGCCGTGATTGTGTCCGCGTTCGCCATCGTCGCCATCGCTGCCGCCATTCAGTTCTGGCCCATTGTGCTGACGAATCCGGGGCCTAACCTGGCTCTCGACCTCCAGTCACGCAACGGTGAGTTGATCGCCGCCTGGGAGGAGAAGACCGGCTCCACAGAGCCGCTCCAATCTGCCACCATCACGATCAAAGAAGGCGACAAGGCACAAACGATCGATCTCGCGCCGAACTACACCCCCAAAGGCCGCATCGTGCTCCGGCCGCAGTCACGCGACGTGATCGTCACGCTGAATGTCCAGTACGCCAACTCCGAGATGGTTTCGCGCGCCGCCACCTACATTGGGTTCGCACGCACACAACCGGCCGAGCAGTTCCGGACGGCGCAAGCGAACGTCGCACCGCCCACGCAACAGTTCGCCCCGTCCCGATCACGTAACCAGCAGGCGCAAGCGGCCTCACCGGCGGATCCCTCGCCGGAACTCATCCAGCTTCGCAAGCGCAATAAGGAGTTGGAAGAAGCCGCCGCTTCGTCAGCCGAGCTTGCTCAGCTTCGTAAGCGGAATTCCGAACTCGAATCCACTGCGGCCGCCGCGTCGAATTCGTCGCTCGAGTTGTCGGAATTACGGAAAAGGAACAAAGAGCTGGAAGAAGCCGTCGCCGCTCTCAAAAAACATATCCCACACTGACTCGGCGGGCTCCGAGGCGATCGCCTCGGAGACCCGCCGGCCCGGGGACACAGTCGGAAAACCTAAAACTGGACTCGTAAGCCGAGTTGTACGTTTCTGGCGCCGATATTAGTGGTCCCGGAGACCTTGCCGAAACTGCCGTCGCCTAAGGTTGTGTTGGCGCGTCCGAACTGCGGAGTATTCGTGAAGTTGAACATCTCCGCCCGGAACTGGACCTTGAAGGTCTCGAAGAACCGGAAGTTCTTCAGGATCGCCAGGTCGGCATGATTGGTGGGACCGAAGCGAATGTTCGGTATCCACCGCGGGGCATTGCCCATCGTGTAAGGGGCCGGCGGCGTGAACACAGCCGTGTTGAACCAGAGGTCGGGCTTGGGACTGTCAACTGCCGCCACTTTCAAATCGGCGACGTTCGGACGCTGCACCTGTACACCGTATGCGCTGAGCCCGTTCGGGGCCGTGAAGCCGAGCGGCAATCCGCTCGAGAATCGGATGATCGACGAAACCTGCCAACCGCCAACCATCGCATTCGCCACCGGATGCATGCCAGAGCCGAACTTCCGGCCCTTGCCTACAGGCAGCTCATAAACCAGCGCGTTCACGAAGCTCTGCGGCAGATCGTGCGCGCTGATGGAACGGTCCACCTTCAGGTCGTAATAGTTACGCAGCGTATCGGACACTTCCCAGCCCTGCCACTCGCTGGCGTTGTCGATCGCTTTCGACCATTGGTAAGTCGTCAACAGATTCAGGCCGCCGGGAATCTGCCAGTTGTAGCGGATCACAAGGGCATTAAAGGCGGAGCTGGCGCCCGCCGTATCCACCGACAGGTTCACCGCGGTGAATTGCGGGTATGGCCGCAACAGGCGTTGCTGCGGAACCGTTCTCCCGCTCAGCACTCCGGTCGGAATCACACCGAAGAACGGGTTTGTCACCTGCGCATCCAGCGCCGCTCCCATGCTGAAGTATTTCGGATCGAGCTGGTTCGCCTGCTGTCCCGTACCGAATAGCAATTTGCGCCCTTGCGATCCCGTGTAGCCTACTTCCAACACCATACCCTTACTGATCTCGTACTGGAAGTCCGCGGAGAAATTCTGGACATAGCTCAGCGGATGATAAGCCGATAATGCATTCACCGCATCGCCCGTCTGCGTCAGTAACCCGCGCGATGCGCCGATCGGCTGCGACACTCCCTGCGGAAACGGATTGGACAGCAGCGCGGCCCGGTTTGGATTGATGCCATCGCCGCCGACAGTCGAAACCCATGTCGTCGTCGTCGCAAATCCGTCGCGGGTACCACCGCCCGTCTGCGGATAGAAGATGCCATACCCGCCGCGGAACACCAGCTTGTCGGTGATCTTATAGGCCAGGCCGAACCGCGGGGCGAAGTTGATCTTATCGGTCTGCCACGCGCCCCGGTTGTTCGAGTCATTGAACACTAGCCCGCCTTTCAGCGCCAATCCCGTTTGTTGAGACAGCGGATTGGTCACCGTAAAGTCGAAGTTGTTCTGCCGGTTATAACGTTCGGTACGCGCCTGCTGGAGCTCGTAGCGCAAGCCAAGATGCAGCGTCAGCCGCCGGTTCACGCGCCAATCGTCCTGGACATAAGCGCCGTGGTACATCGCCGTCACCGCCGTCGCCGCGGCAATGGGAGCGCTGCCGCTGTCGCCCGCACCCAATAGGAACGAGGCGAGCGCATCGCCCGAGGTGGATGACGTCTGCGCCGCGACCGGTCCGGACGTCAATCCCCGCGTGAAGGAAAAGGTGGGAGTGTTGAAATCGGTGTTGTTCAGCCGCGCCAACTCCGTGATCCAACCGAATTTGATGCTGTGCGACCCGTGCTCCTTGGTGATATTGGCCTGCAGGTTATGCGTCTCGCGCGGCACGTTCAACCAGCGGCGGTTGTTCAGCGACGTGTAGTTTTGGAAAGAGAACCCTGGATAAGTCTGCGCCTGCCATTGGCCTACGAGCGCGGAAGAGAATCCCAGCGCGGTGCCGTTCAATCCCTGCGACGGCGAAACCTGGTTCTCCCGCCACCGGCCGGACCCCAACAGAACGTTGATGACCCACGTCGGCGTAGGCGTCAATGTCGTGCCGATTACAATCTGGTGCCGCGGGTTCACGTCGGAGAAGTTCGTGTCCGCGCCATTGCCAAAGAACTTGGGCGCCACGTTCTCCTGCCATGCCTTTGTGAACCGTCCGAACATGCTCATCTTCTCGTTCCGGGCCCAATCGATGCGCAGGTCCATTCGGTCGTTTGTCGTTACGGTCTTGCCGGCGGCCGCAAAGTTTCGCGTGTTGGTGAATGCATCGCCTGCCGCGTTCGCCTGTGGGAACAACTGCATTACCTTCACGGCCACCGGATCGAACATCGAGGAAGGAATCCGGTTTCCGGTGTACGGCGTCCTTACAAAACCTGGTCCGTTCGGGTTCGGCACTGTCGAGAACGGGTCGTAGATTACCGACAAAACTCCATTGGCGCCTCGCGTGTCGGAAAAATCGCCCGCCCGCTGCAGCGCCGTCGGCACGTTGGAGATATTCGTGCCCGGATTGCCCTCTCGCCTGCCCTCATAGGCCGTGAAGAAAAACAGCCTTTTCTCTTTCCAAATCGGGCCGGAGAAAGTTCCGCCGAACTGGTTCCTCTGGAAACTCGGCCGCTTGATCCCCGACCGGTTGTTCGCCCACGAATTCGCGTCCAGATTGTTGTTCCGCAGAAAATCGTACGCCGAGCCGTGGAATGCGTTCGATCCTCCCTTAGTAATCATGTTCACCGCGCCGCCGTCCGACTTGCCGAACTGCGCGTCGAACTGATTGCGCTGAATGTTCATCTCCTGCACCGAATCAACGGAAGGCGAGGCGATCAGGCCGCCCCAGTCGACCGCCGCCGCCGGCACGCCGTCGATCAACGTCAACCCCGCCTGCCCGCGGCCGCCGTTCATCGAAAAGCGATTGTGATTCTGGTCTTGCGTCGCCTGCGAAATGCCCGTGCGCACAGCAATCACACCGGCATTCACATGCACAAGCTGAAATGGGTTGCGCGCGTTCACCGGCAGATCCAGGATCGCCTGCTGGTCGAGTGTCACCGCTCGATTCGCCGTCTGCGTATCAAGCAGCGTTACCGCGGCCGCCACTTCCACCGTCTGGCTCACCTCGCCGAGCTGCATCGCAAAGTTCAATTCCAGCGTCTGGTTTACGCGCAATGCCGCGCCGGTCTGGACGCTCTTGCGAAATCCGCGGCTTTCCACGCTGACTTCGTAGTTCCCGGGAGGTAGTTGGGAAAAAACATACAGGCCATCGGAGCCTGTTGAGACCTGGCGCGTATCGCCAGTCGCTTCATTCCGCGCGCGAACTGTCGCGCCCGGAACGGTTGCTGCATTTGGATCGGTCACGACGCCGGAAATCGTTCCGGTAAACGTTTGTGACAGTAATAGGGGCACAGCTAGGATTGTGAGAACAATCGTCTTGAGTTTCTTCATGGTTGAGACCCCCCCACCTAAACGATAGGTTTGGGTGCTGGGATTGTATCAAAATATTTCAGTGCCTCCTGTGATATAACCGCATCGTGCGCTGCCTCGTCCTGATCCTCTTCAGCCTCGCCGCCCTCGCCGCGGACGACTCCGTCACCTGGACCTTCGACAACCTTCAGAAAATCGGCGGAAACACGCCAACTATCCTCGGCTCCCCCAAGGTCATCGACACGCCACTCGGCAAGGCGATCCAGTTTAACGGAGTCGACGATGCCTTGTTCTTCGAGGTTCATCCGCTCGCCAGCGCGGAGACGTTCACCTGGGAAGTCATTTTCCGGCCCGATAGCGACGGTCCGCCCGCACAGCGTTTCTTCCACATGCAGGAGAACGGGACGCAGAACCGATTACTTTTTGAGACTCGCATCATCAACAGGAAATGGGCCCTGGATAGCTTTGCCAACACATCCACCGGCGCCCGCGCGCTCATGGATTTGGAGCTGCTTCACCCCGCCGACAAGTGGTATCACGTAGCCGTTACTTATGACGGGGAGACGTACAAGAATTACGTCAACGGAAAGACACAGGTGCACGCCACCGTGAAGCTGGCGGCGCAGGGGCCGGGGCGTACTTCCGTGGGCGTACGCATCAATAAAGTGGACTACTTCAAGGGCGCTATTCGCCTCTCGCGCATGACTCGCCGTGCGCTCACTCCGGCGGAATTCCTCTCTGTACCTTGATGCGCGCTTTAGTCGCCATCGTACTGGTGATGCCAGCCTGGGCCGACACGGGCAATGCCGTCTGCGCGCGCTGCCATCCGGCAATTGCGAAATCCTATGCGGGCACAGGCATGGCGCAAACTTCCGGACGCACAGGGCAGTCCACGCGTAAGGAGTCCTTCGGACACGCGAACGTGACGCCGGACTACAAGCTGCAAATAGGAGAAACGTCGCGTCAGCTTGAGTGGTATATCGGCTCCGGCCGCATCGGCCGCAGCTATCTGTTTCGGAAGGGCGGCCAACTGTTTCAGGCGCCTCTTTCCTACTACGCAGAGCCCAGGAAGTGGGATGTCTCCCCGGGCTACGAGAACAAGCCATACCTGGAGATGACCCGCGCCGTCGACCAGGGTTGCCTGCAATGCCATACGAGCCGGCCGGCCTTTGTCGAAGGCGGCGTCTCCTGTGAGCGCTGCCATGGCCCCGGCGAAAAGCATGCGGCGCAGCCCGCCAGGACCAACATTGTGAACCCCGTCAAGCTCGCCCCTCGGCAACGGGACAGTGTCTGTGCCCAGTGCCACCTCACCGGAGCTGCTCGCATCGCGCGGGCCGGCCGCGAACGCGGATCGTTCACTCCGGGCTCGCTGTTAAGCGACTCGATCGCCGTTTTCGTCTGGGACACCCCGGGCGGCGAAGGACCAACCGCCACCAGCCACTTTGAAAAGCTGGCCCGCAGCCGCTGCAAACAGGCGAGCGGGGACAAACTCTGGTGCGGCTCCTGCCACACTCCGCACGCCGATTCCAATCGCGCGCACTACAACGAGCAGTGCCAATCCTGCCACCGGCCGGCAGCATGCAAGCGGAGCGCGGGCAGCGACTGCATCACGTGTCACATGCCCAAGAGCGCCGCCACCCAGTCCATCGAGCACCTCGCCTTCACCGACCACTCGATCCCGCGCCGTCAGGGCAAATCCAACCCTGCCGCGGCCGGCGCGCTCAAGGAATTCTGGACCGGGCAATCAAATCCTCGCGACACGGCGCTAGCCTATGCCGTAGCCCACCTCGACGAAGCTTATCCGAAACTGCGGCAAGCTGTCGCCGCCAATCCCAGAGACATTCCGCTGCTCACCGAACTCGCGCAGTACCACGAACGCAGAGACCAGGACGACAAAGCCGCCGTCCTCTACACACAAATCCTCCAGCTCGATCCCACGAATACTATGGCCGCGGTCAACCTGGGCACATACAAGATCCGTCGCGGGCTGACAAAGGAGGCGATCGCGCTCTGGCTCCGTGCGCTGGCAAAGAACCCCGCGCTCATCGGCGCACGAATGAACCTCGCCGTCGCTCAATACCAATCCGGCGACGCAGCCGCCGCCAGGGCGTCTCTAAAATCGGTCCTCGACTATGAACCCGAGCATCCCGCCGCCAAGCGAATGCTGGAACAGTTGGAACAATAGTGGAATGAGCGAGTCCACTCACCGCGTGTTCTGGACAATCTTTGGGTTGTGGCAACTTGTCGGAATCGCCATGCTTGCGTCCGCAAATGTACACACGCGCGTTGGACCAGCGTTGATCGGCTTGCTCTTGTTATCTCCTGGCATTCTCGTGGCGCCTCTGTTTGCCCAATTGGGCGTCGCCTTGGCGGCGGTGGCTTCGGTCGCTGCCAATTTCCTGGTCTGGCGATTTGTGTTGCGATATTTTACGCAGACTGATGATGAGACAGGCGAGCCACAACACACGACTACTGGTTCCCACCGGGGACAACGCGCCACAAGCAGCATAAAACCCGAACGGACCCGGCCGTCGGAGGAGCGGCGCGAGCCCGTTGCGGGGGATAGACGATAAAGAAAAAACTACCGGGCCGCCAGAAGCGCCCGCAAATGCCGGGCCCGTTCCGGTGAACGCAATTGCCGTAGAGCCTTGGCCTCAATCTGCCGGATCCGTTCCCGGGTCACGTCAAACTCCTGACCAATCTCTTCCAGCGTGTGTTCGCGGTCGCAGCCGATGCCGAATCGCATCCGAATCACTTTCTCTTCCTTCGGCGAAAGCGTCTTCAGAATATTGGCGGTTTCGTCCCGGACATTTGACTCAATCACAGCGTCCACTGGTGAACCCACCCAGCGGTCTTCGATCAGATCGCCCAGCGCCGACTCGCCATCGCGCCCGACCGGCGTTTCCAACGAAACCGGGTCGCGCGAAATCGTCTTCAGCTTCTGGACCTTCTCCACCGGAATGTCCATCCGGCGGCTGATCTCTTCATTAGTTGGCTGCCGCCCGAGTTCCTTCTCTAATTCCCGGGTCGCCCGCAGGAACTTGTTCATGGACTCGTTCATGTGCACCGGAATGCGAATTGTTCGCGACTGGTCGGCAATCGCGCGCGTAATCGCCTGCCGAATCCACCACGTGGCGTAGGTCGAAAATTTGTAGCCGCGGCGATACTCAAACTTGTCCGCCGCGCGCATCAGCCCGATATTGCCTTCCTGGATCAGATCCAGCAGGTGCAACCCGCGGTTGACATACTTCTTGGCGACAGAAACAACCAGCCGCAAGTTCGCTTCGACAAGGTCCTTCTTTGCCTTCTCCGCTTCCACTTCCCCATGCCGGATCACCGTGATGGTGTGCCGCAACTGGACCAGCGAAGCGCCTGCAAACTCCTGCTTCTTCTTAACGTCCCGCTTTAGCTCCCGAACCCGTATCGCGTGCTGCGGATCCTTCCGGGCTTCCAGCTTGTGCAGTTCGGAGTCGAGGTGCGTAATCTCGTCAACCGTCCGCTCAATCTCCTTTGCGAACTCACGCCACCGGCTTGGCAAAAACGGCGTGCTGCGAATCGCAACGCTCATCTCGACCTGTGCCCGCGCAGCTTTGTAGTAGATCTTCCGGTAAGCCTTCTTCACCGCGGGATTCTTCTCCGACGCCCTCGGCGCCGAGGTCTCCAGCAGCTTTTCCAATGCCTGCATCTGCTTCTTGTGCAGCAGACCCAGGTTCAGAACCCGCTCCGTCAACTCTTTCCGCATCTTGGCTTCCGCGGGGGTGCCTTCTTCCACATCCCCCAGGTCCACCAGATTGTCCAGCTCGACTTCCTGCCGCTTCAACTGCTCGGTGAACTCAATCACCCGGTTCTGTACCACTGCGGACCGGCTGATCGCCTTCATCATCCGCAATTTCCCGCGCTCCATGCGGCGCGCCAAATTCACTTCGCCCTCCCGCGTCAATAGCGGAACGGCACCCATTTCACGCAAATATACACGGACAGGGTCGTCCGTGTATATGGACTCTTCCTGCTGTTGAGCCGCCTGAAAATCTTCCCCATCGTGCACTTCTTCCGGATGGAAAAAGTTTGTTTCCTCATCGAAGGGTAGACCTAGTGGCTCGGTTGAGTCGCCAAGGTATTGATCGTCAAAATGATCCATTCATCCCACTTCTCCGCCACACGCGGCGGAACAAGCGCAGTACGTTGGTGTAGGGGCGGTGGGGGCTCGCAGCCCGGCAGACACGCAGACCTCTTCCCCTGGTCACAAGGAGCGCCAAGACTGAGTATAGCATCCAACCGCTTGAAAGTTAAGAGCCAATTACTCTCTACTGCTACTGATGCTAAATGCGTGAAAAGGTTACGGGATTCCAACGTAACCTTTATTTCCCACAACAGTAGTAATTACTTAGCGCCCTTCCCCCATCCGGCTCCGCAGCAGTATCTGTAACTCGCTTAAAAACGCCTGCTCATCCTGAAAATCCCGGTACACTGACGCAAATCGCACATATGCAATCTTGTCGAGCGTCCGCAACTCCGTCATCAAAATCTCTCCGACATCCGTAGTTGATAGCTCCCGCTCTGTGTTGTCCGCCAGCTTCGCCTCCACCTTGTCCACGATCGCCGCCAGCTTGGTAATCGATATCGGACGCTTCTCACACGCCTTCAACAACCCATTCAGTATCTTCTGCCGCTCAAACTTCTCCCGCCTCCCGTCCTTCTTCACCACCATGTACGGAATCTCGTCGATCTTCTCGTACGTCGTGAATCGACGTTCACACGACAGGCACTGCCGCCGCCGCCGGATCGCATCCCCTTCCTTGCTCTCCCGCGAGTCGATGACCTTGTCTTCCTGATGCGAACAGAATGGGCATTTCATGGTTGCGGCTCCTGATCTCCCAATTCCTGGCTAATCTGCCGCAGACTCTGCCACCGCAGACCATCCAAAGCTGCTAACGCCAATCCAATAGGCAGGATACTGACCCATGTTATCAGCCAGTTCGCCACGGCAATACCCGCCGCCTCCGCCGCCGCAAGCCCAAACAACTGGGACAGCACCACCGTTCCAGCAATCTGGACGCCCCCGCCGATCCCGGGAATCTGCACAATACTCCCAAATGCCACGAACCCCAGATACACCACCGTGTCCATCTTCGTCATATGCACTGTCGCCGGGAAGGCGCGAAAAAAGCAAATTGTCCCAGCCGTGATAATCAACCACTCCACCGCCGTAATCAGCAGCAAATAAATAACATCGCCCTTCTTCCGGCAGCACGCCATCCCGCTGGTAAATGAGGACGTCAGCGCCCTTGCCTTCCCCAGCCACGGCTCCGGCAGAAATCCGAGCGCCCCCGTCAAACGCTCCGAAACCACCTCTTTCGAGCGTCCGGCGAAGAACAGGATCACAAGGCAAGCCGTTGCCAACAACACCACCAGCCCCCCGCCCGCGTTCAATACCCATGCAATCCCCGCCGATACGTCCCGCCCCTCCGGGTCGAACTCGTATAACCCAATTCCAAATAGCGCCAGCACGGCCAACAGGTCGAACACGCGCTCCAGAAACCACGTCGCCATCTGGGACGAAAACGGCACCTTCTCGCTCCGCGCAATCAGCCAGGGCCGCACCAGCTCTCCCGGCCGCCCCAGCAATATCACCGACGTAAAGCCGATCGCCGTCGCCTTGAAAATCCGCACCGGCGACGCCGCCGGCGCAATCGGCCGTATCATCATCTGCCATCGCAGCACCCGGGCGAGGTAGGTACCGAGCACCAACACCGCCGACATACCCATCCAGCCCAAGTGCACACTCTGGTAAATAGCCCAAAAAGCATTCCAATCAAAAGACTTAAGCTTCTGCCAGCTCCCCAGAATTAGCACCGTCCCCGCCATTACAGCCATCCATGGCAGCCAGCGGCGGAAACGCGAAACAGATTCGGGGGACAGGGAAAAACTCACTGGAAACCGGAATACGCGCCCGGCGCCGTTGTAAACTACAGAACGGTAGCCACGCCTTACAATTCGTGCGAACTTATTATGGCAGATCCTCGTAACTGCTTTTGAACGCGCACTCAGCTCAAGCGGGGAAAGTGAGCAAATGAGACGCGCCAGGAAGGAGTCCGGGGACGAAATGGCACTGGCCGCTACAGCAGACACCCAACAATTCGGGAACGCCGTATTTTCGGCTTGGGATCAATCCCAATCTGCCCGCCTCGGGAGCCGGAGCTTGGAACCAACTTTCGACCTCGACACACAACTGGTGGAGCGCTGCCTCGCCGGGGACGAGGGGGCGTGGGAGGACTTGGTCAAAACCCACACCAGACGGGTGTATTCGATCTGCTTTCGCTTCATCGGGAAGGACTCCGAAGCGCAGGACCTCACACAAGAAGTCTTCCTTCGCCTCTTCCGTACGATGAAGTCATTCCGGGCCGGCGAAGGCTCATTCACCGTGTGGCTTTCCCGGATGACCCGGAATCTCCTTATCGATAACTATCGCCGTACCCGCCAGGAACGCATCACCGATTCCATTGAAGACCAATTGCCGATGCTCGAAGAGAAATCGCTCGGAGCCGGCAGCCGCACCGACGGAATCCTCGCCGGCCGCGAAGCATCCGAACTCTTACAGGCGGCGCTGCAGCGCCTCTCCCCCGAACTCCGGGAGACGGTGATTTTGCGCGACCTCGAGGAATTGGAATATAAAGAGATTGCGGAAACATTGGGTGTTCCGGAGGGTACAGTAAAGTCCCGGCTCAATCGCGGCCGGACCGAACTGGCCCGCATTCTCCGGAAATATCAGGTGGCGGTATAGAGTCATGACTTGCAACTGCGCGGAATTCGAAATCCTTCTCTGCGACGCCGTCGACGGAACGCTCAGCGGCGAGCAGCAGAAGGCCTTTGACGTCCACCGCCAGTCTTGCGCCGCTTGCAACGAGCTTGCTTCCGATGTCCTCGGCGTCACCGCCTTCATCGAAACCGTCGCCGATGTCCAGCCACCGAAAGAGCTGCTCACTCGCATACTCTTTGAGACCGCCGGCAAAAAAGCTTCTAAGGCCCCCGCACGGGGCGGATGGCTCGGCGGCCTGAAACAATTTCTCGGTCCGGTTCTTCAACCCCGCCTGGCGATGGGCATGGTCATGACGATACTCTCTGTCTCCATGCTCGCGCAGGTCTTTGGCCTGCAGCCCCGGCCCCTCAGCGCGTCTGATCTCGAACCTGCCCGCATCTGGGCCGGTGTCGAGGACAGTACGCACCGTCAATGGTCCCGGATGGTCAAGTACTACGAGAACATCCGTGTGGTCTACGAAATCCAGTCGCGGCTCAAGGAATGGGCCGAGCAGGAAGAACAGGATCGGCAGAACCAGCAGAAGGAAGCTGCTACTCAGCCGGCATCGAAAGCTGTACCGACACCGTCACCAGGCCGCTAGAGCCAGGGACGGGAGCCAACTCTACTTAGGGGATCTCGTCATGGAACAAACTGGAAATGTCCAGGTGGCTTATTGCCGCATCTGCGGGAAGTCATTGACTCCGGAAGAACAACACGCAGCCCTGGGCACCATCTACTGCGCCGAGCACGTTCCCGCCGACGCCCCGCATCCCAGTCCACCCCCTAGTTCCCCTTGGACAGTGCCCGCCTCCGCGCCTCCGCCCGTGACGAACCCCAACGCCCCCGGCCCCGGCGCGCCCTCTCCCGGCCTCGCCTTTATACTCGGCATCATCCCCGGCGTCGGCGCAATCTATAACGCCCAATACGCCAAGGGCCTCATCCACGTCCTCGTCTTCGGGATGCTTATCAGCATGGCCAACGCCGATTCGGTCGGTGACATGCAACCTCTCTTTGCCATACTCATCCCGGTCTGGGTCTTCTACATGGCATTCGAGGCCTATCACACCGCAAAGAACCGCCTCGAAGGCCGCCAGGTCGAAGAGTTCTCCAGCGTCATCCCCGTCCGTGCCGAAGGCCCGCCCGTTGGCCCCGCCGTGATGATCGGTCTCGGCATCGTTTTCCTGCTCAACAATCTCGGTCTCTTGCGTTTCTCGCAAATCTTCAAATTCTGGCCGCTCGTCCTCATCGGCATGGGCATCTATATGCTCCTTGAGCGCACTCGCCGCTCCAGCTCCGAGGTGGGTCGTGAATAACGCCCTCCTCCTCCGCGCACTCCGCGGACCACTCACTCTGATCCTGGTGGGCATCCTGTTCCTGATCGATCAGGGCGGCGGAATCAGCTTCACCAAAACCTGGCCCGTCATCATCATCTTCCTCGGCGTCGTCCGGCTCGCCGAACGAGGCTTGGCGCCTCCGCAAGAACCGCCGCCGCCAACTCCGCCGGCGTTCCCGCCCAATTTTCCGCCCACTTCCCCGCAAGGAGGCGCCCAATGAGACGCAGTTCCGTAATCGGCCCCCTCATCCTTATCGTCATCGGCGTGATCTTTCTCGCCCGCAACTTCATTCCCAATTTCAGGGTGATGGATATCCTCGGCCTCTACTGGCCCTGGCTGCTCATAGGCTGGGGCACATTGCGTGTCGTTGAAATCCTCAACTGGCACCGGCAAGGCCAGTTCGCTCTCAATGGCGGCCGCGTCCGGGGTATGAACGGCGGCGAATGGGCACTCGTCATCTTCATCTGCCTCTTCGGCACCGGCATGTACGCCGCCCGCAACATCAACCTCTTCCGCCCGGGCGGCATCAACCTGCCCAATTGGGACATCCTCGGCGAACGCTTTGACTTCCAAGTCGCCGGCAACCAGACCGGCGTCGGCAAGGCGCCTCGCATCGTCGTCGACAACTCCCGCGGCGACACGCGCATCATCGGCGTCGACACCGAAGAGGTCCGCGTCACCGGTACGAAAACGATCCGTGCCCTCACGCGCGACGACGCCAACAAAGAAGACAAAAACACCAATTTCGAAATCGTGAAATCGGGCGACCAGATCATCGTCCGCACCAATCTCGAGCGCGCTTCCAACTCCCGCCAGGCGCGCGCCGAGCTCGAAATCACCGTTCCCAAAGGCGCCTCCGTCGAAACACGCGGCAAGTTCGGCGATTTCGATATCGAAAACGTCGCCGGCTTCGTCGAAGTCACCAGCGACAATGCCGGCGTTCGCATGAGCAACGTCGGCGGCGATGTCCGTGTCGACCTCCGCAAGAGCGATATCGTCCGCATCCTCAACGCCAAAGGCAACGTCGATATCAAAGGCCGCGGCCAGGATATCGAACTCGAAGGCATCGGCGGCACCGCCGCCATCAACGGCCAATACTCCGGCGAAATGAAGTTCCGCAACCTCGCTAAGCCGTTCCGCTTCGAAAGCCAGAACACCAGCCTCCGCATCGAGAAGATCGAAGGCGAAGTGGAAATGGTGCTCGGCCACCTGAGCGGCCGCCGCCTCGTCGGCCCCATCCAGATCACCAGCAAGTCGAAGGACGTCGAGCTCTCGGATTTCAGCAACAGCCTCGAAATCGACATCGATCGCGGCGACATCCAGCTCCGTCCCGCCCGCACCGCCATCGCCAAAATCACCGCCCGTACCCGCTCCGGAAATGCCGAGCTCGTTCTGCCCAGCGGCGCCAAGCTCGACCTCAAGGCCGAGGTGAAAAAAGGTCACATCGAAAATAGCTACGGCGCGCCCTTCAGAATCTCCGAAGACGGTCGTGCCGCCTCCATCACCGGCTCCACTGGTGGCCCCGAGGTAAAAATCGATGTCGATCGCGGTGAAATCCGGCTTCGCAAGTGGACCAGCGAAGATGCCCCCGAACCACCCTCCGCCGCCAGGCCGCCGGCTCCGATGAAGGCGCCCTCACTTCCCAAGGCGCCACTGGAAATCACGAAACAATAAGTTCTCCTGCAAGAAGGGGTCGTTGGGAAGCCCGCGGTTAACCTACCGCGGGTTTCTTTTTTCCAGCAGCAGAACGCGAATGTCCATCACGTTCGTCCGCGTCGGCCCCGTCTTCAGCAGATCGCCCGACGCCTCCAAAAACCGGTAGCTGTCGTTGCTCTCCAAGTCCGCTCTCGCCCGGCGACCGTTCGCAAGCGCCCGTCCCACTGTCCCCGCATCCGCCAATCCGCCCGCCGCATCCGTCGGCCCATCTGTTCCGTCCGTACCCGCCGACAGCGCCACAATCCCGGGCGTTCCTTCCAGCTCCATCCCCGCAACCAGCGCAAACTCCTGGTTCCGCCCTCCCATCCCTTGCCCGCGCACCGTCACCGTCGTCTCCCCACCTGACAAAATGCATGCCGGCGGTGCGACAGGCCTCCCCGCACGCTGCGCCTCTTTCGCAATCTGCACATGCATCCGCGCCACGTCCCGCGTCTCGCCCTCAATGGTCGTCGAAAGCACCAAAGGCCTGTAGCCCAACTCCTTCGCCTTTGCCGCCGCCGCATCCACCGACAACGCATTACTCCCGATGATCACGTTCCGCACGCGCCCAAAAAGTGGATCGCCTGGCTTTGGCGTCTCCACACGCGGTACCGGCCGCGGCAACGCCAAACGGAACCGCGCCAGGATCTCATCCACCGTCTCCCAGCTCGTCGGGTCGGGCGCGGTCGGCCCGGACCCGATCGTCGATAGATCATCCCCAATCACATCGCTCAGAATCAGCGTCAACACCTGCGCCGGCGCCGCCAGCCGCGCCAACTGCCCGCCCTTGATCGCCGACAGATGTTTCCGCACGGCGTTCATCTCATGAATGTTTGCCCCCGCCGCTAGCATCTGCCGCGTCAATGCCTGTTTCTCCGCCAACGAAAACCCATCCACCGGCAGCGGCATCAGCGCCGACGCACCGCCGCTGATCAGACAAATCAGCAAATCGTTCGCGCCCGCCCGTTCCGCGATCGACGCCACTTCCCGCGCCGCGCCAACGCCCCGCTCATCCGGCACCGGGTGCGCCGACTCCCTCAATTGCACCCGCTTCAGCGGCAGCGTATGCCCGTCTTTCACGATGACGCAGCTCGCCGTGATTCGCTTCCCCAACAACTTCTCCACCGCCTTCGCCATCGGCGCGCAAGCCTTCCCCGCTCCCACCACGAACACATTCCGGATCTTGTCCAGCCGGTATTTCCCCCCGCCCGCCAGCAAGACACCATCCATACACCGGACATGCCGCAGCAGCGCCTCCTCCGGGTCCGCCGCCCGTAGCGCCGCTTTGCAAATCGCCAGCGCATCCCTCCGCAGATTCATCGCAGCGCCTCCAAAATAGCCCGTACAGTCGCATCTGGATCGTCGGACTCCACGGGTACGCGCACATCGGCCAGCGCGTAGTCCGGCACGCGCTTCTCAAACAACTCTCGGAACCGCTCCGCGTCGCGCGCCAGCGGCCTGTGCGCAAACCCCGCCACCCGCCGCAGCGCCGTTTCAAACGGACAATCCAGCCACACGCTCCGCCCCGCACCCGCCAGTACATCCCGGTTGCGCGCATACGCAAACGCCCCGCCGCCTAGCGCCAGTACGATCGCCTCTCCCCGTTCCACGCGCGCCCGCAACGCCGCGTGCTCCGCGTCCCGAAACGCGCACTCCCCGTCATCGATAAATATCGTCGCAATCGCCTTTCCGGCCGCCGCCTCGATGTCATCGTCAAGGTCCACAAACGGCCGCCCCAACGTCTCCGCCAGCCGCTTCCCCACAGTCGACTTTCCGCTTCCCATAAACCCAACCAGATATATCGCGCTATTCATCGCCGGCCGCTTCCATCATCCCCCGCAACCGCGCATCCACCAATCCCGGCGCCAATCTGGCCGCCGCCACCAGCCCCCACCCAATCGCCGGCGTCAGCACCGTTCGCGCATCCCGCTCAATCCCATCCGCAATCGCCTCGGCAACATCCTCCGCCGTCGCCGCGAACCGCTTCCCACTCACTAGCTTCGCCGGCGGCTTCCCTCCCAGCACGCTCGCCTGAAAGTTCGTCCGCACATATCCCGGGCACACCAGCATCGCCCCAACTCCCTCGCCCGCCAATTCTATCCGCAGCCCCCGCGTAAACGCCTCCAGGGCCGCTTTCGACGCCGAATACAACGTAAACCACGGCAGCGTCACTTTGCTCGCGATCGACGCGATATTCACCACCATCCCGCTCCGCCGCTCCACCATCCCCGGCGTCAGCCGCTGCGCCAGATCCACCGCCGCGAAGAAGTTCACTTCAAACATCTCGCGCAGTTCATTCATCGGAGTCCGCCACGACGGCGCATACACTCCGATACCCGCGTTGTTGATCAAAATATCCACTCGTCCCAACGCGCTCAGCGTCTCCTCCACCGCCCGCGCCCGCTCCTGGCCGGAACCTAAATCCGCGCAGACGCTAACAGACACACTCGAAACGGACCGCCTCGAAACAGCCGCCACGCGCGCCCCGCGCCGCGTCAGCGAAACAGCTAGCGCGGCGCCGATCCCGCTCGACGCGCCCGTCAGAAAGATGTTGCTCCCCTCAATGCGCAAGCGAAGGGATAATAGTAGCATGCCGGATGCGCTCCTACCGCTGTTCCCCCTGGGGCTCGTCCTCTTCCCGCGAACCGGCCTGCCTTTACACATCTTCGAGGAACGCTATAAGCTCATGATCGCCGAGCTCCTCGAAGGCACCCGCGAATTCGGCGTCGTCCTCACCCTCGACAAGGGCATCGCTTCCGTCGGGTGCACCGCTCGCATCGACAGCGTCACCAAGAACTACGAAGACGGCCGCATGGACATCGAAACCACCGGCTACCGCCGCTTCGAAATCTCCGAGCTCATCGAAGAGCGCCCCTTCCTCTCCGGCCAAGTCAATTTCTTCGACGACGACTTCGACCCCTCGCCCACTCCCGACTCCCTCATCCACAAAGCCATCGCCGGTTACTTCGCCATCCGCTCCCTCAAAGTCGGCGAGCACCTCCCCGAGCCCCATCTGAACGACAACCAGCTCAGCTTCCAACTCGCCCAGGCCGTCACCGACGTCCACGTCCGTCAAACGATTCTGATGTCCCGCAACGAAACCGAACGAATCAAACGTCTCGCTGAACACTTTCCGCTCACCGCCGCGCGCGAACGCCGCAAGGAACACTTCCGCACGCTCGTCCCGCGCAATGGCCACGCCCGCCTCCTCCCCAGCTCATGACGCGCCAGCACCTGATCATCGACGCGGACGACACGCTGTGGGAGAACAACATCTTCTTCGAGCAGGCGTTCGATGAATTCGTCGCCTTCCTCGATCATTCCGATCTCACGCCGCCGCAGGTCCGCGATGTCCTCGACGCCATTGAAGCGGTCAACGCCAAAATCCATGGCTACGGATCGAAAAACTTCGGCCGCAACCTGGTCCAAACTTACGAAAAACTTGCCCAGCGGCCGATCGGCGACGACGACCTGGCAATCGTCGTCTCCTTCGCCGAACGCATCCTCGACCACCCTATCATCCTTCGCCCCGGCGTCGGCGAAACCATCGCCTATCTCAATCGATCCCACGAGCTCACACTATTCACCAAGGGCCACCCCGATGAACAGCGCATGAAGATCGATCGCTCGGGCCTTGGCCGCTTCTTCCACCATGCCGAAATCGTGAAAGAGAAGGATGTCGCCGCCTACCTGAACCTCGGCGCCGCGAAGGCCTTCCACGCCCCGCATACCTGGATGATCGGCAACTCCCCAAAGAGCGACATCAACCCCGCGCTCGCCGCCGGCTACAACGCCGTCTTCCTCCCCCACCCCAGAACGTGGATCCTGGAGCACGAAGAACTCAGCCGGCCGGAAGCCCCGGCGCGTCTCATCATTCTCGATCACTTCGGCGAGCTGCGTCAGCATTTCTAGCTCCCGCGCCCCGCGAGGACGCGGGAGCTATACCGGCAATCCTACTTGCAAAGCGGGCAGGATGCCGAATTGTTAGCGGTCACTTGTATTCCACCTCCGGAAGCCCTGACGGTCACGTTATCGGAGAAGGAAATGCTGCATGTTGCGTCGCCCGTCGCGCAGCTTCCGGATGAAGCCTGCGTCGGCGTGAAGGTGCTCGTGTAGTTCCGGCAGGCGCCCGGCGCAAGCGGATCGCCCACGAATGACACCGTTCCGGTCGCGTTCACTCCCGCCCCGGTCTGGACGTCAGTGAACGAGAATCCTGTCAGATCCACTCCGCCGGTATTGCAAACCTCCCCGGTCGAACTTACCGTCACCGACAACGTGGCATTCAGGCCTGCCTTGCAGGCTTTCGTGATCGTCACGCCCGGCTTCCTGTTGGTAACCGTGCAGGAAACGGCGCTGTCGGGCATCGTGAAGGTGCGCGTCAACCCGGTTCCGTCCAGCGCAAGGCCAGTGCAGGCGAATTCGGTCACGTACAGGCCCAGGTTGGTCCCTGTTCCGTTCGCCTCCGTCAACGTAACCGTCGTTCCGCCTACCACCAACTTCTCGACGAAGCCGCTACAGCCCACCTCACTGCCGCTGCTGTTCACACTCAAGACAAACTTGCCCTGATCGTTCGACGGCACGCATGCTTTGGTCACCGTTACGTTGTAAGACTTCCGGGTGTTCGTCACAGTGCATGTCACGTTGCCGTTCGGCATTGTGAAATTCACCGAAGTGGTTGAGGATGTAGCGCCGTTACTGCAACTGATACCGGTCGTATAGTTTCCCAGCGCCGCTCCCGTCTCGCCCACGGTGATGCTCGTACCCACGCCCACCGGCTGCGATAAGTTTCCGCCGCAGATAACAGCCTTCGTCGCACTGCCGATGTTCAACGTAAACGAGCCGCCATCGCCAATCGGGTCGCACGCCTTCGTGATCGTCACGCTGAACTTCCTGTTGGTAACCGTGCAGGAAACCGCGCTGTCAGGCATCGTGAAGGTTCGCGTCAACCCGGTCCCGCTCAAGGCAATCCCGGTGCAGGCGAATTCGGTCGTGTAGAGGCCCAGGTCGGTCCCCGTGCCGGCTGCCTCCGTCAACGTAGCAGTCGTTCCGCCCGTCACTTGTCTCACCACGGAACCGGAAACGCAGCCCACCTCGCTGCCACTGCCGTTCACAGTCAGTATGAACTTGCCCACGTCGTCCGCCGGTACGCACGCCTTAGTCACCGTGACATCGTACTTCTTCCGGGTGTTCGTCACTGTACACGTCACATTGGCGTTCGGCATCGTGAAGGATACGGACGACGTCGTCGACGATGAACCGTTGGTGCAACTGATGGCGGTCGAATAGTTCCCTAGCGCAGTCTCGCCCGCAGTGATACTCGCTCCCACGGCCACGGCCTGCGACAAGCTTCCGGTGCAGGAAACGTCTTTCGTCGAGGTGCCGATTTTCAACGTAAACGAACCGCCATCACCGGTCGGATCGCAAGCCTTCGTCACCGTAACTTGCACAGGCGCAGCGTTCGTAAAGGTGCAGGCATAGCTGTCCCCTTCCTGCACGTTAATCGTCGCCACATTCGCCGTAACGCTCACGCTTCCGGTCCCGGCGACCTTGGTGCAGGACACATTCTGCAGCGTCCAGTTCGCCGGCATTCCCGTCTCCGAAACCGTATACGTCTGCGTGCCCGAAAGAACAAAGATCTTGTCGAAGACGCGCGAATAAACCAGCGTTCCACTCACATCCACCGGCAGCGGGAACGTAGGAACCGGCGCTGGCGGGTCGCCATCCGGAATGCCGGGTGACGCCGTGAACGTAAAGTCGCTGGCACTCGCCGGTACATTTGTCGCCTTGGTGATCGTAATTGTAGACGGGAATGTCGCCGCATCGCTCGAAAGTGCACGATCCTGGTTCCCGCCGCCGCCATTCAAATCGATCAGCCGCGTATGGAACGGCGATCCGCTGATCGCAACGGCCGAGAATGCCGAACCCCAGTCAACGCGCGTCGCAATATGTCCGCCCCACGACAGAACCGGGTTCGCGATCTGCGGCGTAAATGCGATTGTCACTCGCGTCGAGCTGTTCGTCGTGTAGCCCCCCGACAATAGTGGTACCGTGACCGAGTCGATCGTCGCCCCGGCGCCGCCCCACAAACTGAAATACTGTCCGCCGTTCTGGAGCAAATACGCAGCCTTCCTCCCCGTCACCATCTGCTGCGGCTGGGAGGCGCCGTCGGTGATGTTCGGGTCTACCGGCATCGCATATGTAGCCGTCGGCGCTCCGCCGCACGCCCCGCCAAAACAAGGGTCCGCGCCCGTTACCGCGGCGTTGAACCGTGTCAGGTAGTCCAGCGCATGCTTGCCCGATTGCGTTGTGTCCCATTCAATCGTTACTTTCGATTGCACGCCTACAGTCAACCCGCTCATCCGTAAGCGATACGCCACCGAATCGCCTTCCCGGTAGCTCGCCTTGCTCGAATTCAAATTGCCGTTCACCCAATCGAGGCAGGTCAGCCCGATTACGCCAGGCGCCGGCGCCGATCCATTCGCGCACTGGTCTAACGTTGCCGAGCCTGTCCCGGGAGGAGCCATTCGGATCACCGGGCCACCAGCCGCCATCCTCGCCGCCGTCTGCCGGTCCGCCGAGCGGCCGGCCGCTGTTTGTGTACCCGCATCGCGCAAGTACAACTCGGCTGTCCCTGCACCTCCATCACCGCCCGCCAGCAAAACCTCTCCGCTGCCCGGCAGCGCGAATGCGAGGTGTCCCGCGCGTGGCCGCGACATCGTCGCCGTCTCAACGGATTTGCCCGTCGCCGGATCGAATATCTCTGCCGTACCGAGCAACGCAAACCCATTCATTCCTCCTGCGAGCAGCACCGTCCCGTCCGGCAGCGTTGTCGCGGATAGCCCCGCGCGCGCCGTCGTAAGCTGTCCCTCGCGGCGCGCCACATTCACCGTGGGATCAAAGGTGTCCACAGCCGATATTGGGCCGCTCTCGTTCGCCCCGCCCGCAATCAGGATCTTTCCGTCGGACAGCAACGCCGCCGCGTGATCTTTGCGTCGCACGGACATCGTGCCCAGCCGGGAGAACGCACCGGTCGCGGGATCGAACACTTCCAGCGAATCCAACACGCCGTCCATCCCCTCGCCGCCGGCAATCAGGACGCGCCCATCCGCAAGCACTGTCGACGTGTGTCCCATCCTTGCGGCTGTCATATTTGCCGCCGCGCTCCATTCGTTCTTCGCGGGATCGTACACCTCCGCGCCATCCAGCGGCCTCGACGCGTCGTTGCCGCCCGTCACCAGCACGCGTCCGTCCGGCAACTGCGCGCAGGAATGCCGCGCTCGCCCCTTCGATAGCAACGCCGCGGGCTGTATCTCGGACGCGGAGTCGATCAAATCCACTCCCCGCGACGCTCCCGGGGGCCCGCCGCCGGCAATCAATAATCGGCCATCACTTAGCCGGATTGCGCACGCTCCTGTGCGAGCCAATGTAGTCGACCCCAGGAAGTCCCAACGACTTACTCCCTGCTTTATCGATTGCGCGGACACACAAATCCCGAATCCCGCCACAAGGGCGGTCATAAGGCGAGACATAGAAACACCTCGATTTAGGACATCAACGTTTAGGTTGCGGTTTCAGTATGCTTACTGGATTGTCGAGGCCAGTATACGCTCGCGTAAATGACGCGCAAGTAATTTTATTTGATCCCATAAGTACTAGCCCCCGGAAAATGACTCAAAACGGTCATTTTTGATGTCCAATGATAATTACACGCAGCTAACTTTTGATAAGATACTCCACCGAAAGATAGATGCGGCTCCGGAGCTATCTCTCCATCCGCGCGGCGAAAAACTCGGACAGACGGGCACCCTTCCGGCTGAGACACCGGGAGAGCCCTCCTAAGCAGTCCGTTCGATTGCGCGACGGTTTCCCCGTGCCCTAGATGAATGGCTATTGATGCCGGATGGAGAGCTGCTGCGAGATGCGGATGAGTTGGCAAACGCCTCGTTTTCAAACGCCCCGGTTGGACAAACTGTCGCCGAGTGCCCTCTCGCAAAAACGCACTGGATCGAAATCCACCTCGTCGACAACGTAGGAAAGCCGCGCGCTAACGAACCCTACATTCTCTATCCGCCCGGCCAGGATCCCATCAACGGTGAGCTCGACGAGAACGGCTACGCCCGTCACGACCACCTCCCCAGCGGCTCCTGCAGGGTTCTCTTCCCCAGCCGCGAGAAAAGCTGGTGGGAACCCGTCCCCCCTGTCCAGCCTCCACCCCCCTCGAAATTACCCCGCCGGAAGAAGCGGAGCTGCCGATCATTACCGACGCTTGGATCGAAATCACCCTTGTCGACGACACCGGCAGAATCATTCCCTGGGAACCCTACGAAGTCCACCTCGGCACCGGCCGCATCCTGAAAGGCGAGCTGGACGAAGTAGGCTTCGCGCGCCTCGAAGGCCTCCCCAACAGCATCGTCAAAGTCGTCTTTCCTTCCCGCGAGAACACATGGTGGCGGCCCGATACCCCTCCGCCGCCCCCCGCTCTGGAATCGGAAGAAGCGCCAATCAAGGCCGAGCTGCCCGCGGCATGTCCACCGCCCAAACCTACGGGTTCACGACCGAGCGCCAGGTCGCCCGTTATCTCAACGTGCAGATGGTATTCGGCCGCGACTTCGACCGCCGCAATCCTCGGCGACCGCGAATCCCCCGGCGACTTCCGCATCGCCCAACTCTACGCCAAAGCCCAAAAATGGTGTCAAAGACCAATTTAATCTAGCCTCCGCTCTGGGCTGCACCTGACCGGATCGTAGCCGGCCCGCCGCAAATTACCTGGCGTCCGGGCTCGACCGCCGTGGAGGCAGTCGAATCCAAGCTGGTAGCGCCGCGTCCGCAGACTTCGAACATCAACCCAACACCCTCCAAGTCATGACAGGCGGCGATGACAGCGTCTACGTGCTTTGGCGGCAGGAAACGGAAACCAAATACGGCAACGGCGTCTTAATTTGGCATGGCCCTGGGATCTGGAGTCACACATCTTCAAAATAGTCTCCAATCCATTCATCGCAAACAACTTACCCGCCATTTACTCCGCCGTGCCGATCCGTTTTTGTTGACGGAATCGATAGAATGTAAGTAGAGAGTGTCACTCTCGCAGCGCGGCTGTCCCGGCACAGCGGACCCGCCCAATCATACAGGGAAATCCCACCCTTTCGCCCGCGCGAAATTCGTGGTACACATTGAGTGGACAGCATTCCTGGCACCTCTCAACTTGCAGCCTCCGCTGTCTGTCTTTTCCCTCGTCTCCCTCTTGAATCATCGGATCGCTACCCAGTTCGCGGCTTAGCTGCCCCTCGGGAGGGACTGTTCATTTTCTACTCATTTTTTTAGGAGTTTCTTCATATGGACGGGGATCGCAAATATCGTCAACACGGCTACCAGGACGGTGGCTCCGGGGCTCGAAACGAACCAAGGAATGGACCGAAGAATGATCCAAGGAACGAACCAACGAAAGAGCGCTTTGGACCTCCTCGTCATCCGCTCGACATCACTGCGCCGCGACTGCCGCGGATGGTGCAAAATGTCACCGCAAGTCGTTGTTATAATTGCGCTAACACGCTTCTGGCCGGTTACGATTTTTCGCAGCCGTGCCCAAAATGCGCCGCCGCGCTCCACTGCTGCAAACAGTGCGCTTTTTTTGAATCGTCCGCGCACTTCCAATGCACGCAGGAAATCGAAGAACGTATCACCGCCAAGGACAAGCCCAACGAGTGCGCACTCTTCAGCCCGCGGGTGACCGTTGCCCGCGAATCGACCAAGCCGGTCGAACTGCCCAAATCCGCGGTCACGGCAGCGGCCGAGCCCCGCGTCTCCCGCACCGTTCACAATGCGCGCGAAGCATTTGAGAACCTGTTTAAGAAATAAGTGCGCATCGCCCAACTTATCGCTCATCATCGCTTCCTTATCACGGAAGCAGCCCCGGCCGATCCAGGCCCCGGCGAAATCCAGGTTCGGGTCCATTTTTGCGGTATCTGTGGCTCCGACCTCCACAACTTTGCGGAAGGCTCAGTCGGCGATACGCCCAGCGTCTTCCCCATGGTCCTCGGCCACGAGCCCACCGGAACCGTCCTCCAAACCGGCCCCGGCGTCTCGGGCTGGCAGCCCGGCGACCGTGCCTTCCTCGAACCGGCCATCTACTGCTACCACTGCCCGATGTGCCGCTCGGGACGCCACAACCTGTGTGACAACATCCGCTTCCTGAGCGCCGGCCCGGAGCCAGGCTACTTCCGGGACATCGTGTCGATCCCGGAACACTGCCTCGTGCCCATCCCGGACGGCGTCGGCCTCGCCGAAGGCACACTCTTCGAGCCTCTCGCCGTCGCGCTGCACTCCTTGCAGTTCGCCGACTTAACTCCCGGTGTCTCCGCCGCCGTCTTCGGCTGCGGTCCCATCGGCAGCCTCACAGTGGCCGTGCTCAAAATGCACGGCGTCCGCCGCGTCTACGCGGTTGACCCGGTACCGCACCGCCGCGAGCTCGCTCTCGCCATGGGTGCCGACGTCGTGATCGACCCAACGCAAACCGACCCTTCAAAGGAGATCCTCGCGGCCACCAACAAGCGCGGCGTCGAAACCGTCCTCGATTGCGTCACCCACGGTGGCTCGCTCGACCACGCCTGCATCGCCGTCGCCAAGGGCGGCCGAGTCGTCGCAACGGGCATCCCCAGCGAAGCGCGTCCGATGATCCATTTCCACGAGCTCCGCCGCAAGGAAGCGCCGCTCTACAACGTCCGCCGCAGCAACAACGAGACCCATCTCGCCGTCGAGCTGCTGGCCGAACGCTCCGCGCTCCTCGGTCCCGTCGTCACCCATCGCACGCCGATGGCCTCCATCGAGAGGGCGTTCTCCGATCTCGAAACCTACAAAGACGGCGTGGGAAAATCCGTGATCCAACTCGCGTAAATGCGGGAACAATTCTCTCCGCACCGGGGTCTGATCCGGTGAGGAGCGAACATGTTTGAACAATCGGTGCTCGATAACTCGCGCCAAAAGCGGAGTAAGTGGTCGTGGATGGGACTTGTCTTTCAGCTCGGCGCGGTAACGGCCATGTTACTCGTGCCGATGGTAAGTCCGGAAATACTAAGTGTCATGATGCCCAAGGCGCTGATCTACGTGCCCGTCAAGCCAATCGCGCCCGTCGAAGTCGAAGTGCAGCACTCCAGCGCACGCTCCGGCTCGCAGAATACCGTAGCTGTCCCCCGGCCGGCCTATAAGCCATTCACGGCGCCCACAGGCCGGATCAACCCGATCGCGGATATCGTCGACGGAGCAGACTTCGCGCCACCCACCTTCAGTTTCGGCCCGCCAGTCGTTTCCGCCAACGGTCCATTCGCACCGAGCAGCATCCCAACCGCCCCTCCCCCGACGCGCCCGGAGCCAGTAAAGACACCCCCCGCCAAGCCCGTCCCCGTCGGCGGAGACGTGCTGGCGGCAAAGGCCCTGTCCCAGATCAAACCCACATATCCGGCTCTCGCCAAGCAAGCCCGCATCTCCGGCCTGGTCAAACTCGAGGGAATCATCGCAAAGGACGGCACAGTGCAACTGCTCAAAGTCATCAGCGGCCATCCGCTCCTGGCGCCAGCCGCCGTCGAAGCAGTCAAGCAGTGGCGCTACCGCCCCACGCTGCTAAATGGCCAGCCCGTCGAAGTTATCGCTCCGATCGACGTGAACTTCATACTGTCTCGTTAAGAAACAATTCCCTGGCCTTCGCGTATCGTCACTAGGCGATCCGCCTCAACCCCGCGGAACGTCTCCTTCTTACCCGAAGGCCAGCGGACTTCTAAGTCCACCACCTTGGCAGGGCCCAGACCGAAGTGCAGCCGCCAGTCGTTCACCGAATAGAAACTGGCTTGGCTCAACACTTCCTGGGCCTGTTTTTTTCCGCCATAAATACAAGTTACCCGCCCGCCAATCGCCGACCGGTTCGAAGTAACTCCCTCTAACTTCACCTTGATCCAATGCCGCCCCAGTGCCGCCGGCAAATCGTTCCGAAGCAATGTCGGCGGCGCGTCCATGTTCCAAATGAGCACGTCCACATCCCCATCGTTGTCGAAATCCCCAAACGCGCACCCCCGGCTCGACTGCGCCTCCAAATCCAGCGTCAGCTCCTCGAATACACCATTCCCGAGGTTCCGGAACACAATCCGCGGCGTCTTGTAAGGATACGAAGCCAGCTTTTTCTCCACCTCCGGATAGACGCTGCCCGTCACAAAGAACAGATCCGGGTTTCCGTCATTGTCCAGATCGTGAATCCCCGCGCCCCAACCCACAAACCGCGTCTCCACCCCCAACCCGCTCCGGATCGTCATGTCCTGGAAGTTACCCTTCCCGTCGTTCTTGTACAGAATATTCGTATCATCCGCAAAATGGGTCTTGAAAATATCTAAGCTACCGTCCAGGTCGTAATCCCCGACTCCGATCCCCATTCCCGCCTGCTCCATCCCGTCGTCGTTCAACGCCACTCCGTTCTCCAGCGCCACCTCGCTAAACGTTCCGTCGTGATTGTTCCTGAACAGAAAGCTCGGCGTCGAATCGCACGCTACATAAATATCCGGCCACCCGTCGTTATCGAAATCCGCCGCCACGGCTGTCATCCCGTACGACCCCTTCGCCTTCCCCACCCCGCTCTGAGCCGTCACGTCGGTGAACGTGCCGTCTCCATTGTTGCGGTAAAGCGAGTGGCTTCCCGGCGGCAAACCCAGCGGCCCGCAATTCACTGGTATTCCCTTCCACGTACAGAACGAGTTCTGCCCCGGCTTCGGCACACGTGCCGGATCGAAGTCCACGTAGTTCGTCACAAACAGGTCCAGCTTCCCGTCCCGGTCATAGTCGACAAACGTGCACCCCGCGCCCCATCGCCGCTTCGCATCCACTAACCCGGCCTCTTTCGTAACATCAGTGAAGGTTCCGTCCCCGTTGTTCCGGTACAAGACATTCTGCCCCCAGTAAGTCACAAACAAATCCGGGAACCCGTTGTTGTTGAAATCCCCCGCGCAAACCGCCGATGCCCAACCTTCCTTCACCAGCCCCGCCTTCTCCGTCACATCCGAAAAGGTCCCGTCCCGGTTGTTCTTATAAAGCCGGTTCGAGGTCCCGGCCGGCGCTCCCCCAAATCGCGTCCCGTTCAATACGAAGATGTCCAGCCATCCGTCATTATCGTAGTCGATAAACGCCACCCCGCACCCGACCGACTCAAGAATGTATGGCTTCGTATCCACGCCCCCATACACCCCTGGATGCCGCAAGCCCGCCTGCCGCCCTATATCGGCAAACTTTGCATGAAACGGCAGCCCCGAAGGCTTCCCTCGCGGCATCGCCTTCACGGTCCGGCTCGCCACACCCTGCCCCGCCAGCCCGCCCGCGCCGGCCAATGCGAGCCACTCGCGCCGGTTCATCCTGCCTGGTCCGTCCAGGCGTTCTGCGGATAACCCATCCCAATACGATAGTGCAAATGCGGCTGCGGCTCATCCAGCAGCGTCTCTTTCGTCCATCCCATCTCGCAAATCAGCGGCCCGAATGCCCGGTTGTCGATCAACGACGACACCTGAAAATGCCACCACTCCAACCCGATCGGCGCGCCCGGCGACGGCATGTACACCCCCGTCTTCAATGGAAACACCACACCATAGTCCGGCGACAACCGAAACGTCCACCCCGCCGAGTCTTTCTTCTTCGTCGATCCCTTGCTCGAATCCTTCTTGTTCACCGGCGCGGCCGTCTTCACTTCCTCCAGCTTCGCCTCGATCGCCGCGGCCCACTCCTCCCCCGTCTTCGCCTCGTCATCCGGCGTCCGCACGAATCGCCGCGCCGGAAATTTGCGCAGCTTCTCGCAATACGCGGCGATCATCTTCTCTGCATCCTTGCCCCGCGCCACGGCACAATCCACCCGCGCCGCTCCGAACGCCTCCATAAAATCGACATCCACATCCGCCAGCTTCACCTGTTCTCCCGCAATCTCAATCGCGAAATTCGGATGATCCGCCTTCAACGCCTTCATCGCCTTGGCCAGGGCCTGAAACTTGCCCGTCGAATAGGTCGCGAGTCCCAACCCCCACTCTCCGGTAGTCGTCGGATCGAAATGATTCGTGAACGAGCCGATCCGTTCCAGATTTGACTCCTGCGCTAACGCCGTCAAATCCAGGAATCGGCTCGCTGCCTTCGAGAAATGCGAGTAATAGTGCCGTTTTTTGTCGATCAGTTTGCCCTTTTTCCCTTCGTTCGCCGCAAAGAACTCATCGAACGCCGCCAACTGCGCCTTCCGTGCATCCGGCGCGCTCACCTCCGGTCCTTCCTTCCCGCCGTCTCCGTCCCAGGGATCGTACTGCCACTGCTTCACCCTCTCCCGGAAATACTTCGCGGCAAACTTCCCCTTATCGATCTCATCAATCAATCGCAGCGCCGCCTCCCGCGCCACCTTCCCCAACTTATGATCGTTCTTCGTCACCTCCACCAAATTGGCCCGGCACAGCGCAATCGAATCCGGCTCCGGAATCATGTAGTTCGTAATCGCAAATACCCGCCAGTAAATGCGATACCCTTCCACATCCTTCTTCTTGTTCTTCTTATCCACCGAAAGGTCACGCTGATAAAACACCGGCCAATCGTCCGCCGCCTGGAAGTACGTCCTATCCAGTCCCACGTCGATCGCCAGCCCAACCTTGTGAATCGATTTCCAAGACCGTCCGAATCCCGCCGACCCGACATTCACAGCCGCTGATCGAAAGGTATGATTCGCCGCGACAGTCAACGGAAATCCCAGCGCCCGCGCCAGCTCCCGCCAGCAATACAGCGATGCCGCGGCCTCCGGGCGCATCCACACGTTCCAATTCAATTTCGGCGCCCCATCCCGCGCCAGCGTACAGACCATGATGTTCAGCGGATTCACCACGCCATCGCGCAGCCGCTGCTCCAGCGCATCGCAGGTCTGCTGATCCACAACGCCGTCTACTGTTATCGCGCGCGGCCCACCCGCATAATCCTCATCGCTCAGGTAGGCCAGGCTGCTCGTCTCGGTCTCATCAGGTCCCGCCAGTGCAATCGTCGCCTTCGGATCCACCTTCTTCCCGGCGCCGGATTGCACATCCCGCTGAAACAGGTACACCGAGTTGATCGTTCGACCGTCGAACTTTCCCTCGTTGAACTCGTTGATGTTGTCTTTGTTATCGTGCAACTTCTCCGGCATGTACGGATGCTCGGCGCCCACCATGTACCGCAGCCTTCCCAGGTCGAGCTGCAACCCGTTCACGGCCTTCCGGGCAAGCGGACACTCCGCGTTCGGCATGTCTTTATACAACAGCCACTTCCCATACCGTTCCGGCCCGCGTGGATAATACTTACCCGGATCTTCCCCTACCTTCAACGTCAACACGTTGTAGGCCGGCGGCGCCGGCGTGTCCTTGTCGAGCTTCGGCGGCTGATACTCGTCAATCTCCGGCTTCACCGGAGTCGGAAACCAGTCCTTCGTCTTCGACAGAGGCAGCTTCCCGTTCAACTCCGCCCATGCCTCCTTCACCCACTCCACATCCGGATGCCGCACAAAAAAGCAATCATACGTGCGGTTGCTCATCAACTTCACACCATGCGGGGTCAAGTCGTCGTGCTTGTAATAACTCTTATGAATCTCCGGTCCGTCGCTCGGATCCACCAGCAACATGTGCCCTGCCGGCCCCGTCCAGGCGAGTGAAAACTCCGTCGTCAACTCGGCGGCAATCTCTTCCGGCAAGTTCTCCGCCGCCTTCGGCCGGAACAGCACAAAGAGGGACGTCAACGCATGGCCGCCCGTGCAGCGGACAAACCCCACCAGCGAGCACGGCGCGAAATAAAACGGCATGAACAACATCAGCGGCTCCCCCAATCCCAACGATTCGGATTCTGATCCATGTGCTTCGGCAACAGCCGCGGTGAAGCCGGCCTGCCCTTCGGCAACACGGGCTCTTCTGGCACCGGCCGCGAGTCGAACTGCACCTGCGGCGCCGACTTTCCCAGTTTGTCTTTCCCGAGGAACGCACCCTTTGGCGTTACGATCAAATCGCTCGCCAGGTCCACCCAGTGCCCGCCGATTCGCACCGACAGCCGGTATAGCCCCGCCGGCACGTCCGTAAAGTGGTAGTAAATCAGCCGCTCGTCGTGATTCGGCACGGCCTCCGGATCGCTCGACTTCACGATTCGCTCATACCCTTCCCCACACAGATCCATCAGCCGGATCTCATCATCCTGAAACGGATCGCAATCTACATCCTCTTCGAGCGGAATGATGATCTCCGTCCCCGGCAGTACGATCGTGTTCACGTCCTCCTCGCCCTTGTTGAACAACGCCACTGAATAGGGTTTCATCGCCTAGCACCCATGCTCGGCCACCAGCCGTTGTATCGTCTCGGCCGTCGGCCTTCCGTCTGTTTTCAAATCGTGATCGAACTGAAAGAGCCACAGCGCCAATCGCGTCTGTCGCGTAAACGTCTCTGTCTCCGGACCGCTGTAATAACCCAAATTGCGCAGCCGGTGCTGCACGCCCGACACACCGTCGTCCGGCACGTCCGACACCGGATTCAAATGACTCAAGTCCACCGGTAGCTTTCGTCCGCGTATCTCGATGACCGCCGCGCGCGCCCCGATCGGCGTTTCGACAATCAACAGCCCATCGCCATCGGTCTTCTTCGATTGCTTCTCCCCATCCACCGTGACTGCGGCCGCCTCATTCGCAATCGCCTCCCCATGCGCATCGCGCAACCGCAACCGCAGCACCTTCTTCGGTCCCGGCATGACGAACCGGTGCACTTTGCCCGTCGCCGCCACCACTTCCTTCACCTGCTTCGGCGGAATGACAATCACATCGCCCGGATAGATCACGTTCGGGTTCGGACGCTTCCTTCGGAACTCGCCGTTAGCCGCATGACCGTATACCGCCCGGTAATCCTGGAATCCGTACTGGCTCGCAATCTTCACCAGGCACTCGCCCTGCCGTACGACATGTTGCGCCGATGTGCTCACACTGCCATTCGCGGAAATCGATGAGCAATAGGGTCGCATTATTTCGCATTTATTCTGGCCCCGTTTGCGGCCCTGAATCGCATATCAGTACGAGATGCCTTTTCACCGCACTTACAAGCTGCGGGCCGCCGGCGCCCGCTATATCGCTATGCGAAGCGCCGATGTGCACGCCGGCCTATCCCCTCTGCCCGCGCAGTTCGCTGCCCGCGTCATCGAACGCGCGCTGATGAACCCGGGCGACGTGAACCAACTGGCGGAGCTCGCCCATGCCATCGACGGCGGAACCAATCGCGGCGCGGTCAAAGGCGCCCGGATGCTGCGCGCCGTGCAGTCCGGCCAGTGGGTTCTGTTCCGTGAGAACTTGACCATCCCGGTCCTCCGCCTGCCCACTCCCGAACCCGTCGCCGAACAACTCAAGAAGGCGAAGGTCGTTAAGACCTGGGTTGAAATGGAAGTCGTCGATGAAAACGGCAAACCGGTCATCGGCCGCGGGTTCACTTGCATGCTCCCCGACGGTGCCATTCAAACCGGTACGCTCGATAACAAAGGCCGCGTCCGCTTCGAAGGCATCGATCCCGGCAACTGCGCCTTCTCTCTCACCGACACGCACGCCGCGGATTGGGATTGGGCCGCCTAACTAAGTCGCCGGCGCCAGCTCAACCGCGAACAGCCCTTGCAGCGGCCCCGTCCTCTCGCTCGGTTCAAAGACGCCGCGCAACCGGAATACGCCGCCATCTTCCGTAATCAGCGCCTTCCCTTCCACCTTCGGCACGTTGTACTCCGTCCCGCTGCAGTTGTAAATGGTCGGCTTCTCACCCTTCTCCAGCGCCTCCCCGCAACTCTCGAACAGCACGAAGAACTGAAAGTCCTTCTCCGACGCGCCGTCGAACGCTCCGCGCTCCCACTGCAAGTCGAGTTTCACTTTCTCGCCGGCGTGCTCCTCGATGAAGTCGCCGAAATCGCTATCCACCGCCGCCTTGGCAAACTTCGTCTTGAACGAAGGCATCCGATCCTCCGCCTTCCCGCATCCGGTTACCACTAACAAGACGCACAATGCCCAATTCCGCCACATGAATCTAATCCCGTCCTGAATCCGTCGAGGCCGTGAGCACCGCCGGAAATGGCGGTGGGTCGAATACCGACAGAATATCCTTGATCATCGCCTCTCGCGTAGTGAAACGCGTCTGATCGTAACACCCCAGCGGATTCTCCACCACGTTCACAAGGCATTTGTTGCAGTACGTGCACGGCACCGGCGGCCGGTCCATCCCCTGCTCGAACATCTTCGGCAGCTCCGGATTCGCAATCAATGTCCGCGCCATGCTCACTGCGTCGCACTGCCCATTCTCGATCGCCTGCCGAATGACGGACGCGGTTTGAAACCCGCCCGTGCAAATCACCGGAATGCCGACGGCCTTCTTAATCGCCGCCGCATCCGGCAGATTCAGCCCCTCAATCACATCTCCCCGCTCCTTCACCCATCGATCGTGAAACAGCTTGCCGGTCAGATCGTTCTTCAGCAGCAAGAAGTTCCGCAGCGTATGCTTCCCGCTCGAAATCATCGAGTCGTACACGCGGATGAAATCCTCCACCGGCAAATCGCCCGCCGGATTGCGCGGATGCGGAAAGAAGCTGCCACCGGAAACATGAATCGCATCCACACCCTCCGCCTCCAGCATCTTGCATACTTGCACCGAGTCCTGAATCGTGTTGCCGCGCGGTTCGCCGATCGACATCGCGTTGTTGTTCTCCGTCGCGCTGATCTTCATCTGCAAATGAAAATCGCGCCCGCAACGCTGCCGGATCGACCGCACAATCTCCAGCACGAATCGCGCCCTGTTTTCGAGCGGCCCTCCATAGTCGTCCGTCCGGTCGTTGATTCCCGAGCTCAAGAACTGCGTGATCAGGTACCCATTCGCCCCGTGCAGTTCCACTCCGTCCAGCCCCGCTCGCTGCGCCCGTTCCGCGGCCTGTCCGAACTGCCGCACCACTTCGGAAATCTGCTGCGGCGTCATCGCCTTCGCTTCGAACCCATGCAACGGATCCGGCTTCGATGTCGAGCTCCAGCTATCCGGGTACTCAACCCCCGCAATATCCCGTTGCCGCCCGCCGTGGCTCAACTGCATCAGGAACCGGCAATCGTGTTCGTGCACACGCTTCCCGACCTCGCGCCAGAACGGTATCTTGTCGTCGGCGTCCATCATCGCGTAATTCGGCAGAATCCGGCCGCGTCCATGCACCGGCACGAACGACGAAATAATCGCGCCCACGCCACCTCGCGCGAAGCGCGTCTCCCAATTGATCCGAGCAGGATTCCCCGACCCGTCGTAGTTGTCGAACCGTCCCGAAACGTTTGAGCGAATCAGCCGGTTTTTGATCTTCAAATTCCGAAACTGCAGCGGTTGAAACAGCATATCGGCCATGGCGATCCCTCCTCCTGGCTTCAGAACGTGCGAATGTACTCGATCAGCGCGCGCTTATCCTCATCGCTCAGCGTCCGTCCGTACGTATGGCCGCGGTCAACCACAAAGTCCGGTGACAGATTCTTCCGCAAGAGCACATTGTTCAATGCGCCGCGCCCCACGAAGAATCCGATGATGCGCGTGAAAAAGTTGTCGTTCCGTAGTAACTGCAAGTCGGGCGCATTGATGTTAGCGAACAAATGGACCGGCGTGCCCTTCTTCACTTTCAGCTTGTACCCGCTCTCAAGCGGAATCGCGCTGTCCTCGGTTGTCGTCCACACCGACTGCGCCGCCAGCCGCTTCTCAGGCCACAAAAGTTTCTCCATCGCATCGTTAAACGCGGCGATCCGCCCGGAAATCGCCGGATCCGCGTTGAACAAACCAAGCGCGTTGTTGTGAAAGTACGGCGCCGTCGCCCACACACCGGCCAGTGTCGGCACCCGGTAATACCCTCGTCCGCCGCCGGGCGGTTTGAAGTCGATCGGCTTGTTCGGGCGGATCGGATTGTATAGTCCCTTCAGCTCGGCCGCCGGTGGCTGCTCCTTGTACGTCTTCGAGGAGAACTCCTCCCAAACGTGCCCCTGGATCGCATTCGATGCCAGCGCCCTTCCGATATTCGTTCCGATCTCGGCCACCGAGTAGCGGCGGTCGTTCGAAAGGAAATTGCCATCCAGAAAATCCGGCTGCAGCACCGCATTCCGATACCACTCCGCGGCCTTCTCAGTCTCTGCCGGCGGCTGCTTACTCGAATGACAGCGCGCGCAGCTCTCGGCGAATGCCAGCGCGCCGCGGCGCAGCAACGCCGCGTCCTTCGATAGCAACGACGCCCCGTCCGGCGTGTCCTGCAAGCGCGCCGGCTTGATCGTTTTCAGAAACGCCTCCGCACCCTCCATCCGCGCCTCCGTCGCCCGCCAGTCGGCGCAATCTTTTCGCGCCAGCGCAACCTGGAACGGCTTCTGGCGCATCTTCACGCCGCCGATCGGGTCGTGCAAGGTCGTCCAGTAATCGGAGCACATGCCGATATTCACGTATACCCGCAACGACGCCCCGGCCGTCCCGATCGAGTCCGCTCCGTCCTTCAAAATGTGGTGCACCTCGCGCTTCGAACCATCCGCCATCGTTTCCGTGTGCCACGGCCGATCCGCCAGATAGACAATCGAGTTGATCGCGTTCGGATTGAAGATATGATCGGTCGCAAACCGCGACGTGTCCGACGTGCCCGCCGGCTGCCGGGTCGCGACATGCCACCGAAAATCCTGCGGCGTCAGCTTCAGGCTGAACAGCGTGCCCTCTTTGAAGTACTGATTCCCGATCGCCGACGAAAAGTTGTACCAATGCGGCTTCTCCGGATCTACCGGCGGATAGAGCGGATTGAATCCGATATGGCAGAATCCGCACGTCATGCCGATCAAATAGGGCGGCTCAACGCTCGCCGGATCGGCCAGGTACTTCTTCACGTCCCAACTGAACTTGTCGAACTTCGGATTCTTGAACTTCCGCAAACCGACCACACCCGACGACTCGCTCGGAATCCCCGGGATATTCACCGGCTTGCAGACGTCCATCCAAAGCCCATACTCATCCGGTTGCGTGGCCGCCGTACAGTCCGGGTCGTTCAATACGCCCATCGTCCGGAACCGCTCCGGCCGCCGGCGCGAGTCCACGTACTGCAGCAGATCCGTGACGCCTTTCGTAATCCCCGCGGTGTAACGCCAGAATTTCTCGCCCCCGCCCGTCCAAAAATACCAGGTGTTCCGCCCCTCCCGCTCCAAAGGCGTCAGGTTCTGCCCACCATATTCATAGGTGTCGGCCGGTTGCGCCAAACTCACCAAGGCCATGGAGAGAAAGATAACTATGTATCTACGTAAACGCATATAGGGCAACAATAGTGCAAATATTCGCCGGTGAAAAGCCCCGAATATCAGAATGGTGACCGCAGGCCCGCAAACGTTTCTAGAACCAGCGGCTTGTAACCACACCGAAGCCGGGTACGCCAGTGATAGAATCAGGGCGCAGCGGGGACCAAACCGCTTAGCCATCTCTGTGTTTTCCCATGCCAGCCTCGCGCCACGTCTTGCTCGCGTCCTTCCTCTGCCTGTCCGCAGCACTCGTCGCGGCCGAGGCCCCGACGCCCGTTCTTCGCCAATATTGCTTCCAATGCCACGGCAAGACCGCCGCCGCCGGATTGAGCCTTGAAAACCTGACCGCACAATCCTCAGTCGGTGATGGCTTCCAGCACTGGGAAAAGGTGGCTGCCGCGCTCGAACAGAAGCGCATGCCGCCGGCGCCTATGCCGCAGCCGACTGACGCCGAACGCACGCGCGTCGTCTCCTGGATCCGCGCCAGCCTGAAGGACTACACGGCCAAACACGCCGGCGATCCCGGTCGCGTGACAGTCCGCCGCCTTACCAGCGGCGAATACACCTACGCCATTAAGGACCTCACCGGCCTCGATTTCCTATTCGACCGCGACTTCGTCCCCGATTCAGTCGGCGGTGAAGGCTTCACCAACTTCGGCGATGTGCAATTCCTCGGCGACGCCAATCTCGAGCGCTATCTCCACACCGCCAAGTTCATCGCCAACCACGCCGCCATCGGCACCGGCCCGCTCACCTTTTTCGCCGACCCCGGCAAAACCGGCTTCGAGCTCTCCGCGTTGAACCGCATCACGAAGATCTACACCACCCATGGCTTTCGAGCCACCGGCGCGGAAGGCGCTCTGCCCTATAACCTCGAGAAATACTCCAAAGCGTTCTACACGGCGTGGCGGTTCCAACATCGCCATGCGCTCGGCCAACCCAATGTCACGCTCGAATCCATCGGCGCGCATGAAGGCCTCTCGCCCCGCTTCGTGAACCATATCTGGAAGGTGCTGCACGAGCCCAATCCCTCTTACCCCACCAGCGAAGCCCTCGCACGGTGGCATGCCCTACCCGGCCCCAAGACTGAAGAGGCAAAGGTCCGCGCCGCCTGCGAGGAGATTCAAAAGACCATCGTCAACTGGCCGCGCGTCCTCTTCGCCGCCGGTGCGCTGGCCGCGGGCGGAGCCGGTGACGAACGCAACCTCGTCGTCAGCGAAGAGACGCTGAAAGGCGAAACTTCCCACTCCTTCCGTTATCCCTTCTTCTCCCGGCGGGTCATCAAGGAAGCCACCGTTTACCTCACCACGCTCTCCCTGAACCCCCGCTCCGCGGACAAGCCCGTGGTGCTGCTGCAGAACGCCAAGGTGCGCTTCCGCAAGGCCGACCGCAGCGCCGGCGATGAAGTGCCGCTCTTTCAAGCGATCGACGAAGAGTCGCGCAAGCAGCTCACACTCACGACCGGCGGCACCGGATTCACGCTGCCCGGTAACGCTGTGGTACCGCTTAAGGTTGTATTCCCTCCGGGCGTGGCAGGCGTTCAATTCAGCATAGATGCGCAGCTTCTGAATCAGGGCACCGGTGACGCGGTCATCCGTTGCACCCTCTCCGATCAAGCCGACGTCTCCAAGGGCCGCCCCGCCTGGGCCCTGCTCGCCGATCCCCAAGCCCCCGGCTACGTCGCCTGGCGCGACAACGTCCTTCACTTCGCCGCGGTCCTCCCGCAGAATTCGCAGTCCGAAGCCAACCCCGCCGACCGCGACCCCATTCCCTCCGACTTCGACAACACCTACGGCAAGCCAGAGCGCAACGATTTTCACACCCAGTTGAAGTATTTCCGCAACGACAACTTCCTGATGGAAAAGATCCTCGACGACAAGACGCGCGCCGAGTTGAACACCGCGTGGAACGACCTCCTGGGCTCGTTCGAGTACCACGAAATCTACATCAAGTTTCTCGAACAGAAGAAGGATCGCCAGGCGCGCATCGACGTGTTGAAAGCCGAAAACGAGGCCATCGACAAGGCGATGCTTGCCGCACAACCCGGCCACATTGAGGATTGCTTGCAGCTCGCCTCACACGCATGGCGCCGCCCGCTGACTCCGCAGGAAAAGGATCGCCTGCGCCGCTTCTACACGCAGTCCCGTGAAACGGCCAAACTTACCCACGCTGACGCCATTCGCGCCCTGATCGCACGCATCCTCGTCGCACCGGCATTCCTTTATCGCCTTGAACAGCCGACGCAGTCCGCTGCTCGCAGCCCCTTGACGCAGTGGGAACTCGCCAATCGTTTGAGCTTCTTCTTGTGGGCTTCCATCCCCGACGCCGAACTCCGCCGCGCCGCGGAAAAGGGCGAGCTTAGCGACCCGCAACAAGTTGCGCGCCAGACCAGGCGTATGTTATCCGACCCGAAAGCCCGCCGCCTGGCGACGGAGTTCTTCGGCCAGTGGTTCGGCTTCTACCGCTTCGACCAATACACCGGCGCCGATACGAGCCGCTTCGCCGAGTTTACCGACGACCTGAAATCGGCCATGTACGACGAGGCCATCTCCTTCTTCGAATACATCGTCCGCAATGATCGCCCCGTCCACGAAATCCTCGACGCCGATTACACCTTCGCCAATCCCCTCCTCGCCAAGCACTACGGCGTGAAACAGGAGATCAAAGGCGACACTCAGAAGATCGACGCGGCAAACAGCTTCCAGCGCGGCGGCCTTCTCCGCATGGGCGCGATGCTCACCGCTACGTCGGCCCCGCTCCGCACCAGCCCGGTCAAACGCGGAGACTGGGTTCTCCGCCGCATCCTCGGCACACCCACTCCGCCTCCGCCCGCCGATGCGGGCTCTATTCCCGCCGACGACAAAAGCTTTGGCGGACTTACTGTGAAGGCGCGCCTCGCCGCGCATCAACAGAACGCCAAGTGCGCGGCCTGCCACTCCAAGATCGACCCGCTCGGCTTCCCATTCGAACGGTATGACGCGGTCGGGAAGCTCCGCGACAAGTACTCGGATGGCAAACCCGTCGAGGACGCCGGCACCACCGCCGGCCGGCGCGAAATCAACGGCGTAGAGGGCCTCATTCAATATCTGAAATCGCAAGAGCCGCAAGTCATGAAGACCATGTCGCAGAAGCTGATCGGCTACGCGCTCGGCCGCACTGTTCTGGCTTCGGACCAGCCGCTTGTCGACCGCCTCGTCCAAGCAGGCAGCAATGCGACATTCGCCCAACTCGCCACAGAGATTGTCATCAGCCCGCAGTTCCGCTACCGGCGCGGCCAGGAGCCCCCGGAATTAGCCAAGGATACGAAACGATGAAACCCAACTTCGCGCGCCGCAACTTCCTCCGCGGCACCGGCGTCGCGCTCGCTCTGCCCTGGATGGAATCGCTCTCCGCCGCCACGACGAACAGCAAGCCCCCTGTCCGGTTCGCCTGCGTCTACTTCTCGAACGGCGTGGAGCCGATCCACTGGTGGGCCAAAGGCCAGGGCGCGAACATGGAATTGGGCCAGGCCGTCCTGCCGATGACGCCGCATCGCGAGGACATCAATTTCCTGCGCGGCCTCTACAACCATCAGGCGTTCATCAACAGCAGCCCGCATCTCGGCCGCATGCCGAACCTGCTGTCATCCGCACCCGTCTCGCTCGACCCCGCCAACATCCGCGCCGGCACCACGTTCGACCAGGTTCTCTCGCAACGCATCGGCAGCCAGACCGCCGTCCCAAGCCTCGCTCTCGGCATCGAACCGAACGAGCTGCGCCTGGAAGACGGCCTCTCGATGATCTACGGAAGCTGCATCTCCTGGGCCTCACCAACCAAGCCGGCGACCAAAGAAATCTACCCCGCGCGCACGTTCGATCAGCTCGTCGGCGATGGCTCGGGCCGCGCTCTCGACAAGACGATCCTCGACTCAGTGCTCGACGAAACCCACAGCCTGGAACCCAAAATCAGCCGTGGCGATCGAGTGAAGCTCGACGAGTATCTCGAGTCCATCCGCGACATCGAAAAGCGCATCGCGCGCGCCAATAAAGAGGAGCGCATCGAAGGCTGGAAGCCGACGCTTGCCAAGCCCAACATGCCGCGCCCCGCGGACAAGTTGCCGCAGAACGTACCTGATCACATGAGGCTGATGCTCGACCTGATCGTCCTGGCCTTCCAGATGGACAAGACGCGCATCATCACGCTGATGCTCAACAACGATCTGTCGCAGATGAACTTCAAGTTCCTGGAGGGCGTGAAAGGTGCTCTGCACCTCGACCTCACCCACAACGGCAAGGCTCCCGCCACCGAGGCGATGTACCTCAAGACGAACCAGTTCCACATCGAGCAGTTCGCCTACCTGATTCGCCGTCTGAAGGCGATTGATGAAGGTGGCCAGTCGATCCTCGACAGCTCCATATTGATGGGCTGCTCCAACCTCTTCGACGGCGACGCACACGGCGCCGATCAGATGCCGATCGTGCTCGCCGGTAAGGCCGGCGGCACGCTCAAGACCGGTCGCAATCTGGATTATCTTGAGCGCGGAAATGAAAATCGCCGGGCGGCGAGCCTTTACCTATCGATCATGGATCGTATGGGCGTGAAGCTCGACCGCTTCGGCGATAGCGATCAGCGGTTGGCCGATCTTTAGCCGGCTATTCGCGATCTCTCGAAACTAGTGACCGCCGTCGTAACGGTGATCGCAGCCCGGGCACTTCGATGCGGCTTCCAGTGTCCAGTAAACATGCCTCACGGTTTTTGTGCCGTCTCTATCGTACGCTTCGTACGTCGAGCTACGACCATTGTTCGATTGACTGACCAGCATGCCCCAGCTATTGGGATCATCGTCAGCGTTGTCGGCAGCCGATGATTTGCTTGGCGCCGATGCCACCGTGGTCGTGGAGTCGAGGTGTGCGTAGATGAGCGCCAACTCGTCGAAGTCATGTTGGTTTGGCTGGGTGCTGAGCGCGCTCCCGGCATTCGCGCCGGTGTTCGAGAAATAATCCATGCACGAATTCTGGGAACTACCATCCGTAGACTGATGGTCGAGGCCGAAGGTGTGTGCCACTTCCTGACACATAACGTGCTGCCGCTCGTTCGTGTTGTTGTAAGTTCCGGTATTGAAGTAAGAGTCATTCATCTTCGCGGAACCTTGCGTGATATGCGTACCACCTGTGATGCTTATGGTTGCCAGCCCCAGCCAGCCGTTGAAGCCGTATGCGGCGTTGCAAACTTGAGTCGTGCCACTCACCATCCGGCAATTCCTGTTGGACTGCCCGGGGACGACCGAAGTCCGAACTATAAGGGGGGTCCCTGCGTTCCAGTCTTGCGACGCTTGCGAAAGGTGACCTTTCCAATCCGCAGTCGTCAAGTTGTCACCGACCTTTAGTGTAAATGGATTCGCAGTGCGAGCCCAGTGGTAACCACCCCAAGAATGCGACGCCATTGCGACGTTGACAGCAACACCAAGGGACAGAGCACCAGCAACGAGAATGAAGAAACGACCCTTAATCAGGCGAGCCATAGCGGTAAAGACTTCCTTTGCGAAATATCGCGCCAAGAACAAAAGTGGACCGGACTCCTTTTCGTGCATCCAGTCGGATATGCACTATTCAACCACGCAAAAGATGTGGCCGTCAATGAAAAATTGACCTTAGGAAGCCTACCTACCAATCGACCACCGATCCGTCGTCGGTATCGAAGACCGTACGGTAAGGCCGCGGTTCGCCGACCTGCGACATTAGCTTATTCTCATCGATGGTAATGCCGAGGCCCGGCTCGGTGAGGATTGGCCGGTGGCCTTTCTCCACAGGCGGCAATGGTTTAGCCAGCAAGTCGGAGTACTCGTTGTCGCCCCGTTCCTGGATGAGGAAATTGGGTACGGAGGCGGCGATTTGCAGGCTGGCCGCCAGCGAGCAGGGCCCCTGCGGATTGTGCGGAGCGATTGGGTTGTAGTAGGCCTCTGCCATACCCGCTATCACCTTCAATTCGGTGATGCCGCCCGCGTAGCAGATATCAGGCTGGAGGATTTGGGCGGCGCGCTTCTCGATGATTTCGCGGAACCCCCACTTGGTGAAAATTCGCTCTCCGGTGGCCAGCGGGATGTGCGTCTTCTTGGCGATTTCGGCCATGACGTCGACGTTCAGGGCCTGCACGACTTCCTCGTAGAACCAGGGCTCGTAGGGTTCGAGGGCATGGACCAGGCGCATGGCGGTTGGCGGCTCGACAGCGCCATGGAAGTCGATGCCGATATCGACACCTTTGCCGACCTTCTCGCGGAGGGCCTTGAAGCGTTCAGCGACCTCCTCGACAAACATCATGCCTTCGTTGTACTTAAACGGGCTGCGCAACTTGCCGCGCGGGCCGACCTTGATGGCGTTGACGCCGGTTTTTTCATTCAGCACACCGTAAACGCGAACCCGGTCCCGCGTTGGCCCGCCCAGCAACCGGTGCACAGGCACCCCGTACACCTTGCCGGTGATATCCCAAAGGGCTTGGTCAATACCGCTGGAGATGGCGGTCTTGATCGGGCCGCCGCGATAGAAGGCGCCGCGATGAATCGCCTGCCAGTGAAAGGTGACGCGAGTCGGGTCCTGTCCGATCAGGTAGTTGCCGACTTCCAACGCACCCGCCGCGCACGCCTTCGCGTCGTCCTTCAGCATCTCGCCCCAGCCCGTAATACCGGCGTCCGTCGAGATCTTCACGAAGACCCACGAATTCTTCAACACGAACGATTCGATCTTCGTGACCTTGATTTTGTCTTTCGGCCCGACGGCCGCGGCGTCCGTGCGCAACGCCCCGAATGTCGATTCTATGCCGAGAATACCGGCCGTACCCAGCGCGCCGCGGAACAGAGAGCGGCGGTCAAACTTGGTGTCCATCATAGAGTCTCCTGAAGGTTAAAACTGCAACCGCATCTGGACTTGATAGAAGCGGTTCAGCGAAGAGGTCTGGCTGGTGACGCGGCCGAAATTGGTCGATGTCGCGTTCAGTTCGGGTGGATTCATCTGCGAACGGTTTTGCAAGTTGATGATGTCTGCCCGGAATTGAAGGCGCATTCTTTCCACGACCTTGAATTCACGCAAAAGGTTACCGTTCCACTGATTCAAGCCATCCGCACGCAAACCATTGAAGTAGCGCGGAAAGATGCGTGTGTGAAACGCGGCCGGCTGATTATTCGCATTGCGCTCAAACTGCAGTCCTGTATTGAACCACTGATTCAGCGTCTTCGCGGTGGAGGTCGCGTCCGTCTCGAAGCTGTTGATGTCGCCGTAATAGAAGTTGTTGCCCCAAGCGAGCAACGGCCCGTTCTGGAACTCGTACGTCAGCGCCGTCTGCCAGCCACCGAGGATGTGATTCAAGATGCCCGTCTGGAACATCGCGCGGCCCTTGCCGAACGGCAGCTCGATAATCGCGGTCCCCGTGAGGCGGTGCGGACGGGCGGTATCGCTCGGCCAGAAGATTGTCGGCTCGGTGTTGAACTCGTTCTCGAAGATGGTCTTGTTGGACTGATACATCCGCGTGTAGGAGAGATTCAGGTTGAAACCTTTCGACATGCGGCGCTGGAAATTGAACTCGAAGGCGTTGGTCCTGGCCTTGCCGGCCGGCGAAGAGTTGTTGTTGAGACCGTTCATTTGCGGGAACTGCCTGAGCAGGCGGTTCTTGGCGACGGTTGTACTTTGGAATGCCCCGAGCGTCGAGAGCTGCTGATAGAGGAGAGGATTCGAGGATTGCAGCGAAGCGAAGTTGCCGATGTAAAACGGGTTCGGGATTTGGCGGTTCAACTCCGTAGCGATGGCATTATTGCGAACATTCCCGGTGGCCCAATAGGACTGCGGCAACGGATCTTCCTTGAGAGTCGTAGGGCTCGTCACGAAAATGCGGTCTCCCCACTGGCCCCAGTAAGAAGCTTCCAGAATCATGTTGCTGCCCAGCTCCCGCTGCACGCCGACCCGCCAACGCTGCACGCGCGGATGCTGCCGATTATAGTCGGTATACGTGAAGCCTTGTCCAACGCGGGCCATTTCGCCCAAGCCGTTCTTGAACGGCGTATCAAAACGTGTGCCATCGGCACGAACAGGGAATGGATCGCGAAGCGGGGAAACCCCGTTCGCCGGATCGCCAGCGCGCCAAGTCTGGCCGAAGTCGTTCGTCAGGACAGTGTTTGTCGTTCGTGAATACCCGTATTGATCGGGGCCCTGGTTTAATGCGTTCAGGGTGTCGTAGTAGATTCCGTAGCCGCCACGAAGCACGGTCTTGCTGTTTAGAGAATAGGCTGCGGAGAGTCGTGGCAGCCACATCAATTCGTTGCGCCACAGTCTGCGGTCGGCTCCATTCGCGCCCGCATACAGATTGCCGCCCTTCACGATGAACTGGCTCGCCGGCACTTCGGGCAGCGGATTCGCCGCATAAGCCGCCTGTGCCGCAGCGGTGATGGGTAGAGTCAATGCCGGGTCAAACGATGCGATCGCACGGTTGTAGCGTTCCGCCGGGCCGAGCTCGTATTCCATGCGGAGGCCGTAGGTCAGCGACAGGTTGCGGGTCACGCGCCATGTGTCCTGTCCATACCACCCGTAGTAAGGGTTCATCAAAGCGAACGTATCGTTCGTGTCGACCGACATACCCGTCGGAATGCCGAGTGCGAACGTTGCCCACGAGAGGCCGAGCGTGCCGGCAGCGTTGAAACCGTCTTCGTCCTTCCGGACGTACGTATTGGCGAAAGAGAACTGGCCGGAAGTAAATCCGCCGTTCTGAATGTTGGTGCGGTAGTGTTGACGGAAATCAATACCGGCGCGAAGCGAGTGCGAGCCGCGGATGTGAGTGACGTTGTATTTGAGAGCCTGTTGCCGGCCGATCGGACCCGGGTCGACATTGGTGCTCATAATACTTTGATTCGCGTCACCCCAATAGGGCATTCCGATCCAGTTTACGCGCGGCATTACGCAGCTCGAAGCGCACTTCGCATCCATGTAGGAGGGCAAGCCCGCGTCGCTCGGCTTGTATTTGCGTGTACCCAATCGCTGATTCTGGATTAGAAACTGCGTCGCGTCGACGGAGACATTCATCACCGTCGAACTGCTTATCGTATAGGTCCAGTCGACGGCGGCTGTCTTTGAAGGCCGCTTCTCGTTCCACGCCATCAGCCCCGGCTCCGTTTCATACGTGTAGTCCTGCGCATCCTCCAGGTAGCTGCTCTTCAGCCAGCGGAAGAAGAAGCGGTGCTTGCCGGTCGCCTGGTAATCGATGCGATTGTTCCAGGAACTGTAGGTGACGTTGTTTGGCATGCCCGTGGCCAGGTAGTTGTTCAACGGTTCCAGCGCCGGGCTTGCTGGATCGTTGTTTGGCAGCGGCATTCGCTTCGTGTAGAAGTCGTACATCGGATTCTGCATACGAGCCCTTGGCAGGATATTGCCTGCGAAGGGTGTTCTGACGACGTGACCGGGCCGGGCAGGATCGGGACGCGTGGTCAATGGATCGTAGACCTGATAACGTGCCGGGCTCACGGCTACCTGGAGCAGTTGCGAGAAGTCGCCATTGCGCATGGCCACGGTTGGCACCGTGTAGTTGATTTCACTGGGGCGCGCCGCCTGCTTGTTCTTCAGACCGGAATACCCGAGGAAGAAGAAGAGCTTGTTCCTGCCGTCAACGATTTTCGGAATTACGACTGGCCCGCTGACGGTGCCGTGATAGTTGTTCGTGTGTCCGGCCGGGAGCATCGGCGAGTCGGCTAGAGCCTCCGCCTCAGCGAACTTGCCGGAGTTGCGCAACGTTGCCACCTGCGCCCAACGGCTCTGCTTCACAAAGAAGGAGGCCGCATTCCAGCGCTGATTGAAGTATTGATACGTTGCCGATCCGTGCAAACCGTTTGTACCGGCCTTTGTCGACATGGAAACGTTCAGGCCCGTGGAGTGGCCGAATGACGCATCGAAATTTGAAGTTTCGATCTTGAATTCGTCAACGATATCCGGGCTAGGCATGATCGCAGTGCGGCGGTCCGTGCCGTTGGTCGACGCGCCATCCATCGACCATTCGTTTCCGCCAACACCGCCGGGCGCAGAATAAGCCGAGCCGCCGCCCACTTGCCCCTGCACCAGGAACTGCGTCGTCCCCGGCACCTGCACGCCCGGCGCGATTCGCGCAAGCATCGAGATGTTGTTGCCCAACACTGGCAGATCCATGATTTCGCGGTGCGTCATCGACCGGCCAGTGGTCACCGAGTTCGTATCGAGCATCGGCGCTTCCGACGTCACAGTCACCGACTCAGTTGTGCCGCCCACCTCCATCTGCACATCGATCTGCAGCCGGTCGCCGATACCGACCGTGATGCCGGAGCGGACGGACTTCTTGAAACCGGCGTTCTCCACGGTAATGCGGTAATCGCCCGCAATCAAAAACGGCGCCTCGTAATACCCACTGCCGTTCGTTACCAGTTTCGTGGATGTGCCCGTACCTGTATTGGCGATGATCACCGCCGCCCCGGCGATCGCCGCCTTTTGCGAATCCGTAACGGTCCCTGAAATAGCGCCGCGCGTGTCCTGTGCCGAAGCCAGACTGGTGCCAAGGCAAATACAGAGCCCTAGTTGGAAAAGTCTCACGTTGACCCCTTTTAATCTTTGGTGGTGGGACGTTTATATACCAAAGCCAAAGGGGTCCGCAAGGGTGAAACAAAAGATTTCGTGCCCGGTTATCGGGTCTTTTCGATCGCTTCCACCATCCGGTCCACCCAGTCGCTGCTGGCGGCGAAGCCAACCTGCTCGGTCTGATGAACTCCCTGCCTGTCAATCAACCAATTTCGCGGAATGCTGATGACATCGGACATGCTGCGCGTAAGCCGATCGGCGAACAGAACCGGGAACGTGAACTTCCCTTCGTCCATGTAATTCTTCACCATGCCCGTTTGCTCATCCACGTTGAAGCTGATGACGGCTACATCGGTGCGGTCCTTCATGCGTTCATACAACTTCTGAAACTCCGGATGCTCGACGCGGCACGGCCCGCACCAGGTTGCCCAGACGTTGACGAACACCGTTTTCCCCGCCAGTTCGCGGCTGCTCCAGGGCTTTCCGGCCAAATCGAACAGCTCCCACGTTCCCAACTTCTTTTCCGGCGCCGCCCAGCCGGCGGATCCCTTGGCTTCCAGCACCGCGGGTTTCTTCTCCGTCCGTATCGACCAGGTCTTTTCGGTGCCACCCATTGCAGTCCATAGCCGCTTCATCTCCGCCTGCACTTCGCTGTTTTTTTTCTTCTGAATATCGTTCGTCGCCTTCCGCCCAACCTCTAGCGACTGCTCCAGATACACGAAAGCATCCATCTTGCGTCCGGCCAACTCCGCCACATGGCTCGCCGCGCGCATTTTCATGGCTTTTTCGTTTTCATTGTCCGCCACCAGGGGCTCCAGGCGCTTCTCCAGCGCGCCCGCTCTTTCCGATGCACCCTGCTTCAAATATGCCCGCGCCAGCAGGTCGACGGCCCCGATTTCCGCCGCCTGCAATGGCGCACGGGCCACTTTCCGTATCTCCGCCGGCAATTGACCATCTCCCAATTGCCGTGCCGTTCGTTCCCTCACGGCAGGCAGGCCCGCTTCCGCCAATGCCGGTATTTCATCGATATAAATCCCGCGCGCCACATACTCCTCGGCCGCCTCATGCTCATACGGCGTGAATCCATACATCACCTCGTTGCCGCGCAGGAAGTTCAGCAACTGGTCCATCGCCGCTTTCAGCTCCGCCGGCGGCAGGTCTTTCAATTGCCGCGCGGACGAGAATCGGGATGCGCGCGGCTGCGGCTCCATTGGCCACTTCGCGATCCATTCACCGCTCAACCCATATAGCGTTTGCCAAAAGTCCTTCGTCTTGGCCGCATCTTCGTTCGGCTTCGGGTATGGGTGCTGGTTTCGCCAACGCTCTACGACCATCCGGCACGCGTCCGGCGAATCCGGAAATGATCGGATCAACTCGTCCTCAGCCGCATTCACGCCCGCGGTATCATTCGCTTGCTTCAATCCGTCCCGAACCATGCGCAGCCGGGCTAGCGGCATCTGCGGCGTCATTCGCCGAATCCGCGCAACATCCTCCGCTACTTTTTTGCGCAAGGCATCGTGCTGCGCCGGCGGCATAACCTTGAACTCCAGCATCCACAGGTGTTCATAAATACCGAACATGTCCGGATCGATATCGGCGTCGACGCGTGCGCGCAGCGCGGCGGTCACCCGCTGCAATACGTCTGGCGAGGCGTACTGGCCTAACATCCGATTCGTATAAAAGTCGTAGGAAGTCGGGCATAGCTTGAAGAAGGCGTCCACATGCCCGGTGGTCTTCTTCTTATCCGGTGTTGATCCGAAGGCGTAGTCATAGGCAAGCGCCATATGTACCCATGCCAGCTCCGGGTCCTTTTGCAACGCCGCCTCATATAACTTCTTTTGCTCAACCGCATCGCGGCCCCCAAGGGTCAGGGCATATAGATAGATGGAAAGCGCATCGTCCGGCTTCTCGTCCAGCCGCTTGCGATATCGCGCAATCTTTTCGTCCTTCGGCAGGTTCGCATCATTCTGAAACCGCCGATTGGCCTGTATGTCATCCGGATACTTCTCCACCAGCGCCGAGAGGATCGCACGTATGTTCGCTTCCCGCTCCGCTTTCTTCTGCGGACGATCCCACTCGGCGGCGGCACGCCGCAATTCGGCCTGGACAGGTTTCGGAGCGTCGCAATAAGGTACGGCGGTCAATCCTATCGCAGTTAGTAGCAGAACCGGAAACATCTTCATAACCGGACCTCCGCTCAAATGCTACCACTTACTCAGTTCGCAGTGCCTCCACCGGATTTAACTGCGATGCCCGCTGCGCCGGCACGAATCCCGCTAACAGGGCGACGCTCGCCAGCATCAATAGTGCGCCGCCAAATGTCATTGGATCGCCCGGCTCAATGCCAAACAGCATTCCCGCTATCATTCGCGTCAATGTCCAGGATGCGGCCAGACCAAGACCTAGCCCAATCGCCGCCAAACGTAATGTTTGCAGCAACACCTCCAGACGAATGGCGCCGCCCGACGCGCCGAGCGCCATGCGGATGCCCATCTCCTTCTTCCGCTGCGTCACCGAATACGAGATCACTCCGTAAATCCCCAATGACGCGAGAATCACCGCAAAGCCCGCGAACGTCGCCAGCAGCATGACGATCAACCGGCGTGGTGAAACGGAGCGGTCGACGATCCCTTGCAGCGTGCGGAACACTGTGACCGGCAGAGTCGGGTCCTGCGCGCGTAACTGGCCGCGAATAGCCGCCTCCATATCCCGCTGCGCCAGATTGCCGCGTACTACGAGGTCCGCCAAAGGGAAATCGGTGGTTTGCCACATCGGAATGTACATCTCGGACCCGCCATCCTGCTCCAATGCCAGGTGCCGGACATCATGGACGATCCCGACGACAACGCGCTCTCCGTCGGCGCGAACCTTCTGTCCTATCGGATTCTCGCCCGGCCATTGGCGCTTTGCCATCGTTTCGTTGATGATGATGGCCCTCTCGCTCGACGGTGTATCACCCGGACCGAAATCACGGCCCGCTATTAATGCAATTCCCATCGACTTGAAGTAGCCGTCGCTGACAATGCGCACATAAGCGAGCGGATACTTGCCGCGTTCGTACGTCTTGCCGACATTGCCGGAACCCCAACTCCTGTTCGTGCCTAGCGGCAGCACATCTGTCAGCCCCGCGGCCTCAATCCCTGTCTGCGCCTTCACATTCTCCAACGCCGTCCGGTAGTACGCGTTGCGCTCCGAAATGTTTGGGAAACGGCGGCCGGGATCGATGCGAACCGCTAGTGCATGTTCGGGCTGAAACCCGAGGTTGACATCGAGCACGCGCAGAAAACTGCGGATAAGCAAGCCTGTTCCGACCAGCAGTAAACAGGCCAGCGCCACTTCAGAGACCACCAGCGTTCCACGAATGCGCGCGTGTTCCCGGCCCGCGGATGAGCCTCGGTCGCCCGCCTTCATTGCCGACTGCAGTTCCATCATCGACCCCCGCAGCGCCGGCACGAACCCGAAGCCAATTCCGGTGAGCGCCGCAACCGCAATCGTGAATGCAACGGCCGTCCAGTCGAGCGTCACCTGCGCCAGCATCGGCACTTTCGCGTCGAGGCTCGCAAGAAAACGCGTGGCGCCTACAGCGAGTACGAGCCCAAACAGCGCGCCCGCACCCGATAACAGCGAGCTTTCTACGAGCATCTGGCGGATCAGCCGTCCGCGGCCCGCGCCGAGCGCCGCCCGGATCGCGATTTCCTTCTGCCTCGCATTCGCCCGCGCCAACAGCAAGTTGGACAGATTCGCGCAGACGATCAGCATCACCAGGCCAACCGCTCCAGAGAGCAACATCATCGCGCCTCTAATGTTGCCGCTAATGTAATCGCGCATCGAAATTACGCGCGGAACGAAATCGTTCCAGTTCTTGTGCTCGTCTCTCCATCGCCTCGCCGACACTTCCATCTCCGCGTGCGCGGCCGGGGCCGTGACACCCGGATTCAACCGCGCCACCAGCGACAGTGTGTTACCGAACCGATTCGTTTGCTCGGCCAGGGGAAATGGCACGAATACGTCGATCTTTTGCCCTGGCGCGAATATGGCCGCGAAGTCAAAGTATGCCGGAAGCACGCCAACTACGGTGACCGGTTGCTCATTCAGTGTTAGCGTCCGGCCGATTACACCCGGATCGGAATTCATCCGGGTCTTCCAGAAGGCGTGTCCCATTATTACCGCTCGCGGCCCGTTGACCTGCGCTTCTTCGGCCGTGAACTGCCGGCCCAACTGCGTCTCCACGCCGAGGACGCGAAAGAAATTTCCGGTTACCGGAACGCCCGTCAGCCGCTCCGGCTCCCCCGTGCCGGTCAGCTTCAAATCGCCAAGACTGTAAAAGGCAAAGAAACCGGCGGCTTCGGAGAACGATTTCGCACTCCGCTGCACTTCCTGCAGATAGCCCACCTGCGTCGTTCGCGCGGAGAGTCCCGGGCCCGTGTTGTTCTGCATCCACACCAGGCGGTCCATTCCGGGCAGCGGATCCCGCATCAGCAGGGTGTGCACGACGCTGAACACTGTCGCGCAGGCGCCGACGCCAAGGCCAGAGATGAGAATGGCGAAGACGGCCATGCCCGCATCTCTGCGCAAGGTTCGCAAGCTGAACTTCACGTCCTGAAGCAATGTTTCCAGCGGCGGCAATCCGCGCGCTTCACGGTGCGTCTCTCTTGCGGCCGCTACGCCGCCCAGTGAGGCCAACGCGGCGCGGCGCGCTTCCTGGGTGCTCATCCCTTTGCGCTGGTTGTCGGCGACCGCCATCTCCAGATGCGCGTCGAGTTCCTCGTTCAATTCGCTGTCCAGATTGCTCCGCCGGAACAACGCCAGGAGTTTCTTCATGTCTAGGACTCCTCCGCGGGCACCGCGAACACCCGCTCCATGACGCCCGTAAGCCGCTGCCAATAGGCAGCGTCGGCCGCTAGTTGTTTGGCTCCAGCCCGGGTGATCGTGTAGAATTTCGCCTTGCGCTTGTTCTCCGACGTGCCCCATTTGGCCGATATCCAACCCCTTTGCTGCAGCCGCACGAGCGAGGCATAGATGGTTCCCTGGTTCAGCATCACCTGGTTCCCGCTGACCTGTTCGATGCGCCGCGCAATTCCGTATCCATGCAACGATCCCATCGTCGACAGCGTCTGCAGCACCATCACGTCCAGCGTGCCTTGTAAGAGTTCCATCTTGTTCATGTGGTATCCCCACACCAAGGCTAACACGGCTCCTGTGCGATTGCAACAGGAGTTGGCGATAAACTCCGCCTAGTGCGCTGAGGCATGCCCTTGCCCGGTCAGAGGCGCATAATTCATACTACAGCCGGTTATCTGCCCTAACAGTCTAAAAAAAGCATGGCCCCCGAAACTATTTCCAGCCCCGCATCTCTCCGTGAACACTATCCACCGGTCGTTGAACGCGCCAAGCTAAAGACGCTTCGCCTCCTCGACATGCACTGCCGCAGCTTCATCGCGCGTTCTCCATTCCTATGCCTCGGCACCGCGCGCGAGGACGGCGCCGACGTCACTCCGCGCGGCGATGCGCCCGGCTTCGTCCATGTGCTCGACGACACGACGATTGCCATTCCCGACTGGCCCGGGAACAACCGCCTCGACTCTCTCACCAACATCACGGTGAACGCGAATGTCGGCATCCTTTTCCTCATACCTGGTGTGGACGAAACCCTACGCGTGAATGGCACGGCCGTGATCAGCCTGGACGCGGAACGCCGCTCGGCATGGAACGTGAACGGCAAAACCCCGCGCTCCGTCTTGCTCGTTACGGTCACCGAGGCGTTCTTCCATTGCGGCAAGGCGCTGATTCGCTCGCGGCTGTGGCATGACGACTACAAGATCGACCGCGCCGAGTTGCCGCAATACGGCCAGATTTTGAAAGATCAGATCAACGTCGCCGAATCGGCTGCCGACATTCAGAAATCGATCAATGAAGGATATGCCTGCAAGCTCTATTAGGCGCCGCGAACTTCTACAGGCCGCCGCGACGCTCCCGCGGCCGGACCTCATCGCGACGGAGAATCGCAGGCCTGGCACCAACACCTGGCAGCTCACGAAGGTCTGGCCCAACAAAGGCAAGGGCTTTCGAAGCGGCCTGATCGAAGGTTACTGCGGCCGGCAGAGTGTCTATCCCGGCGATGAGCTGACCATCCATGTGTCGACAAATCCCTCGCGGCGCTTCACCATCGACATCTACCGGATGGGTTACTACGGCGGCTCTGGCGCGAGACACATCACGCAGATCGGACCATTGCAAGGCAAGGTGCAGGACGATCCGCCGATCGGCCCCAACCGCCTGCGCGAATGCCGCTGGGAACCGGTGACTTCACTGAAGATACCGGCCGCCTGGCCGAGCGGCGTCTATCTCGGCAAACTCGCGTGCATTCCCGAGAGCGGCCTGGAACATCCGTGGCAGAGCTATATCGTCTTCATCGTGAAAGACCGCCGCAAGTCCGGCGTTCTGTTCCAGTGCAGCGACAACACCTGGGCCGCTTACAATCGCTGGCCAGACGACTACTCCTTCTATACGGACCCGCGCCATTCCTGGGCGCCATCCGTGGCGGCAAGCTTCGACAGGCCGTACGCCAAGTACGCGCAGATCTTCGACCACCCGCTCTCCATCGGCTCCGGCGAGTTCCTGCTGTGGGAATTTCCACTTGCTTATTGGCTCGAAATGCATGGCTACGACGTGACATATACGTCGAACTCCGACATGATCGACCCCGCGCAGTTTCAACGCGGCCAGGTGTTCCTCAGCGTCGGCCACGATGAGTATTGGGATCCGCGTCAATACGACGCCGCTATGGAATCCATCAGGCAAGGCGTGACGCACCTCTATCTGAGCGGCAACGCCGTGATGGGCGTGACGCCGTTCCAGAACAGCGAAGACGGCCGCGAATGCCGCGTGATCAGCCGTGAAGGCGTGTATGGCGGTGTCTACGGCGGGCTCGATCAGTTCTTCAAATACCCGTTCCCGCGCGAAGGTCCGAAGGCGAACCTGCTGATGGGCGCGCATTCGGTGTACCCGTTCAACGGAGGCGGCGATTGGATCTGCACGAAGCCGGGTCATTGGATATTTCAAGGTACTGGCATGAAAAAGGGCGACCGCGTGGAAGGCCTGATCGGGTGGGAGTTTCACGGCGATCCCGCGCCTATTCCCGGGCTTGAGATCGTGGCCGAAGGCGACGCGCTGCAAGGCGGCAAAGTGCCGAGCCATTGGACGGCGACGATCTATCCGGGGCCGAAGAACAACTTCGTCTTCAACGCCGCGACCATCTGGTGGGCACAGGCGCTCAGCAGCCCGCCCGGACACATACTTCCGTGGTCACACTGGGTTCGACCGCTTGGCCCGGACCCCCGAGTGCAACAGATCACGGCGAATCTTTTGAACAAGGCGCTAGGCAAGTAGCTTCCGCACGGCGGTAAGCAATACGTCCTCGACGGACGGAGCAACACGCGAAACGTCTGTGGTTTCGTAGCCGCCCTCGTCGTAGGCTTTGCGCGTGCCAATGTACATCGGGCCGTAGTCGCCATATGCGGCAGTGGCAACCAGCTCACCGGCCCGCTCTTTTGCGGCGGCGAGTTGATACTCGGCGAAGAGTTCGCCGGGCATGTGCAGCAAGGTGATCGGGCCCATTCGCAACGCGCTCAGATCGATTCGCCGGCCACCCTTGATGAGCCGGTAGTAGGCGAGGTAGCGAGCGTTATTGGCCCGCAGTTTCGGGTCGAGTTTTGAATCCGCAATCGCCGCCGCCATTTCGTGCCCGGCGAAACCTTTTCCTTCGCGTAGCGGCAGCACCACCGGCTCAGTGAGCCAGCGTATCGCGTCCATCGATACAGGCTTTTCGGCCGCTTTCGCCCGCGCCATTGCCGACGCCATCCGCTCCGCCAGGACAGGACGCATGTGCGCGGAACCGTCATTGTACTTGCCTGCGCCAATATTTCCCGCCGCGCCGGTAAAGTATACCTGGAAGGTGTCTTTCTGCTCGTTCCGCGCCATCCCCACGAAGTCAGACGAAACACTGCCTTTCCCGTAGTAGCTCATCGGGTGCGTCGCGTAGTAGCTTAGCGTTGCCACCCGCTTCTCTCCGCTCCAGAAGCTCACCGACCGCAACAGCGGATCAATCACACCCTCCGGCGCCGCACAATGAGTTGAGTTCCGGCACGCCGTCATACGCCCGAACATCACCTTCCCGTCCGGGCCCATAATCCGCCGGTTCGAAGCCACTTCGGCCACCAGCGCCGCACCACTCGCCACCTGCGTTACCGCCGCGGGCCTCGACCGCCGCACTGCGTCGGCCACTCTGGAAACCGCCTCTCGCGCGAACTGGTCGTCGTACAGCGAAATTCCCTTCGGCAGCAGCGCGTATGCCGTCGCGTCGTCCCCCGGTGCATCATGCTGGTGCACTGTATGCACCGTCACTCTTTCAAGGAGTGTTCCCGCCGCCTTTGCCAGCGCCGCCCGCCAACGGTCCCGGCTGCCGTTCCCGATTCCGAGCCAGTCCACCGCGCAGAGCACAATTGGCCGTTCCCCCTGCGGATGCAGCACTACGCCCCGAGCCTCCAACGGGCCCGCGATCATCTCCGCAGGGGGAACCAATCCATAGCAGAGGGGCGCGCCAACTGGTGGCGTCACATCGGCCGAAAAAGTCGCTATGCGCAAACCCCGCCCCGCAGCCATCGCCGCCATGCTCAGAAAACCGCGCCGCCCAATCCTACTTCCCGCCATAACAATAGACCGCTCCCTTCGTTCGCAAATAGACGCGTCCGTCGGCCAGCGCGGGCGTGGCGAGAACTTCTTCGTCCACTTGGTTCACGGCCAGCAATTCCTGCTCGGCTCCCGCCTTCAGCACACTGACTGTTCCTGTGTGGCTGGCGATGAAGACCTTGCCATCAGCCGCGACGGGAGACGCATAATAACGATCCGCCTCACCGCGCAGCCGCGCCTGCTTGTGTAGCTTACCGGTCGCAGCGTCGAGCGTCGTCACCACGCCGCCTTCATTGATCATGTACAGCACACCGCGATAAACCAGCGGCGAGGGGAGTTGCGGAATCGACCGTCCAAACCTCCACACCAGACCACCGCCAATTTTGTAGGCCAGCAGCGCATTCTCCGCACGCATCGTGCGGATGTACTGTTCCCACTCAGCTTCGTCCAAGACACCATTCGAGTCCAGGTCGAGATAGATAAAGCCACTCGTGACATGAGCGGACGGCGACTCGGCCTTGCTTAGCTTCCCATCGCCGTCCTTATCGAAACCACGTAGCGCTTCGGCGAATGGCGAGATTTTGAGCAGCTTGCCCGCATCGTTCTCCGGCGTATTGAACCCGTGAACGAACACCATGTCGCCCGATACGACCGGCACTGACTTCATCTCGGCGGGCAGCCCATCGACACTCCAGGCCACGCGGCCGGTGGCGATCTCGTAAGCGTCCATGCGCAGCGAGCCCGGCGCGAGTACCCACTTGCCATGCACGATCGGCGTGGAATGGCCGCTGAGCGCTTCCTTGCGCGGCGTCCGCCATAGCTGTTCGCCGTTGGCAAGATCAAAAGCAGCGGCGTAGGAACCTTGGCTCTGATCGACGACCAGGATGACACGGCCCTCCGCGATCACCGGCGAGACACCCATTCCGTATGCGTTATTGAATGGTCCGAGCGGCGCGCGCCATCGTTCCTCACCGGTTACCGAATAGGTCGCGAGTCCGAAATCCGGCAGGAAGGCGACGACGGATTTGCCATCGGTTGCGACCGAAGGCGACGCTGCGTGGTTGAGCTTGTGCAGCTTCTCGGCGCGCGGCTTTGGCACGGTGCGCTTCCAGAGTTGGCGGCCCGTTGCGCGGTCCAGCGCAATCACGGCGAAGTGGTCCGCTTCGAGGCCAGTGACAAAGATACGCGACCCCATCAAAACCGGTGACGAAAGTCCCTCCGGTATCGCGGCCTTCCACACCGTCCGAAACTCGGCCGGGTACACCGCCTTATCTTCCGCGACACCGCCGCCATTGGGACCGCGAAACTGTGGCCAGTCACCGGCCATCGCCAAGGCGCAGAGCAGGAACCAGTGTAGCCGCATACCCGTTTATACCGCGGAGCTATGTTCCATCGCGAACCGCTTCGACACTACGGCGGCGAGGACTATCGCGGAGAGCAGGGAGACAGCCGCCATCCACACAACCATTCCCGCGAAACCGATCGTCTCTTTCCATATGCCCGCCATGTAGATCATGGCGGCGCTTGATAGCCCGCCGGTCATGTTGAGCACGCCGCCTCCGATACCGCGATTCTCCTCGCCAATCACGTCGTACGCCGCGGCGAACGCGTTCGTTGCGAGCAGCCCGCCGAATAGCCCGAAGCCCGCGGAGAAGATGCGCGCTTCGTCGAGCGTGGTTGAGGCAAAGGTCCAATAGGCGAATGGCGCGCTGCCGAAGACGCCGAGCGCCGTCATGTAGAGCCGGGCGGGCGGCCACCGTTTGCGCATGCGATCGGTCAGCGCGCCGCCGCCGAGTATGCCGGTCACCTGGCTGAGTTGGACAAAGACAGTGGCGTTCCATCCGCTGTCGGTCATCGACAGGCCGAAGCGTTCCTGAAGGAAGGTCGGGTACCACCCGAGGAAGATCCACAAGATGGCACAGTAAGCGGCGAAGGCTGCGCAGAGCGCCAGATAGCATGGCGATTCGAGGAGACTCCACGCCGAGCCTCTCGACGCAGCAGCCCTTCCCGGCGGTTTCGATATCTTTCGCACACCCCACCACAGCACGAGGCTGTACACCACACCTGCAATCGCCGCGACGCTAAACGCTTGCCGCCATCCGGTATTGTCGGCCGCCCAGCCGCCGTACCAGCCACCGAGGATGATGCCGATAAATTGCGCGGACTGGTGAATGCCCATTGCCCGGGACCGCGCGGCCTCTGCGTAGTGATTCGCGATCGCGACGAGCGCGGTGGGGTAGTAGAGCGATTCTGTGATGCCCATGACGCCGCGCCATGCGAGGAACGAGGATTCAGAGCTTGCCGTGCCGCAGCCGAGAGTGGCGATGCTCCACAAAACAAGGCTCGAAACGAGCAGGATGTCGCGGCGCCAAACGTCAGCGAGGCGGCCGGCTATCGGCATCGACAGTGTGTAAACCCACATGAAGACGCTGCCGATAAGCCCGATTTTCGGCCCGGCGAACCCGAGATCCGCCTTCAGTGCGGGGAACATGCTGTAGACCATCTGACGGTCGATGTAGTTCAGCGCGAAGGCGATCCAGAGGTACGCGACAAGCGGCATCAGCGTCTCAGTTCGGTCACATCCGCGCGGGCGAACTCGGCGAGAGCGTCTAGATTGAGGTCGATGCCCAGGCCGGGCGTGTATGGGATTGGGAGCATCCCGTCGGCGTCGAGCTTCCAACCGGCGGCGCAGAGGTCGTCGATGAAGGGTGAGCCGGTGAGGTATTCGACCAGATCGGTGCCGGGAAAAGCCGAAGCGATCTGCAGATCGGACGCAAGGCCAACTGTTGTGTTCCAGCCATGCGGAATGAAGCCGACGCCGTTATCGACAGCCATTTGGGCAATGCGGCGCTGCTCGCTGAGTCCGCCGCACTTGGTAACATCGGGTTGCACGATATCGAAGGCGCCGGCGGTGAGCCAGGGTGCGAACGATTGACGGCGGGTGAAGACTTCGCCGCCTGTGATCGGCACACGCGACGCGCGGCGAAGAGCGACATAGCCGGCGAGCGCGTCCGGATGCAGAGCCTCTTCGAACCAATAAACACCGTACTCCGCGAGCATCTCAGCCGCGCGGATCGCCCACTTGTAGTCGCCGGGCCAGTATGCGTCCGAGCCCCCGGCGTCGACCATCAGCAGCGACTCCTCACCGACAGCCTCGCGGGCAGCGCGAACAATGGCTTCGTCAATGGCATTGCTCTTGCGCCCGAAAGGTCCCCAACCGATCTTGAAGGCGCGGAATCCCTGCGCTTTGACAGGGAGCAGCTCATCCGCCATCTGTTCGGGCTGGCGCATGAGGAGCGAAGCATAGGGGCGGACGCGCTCGCGGTAGCGGCCGCCGATCAGCCGGCCGACGGGCTGACCGCAGGCTTTGCCAAGCAGGTCCCAGAGAGCGATATCTATCCCGCTGATTGTATGAGTGATTGAGCCGCCGCGGCCGAGCCAGAAGGTGTGCTGGTGGAGTTTTTCGCTGACGCGTTCCGGTTCGAGGGCGTTCTCGCCGATCAGCAGCGGACGGAGAATTTCGAGCGAGGCCTTGACGAGCGCCTCCGAGGTGAAGACGGAGCCCCAGCCGATACCGTCCTCGGTGAGGACGGCGATGATCGTGTGGACGCAATCTTCGGGCCGCAGTTCGTTCGCCCATCCACCTTCCGGCGTACGGCCGCGGAGCCCGTACGCGCGCACCTCCTGGACCTTCAATTGGGTTCGTCTTTGCATTTTCGTGTGTTGTTAGTGGCGCCGGAAGACACGGACCTCAGGACCCTTCCAGAAATTATCGTCAAGAGGATAAAGCGGTCTTCTGGCAACTTTGTGTCCGAGGCCTTTGACGTTGGCGCTCGTCGCGCCGGGAGCGTCAATATTGAGGACATGTTCCGCCAAGTCGTTGAAAAACCGGGGCTGGCAGAGCGGACTCTTGACGACGCACATGTCAAAATTGGCCGGGTCCTGGCCGTTGACGAGGAACGGCGTGCGGTCGTAAAGGCTCACCGGACGGGACATCAGGACCCAGGTAAAGGGTCCTGATTCCAGGACCCCGGTCGGACCGGCATACCAGTGCTCGCCATGCGATTCGCTGCGCATGTGACCGTCGGAAAGGACGCGGACGCGACCAGTGACGGCGAGTGGCTTGAAGCGGGGATCCAGCGAACCGCCGATGGTGACGGTGATTTCGGCGCCGATGCCGGCGGTCATGCAGGCCCTTGCCGCAGGAGCGTCAACGCATGGCGCAAGGACAGTACGCGTGCAGCCTTGGCGCACGAGTTCGGCAACAATCGCGTTTGAATCGCCGGAAGCACCCGAGCTCGTGGCATCGGCGGCATCGACCAGTACGATGCGGCCCTTCGCGGCGATGGCGATGCGGCAGGCGTGTTCCAGGTTGAGCAGCGGCTGCTGGATTTGCGCGCGCGCTTCCCAGAACTCTTTCGCCATGCGCGTGCCAAGCTCGATGGCGGCGCCTTCGTCGCCATCGGCTTCGAGGAAGACGTTAGAAGCGAGATCGGGCACATCGGTGAATGGATTGCCGATGAAGAAACCGCCCGATAGCCCTCCGGGACTGTTTTCAAAATCGATGGCCTGCTTTACCCATTTGCCGTAGCGGCCCGTGGCGGTAATGCACTCCTGCCCGCGAACCAAAGCGGGAACGGGGATGCGGATCTGAACGGGGCGAATCTCGCCATCGAGAAGGCGGATCAACAAGCGGGCGGCTCGCTGGCCGGTTTGAAAGAAATCAGTGTGCGGATTGGTATGGAAGACCGTGACGACGTCGGGGTGTTGCAGCATCCTGTCGGTGAGGATACCGTGCAGGTCGAACGATGCGGCGATCGGCATTTTCTCGCCGACGATCTCACGCGTCTTCTCGAGCAGATAGCCTTCGCAGTCGTCGACATCTTCTGCCGCGAGCGCGCCGTGGAGGGAGTAGTAGATTCCGTCAATCGCGCCGGCGTTGCGAACGGCGTCGAGAAACTCTTCCGCTATCTTTGCGAATGCCGTGGAGGAGACGGTGCCCGTGGATGTGATGCCGCGAGCACAGTAGCCGCCGGCCAGTTCGTAATCGGGACGAGTCGCAAACACATTGAGGGCGCCGCCGACCTCGGACCGTACGGGCGTGTGATAGGTGATTACGTCGTCACCGCGATTAATGAGGAAGTCGTCGTACCCCGCGACAACGGGATTAAAGGAAGAGATCTCTTGTTTGCATTCGCTGATCAGTATCCGGGGCATGGCGGCTCGCCATATTCTGTCACGGAATCGGAATCAATCGCCGATGGAAACCAAGCTGGCGGCCGGGCGCAATATTGTGACAGGTGACTGCAACTCGGGCATCGGTTTTGCCGCGAAAAGTTTGCGGCAGGGTATCGCCAGCCAGCGCGCCATCCGAGTGGCCCGCTGGCGCCGGGCGGAATCGGTGGAGATGCCGGTGTTGGCATACATCTGCCGGTAGAGCTTGGATATGAATAGGAAAGCCAGGCGGCCGCGCAGTGTGGGTGCGCATTTGGAGCGCTGCCAGACTTCTTTCAGTGCGTAGAACTGGTCCCAGACACCCTGTGTGCGCTCGCGCAAGTCCTCAGAGCTCATGGTCGGGTGTGGGATGAACATCTTGGGCCGGACTTCGTGTGGAATGAGCCAGTAACGGCTGATGGGGATGCCGTCTACTTTGGGTACGTCCGCTCCGAGACCCTTTTCCCAACGGTCGAAATCAACTGTGCCCGGGAACGGCGTCATCATGACGAACTGGGCGAAAGTCAGGTCGGCTGCTTTGGCGAGCGCGGCAGTAGCGGCGAAGGAGTCTGCGCGATCGGTCGGAAGGCCGAAGATGAAGCTGCCAAGGACGTGGACACCGTGCGCACGAAATGTCTTGAGGCGCTCGGCAAGGCTGGCGCCAGCTTTGTTGAAGTCTTTGAATACGGCCTTTAACCCCTCTTCCGTAACCGATTCGACGCCGACGAGGGCACCAAGAATATGGGCCTTTTTCATAGCGACGAGGAATTCGGTGTCTTCGCCGGCTTCCATGGTGATCTGCGTGAAAAAGACCATGTCCTTGGGCAGCATGGCGAGCTTGGCCATCAGGTCGAAGCGCTCCTCGCGGATGGCCTTCAGTTCCGCGACGCGGGCGGCGTTGCCCTGGCGTTCGGCGAGCAGGATATCCGTGTTCGTAACGGGGTAGAAGTTGTCATCGGCGAGGGCGATGAAGCGGTAGCCGAGGCGCCGGAGTTGCACGATTTCGTCGACGACGATGTCGGCTTCGCGCTGACGCGGTTTTTGCCCGTCGGTGCGCCAGACGGAACAGAACGAGCAGTGTTTGGGGCAGCCGCGGACGGTTTGGACCGACGCCCACATATATTTGTTGCGGCCGGCGAGATCCCAGCGTGCCGGGAGGAACTGCTTGCCGGAGACACGGCCGCCATCGTAGATCTGTTTCGCACAGCCATCGACGATGTCCTGGATGACCTGCCCCCAAACGACGTCGCCATCCCCTTTAACGACAATGTGCGCCGCGCCGAATTCGAGCGCTTCGCCGGGGTATAACGTGGCATGAATGCCCCCATAAACGACGGTGGCTCCCCGTTCCCGGCAATTCCGGCCAACTTGCATGCCGCGAAGGGCATTGCCGGTGTGAATGCCGATTCCGACGATATCGCCGGACCGCACGTCGTCGAGATTCAGGTGTTCGAGAGTCTCATCGACGATGATCGGGTCGCCATATTTGGCAGGAGTGGCGGCGGCGAGTACATAGAGCCAACGCGGCGTAATTACGCCAATTCCGAACGACGAATCACTCGGATTCACTAAATGCACACGCATCCTGGGGACCTCTTCCGTCCCGCAGGTTCGATCTTCGACGGGATCAGGTGAGCATATCAGATTAGGCGCGGGAGGAATCTCCCGACTTGGTTCATGTAGTCCTGGTACGTCGAGCCGAACCGAGCAAGGAGGAAGCGCTCTTCAATGCGGGTGCGGATCGCGAGGAGAGTAAAACAGACGGTCGTGCTCACCGCGACGGGCCAACTTCCGAGGGTGAGGGCGAGAGAAAGACCTGCCGCCAATACCCCGGTGTACATCGGGTTGCGCACGAAGCGATAGGGCCCGTGCGAGACGAAGAAAGCGTCGCGCCGGGTGACCACAGTGCCGGTGAGATTGCGGCCGGGCGAAATGAACATCCACGCAAGCCAAAGAACGGATAGCAGGAAGCCGGCCGCGCCGGCCCAAGCGGATGGAGAGGGTTCGACGCTGGGCGCCAGCCAGGCTGCTACCACGATGGCGAGTCCGGACAAACGGATGCCGATTAGAAGCGGTAGCCCTTCGTACCGCCGGTTGATCGGTTCGCCGGAGCGTGCTGCCCGGATGCGGTGGTAGGCACCGACAATCAAGAGCCCGGCGATGGATGTGTTAAGCACGTATTTCATATTGTACTTAACTATAGTTTAGCCACAAAGGACGTGGCGGAGTTTATTGGGAATTGGTAAGTTGAAGGGAAGACCCCATGGCTAAGCCATGGAAAAGTCCGTACTTAATCGTGAATTCGCCGTTTATTCGCCATAAAATGCGTCGTGTTGTGCTAGTGTTGATATTAGCGACCGCGTTGGCATATGCGGCGGAACCCCCGATCCGCTACGAATCCAGCGTGGATGCAATGGGCTCCACCTTTTCGATAGCCGCGTGGGGCAGCGACCGAGGGAACTTGGCGGCCGCTGTTGAATCGGCACTTGAGGAGGCTCGCCGCCTGGACCGGATGTTGTCCAACTACCGGCCGGATAGCGAATGGAGCACAGTGAACCGAAGCGCCACGGGCCGGGGCGTGACTGTCAGCCAGGAGCTGTTTGACCTGCTTGCGGCATGTGTACGGTACAGCGAACAGAGCGAAGGTACATTCGACATAACGGTGGGACCGCTAATGCGGGTTTGGGGATTCTACAAGGGTTCCGGCCGCATGCCGCACCGGTCGGAAGTGCGCTCCGCGCTGACCCGGACGGGCTACAAATATCTCTCCTTGCAAAACGACACACGTACAGTCCGGTTTGAAAAAGACGGCCTCGAGATCGATCCCGGCGGGATCGGGAAGGGGTACGCCGTCGACAAAATGGCGTCGATTTTGAAAGCGGCCGGGGTATCGGGCGCACTGATCAACGCCGGTGGCAGTTCAATGTATGGTCTGAACACGCCGCCCGGCGAGCCGAAGGGATGGAAGGTCGTGATTCGGGATCCGAAGCACTCCGAGCGTCATGTCGCCGAGGTGTTTTTGAAGAACGAATCGATGTCCACTTCCGGCAGTTATGAGAAGTTTTTTCAGGTGGGGAAGCGGATCTATTCGCACATCATGGACCCGCGAACGGGATTCCCGTCGCAGGGCATGTACTCCGTCTCTGTTATATCGCCGCGCTGCACCGATTCCGAGGCGTGGACGAAACCAACCTATATCCAAGGCCGCCGGTGGGCGGCCAAACATTTACCGACCGGATTCCGAGCGTTTTTGTGCGAGGACCGGGGGGAGGCCCAATGCGCGTGGCTCCAATGAGCAGCCGATTTCTTGATGCGTGCCGCCGTCGTCCGACAGACGTCCGGCCGGTGTGGTTTATGCGGCAAGCGGGCCGGTATCTCAAGCCTTACCGCGAGATCCGGGCCAAGAATTCGATTCTAGACATCTGCAAGCGGCCGGACCTGGCATCGACAGTCACACTGCAGCCAGTGGAGATTCTTGACGTTGACGCGGCGATCATCTTCGCCGACCTGTTGCTGCCCGTCGAGCCGATGGGATTGAAGCTGGAGTTCCGCGCGGGCGAGGGCCCGCATATCGACAATCCGGTGCGTGATTCGAACGACGTGGATTCGCTGTCGATTTCGAATACCGACGACCTTGGCTACGTTGGGGAATCGATTCAGCTTGTAACGCGCGCGCTGGCGGGTAAAGTTCCGGTGATCGGCTTCACCGGCGCTCCGTTCACGCTGGCCAGCTACATGATTGAAGGCGGGCCTTCGCGCAGCTTCCTGCACACGAAGCGGCTGATGTACTCCGATGAGACGCTGTGGCGCCGGTTGATGGGCAAGATCGTCGATGTTCTGGGACCGTTTGCGATTATGCAAGTGGCCTCGGGTGCGCGCGCGATTCAAGTGTTCGATTCCTGGGTGGGCGCGTTGTCGCCGGACGACTACGTGCGCTACGTAGCGCCGTATTCGCGAGCACTCATTGAGCGCATCCGCTCGACCGGTGTACCGGTAATTCACTTCGGCACGGGGGCTTCCGGCTTCTTCCGGGAACTGCACGCGGCGGGCGGCGACGTGATGGGTGTCGACTGGCGCGTGAATATCGACCAGGCGTGGATGGATATCAGCTACCGTTCGGCGGTGCAGGGCAACCTGGATCCGGCGGCGCTGTTCGCTCCTCTGCCGGAGCTGAAAGCCAAGATCCATGAGCTGCTGAAGCGCACGGGTACGCGGCCCGGACACATCTTCAACCTGGGTCACGGCATTCTGCCGGAGACGCCGGTGGAGAACGTCAAGGCGGCGGTACAGATCGTTCGGGACTTCCGGCCGTAGGAGTCTTGCGTGCCCTCGCATGTGGTCATTGGCGGCGGCATCACTGGCTTGGCTGCGTGCTGGTATCTGGCGAAGGCCGGCCATCGTCCGCTGCTGATTGAAAAAGAGAAACGTCTGGGCGGAGTGATCCGTACGGACCAAGTGGAGGGCTGCCTGATTGAAGGCGGCCCCGATAGTTTTTTGTCGTCGAAGCCGGCGGCGATGGAACTGATCCGGGAGTTGGGCCTGGAGAGCGACGTGATCGGCAGCAACGATCGGCAGCGCGTGACGTTTATCGTCAAGCGCCGGAGATTGGTCCCGATGCCGGACGGGCTCATGCTGATGGTGCCGACGCGGATTCTGCCGATGGTGAAGAGTCCGCTTTTCTCCTGGAGCACGAAGATCAAGATGGGCCTGGAGTATTTCCGGAGTCCCATGGCCGATCCGCCCGAGCGCAGTGTGGCCCAAATGGTCAGAGAGCACTACGGACAGGAGGCGGTGGATTATCTGGCCGAACCGCTGCTGGCCGGCGTGTATGGCGGCGACCCTGAGTTGCTGAGCGCGGACGCGGTGCTGGAGTCGTTCGCCGGCATGGAGAAGAAGTATGGAAGTCTGACGAAGGGCACGCTGGCGATGCGGGCGGAGCGCTTGAAGCAAGGCCCGGCCGGTCCGTTGTTCCGGACGTTGAAGGGCGGCATGGAACAGTTGACGCAGGCGATTACCTGCCAGCTTCCGGGGAAGATGGACCGGTATCAGGATGAAGCTTTGGCGATCCGGAAATCAAGTTTCGGCTACGAGGTGGAGCTCAAGAAGGAACGTCTCTACGCGGAGAACGTTTTTGTCTGTTGTCCGGCCGCGCCGGCCGCGTCTTTGCTGCGCCCGCTCGATGAGAAGATGAGCGAGTTGTTGGCAGGCGTGGAGTACAATTCGACGGTGACGCTCGCGCTGGGATATGAGCAGGCGGACGTCGCCGGCAAGATCGACGGGTTCGGCTTTCTGGTCCCGAAGGTGGAGCGGAAGCGCATGGCGGCGTGCACGTTCGTGAAGACGAAGTTCGATCACCGCGTACCACCGGCAAAGGCAGTGCTTCGCTGCTTTCTTGGCGGCGCAGCCATTGATGTTCCGGACGGTGAGTTGATCAAAGACGTCACCGCCGAGTTGAAGGAGCTACTGGGGCTGACGGCGATGCCGCGATTCTCGAAGGTGACCCGTTGGCGGCGGGCGATGGCGCAGTACGGACTGGGGCACCGCAAGCGCGTGGCGGAGATACGAGAACTCGAGGCGCGGCATACCGGATTTTACCTTGCCGGCAACGCGTATGATGGCATCGGCATACCGGACTGCATTCGAGGCGCAAAGAATGCGGTGGCCGCGATGCGGGCGAAATAGTTGTAACGTACTCCGGCATTTGCTCTTCTAGTAAACATGGTGACAATTAAGCGATTATTGCCGTTGGTGGCAGGTATGTCTTTGCTCGCACAGTCGAACAATCCTCATGCGGCGCGCCTGGAAGAAGCAGGCACTGTGTTCGCGGAGATCATGGACATCAAGGAGAAGTCGATCCCGCAGGATCTGCTGGACAAAGCGGAATGCGCGATTATCGTGCCCGGGGTGAAGAGCGGCGCTTTCATCATTGGCGGCAAGTATGGCCGAGGCTATGTGACGTGCCGGAAATCGAAGGGCGGCTGGGGCGCGCCGGGCGCGGTTCGTGTAGAGGGCGGCAGCGTCGGGTTCCAGATTGGCGGATCGGAAACGGACGTTGTAATGCTGGTGATGAATGAACGGGGCGCGAAGCGGCTCTTCGAAAAGAGCAAGTTCACGTTGGGCGGAGAGGCGACAGTGGCGGCCGGTCCTACGGGCCGCTCCTCCTCGGCGGAGACCGACGCGACGATGCGAGCGGAAATTCTTTCGTGGTCGCGTTCGCGCGGCGTGTTCGCGGGCATATCGCTGAAGGGCAGCACGATGCGCGACGACCAGGATGCGATCAAGGCGCTGTATGGGAAGAAGATGAAAAACATAGATATCGTCTTCGGCAATACGCCCGCGCCGGCTTCGGCAGGTAAGCTGCTTAACCTGTTGAACAAACACTCCTCGCGGGGGAGCCGCTAGCTTCCCACAGGGTTTATGGCCAGTGGGAGGGCTCGCCCGTTTCGATCTCGAACCAGCCGTTTTGCGGCAGCGCCTCCACAGGCAGACTGTCGAGCCAGAGAGAGAGTTGGAACTCCACTCTCTCTCCTGGCTGGTATCCGAGAACGGGGAGGGGAACCGCTGCTTCCAGGATGCGCTGGAACTTGAAGTCGCGCCTGCGGAGAGAATGCTCGCCGCGATGCGTCTTGATGCGGATCTCGAGTATCGCCGTTTCCGGCACGGGATCGAAGTCGCAGCGCAGATATAACTCGTCGCCATCGGTGCCGTAGTACAGCATGTCCAAACCACTGCGGCCGCCGTGCATCGCGCCCTGGCGCTGGTCGACTTTGTATTCGCCGGCGCCCATCCATTCGAAGTACGAAGATATCTCCCCATCGACAACCGGGTTGATCCGCGACGCCGGGCGGACGTTGTGCTCAACGACCGCGACGCGCAGGATGGGGCGGCCCAACTCTTCGGGCGCGGGCTGACCGAGCAGACGATAGACGTTCGAAAGGTGATCGCGGAACAACTGATCGAACTCCGCGCGATTCGCCGACTCGTGATGCGGACCGTACCACCAGCACCAGTCGGAGCCTTCGGCGATCAGCAGTTCTTCGTATGCCAGTTCGCGATCGGCTTTGGCCGCTGCCGCACCGTATTTTTCATAGGCCTGGCGTGCGCGGAGCAAGCACTCCCATGCGCGGTTGTCTTCATCGAAACCAATCCAGACGTCGAAGTTCGCGCTAATCCAGGAGCCGGGAAAAATGCCCGCAAGCGGCTGCGGCGTGTGGCGCTCAAGGGCCTCGCTGACCGTGAGCGCATGAATATTCGGCGTGCCTTCCAGGCGCTGATAGAGCTGGCGGAGAAACTCGCGGCCGCTTTCCGGGAAGTACTCCCAGGCGTTTTCGCCATCGAGAATGACGGGCACAAGCGCGTCGCGGCCGGCAGCGTTTTCGACGATGCGGGAGATGAGATGATCGGCTGCCTCGGCGGGTCCCATCTTCGAGTACGTGAAGCCGACGAGATCGGAGAGATAGTGGTCGCGGAAGAGGCCATGTAGCTGATGGCCGTTCTGCTTCCACAAATAAGGACGGTAGGTTTCGACCACGCCGGCGTCGCGGCCGATGGTGCGGCTGAGCACGCCGTTATCGGTAGCGAACCATTTGAAGCCGCATTCGGCGGCGAGTGTAAGCGCCTCATCGGAGACAGATCCCTCCGACGGCCACAGGCCGATCGGGGCGACACCGGTATGCTCCTCCATATATATGCGGGCGCGGCGGAGCTGTTCCCGCGCGTCTTCGGGGTAGCGATAGCGAGTGGGGAGTGGGACGTGTGGATTGGAAACGCCGGCGACGTTGGAATCGCAGATCAGGGGGAGGATGGGGTGGTAGAACGGAGTCGTCGATATTTCAATCTGACCCGCGGCGGCGAACTTGCGATAGGCGGGTACGACATAGCCCAGCACTTCGGTCTGCTTCTGGCCAAGCTTGACCTGGTCATCGATGGAGTAGTCACGGCCTTTCCGCACGAGCGCGGCGATCTCCTTGTCGCGGATGAGAAAGAACTCATCGAACCAGGCAAGTTGCGAGAGCACCTGCAGATCGCGATAATCCTGCGCGACGTAGGGGCGGGTGCGGCTCTGATAGAGTTCCGCGTAGCGCGGATAGCGAAGAATGAGATGTTCGACGTTGGCCTGGAAGAAGTACCGCAGAAGGAACTGTTTTTCCGTGTCGGTGAGTGTTTCCGCGGGCTTCATCGCAAGGCGAAGGAACGGGTCATCGGCCTTGCCGGCGGCGTACTCTTCCACTTGTACGAGCAAGGAGGGAACCAGGTTGAAGGTCTGGCGCACCTTCGGAAACTCGGCGAGCAGCTCCACCATGCCGTAGTAATCCTTCAACCCGTGCAGGCGCGTCCATGGAAGCTTGTACTCGCCGCGCACCAAGTCCTTGTAAAAGGGCTGGTGCATGTGCCAAACAAAGCATACGTCGATGTTCGGCATTACGGTGCGGCACCTTCGAGAGAGACTGCGGGACGCTCGGCGGTGAAGCCTTTCAGCTCGGGAGTGTCGGTAAATGCGTTGACCATGGGCGCCGCTCCGGCATCATGCATGGTCATGGGACTGAGACCGAGGATGAGCTCCATGGTGCGAAGCATGGAAGCGGTGTTGTAGAACGTGGAATCCAACACGCCGCGTTTGGTGTAAGGCGAGATGACGAAGGCGGGGACACGGTGAGGGCCCACGTGATCGCCCCGGCCGCCGCTCGCTTCAAGCACAAAGATAGCCATTTTTGGCCAGAACGAGGAGCGCGTGAGCGCTTCGACAATCATGCCGAGCGCGGCGTCGTTGTCGGCTACCCGCGCTTGCGGGCTTCGTTTGCCGAGCGTGTTCGAGTCATTGCCAAGGCGAAGGATCGCGAGCCGCGGAAACTGTTTTTCGCCTTCCATGCGGGCCAGGTCGATGAGGAAAGCCTTGGCACGGTCGACATCGAGATACTCGGGATCGAAGCCGCGATAGCCGCGAGCGGAGTTCGGGGCGAGCGCAGGGTCGCGGAAGCGCGCGATCTGGTTGTTGTCGTTGACCTCGGCGAGTGGACGATTAACCGCGAAGAGTCCGTAATTGCGAACGCGAAGGCCCTTTGCCATGGCGTTCGTCCACAGGTAGCCGGCGGGCGGAAGCGCGGCGGGATCGCCGAGATACTCCTCACGCTCGCGCGCAAAGGGCAGGATGCGCTGGATAAAATCCGGAGCAATCGCGGCGACGGACCAGCTAAGGCCATCGAGGGTGGATTTGCCGGTGGCGTGGAAGTTGTCAAAGAGAACGAATTCGCTGGCGAGCTTGTGATGATTGGGCGTGACCCGCTGCGGGAATCTCGTGAGACCGGAACTGGCATTGCCGCGAAGGACATCGCCGAAGACCTGGTCATAAGGCAGCGATTCCTTGACGATATAAACGACGTGCTGGACGGGAGAGGCGCCTGACTCGTTCTGCGGAATGACGAGAGATGGAGAGTGATGGGCGATGTGACGAGTCTGTTCCGTGTAAGGAGTGTTGCGGCGCACCTGTTCGGTCCAGTCGATCCATGCGGCGGGACTGCCGGTCTCGATGATCGAGGCGGCGCCGGTTTGCACGTCTTTGTCGAGCGCAGTGAGGACAGCGAGCTGCCGCTCGTCCAAAGCGCGAACGGCCGTCGGATACCAGCCTGTGGGCGCGAAGCCGATAACACTACTCTTGCTGCCAGCGATGTTGACGGCCGCCACGGCATTGGCGTCTGAGCAGGCGACGAAGAGAGTGTTCTGATCCGGGCTGAGTGCGAGCGCGCTGGGCGTCATGCCGGCCGGCGAATCGGCATAGAGCGAAAGGTTGATGGTTTCGATCGCCTTCAACTCTTTCGATTCGCTGACACCGAAGACGCGAACGGTGTTGGTGTTGCCGAGCGTGACAAAGATTCGTGCGGCGAACTGCTCGGATTGACCTTCCTCATCACTCGTCTTTTTCTCGCGCCACACCATGTCCGTCGGGTGCGGACCGGCGAGCGCGCGATTGATGACCGTCCCGTTTTGCGAGTCGTGCTGGATGATGACGCCGTCGGCCCAACTGGAGACAAAGAAGCTGCGGCCATCGGAGTGGAAGAGAATGCGGTACGGGCGGCGGGCCGTCTTCCAGTTTTCGATCACACGGCCGGACTGCGGGTTAATGACTTTGATGGCGTTGCCGGCGAGATCGGCGATGTAGAGCAGCCGGCCGTCGGGAGAGAGAACGAGGTCACCGACGAAGTCCGTAGACTTGCGATCTTGCGGAGCGACCACTTCGAAGGCGCGCGAGGACTCCAGACGGCCTTCATCGGAAAGGGTAAACTCCCGGATCCTGTTAGACGCGCCTCCGCCCGCATACACGGTGTGACCGTTCGGATGGACAGCGACGCCGAGCCACGCGCCATCGAGACCAACGCGAGACGTTTCGTTCATGGAAGCCGCGTCGAATACGGCAAGAGATGAGTTCGGCGCGCCGCCGTGGAGAATAAGCAGGTGCCGTTTGTCCGGTGTGAGAACGGCGGCCATCGGAAATGTGTCGAGAGCGATTTGCCGTCCGGCAGGGCGAATGAGTTGGCCGGTGGGCAGATGGCGCTGAGGTCCGGCGCGGCGGGAATCGGGCTGCGAAAGCAGCGCAGCCGCGGCGGCGAGGAGTAGCATTCGTTTCATTCGCGGTACCGTTGGGCGATAGGATAGCGGCGGCCCATGCCAAAGGCTTTCGAGGTGACCTTGATGCCGGGGGCTGCCTGCTGGCGTTTGTATTCGTTGCGATCGACCTTGCCCGTGACTTCGCGGACCAGCGCGAGTGGGAAATTAAGGAGGTCCGCGATACGGACAGGAGAGAGAAAATCTTCGACGTAAGCCTTCAGGATAGGGTCAAGGACATCGTATTCGGGAAGGGAATCGGAGTCCTTCTGATCGGGCCGGAGCTCGGCGCTGGGCGGCTTGGTGAATACCGGCTCCGGTATGGGGTTTTTGAGGCGTTTGTTGGCGACACGGCAAAGCGAATAGACGAGCGTCTTGGGCACGTCGGAGATGACGGCCAGCCCGCCGCACATGTCGCCATAGAGCGTGCAGTAACCGACGGCGATTTCGCTCTTGTTGCCTGTGGTGAGCACAAGCGCGTTGAACTTATTTGAGAAGGCCATCAACGTTAGCCCGCGAAGCCGCGACTGGATGTTCTCTTCGGCGACGCCTTGCTTCGTTCCAGCGAAAACGCCCTTCAGCGAGTCTACGGCCGCCTGGTAGCCTTCGTCGATAGAGACGAGCTCAAAGTGGATGCCGAGATTCCCGGCCATGTCGCGCGCGTCGGTGACGCTATGCTCACTCGAGTAGGGTCCGGGCATGCCGATACCCGTGACATTCTCGCGTCCAAGTGCTTCGACGGCGATACAGGCTACAAGCGAGCTATCAATGCCGCCGCTGAGGCCGATGACCGCCTTGGAGAATCCGCACTTGCGAATGTAGTCGCGCGTTCCGAGAACAAGAGCCTCGTAGACGGCGTCACACTCATCGGCATTGGTGCCATGGAGATCGCCGCGGCAGGTGTTGAGATCCGCAATTACGAGATCCTCGGCGAAGCTGGCCGCCTGCGCGATGACGCGGCCCGTGGCATCCATAGCGAAGCTCGAACCGTCGAAAACGAGCTGATCGTTGCCGCCGACCTGGTTCACGTAGACGACGGGAATGCCGTGGTGGCGCGCGGTGTTCGCGAAGATCTGCCGGCGTTGGCTGCGCTTGCCCATGTGGTAGGGCGACGCGTTGATGCTGATGAGCACGCGGGCTCCGAGTTTGGCGAGCTCGTCGACTGGGTCGCGCTCGTAGAGACGCTTCTCCCAGAAGTGCTTGTCGTTCCACGCATCTTCGCAGATGGTAAGTGCAACGGGACTAGCGCCAAGGTGCAGCAGATCCTGCCTATCGGCGGAGCGGAAGTAGCGCTGCTCGTCGAAGACGTCGTAATTCGGCAACAGCATCTTGCGCTGGCGGAAGTGAATTTGGCCGCGTTGGAGAACAACGGCCGTGTTCCAGATGCGCTTGCCTTCGGGAGTTTCCACCGGCTCCACGGTACCGCAGACGACGGAGATGCGGAGCGGGGCTGCATCCGTCGCCAGCTTTTGAATTTCGGCCTGCGCCTGCTCAATGAGGGCTGGGCGGTCCAGGAGATCCTGCGGAGGATAGCCGAGCAGCGAGAGCTCAGGGAAGACGACGAGATCCGCTCCAGCTTCAGCGGCGCGGCGGGCGGTACGCAACATAAGAGCTGCGTTACCGCTGAGATCACCAACCGTCGTGTTGATCTGGCCGAGGGCGATGCGCATATTCCATATTAACGGCGCATCGCCGCCTCTGGCTACAGAACGTGGTTACGCGATGATGTCATGCAGGACATTACCATGCACATCGGTGAGCCGGAAATCGCGCCCGCTGTAGCGGTACGTGAGTTTCAAATGATCGATACCGAGCAGATGCAGAATCGTGGCGTGAATGTCATGGACGTGCACCGGCTTTTCAACCGCTTTGAAACCGAACTCGTCCGTGGCGCCATAGATGGTACCGCCTTTCACCGCGCCGCCGGCCAGCCACATCGTGAATCCAAATGGATTATGATCACGGCCTTTCTTCGCCTGGCCGCCACCGCCACCGACTTCGCGAACTGGCGTGCGGCCGAACTCGGATCCGCATACCACCAGCGTGTCGTTCCAAAGGCCGCGCTGCTTGAGATCCTTGATGACCGCGGCGAAGGCCTGATCTGAATTCTTGGCGTTGGTCTTGTGGCCCATAATGTCGGCGTGGGCGTCCCACGGATCGCCGCTGGCGTAATAGACCTGCACCATGCGTACGCCCTTTTCCACCAGCCGCACGGCCTGCAGGCATCCACGCGCCGTGGTGCCCTCGCCGTACATGTCGAGCGTGGCCTGCGACTCTTTGCGCACGTCGAACACTTCGGGCGCCTCGGTTTGCATTCGGTACGCGACTTCCATCGATTTCAACACGGCGTCGACTTGCTGATCTTCGCCGGAGTTGCGTTTGCGGATGTTCTCGAGCTTTTGCAGGAGGTCCATCTCGCGCTTCTGTTCGGTGAGCTCGAACTTGGGATTATTGACGTAGCTGACAAGCTTCTTGGGATCGAAAGCAGTCTCGATTTTAACGGGCTTCTTCTTGTCCTTGTCCTTCTCCTCCTTTTCCTCCATGGGCGGTGGATCTTCTTCCATCGGCGAGCCATCGGGATTAGTGCGCTGCTGAATGCGCGAGGAGATGTAGGTGCCCTGATGAATAGCGGGCAGGAAGCCGTTGCTCCAGAGCGGTGAGCCTACGGTGGTGGGAACTGTGGGGCAAAGGACCACGAAGCCCGGCAGGTTCTTATTTTCGCTGCCGAGTCCGTAGGTGATCCAGGAGCCGACCGAAGGGCGGCCGGCCTGGTTGGCGCCCGTGTTCATCATCAGGCAGGCAGGCTCGTGGTTCGGGATTTCGGTATAGACGGAGCGTATCCAGCAGATGTCGTCGGCAACGCCGCCGAGATTAGGCCAGAGCTCACTTAGGTCCATACCGCACTTGCCGTATTTCTTGAACGTAAACGGCGATTTCATCAACTCGCCCGTGCGTCGCTCCGTTTTGATGCCGCCTCCGGGCATAGGTTGCCCGTCATATTTTTCGAGAGCGGGTTTGGGATCGAAACTGTCAATGGCGGAGCACCCACCGTTCATGAAGAGGAAGATGACGCGCCTGACCTTCTGCGGGTGGTCCAATTTCGTCATCGCGGTTTGGCCATCGGGGGTCGTGATGCCGCCGGCTCGAGCGATGGATTCGTTCACCAGGCTGGCGAAGGCCATCATGCCGAAACCGTTGCCGGCACGGCGTAGGGCTTCGCGGCGCGACGTGGTGTTGTTGGATTTGTGACTCATCGAAAGATTCCTCTAGTTGATGAACAGGAACTCGGTGGAACTCAACAGGATCTTGGCGTAGCGGCCCCACGCTGTGGCCTCGTACTTCACTTCCGGCGCGGGTGCCGGACCGCCGCGACGGCCGCCGGGACCGCCTCCGAAACCGCCCATGCCGCCCATCATTCCCATACCCATTGCGCCCATGCCCATCGCTCCACCGCCGCCTTCGGCCGCGACTACAGGCGCGTCGGCCGGCATTTCGGCGGGCGTTTCGGACTTCGCGGCTACTTCCGTTTTCGCGGGCATTTCGGGTTTCGCTCCGCCGTCCTTGGAGATAACCTTTTCCTCCTCGGCGGCCGCGGGGGGCCCGCCGGGGCGGCCGCGGCGCATGCCGGGACCGCGTTCCGGCTTCTTATTCTTTCGTTCTTCGTATTCCAGTAGCGGTTCGGTTTTCAGATATTCGGTGCCGAGGGTGATCTCTTCTGCACTTGCGTCACGGCCAAAGACAAGCCGATAGGCCTTGCGGATGCGCTCGCGATTATTGGCCTCAGCAGCCACCTTCTTCGCCAGCTCCTCCCCTTCAATCTGCATGAAGTCGCTGTTCATCAGGAACAAACGCTGCGAGGGGACAGTGGTGATGAAGCGCTTTTCGGCGCTGATGTTGGGGCTGGGAAAGTCGAAGAGTTGGAGATACTCGTCGAGCTTGTAGCGGCTCACCTTGCCGTATACCGTGCGGCGAAGCATCGCGGGTGTCAGATCGGCCGATGGACCGCCGATGGCGGAATCGAGATTGCCGGAGACGTACATGATGGAGTCGCGAATCTGCTCGGCGTCCATGCGTTTGCGGTTGGCGCGCCAGTAGAGGCGATTGCCGGAGTCTTTTGCGAAGGCGGCTTCATCGTTATCGGCGGAGAGCTGATAAACGGAGCTGAGCATGATCTCGCGGTGGAGCTTCTTCATCGACATGCCGTTCTTGACGAAGGAAGTGGAGAGGTATTCGAGAAGCTCGGGGTTAGTGGGACGCTCGCCCGACATACCAAAGTTGCTGGGTGTGTCGACGATGCCCGTGCCGAAGTGTGCCTTCCAGATACGATTGACGATGACGCGCGTCGAGAGCGGTTGCTTGGTGATGGCTTCGGCGAGCTCCAATCGGCCGCTGCCTTTGCTGAACAACGCGGGATCGTTCGGCGAGAGAACACTCAGGAAGTGGCGCGGGATGTCGGGGCCGACGAGGTTCGCCGGATCGCCGCGGAAGTGGAGTTTGATTTCGGAGAGAGTCTCCGCGTCGCGAACACCGTGGATGAAGGGGAACTTGGTTTCGAGTTTCTTGCGTAGCGCGTCGATGCCGCCCTGCATGGACTTCAAGCGCGTCTGCGCTTCCGAGCCCACGCGCGATTCCAGCCCCCATCCGCGGAACAATAGTACGCCGGGTGTTCCCTGGCGGATACCACCGCCCATCATCATCATGGCGTTAGGGTCGTCGGCTTCTTGCAATTCCCGCTGGAATATCTCAGTCCAGAAGTTGTTGTCCTCTTCGGGCAGGCTCTTCAGCCGGAGCCAGGACCCGGGGTTGAAATCCTTGAACGAGGTGAAATTGCTGGGTTTGTCGGTGCGCTTCTTCGGCTTGGTGCCGTCGAGGTCCTTGGCGACGATGACTTTGTTCTCGGCATCGAGCTCATTGCGTTCGAGCAGCACCGCGATGATCTCTTCCTGGAATTTATCCGCCAGTTTTTTGGCTTCCTGCAGCGTGCTCGCGGGCTTCTTCATCATGGCCTGCCAGGCGTCCTTGTTCTTGTACTTCTTGGTGGGCTTGGCCAAGTACTTGATCCAGCGGTCAGTGAGTTCGAAATCGAGCTTACGCGCTTCGACGGCTTGCTCGATCTTTTTCTTCTGCGGGCCGGAGATTTCCCACACGGCCTGGATATAGTTCGAGGCCTGGAAGGCGAGGGAGCGGGAGAGATCGTTGGACAGGCTCTGGTTCGCTTCCTGCAGAATCTTCTGCTCGCGATCGAGGTCCTCCTCGAGCTTTTCGTATTCGGCGACGACGCTCTTCGGCGCCAGCGGATACTCTTCGTAAATGGTGTTGTAGAACACGCCGGCAAGCGCGTAGTAATCGGTCTGCGGGATGGGGTCGTATTTGTGATCGTGGCAACGGGCGCAGGCGACGGTGAGGCCGAGGAAGCCGCGTGTGATGACGTCGACCCGGTCATGCCGCTCATCGGCGCGCGTGATCTCAAAGGCTCCATTGTCGTAATACCAGGGGCCCAGACCAAGGAATCCGGTGGCGGGTAGAGTCTTGTGGCGAGCTTTAGGATCGAGCAGATCGCCGGCAAGTTGCGCCTTGACGAACTGGTCGTAGGGGAGATCGTCATTCATCGCGTTGATCACCCAATCGCGAAATGCGAAGGCATTCGGATAGGGGCGGAAGCCGCGAGGGAACGGGTTCAAGCTGCGGTAATCGTCTTCGCCATAACGGGCGACGTCAAGCCATACCCGGCCCCAGCGCTCGCCGTAGTGAGGGGAGGCGATGAGACGGTCCACGACTTTAGCGAAGGCGTCCGGAGAGCTGTCTTTTTCGAAGGACTCGATCTCTTCGAATGTTGGCGGCAGGCCGGTGAGATCAAGCGCCGCGCGGCGGATGAGATCGCGCTTCGACGCTTGCTTCACCGGCTTAATGCCGTCGCGTTCGAGCCTGGCGAGGATGAACTTATCGATCGTCGTGCGCGTCCATTTACCGTCTTTCACCGCCGGCGGGGCGGGGTCTTTCAACGGCTGGAAGGACCAGAAGTTGCGGGATTCCGGGCGGAGGAGGAACTTGCCGCCGGCACTCTTGGGCACGGCGGATACCGTGGCCTTCGGCCACTGGGCGCCGGCTTTCACCCACGCTTCCAGATCCGCGATCTGCGCGTCCTTCAGCTTGTTGCCCATAGGCATCTTCAAATTGGGATCGGTGTGCTTGATGGCGGAGATCAGCAGGCTCTTGCCGGGATCGCCGGCGATTACGGCTTTGCCGCGCTTGCCGCCTTTCGCCATTGCTTCCCCGCTATCGAGACGCAATCCCCCCATGGCGGATTCGGTGTGGCATCCAAAGCAGTTTGTCGCCAGCACCGGGCGCACTTTCGTCTCAAAGAAGTCGGGCGATTCGGGGGCAACCCCTTGCGCGTAGGTCGACGCGCCGAACAGAGCGGCCAGGACGATTCCGCGTCCAACATTCCCAAGCATAAAATTCCTCTTCGCACGCACCAATACAACGTAAGTGAGCCGCGCCAATTCGACGCGGATTCGATTCTTCGAGGGTGGAACAGGGACCCCAAATACAGGCTTCGAAGCCTGGGTTTGCCACAGGGTATGACTAGTATAGCGGAGAATTAAAATTCGTATCGCAAAGCAAACTGCATAACGCGCGCGTCCGCGGCGGCGGTGATTTGGCCAAACGTAGTGGGCGCGGAAAGTGTCCGCGAGCTTGTGTTGTCCCAATTCACGTTATTTGGAATCCTGGTTTCTGCGCGTCGATCTTGCAGTTGCCCGGAGGGACCTGAACGAACGAGTACGCACCGGCCGGATTCGCAAGCGCCTTGCGTTGCGCGGTAGTTTCCAAATTGGTGAGACTGACGATCGCGTCAGAAACGGCTGCGTTGTGCGCGTCCATCGCAACGCCTTGCAACGAGATGGTTTGCGCGGTCAAAGGCAATAGCGCGGCAAACGCCGCGAGGACGATTCGAGTCACGATGACAACCCCCTGAATGGTTCAATCACGCCGCTACGATCCTGGTGGACGTCAATCGATAAAATGAATGAACGCTATTTCCCGGCCGGAACGGCGAGAGTGATGTTCCGGAACTTCAATCCGCCGGTGTGATCGCCCTGAATGTAGAACGGGCCGGGCTCAGCTTCGTTGGCGTCGAGAGCGCCTCCGGTAATGCCCTCGATCTCCTTTTTGTTGATCGTGGTGACGCCGTTGCGAACGACCGTCAGCGTGCGGCCAACGAGCGTAATGTCGAAGGTCTCCCATTCGCCCGGCCTCCGAGCCATATCGCCCTCGGGCGCGATTCTGCCATAGACGGAGCCGATGCGGCGCTCCGGGGGATTGGCGGACAGCGGCTCGTATTCGAGCTGAATCTCATAGCGCCCGCGCAGATAGAAGCCGCTGTTGGCGTGGTCCGGGCACAGCACTTCGAAATGCAAACGGAAATCGTCGAACTTGGCCGAGGAACGAAGATTGGCGCCGTGGTCCTCGTTGACCAGCAGCCCATCCTTTACCACCCAGTGGCTGTTCTTCGGGTCGCCCATCGGCTCCCAACCGGTAAGATCCTTCCCGTTGAACAACGCCACTGGCTTCGCCCAATTCTTCGGCATCGGGCGGTCGAGCTTCGGCGCGCGGGTGCCTTCAATCGCCATCGAAGAGCCCGCGCGCACCTGCGTGCCTTTCAACCGGTCGCCCGCCGCATCAAGCTCCCACGTCACCGCGGGGCGGCGGTCGTTCGCGGCGACAACGGTAAGAGTGAGATGGTTGCCGGACTGTTTGACTTCTTTCACCTGGTAAACGTTGCCGCCTGTCGGTTGGTACCAGACCTCCAGGGCGCCGTTCTTTTCCGCGATTCCGAGCCACGACGCACGCGGCGGCAGATTGAAGTTCCAGCGGCCAACAAAAGGATTCTCCGCGGCAAACGATGCGGCGGCGATGCCGAGGCACAGAAGTAGTCTCATCAATGGCTACTTTATCAACTGCCCGGCACGAATTTCATCACTCGCACGCTTCACGATCGGATCGCCGTCATGCAGATTGCCGAAGACTTCGATGAGGTCGCCGGCAGGTGCGCCCTTCGAGACCGCGACATGCTCCGCCGTGCCGCCGTTATTGCGGATCACGAACACCTTCTCCGTCGTCGTGACGACCGCAGAGGGCGGCACAAGAATGGACCCTTTTGTCTTGCGCACGGGCCAGGTGACCTCCGCATACATCCCCGGAGCAAGCGCGCCGCCTGCGTTGTTGACATCGAGCTCAACCGACATCGTCCGCGTGCGCGGGTCAAGACTCCGCGCTAACCGCGCGACCACGCCAGTTCCCAAAAGCCCTCCCTGAATGGCGAACGGCACCGATGCACCGCGAACAATTCCCGATACTTCGCCCTCCGGAACCGCGACCACAACACGTAACCGCGAGATCTGCTCCAACCGCAGCAGCGCCGGCGCCGACGGGCCAGCCAGCGCGCCGGGATGCGCTTTCCGCTCCGTGACTACACCCTCGAACGGCGCCCTCATTTCCAGGTACTGCAACATTTCGCTCAGCCCAGCGGCCGATGCGCGCGCCGCCGTCGCCTGCGTCTGAATGCTGCGGATCAACGCCTTCTGTGCGTCGACGGTTTTTTCGGCCTGAACGACCTCATTCGCCGCAATCGCACCTGGCGTCTTCGCCGCTTCGCGCATGCGCGTCAACGTGCTCTCCGCCGCCGCCAGCCGTGCCTCGGCTTCCGCTTTCTGACTTTCAATCGCCAGCGCCTTCGCTTCAAATTCGCTGAGCTGCGCCTTCATTTCGGGCGCGGAAAGCTCGACAAGCAGGTCGCCTTTCTTTACGACGCTACCCCGATCCACCAGCACCTTTTCCACGAAACCCTGCACGCGCGCGACGAGATCGACCGCCTGATACGCCTGGATTTCGGCGGGAAGCCTCAGCTTCCGGTCGAGCACTTTGACGACAACGGGCGTTGTCTCCTGGGCCATCGCGGTGGCCGCCAACAACAGACTGAAGATAGAATTACGCGCGTTCATAGTAGCTGCTCATGGGGTCATTGGGGTCCAACGATTTGGATGCGGCCGTTCCGCGGCCTTGGAAAATGGCATAGAGCGCCGGAAGGAGCGTAAGTGTGGTGAATGTCGCCACAACCAGGCCGCCGATCACCGCGCGGCCGAGCGGTACGGTCTGTTCGCTACCCTCTCCGAAACCAAGCGCAATCGGCATCATGCCGGCGATCATGGCAAGAGCCGTCATCAAAACGGCGCGCAGCCGTCCGCACGCCCCGTCCAGCGCCGCATCAACGGGAGTTCGGCCGCGGCGATAGGCCATGTTGGCAAACGTGACAAGCAGAATGGAATTCGCCGTCCCGATGCCTGTCGCCATGATCATGCCGATAAAGCTCTCAACGTTCAGGGTCGTGCCGGTCAGCTTCAACGCCAGTAGCGATCCGGCGATGACGGCGGGCATCGTCAACACAATCGCCAGCGCGAGCCGGAAGCTCTGAAAATTCGCCGTCAGGAGCAAAAAGATCGCGCCGATCGCGATCAGCAGTCCCGTCTGCAAACCAGTGAGCGTTTCGCGCAGCGGCGGAATTTGCCCGCGGATGTTGACCGTGACGCCACGCGGCGGTTTACCCGCGCGATCCACCGCGGCTTGCACTTCGCGCTCGACATCGCCGAGCGTCTTGTTCTCGATATTGGCCGTAATCGAAATCACCCGCTGCATGTTGTAGCGCTCCACCTGGCCGAATGTCCGGCCGCGCTCAATAGTGGCGAGGTCGCCAAGCACGGGCCGCGCCTGACGATTATTCATCACGGGCAGATTCGCAATGTCGTCCGTCGACGCCATGCGGTGCTGTGGAATCTCCACTTGGATTTGGAACGCGTTGCCGCTCACCGGGTCGCGCCAGTAGTTTGGGTCGGTGAAGCGGCTCGACGAAGTGGCAGCCACCAGCGACTTCGCCACGTCCTGCATCGTCAACCCATACTGCCCCGCCCGCTCGCGATCGATCTTCACTTCAACCGTTGGATAGTCGAGCGGCTGTGCATATTGCAAGTCGCGCAAGGCTGCGACCTTCTGCAATTCCACCATCACTTTCTGCGCATGCTCCAGGTTGGCGGCGAGCGCCGGACCCTGCATGGCCACCTCCACGGGCGTCGGCGATCCGAAGGAAAACACCTCCGAAACAATATCGCCGGCCTCAAATGAAATTGTCGCGCCCTTCAGCTCGCGTGCGAAATACTCGCGTAACTTTTCCCGTAGCGCTTGCCCGCGCAGCACGGCGGACGGTTTCAACTGCACCTGTAGCACTGCTTCGTGCGGGCCGGAGGTCCACAGATACAGGGTGTTGATAGGGTAGCTTGCCGGTTGCACGCCGATGAAGCCGGAACTGATAGCGATGTGCTCCTTCCCGACGAGACGCTCCACGATGTCCAGCGCGCGTAGGGCCGTCACTTCCGTTCGCTCAATCCGCGTGCCCGTCGCCGCGCGGATGCGCAGCTTGAACTGCCCAGTGTCGACACTTGGAAAAATCTCCTTGCCCATCGACGGCAGTAGCCAATAGACCAGCCCGCCGGTGACAACGACGAATCCCGCCGCGACGATCCACTTCGCTCCCAGAATCAGCCTCAGATAGCCGCTATAAACGCGCTTCATCGCCGAACCCTCGTCCGCGGCCGCGGAACGCATCAGCCACGTTGACAGCACCGGAACCAGCGACGACGACAGCAGGTACGAGGCGATCATCGCCAACCCCACTGCCAGCGCCAGCGGCACAAACAACTGCCGCGCCACACCGGTCATGAAGAAGGAAGGCAGGAACACGGCCAATATTGTCAACATCGACAGCAGCCGGGCAATCGCCGTCTTTGACGTCGCATCCACCACGGCGCGCGCCCGGCTCAAGCCTTCGGCCATATGCGAGTGGATGTTCTCGATCTCCACCGTGGCTTCGTCGACAAGCACGCCGACCGCCAGCGCCAGCCCGCCCAGCGTCATCATGTTCAGCGTCTGCCCGAATGCCCACAGGCCGATCACGGCGGCCAGCAATGAAATCGGAATCGTGGCCACTACAATCAAGCTGCTCCGCCAATCGCGCAAGAACAACAAAACCATTAGCGCCGTCAGCATCGCTCCGAGCGCTCCTTCGTTTACCAGTGATCGCAGCGCCGCCGTCACAAAGCGCGACTGATCGAATTCCACGCGCACATCCACATCTTCCGGACACACCGCTTTGAACGCCGGAATGTTCTCACGCACGCGCCGGACCACGTCGAGTGTCGACGCATCCGAGCGCTTCGTGATCTGCATATAGACGGTTCGCCTTCCGTTCACATGCGCGTACGCCGTGATGATGTCGGTGCCACTTTCGACCGTAGCAATATCGCGAAGAAACACCGGCGGCGACTCGCCCGGGCGTAGCGGTGCCATCAGCAGCTCCTGCAGATTGCCGCCGAGCGATGCGTTTGACTGCAATAGTGTATTGAAGTCGCCGATGCGCACGTTGCCCGCGGGTTGGACGGTGCTTGCCTGGTTCACCACGCGAATCGCTTGTTCGGGAGAGATGCGGTGCGTTCGCATCTTGTCCGGGTCGAGGCGAACTACGATCGCGCGCTGATTTCCGCCGAACGGGGGCGGCGCCGACACGCCGGGCAGCGTCGCAAATAGCGGGCGCACCCGGTTCAACGCAATGTCCTGCATCTCCGCCGGACTGCGGGTGGCGCTGGAAAAGATTAACTGTCCCACCGGCAGACTGCCGCCATCGAATCGTGTGATAAACGGACCGACGACGCCGGGCGGCATGAACGCCCGCGACCGGTTCACATAACCGACCACCTGCCCCATCGCCTGATCCATGTCGGTGCCCGGATGGAAGACAAGCTTCATCAGCGAAGCGCCCTGAATATTCTTCGACTCCACATGCTCGATGCCCGCGATGTAGAGGAAGTGATACTCGTAGTAATACGTCAGGTAGCCTTCCATCTGTGCCGGATCCATGCCGCCGTAGGGTTGCGCCACATAGATCGTCGGGGCGCCCAGAGATGGAAAGATATCGATCGGCATCCGCGTCACGGCGAGCCCGGCCGCCAGCAGAACGCCTAACACCGCCACTAGTACGGTGACCGGACGGCGAAGCGAGCTAAAGATCAGCCACATACCTAGGGAAGCCTCGCCAGGAACGGTTCCAGATCGCCCTGCGCGTAGGCGATCGCGAGCTCCGCGCGCCATACGGAAAGCTTCGCGAGCGAAGCGTCAATCTCCGCCTGGGTCAATTGCCGCTGCGCATCGGCCACCTCCAGCAGCGTTCCCAATCCGGAACGATAACGCGCCTGCGCCTGTTCCAGCGTCGTCTGCAGGGCCTGCACCTGCCTCGGCGTCAACACCGCGATTCGCCGCGCCGCGTCAAGCTGCGCATTCGCCTGTGCCAGCTTGCCGCTCAGTTCGCGTTCCACCAATTCCTTGCGCGACTGCTCCCTCGACTGCCGCTGCAATTCGACCTCTTTTCGGGCACGCAGTTGCTTATAGTCGAGCACCGGCAATGTGGCGGTGAAGCCAACCGCCCAATTTCCACGGTCCGGATAAAGCCCGTGCGCCCCGCCCGCGAATGGTCCAGTAACCCGGGCTCCAGTGCCGCGCCCGAATGCGGCCGCCTGCAGCGAGAACTTCGGGTACCAGCCCTTATCGATAGCCTTCATCCGCGCGATGATCTCTTCAATCGAACGCTGCTGTTCCAGCAGTTGCGGATGCATCGCGTTCACACCCGCGGCACTACCGGCCACGCTCTCCGCGCGCAGAAACGGAGCCGCGTCCAGCACTTTCACCGGTGCGCCAACATATTGCTCCAAGAGCGCCTTCGCCTGCGCCACCGCCTGCTCCGCGCGCACCACTTGTGTCTCTACTAGAATCGACTCAGCCTGAATCCGCGCCAGGTCCGCGCCCGGCCGCAGCTCCGCTTTCGTCAGCGCCTCGATGATCTTTTCAAACTCCTTGTACCGTGTAATCCCGGCTTTCGCCGCCGCCACGGCCTGCTCCGCCGCCAATGCCGTCAAGTACGCGTCCGCCGCGGCAGCGGCGACGTCCAGCTTCGTTCGAGCCACAGCCGCTTCCGCACGCGCCTTTGTCGCGGCCGATACATCGACATCCGCCTGCCGCCGCCCGAAGTCGAATGGCTCCCACGAGACCAGCACGCCGAGCGCGGTGCCGAAGACATTTCGCCCCTGATCGCCATCGATCTGCGGACCGGAGATGGGCGGGATCGCCGAGTTGGGCAGCAACAGGCCGAAGACATTGTTCGCCGTCGCGCGATTCACCTGCGCGATGCCGTCGACGCGCGGAAGGAATGCTGTCCTCGCCAGGGTGATCGACGCCGCGGCCTCATTTACCTGATCGCGGGAAACTCGAATGGACGGATATCGCTCCGATGCTCTTTGCACCGCATCCTTGAATCCGAGTACCGCCTCCTGCGCCATGGCGGACAACGCAAGCCCTGCAATTACGAAGAATCTCATTCCGATTGGTTTTTGCCGGCTTCCCTGCAGATCCCCCGCTTGGAGTTTCGCACGAACCGGACCAGATGCTCCGTCAAAGGGCTTTGCAGTTCGGTTTCAATCCGGTGCAACGCCTGGGCCAGCGGCAAGCCACTACGGTACATCAGCCGGTACGCTTTCTTCAACTGGTGGATCTCCTGCGCAGAGACCCCCGCGCGGCGCAGTCCGATGAGGTTCAATCCGCACGGCGAGATTTTGAACCCGGCATAGGTGAAAAACGGCGGCGCATCCAGGCTCACGCGTGTGTTTCCGCTGATGATTGCCAGCCGGCCGACCTTGCCGAATTGATGAACCAGCACACCGCCCGAGAGGAACGCCTGGTCCTCTACCTCGGCATAGCCGGCCACCAGGGCACAGCTCGCGATCACGGTCGCATTGCCGATGACAGCGTTGTGCGCAATATGCCCGGAAGTCATGATGAAGTTGTCGTCGCCGATCAGCGTCGTTGTCTCCGGCTTCGATCCGCGCGAGATCGTGTAGTGTTCGCGGATCTTGTTGCGATGGCCGATCTTCAAATAGCTCCGCTGCCCCGCAAATCCTCTGTCCAGTGGATCGGTGCCGAGAACGGTCTGCGCCGAAATTTCATTACCTTCGCCCAGTGTCGTCCACCGTTTAATGTACACGTACGGTTCGATCAGATTATTCGCGCCAATGGTCACGTCCTCCTCGATAATCGAAAACTCCCCGATCGCCGTTTTTGGGCCGATATTTGCGGATGGATGTACTCTGGCCGTGGAGGCGATACGGGCGGAAGGATCAATGGCCATGCGTCTTCGTATCATACAAAGCATGCGTGTATCCGAATTGGCGCAGCGCCTGCAGGCGGCCTTCGAAGGCGATGGGGAACTGGAGATTGACCGCGCTCTCGCGGTGGAGGAGGCCGGTCCCGCGGATCTATCGTTCGCCACTGGGCGCAAGGGCGTTGCGATGGCGGCTTCGTCGGCGGCGGGCTGTCTGATCGTCGATGGAACGTTCCCTGCCGGGCGAACCGTCATCCGCGTGAAGGATCCGCGCACCGCGTTTGCCATGGCGCTGACGATGCTTTATCCGGCGAAGAAGTATGCCGCGGGCCTGCATCCGACGGCCGTCGTCGCGGAATCGGCCAGGATCGGCAGTGGCGTTCACATCGGCCCCCACGCCGTCGTCGGCGAGCAGGCGGATATCGGCGCCGATACCGTGATCGGCGCGGGATGTAGCGTTGGCGATCATGTCAGGATCGGCGCCGGCAGCCTGCTCCATCCGCGCGTCGTTCTCTACGACGGTGTGCGCGTCGGTGAGCGCGCGATTCTGCACAGTGGTGTGGTTCTCGGCGCCGATGGCTTCGGTTTCGTCCGTGTTGGCGAGGCCTATCAAAAGTTTCCGCAGGTAGGGACTGTCGAACTCGGCGACGATTGCGAAATCGGCGCCAACTCCACGGTGGACCGCGCCGCGCTGGGCGTCACAAGGCTTGGCAACGGCGTCAAGCTCGACAATATGGTGCATATCGGGCACAACTGCCGTATTGAGGATCACGTCGTGATCGCCGCGCAGACGGGCATGTCCGGCGGCTGCGTCATTGAATCCGGCGCAGTGATCGGCGGGCAGGTTGGCATGGGCGATAAGGTGCGCGTGGAGTCCGGCGCCGTGCTCGGCTCCGGTAGCGGTGTGCTGACTTCGAAGATCGTGCGCGGCGGAGAAACGTATTGGGGAACACCGGCGCGTCCGTTAAAGGAATACCTCCGCCAGCTTGCGCACGTGGCAAACCTGCCGGCGTTGGCGGCGAAGGTGAAAGAGTTGGAAAAGCGGACGGAAGACGCGTCGATTTAACGCGGCCCGAACAGCGTCAGCAGATGGCCGTCCGGATCGCGGAAAGTCGCGGCGTAAAAACCGGGCGTAACCACTTTCGGCTCGCGCAGGAATTGGCACCCTTGCGCCGAAAGCGCTTCAAATTCCGCGTGCACGCTGCCTGCCGGAAAGATCACCTCCGCGGCGCCATTTCGCGGCTCCACCGCTCGACCCAGATCCTCGCTCAGCAGCAACTGGATCCCGCCGGCCTTGAAGAACGCGAGCCCGCCGAACTGCCGTTCGAGCTCGAGTTCTACCACGTCGCGATAAAACGGTACCGACTCGGCAAGGCTTGCAACGCCCAACATCAACATTGAAATCGTTCGTGGCATGACACCAGCCTACGGCAATAAAGCCAAAAGTACACTACCCGATCTTGCGAATCTGCGAGGGATTCAGGCCGAAGTGGGACCGGAACAATCGCGTAAATGCGGGGCTGTTCGCGAATCCGGTGTTGATCGCTGTATCGCCGGCGCTTGCGCCGCGCGTCAAGTCTGCTCGCGCGCGCTCCATTCGCAGCGCCGTCACATACTCGTGCGGCGTCTGTTGGTGCGCCGCGGTGAACGCGCGATGAAAGTGAAAGGGCGACAGGCATGCGGCGCGCGCAGCTTCGGCCAGCGAAACCGGCCTCCCGTCTGCGCGTGGATGAACTCGCGCGCGCGTTCCACACGCCGGAAGAGCTCCTCTTTGTTGGATCGACGCGCCGCCGGCACCCTTGCAATCCGTTCTTGCACTTCAATGTACAGCCGCAGCACCGCGCCGGCCAGCAAAAGGAAGTCTTGCTCAAATCCGCTCGGCCGCAGCTCATCGGCGCAGCGCGGCGCCAGGCTGTGGACATGTTCCAGAATCGGTCCACCGTAGTGGAACCGCGACAAGAACGGCAGGGCCGGAGCCGGCCGCTCTGGCGCATCCAGCGACAACGCAAGGGGCGTTGTGGCGTCCTGCGCAATTCGCTCCACGAAGCCGCGCTGAAAGAACGCGCAACAGGTCGTCACCGCATCCACCTGAATCTCCCGCCGGTCCAGCCGCCACCCCACAGTGCCGCGAAGCACCGTCTTGATCGACAGAGGCCCGCGAAAGTCTTTCACCGTGTGCCGGCGCGCGATTGCGTGCAGGATGAGGTTGTCTTTTCCGAAGGAAGCGCCCTATGGGAAAAGATACGGCGTCATCTCAGTGCGGCGAAGCCGCCGGTAGATCCAGGCGCAGGCAGAGGCATCCGCGATCATCCTTCTCAGCATGGAATCGGCCTGCGTTGTTCTCGGCAATCCGCCGGCAAGTGAATAGCTGGTTCCCCTGCAGCGGATTGAAGAGGGACTCCGCATTCAGCGCAGGCGCCCACGTGCGGATGGAAAGGTAGATCGTCCGATTCACCGCCGCGGCCGACATTTCAATAGTTCCAAGCCCATCCACGGTGCGCCGCAGGAAATGCAGCACGCTCCGCAGCAAGTGACGTAGTTGCTCGAGATCCGCGCGCGCCGGCGGCAGAAATTCCTCGAAATCCCATTCGATCGACAGGCCCTCGCCTACCCAAGCTTCCGTCAATACTTCCTCGGTCAATTCGTCCAGTTCCACATCTTCCGGGTTGGGCGGATTCATGTGCAGCAGATAAAGCACATCGGAAAGGACCCAGTTGGCGCTGTCCACCATCTGCTGCAGGCGATTCACTTGCGCGGTCAAGTCGGTTCCTCCCTCGGCCGCCGTCATCTGGAGGTAAAAAGCGATCGATTCCAAGGCGCTGAGCGGCTGGCGAAGTTCGTGGCTCAAGTGCCGGACCACATCTTTGGCAGGCAGGTTGGTATCGGCAATATCTGGCATTAGGGACAAGCGTGAGTGTAGCGCAATGAGGAGCTAACAATCTCACCCGGAAATGTCGCGGAGCGAGATGCCCACAAGTGCCACCGTCAAGCCAATCATGATCGCCACCGCGGCCCATGCCACGGCGTTGTAGGCGCGCGAATTTGTCCAGTCCCGCATGATGGCTTTGCGGTTCACGATGATGGTCATGTAGATCAGCACGAACGGCAGCAGCATGCCGTTCAGCACTTGCGAGAGAAGGATCATCCGGACCAGCGGGAAGCCCGGAATCAGGATCACTCCGCCGCCCACGACGACAAGCAGCGTGAACAGCCAGTAGAACACCGGCGCCTCGCTCCACCGCTTGTTCACTCCGGATTCAAAACCCAGTCCCTCGCAAACCGTATATGCCGTGGACAGCGGCAAAATGCACGCCGCGAAGAGCGACGCGTTCAGAAGGCCCGCGCAGAAGAGCAGGTAGGCATAGTTTCCGAACGGCTTCAGGCCAAGCGCCGCGTCCGTTGAGTCCTTGATGTCACGTGGCGCCACGCTCCAGATCGCTCCCGCGCAGGCGACGATGATAAAGAACGCGATCACCGTCATCACGACGCACCCGACAATGACCTCAATCCGCGACTCCGCGTACTCCTTTGCGCTTACTCCCTTTTCCACGATCGCCGCCTGCAGGTAAAACTGCATCCATGGAGCAACGCTCGTGCCCACCATGCCGATCAGCAGTATGATGTAGGCCGGCTCAAACAGCAGCACGGGCTTCACACTATAGAGCGCCGCTTCTTTCCAATCCGGCTTCACCAATACGCCGCTGACGATATAACACACATAGATCACCGTCGCGAACAGGAAGATGCGCTCCACGCTCTCATACGTCCCCTTTACAACCAGGAACCACACTGCCAGCGCCCCAATCGGTATCGTGATGTAGCGCGAAATACCGAACAGCTCCAGGGAGCTGGCGATACCCGCGAAGTTGGCCATGACATTCGTCAGATTCGCCCCGATCAGCGCCATCATGATAAAGAATGTCGTCCGCAGACCGAACTCCTCGCGGATTAGATCGCTGAGCCCTTTCCCTGTAACCGCGCCCATCCGCGAGCACATCTCCTGCGTCACAATCAGCAGCGCCATAATCGGCAACAGCGTCCACAGGGGCAGATAACCGTACTTCGCACCCGCCTGCGAATACGTGAAAATTCCACCGGCGTCGTTATCGACGACAGCCGTGATAAAGCCCGGTCCGATTACCGAGAAGAAAACTGCAATGTGATACTTCAGCCGCTTGAACATCGTCACCCCTGGCGGAGCACCGCGATGATGTCGTCAGCGGTAATGACGCCGATCAGTCGATTCGTATGATCCACCACGGGCAGCGTAACCAGGTTGTATTTGTCAAACGCCGCTATCACGCGGTCCTGTTTCTCCTTCACCGGAACGGACACCAGCCTGTCGTTCTGCAGTGCGGCCAGCGGCGAAGAGGGCTCGCCCAGCAGCAGTCGCGCCAGCGGCACCGCTCCGGTCAGCCTGTCCTCGCCGTCGATTAAGAACACCGTGTTCGTCGACTCGAGTGCGTAGTCATGCCCCTGCAGCACCGCGATCGCTTCGGCTACGGTCGCCGTCGCCCGCACCGTGACATATTCCGTCGTCATCAGGCCGCCCGCCGAGTCTTCCTTGTGCTCCAACAGTTCTTCCACTTCATGTGCCGGCTCATCGGCCATCTCTTCCAAAATCGCGTCGGATTTCGCCTCTTCCATGTCGGCCAGCACATCAGCCGCTTCGTCCGGTGACATCTCTTCAATGATCTCGGCTGCTTTCTCTTCGCTCAACGATTCCAGGATGCTCGCCTGAATATCGGGATCAACTTCGGACAGCGCCTCCGCCGCCACCTCGCTGTCCAGCGAGCCAATAATCGCCTCACGGTCGGACGGCCCCAGCTCTTCGACAATATCGGCCAGATCGGCCGGGTGCAGCGCCTCCAGCGCCGTGGTGGAGATGTTCAGGCGAAGCCGCCGCTGTGGATCGCTCTCCACGATGTTGCAGTATTCCCATCGGATGGAACTAATAGGGATCGGCGCCATCATCCGGCGGATGAGCGGGCGCGGCAGGACGCCTTGCGCCAGGCGCCGGAACATCGACCGCAGGCCGATATCCACCTCCTGCACGCGAAGTTCGTCGTGGCCGTTCAGGCGCACGCGCTGAAACGTAACGTCGGTAACGCGGACCACTTTGCGGCCCTCGACGTCGATGATCTGTTGGTCGAGAAGGTCGCGCTCCAGGCGCAGCATGTAGTCGTCGCGATGATACGGCGTAAGCTGCTCGTCGCGCAGCCAGATGCCTTCCAACGAGATCGTTTGGATCTGGTCGTGGCGGATCGTTAGCCAGGCCCATCCACCGCCCAGCAAATAGCGGTCAACGCGGTTCGGATCTACCAGCGGAACAATGGCCGCGTCACGCACGCGGCCGAGCTTACGGCCCTTAAGGTCGTAAACCTTGAGCCCAACGAGTTCGGTGAAGAACAGGTGGTCCAGCATCGCAGTGGTTCCGTGATCATATTGCGGCAGGGGTGCGCAAGCGCCCCTCCTTTCAATATCGCGCAGAATCCTATGCGATGGCTATCTATTTCAGCTTTTCCGCCAGGATCTGATGCACTGTGGCCGGATTGGCCTGCCCGCGGGACGCTTTCATGACCGCGCCCACCAGAAACCCGATGACCGTGGTTTTCCCGCCCTTGTACTGCTCCACCTGTTTCGGGTTGTTGGCGATTACCTCGTCCACCATCTTCTCGAGCGCGCCGCTGTCCGAGATCTGCTGCAAGCCCTCCCGTTCCATGACCGCCTTTGGCGCGTCGCCCGTCTCGAACATCTTCGGGAAGATCTCCTTTGCCAGCTTGCCCGATAATTCGCCCGTGCCAATCAGGTCCACCAGTTCGCCGATGTGCTGTGGCGGGATCGGCGATTCGCCAATCTCCTTCCCGGTAGCTTTCAACAGCCCGGCCAGATCGCCCATCACCCAGTTCGCGACCGCCCTGGGGTCTTTCGACGCCGCGGCGGCCTTTTCGTAATACTCGGCGTTCTCTCGTGTTAAGGTCAGCACGGCGGCGTCATAGGGGCGCAGACCGTACTCGGAGAGGAAGCGCGTCCGCTTCGCCTGCGGCAGTTCCGGCATCTCGCCCTTCACGCGCGCCAGCCATTGATCGCTGATCCTAAGCGGAATCAGGTCCGGCTCAGGAAAATAGCGATAGTCGTGCGCCTCCTCCTTGGACCGCATCGACACAGTTTCGCCTGTATCGGCGTTGTAGAGACGCGTCTCCTGGATAATGCGGCCGCCCGAATCCACAATGCCCACCTGCCGTTCGAATTCGTACTCGATCGCCTGCTTCAGAAACCGGAAGGAGTTCAGGTTCTTGATCTCCGCCCGCGTACCCAGCTTCCCGGCTCCCTTACGGCGCACGCTGACATTTGCGTCGCAGCGGAGATGGCCCTTCTCCATGTCGCATGTGGAAACATCGGCAAATTGCAGCGCCTGCTTCAACTCCGTGACATATTGGAAGGCCTCTTCGGAGGAGCGCATGTCCGGCTCGCTGACGATTTCAATCAGCGGCGTGCCCGAACGGTTCAGATCGACGTACGTGTACTTTTCCGAGTCCCGGAAGCCCTCATGCTGCGACTTCCCGGCGTCGTCTTCCATGTGAATGCGTGTGATCCCGATCCGCTTCACGCCGGAATCAAGCAGGATATCCACAAAACCCCGTAACGCCAACGGCTTGTCGAACTGCGATATCTGATACCCCTTCGGCAGATCCGGATAGAAGTAGTTCTTGCGCGAAAAGATCGATTCCGGCTGCACTTCGCAGTGCAGCGCCAGCGCGCCCTTAATCGCCAGTTCGACGGCGTGCCGGCTGAGGACAGGCAGAGCGCCCGGAAGCCCCAGGCAAACCGGACAGACGTTGGTGTTTGGCGCATTGCCGAATTCCACCGGGCAGGAGCAAAAAATCTTCGTCCTTGTGGAGAGCTGAACGTGTACTTCGAGGCCGATAACAAGCTCGTACTGCGCAAGGATTTCCGGCGGCGTGGCGGCCATCAGGGACATTTTTTTATTATATGCGGGGCTCAAATAACGATCGGGATCGGCCGGTTAGCCGATCCCGATTTTGTTTAGCTGAAATGCAGCGTGCGGGGATTACTGAATGGCGGCGATGGCGCTGCCATTTCCGAAGACAAGCTCACCGGTCGGGCTCTCCGCGGCAATGGCAAAGCTGCGGAACGCTCCCGGCGTGGTATCGAGCGGAATTTCAAATGCCACCCAGTAGACGCCGATCAGACCCGGCGCATAGGCGGCGGACACAATGCGGACGCCCTGGTCGTTCAGGCCCACAATAAGCGGAGCCGTGACGGTCTGGGTACCGATACCGATGCGGTTGGTTGCCGCGGCCGGCGATGTCTGGCCGAGGCCCGTGACAGCCGCCATCACCACTTCACCGCGGCGGGCCGGGTTGGTGGGGGTAACATAGCTGCCGTCGGGACGGACAATCGCGGCGTAGGCGCGTTGGCTGCTTGTGGCCGGTGTTTCGAAGACTCCGGGAGCGGCACGGAAGACCTGCACGTTCTCCACGGTGGCCTGTGCGCCCGGAATCCGAATCGTTACAGTCGTGCGTCCGGGGGCGGCGAGCTCGCATGGAGCCTGTACCACCAGCGACTCGGTTCCCGCCTGGTTAGCCACGGCAAGAATCGGTGCGCCGGCTCCGCCCATTTCGATTTCCACGCCGTTGTAGCTGAGCGGCAAGGCGCCGACACCATTGAAGGTGGTGTTCACCACCCCAGTGACGCCGATCGCGATGTTGCTGCCGTAGATAGTCGCTAAACCGCATGGCGCGATGCCGGGCTGGTTGCGCGCCGTCGTCACGATCCCTGCCGCGGTAAAGACAGGTCCGGGAGGACGGACGGTTAGCGTAAAGGCCTGAGTCAGGTTGCGCAATGAGGCTTGCACGGTAACCGTGCCTGCTGTATTTCCAGCGCGGACCGTGATCGTTGAGCGGCCATTCGCGTCGGTGGCGGCCGTCGAAGCGCTCAACGTCGCACTTCCACCAGTTACGCTCCAGGCAACCGCCTGATTCGGAACCGGTGTGTTCCGCTCGTCACGAACTTCCACGACCAGAGTGCCGGCGAACGGCTGGTTCACAAGGGCGGTCTGGCCATCGCCGCTTACTTTTACCAACTGGCTGATCGTCAGATTCGTCGTGAAATTGAACGTCTGGACAATCGCCCCGACGCGCACCCGGACCTGGTTGGAGCCTGCCACCTGGCCGAGCGTTCCGAGCGCCGAGAGCCGTCCGGAGGAATCGGCGACCGTGACCACGTTCGACAGCGTGATCGAGTTCGGAGTAACGATTTCCCACGTGGCTGCCTGTCCAGGCAGCACATTGCCGGAGGCATCTTCCACCTGAACAACAAACGCAAGGGTCAAACGCTGTCCCGGATTGCCGCTCTGGTTGTTTCCCTGCAGAATGCGAAGATTTGCCGGTGGACCGGGGCGTACATCGAGATTGATGGACGCGCCGCCCAGACCTTGTCCGCCGCCCACATCAATGTTAAGCGACGTCAGCCCGATCTTGCCCCCGACCTTTAGATTGCACGAAGCCAGCCCTGTGGCATCCGTGAGCGCCACATCGCCTTCGCCGTTGCAAGCCGCAACCGGACCCAAGGCTGGATCGGTGTTTCCGGTCCGCACGCGCAGAGCAACGTTCGGGATCGGCTGGCCGGTGATCGTGACGACTCGAATCTGGACCGCGTCGTTCAGCGTCGTACCTGTCTGCGCGATGATCAGATTCTCGGTTTGCTCCGGTTTCACTCGTACTATTTGTGGCGACACTGGTGTGCCACCGCCGATACCGCCAAGACCATATGTCGTGACATAGAAATTGACGGTAGCCTGCCCGTTCGTGGCGGTTATTGTCTGCTGTGTATAGCCGAGTCCACCAAAGGCCAGGTCGGCGAGCATGCCGATCTGTGCGATGCCTTGAGCGTCGGTAACAGCCGTGCACGACGTTCCGCTACAGGTTACATTCCCGATCGCGGTGCCATCCGACGTCGAGGCACTGAGCGTGGCGGATCCATTCGTGAGCGTGAAGGTGATGACCTGTCCGGCGACAGGATTCCCATTATTGTCGCGAAGTTTGACGGCGAGCGGTTCTTTCAGCAGGAAGCGCTCGGCAACCAACTGCCCCTGACCTCCCGCAATCGTAAGCAGTCCGGTTGCCGTGCCGCCAGTAGAGCCGGTGCTCGTGGTCAACACGTAGGTCGCAGTAGGCTGGCCGGGACCGGGACCCGCGGCAGCAGTAACATTGAAAGTACCAGCGCTTGATGGAGCGACAACGGTTGTCTGCGCCCACCCCTGCGTATTTGTGGCAACTGTCGCGCCCAGAATCTGCGCATTCGGATTATCGGTCGAGAACGTTACATTTACTCCGAATAGCGGCCGGCCAACCGAGTTGGTAACTCGCGCAATAAGTGGGAGGTAAGTGCCTCCTGGTGTAGTAGTCTGTGCCGTGTTATACGCCAAGATCGCGGTGGGCGTCCCCGTCGACTGCTGGGTTAAATGAACCATCGAGCCGAACTGTGGTGGCGTTGCGGCGGCGCCGGAGTCCAACGCCGGATTGGAGGACAGATCGAACCGGCGGATCGTTCCCTGCTTCAGAACGAACAAAAAGCGCGAATTTGGCACTTCACCGGACACGGCCAAATCCAAAATACCTGTTGTTTCGGTAAATCCGGAAAACTGGGGCGGATTGATGTTGAGCGGACTCGTACTAATCTCGTAGATTGTCGAGGTCTGGGCAGAAAACCCGTAAACACGATTCCCAGAACCGAACACCACACGATCGAGGACCACACCGAAGTTCGGAATCGTCCCCAACAACTTATTGCCGGGCACATCAAAGAACAGCACCGACGAGCCCGTTACGGGCGTCCGATTAACCGTCAGTGCATTTTGACCATCGGGAGTAAAGATCAGTTTTCCTGGGCTGGCATTCAATTGGATCTCTTTGACGACCGTCATAGAGCGTCCGTCGATAACTTGAATCAGGTTGACGGTCGATACATACACCAAGCCATTGTTTCCAACAGCAACCCCCGTGGCCGCACCGGGAACTGTGATCGCAGGACCGGCCACCGTGTTTGTATTCAGATCGACTGCCGTAAGCTTGTTTGAGACTTGGCTCAGTACAAATGCTCGCGAGCCATCAAGGGCGATGGCAACGTCGATTGGCGTATTCCCGACGTCGGATAGCGACGCGAGGATCGTGTCACTCGTGGTATCGACGATATGAAGCGACCCGGCGGCAATCACTAGGCGCCGTCCGTCAGGCGAGAGCACTGCCGCTTCCGCCTGTCCGAGACTCTGCCGCTTGATTACAGTACCCGGACTGTTCGCGTCCAATACTAACAACGTGTCGGCGCCGGAACGGGCTATCGAGTATAGTTTCTGCCCATTCGGATGCATCAGCAGAAAGGCCGCGCCGGGTTGCACGGAGAAGGACGTCAACTGGCTGAATGGGTCCGTTCGATAGGCATACGTCGTCGGCGCCGTTGCAGAAGAATTCGGCAGTAAGTAGAGGTTTGTGGGAACTTGGGCGAGCGCGGCGAACGCGGCCAAAGCGGCACAGGCACTCATCTGCTGGGTCCGTCGGAGGATGGACATTAAGACCTCTTTGATTCTGGAATTGGGGACGCGGGAAACGGGGAAACGCCAAAGAGACGTGGGAGCGAACACCCTACATGTTAACACCTTAAGTCTACGTCTAGTAGCGAGGAATGTGAAGAAAAGGATAGATAAGTCGACTGGGAATCTAATTGTTACATTCCCTGCCGGTTAACAAGAAAAGGGGGAAGCCGAAGCTCCCCCCTTGACCGTGGTTACGCCTGATAGGCGATCGCTTTAGTGGCCCAGGATTTCGCTCTGGAACAACGTACGCGAAGGCAGACCGGAGTCGAGGATCAGACCCAGGTAAGCTTCGGAAACGCGGTTCGCACCGACGTCGCTGATGAAGGCGAAGCCGTGAGCATACTGGAACTGGCACTGAGCAATCATGTAGCCTTGGAAGCCCGGCGTGGCCGCGATTCCAAAGTTACCGCCCGTCGACAGAACAGCCGTGAGCTGCTTACCGGCCGGCACGACCGCGGAGGTCTGGGCTGCCGGGGCAGCGCCACCACCGGTGGTCTCACCGTAGTAATTCAGCTTGCAAGGACCGCTCTGCGGAGCCGTACCAAACGGATCGACCGAAGTGTTGCTGATGGCAATACCCGAATCGAAACCAGCCTGGTTGGTCAGGAACACGAACAGGATGTTCGTGGTGCAGGCGCTGATGGTGAAGATCGTACGAGCCGTGCTGGTGTCAGCAAAGCGCGGGACCGGAGCCGAAGCCGAAGCTGTGGTCACGGTGCTCAGCGGCGCGAAGCTGCCGGCAACCGTGGCCGAGCCGAGGCCAGGCAAGTTGTTGGACGTGTTGGCAGTGTAGGAAACACCGATGCCGAACTCGTAAGTCTGCGAGACGAGCGGATCAGCGTTCATTACTTCCCAGACAGCCGTGCCAGCACCGTTGTTCAGTGCAATTGGCGCGCTCGCGATCGTCGGGTTACCGGTGGCCAACAGCGCTTCCGTCGACGTGTTCGTGGCGATAACAGCCGAGAACGCTCCGCCGCCGTTGGCGTCAGTTGTGACCAACCGGGCCTGCGTCAAGCTCGACGATGTGGCATTACGGCTTGCAGTGATGGCCGGACGGCTGGACGGACCGCAATCCGAGCAGGTCACCACCGGATAAACCGAAGCATACAGCACAACACCTGCGGGTACGTTTGCGAAACGAGCCATCAGGCGAGTACCGTGGTCGGCCAAGCCGGCCGCGCTTAAGCCGTTGACCGAGCCACCCGCAGTGTTAGTACAAGTTAAGGGAGTACCACCACAAGATACTGATACGGAAACCGGGCTTGTATTGTAGAAACCAGTTTCCGAGTTGTAGATGGCGCCCGGAGTATTCTGGTCCACCGGTACCGGTGAAGTATCGGCGTTCGAGAACGCGGCCACGTTGCGACGCTTGAATGAGCTGGCAAATCCCTCGCCGAAGCGAACGACTGTACCCATCCCATTGTTAAGCGCCTTCGTGTTATCCGTCGACGCCGCGCTGTTGAACGAGACGCACTGCAGGTAGCTGCTAACAGCCTGGCGAACCGAGAAGCTCAGGCCGGGCTGGATGAAAGCAACCGTCTGCTGCGGGTTGTTGATCGGGACCGAAGTCGTGCCGGTCACCGACACGAACATAACGATCTGCGTGGGGATGAGAGTGCTCGAGACGCCAAGCTGGTTCGCGTTGGCGCGAACGTTGGTGATGCGAATGACCCGGGTAGCAGTCGTACCCGGGGGATCAATCGGCACACCGAGCCAGACGATCGAATTGGCACCGGATTGACGGCCCTGGAAAACATTGGGAACGCCAGTGGCACCAGTTGCGTTGTAGGCGACGCCCGTAGCGCCGCCAACGCCCAAGATCGCACACCCGCCATTAACCGAGCAGTAACGCTGCGCGGTCGGACCGGGTTCGTCGATCATTAGGAGGGCTTCGCTCCAGGGATCGCTCGTTAGACGGCTGGTCACGTTGGTGTTCAAAAAGATCTGAACGTTCGCCTGGGGCACAAGAGAGCCCGCGGCAGTGGGAGTACCACCGTTGCAGTTCAGAACCAGGTCACCAACGAGTTCCGTCAGCCCTTCCGCCCGAACGATGGGCGGGACGCCTGCGTTTCCAACACAGCTAAACGCGGCGACCTGCTGAGCATTGGCTGTGGACGCTGCGCCAAAGGCCAGCGCGACCACTGCCAAAGCAGGGAACCATTTGCGGAAATCTACCATTTCCTTCTCCTTAACAATTTTCGAAACTCGAACTAACGAAGAATAACCCAAAAAGTTTTGCCTTGCCTCGCGTTTCTCGCACCGGCCGGTCCGGCTGTCGCCGGGTTAGTTGCGGTGGAGGCCCGTCGGGTTTGGCGTACGTTGTTTTGATTTGAATTTTTTTGTCTTGGCCGCGGGATTCTCGCGGCGGGAATTGCGCCTAACACCAGAAGCAGTCCTGTTCCAGTCCACAGATCCCAAACAGAGTTGGGGTACGGGCGGCCCCGGAGACGGGTCTTCCGTTGTTCAGTATATGCAATATCTAAACCAAATTTCCAGAAGAACATTCGCTCCGGTCCATCAAAATGCATTTTTTTGTCATACAAGGCCCAAATGGCGAAGAATCAGCGGATTGCAACCGCGATGGCGTTCGCCGCAACTCCGCCTTCCCGGATTTCCAGGGCCTGAAACAGCCCCGGCGGCATGTCCGAGGGAAGCTGTACGTTCAACTGGTAGAGTCCGATTGACCCAGGAGTGAGTCCGGCGTATACAACGGGCAGATCCACACCCGCTCCCCGCACCGTCACCGCCTGCACAGTCCGCCGCAAACTTCCTTGCGCCGCCTGTACAGCCCCGAACCCCGTCCCATACAACACGATCACTTGCCCGCGTGGTGCCGGGTTGTTCGGCGCGTTCAAACTCCCATCCTGATTCGTTACAGCAGCTTGCGAGTCGCTCAATCGGAAAATGGCCGGCGAAGCGTCGCGCACTTCGACTTGGGCTTCGGAGGAGCCGAACGGGCTGGTGAGGCGGAGGGGCCAGGAACCTGAGGGCAAGTCGAGTGGAATCACTGCGTTAACTTGGAATGGCGTTGCGAAAATGACGGCGGCGGAGCGGCCGCCGATCTCGACGGTTGTCTCGTTTTGCGCTCTCGCAAGGCCCAATCCGAAGATCGAAATGGCGGTTCCAGGTGCGAAATCTGGTGCAAAACTAGCTGCATTCAGTACAGAAGTTGCACTAAAAGTGGCCTCTAGCGTCGCTAATTCCCACGTTAGCGATGGCCTGGAGACACGGAACGATCCGCTTCGCAGTCCGTTCAGCTCGAAGCGCGGACCGCCAGCGGCGAGATCGGTGAGCGAACCGCGGTAGGCGTTTGTGGCGGCGATTTCGGCTTGATAAACCGCCTGCGTTCCGTCGCAATAGACGAATAATGTTGTCGCGTCCGCGCCGGGAACTCCGAACGCCGGCCCGCAAGTCCCAGCGGGCGAAGAGACGGAAGTGCTTGTGCCGTAGGCGGTTAGCAGAAATCCGCCGGCCGCTGCCGCGCGGGGCACAAATCTTAGCGCACCTTTGATTTCTGCTTTCGCGGCGAGATAGTCCGCCAACCCCGTGCGCGGCTGGCGCGGGTTCGGATCCATGATCTGGATGCTGCCATCAGCATTCACGCCGGTCGCAACAACCGCGGCGGCCGTGCCATCGGTCAACCGCAGGCTAATCAGTACCGGCGACCCTCCGGCGAGGGCTTCGCGGATGCCCAATTCCACGGCGGCGACGGGAATGATCTCCAGTCCTCCGCCCGCGAAGTTGATCAGCCGCCATAAATTAGCAACTTCCGGATTACTCAAGTACCCGTCGCAGATTTGGTTTGCCTGGCTGTCGAGCGTGCAGAAATTGCGCAAGTAGGAGTCGACCGAGGCTGCGGTAACCGTACCGGCAGCGTTCTGCAAATCGCCTTTGTCTTGGAAATACTTCAAGATAGCGGCGGCGGAGCCCACGTAGGAGTTGCCGTCGAAGCTGATCTTGGGAAAGTTGGAGACAGCCGTACCGGTGACTTGGGCGCTGAAAGTGACCACTTGCCGCGAGGCCTCAGCGGTTGCCAGCGCAATGCCAGAGCCGGAGGGCAAGCGGAGGACGGCTTCAGCGTCGCCATTTATGTCAGTAGACGTGCTTCTTGGAGAGATCTCTGCACCGGGCGAGGCGGCATAGGTCACAGTGACACCGACGAGAGGCGAACCGCTCTCGTCCTTCAGGTTCACCCGGAGCGGGATCGGAAGGCGTGTTCCAGGCGCACCTGATTGCGCATCGCCGCGCACTTTTGTCAGCTTTGGGCGCGATTCTGCGGCGGATCGCACTGAATAAGTCGCTTCCGCGGCAGTGGTGGAGGCAGTCGTTACGACCGCGCGCACGGTGACCGTACGACTCGGGGAATCGGCGGGAATCCAGGCATCCCAGGCATAGGATCCATTTGTTGCACGGACAATGAAATCAGGCAGACCCGTGGTGCTGACGCGCAACGTGCTGTTATCCGGGAAGCCACCCGCCGCGAGACGAATTCTCGACCCGGCGACTGCGGAGGACGGCAGCACAGATATCGCCGGCTTGCGCACGCTCTCGACGACATTGACGACATCGCTGCCCGGGGCGTATGTCATATAACCGCCTTCAAAGTCCTGGCGACGGACTCCGCTGGACGTGAACTCCTCATTTGTTGGCGCACCGAGTTTTCCGGCAGCCAGTCCGAGCGCTTGATAGCGGGCCAAGATCACGCCCGAAACCAACAGAGTACGGCCAGAGATCTGCACAATCAGGCCATCCCGGAACGCCTGTAAAACACCACTCGATGCGGCAAACGTAGCGAACGCGCCCGCAGGCCCTGATGGCGGACCGACGGCGCCCGTTTCGTAGTTCAGCAGCGCCCAGCGACTCAAGATCCCGCCGGAGACGAGTTGCACGGGCGACCCGGCCAGCGCTCCGCCGTCAAACAACTGACGCCCGGCAGAAGTAGGATCACCTGACGGATAACCGAGGACGCCGGCGGCGCCGTTGGCTTGCTCGTACGCGGAGAGCAGTGTTCCGGTCAACACCCAGGCCTGCGCAGCGCGATCGGGCAGCGCGAGGACCAGCCGAGCTCCGGCGGTGGTTTGGAATTCCTGCTGATAACCGTTGGCGACTCGACGGACGGGGCTTGGTCCTGGAAGCTGGAGCGTCAGGCGATTTCTGGCGACGGCATCTGCGAACGCCTGCGCGCTAGCGGCCGATGGGGCGCCCTCGCCGACCTGGCAGCACGGCGCCTGGACAAAGATAGCGATGCCCGCGCTGATCTTGCCTTCGCTGACCGCCGTAATGGTCGCTACGCCACCCCCAACCGCTTTTAGAACGGCGGTGCGTCCATTGGCCTGAATGCTGACGACGCGGCCGTTGGTGGTGACCCAGGAAACGACACGGTCGAGCAGTGGGTCGCCGGTCGCGGCACGCGGGATTGCCTCCAAAGTGAACGTCTCGTTCAGCTTCAGGCGCAGTGTGGTCACAGCCGTGGATAGATTGACATTGGTTACAGGGAGGCGAAGGGTACCACCCTGGCCAGGCTCGTATTCAATCGCGCCACCTTCAAATGACTGGCGGCGCTTTGTTCCGACGATCACTTCAGGTCCTGTGGGGAGACCGAGGAATCCCGTTGGCCCGCCATTCGCCGCATAGACCGTGTAGACCGTGTTCCGGACGCTCAGCAGCCGGCCGGAAAGCGTTCCGGAAGTGATGTTGAGGATGATGCCGTTCTGGAACGATTGAACGGTGGCAGCGGAGCCGGCCGGGGAAGTGACCGCCGTTTCCGCGGATGTGGCGGGACCATACGTGACGATTCCGCCATTGGCATTCCACTCGGTGTAATAAACATCTTTAGTCGCGAAGGTGGACGACCCATTCACCAGCGACGAGTATGCGAAGAGCGCGTAGCTCTTGCTGAACGCCTGCCAGTAGCAGGATCCGATGGGAGAGTTAGGACAGCCTGCGGTATCCATCGTGGGGAAACCGGCAGTACCAGGGCCTACAGTGGAATAGTAGGCATACATCAGGGCAAGAACCTGCAGAACGTCTGGGGTGCCCTCCACGCTGGCTGTGGAAGTGTTCGGTTTGACGAGCGCAAGTTTTACGCCGGAAGTCTTTGCGGCGTCGCTAAACTCCTGCACCAGGCCCGTAGTGCCGAAACTGCGCACCAAACCGAGAGGCGGCGTGCTGACCAGATTCGCAAACCCATTGCGGAAGAAGGCATTCACAAACTGCTGCGTGATGACCGGATCGAGCGTGCTGCTGCCCACTCCGACATCAATAGTTTGGGCGGAGAGGCAGAATGCTGCCAGGAGAGAAACGGAGAGGCGGGCGTTCATGCGGGGCAACTCGAATTCTAACCCGGCCCCTCTGTCCGAGTTTCGCCGCCTCGGGCTAATCGCGAATATACTTCCGTAACCGGCGCAGCCGGCCCTTGAGCTCTTCGCTGGCCTCGGAGATCTCATTCGTGTCGTAGATAACGCGCGGCGTCATGAAGACGATCAGCTCAGTGCGCTCTTTTCCGTAGGAACGGCTGCCGAAGGCGGCGCCAAGCACGGGCAGCCGATGCAGGAACGGAATGCCAGCGGAGGAGTAGGTATTGCTTTCGTTGATGATGCCGCCTATCGCGATGGTGTCACCGTCCTCGACGGTAACTTGCGTATTGATGGTTCGTTTCGAAAACGAGGGCGACTGAATGCCGCCGGATGAGGGACCCTGCGGAGCGCTTACCTCCTGGTTCACGATGAGTGTCACAATTCCGCTGGGATTAATGCGAGCCGTGATGGCAAGGGTAACACCTGACTGCCGGTTTTGAATGGTGTTCGCAAACAAGGAACTGCCGCTCGACTGCACCCCGGTGACCGCCTGGGAAGCGAGAGTCGGCACTTCGGTACCAACATTGATAGTGGCCGCGATGGAGTCCGTGGCGATCACTGACGGAGCGGAGATTACTTTTGAACGGCTTTCCATGTCCTGACTAGACATGAAGGCGAGCAGTTCGCGACTCTGTCCGACCAGGGCGCCGGCGGTGAGTCCGACCGTGCCGTTTGTCAGGAATCCCTGCAGCGCGCGAGTCGGGAGCGACGGCGCGCTCGCCCCGGGCTTGGTCTTGTCTTGAATGAAGGCGGCGATGCCATTCGCGAAGGCGCCGGTCAGTGAGACTTCGTAGATTTTGGCCTCGATCAACACTTGCCGCGGAGCGATATCGAGCTGGCGGAGTATTTTGAGGATGCCTTCGTACTCGGCCGGTGTGCCCTGGATGATCAGCGAGTTGTCCATCGCATTAGGGACGACGCGAGGAACGCGGCCCTGGGCGCCGTAACCCATCTGGGATCCAAGAAATGTGCCTGTCGCGTCCATTCCGCCGCCAACGGGAGGGATATTTCCGCTCTGTACAGCGCCAGGCGCAGCCCCATAGCCGGTCCCGGCGCCGGTGTTGTATTGCATACTAACGCCCGGACCGGCGCCGTACATGCCGAGGGCGGTGGGACTCATAGTGCCGGCGCCTAGCGTGCTGCCGTATCCGCCACCGCCATACATACCACCACCACCCATCATGCCGCTCATGCCCATACCCATTCCGTAACCGCCCATACCGTAGCCACCCATACCCATTCCGTACCCGCCGCCATAGAGCATCATGATGGACATGGCGAGAAGATCCGCACGGCCGTACTTTACGCGATATACGTAGTTGTCGATAGCGCCAGCGGTAATCTTGACCGGCGTGTCGAGCTTCTTAATCCACTTCTCCACTTCGCCAAAAGCCGATGGATTGGCTGCCACCGTGATGATGGTATTGATGCGATCGACCGGGATGAACTTAATCGGTGACTGCTTTTCGTTCAGCGAGATGCCTTTGAAGATATTGTCGATTTCTTTTGCGAGATCGGACGGGCGCGCGTGCTGGGTTTCAAAGAGCCTGACGCGGCCACCGGCGAACGAATCGTTATCGAACAGCGAAATCAACTCCATCGTGCGCCGCATGGAGCGCGCCGAATCGAGAATAAGGAGCAGGTTCGCAGGCGCGTAAGACCAAGTCTTCGAATTCTCACCCATGAACGGATCGAGCAGCTTGGTCAGCTCATCGACGTTTGCGTACTTGAGGAAGATGAGGTTCAGAACAATCTGCTCGCTGTCCGGCAGATCCTTCTGGTTAATGGAGGGCTTGATGGGAAGACGGGCCGCGTCGGCCATCGGCACAATGCGATAGATGTCACCAACCTGCACCATGGCGAAGCCGTTGATGCGGAGAATCATGTCGAGCAGCTCGCGGTTGCTCAACGCCTTCGTTTCTCCGTAGGTGTTGAGAATAATGCCGCCCTTCACACGCGGATCGAGGATGTAGTTGATTTTGAGCTGCCGGGCGAGGATGTCGATGACGGCAGTAAGGGAAGCATTCTCCAATTGCAGTCCACCAGTTCCTCCGCCAGCCGGTTGCGGCGCGGGCGCCGCAGCAGCGGGAGCGCCGGGCTGCGGCTGTTGAGCAACCGGTGGTTGGGGCTGGTTCTGCGGTAGATCCATGCGCGGCCCGAAGCCCGGGGGGGGCTTCGGTGCGGGCACCTGCGCCATCAAAATCGTCGTGGCACAAAGGAGAGCGGCAAGGGTACGGTTAGTGGGCGTGTACATTCGGACTTAATCTTTCCTAGCGCCGGCTTTCGCGCGGGCATGGGTCCAGACGATCGTTTCATCGCGGTCGAGCTGCGTCTTCTTCTTCACCCAGGAGTAGGCGCCGAATGGACCGGGCCGCGAAAACCGGAGCGAATCTCCTTCTTCCTTGACGGTGATCAGCGCCAAGGCGGCGTCCATGCCGCCGGTTTCGGGGGTTGCTGGAGCGACCCCACCCTTTGGCTCATCGGCCTTCATCAGCCCGGACGGCTTGGCGGCGGTCTCCTTCGGTTCTTCGCTACGCATCAGGCCAAAGGGCGTAGAGCGGTAGAGCCACGCCTTTCCGTCCTTATCGACCCAACGCCACGTGTGCCCTTCGACGGCGACCGCGTCCTTCGGAATCCCGGCGGGCGGCGCGGACGTTTCCTTCGACTGCGCGAGCGTCGCCAAACCGAGAAACAGCACAAACAGTGGGAACTTCATGAGACTCCTTACTTCACTTTTTCCCAGCGGCAGACCTTGCCGAAGGGAGTTTCGCTGACCACTTTGCGGTAACCATCGGATACTGTGCCGGGCGACGCCGAATCGTTGGCGACACAAGCGCGCATGCCTTCGCCGATTACGGTGCCTTGACCCGACGCCGCGGCACTGCCGGGATTGGAGAGCACCTGCGTATTGGCCGCCGGAGCCGCAGCGGCCGGAGCCTCCGCCGGTACATTCTGCCGATTCATCAACTCGGCGGTCTTCGCATCGCGATCAGCGAGGTCCTGCAGGCTCTTGTTGAACTTTTGCCCATTCCATTCGAGAACGATGGAACGGGAATCGAAACTGACAATCTTGTAGTCGCCGATCTGATCCCCGGCGCGGTATCCCTTCTGGCCTTCGCCTTTTTTGGCGGCCATCATGATGATCGGGGGGTCCGCGATCATCAGCACGCCGTAAGCCATTGGCAGCGCGGGGGTTTGCATCACTGGGGGCGGTGCGATGATCACAGTCGGATTGCGGTCCTTCGAAAATAGAAGACGCGCCGCGATGTCCAAATAGTTTGCCGCGACAGTACGATCCGGGGCGGGAACGGCGGTGGTGCCTTTCGCCTTCGGAAGCACCGGGGCGCTCGCATGGACCATTGCTTCGCGGCGCGCGGTTTCCTCCCGAAGCTCCATGAGCTTCATCGAAGCCATGGCGATGCCGCCTAGGAGCAGAACGTTGAGAAGAAACAGGCGGCTCATCAGAACGATAGTCCCTTCTTGTCCGGAATCAATTTACGCGGCACAATCCCGGAGATAGTTAGCCGGACAGGGATGACTTTTTGCGGCCCGTTGGCCTGACCGATGCGAATTTCGCTGGTGGCAAGCAGCTCGGGCTGTGCGCCGAGATCGGCGAGTAAGTTGACGAGCTGCTCGATACCGCACTCGAAGGAGACCGAGACGGAAACTTCACCATAGTCGTCACCGAAGACGCGGGCCTGACCGATTTCGTTGGCGCGCACTTCGATGGGCGGGCCCTGCGCGCGGCCGACGCGCCGGAGAATCTGGAATAGCTGGGCCTGTGCCTGCGCGGCCGTGTCGGCCACCAGAAGGCCCTTTTCGCGGACGGCGAGGTCCGACTGCGCCTGCTTCAAAACAGCCTGCTTGTCCGGCAACTGCATGAGCAAAGCGCGGGACTTGGTAAGCCGTTTCTCAAGGACGTCAGTGGCATTGACTGCGCCGACGACTTGCGCCGGGGAACCATCCGGCCAGAAGTAGATAACGGATGCGAGCAGCAGCGCGCCGCCGAGATACTTCAATGCTTTCTGATCGCGCTCGGAGAGGTTCATGGTTTTGGCGCTCCGGCGGCGGGCGGAGGTGGAGCGGGCGCGGCTGGCGGAGGCGTTTCGCGTTGGCTGCGAATGCGGAAGACTTCGGAACTGGCCAGACGCCCGATGGGCGAAATGAATTCGCTGGCAGTTAGGCGCGGGGAGCCGTCCAGAACGCGAAGCAGTGGTGCGGCCTGCTCGGTTTCTCCAGTGACTGTGACGTTGTCCCGGGCTATATCCAGACCACTAAGAAACGCCGGCGGCACGAAGGTGCTGGTGAGTTCAAGGACCAGATCGAGATCGGCGCGGGTACGTTTGCGAAACTCGTCGAGTTGCGCGACGCGTTTCTGTGTCTTCGCGATGTTCGTATCCAGATTGCCGACACGGTTGGAGAGCGGCTCAGTAGCCTTCAACTCGGCCTCGAGCGCTTCCCGATACACCTTCTCGTCGTAGGGTTTGTGAAGCGCGATGGCCGTACAGAGCCCGGCCAGGATAACGGCGAGTACCGTCGTGGGCACATAGCGCAACCTGGAGCTGGTGCGGCGCTGCTCTTCGGGCAGCAGGTTAACGTCGAGCGACAGGCCGGGACAGGCGCTGGTCATCGCAGCCGCCTGACTTAGCGCAATGCCCAGATCGAGTGGTTCGGTAGCGTCCGGCAGGCGAAGCTCGGCGGCCGCGAAGGCGAAGGCGCGTTCGGGCGCCAGATCGAAGACTGACGAGAAGACAGGCTTGGCTTCGCTTTCGCCGTAGACTTCAAAGCCGTCGGCGGTTTGCTGTCCGGAAAGCAGGTGGGCCGGGGGATCATTTACCAGTCGAATGGCCGAGCGAATGGCCGCGGCCGAAAATGTAAAGCTGGCGACCTTGATGCCGGCCTCAGAAAAAAGCGACTGGTACTGTTCGAAAAGCTGGCGGCGAATAACGCCGATAAGGACGTTGACCGGATCCAGCCGCGCCCAGGTGAGAACGGCATCGTCTTCGTCGTAGGGATGCAGCGTATCGAGTTGATAGTTGACGGCGGCGGCCAGCTCGGCATCCTTCACACCCGGGAAAGGAACGGTGCGGACAATGACTTCCTGACGTGGTACCAGCACGACGGCCGCGACGTGCGCGACGCCGTGTTTGCGGACAAAATCGGCGTACTGTCTGCCCCATTCGGCGGCGGGACGGCCGCGAAAACTTTCGATCGTTTCGACACCCAAGACCGACGCTCCGGAGGGTCTCATGCGGACGACGGACACGGTTAGATTCTCGTGCCCGATTTCAATACCAACGCCGCTGCCGAAGGCGAGCCATTTACGTAGCGAAAGGGGCAGCATGTTAATTCGTCCCTGCGTTGTCGTACCAGCGGAGAATCCAGTACGGCGTAGGATCTTCCTTCAGCTTGTCGTTGAACTTGATGACGAGGGAAGCCGAACGGCGCACGTCCGAGATGGCGAGCCGCGGCTGGGGGATGTTGACAGGAGCCTGCGCGCGAAGAGTAGCCGTGGCGCGGAGGGTATAGGTGGCATTGCCGCCGATGCGGAGACGCCCTCCAGCGGGGCCGAGTACAGCGCCCAACTCCGCTGCATTCAGGAACGGGCGAACCGCCCTGCGCTGCACGATCGCGGCGATAATATCCGGCGGCACACCAATGGCCGCAAGCACCGGCGCGGTGGTTGTGTTGATGTCGTAAGCGTCGTTCATCCCGTAAACGGTCAAGCAATCCTTCAAACCGGGGAGCCTTATCAGTACGCCATTCGCATCGCGCGACCATGTCCCATGGAACAGGTCCGCCGAGACCCCGCGGACGTATAAAAGCTCTTCGATCTGTTCAAAAGACGCATGGCGAGGCCGGAAAGTCGGACCCATGGACATATAAAACTGGTCGAGCGGCGATCCGCCGGGCCGCTCTGTACGCCAATCGACGATGGACTCCACCAGGATCTGCGCCCGTTCCTGCGGTAACCCCATGGCGAGGAACAACCGGCCAAGCTCCTGCGGTGTAATCCGGTTGACGTTCATTCGCGAGGACTCCGGAATGATTTCGACGGTCGCGATACCGGAAGGGAAAGCCATGTGGAGCACCGAGAGCCCGGGTTCGTAGAAAGTCGGCTGGCCATCGGGCCGGCGGGGACCGGGGCCCCAGTACATCCACAGCACCGCGCGATCCAGGGCGCCGGTGGCGAGATAGTATGCTTTTACCTGCTCAACGTGCGTCGATGTCCGCTCCGTTTCCGTACGGACCGTTGTAGCGACAGAGAAGGCGATGGCCGATAGGGCCGCGACCAGCCAGAGGACCGTTAAGAGAGCGCCGCCGTGTTGGGTAGGCCTAGTCCGCATAAGTCAGCATCGGGTTCGCGGTGATGCGAATAGGAATCGTCGTTGTGGTGACATGCAGGTTCGCCGCTCCGGTTTCGAGCGGAACCATTTCGATGCGCACCGCCGAGGGCAGCTTGTTAAACATCCACTTCGGATACCAGCGTTCGAGGAGCGGAGGAGGTATCTCGTCGCGGTAGAGGAAGCGCACGGCGGCGAGTTTGTCGGCGAGGATAAATGAATCCGGGCGCGGCGAAATGGGAATGAACAACGGGGCCGGCTGCCCCGTGACAGGATCGGCCTGCGTGCCGACACACGCGCCACGAATGCTGTAGGGGCCGGAGTAGGGGAGTTCATTGACGATCAGCCGCACCCCGTTGCCGTTCTCCCCTGTAATGACCGTGAATTCGAGCAGCTTGGGATAACCGCGGGCGCCCTCCTGCAGCGAGTAGCTGGAGACAAACCGCATCGACAGTGGATCGCCCTGAAACATGACGGCCTTGCCGCCGGGCGCGCCGCTGGCGCCGAGGCATTCGACGGTCACCGGCATCAGGCCCGCGATCTGCGCGGCCAGAGCCTTTTCCACGCCCAGGACACGCCGGTTCTTCAAAAAGCGGTCATTCGTTTTTTCCATTGCCCCCACGCCGACGCGCATGGCGTAGAGGATGCCCGCGCTCAGCAGCGCCATGATGGTGATGGCGATGAGCAGCTCCAGGAGCGTGATACCGCGTTGATTCCTGCGTTTCATTGCGGTGGCCCCTGCCCTGGCAGAACGGGCGGCGGTTCATCCGGCAGCAGGTAGCGCCGGCGGAACCCTTCCATGGCAAATGATTTCAATTTGCCCGCATTTTGGAATTGGACTTCCAGTTCGATCCGTTCCAGAATCTGCGAGCCGGGACCGGCGCCGGGCAGGAACTCAAAGATCGATGCGCGCGCGCGCCAGCCTGCGTCGAGTCCGGATGATTGGGATGGGTCGAAACGGCCCTCGATGACCTCCATCCGCGGAAGGCGCGGCGTTAGCAGCAGCTCATCCATCTTGTGCCGCGCCAGCAAAGCGGCCCGGTCGTAATCGGTGAGGCGCGACGCGTTACGCAGGGACGTGGTGAGATTCGACAGCAGCGCCACAACAGCGACGGCCATGATGAACGTCGCCACGAGCACTTCCAGTAACGAGAATCCGCGCTGCCGCTTCATGGCTGCTCCACGACTTGCGCGCCGCCGGTGATGGGGTCAACAGACACCAGGCGCCGGACATTGCGCCGGTTCTTCAACTCCAACGCGATTCGGGGGACTGTGCCGCCGGGATGGATAAGGAATTGGCGGGGCAGATTCTCATCGAGGTTCGGAATCACGGGCAGGATGCGTTCAATCGTCACGCCGGAGGGCATCGTGAGTTCGCGACGGTAGCCGGGATCGGCGCTGGCGAAGATAAGGCGGCCCTGCAGGCGATCTATAACGATCTCGACTGCTATTTGACGCCGGTCGGCGCGGTTCATGGCGGAGTTGAAGGTGCTGACGATCTCGTCAGTCGCGGAGCGAAGCCGCAGGGACTCGATGCCGGCGGAGATGGACGGGAACGAGATGCCGACTATGATGCCGATGATGGCAACGACGATCAGCATCTCGAGGAGCGTCACACCGCTCTGCGTCCGTTTCCGCCAAGGAGTCACTTCGATTTCCAGCTCACAATGTCTTCATTGATGTCCGAGCCGCCGGGCTGGCCGTCGGCGCCATAGCTGAGGATGTCCGGCTCGTCGCCATGTTCGCCGGGATACTTGTAGATGTAGGGGCGGCTCCAGGGGTCGGTGGGGATCTCCTGCGGCAGGTACGGACCCTGCCAGCCATTGACGCCTTCCGGCCTCTCCCGAAGGGCTTTGAGGCCTTGCTCATTAGTGGGAAACAGGCTGGTATCGAGTTTGTACCCGCCAAGCGCCGTGTTGAATGCGTTGATCTGCTGGCGAGCGGCCGTCTTCTTGGCGGCATCGCCGTACTTCAGCACTTTCGGCCCGACCACGGCGGCGAACACCGCGATAATCGTCACCACGACGAGCATTTCAATCAGTGTGAGGCCGGCCTGTTGCCGGCGGCGGCGTTGGGAAATCGGTCTGGGCATATTGGGAAAACTCCTTGGTTAGATGGCTACCTCATTAATGCTGGAGATGGCGAGCAGCAGGCTGATGACCAGCGCGCCGATGATGAGGCCCATCACCAGAATGATGAGTGGCTCAAATAGCGAAGTGAAGCGGCGGATGGCGGCGCGCGTGTCGGCTTCATACACGTCGGCCATGCGCAGGAACATCTGATCGAGTTTGCCGGTCTCCTCGCCGACGCTCAAAAGGTGCGCGGCGAGGGGCGGGAATTCGCCTGTGCGCTTGAGGGGCCCCGCGATGCCTTCGCCGCGCTTGACGCCTAGTCCCACGCCATGCAGCGAGTTCGCCATGCGCTTGTTGTTGAGGATAGCGCCGGAGATGGAAAGCGATTGAACCAGCGGAACGGAGTTGGCGATCAGCGTGCCCATAGCGCGGGCGAAGCGGGCCGTTTCCGCCTTGCGAAGGGCATCGCCCAGCAGGGGGATGTGCAAGCGAAAGCCATCCCACCATAAACGGCCCTTCGGGGTTCGTTTGTATGCCTGAAATCCGAGGAACGCCACGGCCAGCAGGCCGAGCCCGATCGGTCCGTACGCCTGCACGTAATGACTGGTCTCGATCATTATTCGGGTGGGCACCGGAATGGGGATGTTGCCTTGCTCGAATATCTGCGCGAATCTCGGCACAACGAAGTTCATCAGCACCAGGACACTGCCCGCTCCAACCAAGGAAAGCAGCGCGGGATAGACCATCGAGCTGATGATGTAGCCGCGCAGCTCATCGCGCGTTTTTTCGAACTCGCTCAGGCGGTCAAAGACAACACCCAGCGAGCCCGAGGCCTCGCCCGCGCGAACCATGTTGACGTAGAGATCGGAGAAGTGTTTGGGATGCGTGGCGAGCGAATCGGCCAGCGTACGGCCGCCCTTCAGAACTCGCAGAACATCCAGAATGACCATCCGAAACTGCGGTTTTTCGGTCAGTTCAGTGGAGATCTGGAGGGCCCGGTCAACAGGAATGCCGGAGTTGAGGAGTGTCGTTAACTCCGTGGTGAAGAACAGGACGTCCTTGCGCCGCCCGCCGCCGAGATCGGGCAATTCGAATTCCAGGCCCTTCTTCTGCTCCAGCCCGACGTAGACGGGAGTAAGCCCCTGTTTCCGGAGTTCGCGCGCCACTTCCTTATCGTTCTCGCCGGACAGAGTTCCCGTGCGGACTTTTCCATCAGCGTTGACGGCTCGGAAGTGGAAGGAAGCGGGCATCAGAATTCCTGGGTAACGCGCATGACTTCGTCAGGCGTGGTGACGCCTTCGGCCACTTTGTCCCAGCCGTCCTCGCGCAGCGTGCGCATGCCGTTCCGGCGGGCAGCTTCGGTCAACACGGCGGAGTCTTGGTTGCGCGTGATCAGCCGGCGCAGCTCTTCATTCAGCTCCATCAATTCAAAGATGCCGACGCGGCCCGTAAAGCCGGAGCCGAAACAGCGATCACAGCCGCGGCCGCGCCATGTCGAGACTTCGATGCCTTCGGGACGCAACCTCGCCGGACCCGGCTCCTTGCAGTGCGCACAGATTTTACGGACCAGGCGCTGGGCGAGGATGCTGACGACGGAGGAGGAGATCAGGTAGTTCTCGACGCCCATGTCGGTAAGGCGCGCGACGGCGCTGGGCGCGTCATTGGTATGCAGCGTTGAAAACACGAAGTGGCCGGTGAGCGCTGAGCGGATGGCCACATCCGCCGTTTCGCGGTCGCGAACCTCGCCGACCATGATGACGTCGGGGTCCTGACGGACAATGTGCCGCAGCCCGGAGGCGAACGTCAGGCCGATCTGCGGATTGACATGTATCTGGTTGATCCCGTCCATCTGGTATTCCACAGGATCTTCGATGGTGATTATCTTGCGCTCGACGCCGTTGATACGTTTGAGCGCGGAGTAGAGAGTAGTCGATTTACCTGAGCCGGTTGGCCCGGTGACGAACATGATGCCGTGCGGAAGCTGCGTGTAGAACTCCATCCGCTCCAGCATTCTGTTGGTAAACCCGAGCTTGCGCAGATCGTAGAACTGCTCACCGGCCGAGCGATCCAGCAAACGCATCACGACGCTTTCGCCGTAGAGGGTGGGAAGCGTCGACACGCGGAGATCGACCTCGCGGCCCAGCGTCTTCACCTTGATGCGGCCGTCCTGCGGCAGGCGGCGTTCGGCAATGTTCAACTTCGCCATCAGCTTGACACGGCTGATGAGCGCGGCTTTCATCTCCTTCGGCGGCTGCTCCTGTTCGTAGAGAACACCGTCGATGCGGAAACGGATGCGGAAGGATTTTTCGAAAGGCTCGATGTGAATATCGCTCGCGCGCTTTTCGACGGCCGACGCGATGGTCGCGTTGACCGTGCGGATCACCGGCGCTTCACTGGCCATGTCGCGCAGGTGCTCCAGGTCCTCCCCGCCGGTGGCGCCATCGCCGAAATCGGCTTCGGCATCGTTGCGCGCGGATTCGCCGTAGTGTTTGTCGATGGCCTCGACGATCTCGCCTTCGGCGGCTAGCACCGCCGTCACGCGGAGACCGGTGAAGCCGCGCACTGCGGCGATCGTTTCGAAATCGAGCGGATCGGCCATCGCCAGGGTCAGGCCGTTCTCGTTCAGGCCGACGGGCAGACAGCGGCTTTGACGGAGGAAACGGGCGGCGAGTGCGTCGGTTTCGGGCGCGGTGAAGTTGGCGCCGTCGATAGGGACAAGGGGGAGTTGGAGCTGCTCGGACAATGCCGCCAGGATGTCGCGCTGGGCGACGAAGCCGAGCTCGACGAGCAGCTTGCCGATCTTTTCCCCGCGTTCTTTTTGGAGTTCGAGGGCGCGGTCCAGATCGTCTTGTTGAATCAGGCCTTTGCGGATTAGCAGTTCGCCAAGGCGCATCAGAATTCCTGGACCTGGATGGCGGAAGCGAGGGCAGTTTTGTCCGTATTTGCCGAGAGGAAGCCGAGAAGAGTGCGGCGCTGCGCCTGCATAACGATCTGGGAGGGCAGGCCCGTTGTATCTTCGTGCGGCGCATAAAGCAGCGAAACGCTGAGAGCCAATTTCTCGTTTTGCGGAACCGGATCCATCACACCGGCCGCATTCACGAGCATCTCCCGCATCGCGGTCCGCAGCGCCGGCAGCCGTTCCAGCTTCTTTTTATGCAAGGCCGCGCGCGCCGAAGGCGGCAACTGCAGGAGGAAGGGGCTGGGGCCGGGGCCTTCGGCCAGGTTGAGACGCATCGTGAAGACACCACCGTATCCGTCGAGATAGACGCCGTGCGTATGGCCGAGCAGGAGGTATTGCTCGCCGGGGAACAACGCCTCGATGCGCTTGTTCATCGACACTTCGACAGCGGCGATCAAGCCGCGATTCACCGGCGCGGCGAGGAGTGTGCACGCTAGGAAAGTCAATAGCAATACGCGTCTCATTGCACGACGCTCCCGCTGTTATTGAGGAACGACACGACCTGCGCCGCCTGCTTCTGCCGGAAGAGGTCATACGCCGCAGCCATCGCCTGCTGATCGTCCAACCGCATCTGCTGATACTTGCTCTCCGCTTCCTTCATCGCGGAAGCCAATTGCATGCTGTACCGCTTTTCGGCCGGCTCCAACGCGGCAGGCAGAGCCTTCGCCACTTCTTCCGAAATGCGCTGCTCCAGGCGAGCCTGATCAATCACGGGTGCCGGAGCCGCCGCAGGTTTCGGCTGTGCGAACCCGTGAACGACAATCGCTCCCGCCAACAACACCGCCGACGCAAATCCCATGCGCGGACCCGACGCCAACCAAACCTGCCACCACTTGGGCGCGAAAACCTTATCCGAAACGAAGGCGATCCGCCGCGGCAGTTCTTCCTCGCGCAGCGAGAACAGCGCGGACTGGGTTACTTGCAAACGAGCGAGTTCATCTCGCAGTGCGCCGTCGGACGCCACTGCCGCTTCCACGGCGCGGCGATCGGCCGGGCTCAACTCGCCAAAGACATAATCTTTCAGAACTTCAGGTGTGACATTCATGACGTGCTCCGCAGATTCCCAATGGGCGCCAGCGCATCCTTAAGCAGATCCAGCGCGGTGTACAACCGCGATTTCACTGTCGACAACGGGCACCCCAAAATCTCCGACATCTCTTCGAACTTGAATCCTTGATAGACCTTGAGAACCACCGCCTCCCGCTGCTCTTCGCTCAGGCCACGCAACGCGGCGTCGACCGCCAATGCCGTTTCGATCGGCAGCATGCCGCCGCCGATAGAAGGCATGTCGAATTGTGCCGTCTCCAGGTCGTCCTCCGGCTTCTTCCGCCGCAGCATCGAGTACGCCTCGTTATGAGCGATGCGGTACATCCACGGAGCGAAGCGGGCCGGATCCTCCAGCTTGCGGAGGTTCTGGTACACCTTCAAGAGCACATCCTGGCAAAGATCCAAAGCATCTTCCCGGTTCCTGACCAGCCGGAGCAGGTAGTTGAAGACACGCTTCTCCCAGCGCGAAACGAGGAGATTGTACGCATCGACATCTCCCCTCTGCGCCTTAAGGATCAGATCGCGGTCTTCGACCTCTCGGAAGATCAAGGCGGGTGTTCTCGTGGGTTAAGACGCCGCAGGGAGCAAAAAAGTCGGAACGGCGTCCCTCCTTCTTCAGTGTATCCGTCCTGGTTTGGTTTAAAATCGAAGCACTCCAGCCTGAGGCGGTGTCCGCTATGAGCAAATATCTTGTTTCGTTTCTATTCGTTGTCGCCGTATGGGGGCAAGCGCTGCCGCCCGGGGTGCAGCGGAAAGCGTCCGTCGGTGGAATCACCGAGTATCAGTATCCGAACGGACTTCGGTTGCTGCTTTACCCGGACGCGTCCAACCCGAAGGTCACCGTGAACATGACGTACCTGGTCGGCTCACGGCACGAAGGGTATGGCGAATCCGGGATGGCGCACCTGCTGGAGCACCTCAATTTCATCGAGACCACGAACGGCCGGCAGATTAAGAAGGAACTGGTCGACCACGGCGCGCAGTGGAACGGGACGACGTGGTTCGACCGGACGAACTACTACGAAACGGTCTCGTCGACGGACGAGAACCTGCGCTGGGCACTGGGGCTGGAAGCGGACCGCATGGTGAATGTCCGCATGGAGAAGAAGATTCTCGATACCGAGATGACCGTCGTTCGCAACGAGTTCGAACGCGGCGAGAACAGCCCGCAGCGCGTGCTGGAAGAACGCGTGATGTCGACGGCGTTCCTGTGGCACAACTACGGCAAGTCGACTATCGGTTCGCGCGCGGACCTCGAACGAGTGCCGATTGACCGGCTGGCGGCGTTCTATCGCAAATACTACCGGCCGGATAACGCCGTGCTCACGCTCGCGGGCAATTTGGATGTGCCGAAGACGCTGGCGATGGTCTCTGAGACGCTGGGCCGCATTCCGCGTCCGGCTTCCAAAATTGAGACAACGTATACGACGGAGCCGGTGCAGGATGGCGAACGCTATGTCGAGCTGCGGCGCGTCGGCAGCAATCAGGAGGTTCTGATCGCCTACCATGCGCCCTCGGCCGCACACCCAGACGCCGCCGCGCTCCGTGTGCTTTCGGGCATCATGGGCGGCGGCGGATTCCGTTTCGGCGCCGGTGGGCCAGGACTGGGACGGCTGTCGAAGGCACTGGTTGAGAACAAGAAGGCGCTGTCGGCCAGCATGTCGTTCCAGGCGCTGCACGATCCCGGTGTAGTGCAGGTCAGCGCGGGGTTAAATATGGAACAGTCGCTCGATGATGTTCGCAAGACGATCTATGAGACGATCGATGGCATCGTCAAGGAGCCGCCGTCGCAAGAGGAATTGGACCGCGCGAAGAATCGGCTGCTGCGGAGCATGGAACAGCGCATGGCGGATTCGCAGCAGGTGGGGCTCGGCATGACCACGCCCATCTCGCAGGGCGACTGGCGGATCCTGTTCCTCGAGCATGAGAGTGTGAAGGGAGTTACCGCCGACGATATCGTCCGCGTCGCCAGGACCTATTTCAAGGCGTCGAATCGCACGGTCGGCGTGTTCATCCCCACCGCGGAGCCCGACCGCACCATCGTCCCGGACACTCCCGATCTCGACAAGGTCTTCGATAAGTTCACCACCACCGTTTCCGTGGCGCAGGGCGAATCATTCGAGCCGACGCCGGCGAATATCGAGAAGCGGCTGGTGCGGATCAAGCTGAAAAATGGCCTGCGCGTGGCAATCCTGCCAAAGAAGACCAGTGGCGGGACGATCCTGGCCGCGTTGGAGCTGCACTTCGGCGATGAGTCGACGCTCGCGGGCAAAAACGCGGCGATATCAATGGCGGCCTCCCTATTGATGCGCGGCACGAAGACGAAGAACCGCCAGCAGTTGCAGGATGCGATCGACAAACTGAATGCACGCGTCTTTGCCGGTGGAGGAGGCGGCGGCGGTCGCGGAGGGCGAGGCGGCGGTGGGGGCGGTTCGGCGAGCGCATCGGGCATCGGGGCGTCGATCGAGGCCAAAGGGGAGAACTTCCTTCCCGCGCTGCGGCTTGCTGTTGAAATCCTGAAAGATCCTGCCTTCCCGGAATCCGACTTTGAACAGATCCGCAAACAGCGCATGGCGGGTATTGACGCGGCTCGCACCGATCCCGCCATGCAAGCTGGTCTGCTCCTCGGCCGGCACATTAGCACCTACCCGAAAGGCCATCCCCTCTATGTCGGCACACTGGAGGAGCAGGCGGATGAGTTGAAAAAGCTCACGCTCGACGACGTAAAGAAGTTCCACGCGGGCTTCTATGGCGCGCAGCATGCGGAACTGATCGTGGTCGGCCCGGTCGATCAGGCCGCCCTTTTGGCCGAGGCCGAAGCGCTGCTCGGTATGTGGCAGTCACCGGTGAAGTACCAGCGGATGGCCTCGACGTTCAAGAAGATCCCGGCGATGAATGAGAAGATCGAAACGCCTGACAAGGAGAATGCGCAATTCGAAGCCGCGCTCCGCGTGCAGATGAACGACGCTCATGCCGACTACCCCGCGATGATACTCGCCAATTACATGTTCGGCGGCACCATCGCGGCCCGCATGCCCAACCGCATCCGCAACGTGGAAGGCCTCAGCTACGGCGCGCGCTCCAGTTTCTCCGCTCCTTCGGAAGGCGACGCCGCGATCTTTTCCGCGTCCGTCATCAGCAACCCGGGCAACGCGCCAAAAGTCGAGAAGTTTTTCCTTGAAGAGTTGAACAAGGCGTTAAAGGATGGCTTCACGGAAGCGGAACTAACCGCCGCGAAGAAGGCCGTGAAAGACCAGATGATGGTTGGCCGTGCGCAGGATCAGGCGCTGCTTCGCGGCATCGCCATTCGCGAACAGCGCGAGCGAACCTTGTTGTGGGACGAACAGCACGAGGCGAAACTCCAGGCGGCCTCCCTGGATCAAGTAAATACCGCATTCCGCCGGCACATCGATCCGTCGCAACTCTCCATTGTGAAGGGCGGCGATTTCAAGAAGGCCGGCGTGTGGCAGTAAACTAAAAAGAGAAAATCCATGCGTAGCTACGCGGTTGTATTCACCCTTGGGTTGACGTTCCTGGGCGGATGTTCCGAGCCCCCGAAGACCACCACAGTAAAGAAGGAAGAACCGAAAAAAGCGCCGGAACCGATCAGCGGAAAGAGTGCGTTCTTTAAGGTGTTTGTCGCGGCGCGGACTTGGGCTCCCGACGCGCAATGCCTCACCGTCTCCAGCATTCCGATGGAAGAGGTGAAGTCGCAGCCCGGCAAGTCCGGCGCGTGGCAGGTCACCGTCGTCTCTCCTTCGAAGCTGCGCAAACGCACGTACACCTGGTCCGCCGTGGAATCGGAAGGCAACCTGCACGAGGGCGTTTACCCTGGCGCGGATGAGGCGTTTAACCCCAACAGCACTGTCAAACCGTTCCTTATCGCCGCGCTGAAGACGGATACGGACGCGGCTCTTAAGGTCGCCGAAGAGAAGAGCGCGGAGTACATGAAGAAGAATCCCAGTATGCGGATCAACTATCTGCTGGAGCTCGGCACGAAGCATCCCAATCCGGCCTGGCGCGTGATCTGGGGCGATTCCGTCGGCACCAGCGGACATTCGGTCTTTGTCGACGCGACCACCGGCCAGTACCTGGAAACCCGCCACTAATGTCGATCACGGCTGCCGATGTTCTCGCCGCCGCGGAACGCATTCGCGGTCTTGTGCGCCGTACGCCTGTCGTCCGCGCTGAAGCGAACGGTATTGAGCTGTACCTGAAGTGCGAGAATCTGCAGGACGGAGGATCGTTCAAGCTTCGCGGCGCGACGAATTTTGTCCGGTCGCTGGACGCCGCTGCATTGGCCCGGGGTGTGATGGCGTATTCTTCCGGCAACCACGCCGCCGGCGTTGCCCTGGCGGCGCAGCGTTCCGGCACGAAGGCGCGCGTCGTCATGCCGCTCGATGCGCCGAAAGTAAAGGTGGAGAATACGGCCAGCTTCGGTGCGGAGGTCATCACGTATGATCGCTTCACCCAGGATCGCGAGGCGATCTGCAAGGCGCTGGCAGCCGAAACCGGTGCGACAATTATCCCGCCCTTTGATAGCCTCATAACCATCGCGGGCCAGGGCACGGCGGCGTTGGAACTGTTGGAAGATGCACCGGACCTTGACGCGCTGGTCGCGCCGGTCGGCGGTGGCGGGCTGATGGCCGGGTGCTGCCTGATCGCGCGTCAACGCTCGCAATCGATTCGGTTATTCGGCGCCGAACCCGAACTCGCCAGCGACACATGGCAATCGCTGCAGGCGGGCGAACACAGGAGCATCCCGCCATCGGAGACGATTGCCGATGGCCTGCGCTCCCCTTCGCCAGGCAAGTTAACCTTCCCGGTAATGAAGGAGCATCTCGAAGCCATCGCCCTCGTCAGCGAGGAGGAGATCCGGACCGCAGTCCGCTGGCTCGCGACGAAAGTTCATCTCGTCGTCGAACCGAGCGGCGCCGTTCCGGTTGCCGCGGTCATTCACGGCAAGTTGCCGGCGGACGTCCGCCGTATCGGCGTCATCGTCTCCGGCGGCAACATCGAGCCCAGCCAACTCGCCGCAATCCTCGCTTAACTCTCGACGATCTCGACGAGTTCCAACACCGTCTTCCGCGCCGGTCTCAATAGCGGCAGGCTGCTCAGTTTGATCAGCGCCACCACCATGCGCGCGCTCGCTTCCAACAGACGCGCCGTACGCTGCTGCCCCTCCGACCGGTCGTACATCCAGAACAGGATAAGGCCCATCTGATACATCCACAGGACCTTCGGCAAATGCGCTGCCATGTCATCCGGCACCGGGGTTCCTGTTTCTGTCAATGCTCGCGCGAACTGCGCCAGATCCTGCTCCCGAACGTCCCGCGACTCCCCGGCAAACGGCGACAGCGAGTTCCCGGGGTCGGCCGCATGTGCCATCAGCGCCCCTAGAAACTTCCGGTTCGGTGCGAAATAGCGGAACTTCACGCGGATGATGTCGAGCAGCCGCGTCTCCAGCTTCTTGCCCGTCTGCACTTCGTCGATCAGCGGTTTCAAATCATCCTTCGCCCGCTGATAAAACGCCAGGACAATCGCGTCCTTCGACGAGAAGTAGTAGTACGCGAGCCCCGTCGCCACCTTCGCCTGCGCCGCCACTTCCCGCATGCTCGTTTCGGCGAAGCCCCGTTCCCGGAACAGCTCCAGCGCTGCTTCGAGAATCTTCTCCCGCGTCTCCGCCGATTTCGCCGCCCGTGCCGCCTTCATAAAGAGCACCCAGGCAACGAAACTTCCCGTAGCCGTGCCGCCACGTCCGCATCGGTCTGCAATCCCAGCCAATCGGATAACGTCGCCCGATTCTTCGACAACGTCGCAAATGCCTGTCTCGCCAGAGGCAATAACTCCGGCCGGGCAAGCCGATAGGACCAATCCCGGAACTCATCCAGGGCCCACAACACGATCAGCCACGCTGAATCGCCGGTCCATACTTCTCCGCTATCCGCTACAACTGCAAGGTCCGTTTGCCCCGGCGGCTTCGGTGCGCACTCGATCGGCACCAACTGCCGCTGCCGCTCAAGCCAACCCACCAGCGCGGTGCACAGCCCACATCGCGCGTCGTAATAAAGGCGCAGCCGCTTCATCGCTGGCCTCCCGCGAAGTAACCGGTGGGCGGAATGGGAGGCGGTGCCGACGGAAGCCGGTCCAATCCCCGCCGCCGCATCCGGCTGAAGACGAAGATGTTGCCGAAGTGCATCACCCCGAGGACGATCAACACAAATCCGACTTTGTCGCTGACCAGTTCCATCAGCGCCCGGCCAGTTTCGACATCGCCATGCGTACGCAGCGTCCAAATGATCCAGCCAAGATTCAGCAGGTAGAAGCCCACGACCAGCAGATGATTCACCGAATCCGCCAGCGCCTCATTCCCCTGGAACGCATCCAGGAGAAATGTGCGGCCATTCTTGTGTAAGGTTTGCGCCACCCAAATCGTGATCGCGACGGAGATCGTCAAGTACAACAAATACGTGTGAAGAATATACATCTCGCCTTCTTTCTTGAACACGTTCAATTGAACGTGTTCAAGAACAGAGTACGTCGAGATAACCACTCTGTCAATGGTTTTTTGAACGCGTTCAAACTACCGCGTGTTCTTCACAATCTTGCCGTCCTTCATCACGAAAAACACATTCCGCGTCTTCGCGATGTCCTCCACAGGATTCCCCGGCACGGCAACCACATCGGCAATCTTTCCGTTTTCCAACGTCCCCAGATCGCTCGCGACCCCAAATAATTCCGCGTCCACGGACGTCGCCGCCCGCAGGGCGTCAATCGGCTTCATCCCGCCCTTCACCATCAACACAAACTCTTCCGCGTTCGTTCCATGAACACCCACGCCTGCGTCCGTACCCAGGCCGATCTTGATCCCCCGCGCCACCGCGCTGCGAAAAGTCTCGTCAATCCGCCGCGCCGCCATCTTCATCTTCGCCTGTGTCCGCGGATCCATCACGCTGCCCTTCTTCTCGGCCTCCAGCAAACTCCACAGCGCGTGAAGCGTCGGCACATACACCGTGCCCCTCTGCTTCATTAGCGTCAGGGCCTCATCGTCCAAAAAGCTCCCATGTTCTATCGAATCGATGCCACCGCGAATCGCGCGCTTCGCCCCGGTCGCTCCATGCGCATGAGCCGCCACCTTCTTGCCCTTCGCATGCGCCTCATCGATTACCGCGTCCACTTCCGCCTGCGTCATCTGCGGCGAATCCACATCGTTATTCCGGCTCAGCACACCGCCGGTTGCGCAAATCTTGATGAGATCCGCGCCGTACTTGATGTTGTAGCGAACAGCCTGCCGCGCTGCTTCGGGACTGCCGATCACGCCGTCCCGCCAATCCGGCTCTCGCCCATAGAACTCCGGCCGCACACCGTTCATCGGGTCGCAATGTCCGCCCAGCGATCCTAGTCCCTTTGATGCCGCTAGAATTCGCGGCCCCACAATGTCGCCGTTCGCAATCGAGTTCCGCATGGCGACATCGATGAAATCACCAGCCCCCAGATTCCGCACGGTGGTGAATCCGGCCTCAAGCGTCACCCGCAAATACCTGGTTGCCCGCAGCGCCGTCTCTACCGAAGTGCGCGCCTGTGAGTCGATAAGATCCTGGCGGTTATCCATCCCGCGCTGTCCTGTCAAATGCACATGCGCATCCATGAATCCGGGCAGCAGCGTCGCATCGCCCAAATCGATCGCCGTTGCGCCCGGCTTCAACACTGCCGATGGCCCGACACCGGTAATCCGGCCATTCTCGACAACAACCAACCCTGGCGTCTGCAATGTGTCCGCGCGCCCGTCGAACAGCCGCGCCGCTCGAATCACGACTTGCTGCGGCATCGCCGCAGCCGCGCAAAGGATGGCCAAGGCCAGGGTTTTCATTCGGGCTCCTCCGGAATCGATTTTGCCACCCGCGCAAATGCGCTGTACTCCACCGCGATTCGCCCCTTTGCCGGCAGCCAGCGGTATCCTGGCACACCGAACAACTCCCGCCGCTCAATCATCGCCCGCCGGGTCTCCGGAAACGGCGAGGCGCCAAACTCCATCCCGCGTGTCAGCGTCCGCCCATTCCACGGCCCTGCCGTGCGGCTATGATTCTCTTCCCAGATGCCCATCCACGGAAAATCGCTTCGCCGCCACTCATAGCCAAACAGCAGCTCCGACACTGGCGACCACGCCAAAAACCAAGCCCGCTCCCGGTGCGGATCGAGCAGATGGGTTGAGAACGCCGCCGACGCGGGAACTGCCTGCAAACGCCGCATGTCTACGGTACCCTTGCCATCTTTACGCGGCGCCTGCGGCCAATCGAAGACAGCACCCACCGGCAGATATCCATTCGGCCCCGCGAAATCCTGCGGATAGCTCATCGAGCGCGTTCCCGGAATACGGAATTCGGTCTTCCCCGTCTCTAAAAATGGCGGCCCCAATGTCACATGCTGCGTGTAGGCAATCGGCCGGTCGAGCGCCGTCAGGTTCTCCACCGTCTCAAAGAATCGCACGCGCTCGCCATCCAATCGCATCGCCCTCGCGAACGCCAACCCATGCAACGGCAACGCCGCCCGCATCTCCAGTCCGGCGCCCGAAAACGCCAGCGAGTACTTCGCCACCGACCCCTCGCCATGCGTCGTCATCCCGGCCGCGGCCTCTTCCGGAGTGGGCCCGCCAAACAGATCGAGACACAAATTATGCCCGTGAATCCCCGCCAGCAGCTTCGATTCCGCGTCCAGCCCGTATTCCGGATGCTTCGCCGGATCGTACCGGGAAGGATCCATCGTCGGCCAAGGAGGGACCCACAACGGATTCACCCCCGTCTTTTTGTGCAGGATTTCGGCCACATGCCCACCCTCCCGCAATACTGTCACGCGAAGGACGTCGTTTTCGAGCGTCGCGGCCTCGCGCTCCCGCCAGCGGCTGAGCGGCATTGATCGTTACCCCTTCTTGGCGGGTGTGCCCGGCTTCGCATCCTGGTTACCCATGGTGTCGATCTCTTTCCGGTAGTACTTGCGCTCGTCCTTCATCGAGAGGTTCGAAAGGATCACGGCCGCCGAATCCGACAGCCCGATCTCCAGGTCTGCCTTCGGTCTCGCGCCTGTCCGCACGCAGTCCCAGAACTCAATCATCTGCTGGTCCACGGGATTGCGGTCTTCCTCAGGCAGCATGACGCCTTTGGAGTACAGCCATCGCCGTGCGAACTTCAGCTCCTTCTGCATGAAGCTGTCCTGGTCGCTCACTTCGTCACGGCTCAGCAGAATTGGCAGGGCCTTGCTGCCGGCCGAGCCCAACGACGCTAGCGACGCGCTCGCCACGGCCGCTTTCGTCCCCGTCGGCGTCTTCTTCGGGGGTTCGCGATACCAGATACCCAACGCCGGCGGATTGTCCGTCCCTACCGTAATATGTATCGTGCCCTCAGTGCCCATAATCATCTCGCCGAACTGCGGGCGCGACCCGCCGAAGAGCGGCAGATGCTGGTTGGTCGAGATGTAGGAGGCCATCAGCCGCTGCCCCTTCGGATAGCGGAAGATCAACTGCACGCTGTCGAATACGTCGCGGCCGTCTTTGAAGTAATCGATGCCGCCAACGCCCGTTACCGAATCAAAGTGGCTGCCGAACATCCAATCGGCAATGTCCATTTGGTGCGAGCCCAATTCGGCGACCAGCCCGCCGGAGTACTTCGAAAGTAGACGCCAGTTGGCCTCCTCACCGCGCGGGTCGTTCTTTTTCATCGTCCACGTCGCGCTGGGGACATTGATCAAATTGCGGTGCCACTGCGCATAGACGTTGGTAACATCCCCAAGCAAGCCCTTATCCACCATCTGCCGCGCCGCCTGGTAGAAGCGGCTGTACCGGCGCTGCAAACCCACCTGCAACACCTGCTTCGGCCGTTCGTTCGCCATCTTGCGGAGCATGTGAATCTCTTCCGGCTTGTGTACAAGGCTCTTTTCACAGAAGACATGCTTGCCCGCGAGCAGCGCATCCTTCGTGATCGGGAAGTGTGTGGAAAGCGGCGTCGCGATCAGGACCGCGTCGATATCGTTGCGGTTCAAAACCTCGCGGTAATCTTTGTAGCCCTTGGGCTTGTCCTTGGAGGAGTTGGTCCCTTTGTCCAGGTTCGCCTGATAAATATCGACGGCGGCCACCAGCCGCCCGCCGTCGAGCCCGTTGAGGTGTTCGATGTGATACTGGCCGCGTCCGCCCGTGCCGATAATCGCCATCTGCACCTGGTTATTTGCGGCTTTGACCCTCTGAATCCACGGCGCGCCAACGATGGCAGCGGCCGCTGTCGCGCCAGCCGCCAACTTCGCGGCGTCACGGCGCGTCATGTCCTGTTGTTCCGAATTCTTAGGCTCAGCCATCGCACTCACCTCACTTTGGGTCGTCGAACGAACCCACTATTATATGGCAGAAGGACTCAGATGCCACACCTCCGCCTGATTCATTGGAACGACGAAGAATGTGCCCCACGAGCCAGGCTTTTGCGCAAACTCGGCTACGAAGTCGATGCCGGCAAATTCGCCAGCTCTTCCATGAAGGAGTTCCGCGAAAACCCTCCCAGCGCCCTCATCATCGATCTCTCCCGCCGACCCAGTCACGGCCGGGAGATCGGCGTCCTAATCCGCGGCAGCAAGTCAACTCGCCTGATCCCATTGGTTTACGTCGAAGGCGAACCGGAGAAAATCGCGAGGGTACAAGCGACCATCCCGGACGCCCGATACACGACGTACGAGAAAATCGGTCCTGTGCTTGAGGACGTGCTCTCCAACCCCGTCTGCGAGGTCTTCGTACCGAAATCGCTCTCCGGACCTGATTCGCCCGTGCCCCTGACCAAAAAACTCGGGCTCAAAGACGGTCAGCCGGTAGGCCTGATTAACGCTCCGTCCGGTTTCGAGCGCCGGATTCCCGGCTTTGAAGCCAAGCGCAATCCGAAGGGGAAGGTCCCGCTCACGCTCTGGTTTGTCGAATCGCGGCGCGAATACGAATCGGCGCTCCCAAAAATGCGCCAGCGCGCCGAGGACGGTGGCATCTGGGTCGTCTGGCCCAAGACCACGAAAACCTCCAAACCCGACATCAACGGCAACATCGTCCGCGAGGCCGCGTTGGCGTTCGGGTTGGTCGACTTTAAGATATGCGCGGTGGATGAGGTGTGGAGTGGGATGCGGTTTGCGGTGAAACGTCGGTAGGCCCTTCCACCGGCGGCTCCGCTCCCCGCCCGGCCCATTCCGCTCCGGCCAGCACAATCATCGACGCCAGGAAACTCACCAGCACAATAATCACAGCCCAGTAGAACGGGCCGTACTCGACCTGCAACTTTCGCAAGAACCAGGGCCAGATCCACTTCATCAGGAACTTGAAGCCCTCCAGCACTATGCCCACTACGATCGCGATCGGCACCACCCGCCGCCACGCGACTTTCGTGTTTGGCAAGATCCAATAAATCAGGAAAAGCGCCAGCATCGTTACCGGCAGCGCGGCCATCCGGAAGAACACCAGATGCGTCCAACTGATGCTTTGGCCCACAATCGACGCGTCGGCAGTCTTCATCGATTCATGATTCAGCGCGCCCAAAAGGATCGAAATAATCACCAGCGTCCCGCATGCGAAGATCAGTCCCATGCTGACTAGCTGGTTCATCAAAAAGCTGCGATGTTTGTAAACGCCCCAACACCGGTTCAGCGCCACTTCCATCGGCTCAAAAATCCCGTTCGCCGTAAACAGCAACAGCAGCAGCGATGTGTAGCTGAAATGCTTGAACCTTCCCGGGATCCAGTCGATGCCATGCCGGATCAACGTCTCGACTTCTTTCCCGAACAGATCGCTCATTGCAAAATAAACCGCCTGTTCGGCTGAGGCCCAACCGATCGAACGGCAGAACCAGACAAGCACCAGCAGAAACGGGAAAAAGCTCAGCAGTACATTCGCCGCAATGGAAAAGCCGAAGACGTGGACCTCGACTGCCGTCCAGTACTTCAGCGTCGGCCAGAATGGCCGCAAAATTCGGATCACAATACTACGGTATCAACCGGGGCACAATCCGATACACCGACACGGGACTCTCATTCCCCTCTTTATCCACCGCCTTTACTCCCAGCACAATATCGTCAATCGACACATCCGTCAGCCGGAACTCCTTACCCGGCCCCACCCAAAACTCCTTTTCCCAATACGGCGATACCGAATCCCGCCATACCACGGCGAATCCCGCCAGGTCCGTCACATCGCCCTGCTCTTTCCATTTCAGCAGCGCGTCGTACCCCGACTTCCCCCGCGATAGATTCGGCCCCACAATCTCTGTGTTCGCCGTAACAGATCGAATCTTTGTCAAAATGTCCGGCGCCGGCGGAGCCAATGCCAACGACGCCGCAACCGCCGCGTTCACACTTGCCACACTCGCCGTATACTTCGGCGATGCGTTCGCAAACGTGTCCGAAGCGGTGTGCTGGTTCGCATAGAACTCCGCGATGGTCGTAAACCGCACCGCCGGAAAGCCCGCGCGATCAAAAGGTGTGTGATCGCCGCCCCGCATAAACCGGTCCGCGCGAAACACCAGATTCACCTTCATCGCCGGCACATACCGCTCTCCGATCTCCTTTACGTAGCGCGCCAGTGTCCGCGACGGCGAATCGGACGGGTCGTCGCTAAACACCCGCACGCCTGTCCCCGCGGTCCGCCCATTTCCAGCCAGATCATTCCCGATAATGTCGTTGTTCAACACGGCATCGATAACAGTCTTTTCGCTGGCAGCCCTCTTCGCATACTGGTTCGCGCCAAGCAGCCCATACTCCTCGCCCGAAAACGCCACGAACACCAGCGTCTTTTCAAACTCGTACTGGCTTAACACTCGCGCCAGCTCCATCACCGCCGCCGTCCCGCTCCCATCGTCAGACGCGCCGGGCGCGTCCGCAGCTATCGTCGCCTCCTGGTCCATCCTCTCCAGCTCGCCCACCTTCTTCCGCACAATATGCAACGAATCGAAATGGCCGGAGATCAACACTTGCCGGTCCTTCTGGGCCGTCCCGGGCAACACTGCGACTACGTTCGCAATGCGCACATCGCGAACGACGCGCGCGCCTTTCTTAATATCGTGTTCGTCAAGACGCACCTGCAGCCGCGGGCTGTAGGAGGCCATCTCATCGCGAATCCACCTCGCCGCCGCGCCAATACCGCGCTTCGGGTCGTCCTGTGACGAGAAGATATTTCGCGTCCCGAATCCCTCCAACTTCCGCATCGTCGCGCCGACTCGTTCCGCTGAAACTTCGCTCACGATCTTCGCGATACGCGGGTTCAAAGCCTTCATCGGAACCTGCGCCGTTACCAATGACAACCCGCCGGCCAACACTGCTGTGATGAGCCTCATAACCATTTCTGAGAGAATAACTCTTTAGGCACCCTTCGCACACATGGTTATCGACGGCATCTATTACGCGCTCGGCCTCGTCGCGGGCGGCGCGATCACCGGTTATCTCACTCGTCCGGTCTTCAGCATCCCTTTTCTTATCCTTGCCGTCTTCTGCCTCTGGTTCTTCCGTGATCCGGATCGCGAGATCCCCGCCGGCCCGGTCGCCGTCTCGCCCGCCGACGGTAAGGTGGTCGCCATCAAGCCGGAGAACGGCCAGACTCGCATCAGCATTTTCCTCAACGTCTTCGACGTACATGTTAACCGCTCCCCGATCGCCGGCAAGATTACGAATGTCCAGTACAAGACCGGTAAATTCCTCGTCGCCAGCCGCGAAGAGGCAACCACCGATAACGAGCAGAATTTCATCACCGTCGAAGGGAACGGCACCAAAATTGTCTTCTCACAAATCGCCGGTCTCATCGCCCGCCGCATCATCTGCTACAAGAAGGCTGGCGACGCCGTCCAGGCTGGCGAACGGGTCGGCTACATCAAGTTCGGCTCGCGCGTCGACATCTTCCTCGGCCCCGAATGGTCGGTCGAAGTGAAGGAAGGCCAACGCGTGGCCGCCGGCGCCGACATTATCGCGCGCAGAAAGTCGTAGACCATGCCGCGTTTTAACCTCGCCGAACGACTCATCGATCCAAACTCTCCCGATCGGCGCCCTCGCCGCGCCGCGTACGCCCTCCCCACCCTGTTCACCGCCGGCAACCTCCTTCTCGGCTTCCTCGCCATCATGGAATGCTTCCGCGGCTCCATGGATTTCGCCCAGCAAGTCCCCGATGCCGGGCGCCACTTTGAGCTCGCCGCCATCTTCATCGGCATCTCGGTTTTCGTCGACGGCCTCGACGGCCGCATTGCCCGCATGACCAACACGGTGTCTGAATTCGGCCGCGAAATGGACTCCCTCGCCGATGTCATCAGCTTCGGCATCGCCCCCGGAATCCTCGCCTTCGCCTGGGGCGTGCAATTCGTCGATTGGTCTATTCTTCCTGACAACAACATGCGAGTACAGCTCCAGCGCGCCACGTACTTCATCACGTTTCTCTTCCTTCTCTGCGGTGCCGCGCGCCTCGCCCGTTTCAATATTTCCGTCAACCCCATTCCGAAAAATCCCGGCCGGCCTGGCCGGAAATACTTCGTCGGCCTCCCCATCCCGGCCGCCGCGGGCATGGTGGCTTCCGTCGTCTATGCGCTCGATTCGCAGCCGCTCCGCCACTGGATCGCGGCAACGTTTTGGATGGCGCTCATCGGCTTGCTCGCATTCCTGATGGTCTGCACCTGGCGCTACCGCAGCTTCAAGGATTTCAACCTCCTCAGCCCGCGCTCCTTCAAATCCGTCATCACGCTTGGGAGCATCATCTTCCTGCTGGTCTTCTTCTCGCAACCCGTGCTTCTCGCCATGGCGACCACCTACGTTGCCAGCGGCATCCTCATCCGCATCGGCGGCATCCTCCGCCGCAAAACGAATCCATCTTCCCAGCATCCGGAGACACAAGTTGGCTAACTCCGTTCTCCTCGTCGGCGCCGATACTCTGCTCGGGCGCGAAGTGCGCGATCGGTACGCCGACGCCGCGTTATCTTCCCGCCTCCAATCCGCCACCCTCGAGAAGGACGCCGCCGCTGTATTCGCCGCCAGTGAAGAAGAGATCGAAGTCGTCGCCGCAGTCGACGAAACCATGATCGACGACGCAGTGGCCGTCATCACTACCAACTTCGCCACCGAAGCCCTCGCCCGCGTTCAGGAAGCCGCCCCAATCATCGATCTCACCGGTGCTCTCGAAGAAGAGCCCGGCGCCGTCGTCCGCGCCCCGGCGTTCGAATCGGGCCCTGTTGAATCGCGGATTCACATCATCCCGCAACCCGGCGCCTGGCTCCTCGCCGGTTTCCTCAACGATCTCCACGAACAACATCCGGTCGCGCGGTCGATCGTCACTCTCTTCGAACCGGCAAGCCAGTCCGGCCGCCAGGCCATCGACGAGCTCCAAAAGCAGACCGTCGCCTTGCTTTCGTTCAAATCCATTCCCAAGACGCACTACGACGCCCAGCTCAGCTTCAACCTGCTTCCACGCACCGGCGAAGACTCAAAGATCAACCTCGCCGACCGCGAGGCCCGCATTCACCGCGAGCTAAACGCCCTCTCGAAACTCCACGGCGCCGGCCTCCCCGTTCCCTCCGTCCGCCTCGTCCATGCGCCGACATTCCACGGCTACGCCGCCTCCGTCTGGGTCGAATTCACCAGCCGCCCCAACATCGCCAACATCGTCGCCAAGCTCAAGGAAGCCGGCGTCGATGTCCGCGATGAATCGCTCGACCCGCCCACCAACACCGGTTCCGCCGGCCAGTCCGGCTACGCCGTCGGCGCCATCGAAGCCGATCGAAATCACCCGGCCGGTGCCTGGTTCTGGCTCGCCGCCGACAACTTCCGCCTGCAGGCCGACCTCACCATCGAAGTACTCCGCGAACTCCTATGACCCGCCGCCACGCACTCGCCCTATCGTCTCTCTTAACAGGTTGCGGCTACCACGTCGGCGGCAAGTCCGACTTGCTCCCCAAGTCCATCCAAACGATCGCCATCCCCGCATTCAATAACCTCACCGTCCGCTACAAATTCTCGGACCGTCTTGCCGGCGCCATCACCCGTGAGTTCATCGCCCGCACCCGCTACAACATCATCACCGACCCCAATCAGGCCGACGCCGTACTCAAAGGCACGATCCTCACCTTCACCGCCTACCCGACCATCTTCGACCCCGCCACCGGCCGCGCTGCCGGCGTCCAAATCCAAGCCAACATGCAGCTCAACCTCACCGAGCGCGCCACCGGCAAGTTGCTTTACAACCGCCCCAGTTTCGAATTCCGCGAGCGCTACGAAGTCTCCGTCGACCAGGCCCAATATTTCGAGGAATCCGACCAGGCGCTGGAACGTTTGAGCCGCGATGTCGCCCGCACCGTTGTCAGCGCCGTTCTCGAGGCGTTCTAACAGTGACTCCCGACGACCTGCTCTCTTCGCTACGAGCCAACAAGCTCTCGCCCGCCTATCTCTTCATCGGGCCTGACGCCTGGCGCCGCGACGAATGCCGCAGGGCGTTGATCGAAAAGGCGCTCCCGGAAGAGGATCGCGAGCAAGGCTACACGCGGCTCGATCTCGATGAGGTCTCACTCAACGACGCGCTCGACGACGCCTGTTCTTACTCTCTGTTCGCCTCCACACGCCTCATCTGGGTTTCGAGCGCCGAAGGGGCGCTCCCCCGGGGCGACGCCACCGAACCACCCGAAGGCCTCGTCCGTTTCCTGAAGGACCCGCCCCCCGGCGTCACGTTGGTCCTTCAATCCAGCCGCTTCGATTTCGACGGGGACGACAAAGCCAAGCTCGAGCGCGTCAAGAAGTTCTACGCGCCAATCAAAGCCATCGTCGAGTTTCGCCATCCCAGCCCGCTCGAAGCCCGCGGTCTTGCGCAGCGCCTCGCCAAACAGCTCGGCCTCACGATCGCCAACGACGCTCTGGATCTGCTCATTGAAGCCACCGGCGCCAACGCCAGCCGCCTCGCCAACGAGCTCGAGAAACTCCGCCTGCTCACGGCAAACGCCACGCTTCAGCACGTCCAGCAGTTAGTCCCCGACGCCCGTGAATCGACGATCTTCAACCTCGTCGCGGCGCTTGGCCGCCGGGACCGCAAAGCATCGCTCGAGATCCTCGATACGCTGGTCCGCGATGGCGAATATCTGCCTTTAGCGCTAAGCTTCCTGGCCACCCAGTTCCGTTTCGCGCTAGCCGCCAAAGAAGCCCGGTTAAACAGCGCCCAAGCCATCCAGAATCACTTCTCGAAGCAAGGCGTAGCCATGTGGCGCGCCCGTGCCGAACAGATCCAGCAAACCTCCGCGGCCTTCCAACCCGCGCAGATGCGCAACGCAATTCAGTGGATCTTTCAAGCCGACCGCGGCCTCCGCGATACGCGTCCGGATGATCGCACCGTTATGGAACAATTCATCCTGCGGCTTACCGCGAAGGTGTAACAGTCCACGCCAACCGCCGATCATGGATTTCGGCGAATGGTATTCTCGGGGTACGTAAACATTGAGCGGCTAAGAATCAGCAACCTTCGATGTTTCGACAACGCGGAACTCAATTTTTGCTATCCCGAGAAGCCGGCTCGATCTCAGCAGAAGCATCAGAACGTAAACGTCCTCCTCGGTGACAATGGGTCTGGAAAATCGACCGTCCTGATGGCGGCGGCGTTGGCCACATTGGCGCCTATCATGGGACGTAGCGGATACGTCGCTAGAAGTCTGATCCGTCACGGCCGCGAGAAAGGTCGATCTGCCGCCCACATCGTCCTCCACAAGCAAGACGAAGCGCCCGGCGGCACGACGATCGAACTGGTCGCAAAACTGAAGAAGAGCGGCGATTTCGAAGATATCGCTTATCTGTCAAAGAGCGACTTCCCCAACGTATTAAACGAAGACTCATCGGCAGCATTCTTTTTTCAAGCCGAAAAGGGGGCCACCCGCCCCCTGTCCAGCCTACTTCGACAACGTATAATTCACATCCACTTCTGTCTGCACTTCAATAGGCGCGCCGTTCAGCAGCGTCGGCGAATACTTCCACTGGCTTACCGCGTCCATTGCCGATCTCGCCAACTCCGGCGATGGCGACATCAGGAGCGTTAGGCCCAGCACCTCGCCTTCTTTCCCGATAACCGCACGCATGCGCACCGTTCCCTGCACCCGCGCCTCCTTGGCTTCCGGCGGATACGTCGGCCGCACCATCTTCAAAACCTTCGCCGCCTGTACGTTCCCGCTCACGCGAATCCGCTGCGGGGGCGAAGGCGGCTCGGCACCCGTACCACCCCTGCCGCCGTCCACCGAAACAGTCTCCTTTACACTGCCCAGATTCAGATAGAAATCGGACCTCGCCGTCCGTCCCACCTCCACCTTCCTTCCGCCAATCGACAACTGCGCATAACCCGGCTTCAACACCTCGATAGCGTACGTCCCGTCCGGGACGCCGGACACCGAATAAGAGCCATCAGGACCGGTTTCAAAGGTGTAATCCGACACGCCTTTCAACACCACCTTCGCGCCCGGAATCACTCCGACCATGTCTCGCACCGAGCCCTTCATCTGCACGCTCGAATCCTGCCACGCAACCAGTGGCGAGACCAGCGCCAATCCAAGCAACAGCGACCCGCAGACCCGCAGCATCGAAACCGCGCCGCGACGCCGCGTTGAGTCCAACACCGCGAGCAGCCGTCCCTCCAACTCCCTGGGCTTCGCCATCGCCATCACGGCAGCCGGCGTCCGCTGCCCTGCCGCCTCCCGCGCAACTGCCACCAGGCTCTCCGCATACACCTCCGAGGATCGCCCCATCAAAACCTGATCATCGCAAGCCATCTCGCTTTCCTTTCTTTGTTGCGCCGCGGCCCACCAGGCCAACGGATGAAACCAATACATGCAACAAGCAAGCGTACCCGCCAGCCGCCACAATAGATCCCGCCGGCGCACATGCGCCAGCTCGTGCGTCAACACCATCTCCAACCGTTCCTCAGGCCAGTCCGCCGCCGATTCCGGCAGGAGAATCACCGGCCCGGCGGCCACCGCGGGCATCTTCAGGCCTGCGCACGTCCGCACCGCGACACCCCCATAGGTTGAATGCTCCGTCGACGACGCCACCATCCCTGTCACCCGCACAAACCCCAGCAACCACCATCCCGCCACTCCCGCCATACCCAAATACCAGCCCCACTTCACCATCCCCCCGTAGTCCACCGGCCGGTCATCCGGCCCTACCGAGATCGTGATCCTCTGCATCTCCCGTACCGGCCCGGAGAACGTCACCGCCGGAGGCTCATACCGCAACAGCACCGGCAGCAGCAGTGACAAGATCAGCGAAATCGTCCACACCGCGTGACGCTCCCCAGCCGACCACCTTCTTCCCGCCAGCCGCGTCACCAACCCCGCCGTCAGCAACAGTACCGTCATCCCCAGCAAACATCGAAGCGCCAACATTACGCGCCTCCCTTCCGCGCCTTCGCAATCAGCGCCTCCATCCGGTCCAGCTCATCCTTCGAGAGACTCACCCCATCCGCGCCCAACAGCGCCGCCATCGCCCCTGCCGCCGAGCCCTCGAAAAACGTGTCCAGCACATGCCGCAGCGCGCTTCTCTGTGCCGTCTCGGCCTCCACCGCCGGCAGATACACGTACCGGGGGCCATCTTCCCGGTGCAGCACATGGCCCTTCTCTTCCAATATCCGCAACAGCGCCCGCACCGCTGAATAGCCCGGTGCGTCGGGCATATCGGCCTGAATCTCCAACGCGGTTGCTTCCTTGCGCCGAAATAGTACGTCCAGTATCTGCCTCTCCCGGCGCGATACTAGCGGAACTCCATTGCTTTTCATCGCCATGCTAAAAAACCAGCACCTCTCTGCTAACTTTTTAGCATAGCTGCGGCGAATGTCAAGCCTTTTCTCGTTGAAGCGCTATTATAGAAGTGGATTGGTCCGTGAACACGCCTTCCAAGTACCCTCCCACTTCGCCGGAACTTGCGGATGCGCGCGGCAAACGCATCGGCATTCTGATCGTTGCCTATAATGCCGCCACCACTTTAGCCAAAGTTTTCCGCCGCATTCCGGCGGTCGTCTGGTCGAACGTCGAGGAGGTGGTGGTGTTCGACGACGCCAGCCAGGACGAGACCTTCGAACTCGCGCTGGGCTACAAGCAGGTCAATCCGAACGCCAAACTCCATGTTTTCAAGAACGAGGAGAATCAGGGTTACGGCGGTAACCAGATTCGCGGATATCAGTACTTCATGGAGCGAGGGTTCGATATCGTCGTCCTCGTTCATGGCGACGGCCAATACGCGCCCGAAATCCTCGCCCACATGTATCATCCGCTCGTCAACGGACAGGCCGACGCGGTTTTCGGCTCCCGCATGATGAAGGAGTTCGGCGGGCCGCTCAAGGGTGGAATGCCGCTCTATAAGTACCTGGGTAACAAAATTCTCACGTTCTTCGAAAACCGGGCGCTAAACCTCAACCTCACCGAATTCCACTCCGGTTACCGCGCCTACGATCTGCACGCGCTCCGCTGCATCGACTTCTCCCAGATGACCCACGATTTCCACTTCGATACGGAAATCATCATCAAACTGCAGCACCAGCGCTTCCGCATTCACGAAATTCCCATCCCCACTTACTACGGCGACGAGATCTGTTACGTCAACGGCATGAAATATGCCCAGGATGTCGTCCGCGCGGTGTACCGATACCGTTCCTGCGTAAATGGTGCGCACGCTTATCCCGAGTTCGCAGAGTATTTTCACCACTATGCTCTCAAGGACTCGCCGTGCTCCAGCCACTATTATGCCGAGCGCCTCGCCGGGAGCAATCAGAGACTCCTCGATGTCGGCTGCGGCGAAGGGTTCTTCGCCGAACAGCTCCATAACAACGGCAACGAAGTCACAGGCGTCGACAATCTGGAATCGCCCATCCATATCGCCGCAATGCACGAGTATTTCCAAGCCGATCTCCAGCTCGGACTCGCGCAGGTCGCCACGCAGCTCCGCGGCCAGTCCTTTGATAAGGTGCTCATCCTCGACGTGCTGGAACACCTGAATCATCCGGAACGCGTGCTCCGGGACGTGCTGCCGCTGCTCCGTCCTTCCGGCGGCTCGATCATCATCTCGCTGCCGAATGTCGCCAACATCGTCATCCGGCTCAGTCTCCTTTTCGGCAAGTTCGACTACGCCGACCGCGGCATCATGGACCGCACGCACGTGCGCTTTTACACTCGCAAAACCGCGCGCGAGCTCCTCGAATCGAACGGCTACCGCATCACGCGAGAGCTCTATTCCGTCATTCCGCTCGACCGCGGGCTCCGCGTCAAACCAGCCGGCCTCATCGACCGCTGGGGAGGAGCCATCCTCCGCATCTTTACCTCGCTGTTTCCCACCCTATTCGGCTATCAGCTTATATTCGAAGCCAAGCTGGGCGGCGTCACGTTAGCCACCGATGAGGCGCGCGCCGTGGCCGCTCTCAAACCATCCGTTTCTCCGTCGTCAACGCTTCGTTCAACCTGATCCCGAATCCCGGCCCGTCGCCGACCGCTATGGTCCCGTTCTCGAAGCGTTCCGCTGGACGCACCAGCGCGCCGCGCCACTCCACCTCGCTCCACTGCAGCTCCAGGATGCGGAAGTTCCTCATGCCCGCGCATAACTGCACCGACGCCGCGGTCGACACCGGGCCCGTCGGATTGTGGGGCGCCACACTTACGCCGAACAGATCCGCCATCGCCGCGATCCGCGTCATTTCCAACACACCGCCGCAGTGCTTTACGTCCGGCATGATCACGTCCACGGCCTTCTCCCGGCACAACGGCGCAAACTCCTTCACGCCAAACAGGAACTCGCCGCCGGCCATTTCCTGCTGAATCGCGCGGCGTATCGCCAGCGTCTCGGCGGTCTTCTCGGGCGCTACCGGCTCTTCATACCAACTCAATCCCACCGGCTCCAACTGCTTCGCCACGCGCTTCGCCCGTTCCACGGTGAAGAACGAATGGCAGTCGGTCATGATCTGCACACGCTTTCCCACCGCCTCGCGCACTGCGAACAGGCACTGAATCCCCCTGTCCACAAAGGCATCTGAGTCCACGAAGTTGTCCCAAGGCGCAAGCTTTACCGCCTGAAAGCCGTCCGCCACCGCCCGCTTGGCGGTGGCGGCGAACCCTTCCGGCGTCCGCACCGAGGTCGTGCGGTTGATATTCGCATACACCGGCAACCGGTCACGAACCTTGCCGCCGAGCAGCGAATACACCGGTGCATCCAGCACATTGCCCGCCATATCCCACATCGCCTGCTCCAAGGCGCTGTGCACCGTCCGCGCCAGCAGTCCGTTCAACCGCGCACTCTGCCGGAAGTATTCGATGTCAAACGGAGACCGGCCTGCCAATTCCGCAAACTGCTTCCTCAGTTCCTCCCGCATCTCTCCGGCGTTTTCAACCGTCGTGCCGCGAATTCCAAATGCGTCCGACGCCTCGCCCAGTCCTTCCACACCCGCGTCCGACCGCAATCGAATGAACAACCAAACCGTCCGTGCCGTCGCTCGAACCGGGATCAATTCCGCCTCCGTCAGCTTGACCCGCGCACGCGCGCCGGCAGCCGCCAAAGGACCCAGTAAAAAAGCTCTCCGGTTCATAATGTACAGAATGCCTCTCCACCCTCTCGCTGGCAAACCCGCGCCGGCCAGCGTCCTTATCGATCCGGCCCGCCTCGAAGACGAATACTTCCAAAACACTCCCGATCCAAGCAATCCCCTCCAGCGCGTCTCCTTCGGTACCAGCGGCCATCGCGGCACCACCGCGAACAGCACCTTCACAGAGGCACATATCCTGGCGATCACACAGGCCATCTGCGATTATCGTTCGGCGCACGGAGTGGCTGGCCCGCTCTTTCTTGGCAAGGACACGCACGCACTTTCCGGGGCCGCGCAGCAAACCGCGATCGAAGTCCTTGCCGGCAACGGCGTCGCGGCCTATGTGCAGAGGGACAACGGGCCAACACCGACGCCCGTCATCTCGCGCGCCATCATCCGCTACAACCGCGTCAAGCCGATCAATCTTGCCGATGGCATCGTGATCAGCCCGAGCCACAATCCGCCCGCCGACGGAGGTTTCAAGTACAACCCTGTGAATGGAGGCCCGGCCGAGTCGGATGTAACGAACTGGATCCAAAACCGCGCCAATGAGCTTCTCGCCACGAAGAACCGCGGCGTCCGCCGTACGGCTTACGGCACGTACATCATCGAGCACGACTACGTCGGCCCGTATGTCGATGACCTGAAAGACGTCATCAACTTGGACGCGATTCGCGATGCCGCGCTCAATCTCGGTGTCGATCCGCTCGGCGGCGCTTCACTGAATTACTGGGCGCCGATTGCCGCGCAGTATCACCTCAATATTCAGAACGTCAATCCAAAGCTCGACCCTACGTTTTCCTTCATGACTCTCGACCATGACGGCCAGATCCGCATGGACTGCTCAAGCCCCTATGCGATGGCCGGGCTCGTCGCGCTGAAGGATCGCTTCGATGTCGCATTCGCCACCGATCCGGACGCCGACCGCCACGGCATTGTGGTTCCGTCGGCCGGGCTGATGAATCCCAATCACTACCTCGCCGTGGCGATCGACTACCTTGTCAAGAATCGCCCGAACTGGCCGCAATTCGCCGTCGTGGGCAAGACGCTCGTCTCGAGCAGCATCATCGATCGTGTCGTCGCGGCGGCCAATCGCACGCTCGCCGAAGTGCCAGTCGGCTTCAAATGGTTCGCCGGCGGGTTGAGCGACGGCAGCTTCTGCTTCGGCGGAGAAGAGAGCGCCGGCGCGAGTTTCCTGGAGCGCAACGGACAGGTCTGGACCACCGATAAAGACGGGCTGCTGCTCGACCTCCTGGCAGCCGAAATTACCGCCGTCACCGGCCGCGACCCCGGCGATCACTACGAGACCCTCACCGGCAAATTCGGCGCCCCGGTCTATACAAGGATCGATGTGGCCGCCACACCGGAACAGAAACAGAAACTGTCGAAACTCGACAGCGCGACCATGCCGGCAAAAACTCTCGCTGGTGACCCGGTCGAAAGCATCCTTACGAACGCGCCGGCCAACAACGCTCCGATCGGTGGCGTAAAGGTGAACACGAAAAACGGCTGGTTCGCCGCCAGGCCGAGCGGCACGGAGAATATCTACAAGATCTACGCCGAGAGCTTCCGGGGTCCGGACCACTTGCAGGCGATCGTCGTGCAAGCCCAGGAAATCGTGACTGCCGTGGTCTCCTAACCGCGCAATCCTTACAATTTCCTGACCTCTTCCTGACGATTTCACCCAGGCGTTCGCTCATACTCGACGCATGATGATGTTGAATGTCGTCCTATTCACCCTATTCGGTGTCGCCGCCCAAGCCCAAAACGCCATCGTCCGAACCACCGGGCAGTACGAGGCCGACGGCACCGTTCTATACAGCGTCTATGTCGCAACCGGTGCGCAGAAACTTACTACGGTGGCCGTTGGAGGAACTGTACCTCCCGGCACTCGTTTCATCGAGAACCTCGACACGCCCGCCGGCGTGGTCTTCGAAGGCGTGCGCGACAATGTCGCCGTCTGGACCTTAAAAGAAATCGCCGCCGATACACTGATCGGCCCGTTTTCATTCCGCGCCAAACCAGACGGCGCGGGCACGGTAATCACCGAGCCCTCCGCCGCCGTGTCGTTCCAAGAACCGGAGGCAGGCATTGTCGAATACGCGGGCAAGGACACTGCGCTCGCTCAACTCGAATCCAAGGGCTCCGTCATCTTTGACCAGCGCGGCACGCTGGACGAGAAGGGCAACAATGCGCCGGTCCAAATCGGAAAAACGGGCGTGCTGCTCTTCGTACCCGAGGGCGCCGTCCGGACACAGACAACGGTAACCGTGGAACGGGAAGTCATCGACAACGATAGACTTCCCAAAACCGAGAACCCCCTCTGGTGGTGCGGGCTCTATCGCGTCTCGATCACTCCGCAGGAGCAGGCCGCGAAGCAGTTCGCGTTCGCCTTCCCGAATCGGCGCGCGCTCACACCCGGACTTCCGGTCAGCGTCGTCAGCAACGATGATGGCGCCTGGACGAAGCAGGCAAGCAGGGCTCTCGGCTTCAACCAGTTCGGCGGTTTCAACTGCGGACTCGGCTTCGGTTTTAATGCCTGCTTCGGCACGCCAGCCTTTTGCAATTTCAACTGTCCTCCAAGCGGCGGCTTCAATCAGTTCGGTTTCGGCGTTCTCTCTTCGGACCGGCTGCGTTCCACGGTAACGAGCACCCAACTCACGACAACCTTTGGCGTGACAACCACACCGATCAGCTCCATCAAGGACGGTACCAGCAACATCATCGCCATTCTTATCGGTATCCGTTGAAACGTGTCACCATGCCCGTATGCCGCAACCCGACCTCGCCGCACTTTGGGAAGAGCACATGCGCGCCGAATTCGCCACGCGCAACGTCGACGATACGATGGCCACCATGGTCGCGGACGCCTACGTTAACCACGTGCCTACGCTCACGGGCGGCGCCGGTCAGGATGAGCTCCGCAGCTTCTACGCCCGCTTCTTCATACCGCAAATGCCGCCCGACACGGAGACGGTGCCCATTTCTCGAACGGCCGGCCCGACTCAGGTGGTCGACGAGATGATCTTCAAGTTCACGCACACACAGAGAATGGATTGGATGCTCCCCGGCATCGAGCCCACCGGCAAGCGAGTCGAAGTCGCGCTGGTCGCCATCGTCGCCTTCCGCGACGGCAAAGTCGCGCACGAACATATTTACTGGGATCAGGCCAGTGTTCTCGTCCAACTCGGCCTTCTCAATCCGGCCGGACTTCCGGTAGCCGGGATCGAAAGCGCCGGCAAGGTCGCCAACCCGGCGCTGCCTCCTCGTCCTCTGCCATAAACGCGGCATTCCAACCTGGATATTGATTCTGATATATTCCCCCCCATTAGCTTTTCGTAACAAGGGGACCTAATGGTCAAAAATTGTTTTTCATTTCTCTTGGCGCTGGTGTTGTCCAGTTCCTTTCTTCAGGCGCAGGAGTTGCGCGGGTCGGTGCGCGGCGTCGTTTCCGATCCGACGGGCGGCGTAGTCGCCGGAGCGAAAATTTTGCTCCGCAACGTCAGCACGAATATCCAGGTCGAACGCGAAACAAACGCGAGTGGCGGCTATCTGTTCGATTTCGTCACCGCTGGAACGTATTCGCTCACAGTCACGCACGCGGGGTTTCGCACCTATCAGCAGCAGAACATCCTGGTGCAAACCCGCTCCGATATCACCGTCGACGCCAAGCTTGAAGTTGGCGCCGTGAGCGAAACCGTGCGCGTCGAAGAGGCGCCGGTAGCAGTTCAATTCAACAAGACCACCATGGAAACGACGCTCGACACCAAGATGTCGAACTCGCTGCCGATCATTCACCGCAATCCTTTCCTTTTGCTCGCGCTCGATCCGCAGGTTACGTTCACATCCACGTCGGGGGAACAGAGCCCATTTCATCACTGGGCCGGTTCGCGGCTCGATGTCGGTGGCGGCACACAGCTTAAGAACGACATCCTGATCGACGGCTCGCCGAACACCTGGGGCCCGAAGACAAATTATGTTCCGCCCATGGATTCGGTATCCGAATTGAACGTGCAGCAGAACGCAACCGACGCCGAGTTCGGGCATTCCGCGGGTGGTATCGTCTCGCTGCAAATGAAGGGCGGTTCGAATGAATGGCACGGCACCGCGTACTTCTTCGGGCGCAACCCGAAGCTCAACGCGCGTCCCGATTCCACGACGTTCACGCCAAGCTTGATTCGCCACAACGTTTGGGGCGTCACGAGCGGCAACCCGATCGTCAAGAACAAACTCTTCAACTACGTTGCTTACGAGGGCCAGAATCTTCGTGAACCTGTCAACCTCGTCAAGACACTGCCGACCGCGCTCGAGCGCACGGGCGACTTTTCAAAGTCGCTTTCGGTGAATGCCGGGCAGATCGCGCTGAAGCCGATTTACGATCCTTGGACCACGCAGGTCAACGGCGCCAACGTGACGCGTATGCCGTTTGCCGGAAACATCATTCCGAAATCGCAGATGGACCCTGTCTCGCTTCGCTTCCTGCAGGACATCTGGGCGCCAAACGGTCCGGGTGACGACGCGACGCAGGTGAACAACTATCGACTCACGTTCGCGCGTGTATACGAGTACTACAACTGGTCCAACCGCACGGACTGGAACGTCAACGACAAGTGGAAAGTGTTCGGGCGCTTCTCTCGTTATCACACGAACGTAGCATCGCCGAATCCGCCCGGAACGCCGGCGGCTTCGACGGGCGGTTCCGAGCGCAACTCGATGACGGCTTCGGGCGACGCCGTCTGGACGGTTAACGCGACAACCGTCGTCAACTTCCGCGGATCGTACGGCAAACCGGTCGACCGCTTCATCGACCCGCTCGCGGAGATCAAATCGTTCGGCGACTTCTTTCCGAACAATCCGAAATTCTTCGACAGCTATGCCAAGGACCTGCCGGTGCTGTACTATCCCGGCCTGAATCTTGGCGGCACGTTCGGACGCGGCAGCTATTGGTATTCCGCGCCCGATTTCTATAACGGCCAGGGCAAGATTTCGAAACAGATGGGCAAGCACTACATCAAGGCCGGCGGCGAGTTCCGCCGGTACCGCGGCAATTCGTCGCTGCCGCAGCCTTTGTTCTTTACGTTCCCGGCCGCCAACACTGCCAATACGTTCATCAATACGAATACGCGCTTAAGCGGCCATGAATGGGCAACATTCCTGTTGGGTGCGATCGGCAGCGATTCGCGCGCACGCAGCACACCCACCTTCCGTGCGCGCAACACCTTCTATGCCGGCTACATTCAGGACGACTTCAAACTCAGCCCGAACATCACCCTAAACCTCGGGCTGCGCTGGGAGTTCGACAGTGCGATCAAAGATCCGGATGGCCGGTTCTCGCGCACGCTGGATCTCACCAATCCAATCCCCGAATTCCAGGGCGCAAACGCCCCGGCGCTTCCAGCGGCTGTTACAGCGATCCGCCAGTCCGCGCCGGTTTATAACGGGGCGTGGATTCATACGGCCGGGGCGGGCGACGGTGCATACAACTCACCGAAAACCATTTTCCTGCCGCGTTTCGGTATCGCCTGGCGCCTGTCCGATCGCATGTCTTTCCGCGCCGGGTACGCACGTTACAGCATCATGCCGTCGGTCGATATCGAAGGCGGCATCAATTTGAACGATGTGGTTCCCTACACCGGATACGGGCAGGATTCATTCCCGCTACCGACCGTGCAGGGCATTCCAGGCGCGCGCCTATCCGATCCGTGGCCGGTGTCGAGCAATCCTCTCGTTCCGCCCGTCGAGCGGAACCTTGGCCGCTACACGGAGCTCGGCTCCACGGCACAGTCGGTGATCTGGAATCAGAACTTAGGCAACGCATACAACGACCGGTTTAACTTCAGCATTCAGCGCGCGCTGCCGGCGCAAGTGCTGGTCGATGTCACGTACTTCTTGAGCTTTGGCTTCAACCAGCGCTACACGAAGGAGTTGAACAACATCGATCCGCGATATGGCTATACGTACAAAACAGCCGTCAATTCGCAGGTCGCCAACCCGTTCTATCAGGTGCTGCCGTTCAACAAATTCCCCGGAGGTCTGCGCAACGTACAAAACATCTCGGTGAACGAGCTGCTGCGTCCCTATCCGCAATACAACAGGGTCACGCAGTTTTTCGCCGAAGGCATATACCGGCGGTATCAGTCGCTCCAGATTAAGGCACAGCGGCCATTTGTGAACGGGTTCAACTTCCTGATCGGCTACAACTACAACAACGCGAAGAACGACGAGTACTTCGATGGCGTCGACACATTCCTCGACAACCTTACGATGCAGACTTCACCGAACAACCGCCATAAGTTCAACATCGGTGGTATTTATGAGCTGCCGTTCGGCAAGGGGCGCAAGTACGCCAATAACCTAAACAAAGTGGGCAACGCGATTCTCGGCGGCTGGGCGATGAGCGGTATCTATCAGCAGATCAGCGGCGAGTATCTTCGCCTGCCAGCCGCTCTGGTTTCCGGCAACCCGGCGATCGACAGTCCGATTCGCGACCGCTGGTTCGACACAACGACCGTCGTCCGCAACCCGGACTTCACGCGCCGTTCGAATCCGCTGCAGTGGCCAGGGTTCACCGGTCCGCGCATCGTCAGTCTGGATCTCACGCTCGGCAAGGACTTCAAGATTACCGAGCGACTCGGATTCGAGCTCAAGCTCGAATCCTATAACCTGCCGAATCACTTCAACGGCGCTAACCCGCAGTTGAATCCGGACAGCTCGTTGTTCGGGCGCGTGACGGCACAGCGCAACACGTATTTCGGCCGCCAATTCCAGTACACGGGCCGTATACGCTGGTAGCGTGATCCGGTATGTCCTTTTTGCTTCGGCGCTGCTCACCGCGGCGCCGAAGCCGGTATTCACCGACGGCGCTGTCACTCTGCTCGGTACGCCGTCGACCGATGGGCGGCTGATCAGCCTCGTCGAACATGGCAACCTTGCCGTTCGCGACATCGCGACGGGCCGTTCTTCGCTCCTGACGCAGGCGAAGGGCAAGGAGTTCGCGTACTTCTCGGCGATTTCGCGAGACTCGAAATCGGTTGCTTACGCCTGGTTCAACGAGGAAGGCTTTTACGAGCTGCGCGCGATACCGGCGGCGGGCGGTCAGCCGCGGACGTTGTTCAAGAATCCGGAGGCGGGGTTTGTGCAGCCGTGCGCGTGGACGCCGGGCGACAAATTCATCCTAACGCTGCTGTTCCGCAAGGATAACGTCAGCCAGATCGCCCTGATTCCGGCGGCGGGCGGCGAGGCGAAAGTGCTGCGCTCGTTGAACTGGGTGTATCCGAAACGGATGGATATTTCGCCGGACGGCCAGACGCTGATTTACGATTCATTCGCACCAGGCTCGACGTCGCAGCGGACGATTTACTCGCTGACGCTCGATGGGGCTGCCGAGAAACGGCTGGTGAATGAACCGGGCAATCATTTGTTTCCGCTATACGCGCCGGACGGCAAGTCATTCTATTACCTTTCGGACGATGATCTGGTGGAGCGGACCTTGGACGGGCCGCCGAAAGTCATCGCGAAGGGGCTCGGGCGCGCGCTACCACTCGGCGTGACAGCGGAGGGCAAGCTTTACTATGGGCTTCGCACAGGGGCGAGCGATGTGTTCCTGGCGGATGTGCGCGACATCGCCAAAACCGCGCGGCGCGCTTCGCTGCAGTATCCGAATCGCAACCTGGCGCCGAGTTTCTCACCGGACGGAAAACGGCTGGCCTACCTTTCGAGGCGTGGGACGGAGAACTTCGGACAGGAGTCAAGGGCTGTCGTTATTCGCGATTTGTCCGGCGATGCGGAGGACGAACAGACAGTCAGAATGGCGCATATCGAGAGGGTTCGGTGGCGAGCCGACGGCCGGGCATTACTTTTGAGCGGCAGCGATGGTAGAGGCCGAGGCGGCATTTTCGAATTCGATCTGGCGACGAAGAAAACGACGCCAGCCGCCGCGGAGATTGGAGGGCCGTTTCGAGGCTACGAATTCTATCCGCTAAGCAAGGGGTTCGTTTATGTCGACGGCCAGATGCTCCGCGATGAAAAGGGCGGCGAAATCAAATCGGATCTGCCCGGCCTTCTTGCCGGATTTGCAGTTCAGGCGGAAGAGGTCACCGAGTGGCTTCCGTCCGCCGCCGGGCTGTTTGGAATCAAAGGCGAGAACTTAATCCGCTTCACGAAAGAAGGCCGGCAGGAATTCAGACTACCGGGCAATCGCCAGCCCGGCGCGTCGATCAGCCCGGATGGGAAGACCATCGCCGTCACCGCGGGGCGGGAGACACAGGAGATTTGGGTACTCGACCTGCCCTACGCGGGAAGATAAGCAACGCCGAGTTCCCTGGCGAGTGCCGCCAACCTTGGGTCTGCCGTCCAGAGTGGCACTTTGTGGACAATTGCGGATGCCAAAAGATGAATATCAATCCAACTCGTACCGCGACCGTAGAGCCGGCGTTCGCGGACAAATGTCACAACATCGGCATGCGGTACAGATTCAGCCTGGTGCATTCGCGTGTATGCATCTAGAAATTTTGTGCGGCCGCCTTTATCGCCGATAAGAAGCTCACCGTATACGAGTTGGTGGCCTGCGACTTGATCCTGGGATAACAACCAGTCCAGTTCCGCGGCGTATGGCACCCTGTTTGCGAAGAAGTGAATCCAAATAGACGTGTCGACAAGAACCATCAGGCAACCTTGCGCTTGTGTCCTCGACCTTCCCTGCGTCGCGGAACATTGGACGGATTGCGCTCGGTTCCTCGCAGCGCCCTAAGGCGCTGATACGCCGCGTGCCGGACCAGTGCTTCCAGGCCTTGCCGCACTGTCTCGGTATCGGTAAGCGCGCCACATGCCGCCTTCGCCTCTTTGAAGAGCTTCTCGTCGACAAGGATGGTTTTCTTCATACGAACTTACTTACCATACTAATATGGTAGTTTGTGCCAGCTCTCGACATGAATAATACGTCTGGGGAACTGCCGGAGGCGCCATCGTATCCGGCGGCAAGGGCGGTGACGGCGCGGCTTCGGGCAAAGTTCGCATATCATCCAAGCGCGGCGCACATGGAGCGCATCATCGACGCTTCCTTTTGGGCTAGCTTGCGCCGCGAGGAAGGATTCGCACCGACGATCTCGATCGCCTATCTGCCACCGGAGCACCCGGCCGAGTCGATCGTGCTCGACGGCCGAATACCGCTGCAGGCGGAGGCGCTGACACGCTTCGCACCGGCAGTGGAACGGCCGGGGATTCATTTGGGTGTATGGCCGGACAACGGTGGGACGCTCTCGGTCTGGGGAGCGACGGACACGCTGCCGGCCGGTTGTTTCGTTCTGGAAGTCGTCGCTCCGGGACTGCTGGTCATCAAGCAGCCGGGCACCGATGAATTGGCCAAGTACGCGAACCTGGCTGTGCTCGAAGGCGACCAGGTGAAGATCCTCAGCTACACATCGTCCGCGGCGGGCGTCACGCCGGCGATTCTTGGCAAACTGCTGGGGCTCGATGAAGCGCCGTCCGATCTGTTGCGGCTTGCGGTGTCGATGCGAAAACATGGCCGGGGCGGATCGCTGCTGATTGTGCCGGCGGCGGATGGCGCGTGGCAGGAGTCGATCGTGCACCCGATTCACTATCGGGTGCAGCCTTCGAGCAATGCCGTGGAGACGTTAGCCGGATTGACGGCGGTGGACGGCGCGACGATCATCACAACGTCGTGTGAGTTACTGGCGTTCGGCGCGAAGATCAGCCGCCGCGCGAATGAGCCGCGGATTGAGCAGGTGGCGGCATTGGAGTTGATCGACAACGCCGAGATACAGATCATACATCCGTCTCAGCTTGGCGGCATGCGGCACCTTTCGGCGGCGCAGTTCGCGCAGGACCAGCGCGATTCGGTCGCTTTGGTCGCATCGCAGGATGGGCGGTTCACCGTCTTCGTCTGGTCGGAGAAAGACCAGATGGTGCAGGCTTACCGCGTCGAATCGTTCCTCGTCTAGCCGAGCAGCGCCGCACTTGCGAAGAGCGGCGGGGGCTCGGGTGCTTTGTCGAACGCCGACTCGCCGAGGAACATCGAACCAGCCAGCGGCGCGGGCGGTTCCATGCCTTCAACGGCCGTGGTGAAGAGGACTTTGACGCGGCCTTCGTGCTCGAAGATTTCCGGGCAGGTGACGCGGGGTGAGCCGGGGAGGCGCCATTCGCTCAGGATCTCGCCGTCGCGGATGCGAAACTCGCGCGCAACGCCTTCAGGGGCCATCTCGGGATTGTAGAAAGCAACGACGACGGATTCACCATCGGCCGAGGGGCGCAGGCCGTCCGGGAAGAGCGGCGTGTCGCGGAAGTCGGCGATGATTCGCGGTTCGCCGAGCGCGGGTGCGCCGTTGTCGAAGGGATAGTAGTCGAGCGTCTTGTTGAAGGAGTCGATGTCGACGAGGCTGCCGCCTTTCAGGAACTTGCCGTTCGCGCAGATTTGCGAAGCGTGGAGTGTGTGCAGTTTGCGCGTGGTCGAGTCGAACAGATACATGCAGGCGATGCGCTCTTTGAACGTTGTGTGCTTGGTGCCGAAGAGCAGGCCCCGGTCGATGGCGACGCCATCGTTGATGACGACGCGCTCGTCGCTCGTGACAGGAACGGGCTTACCGGCGAGCTTGCGGGCACGTATGTCGTAAAGCACGAGGTCTCGTTCCAGGCCGACAACAATGACGCCGGGGAGATCGGTTTCGGCGAAGAATCCGGCACGCCCGGGGAGCGGGTGTACTTCGTTTTCGAGCGTGCGGAGGTTGAGAATGTTGAAGCTGCCGGGCAAGACTTCGAACGATTCCTGGATAGCGACCCAGCCAAGCAGGGGATCCGGCGAGGGGCAGTTCCGGAGGACGCGGGGACACTCGGGAAGGAACCGCAGCGCGGCGGATTGGGGCGTGAAAAACGGCTTGGCTTCAAAGGCTTGCATCGATTCGTTGTAGCACGATAGACTTGACCCAACTTTTCGTACGGGGATTGCCGTGATGAACAAAAATGCCGCATTGGCTTTTGCCGTGCTCTGCGCCGCCGCGTTGTCGGGGCAGGATTTCCGGGCTTCGATCCTGGGTCAGATTTCCGATTCATCTAAATCGCCTATACCTGGCGCAACCATTCGCCTGGTCAAGGAAGGGACCAACAACCCGATTGAGGCGAAGACGAATCAGGAGGGCTTCTATTCGATTCCGATTCTTGAACCGGGAACGTACACGCTGGACGTCATGGCGAATGGATTTGCATCGCAGCGCCGGAATGGCATTCAGCTTCGTGTTGCCGACAAACTGCAGTTTTCGTTCACGCTGGAAGTCGGGTCGGTCACCGAGTCGGTGACCGTCACAGGCGACCAGGAATTGATTCAGACCGCGACCGCCGCGCGTGGTCTGGTGTTCGACCCGCTCAAGGTCACCGAATATCCGCTCAACGGCCGTCAATCGTACATGCTGATGGCGCTTTCGCCTGGTGTGATGTTCACGCAGCGAACCTTTGGAAACACCGGCTTTTCGGGCACTCGCGGGTGGGACGTGAACTCGTCGTACACCATGAACGGCGGCCGCACGGGCACGAATCAGTTCCTGCTGAACGGCTCGCCCATCTCGTCGAACAATGGCTCATGGAACATCGCGCCAAATGTCGAAGCGATCCAGGAATTCAAGGTGATGGTGAACACGTACGACTCGCAATACGGGCGTTCCGGCGGCGGGCACGTGAACACCACGATCAAGTCGGGCACGAATCAGTGGCACGGCTCGCTGTTCGACTATTGGCGGAACTACATCCTCGATGCCAACACGACGCAGAACAACAGGCAGGGAGCGGGCCGCGGCTTCCGGAACCTGCACCAATTTGGCGGGACTGTCGGCGGAGCGATTCGGAAAGACAAGGACTTTGTCTTCTTCTCATTCGAAGGCTGGCAGGAACGGGTTCCGTTTCCGACGGTCAACAACACCGTGCCTCGTGAGATGCGCGCGGGTGACGGCTACACGCAGTACGGGCAGCGCGTCTTTGATCCGATGACCGCGGTGGCTTGCCGGTCCTCGGTCAATCCTGAGGGTCCGGTGTGCTCGGACTCGCAGGGCCTTTTCGTACGTCAGCCATTCGCCGGCAACATTATTCCGGCAAGCCGCATCAGTCCGATTGCGCGGGAGATCCTGAAATACTATCCGCTTCCGAACGCCACTGGCACGGCGACCTTCCGCCAGAACTATTTCCGCACCGACAATATCGGCCGATATCGCTATGAGCAGCCGATGGCCCGGTATGACAAAGTCATCAGCGATAAGGACCGCGCTTACGTCCTTTTCTCGTGGCAGGACGGCAGCGAGTTCCGCAATCAGAACGGTTTCGAACCGCCGGCGCAAACGGGCAACATGCTGTCGCGCCGGTCGACAACCGTGATCACCGCCGACTACACGCGCGTCATCAGTCCGTCGATGGTGTTCGATGCGCGCGCGTCGTATAACCCGTTCACGGAAAACTTCCCGGATGTTTCGGATTCCAATTTCACGTTCGACAAGGTGGGCATTAAGAAGATGCCGACCATTTCCTCGTTCCCGACGCGATTGATGCCGCGCGTCACCGTCGATCAGTTCGAAGGGATTTTCGGCAATCAGTTCGTCAATGAGTCGAGCCGCAAGCTGCTTAACTTCACGGCCGGGTTGAATCACACGCTCGGCAAGCACTCGATGAAGTACGGCGGGGAGTGGTCGATGCAGCTTCGGGGCACGTATAGCTCAGGGCGGCCGACAGGCGACCTTTCGTTCGACCAGTATTGGACGAGACAGTTCACGGGCCGCGGCTCGGGGTTCGCCGATGGCAGCTCCGTGGCGACGTTCCTGCTCGGGTTGCCGACGGGCGGGTCGCTCGCGTGGAACGACACTTTTTACCGCCGCGATCCGTATGCGGCCTGGTATTTCCAGGATGACTGGAAGGTCACGTCGCGGCTGGTGCTCAACCTGGGGCTGCGATATGACATTCAGTTTTCGATGTATGAGATCAACAACCGGCTCAACTCCGGCTTCGCGTTCGATACGAAGAATCCGCTGAGCGACCCGATCCTGGCGAAGTGGCGGACGATGAAGGCCGAGTGGGATGCACGCAATCCCGGCTCGCCTTACCCGGCCGCGCCGCAGGCGCTTCTGGGCGGGCTGCTGTTCGCGGGTGTCGGCGGCGAGCCGCGGAAGATCTATCGGAACGACCTGACGAATATTCAGCCGCGCATCGGCCTGGCTTACAACTTCCTGCCGAAAACCGTGCTTCGGACCGGCTTCGGCGTTTTTTACCGCTCGAACAATCAGGGCGGGTTGACGAGTGGGTTCAGCCAGTCGACGGGCTACGTCCGTTCGCTCGATGGCGGCATTACGCCGTCGGGCGGATTGACCGGGCCGTATTCGCTGGAAGATCCGTATCCGAACGGGGCGTTCGCGCCGTCGGGCGCTTCGCTAGGGTTACTGACGAACGCGGCCAGGAGCGTTTCCGTGGACGGACGCGTGCGCCGCGTGCCGAGGACGATGCAGTGGAGTGTGGGGCTGGAGCGCGAGATCGGCTGGGGCATGGTGCTGGAGGCTTCATACGTCGGCAGCCGCTCGAACTTCGAGACGCGCGGGATTGAGATGGGTGACATGCCGACTGAAAACTTCGATCGGGCGGCGGTCGACGGCAACTATGCGAGCTTCCTGAATCAGCGGCTGCCGAATCCGTTCCAGGGAGTGGCGCCGGCGGGTACGACGCTGGGCGATTCGACCGAGATGACGCGCAGCCAGTTTCTGCGGGCCTATCCGCTCTTCCCGGGCATTAGCTTCAACACGAATCCGTGGGGGAAGGTTTGGTATCACGGACTGCAGATGAAATTCGAGAAGCGCGCGTTCAAGGACCGCCGCGCGGGCGCGTTGACCTGGGTGGTGAGCTACACGTTCGCCAAGCAGATGGAGAATGCGTTCCTCGATGGCCGGCTGTATCAGAAGGGGAATGCCGGGTTCACAACGCAGGTCACCGATATCGATCGGCCGCATCAGTTCAGCTTTTCGGGTGTCTGGGACATCCCGGTCGGCGCGAACCGCAGCCTGAAAGTGCGGAACAAGGCGCTGAACGCGATCGTGGGCGACTGGAACTACGACTGGATTTTCACGTACTATTCGGGTCCGGCGACACCGTGGCCGGACGCCCGTTTCAACTGCGCCAGTTACACCGCGGCAAACCAGACGCCGGACCAGTGGTTCAACAATACGAGGAGCTGTTATACACAGAGGCCGGCATTTACTTTCCGGGAAGTTGGGAATCGCTTTCCGTGGGTGCGGGATCCGGCGAAGCCGCAGCTCAACATGGCGCTGGCAAAGCGGTTCTACCTGGGCGAGCGGATCAGCATGGAATTCCGGGGGGAGGCGTTCAACGCGACGAACACACCGATTCTTCGCGGGCCAAACACCAGCTTTACCGATCCGCTCTTCGGGACATTGCCGATTCAGCAGGATAACTTCGCCAGAAACATACAGTTAGGGGCGCGGATTCGCTTCTGACGGGGCGCGGTTTACCCGATTCCGGACGGATATGGTATCCTGAAAGGCGAATTAGTGTATGGCAAATCATGTATCAGCATTGAAGCGCGTTCGGATGACCGAGCGTCGTACGGAAATCAACAACGCTCGTAAATCCCGGCTTCGCACTGGTTTGAAAGCTCTTCGGCGTTTGATGGATTCGAAGGACGCCGCCGGTGCCGCGGCCGCAATGCCCAAGACCTTCTCTATCGTCGACCGCGCCGCGAAGTGGGGCGTGATCAAAGAGAACACGGCCGCACGTTACAAGAGCCGCATTTCGCTGCGACTCCGCAAGCTCCAAGCCGCTTAACCGAACCGAACGAATAACTTTATGGCCCGCCGCTCGAACTGAGCCGGCGGGCCACTTCCATTTCCGCGTGGCACAATATCTAGTGCTATGCCTGAAAAGAAGTGGTACGAGTACTTCGTGTCCGTGGAAGGCGAGGGCACGCCGCAGCAGCATCCGGGGGCCGGGCCGCCGGGGGATGCGGCAAGCGCGATAGCGCAGATAGCGTCACAGGTGCAGGTGCCTGTGTCGCCGCCGCCGCCGGCGATCAAGTTCGAGAAGCAGGCGGCCGCAGTGGCGGCCGGATCGTTCGCGACGTTTGACGATATTTATCACGCCGCCGAGATCGCGTCGCCGGCGCACGGGTACAGCATTCTGAAGGTCGCGGAGATGCTGAACAACGAGCACATCCGGGCGATGCCGGCGGAAGTGAAGAAAGGGTCGATCCTGGTGGCGTTGGATGCCGCCGGTGTAAAGATTCAGGAAGTGATCCAGGACGCGATCAGGCGCGACCAGGCGCTGGATGCGTTTGAGCGCGTGCGCGTTAAATCGGTGGAAGACCTGGAAGCACGCAAGACGGAAGAGAACCGGAAGATTCAAGCCGATCTCGATAAGTACGTTGCCGAGCAGAAGGCGCGTTTGCAAGGGAACCTGGCCGAGGTGGAGAAGCAGAAGGAAGCGTTTAACATCTGGCGCGCGCAGAAGCAGGGCGAGGAACAAAAAATCGCGGAATGCGTATCCTATTTCGTAACGGAGAATCCGATCACGACAACCGCGCAGGGAAAGGGCGGTGCATAGACTATGTTTAACAGGCTCGGTAGAGTCATTCGTTCGTTCATAGGATTTTTTATCTCGGTGGCCGAGAACCCTGAGATCATTCTGGAGCAGAACATCCGCGATCTGAACGATCAGGTTCCGCGGATGAACGAGTCGATCGCCATGGTAAAGGCGAACGTGACGCTTCTGGAAAAGGAAGAGGCGAAGTACAAGACGGAGGTGTCGGAACTGACGGCGAAGACGAAGGCCGCGATTCAGGCCGGTCGCGACGACGTAGCCGCGGCGTTCGCGGCGCAGCTAGAGCAGACGCGTTCGGCGCTGGCGCGGACCGGCGGGCAGTTGACCGCGGCAAGGGCAGGTTACGACAAGGCGATGATGGTGAAGCAGGCGTTCCTACGCGAGAAGGAGCGCAAGACGCGCGAGGCGATGAGCGCGATTCGCGATCACCGGCGTTCACAGTGGCAGTCGAAAGTTGCCGATGCGATGGAACAGTTTGAAGTCGCCGGAGTCAGCCAGACGCACGATGAGATGGTGCGGAAGATCGAGGAGCAGACGGCGGTGAATGAAGCGCGCATGGATATGGCGTTGAGCAACGTGGATCAGCAGCGTTTCGAGATTGAGAAAGAAGCGGAGAAGCTGCAGGCGAACGAGCTGTTGAAACAGTTTAAGGTCGAGATGGGCATGGTAACGCCCTCGGCCGGATCGGCGACGCCGGAGAAGACGATCGGCGGGCGCGAAGGCGAGAAGTCCCTCTAAGGAGACAATTTATGGCTGTGAGAATCGAAAAGGGCGGCTGGGTGCTGATCTTTCTTGTAGGCGCCGGCATATTTGGATATGCGTTGAAGGAGTACGGACTCCTGGACAAATTGATTCCGGGGGCGAAGATCCGGCAGTCAACCGAAATTGGCCACATTGATTTACCGACAGCTTCGTCATCGAGCACATCGAACGTGGCGGCGGTGAACATGCCGGGTTCGAAGCGCGGATGCGACGACAAGCCGGAGGTGCGGTTCTATCACTGGGCGTGGAATGCGCAGATGGGACTGATGTTCGCCGCGGGCGGACCGCAGTCGACGGATGGCAGCTTGATGTGCAAGGAGGGCGTGAACCTGCGCTTTGTTCGCGAAGACGATTCGGGCAAGATGCAGGAAGCGCTGGTGGCGTTCGCGACCGAGTTGAAGAACGGCAACAGGCAGCCGGCGAAGGGTGCGCACTTTGTGGTGATCATGGGCGACGGCGCGGCGACGTTTTTGAAAGGCTTGAACGATACGTTGAAGAAGCTGGGGCCGGACTATATCGCGAAGGTTGTCGGATCGACCGGCTATTCGCGAGGCGAGGATAAATTCATGGGACCGCCGGCGTGGAAGCAGAATCCGGCGGCATCGCGGGGCGGGCTGGTGGCCGGCTATTTGCGCGACGGAGACTGGAACATTGCGCAGAAGTGGCTGGGCGATAACAACCTGTGCAACAACCCGGATGAGAAGACTTACGATCCGAAGTGCCTGAACTGGGTGGCGGCGAACGACTATATCGACGCGGGCGAGAAGTACATTTCCGGTTATTGCGAGAAGCGGCCTGTCGTCGATAAAGGCAAGAAGACCGGCGAGACGAAGAACGTCTGCGTGAATGGCGTTGTGACCTGGACGCCTGGCGATGTGAACGTGGCGAAGAAGAAGGGCGGGCTGGTGTCGATCGTTTCGACGAAGGAGTATTCGAGCCAGATGCCGAGTACGATCATCGGTATCGATCGATGGATGCAGGATAACCGGCCGACTGTCGAGGGGATGTTGAAGGCGACATTCGATGGCGGCGACCAGGTGAAGGCGCACAATGCGGCGTTGAAACATGCGGCGCAGATTTCGACGGTGGTGTATCACGAGTCGAACGCCGACTATAACTATTGGGAACGCTACTACAACGGCGTTAGTGAGACCGATAAGCAGGGTTTGCAGGTGGAGCTGGGCGGATCGAGCGTGAACAATCTTGCGGACAACCTGTTGCTCTACGGCATGGCGAAGGGTGCGGCGAATCTGTTCGCGGCGACGTACCAGGTGTTCGGCGATATCGTGGTGAAGCAGTATCCGGACCTGGTGCCGAGCTATTACCCTGTCGATCAGATTCTGGATACGTCGTACATTGCAGCGATTGCAACGCGAACGGGGACGATGGCGCCGGCGACCGTACCGCAGTTCTCGTCGAGCAGCAAGTTATCGACGGTTGTGAGCCGCAAGGCGTGGAACATTACGTTCGATACGGGCAAGGCGACGTTCTCGGCTTCGGCGAAAGCGGATCTCGACCAGATGTTGAAGGACTTGCTGGTGGCGGGCTCGACGACTGTGGAGATTCATGGGCATACGGATTCGGTGGGCGATGCGAACGCGAACATGCAATTGAGCGAGGCGCGCGCGTTTGCCGTGAAGAAGTGGCTGGAAGATCAGGCGCAGTTGAGTTTTCCTGAAGGCCGCGTTCGTGTGTTCGCGCACGGGCAGCAGAACCCGATTGCACCAAATTCGAATGAAGAGGGGCGATCGAAAAACCGCCGCGTGGAGATCGTCATCGGTACGACCAGTTAATGCGTGATCTGAATCGCGTATTCGAGCCGAATCATGCGCCGACTTCGGCGGCGATGCGGATCGTGGTTAGTGTGCAGTTGGCGCTTGCGCTTGCGTTCTGGTTGCTGTCACCGTTCCGAGTCCTGCCGACGCCGCCTGAAGTATTCAGTGCAATCGGCAGGCTTTGGATGGAAGAGGGCCTGGGCCAGGAGCTGATCACGAGCTTCTTTCTGAACCTGGAGGCGCTGGCGTGGACTGTATTGATCTCGCTCGGGCTGTGCTACTTCACCGTGATGCCATTCTTCCGGCCGGTGGCGGCGGCCGTGGCCAAGGGCAGGTTTCTGGGGTTGATCGGATTGACGCTGGTATTCACGCTGATGGTTGGCGGCGGGCACCGGCTGAAGGTGACGCTGCTGGTTTTCGGCATGACGGTATTCTTCGTGACGTCGATGGCATCGGAGATTGCGGCGATACCGAGATCGAAGTTCGATCATGCGCGGACTTTGCGAATGAGCGAATGGCAGGTGGTGTGGGAAGTAGTCGTGCTGGGAACGTTCGATAAAGCGATCGAAGTGATGCGGCAGAATGCGGCGATCGGGTGGATGATGCTGACGATGGTGGAGGGGATCTCGCGCGCGGAGGGCGGGATCGGCGCGATGCTGCTCAATCAGAACAAGCACTTTCATCTTGCGGAGGTGTTTGCGATTCAGTTGGTGATTCTTCTGGTGGGGCTGGGGCAAGACGTTGTAATCGGGCTATTGAAACGAGTGATCTGTCCGTACGCCGAGCTGACGCTGGAGCGTAAGTAATGCCGAACGGCTACGAGGTGCGGGATTTCGTTCTGCAGGTAAAGAACGTATCGCTGCAGCTTGGGTCAAACCAGATTCTGCGCGACCTGAGCTTCGAGATCAAAGACATTCAGCGGGCCGGGAGCACGACCGGGCAGATCGTCGGGCTGCTGGGGCCGTCGGGAATCGGCAAGACGCAGTTGTTCCGGATATTGGCTGGGCTGAACAAACCGGACACGGGCGAGGTGCTGATCGGCAATCCGGGCAAGCCGGTGCAACGCGGGATGGTCGGCGTTGTGGCACAGCACTATCCGCTATTCGAGCACCGGACGGTCTGGAGCAACCTGATGGTGGCGGGGGCGCGGAACGGTAAGACGGAAGGCGACAGCAGCCGGCGCGCGACGGAGTTATTGGAGCGATTCGGATTGCTGGCTTGGAAGGATTTCTATCCGGCACAGTTGTCGGGCGGGCAGCGTCAGCGGGTGGCGATTGCGCAACAGATCATGTGCAGTGAGCAGTTTCTGCTGATGGACGAGCCGTTTTCCGGGCTCGATTGTGTCGCGCTCGATTCCGTGCAGGAGCTGATCAGCGAGGTGACGCACGCGAACGAGCTGAATACGACGATCGTGGTGAGCCACGACATCGCCGCCGTGTGCGAGATCGCCGATCATGTGCTGTTGCTGGGCCGGGAGCCGGACGAAGCGGGCAAACAGATACCAGGGGCGAAGGTGATGGCTTCCTACGACCTGTGCGAGATGGGGCTGGCGTGGCGGAAGGGGATTGCATCCGAGCCGGAGTTTCACCGGCTGCTCGATGAGATCCGGCAACGCTTCCGGCTACTGTAGACCGTTACACTAGGTACGTTCGGACATGCCAGACGACTTCAACTATAAATCTCAGATCACTCAAAAGGTGGATGAGATTGAGACCGGGAACGTGAACTACTTGAAGGAGGCCTTCAAGTGGCAGTACAACGTGATCGGCCTGGCGGGCGCGGCGGCGTTCGCATTGGTGTCGGGAACGGCGTTGCCGATCATTCTGGCGGCGGGCGCGGAGATGATGTACATGGCGCTTGTTCCGCAATCGAGCGCGTTCCGGCGGCTGGTGCGTTCCTGGAAGTATGAGGAAGAGAAGAAGGCGCACGACCTGCGTGTGCGGCAGATGCAGATGCAACTTACGCCGATGGTGCGGGACCGGTACGTGAAGCTGCAGCAGATCTGTCAGATGATCCGCGGGAACTATGCGCGACTTTCCTCGACGTCGCAGATATTCGTCGACCAGATGTCGGACCGGCTAGACGGGCTGATGACCTCGTTTCTGCGATTAGCGAACGCGGGGATTACCTATACCGAGTACATTCAGCGGGCCAATCCGCGGCAGATCGACCGGGAAGTGGAGACGCTGGAGAAGGACCTTTCGCGGCAGCCGGCGAAGGTGCAGGAGATCAACAGGAAGCGCGTGGAGATCCTGCGGAAGCGGCAGGAGCGGTTCCGGAAGATCGTCGACGACTTGCAAGTTATCAATGTCCAGGTGGAGGCGATTGAAGACGTGCTGGAGTTAATTCGGGATCAGTCGGTGACGCTATCCGATCCGCAGATGGTGTCGGAGAAGCTGGACGGGCTGATCGCGGATGTCGAGTCGACCGAGGCGACGGTTCGCGAGATTGAAGATTTCTTCGCGATCGCGGGCTCGGATACGATGTCGCCGATGGCATCGGGATCTTCGGGCTCGCTGAATCCTTTCGACCATAGGGACCGGACGCGTAATGGCTGAGAATCCTTGGCCCGCATGGGCGCAAGATCTGTCGCAGAAGTATTATTCGGGCGCTTACGTGCAGTTTATTCTGCACGAGAACGTACATGACCTGGTGCCGCTGCGGCGCAACGGCAATGTAGAGTTCCTTTCGCTCAAGGATTTTCTGCAGAAGGGCATGTTCGCACAGCGGCAGATTGTCTTCGACTACGACCGTGGCGGCGGGCTGTCCTTTTCGACGACGGACATGCAGGGCGACTTCCGGTCGGCCTTATCGGGCTACGACGCGTTTCACGGCACGAACTATCTGGCCGGATTACCGCGCAACCCCGATGGGGTGATGAATATCATCGACAACTATTTGCGGCTGCGACTGCTCGACAACCGGAAGATCGCGTTTTCGATCTCCTATGCGGAGACGGTGGCTCCGGCGGGCGATCCGCAGAGCTTGTCAGCGGAGGACCGGAACGCGCTGGTGATTCTAAAGCGCTGGGCGCAGAACCCGACGTTCCTGCGGCAGGACGTGACGATCTGCCTGATCGCGGAGAACCTGCTGGAAGTGAACCAGAGCATTGTGCAGCATCCGGGAGTGGCGCCGGTTGCGATACCGCTTCCGGACGAAACGGAGCGGCTTGAGTTTATCGAATGGCACCTCAAGCAGATGCCGCTGCCGGCGGGGTCAGACGTGGCGCCGGGGCAGTTGGCCGCGTTGACGAGCGGCCTGAAGCGGGTGCAGTTGGCGGGCATGCTGGCACATGCGCACCACAACAAGATCGCGCTGACCGCGAAGGAACTGGGCCGGCGGAAGCGCGAGATGATTGAGGCCGAGAGCGGCGGGATGCTGGAGTTCGTGCAGTCCCGCTTCACGCTGGCGAATGTATCGGGGTCGGCGGCGGCGAAGCAGATGCTGTCCGATGCGGCGACGGCGATCCGCGCGGGGCGGTGCGACGTGGTCCCGATGGGTTACGTGTTGTGCGGCCCGGTTGGCACGGGCAAGACGTTCCTGGCGACATGCTTCGCCGGAGACGTTGGCATACCGGCGGTGATTCTGAAGAATTTCCGCTCGATGTGGCAGGGTCAGACCGAGGCCAATCTGCAGCGCGTGCTGGCGCTGTTGAAGGCGATGAGCCCGATCATGGTTATCGTCGACGAGGCGGACGCGCAGTTGGGCGACCGTTCGTCGAGCGGCGATTCCGGGGTGAGCGGCCGGGTGTTCGCGCAGATCGCGCAGTTCATGGGCAACACCGAGAACCGCGGAAAGGTGATCTGGTTTTTGTTGACCTGCCGTCCAGACCTGTTGCCGGTGGACTTGAAGCGGCAGGGGCGGGCGGAGGAGCATCTGGCGTTGTTCTATCCGGACACGGATGCGGACCGGTTGGCGATGCTGCGCGTGATGATGAAAAAGACAGGCGTACACTTGGCTTCGCCGGAGGTGGAGAAGCTGTTTCTGGAGAAGGCCGGGTCGATGTCGGGCGCCGATATCGAGGCGATTCTTGTCCGGGCGAGCATGAAGAGCGCGCTGGAACAAGATGCCGCGGTGGACGCGGGCGACTTGACGTCGGTGCTCGAGGATTTCATTCCGCCGTCGTATCCGGCGGAGATCGAACTGCAGACGCTGATTGCCGTTTCCGAGTGTACGCGGCGGAGCCTGCTGCCGGAGAAATACCGGTCGATGGCGCGCGAAAAAATTTCGCAGCGGCTGGCGGAGTTGCGGCTGCTGGTTGGCGAGTAGCTTCAACTACTTACGGCAACCGGGAAATCCAAAACGTTGGTTTGTTCCCTGGTTCGAACCTTGGTTTGTTTCGGGTTCGCATTGAGTTCATTCCGCAGGGCGCGCATGGTGCGGAGGTGCTGGGCGCGCTCCCGCATGAGGCGTGTGCGCTCGGCCGTGGCGCGTTTGGTGAAGTCCGATCGGCAGGAGAGGTTGCGCGTGGCGCGGGCATAGGCTTCCTCGATTGACATGTCGAGATCGAGGCCTTCGGATTGGCGCTCTTCGAGATACTCGACGGCTTGCCGGGCTTCGAATTCCAGGAGCCGGGTTTCGGCCTGGTTCCAGCGTTCATAGCGCCATTGCGTGTCTGCGATTGCGATGGCGATATCGCGTTCGAACGGCGTTTTGGCGACGAGCTCTTTGATATTGCGGCGAACGAGTTGGAAGAAGAGTTCGCGGTGCTCGAAACTGGCGACGGCGCGCGTGGCGGCGGTTTCGAGGGATGTGGAGGCGAAGCGGCCGTGTTTGATGGCGTTGCGGCTGGAGGCGGCTTTGCCGGCTTCGGTTTTCGGACCTCTGGATTTGGCACCGTTGCGGCGGGCGATTTCGGCTTTTTGTTCGCGAGTCATAAGTGTTCCTCTTCGACTATGAAGCTAGCAACCGGGGGAATAGCAACCGCGGGGTGGGAAGGGGTTAAGTTATAGAATCCAAGGGAGAAGATTTTTTTCGAAGTTCTGTGACCCGCGAAAATGGGCTTCGACGATTACAAGGTTGTGCTGTATAGGAACCAGCCAAATGGGTGGCGGAGAGGCGGGGAAACCGCTGCCGCGGGATACGACTGCAACCGCTCCTGCCTAGCGCGCGGGCTTTGGGTTTTGTGAGGGCGAGGCAGACAGGGGAGTCATGAACGGTGGCAACACCCGGATGGGCGGGCCGTGACCATTCGGATTCACGGGGGCAGGGAGATTGGGCCGCCGTTGTTTCAGCGGGTATTGGCGCAGATTGGCGTGGATGAGGAGTGGTTCCGGAGGTTGGTGTAGGAGGTCTTCGTCCGCGTCATTGAGCGAGTGGAAAAGGTACCGGCATCCATTATCTTGGCCTCCAATTGCCACCCCGGTTCACGTGACGCGTGAGAGGTTCGGATGCACTCCGAAGGCGTACATAGGATGTCTTCAGGACCGGACTGTACCGCCTTCCGCTCAAGATAGGATGCTCGCTGCCAATCCGTGCCAGCGAGTCGTCTCGATTGATACTGGCCACTCGCCGTTTCTTTCCAGGCCCGGCGAGTTCATTGAACACATCCTGTCGTTCTGCTCGTGAAACGGCGTTACTCGAAAGTGAGCGGGAACCAGTGGAAGGTATTGTGGCGGACTCGACCCTCGAGCCGCCCAGGTAGGATTCGACTTAGGGTTTGGGCACTTATGGAAGTGCAATGCTATTAATTTGCGAAGTCCTGACTCCCCAAAACCATGGCTTCGAACGACCTCTCCAAGCTCATTCCGCGCTGAAAAGTGGCATTGCCGCTTCTGGCGTGAGCGAACGGACCGGCGATCCACGAAACCCTTTTGGGTCTCGCGTCACGATGTAATCGCAGCTTGTCAACCGTGCCGCTGCCGCTGTCACCGCGTCCTCGAAGTCAGGACAAGACAATTGCAGGGCCTGCTGTATGACCGTGCTATCGACTGGCGCTATTCCAAAGACCGTCAGAATCGCGGAGATGGTTCCCTTGGCTTTCGCGGCGCTCATTTCTTTTCGGACCAGGTAATGGATTGTAGTGACGGCATGAGCCGCCAGCAGCCCTTCCGCCATGCCTGTTTCAACCGCGGCCCAAGCTGCCGCGCTTGCCTCGGCGTAGGGCTTCCGGTCCAGCAGAACATCCAGGACTACAGTGACATCGAAAAGGGCTCGTTTCATCTATACTTCGCGGCTAGATGTTTCCTGTATCCCGTGCGATCCGCCTTCGCAAGCGACCCTCGAACCGAACGCAGAATTGGGGTATCCCGCATAACAGGAAAAGACGACCCAGCGACTGCGGCGAGGTAGGCCTCGACCATTTCCGATACGGAGACACCGTGCTGCTTTGCGTAGCGCTTAGCGCGGAAGACCACGCGATCGTCCACACTCAAAGTCAGCTTGGACATATACGTATGATATCAGCGGACCAGTACGTATGATAGCGAAACACTGCGGTACGTATGGCACTTGTGACAGCGGTGTTTCGCCGGCGCGCCCGCAAGGGTGGAACCAAGAAGGCCACCATAGCGACGGCAGTGGTTACAAGGAACTGGGCGGCGATTAACCCCCGGCGTTGCCGCCGAACCACAACTTCCGCGACGTCCCCGTGGCCGGCCTAGAAAAGCCCCGCCTCCGCTAACTGACGGATTTGTCGGGAATTAACTGTAGGGTTTTCAAAGGAGCCGCGAAAATGGGCTTCGACGATTACAAGGTTGTGCTGTATCGGAACCAGCCTAATGAATGGGTGGGTGGCGGAGATTCCGTCGATTCCGAGATGCTATGCGCTGATGGATACGGCCGAGGCGGCGTTGGGAGAGTTGGGGGAGGTATTTCGGATGATTGCCGAGGAGTACCGGGGACACCGCTGTCGCGGGATACGACTGCAACCGCTCCTACCTAGCGCGCGGGCGTTGGGGTCTGTGAGCGTGAGGCAGACGGGGAGTCACGAACAGTGGCAGCACCCGGATGGGCTGGACCGTGACAATTCCGGTTCACGGGGGGCAGGGAGTTTTATCAGGTATTGGCGCAGCTTGGCGTCAATGAGGAGGGGTTCCGGCGGTTGGTGTAGGAAGGCGTTGCCCCAGTCACGCTTACACGCTCAATACCGGGCAGGGGGATTCTCGGACGATGGCGTAGAGGTTGGACAGGAGGCCGCTGAGGGCGCTCTGGGATTCACCGCGGCCGACGATGAGGAGGTCGGCTGGTTGCTGCCGGGCGGCGTCGCGGAGGGCGTGGGGGATTGGGCCGTAGACGAGCTGGGTCGTTGCGTGGATCTGCAGAGACCGGGAATGCACAGCGAGATCGTTTTCCGCGCTGGAACGCATCCGGTCCCAATAGTTGCCGGGATCCACCGTTGGATCCGTGGCGGGCCACTCGAGCGCGCTCACCAGACACAAGGACGCACTGTAGGCCACGGCCATCCGCTCCGCCGCCTTCACGACGTGCGTGTTGTCCATGCCCGGTTCGACGGCGCAGATCATGCGGTGATAAGGCATGTGGCTGCGCACCGACGCGGGGTCAATGTGGCAGCCGGTCCAAACGGGGCAGCTTAGATCGTGAATGAGCCGCGCGGTGATGGAGCCGAGCAGCAGGCGGCGGAAAAGACCGTGGCCGTGCGTGGGAAGCATGATGAGATCGATGCCGTTCTTGCGCACGGTGTCCTCAATTACCGCGGCGGCGTGGCCGGATTTACAGATGAGACTGGGTTCGAGGCCCGGGAACCGCTCGGCGGCAAACTTTTCCAGGCGGGCGGTTTCCGACTTTACCAATTCGCCGGCGTTGAACGACGTGGTGGCGATCTGCCAGCCGAATTCGGCGGCGTAGAAGACTTCAGGCGCGCAGGCGCGCACGAGTTGGAGATTGGCCTGGAAGCGCTCCGTCATTTCGCGGACATAGGGCACGATGGCAGCGTTGGCGGAGGAAAAATCGACGGGGAAGAGGATACTGCGATAGGGGAACATAAGTAGCCATCCGCTTGCCTCTTAGAACGACGGCGGAGGGATTTTGTTACACGCGGACCTGAGCAAATTAGGGATTGTATTCGCCGGGATGCGGTGGTAGAAAGGGGGTGACCACCGCGGGTGGGGACGCCGCTGGAGGGTAAGTCGCCGGACGATTGATCGGGTTCGTCTGGAGTCGCGACCACGGATGATCGCGAATTGGCTTGCCGTTTGCAACGACAAGCCAGAGGAGACGTTTATGCTGGTTACCGACATAAAAACAAACGAGACCGCCCCCTTTTCTTTTCCGCGGGAAGCGGATCTGCAGACGCTGTGCCGAACGGAGGGCCCTTGCGCATCGGTGTTTTTGGGGCCTCACGCGGCGGGGTCGGGGTCGCGGGCCTCGGGCGATATTCTGCGCGGAATGCTACCGCAGATGACCGAAACCCTGGCACGCCAGGGGATGCCGGCGGCGATGATGGATGCGTTACAAGAGCTCTGCGACTTGCCGGCCATGAATGCCGGACACCGGGACTCCTTCTGCCTGTTCCGTTCGCCGGATAGCCTCTATTGTTTTTCCATTCGGGGGATGGTGGAACCGGCGTGGCACATTGAGGAGCGCTTTGTTGTGACACCGGTTTTGGCGCATCTCGATTCGCCGAAGGTGTTCCTGCTACTAGCGCTGGCGGAGAAACATATCCGGCTGCTGCATTGCCATGACGGAGAGGTGGAAACGCTTCCGATTCCGTATGGCGTGCCGGAGAGCGCCATGGAGTTTTCGAGGAACGACCGCGGTTCGGACCGGGGCGAGAACCACGCGTATGGCGTGAGGTTCGGCTCGTACGATCCGCGCGAGAAAGAGAAGGGCGGGCAGTTCCGGCGCGAGTTCATGAAGGAGATCGATAAGGGTTTGCAGCCGGTGTACCGGCAGTACGGGTTGCCGCTGGTGCTGGCCGGCGTGGACTCGGAGACGTCGGCATATGCCGCGATTTCCGGGTACGGCGACCTGGTGGAGGAGACGGTACAGATGAGCCCGGATGGCGGCGCCACCAGCGTGGAACTGGCGAAGTCCGGAGGAGAGGTTGTGGAACGCTGGAACAGTCCGGCGCGAAAGCAGGCGCTCGGAGAGCTGGCGAAAGCCGGAAAAACACGGCGGAGCGTGAAAGAGAGTGAGATCCTGGCAGCGGCGAGGGCAGGAAAAGTCCACCATTTGTTCCTTCCGCGCGGGAAAAACGTTGTGGATGGTGTGAACGCGGCAGCGGTGGAAGTGCTGCGGCATCGGGGAGTGGTCTGGCTGATTGAGCCGGAACAGATGCCGGACGATGGCGCCCTTGCGGCCGTATACCGGTACGCGGGCGGCAAACACGGCAGGTAGTTTACGTGGGAACAGCAGGAGACAGTTATATGCAAATCCTAGTGGGAGACCTCATGACGAGGACGCCACGGTGTTGCTCGCCGGATACGAATCTGGCGGCGGTGGCTGAATTGATGTGGGCGAACGATTGCGGGTCCTTGCCGGTAGTGGCGGAGGGGCACGTGCTGGGAATGATCACGGATCGCGACGTGGCGATCGCTCTCGGGACGAGGGACGTGGCGGCACGGAACCTTGCGGTATCGGAAGTGGCGTCCGCGCCAGTGGCCTATTGCCGGGAGAACGACGATATTCACGCGGCGCTGCACTTGATGGGTGAATCGAAAGTGCGGCGTTTGCCGGTGTTGAACGATCACGATGAACTTGTGGGGATGATCGGGATCAACGATCTGATTCTTGCGGCGCGTCCGACCGACGGGCACAAACAGGAACTGGACGACGAAGAGGTGCTAGACACTATGCGACGGATCTGCGCGCACGCGAAGTCGCAGTTGGTGGCGACGCCAGCGCACGCGTAGAGTTTAGCGGGTCAGCGCTTTTGGGGATGGCGGCTTCGGCGACCGGCGCCGTGAGTTCGTATCCCTTTGCGTTCGGGTGGAGCCCATCGCCGGAATAACCGTCCTTCAGCCAGCCCTTTTCATCGACGAAGGCGGAGAAGTAGTCCGCATAGATGGCGCCGGTTTTGGCAGCGTACTCCTTAAGCCATGCGTTGAGCTTCAGGAGATCGGCTGGGGGCGGCGCGCGGTTTGCGGACGGGCGGTGTAGTCGCTAACCGGCAGGACGGAGCAGAGAATTACCTTGATGCCGTGATGCTGGGCGAGCTCGGTAATCGCCTGGATGTTTTGGACGGTCATGGTCTGCGTCATGGGGCCGGTGTTGCGCGCGATGTCGTTGGTGCCCGCGAGGAGGATCATGGCGGCGGGGTTGAGGCCGATGACGCCGGGGAACATGCGGACCAGCATTTGCGGCGTGGTCTGGCCGCCGATGCCGCGATTGACGTAAGGTTTACCGGGAAAGGATTGGGCGAGTTTCCAGGCACCGGTGATGGAATCGCCGAGGAAGACGACGCGGTTTTGCGGGACGGGATCGGCGAGGAGGCGCTTGTTATCGGCGTGATAGCGGGCGAGTTGGTTCCAATCCTGCAACTGGCGGGCGAGGGCTTGGGCTGCGCCTTGCAGACAGCAGTTGGCGCGCGGCGGGGCGAAGTCGCCGGCCATTTGCGCGTTGACCGCAAACGAGGCAAGCAGGAGGGCGAAGGGCATCCGGGATTTCATTCCGGCCATCCTACTCAACCCGGCGAAGACTACGCTGACGTAGAGCCACGCGAAGAAGATGCGTACGCCGACGCGGGCGGAGATGAGAGTGGTGAGAGAGACGGAGCGGAGCGTGGGAAGCGTGATGAGGAGGAGGAGGGCGAGGGCGGTGAGGATGGCGGTGAGAATGGGCCGGCGTTTTAGCAGAGCAGACGCGCCGAGATAGGCGACCCCGGAAACGCCGGCGAAGAAGAGGAACATGACGATGGTTCCGGCGATGCCCGCCGAGAGACCGTCGAGGAGCGCGCGAATGAAGACGAGGCTGCCGAAGGCGAGGCCGAAGCGTGCTGGTGCGGACATGTTAGCGGGGACCGGTTCGCGCGGGACCGTATGCGGCGATGACCTTTCGATATTCGGCGTCTTTGATGCGATCGGCGGCACCCATGGCGAGGCCGCGGCTTACACGGCGGGCGATGCGGCGATCGGCGGAATCGGTCCCGGCGTTGGTGGATGCGGCCATGCGCTTCCATTGATCGGTAAGGCGGGCGAAGGCTTCGGAGCGCTGCCCGGCGGTGTTGAGCTGCTGCTCAAGGGCGAGGATGCCGCCGATCATGCGGCGCTCGCGGTCCTCTTCGGCCTGTTCCTTCTTCCGCGCCTCCTTGACGGCTTTCTCCTGATGGCAGGCATCCCGCGGAACATCGCGCAGGCCTTTGAAATCGGCGGCTAGCGCGCCGAGAGCCTCGCAACGTTGATAAGGATCCGCGGTGCTTTCGGCTTTTGCTTTGCGCGCGGCGAAGATTTGTTCGAGGCGAGCGTTGTCGCGCGGAATGCGATCGGATTTCATGGCCTGGATATCGAGCCATTCGACGGCGTCGATAGCGAGATCCCTGGGGAGCCAGACATGGCCGCCCTGGAAGACGGCGAGACGGTGAGGCGAGGTGAGCGCATGATCGAGCGAGCGCATCTCCAGCCAATTGAAATCTTCGTTGCCGGCGGTGCTGAAGAGGACGAATGGAAGCGTCTTGCGCGGACTGGAATCGGGGTAGCCGGCGCTGGATGCAATGACGCCGGCGACGACGGAGTTGGCGCCGAGCGCGATGCCCATTGCCACGCGCGCACCGCCGGACATGCCGGCGGTGTAGATGCGTTTTTCGTCGATGTGGAATCGCCCGGTCACATCGCCGCCCATGGCCTGCGCGGCGTTCATGCTGACTTGCCAGGAGCCATTGCGCGAGACGTTGGAACCGGCGACGATGTAGCCGAACTTTTCGGCGGCGGCCTGGTATTGCTCGACGGGGCGGCGTCCGCGGCCGCCGGGATCAAAAGCGAGGATGACCGGCCAGGCGCGGTCCTGGGTGTAGGTGGAGGGAAGGTAGAGTGCGTAGCGCTGTGACTGGTCTGTCGCGCAGACGACTTCTTCGACGATCCGGCCGAGCGGGAGCTGCTGCGCGTGGGCCGCGAGTGCGACGAGGAGGCAGAGCCGTCCGGGCATTCCTCCATTATTGCTGGACAGTGATGTAGCAGCAGCTTGCGGTTACCGGTGAGGACGCTCCGCCGGTTTGGATGACAACGGCGTGGTCTCCACCGGCGAGGCTGGCAGGCACTTGTACGTTGACCTGATAGGTTCGGGCGAAGGGCGGGACCAGGCCGGCAAAGGCGACTGTGGCGGGCTGGCCGCCGATAGTGACGGTGACGTTGTCGACGACGCGGGCAATGGCATCGGTGAGTTTGTTGGCGGCGACGGTGGTGTCGGTCGCGCCGAGGCCGTTGGCATACAGGACGATGGTCTCGCCGGGTTTGGCAGGAGTCGTGGAGCTGGGCGCGGAAGCGAAGAGGCCGGTCCTGCCAAGCCAGGTGTTATCGGCATGCGTGGCGGCGAGGTACTTACCGTCGAATGTGAAGAACGACGGTGCGACCTTCCCGATGGTGGCGGTGGCGGCGGCGCCGGTCTGGCCGTTGGAGGTGACGCGCACTTCGACGGGGCCGATGGAGTCGTCCGCCGGCGCGACGACGTTGATCTGCGTTGGGCTGATGTATTGGACATAAGCCGGCTTGTTATTGATGGTCACACTGACACCATCGAGCGACGTAGGCAGCGTGCCGCCGGCGAGCTCTTCCGCTGTCCAGCTTCGCGTGGATGCGGAGAGGTTCGTGCCGGCAATGGTGACCCAGGAACTGGCGGAGATTGCGGGTTGGTAGCTGGCCGCGTTGACGACGCCTCCGCTGCTAATGGCGGGCGTGTTGGTGGTGACGGCGGGGGTTACTTCCAGATTGGTTGTGTAGATGTTGTCGCCGGAGTTGGCGTTGTTGCCGTTGGCGGCGTTGCCGGCGGCGTAGAGAGTGATTTTGCCGGCGTCAGTGGCCGGAGGTGTCCAATCGATGAGGAAGTCGACGGAACCGGTGGTGCCCGCGCGCGTGCCGGAGAGCGTGTGTGTGGCGAATTGGAGGACGGCGGCGCTGGAACAGGGCGCGGCGCGGCCGGTGGCACAGATGATTTGTGCGTTGGAGTCCGCCGCCGCGAAACTACCGGCCTGGCCGCCGGAGAGGTTACTGTTGAGGCGCGCGGTGAGTTCGAAGCCCCAGCGGCGCTGGGCGGGGTCGGCGACGGTGACGGTGATGCGCTGCTTGACGCCGGGCACATAAGTGGCGCCACCAGGGAGGGAGATCTTTACGCTGCCGGCGCCGGCGTTAACGGCCGCGCCCAAGTGGCACTGCGTGCAGACCTGATCGCCGGGCGCGCCAGTGAGGCGGGGGTCGGCGCCATTGACGTCGGCGCGAAGGACCTGGGAGAGCAGAAGCGCGGCGATGAACGCGAGAACGGTCATGAACCGGCAGACGCGGTTCGGTCAGCCGCAGTTGGTTAAGGTTTGCAAAGTCAAGAACGCTTAACTTTGCAGCACTTCGATAGCGCGGCGGTATTTGTCGAGGCGGACTTTGTCGCGCTCCGTGATCGCAGGGAGGCGGGAGGTGTCGGCGTTATCGAGGAGGTCGGCCATTTTGACGGCACGGCCGATGGAGTTGGCTTTGGCGCGGAGAACGAACTCTTCGTAGGTTTCGGATTCGCGCCGCGTGACGGCATCGACGCCATTGACGACCGCTTCGGAGAAGCCTTCGGCGCGGAGCTTTTCGGGCGTCCAGCCGCAGTCCTCCACCATGTCGTGCATGACGGCGACCATGCGCTCCTCCGGCGTGCCGACGCGCAACATGACGCGGAGGACGTGCAGAATATAGGGCGCGCCCGCCTTATCCACCTGACCTTCATGCGCGAGCGCGGCCAAGGAGATCGCGCGTTCGAGGGTGCTCATCTGCCGATTGTATATCGAGGCAACGCGAGGATCGTCGCGACGGCCATGTGGGCAGTGACGTTGGCCATGGTCTTGAACATGTCGGGGATGGCGTCGACGGCGATGAGGAGGCCGAGGCCTTCGGGCGGGAGGCCGAGCTGGTGAAAGAGAGGGAGCGCGACGAGGAGCCCGCCGCTAGGGATGCCCGGTGAGCTGAGACTAAGGAAGACCGTCGTGACCAGCATCAGCACTATCTGCACGGTGGAGAGCTCAATGGAATAGAGATGGGCGACGAAGAGCGCACCGGCGACGTGAGCGACGGGCGTGGAGTAGCGAAAGCATGCGGCGGCGAGAGGGAGGACGAAGCCTGTGATGGCGATGGTGAGACCGAGGCGCTGTTCCGCGGCCGCGACCATAGCGGGTAGCGCGGCCAGGGAGGAGCGGGAGCTGAACGCGAGAGTTTGAATAGGGGCGACGGCGGTGGTCCATTTGCGGATATCGACGCGGGAACGCGCGAAGACGAGCAGGTATAGCGCTAACGTAATCGCGACCTGGATACCGCAGAAGAGGAGAACGTAATAACCAAACGCGCCGGCCACGGAAGAACCAAGTTTTGCGGCGACGCCGACGGCAAGCGCAGCGACACCATACGGAGCGACACGCATCACCCAGCCAACGATGGTCAACATCGCATCGCTGACAGCGGCGACGACGAGAAGGAGCGCCTGCTTGCGGTCCTGGGAGCACTGGCGCACGGCGGCTCCGAAGAGGAGAGCGAAGAAGATAAGCGCGAGCAACCTGCCTTCGGCAGCGGCCTGCAGGACATTGCCCGGTAGCAGATTTGCGATCCACTCGCCGAAGCCCGGAATTGGCGCGGGAGCGGCCGCCGCGGAAGGTGGAACGGCGGGCATCCAGCGAAGGAACGGATATGTGACGGCAGCGGCGAAGGTGGCTGTGGACGCGAGCAGCACGATGAACCAGGCGAAGGCTTTCCATCCGAGGCTGCCGAGATCGCGAGCGTCGACGCGGGTATTGACGCCGAGGATGAGCTGCGCCATGACGATGGGAATGACAGTCATGCGCACGGCGTTGAACCAAAGCAGACCCGCGGGTTCCACGAACGGCGCGGCGGCCGGCAGAAAGAGACCGAGGGCCAGACCGAGTGCGAGACCGGCCAACATGGCCGCGCTTCCATTCATGAAGCGCATCCTACACTACGACCCGATGATCGCCGTCGCGGCGCGTGAGCCGTTCGCGATCCAGGAACTCCAGCAGCGGGATAGCAAATTTGCGGGAGCAGCCGGTCCATTCTTTGAATTCGGAGACGCCGAATTTCGTGCCTTTGCGCGCGGCGAGCATTGCCTTTAGATGATCGATGGCAGCGTGGTGGAACACGAGATCAGCCGAAACGCGCACGAGTTTACGCTCTTTAAGCAGGGTGTTGAGGAGGATAGCGGAGCGAGTGGCGTCGACACCGGAAGCGGCGAGCACTTCACGCTGCGCGGGGACCGCGAGGCCGCCGTTCCTGAACGCCTCTTCGATCTTGTTTCGCGCTTCCCGCTCGTCCTGCTGAAGCTGGACGCGGTGGGTGGCGAGGCGAACGGTGTCGCCTTGCGCGGCGATCCTGGGGCCGCGCATGAGCAAGGCGTCAAACAATGCGGGGGGCGCGTTGGGGATGACCTTCGTGCGCAACTCCTCGCGCGGCATTCCGGGGAGGAGAGGATTCGCGTTGTGATAAGCGGCGAGCGTTTTTTCGAGCTCGAACTGATTCGTATCGAGCCAGGTAGGGTCGACACACCAGTCGCCGACAACAGTGCCCGCGGTGACGGGCTCACCGAGGCGCCAGAGCAACTCGGTCTTTGCGATGCCGTGCGCGGCATCCTTCACCAAAACTGAGGCGCGATCCGGGATGGACAGAGGGGCGAGGCGCGCGGCGCGGGACTTGCGCGGAGGATCGATTTCGACGACTTCGCCGCCGCCGATGGTGACGACGGGCGAGAATTTGCGAATGATAAAGCGATCGCCGGGCAGGAGGAGCAGGGGTTCGCGGAGGCGAACGCGGAAGAGACCGTCACCGAGAGGACGCATGGCACCGGGCACTTCGGCGGTGCCCGCGTGGAAGTGAACGGGCGTGCGCGTGTGGACGGGTTTCACGCCGGGGAGGAGTGTGATGCGGCAATCGATAACGGCGACGGGGCGGAGCGCGCCGGGAGTTGTGAGCACCATGCCGCGGGCGAGATCGGTGTGGTCGATGCCTGCGAGGTTGACGGCGGTGCGCTGGCCGGCATGCGCGGACTTGGCCGCGCGTCCGTGGACCTGAACACCACGCACACGGAGGCGCCGCTGGATGGGTTGCACCTCCACTTCCTGTTCCGGCTGAATGGTCCCGGCTGTCAACGTGCCGGTGACGACGGCGCCGAAGCCCTTCATGGCGAAGGCGCGATCGATGGGCAGGCGGAGGATTTGGCGGGAGGCACGGGCGGGAGCGGCATCGGCTAGCCGGCGGATGGTCTGTTTCAACTCGTCGAGACCGGCGCCAGTCTTCGCGCTGACGGCGAGGATAGGCGCGCCCTGCAGGAAGGAGCCGGCGACGAACTCTTCGGCTTCCAGCTTGACGAGCTCGACGAGGTCTGGCTCGACGGCGTCGGACTTGGTGATGACGACGATGCCCTGGTGAACGCCTAGAAGGCGGCAAATGTCGAAGTGCTCGCGGGTTTGCGGCTTGATGGATTCGTCGGCGGAGATGACGAGGAGAACGAGGTCGATCCCGGTGGCGCCGGCGACCATCGTTTTCACGAAACGCTCGTGGCCGGGGACATCGACGAAGCCGGCTTGCGAGCCGCCGCCGAGATCGAGGTGAGCGAAACCAAGCTCAATGGAGATGCCGCGGCGCTTCTCTTCGGCAAGGCGATCGGTGTCGATTCCGGTGAGCGCATGGACGAGGGTTGTCTTGCCGTGATCTATGTGTCCCGCGGTACCGACGATAATAGAAGACATGAAGGCGCTTTTGTTTGGTGCCGCCGCGATCATGACGATCGCGCAAGGCCAGGAGCAGCCGGCGGAGCCGGCGACGTTTAGAACAGGCGTGGCGAATGTCCGAGTCGATGCCCAAGTCTACGATGGGACGCGAGCGGTTGCCGGACTTTCGAAAGCCGACTTTCAACTTTACGATAACAACGCGCTACAAGCCATCACTTACTTCGAACAGGAGCGGGAGCCCGTGTCGATGCTCCTGGTGCTGGATGTGAGCGGCAGCATGACGCACTTCCTGGAGCAGATGGCCTCGGCGAGCCGATCCGCGCTGCGAAGCTTACGGTTTGGCGATCAGGTAGGAATCATGGTGTTCGCCCGCGATTCGAAGATCATCACCGACTTCACGACGGAGCATTCGAAGATCTCGGAAGACCTGCGCCTGGCGATTCTCGAAAAGGATCTTGGCAGCGGAACACAGATCAATAACGCGCTTTCCGACGCGGCGAAGTACTTCAACGAAAAGGCGCCGCCGACCGGCCGGCGGGCGATTCTGATTCTTACCGACAACATGGGCGTTAATTACAAGATGCCCGATGAGGCCGTGATCCGCTCATTGCACGATGCGAACATTGTGTGCAACGCGATCGTGGTGGGGAAGAGCAAGAAGTCCGATAGGGAGAGCCGCTTTCGCAACCCGGATTTCTCCCTTGCGAATGTCTTCGGCATTACAGAGGAAACCGGCGGGGACGCCCTTAAGTCGGATAAGACAGGTTTGGCCTTTGAAGAGATTATGGAGCGGATCCGATCGCGCTACAGCATGCACTACGGTTCACCGGGAGGGGAACCGGGCACGTTCCGGGAGATTCGCGTGGAGTTGACGCAGATGGCCAAAGTGAAGTACCCGAAGGCGACGCTACGTTTTCGCAAAGGCTACTACGTTCGCTAAGCGGCGCGCCCGAAGCTTTCGGGCCTGATACTCTCGGGTTTGTATGTCGACACTGGACGAAGTGCGGCGGCGCCACGCCTCCGCGGAGGCCGGCGGCGGACCCGAGCGCCGCGAACGGCAGCATCGCGAGGGGAAGCTTTCGGCGCGAGAGCGCATCGACCTGTTGCTGGATGAGGGATCGTTCGAGGAGACGGGCAAGCTGGTGCGGCACCGCTGCCGCGACTTCGGAATGGAGTCGCAGACGATTGACGGCGATGGATTTGTGACGGGCTACGGCACGGTGCATGGACGGCTGGTGTATGTGTTTGCGCAGGATTTCACGGTGTTCGGGGGGTCGTTGTCGGAGAGCAACGCGCAGAAGATCTGCCTGCTGATGGACATGGCGTTGAAGAACGGCGCGCCGATGATTGGGTTGAACGACAGCGGCGGCGCGCGCATTCAGGAGGGTGTGTTATCGCTGGCGGGGTACACGGATATTTTTCTGCGCAACACGCTGGCGTCCGGCGTGGTGCCGCAGATTTCGGCGATTATGGGGCCGTGCGCGGGCGGCGCGGTGTATTCGCCTGCAATCACCGATTTCGTGTTCATGGTGGACAAGACGAGCTACATGTTCGTTACGGGACCGGATGTGATCAAGACGGTGACGCATGAGGATGTATCGAAAGAGGAGCTGGGCGGCGCGATGACGCACAACGCGACGAGCGGCGTGGCGCATTTCCTGGCGCATGACGATGCCGACTGCTGCGCGGGCATCCGGGAACTGCTGCGATTCCTGCCGCAGAACAATGCCGACGGCGTTCCTCCGGTGGTTTGCGGCGACCCGGCGGAACGGGAGGATGCGTCGCTGGATACACTGGTTCCGCCCGAGTCCAACATGCCGTACGAGATGAAGGACGTGATCCGGCGCGTTGTGGACGACGGCGAGTTTTTGGAAGTTCACGAGCACTATGCGCAGAACCTGGTGGTGGGGTTTGCACGGATGGACGGGCGCGCGATCGGTGTGATCGGGAATAACCCGGCCGTGCTGGCGGGATGCCTGGATATCGATTCGTCGCTGAAGGGTGCGCGGTTTGTGCGGTTCTGCGACGCGTTCGGCATTCCGATTCTGACGTTTGAGGATGTGCCGGGTTTTCTGCCGGGAACGAAGCAGGAGTGGGGCGGGATTATCAAGCACGGCGCGAAGCTGCTGTACGCATATGCCGAAGCAACGGTGCCGAAAGTGACGGTGATTACACGCAAGGCTTACGGCGGCGCGTACTGCGTGATGGGTTCGAAACATCTGCGCACCGATGTGAACTTCGCGTGGCCGACGGCGGAGATCGCAGTGATGGGCGCGGAGGGCGCGGTGAACATCCTGTACCGGCGCGAGGTGGCCGATGAGACGGCGCGCGCGGAGAAGATCGCGGAGTACAGGGAGCGGTTCGCGAATCCGTTCATCGCGGCGGAGCGCGGGTTTGTCGACGATGTGATTGAGCCGCGGCAGACACGGCGGCGGGTGATTCGCGCGCTGCGGATGCTGGAGAACAAAGTGGACACAACGCCGCGCAAAAAACATGGGAATATTCCGTTATGAGGTATTTGCTGCTGGCCGCGCTGACGCTGCATGCGCAGAATTGGCCGTCGTTCCGGGGGCCCGGGGCGCGAGGGATTGCGGAGAAGCAGAATCTGCCCGTTGCGTGGGACGTGGCCAAGGGCACGAACATCGCGTGGAAGACCGAGATACCGGGACTGGGGTTGTCGAGCCCGATTGTGTGGGCCTCGCAGATATTTCTGACAACGGCGATCAGCGGCAATCCGAACATGATCTTCGAGGCAACGCTGAAGGGCGAGCTTGACCGCCGGCAGGATGAGGCGGAGCAAGAGTTCCGCGTGATTGCGGTGGACAGGAAGTCCGGGAAGATTCTGTGGAATGTGGCGGCAGCGAAGTCGAAGCCGCGCGTGCTGCGGCACCCGCACAACTCGTACGCATCGCCGACGCCGGCGACGGATGGAAAGTATCTGGTTGCGTTTTTCGGGTCGGAGGGGCTGTACTGTTTCGACTTGAAAGGCAAGCTGCTCTGGAAGAAAGACATGGGCGCGATGGATCAGGGCGCGTTCGATTTGCCGGACTACCAGTGGGGATCGGCGGCATCGCCGGTGTTGTGGCAGGGGAAGGTGCTGCTGCAAGTGGACATGCACACGGGCTCGTACCTGGCGGCGCTCGACGCTGCGACGGGGAAGGAGTTGTGGCGCACGCCGCGGGATTCGAAGCCGTCGTGGTCGACGCCGACTGTCATCGAGGGGGCGAAGCGCACCGAGATTGTGGCGAACGGTGTGGAGCACGTCTGCGGTTACGATGCGGAGACGGGCCGCGAGCTGTGGCGGTTGAAAGGTACCTCGATGATCTCCGTGCCCACGCCGTTTGCGCACAACGGTTTGATCTACGTGTTTAGCGGGTATTCGAGGAATATACGGCGTTCCTACGCAATACGGCCTGGGGCAAGTGGAGACATCACCGGATCGAAAGAGGCGCTGGCCTGGATGCGAGAGGAAGCGCCTTATCTTTCGACGCCGGTGATTGCCGGCGGCCAGTTGTTCACATACTCGACGCGCGGGGGAATCCTGGCGGCGTACGATGCGAACAGTGGCGCGACGATTTATCAGCAGCGGCTTGGCGTGGGGACGCCGGCCAGTGCGTCAATGGTTGCAGCGGACGGAATTGTTTACGCGCCGAATGAAGACGGGGAAGTATATGTCTTCAAACCGGGCGCGAAGTATGAGCAGGTGGCGGTGAACACGATGGGCGAGACGGTGATGGCGACTCCGGCCATCTCCGGCGGGACGCTGTTCATTCGCGGCGCCCGCCACCTGTTTGCGATCCGGCGTTAGTTCTCCGCGCGCAGAGCGGAGCGGACGCGGTAACGCATTGCGATTGCCGCGACACGTTCGGCTTCGACGGAATCGCTGCGTTTGCGGAGGATGATTTCGTAGGTTTCCAGATATCGCGCGACGGCGGGTTCATCGGCCGGCACGGCGAGAGGCAGGAGTTGAAGGACGGCTTGGAACTCCGTCAATGCGTCTTCCACGCGGGCGGTTTCGGCGAGAAGCGCGGCGAGATTGCCATGAAGCTGCAGCGCCTCGCGGTCCGGGCGGGGGCGAAGCTCAAAGACAGAGACAGCGCGCCGGTAGAGCGCTTCGGCCTCCGATAGCCGTCCCCGCCGATGGAGGAGAGTGGCGAGATTGTTGAGCAGAATCGGATCCTCCTGCATGGCAATCGCCTCCCTGTAAAGCGGTTCCGCCTCCGCGAAGCGCTTGCGGGAGACATAGTGCGCGGCGAGATTATTCAGACTCTTGGCGACGATCGGGTGGCTGGGTCCGTAGGCCTCGCGCAACTCACGCAGCGCGTCGCGCCAGAGCGATTCGGCTTCGCGATTGGATCCTCTCGCGGCCGCGAGCGAGGCCAGGTTATTGGCTACCGCTCCGCGCATTTGCGTGGGCATTTGCCTGTTCTCGCGCAGCAAGGTGCGCAGCGTCTGCTCGGCTTCGCGGGTACGTCCCTGCATGCGGCGCAGCTCGGCGAGGTTCAGGTCGAACGCGAGAGGGCGATCGTGCTGCCAGCCCGGCTGTTCGCGCGCCTGTTGCATGGCCCGTTCCGCTTCGTCAATGCGGCCCTGGCGCATGCGCTGACGCGCGAAGTTGGTCCACACCTGCAGGGTTAAACGCCGCGGTGTATCGCCGTTGATAAGCGCCAGGGCCTTCCGATAAGCGGACTCCGCTTGCGCCGAATAGCCCAGTTGCTCCTCGATAAGCGCAAAACAATTCCAATAAGCGATCCGCGAGTCGACAGGCAACTCATTCAGGTCCGCCACGTTTTTTAACACTTCTTTCGCCTCCGCGAGCGCATTGCGTTCACGGAGAGTTGCGGCCAGGTTAATGCGATCCGCCAGCCGCTGGACGGCACCACAGGATTGATTGACTGCACGTCGAAACTGCGCTTCCGCCTCGGCAAACTTTCCCTGATCGAAGAACCGTTTGCCTTCCATGGCGGGCGCCGGATCGCAGATTGACACCGACAACAACAAGGGCCAGATTGTCATGAGCCAGTGTGCGGCATAAGCCGCCGATGGCCTAGAGCCACTGCCCGTCAGCGATAGAGAGCCACTTGCCGCTCGAGCACGGCAGCCATTTTTTCCGCACCCGCCTCAATGGTTCGCGCATCAAATGGCGCGTAACCGAGGAGTAATCCGCCGGGGTCCGACGGCGCGCTCGCGAACTGCGAGAGCGCGAGGGCTTCCACGCCGTTTTCATACAATAGCGCCGCGCAGTCGCGATCGTCGAAGCCTTTCGGCAGCCAGCCCAGCAGATGCATGCCGCAGTCCTTCGGCTGCAGATCCACCAAGCCGCGCAAGTGCCGTTTGCCCGCGTCGAGCAGGATCTCCTGACGCTCCGCGTATAGCGCGCGGTTGCGGCGGATGAAGCGCGCGAAATGGCCTTCGCTCATGAACTCGGCGAGCGTTGCCTGCTCAATAATCGGCGAGCTCCAGTCATAATGCGCCCGCGCGGCGATGAATGTGTCGACAAGATCCGGCGGCACGACCATGTAGCCGAGCCGTAACGAAGGCATTAGCACTTTGCTGAACGTGCCGATGTAGAGGACGCGATCCTCGCGATCGAGCCCCTGCAAGGAGGCTACCGGATGACCGCGATAACGGAACTCGCTGTCGTAGTCGTCTTCGATGATGAAACCGTCGCGACGCCGGGCCCAGTCGAGCAACGCCAGGCGGCGGTTGAGCGACATCGTCGCGCCCAAAGGATACTGGTGCGACGGCGTGACATAGACCAGGCGTCCTTCGGGGCACATCTGTTCCGCAGCGGCGATGTCGAGCCCTTCGTGATCCACAGGCACAGGCAGCATCTCGGCGCCGGAGAGCGTGAAAGCGATGCGAATGCCGCTGTAACTGGGGTTTTCGATGAAGACAGGATCACCAGGATCCGTCATCGATTGCGCGACGAGGTGCATGGCCTGCTTGGCGCCGCTGGTAATGATCACCTGCTGCCAATCGCAGCGCACGGCGCGCGCGGCGCGCAGGTAGTGCGCCACGGCTTCGCGCAGAGGCTGCCATCCGGCGGGGCAGCCGTAGCCAAGCATCTCCGGACGGATGCGTTCCCACGTGCGCAGCGACATTTTGCGCCAGGCATCGTAAGGGAATGCCTCAAACGAGGGTGCGTGCAGGCGGAAAGCCCTGGGCTTCGATGGCGCCGGGACAACGTGCGTGATGTTGGTGGAGGGCATCATCTGCTTCATGCGGCGGCCGCGCGCGGAGATGCGGGCGGGCGGGCGTCCGTAGCCGGGCGCCGATGCTTGCGGGCGTGCGCCGAGGCACGATTCGGGCAGGGCGTGGGCCACGTAAGTGCCCGAACCGATGCGGCCTTCCAGGTATCCTTCCGCCAGCAACTGCTCAAACGCGGCGATAACCGTGTTGCGGCTGATGCGAAGGGTTTCTGAGAGCGAGCGCGTAGAGGGTAACTTCGCGCAACGGGGTATGCGGCAGTCGTTCACGATAGCCGCGCGGAGCTGTTCGTAGAGCTGCAGGTATATGGGCAGCTCGGATGACGGGTCGAACTGCAAGAGCAGATCGGAGACCGGAAAGGGCTTGTCTCCCATCTACTAACTCTGTCAAATTCGCAAGCCGGGCGGAACAAGTGGTTCTCCCCACCAAGGGAAAAGTGGCTCCATGCCGATTACTCGATTCGGTAAGGGCCGTTCTTTTCCAGCTCCAAATCACGCTGGTCTTTGTCGCGCGCCTCAATTTTCAGCTCCACGGCACGCGTTGGATATTTCACTTGTAAACGGAATTCGGCTTCGGCGCCCGGCTCCAGAAAGGCCGATTCGATAGGCCCGTTTTGTATCGTCAACGACTCTTTGTTCGGGGCGAAGAATTCAAAGTGAAGGGTCATTCCGTGAATCGGCTTCATGCCGGTGTTCTTCACGGTACCGTCGAGCAGCACCACATCGCCATCGCGCCGGACCTCGATTTTCTCGATCGTCGCCTCCAGCCCTTTTACTTTCTTGCTTTTCTTCCCCTGCGGATACAACAATGTGGCAATCAGCAGAAACGCGGCGATGAGTGGAGCTCCCCTCGTCATGCTGTTCAGTCTATCGCTTCAGGAGGATCTACCATGTGGAGCCGGCGGAGTTGGATGAAAGGGGCCGCGGCGCTGCCAGCGGCAGCCCAGGCGCAGACGTCGGGCACGCCGAAGAACATCGTGATCTCGAGCTCGAACGGACTTGAGTGCTGCAACATCGCGATGAGCTGGCTGCGGGCGGGCAAGGATACGCTCGACGCCGTGATCGCCGGCGTGAACGTGGTGGAGCTCGATCCGAACGATAATTCGGTGGGCTACGGCGGGTTGCCGAATGAGGAGGGCGTTGTGGAGCTCGACGCAGCGGTGATGCACGGGCCGACGCGGCGGGCGGGCAGCGTCGCGTCGATACGCGGGATCAAGACGCCGTCGAAGATCGCCAAACTGGTGATGGAGGAGACGGACCACGTGATGCTTGTTGGTGAAGGCGCCCTGCGATTCGCCAAGGCGATGGGCTATCCGGAAGAGAATCTGCTGACGGAGAAATCGCGGCTGGCTTATCTGGTTTGGAAGCGGAAGCTGGTGGATCCGAACGGGCACAGTAACTGGTCCGACGGCGTCGATGCGCCTCCCGGCAAATCGCCGGGCGCGCTACTGAAGCTGTTTCCGGAGGCCGATGAAAAGACCCTGGCATGGGCGCATGAGATGGCGCTGCATCCGCCCACGGGCACCATTAATTGCCTGGCGCTGAACGAGAAGGGCGAGATGAGCGGCTGCACGACGACGAGCGGCCTGGCATGGAAGATCCCCGGGCGCGTTGGCGATTCGCCGGTCATCGGCGCGGGCTTGTACGTCGATCAGGAAGTGGGCGGCGCCGGTTCAACGGGCCGCGGCGAGGAGAACATCCGCGTTGCGGGAGCGCACACGATCGTCGAGAACATGCGGCACGGTATGACGCCGCAAGCGGCGGTGATGGATGCGTTGAAACGTGTGGCGAGGAACTACGACAACGACCTGAAGCGTTTGGCGAAGTTCGACATCAACTTCTACGCGCTACGTAAGGACGGCGCCTTCGCTGGCGGTTCGCTGTGGAACGGCCAGTTCCGCAACACGGGATTCGTGTCGCGGAAATTCGCGGTAAACGACGGCACAGGCAACAGCCGGCTGATCGATTGCGCGTATCTGCACGAACGTACCCGTTAGTAATAGACTCTCTGGATGCAACAGCGTCCGACCCGCGTCAGGCACCTGGTCCTGTGGCTCACGGTTGCGGCCTACATGATCACGTACATGGACCGTGTCGTGATCTCCTCGGCCGCGCCGAAGATCCGTGAGGAGTTCGGGTTCAGCCTGGAGACGATGGGGCTGATACTGGGCGCGTTCCGGTGGGGATATTCGTTCTTTCAGATTCCCGGCGGATGGTTGGGCGACCGGATTGGACCGCGGCGCGCGTTGACGATTATCGTCATCTGGTGGAGTGCATTCACCTCGCTGACGGCCGCAATGGCGGGTGCTGTGTCGATGGGCATCTGCCGTTTCCTGTTCGGTGTTGGAGAGGCCGGCGCGTTTCCTATTGCGACGCGCAGCCTGTCGCGGTGGATGCTGCCGTCGGAGCGCGGCTGGGCGCAGGGAGTGACTCATGCGGGGTCGCGGCTGGGAGCCGCGTTTACGCCGCCGATCGTGGCCTGGATGGTTCTTGAACACGGCTGGCGAATGCCGTTCCTCGTGTTCGGGTCGATGGGCATAGCGTGGGCATTGCTATGGTTTTTCTGGTATCGCGACACACCGGAAGAACACCCGCAGGTTAACGCCGCCGAGCGGGAATTGATTCAGGGGTCGCTCGGCGGCAAGCGGCCGGGACGGTCGGGCAACATCCCGTGGGGTACGATTCTTGGCCATTCATCGATGTGGACGCTCAGCCTGATGTACCTCTGCTATGGCTGGTGTCTGTCGATCTATCTCGATTGGCTGCCGACGTATCTGAAGGAGTTCCGCGGTTACGACCTGAAGAAGATGGGCCTTTACGCATCGCTACCGCTGCTCGCCGGCGTCTTCGGCGACCTGCTGGGCGGGTGGCTCACCGATTGGTGGGCCGGGCGTTCGGGCAGTTTGAAATTTGCGCGCAGCGTCGTCGGCGCGGCGGGATTTGCGTTAGCCGCCTTATGCATCGTGCCCGCAACGATGACCGCCAACCCCGAGCTGTGCGTTGCGTTCACCTGCCTTGCTTTCTTCGGGCTGGAAGTCACCGTAGGCGTATCCTGGGCCATTCCGCTGGATATTGGCGGGGATTTCGCGGGCTCCGTATCGGCCGTCATGAACACTTTCGGCAATGTTGGCGGCGCCATTTCCACGGTGGCGCTGGGCTACATCGTGAAATCGTATGGCTGGAACGTGCCGTTCTACATTGCGGCGGGCTTTTGCACCGTGGGTGCAATTTTATATCTTGGTATCGACGCTTCTCGTCACCTGTTCCGGTCCGAACCTGGGAGCAACATCGCATGAAAATCAATCCTGACAAGTGCGTCGCGTGTGGCAACTGCACTTATGTGTGCCCGATGGGCGCGATCTACATCGACCCGGCGATCAAGCGCGCCACGATTGACCGCGAAGAGTGCGTGGAGTGCTACGCCTGCTACAACGGGCTGAGCAAGGAACATCTGAATCCCACCATCGTCCGGACGATGCGCAAGGCGTTCCAGATGATGCGGCTGCGGTTCGACCCGGAGCCCGACGTCTGCCCCACCAACGCATTCGAGCCGGACGAACTCGTGTGGCCGCGCGTGGTACGCCGCGCTTTCTCCGATCCGCGCGTTCCGCACGAATCGACGGGCATCGAGGGCCGCGGCACCGAAGAGGTGAAGACGAACGACATCAGTGGCCGCGTGAAGGAAGGCGAGGTGGGCTTCACGATCGAATTCGGGCGGCCCGGCGTGGGCGCGCGGTTCCACGAGATTGAACGGATGTCGATGAAACTCGCCGCCGCCGGCGTGGAGTTCGAGAAGAAGAATCCGGTCACCACGCTGATGACGGACCAGAAGACGGGCCGCATCCGCGAGGACATTCTGAATGAAAAGGTAATGTCGGCGATTCTGGAAATCAAGACGACTATCGATAAGACGGAAGAGATCATCCGGATGGTGAAGGAAGTGGAGAGCGAGATCGACACGGTGGTGGTGCTCGGCGTTGGCGTGCGCTGCGATCCGAACGGTGAGGAGCACATCGTCGCGCCGATTCTGGAACGGCTCGGCTATCAGCTCCACCGCGCCAAGACGAATATCGGCCTGGGCCGAATCACGAATCCCGACGCCGTTTCATCGGCGCAAAAAGAACCCGCAGGAGCCGCCAAGTGACCAATACACTCCACCGTTTCGGTCCCGCCGCGTCCTTCAAAGACGATTACGTGGTGTTCGCGATCTGCTCGCGCGGCAAGAACGACAAGGACGCGCTGCCGAAGCTGCGCCAGTTTCTGCAAATGGCGATTCCGTTCAAGCCGGTGAATCTCGGCGACGCGCGCCATGGCGGCTGCCTGCGCCCCTCGAACCAGATGAGCCCGCTCAACCACTGGAATCGCGACATGACTCCGGATTTTCAGGATGTGGTGAACGGCCTCGATGCGCCGACAACGGTGGCCGCGGTATTCGACAACCGCGCGGCCGCCATCGATTTCATCAAGAAGGTGAAGGAAGCCGACCTTGGCATGAGCATCAATATTTCGACATCCGTGGAGAATGCCGAAGCGTGCTGCCACGAGGTGGGCATTCCGCGCCACTCCGTGGGCTACTCGCTGGGCTTTGAAGGCAAGACGGAAAAGCTGCCGAACACGCAGACGATGATGATCTCCACGATGTGCGGCCACGGGATGATCAGCCATTCGCTGGCGAAGAAGATGATCGACTGGGTGAAAGAGGGGCGGCGCACGCCGGAGGAGGCCGTGACGTATCTGGCGCGCTTCTGTTCCTGCGGTGTGTTCAACCCCAGCCGTGCGCAGCGCGTGCTGGACGATGCGCGCCATGCAATGAAATAGGCCGCCCGTTGCCAGGCGGCCCATTCGTCAACTGAGCCGGATTTTTAGAGGCCCTTGTTCGCGAGGAAGACGCAGAGATCGACAACGCGGCTGGAGTAGCCCCATTCATTGTCGTACCAGGCCACGACCTTCACCAGGTTGCCGTCCATAACCTTTGTCAGGTCGGCGTCGACAATCGAGCTGTTGGAGTTCTTCATCATGTCGGTGGAAACGACCGGGTCCGTGGTGTAGCCCAGAATGCCCTTCAACGGGCCTTCGGAGGCGGCCTTCAGGACCTTGTTCACTTCTTCCGTGCTGGTGTTCTTTTCGGTAACACACACGAAATCGACAACGGAAACGTTCGGCGTGGGCACGCGCATGGCGTAGCCGTCCAGCTTGCCCTTCAACTGCGGCAGCACGAGGCCGATGGCCTTCGCGGCGCCGGTGGAGGTGGGGATCATGTTGATCGCGGCGGCGCGGGCGCGGCGGAGGTCCTTGTGCGGGAAGTCGAGGACGTTCTGATCGTTGGTGTAGCTGTGGATCGTCGTCATCGAACCCTTCAGGATTCCGAAGTTTTCATGCAGCACTTTGGCGACGGGGCCCAGGCAGTTGGTGGTGCAGGAGGCGTTGGAGATGATCTTGTGCTTGGCCGCGTCGTAGGCACCGTCGTTCACACCGAGAACGACCGTGAGGTCCTCGCCCTTCGCCGGGGCGGAGATGATGACCTTCTTCACGCTGCCGCGGAGATGCTTGGAGGCGTCGGTGGCGTCGGTGAACCGGCCCGTCGATTCCACGACGATGTCGGCGCCATACGCCGACCAGTCGATGGCGGCGGGGTCCTTGATTTCAAAAACGCGGATTTTCTTGCCGTTGATGGTGATCGATTCGGCGTCGTGGGAGATCTCGGCGTCCAACTGGCCGAGCGTCGAGTCGTACTTCAACAGATGGGCGAGGGTCTTGTTGTCGGTGAGGTCGTTCAATGCAACGAACTCGATTTCGGGGTTGTTGAGACCCGCGCGCACAACGTTCCGGCCGATGCGGCCGAAGCCGTTGATCGCTACTTTCACTGCCATGTAATTTGATGCTCCTTGCGGAAAAGGTGGGATTCTTCTCTCAATTGTACCGTTAGTCAGCCGCCGCCCGCCGCAAAGCGGCTTCCAATTCGTCCTTGCTAAGCGTTGTGCTAATGAACAATTCCTGCCGCGCCCCGTCGCTCAGCGCGATCGCCTTCCACCCGTTCGTTACCGGCACCGTGACGCGCACCTTCACTGGTCCGCGGGCATCGCGGACGATGGCGATGCGCCCCGGCACGACCGCGCGAATCTCCGCACGTTGCTTCAGCAGCCGCTCCAGCATCCCACGGACGCCGTCCAGGATGCTGTGCTCAATCTTCAGCCGGTTGTTCTCCGCGCGCAGGCGCATGCTCTATTTCACCTGCTTTCGCACCTGGAAATCCACCCCAAACGCGCCGTTTTCATCGCGTAGCATAATCAGCGACCACTCTTTGCTGAGATTCCATTCGAAGCGGACCACCTGTTGCTGGGAGCGGTTGAGGTTCGTGACGAAGGTGATGGTGACGTCCTTCGACACCTGCTGCTCCACGGTGACGCGCGCTTGCGGCGTGCCTTCCAGGCCGGAGATGGTCGGATCGATCTTGATACGGCTGACGCCGAAGAATCGCTGCAATTGACTGGAAATCGGCGCGGAGATGGCGCTGCCGAGCAACGAATTCGCGCCGCTTTCGAGGAATGAGCCGCGCGCGCCGCTCTGGCTGCTGCCGACCGTGGAGGATGTGGGCGAGCGGCCGACGGTGAGCAGCGCGATGATCTCGCTCGGCTGCAGGGGCGGGTCGGACCGGTAACTGACGTTCAGCTTGTCGATGGGGCCGGTGAAATTGACGGTGACGTCGACGCCGCGGACGCGCGTTTCGAGGTCGAGGTCGAGCGTCGGCTCCACCTTGGTGGGGTTGTAGAAACTCACCTCACCGCGTTTGATGCTGTACTTGTTGCCGAAGAAGTTGATGTCGCCCTGGCTGATAGTGATGCGCCCCAGAGCCACGGGCCGCGCGCCGGTGCCGCGCAGTTGGAGGTTGGCCTCGGCCTGCAGGTCATTCGTCAGCGATGTGGTGAATTGCGTCTCCGGCGCGGTTCGCACTTTCACGTCGACCTGCATATTGGCCAGGAAGCGGTTCGCCTCCCTCGGCGTGGCTTCGGCACGGCTCGACTCCGCGAGCAGGCTGCCGATATCCGTACGCGGCTGGAACCCGGACCGCAGAACGGTCACTGTGCCCGCGAGCAGGCTCCGCTCGGTGGTACCGCTGAGGGTGATGTTCGCGTCCGCGACGGTGCTGACACCTTCGGGATAGCGGATGCGCACGGCGGAGGCGTCGGCCTGCAAACGGTAGAAGGTGTCTTCGCTGGAAAAGTCGATGAACCCGCCCAGCGCGAGCGCGCCGCCGCCCGATTCAGCGCGCAGGCGGTCCTCAATCGTCGCCCGGCGCCGGTCGAAGAGCAGGCGGCCGTTCACCTTGTCCAGCCCGTTCGGCAACCCGTCCACGTTGAGCGTCGCATTTTTCAGCTCCAGGGCGCCGAACACCTGCGGGCTGGCCAACTCGCCGCGGATGTTGGCCTGCAGCGTCGCCACACCACTGGCCACAATGTCTTGACTGTACGACCGCAATCCGGCGAGGTTCAACTGCCCATCCACCTTCAGATCCCACGGTCTCCGCTCGGCAAGGGAGAACGTGCCGGAGGCCGAGAGATTCGTGTCCTTCGCCACGAATCGGGCGGAGCGGATCGTCACCGTGCGGCCTTCCGAAGTGAAGCGCACGGGACCGTCGTTCCGCAGCTCAAAATCCTGCGCGGTGGCCTTTCCGGGCAGCGTCTGCCCGCGCGACGGGCGCGCGTACAGCTCCTGGAGATTCACAGCGACTTTCCATTGGTCGATATTCGTCGCGGGGCCGCTGAAGTCGACGCTGCCTTTGAAGGCTCCGGTGAAGGGCCATTGTTCCAGGCTTGTCTGCCGCAGCTCGGTGAAGACAGCGAATGGCAACTCCCCGAACTCCACGCGCGCGGTGCCGGGATATCCCGCCTCCAGCCGCCATTGCGACGTAGCCGTCACCGGAGCGCCGCGCAGTGTTCCCTTCACGGTCAATTGCAGGTCTTTGCCGTTCTGTGTCTCGGCATCGAGCGCCAGATCCCCGTAAGGCCGGTCATCGATTCGTATTCCGGTCAATCCGCTCTCCATGTCCAACCCGGCCAACTCTGGCTCCCCGTTCACAATGCGCGCCTGCGCCTTGCCGCTTGCCGTCAGCGCGCCGGAAACGCCCTTGCGCAACGCCTGCACCTTCGGGATTTCGCGCAGATCCACTCCGGCGAGCTGGAACGAAGCGGCCGCACTGCCGTTCTTCCAATCCGCATGCGGATGCGTGAACGTGCCCGTGCCGCTGAACCGCGCGGTGCCACGCGTTGCTTCGAACGCGGTGATTTCCAGCGTGTTTTGGTTGTGGCGCAGCGTGGCCTTCACGCGGTCCAGCCGCTCCTCTCCGTAGGCCGGCCGGAACCAATCGAGCCGCACCTCGCCGCGCGGATCGTCCACCGTGCCCTGCAATTGCACGGTGGCGTTGATCGCGCCTTCTACCGGCTGCGCGAATCCGGCCTGCCGGCGAAGGTTGCCGGCGTTGAGATTGCGCCCGTCCGCGCGAATGTCGATTGGACTCGTGTTACCCGGGCGCCAATTCTGAAGTCCGATCGTGGCATTCCCCGACGCCGTCGCGCCATCCTGCGTGACGTTGAATCGCGTTAGCGTCAGCTTGTCCGCCGAGGCGAGCAGCGTCGTGCTGAGCGCGTCGACACGCACGTCCTCCCACTTCGCGTTCAGCGCGCGCAACTGTCCCGCGATCAGCGGCGCATGCAGTTCCCCGGATATCGTCCCTTCAAACAGCACGGAGCCGTTCTCCAATTTCACAGGAAGCGGTGACGTGATGCCCGCAAGCTGCAAGGCCGGACGGACGCCGTCGAGCTTTGTCGCGGAGAACTTCACTCGCAGCGTCTGTTTCAGCGTCCCCGCCGCGTCCACACGCATGTCCGGGGTGGTCAGGTAGGAGTCGCGCAGAGTGAGCGTACTCGCTGCCTTGTCAAAGTGGACCGTCACCTGGCCCTCCAGCGGCACGCCGCCCTCCGCCCGCGCCAGATCCATCGACGCATCGAGCGTCATGCCGCCCGTCCAATTCCCCGTCAAGCGCACCGGACCTGACAGCAGGGCGCTGTAACCCAATTCCCGGTTGCCGCTCCGCTCCACCAGCGTGCGCAACGCCAGTCCGTCTACCTTGCCGTCGACAATATAGCCCACATAGCCGGGCAGCGACGCCGATCCGGTGAACGCGCCTTCCGTCGTTTTTGCGTGAATGCCGCTCACGTCGAGATCCTTCTCCGTCGCCACTACGCGCGCCGTTACCGCGACCGGGCGCACGCGCACACCCGCCAACTCAACGTCCAACGCCGGCGCGCGCACGTCGCCGTCGTATCGTACTCGAGTCCCGCCAAACCATTGAAACCGGCCGGACGAATGCACCGCACCGTGGCCCGCCGGCGCGTGGAACAAACGGGCCGACTCGGTGAGATCCGTATCCACATTCAAGGCGAAATCGCCGTGCGCGGCCTGGAATTGCTCGATTCTCCCGCGGCCAGTCACCGTGCTTGCGGCCGAGACGATACGAAGGCCGGAGAAGTCGACGGCGTCCTTCTCCACGACGACCGATGCCGACGCATTTACCGGGAGCCGCGGCAGTTTCCCCGCATGCACTTGCAGCGCATCGGACTCTACTTTCCCGCGATACACGGGGCCCTTCGCGTCATAATCGAAGCTCGCCCGCAGGTTCTTTCCACTCGCCGAAAATGGATACTTCTTCGTGTCGTAGTTGAACTCGCCATCGCGGACGGCGAAGGTATCCGCCGCCAGGCGAAGGATCTCCTCCACGGGCCCGCGAGCGGCTCCCGGCCGCTTCGCCGCGGGCGACGGAAGGTTCGACCGGCCTTCCGCATCGACCATCACATTCACGCGCGGACGCACAATTTCGATGCGCCCGACGTCCACGCTCGGCTTGATGAACGACAGGATTTTCAGCCCGATCTCCACTCGCTCCGCCTGGACCAATGGAGGCGCGCCGGCAGGCTCCGTGCCATGCAGGGTGAATCGTTCAAACGTGGCGCCGAGCAGAGCCGGGTCGAAATCGAACTTCCCCAACTCCGCCTTGCCGCCCGTCGCCCTCTCGATCTCCTGCAATGCCCGCGCGCGCAACTGCTCCCGCAACCACGCGCTACGCAGCAGCCACCACCAAGCCGCATAGGCCAACGCCGTCACCAATACAAGGCCGATTGCCGACCGCTTCGCCATGCGTCTCATGGCTTCGCGCCCTTCGGCTGCAACGTTTCAATACGGGTCTGTTGCCGCACTTCGCGCAGCCAGCGGTCGAGATAGCGGGAAGACTCCCCGGCGATATATTCCGACTCGATCAGCTCACGCGCCTCTTCGAACGCCGGCTTCGGCCCGGCGGGCTTCCACGTCGCATAGAAGGCGCGCAAGGCCGCGTCGGTCACCTGCACGGCTGGCCGGAAACGATAGGTAATGAAACGCGCGAACGTGATCTGCCACGCGACATTCTCCGCAACATCCGCCTCCGTCAATTTGTATTCGGTCAGCTTCGCGGCAAAGGGGCCAGGCCCGCCGAACTGTTTCCTGATCTGGTCCAGCGAGACCTTGATCTCATCCGGTTGCGCCTGCGGATAACGGCTGATTCGAATCTCCTCCTTCAGCAGCGCCTGCTCAATCAGCCGGTTCCGATTCACCTCCCAATTCGCTTCCGTTTCCTGGAGCGGCTCCCGTGCGAGTAGCGCCGCCGTGCGCAGCGAACGGCGGACCATGCTGTCGGTAATCACCGCGCGCCCCACCGTTGCCACAATGCCGTCCACAATCACCGCCGAAGCGGAAAACGCGGTGAGGAGCAGGAGCAGGGTGCGCATTAGAATGTCTGCCCCAGGGAGAAATGGAACTGCAACTGGTTGATCCGCTGCACCAGGCGGCTGCCGCCGCCCTGCACCAGTTCCTCGCGCGTTCCTTTGAACCCGAAGAACTTGGGCGAGTTCGGCGAAAACGCCACGTCCAGACGGACAGGGCCCACCGGCGTGCGGTAGCGGATGCCGAACCCCACTGCGTGCACCATGTAATCGAAGTCCTGCACGTTCCGCTGGCTCATGCGGAAGGAGATTTTGTCCAGGTCCTTGTAGACGTTCCCCATGTCGTGGAACAGCACGCCGCCGATGGTGTCGCCGATCAGAGGAAGACGCAGCTCCAGGGTGTTCATCACCAGCGCCTTGCCGCCCAGCGGAAAGCCAGTGGACAGGTCGCGCGGCCCAGCCTGGTTGTCGGGGAAGCCGCGATGCGTCGCGCCACCGCCCGAGAAGTAGCGCTCCGGCAGCGGCACATCCCGCTCCAGCGAACGGCCACTCAAGCTATACATGCCGCCCAGCGTTGTCATTCGCGCCAGCACCAGGTCCTTCCGCACGCGATGATACGTCGAGTTGCGGTACAGCAGCCGGAAGAAATCGGACTGCGAACCGAATGCGCTCGCGGCGAAACCGAAGTCCACCGTATTGTAGACGCCGCGATGGGAATCGATCGGATCGTCGCGCTTGTCCTGGATGAACGACGCGGAGAAGATCCCCAGCCGCACGGGCTGCGAGAACAGTGGAATCAGAGCCGGGTCGATCGCCAGCGTCGACTGATCGATCTGCACACGGCGGAAGGTAAAGCGGTACTGGAAGGTGTTCGCTTTCGACAGCCGCTGGCCTAGCTGAATGCTGCTCTCGATGCGCTGCGCCTCGAAGGTCCGTATGTCGCGCGAGTTGTCATAAAGTGACGTGAAGCTCAAGTTCAACCGGTCGTTGCCCGTGAACTGCGGCGCGTAGTAGTTCACCACCGCGCGTTCCTGAAAGGCCGACAACTGCCCGCGGAAACTCACTGTGTGGCCCAGGCCCATGAAATTCACACGGCTCACGCCAAAATTGACGCGCGGCGAAAAACCGGGAGCACCCGCCGGCGCGTTGAAGGTCCCCAGCCCGCCGCCTATCCGCGCCAACTGCGCGCCGAAGCCAAATGTGTAGCTGTACCGGCTCGCTTCTTCCAACCGGTACAGGACGTTCTTGTCACGCTCATTTCCCTGCGGATTCTGCAACGCGATATCCACCTTCGCGAAGATGCCCAGATCGTACAACCGGCGCTGCGCTTCAATAATCGCGCTCTGCGACAGCGGGTCGCCGGTCTCGAGCGGAATCCGGTCGTAGATTAGCCGGGGCCGCGTGGTCCTGTAGCCGCCTACCAGCACACGGCGCACGAAGTTTCGCCGGCCCTCGGTTACTTCGATCTTCACACTCACCCGCCGCGCCGCTTCGTCAGCCTCCGTCCGCAGCTCCATTTTCGCATCGGGATAGCCGTTGTTGAAATAGAAATTCAGGATCGTTTCCCGGTCCGCCACCAGGGCCGTGTCGGAAAACGGCTGCCCTTCCGCCGTTTGCAGCAAGCCGCGCAAGTACTCGAAATCACGCAGGTTGACGCCGCTGATCTCTACGCCGGATACGAACCATTGCGCGCCTTCCCGCACCGTCAGGTACAGGGACACCTCCTCCGACTTGCTCTGATGGTTGCGCTCCACGCGCGAGTTCACCTTCACATCGCGAAAACCGTTCGCGCGATACAGGTACTCGATCGCCTCGATATCTTTCCGCAGCAGCTCCTCGCTAAACCGTCCGTTGCGGTAGCGGAGCGTTGTCCTCGGGGTGATCGCCATGCGCTCGCGAACGGTCTTGTCGTCGAAGTATTCGTTGCCCCGGATGTCGAGGTGGGTCAGCCGGAATCGCGGCCCGCGGTCGATCGAGTAGAGGATCGTCTGCTCTCCCGTTGCCGAGGGGGGCGACGTCTCGAAGTCCACGGCCGCATCGAAATATCCCTGCCCTTGCAGATACTGGGAGATGTTCCGGCCGCCTTCCACCAGCAGATCCCGATCCACAGTGTGCTCCTGGAACACCGGCACAAGCTGCCGCAGCCGGCCGCGAGACAGCCGCGCTCCTTCCGCGCGAATCTGAATCCGCGGACCGGCGTCAATCCGCAGATGCGGCCGCACGCGGTTCGCCTCCTGCATATACTCCAGCTTCTCCAGAGCCACCTTTGCCATCAGGAAATCGCGCGCCTGGAACGAGTACCGTACGCGCTCCAGCCCCGTCTGCACGCGCGATTCGGTAACTTCCTTAAACCCCGCAAGCCCCCACAACCTTTGCCATCGCGTGGCCCGCAATATCGAGCTGTCCGTCCGCCCGGCCGCGCCCGTAACAATCGGCGGCGCAAACCGCGCCCGCTTCGTGCGAGTCAGATCGAACGTCAGATTCACCTGCTGCGTCAACGGTTCATACTCAAACCTCGGATTCACCTTCGCGCGGTAGAAACCGTTGGCCCGCATCAACTCAATGATTCGCTGGCTGGACTCCAGCAGATAGTCTTCCGCGAAGTCCTGCCCCAGCTCCAGGCGGGACGCGGCGATCAACTGGCTGTCATTCGGCGGATCGGACGACCCGTTCACCGCCACACGGCCCACAAACCACGCAGGTTCGGTGCGGAATTCGAGAATCACCTCTTCGCCCGACATCGCCGCGTCCACGTCCACCGCATAAAAACGGCCCGTTTCGTACAGCCGCTCAATCGCCGCACTGATTTTGCGGCTGTCGAACAGGTCTCCCGCCTTTACGGGATTCATCTGCTCCATCATCGAGAGCGAGTACGGCTGCGTCTCCGGCGCGTAGCGGATTGTCGCGATGCGCCGGCCCGCAAAAGGAGCCTCTTGTCCATGGCTGACGGCGGTGCAGGAAACAACGACAAGCACCGACACCATTCTCATCCCGCGAGTGCGCAGCGCCACCACCAGTCATGATAACCCGCGCGGCCGCTTGTTGCCCCGAGTTTACAAAGGGGGCTCCTTCCCTTGTGACATAATGTGGCCATCCTGGAGGGAGGCCTATGCGACCTTCATTTTTGCTCTTTGTATCGGTCCTGTCACTCTCCGTACTTGCCCAGGCCCCGCCCGCCGGCGGCGCTCCGGCCGGCGGTGGCGCCACTCCGACAAGTCCCGGCGGGGCGACGAACCCAGGCAACACCGGAATCGGAGGGATCGGCAACACCAGTCCCGGCCGTACCACAATGCCCGGCCAGAATCCGAACGATCCCTCGCGCTTCCCCGACATGCAGAGGAATCAGCCGATCTTTCTCTCCGGCAAAGTCATGATGGAGGACGGCACGCCGCCGCCCGATTCCGTAACGATCGAACGCGTCTGCAACGGCGTCATTCGCCCCGAAGGCTATACGAATTCCAAAGGCCACTTCAGCATCGAGCTCGGCCGCAATAACGCCGTCATGGCCGATGCATCCACATCGAACGGCATTGACGATGGCATTTTCGGGCGCTCGGGCGGCAGCCTCGGCGGGCGAAACACAGGCCTCGGCGGACTCGGAAACACACGCGGCATTTCGGAGCGCGACCTGATGGGCTGCGAAATCCGCGCCAACCTGGGCGGTTTCCGTAGTGAAAGCATTAACCTTGCCGGCCGCCGCGCGCTGGATAACTCCGACATCGGCACCATCATTCTACGGCGCATCGCCAACGTGGAGGGCTACACGTTTTCAATGACCACCGCGCTCGCGCCCAAAGAGGCCAAGCGCAGCTACGATAAAGGCCTCGACCTTCTCAAGAAAAAGAAGACCTCCGAAGCGATGGCCGAAATCGAGAAGGCAACCGCCGCGTATCCGAAGTATGCCATCGCATGGTATGACCTCGGCCGCGCGTATGAAATGGAGAAGCGCTCCGCCGACGCCCGCAAGGCCTTCGAGTCTTCCATCGCGGCTGATTCCAAGTACGTCAAGCCTTACGTCAATCTCGCTTTCCTGCACGCGCAAAGCAAGGAGTGGGCCAAGACGGCTGAGATAAGCGCCAAGGGCATCAAGCTCAATCCGTTCGAGTATCCACTGCTGCACTACGTCAACGCTGTGTCGAACCTGAACCTGGGTAAGATCGACGACGCCGAGAAGTCCGCGCGCGAAGCAAGCAAGCTCGATCCCAAGGGCCAGTTGCCTCGTATCGATCAGTTGCTCGGCGTTATTCTCGCGCAGAAAAACGACATCAAAGGCGCCAAGGAGAGCTTCTCGAACTACCTCAAGAAGGACCCCAACTCGCCCGAAGCCGAACAGGTGAAGCTGCAGCTCGCCCGGCTCGACGCGGCTCCCGCACCCGCTGTCCGGCCCGCCCCGGCCCAACCCGCCCCGGCGCCCGCGCCTGCTCCTGAGTCCGCCACTAACGAAGCGGCACCGCCTCCGGCCGCTCCGGCGCCATCGGTTGGCCAACGGACGGCGTGGCCATCGTGGTCCAACGGTATCTCGGATCTGCCGCCCGGAACACTCTCAAAGGCGCTGGATTACTCCTCGTTGCGGAAGGAAATCGGCAACTCGGTCTATTCGCTCGTCACGGCCGGCGACGCATCGCAGTTGAAGCCGGAAGCCAGCGAATTCCACGGCGCTGCCGTCGCCGTCTCCGGCAATCTGCTCGTCACCAACTGCGATGTGCTGGAGAACAGTGGTTCCACAGGTCTTTATCAGGACGGCAAGCTGATCACCAGCACCGTTCGCCTTATCAAGGCCCGCCGCTCCAACGGCCTCTGTGTGCTGGAAGCCGGCGGCGCGCGTCTGCGGCCTGTCAACGGCGTGCGCTACGCCCAGGATCTGAACGCGGGCGAAAAGACGTTTACGCTCCACTCGGGCGCGCTCGGGGAAGGCACTCTGCAAGCCGCGAAATTGCAGGGAAACATCAAGCTGCTCGTCTCCAATTCGCCTGTCACTGCCTCCACGGCAGGCGGCGGCCTCTTCGATAGCTTCGGCAACCTGATCGGCGTGACGACGCTCCGCTCCCAGACCGCCGTCATCGCGGTCGAAGAGTTTTATCAGTAGTTTCTGAGCGATTTCCATCGCTCTCCGCGCCTGAATAGGCATGAAGGTTATGTTGCCGGTTGCGTGGTCCGTTTGGGGCGCCGGGCTCCTGGGGATTCTGTACGCATTTTTCGTTATCGTCACGGAGCGAACGGACTCTCCGGAGGCCGGACGCGGCCTCGGCGCCGGACTTGTGCTTTTTCTGCTGCTGCTCTCCGGAATGGGCGCTTTGGCGTTGCGTTGGGCAGCGTCCCGACAGTCTGTGCTCGGTGTCTCGATACTGACACTGGTGCTGGCCTATCCGTTCGTCGCGATTGCCGCCGATAAAGCTATTCGCGCCGCGAAAGAACGGAAATACGCGGTCGAATTCGCCGAACCGCCGTCTGAACGTCGCGCCAACTAATTCACGGCCTCATAAATGATGTACTCTACCGCACCGGCCGGAATGCGCCCTTCCCCGATCGCCACTACGCGATTCAGCCAGCGGTATCGAGGGTCGCCCGTCTCAAACCGCGGCTGCGTCATGAAGTAGGTATCGGCGAACTCCGTGTCGCCGTGGCCCTGGAGGGCTTGTTCCGTTTTCTCGTTCATCACCAGCACGCCGGTGTATTGGACATAAATCCGTGCACCGTCGTCGGTCTCGAGCAGCAGCCGCACATCCAACCGCAATCCACCCTCGCCGTCCGACAGCGCCCAATCGCCTCCGCCCTCGAGCACCTTTCCCCGCAGACGCGGACCTTCAAACGTGCCGGAGACAGCGTTTGAAACAATGCGCGTGCCGAATGGGCCAGGACCGGCGGGGATAGGGGTCTGGGTGTTGATACGAAGGGTTAGGAGGGGAACTAGGTGCATGTCCGATTCTAGAGCGAAGGCATAATGGATGTGCCGCGGCGCGCGAGCTCGAAGCGGCCGCTACCCCATAATCCCCTTCACCACCTCCCCATGCACATCCGTCAGCCGGAAGTCCCGTCCCGCATATCGATACGTCAGCTTCAAATGATCCATCCCCAGCAAATGCAGAATCGTCGCATGCAGATCGTGGAAATGAACCTTATCGACCATCGAGTAGTACCCGTAGTCATCCGTTGACCCGTACGACAAACCAGCCTTCACGCCCCCGCCCGCCATCCACATCGTGAATGCTTCCGGATTGTGATCGCGCCCGTCCGAACCCTGCGCAGTCGGCGTCCGTCCGAACTCTCCGCCCCATAGAACCAGCGTGTCCTCCAGCAGTCCGCGCGATTTCAAATCGCGCAGCAACCCGGCAATCGGCTTATCCACTTCCCGCGCGTTCTGCTCATGGTCCCGCTTCAACCGCTCGTGCTGATCCCACTTGTACGTGTGGCTCACCTGCACAAACCGCACACCGCGCTCGGAGAATCGGCGCGCCATCAAACACTGCCGCCCGAAGTCTTCGGTGATCGGATTGTCCAACCCGAACAGCTTCTTCGTCGCCTCGGTCTCCCCGCTCAAATCCTGCAATTCCGGCGCCTCCGCTTGCATACGGAACGCCAGCTCAAACGACTCGATCCGCCCTTCCAGCGACCGGTCCGGACCGGTCGTCTCCAACTGCTTCCGGTTCAACTCCTGGCTGTAGTCGATCTCCATCCGCTGTATCGCCCGCGGCGTCTCCTTGTTCGTGATGAACGGAATCTTCGCATCGCGCGCGGCAATACCGACTGACCCGATCGCCGTGCCCGCATACGGCGCCGGTAGAAACGCCGACCCAAAATTGTTAGCGCCGCCGTGGCTCTGCGTCGGACAGATCGTAATGAACCCCGGCATGTTCGAGTTCTCGCTGCCCAGTCCGTACGTCACCCACGAACCCATGCTGGGCCGCACGAACGTATCGCTGCCCGTATGCAGCTCCAACAACGCCCCACCGTGCCGCGAATTCGACCCGTGCATCGACTTGATGAAGCACAGGTCGTCCACCATCTTCGCGATTTCCGGGAACAGATCGCTCACCCACGCGCCGCTCTGCCCGTATTGCTTAAACGCCCACGGCGACTGCAACAGGTTGAACGTCTCGCTCGACACCACCTTCGGCCGCGCGAATGGCAGCGGCTTGCCGTGGTCCCGCTTCAGCAGCGGTTTGTAGTCGAACGTGTCCACCTGGGACGGACCGCCGTGCATGAACAGGAAGATCACCCGCTTCGCGCGCGCCGGAAAATGCGGCGGCCTCACCGCCAACGGACCCGCCGCCGCGCGCATCTGCTGCTCGCCCAACAGTCCCGCCAGCGCCAGACTGCCGAACCCCGCGCTTGAAACGCGCAGCAGATCGCGCCGCGATAGCGCCTGGTTCAAATACGAGTTCCAATGCCTGTTCATAACTGCCTCAGTTCATGTAGATGAATTCGTTCGATGCCAGCAGCGACTTGCAAAAGCTCTGCCACGCGCTCACGCGGCTGCCCTTCCACGCTTCCTGCATCTTCGCGATGTAGGTCAGCGCCTGGTCGATCTCCCGCGCTGTCGCCGGCCGCGCCAGCGCCCGTTCATATGCTTCCTTCACCCGTCCCGCATCGTCCAGGCCGGTGCGCGCCAGCAGCCCCTCGGCCATCTGTTTACTGTGCCGCAGCATCACGGTTCCGTTCATCATGAACAGCGCCTGCGGTGCGACAACGGTCGAATCCCGGTCACCATTCGACACAGCCGGATCGGGCAAATCGAAGGCCGTGAACACGTCGTACATCGAGCTCCTCACCACCGGAATATAAACAGCCCGGATGTTCCGCTCGTAGTCCACATTGCCGCCCTTCGACGTGTTGGCAACATATTGCCGGTCCTTGTAACTAAGAATCGACCCGCCCGTCGCCTGCACATTCAAGCCGCCAGAAACGGACATGATCCCATCGCGAATCGCCTCCGCCTCCAGCCGCCGGCGGTTCATCCGCCATAGCAGCGTGTTATCCGGATCGGCCTCGCTCGACTTCGCGTCAAACTCGCTCGACATCTGGTAGGTGCTCGTCAGCATCATCGTCCGGTGCATCTGCTTCATACTCCACCCCTGCCTGACGAATTCGACGGCCAGCCAATCCAGCAGCGGTTGATTCACCGGCTTCTCGCCAAGCCGCCCAAAGTTATCCACTGTCGGCACAATCCCGCGCCCAAAGTGCCAGCGCCACAGCCGGTTCGCAATCACGCGCGACGTCAACGGATGATCTTTCGCGGTCATCCACTGCGCCAGCTCCAGTCGTCCGCTATGCCCGCTCGGGATCGGCGGCTGCCGATCACCCGCGATGACTTTCAGAAATCGCCGCGGCGCCTTATCGCCGAGCGTCCAATGACTTCCGCGCAAATGAATCGGGAGGTCGTCGATTTTCGCGCCCTCCGTCACGCCCATCGCGCGCGGAAACTCGGGCGTCGCCGCTTCCAGATCTTTCGCCTCTTTCTCCAATGCGGCCAACTGCGTCCGCACCGCCGCCGCGTAATAGCGCCGCGCATCGCCCGGCGCGCGGAATGGCCCGAACTTCTCTTTCAGCAGTTCGCGTAGCGTCTTCAAACCCGGATCGGTATTCTCCGCCGTCGACGCATTGAACAGCTCCTCATACCTCATCGCCAGCTCTTCCGCTTTCGCCGGCTTGAAATCCGCGAACAGCTTCGCCGCCGGCGAGGTCCATGCAGCCAGTGGCGCATCCGTCCCATACACTTCCCACGCATAGAGCGGCGACGCCACCGCCCCATCGGAGCGCTTTAAGTAATCCACCACCTGCTCCAGAAAGCCCGGATTCACAGTGAAATCCGACGCAATCTGCACCAGCGTTCGCGGATACTCCGCCAGCGTATTTTTCGCCACCAGCAGCTTGTCGAAATACGGAAACCGCGCCGCGTGTTCCAGCCTGAGCGTGTTGAGACCCTTTCGCAGCGGCACGACGGCAAGCACCGTCCACCCGCCCGCTTCAGGCGATGCTTCGCGATTCTGTACGGGATCCGCGCCGCGCTTCATCCAAACGCCGTTCACCCAAAGGTCCGCCGTCCCCGCGCCCTTCTCTTCATCCAAAATATCGACCTGATAGTCGCCCGCTTCCGCCACCTCAATCCGGTATTCCGCGAAGTAAGGCCCCTTCCCGTCCTTCGGCGCATTGGTCTTCTTCTTTTCCAGCGCCTTCGGCACGTTACCCGCATCGAAGCTCCCCGACGCGCGCACAATCGCCCCCGGCGCCGATTCCACCGGAGCCAGCCGCATCTCTTCATCGTGCTTCACGCGCGCCGCCGCCATCAGATACGCACCCACACGCTTCGAAGCCGCCGCAATCAAAGCTTCATTCTCCGCCTTCGTAATCTTGCCGATCTCTTTCCGCTTCGCCTCAATCCGCGCCTCGTGCGCCTCCAATCTGTCGCGATCCTCCTTCGGCGCCAGCACGTACTCATGCCACTTCGCAACGACCTTGAAGTTCTCCATCGTCTTGGAGCTCTTAAAGATCCCGGCCATCGAATAGTAGTCGGCTTGGGGAATCGGATCGAACTTGTGGTCGTGGCAGCGCGCACAGCCGATTGTCAACCCAAGGAACGCCCGCACCGTCGTATCAAGCTGCTCATCGACGATGTCCATCTCCATCTTCACCGGATCGTCCTCAGCCAGCATCTTGGCGCCCAGCGTCAGGAATCCGGTCGCGGTCCAATGCTCAATCGAAGTCTGCAAGTCCGAAGCGGGCAACAAATCGCCCGCGATCTGCTCGGTCAAGAACTGGTCGAAAGGCTTGTCTTTATTGAACGCCGCGATCACATAGTCCCGGTACCGGAAAGCGTTCTTGTAGACCAGGTTTTCATCCAGCCCATTCGAATCCGCATACCGCGCCACATCCATCCAGTGGCGCGCCCAGCGTTCGCCATAACGCGGCGATGCCAGCAACCGGTCGACTACCTTCGTAAATGCATCCGGCGAAGAATCCTCCAGGAACGCCTTCACCTCTTCGGTCGTCGGCGGTAAGCCGGTCAGATCGTAAGTAGCCCGGCGAATGAGAGTGCGTTTGTCGGCCGGCTTCGCCGGCGAAAGCTTCTTCGCCTCCAGAGCCGACAAAATAAACCTGTCAATCGGTGAACGTACCCAAGTGCCGTTTCGTACCGTCGGCATCATCGGTTCCCGAGGCGGCACAAACGCCCAATACTTCTGCGCAGGCGCGGCGGCAGCGGTCATCGAACCCCATGGCGCGCCCATTTGCACCCACTGCGTCAACACCGCCACGTCGGCGTCTTTCATCTTTGGCCCCGGCGGCATCTTTAGCGGACCAGCCGTGTGTCGTACCGCTTGCAGCAGCAACGATTCCGCGGGCTTTCCCGGCACGATCGCCGGCCCGCGCCCGCCGCCTTTCAGAACCATCTCCCGCGAATCCAACCGCAGGCCGCCCATAATCGGCTGACTCGTCGCCGAATGACAACCCAGGCACTGCGCCGCTAACAAAGGCCGTACGCGCGTTTCAAAGAACGCGGGACCATCCTCCTGCGCCGCGAGCGGCATCGCGGCGAGGATAAAAAAGAGCACGTACGGCATGGCCCGATCTTATCAATTCTCCTCGCTCACCTGAACCAGCATCTTCCCCTGATTCGTCCCGTCAAACAGCTTCAAAAGCGCGGCCGGCGCATTCTCCAGTCCCTTCGTCACGTCAACCCTATACTTCAAGCTCCCTGCCGCGTACCACCCTGCCAGCTCCGCCACCGCTCCCCGAGCCTGGCTCATGAAGTCCGTCACGATAAACCCCTGCATCTTGACGCGGTGCACAATCACCTGGAAGAGATTCCCGGGCCCGGGCTCCAACTCCGTTTGGTTGTACCCCGAAATCATCCCGCACACCGGAATCCGGCTGAAGTTGTTCATGTGGTTCAGCACGGTCTCCAGTGTCTTCCCGCCGACATTCTCAAAATAGATATCGATCCCACCCGGACACTCCCGCTTGAGCGCCTGATGCAGATTCTCGGCCTTGTAGTTAATCGCCGCGTCAAACCCCAACTCTTCCGTAATCCAGCGGCACTTCTCCCCGCTTCCGGCAATTCCGACAACCCGGCAGCCCTTAATTTTCCCGATCTGCCCAACCACAGACCCAACGGCCCCCGCCGCCGCTGACACAACCAGCGTTTCCCCCGCTTTCGGCTGGCCGATCTCCAACAAGCCGAAATACGCCGTCAATCCGATATGCCCCAACAACCCCAGCCAGGCATCCAGCGGTACGGGCAGCGCAGGGAGCTTGCTCATCCCTTTCCCATCGGATATGCAGTAGGTCTGCCAACCCAACATTCCCTGCACCAGCGCGCCCACCGCAAAGTCCGTGTGGTTCGACGCATCTACCACGCCCACACCTATGCCTCGCATGACGGCCCCAATCGCCACCGCCGGCTGATAGCTGTCCCGCGCCATCCACCCTCGCATCGCCGGATCGAGCGACAGGTAGATGCTCCTCACACGGAACTGCCCCGCCCCCGGCTCCTCCTGTTCCGCCCGCCGCCATGTAAAATCGGACTCCTTCGGCAGACCCACCGGGCGCGCCGCCAACAGCCATTGCTCGTTCATTTACCCTCCCAAGGCGATCTCAAGTCAGTACATTGCGTGAGGGTAACTAAGGATTCTGACCAATTGGGCCGGAGGCCCACTCTCCCTAGAATCGCTAGTAGTGCCCCCAACCGGGGATCTAAATTATGCTAACCACAATCCTTACGACCCGCAGCTCGAAGTCTTTCTACTCAGAGACCGAGGCGGCTCAAGCGCTGGGGATCTCTCTAGACCGTTTCCGCGACCTCGTGCGGACGCATATCGCCCAGAGCGAAGACGAAGTAAACAACATTGGTGCAACAACTTACCAGGCTTCAGATCTGCTCGTGCTGAAGCTGCTCGCCAAAATTCCCGTGCACAGTTAGTCTACCCCGTTATAGACTGACGGGAGTCATGGCGAAACTTGGATTTCTGGGTTTGGGCATCATGGGATACCCCATGGCCCGGCATCTGTTGGAAGCTGGCCACAACGTGGCCCTCTGGAGCCACACAGCCGCGAAGGCAGGAGAATTGGCCGCCAAATTTCCGGGCCTGGGCAAGGCATGCGAAACTCCGAAAGAAGTAGCGGCTGATTCCGACGTCATCGTCCTCATCGTCGGTGATACCGCCATGTCCGAAAGGGTCGTCTTCGGCCCCAATGGGCTCATGGATGCCGCCAAATCCGGTACGGTGATCGTCGACGCTTCCACGGTCGCCTGTTCCTATTCCAAATCCGCCGCCGAACGGTGCGCGGCCAAAGGCATCGAATACCTCGACGCGCCCTGCACCGGCTCCAAACCCGGCGCCGAGAGCGGCAACCTTACGTTCATGATCGGCGGCAAGAAGGACGTGTTCGAACAAATCAAGCCCCTCCTGGAGCCGATGGGTAAGCGCCTCTACTATTGCGGCGGCCCCGGCCTCGGTATGCACGCCAAGCTCACGCAAAACCTCATCCTCTCTAACTTATTGCAAGCATTCAACGAAGGCCTCGTCCTCTCCACCAAAGCCGGCGTTGACCCTGAGCTCATGCTCGACATCCTCGACAACTCCGCCGCCAAATCGGGTCTGATCGCCTTCAAAGCCCCCTACGTCTTCCGCCGCGACTTCTCCACGAACTTCTCCGTGAAATGGATGCACAAGGACATCGGCCTTATGCTCGACTCCGCCCGCGACGTCGGCGTCCCCCTTCCTTTAACTTCTTTAACCCATCAGATGTTCCAGGCCGCCATCGCTACGGGACACGGTGACGAAGATATCTGCTCTACTATCAAGGTGTTAGAGGGAATGACCGGTGTCGAGGTCAAGAAGAAAGAGGCCTAGGGCCTTCCCTGTCTCTGATTTTTCACAGAAAAGTCTTGCAATTCCAAAAACCATATATTACTATTGGAATTAAGCCGGGGAGGCAACTCCCACCAAAGCGAGACTAACCTCATAAAGACCCCTGAAGCATCCTCCCCGGCGCCCTTCGGGGTTCCCTATTCAGACGACTAGGGAGCTAGTTGCCGTAATGATATGATGTGGAGACGGCGAGCATGCGAAGGCTGACTGTTTTAGGCTCCACTGGGTCCATTGGGACCAGCACGCTCGACGTCATTCGTCAGAACCGTGACGCCTATCAGGTCCACGCGCTCGTTGCCGGCACGAACATCAATCTGCTGCTCGACCAGATTCGGGAGTTCGCGCCTAAGGCCGTCGTCGTCGCCGATTCGCAAATTCAGGACCGCTTGGCGGCCCGTCTTCCGGAAACCGGTCAGAATCCCGAACTGAGCCACGGTGCTCAAGCCCGTGTCGCCGCCGCAACCGCGGACGAAGTCGATTTCGTTATGTCCGCCATCGTCGGCGTTGCCGGTCTCGAAGCTACGTACCAGGCCATCGTCCACGGCAAATCCATCGGCCTCGCGAACAAGGAAACTCTCGTAGCCGGGGGCGGTCTGGTCATGGACGCCGTCAAAAAACACGGCACCCAGATGATCCCCGTCGACAGCGAGCACAACGGCGCCCATCAATGCCTCCGCGCCGGACGCCGCGAAGACGTCGCTAAGCTCATCCTCACCGCCAGCGGCGGTCCGTTTCGCACGACACCGAAAGAACGACTCCAAACCGTCACCGTCGCCGAGGCCCTCAACCACCCCACTTGGAAAATGGGGCGTCGTATCACCATCGACTCCGCCACACTCATGAACAAAGGCTTCGAGGTCATCGAAGCCTGCTGGCTCTTCGATTTCCAGCCGCGCGAAGTGGAAGTGGTCGTCCATCCGCAATCGTCGGTTCACGCGATGGTGGAATACAACGACGGCTCCGTCATCGCCCAGGTCTGCGCAACCGACATGCGCATGCCCATCCAATACGCGCTCACCTATCCCGCCCGCGATCCGGCGCCGGTTCCCCGCATGGACTGGAAAACGCCGCGCACCTGGGAGTTTGAGCCTCCCGACTTCGACAAGTTCCCGCTCCTCCGGCTCGCCTATCGGGCACAGGAAACGGGCGGCGCCGCTACTTGCATCTTAAATGCGGCCGATGAGATAGCTGTGGAGGCTTTCCTTGACGAACGCCTCTCGTTCCCCGGAATCGCCGAGGTGGTTGGTGAGACACTGGAAATGGTACCCAATCGGACGCCCAGCAGCGTCGAAGAGGTATTGCATATCGACATGCTGAGCCGTCAGACGGCTCGCCGTCTGATTCAGGAGAGGACGGCGCGCCATTTGATTCAGGAAAGGGTTTCTGCCGTTCGCTGACGGGCGTCTGGCCGGAGTGAGAGGGAATGGGAGTCATCAATAATATCTGGTGGATGCTGGTCCTGATCGGGATCATGATCCTCATCCACGAACTGGGCCACTACTGGGCCGCCCGGTGGTTCGACGTAAAAGTGGAAGCGTTCAGCTTCGGCTTCGGTCCCAGGCTATTCGGTTACCGCCGCGGTGAGACCGACTTCCGCGTATCTCTCATTCCATTCGGCGGCTACGTCAAGATGACCGGCGAACAGCCGGGTGACGATGGCACCGAGGACCCGCGTGGATTCCTCGCAAAGCCGCGCTGGCAGCGCATGATCATCGCCTTCGCCGGACCCGCGATGAACATCGTTCTCGCCGTCGGCCTGCTGGCCGGACTCTACATGAACCGCTACCCGAAGGTGGTCGGTTCCGATGGGGCTCCGACGATCGGTTTCGTCGAGAAGAACTCGCCCGCGGAAAAGGCCGGCGTGCAGGAGCTCGACGTCATCGCGGCCATTGATGGCAAACAGAACCCCAATTGGGAAGAGGTGACGCTGACTGTCGTCGGCGCCGCTAACCGCGAACTGCCTATGGTCCTCAACCGGAACGGGCAGCAGGTGTTGGCTACTATCACACCAGATATCGATGATCAGACCGGCGTCGGCAACGCCGGATGGTACGACCGCCATGAGATTCAGGTCGGCGCTCTCTCGGCCGGAATGGGCGCAGAGAAGGCCGGACTCAGGGGCGGTGACGTTCTGGTCGCCCTCGACGGCATCCCGCTCCGCTCCACTGCCAAACTCCATTCGCTGCTGAAGGAAGGTGCGGGCAAGCCGGTTCAGCTCACCTACAGCCGCGAAGGCAAACAGACCACAGTAACCGTCGAACCGAAGCTGACCGAGCTCGACCCGAAGAACAAGCGCTACCTGCTCGGTGTGCAGCTCACCCCGCGCATCACGTTCGTTTCGCTGCCGCTGGGCGAAGCGTTGCGCGAATCGGTGCATCAAAACCGGCGGAGTGCCGGTGTCATCCTCCAACTCCTCCGTGGCATGGTGGAACGCCGCATGTCTCCGAAGTCGCTCGAGGGTCCTATCGGCATCGCCCGCCTTTCGAGCGAAGCCGCCCGCGAAGGCTTCGCGACCTTCATCGGCTTAATGGCAGCGGTCTCTCTCAATCTGGCCGTCTTCAACCTGCTTCCTATCCCCATCCTCGACGGCGGCACCATCCTGATGCTGCTCATCGAAATGGTCATGCGCCGCGACCTCAGCCTGCAGCTCAAGGAGAACATCTTCAAGCTCGGCTTTGTCTTCCTGATGATGATCGTCGCGTTCGTGCTCTATAACGACATTTCCAAGCTTCTCCCGAGTTGATGCAATACGCGCGCACCGACATCACCGATGAGCAGGTGCCCCGCGCGACCGATCCGCTCTTCCAGCACGTCGTCGACACCTACGCCGGCGAGGAAAACAAAGTAGCCTCCGTCTGGCGCTGCTTCACCGATTCCGATCTCGCCTGGCAGCCCGATCCCAAATCCATGACGGTGGAAGGCATTTGCAAACACCAACTCCTGAGCGAGCGCCGCTTCTTCGCCGAATTCCTCGGCATGGAGGAGTTGCCCGCCAATGAAGCTCTACCTGCGCCGGGCACGCTCAAACCCTACATCGACCGGCTAACCGCGGCCGCCCGAAAGCGCCTCGAAATCCTGGCCATTCGCGATAAATCCTGGTGGCTTGAAGAAGTGCAATTCTTCGACACGCGCCGCCAGCGCATCTGGATCTTCTGGCGCCGCGTTCTCCATACCGCCCACCACCGCACGCAGCTCGCAACATACCTCCGCCAACTCGGCCGCCCCGTCCCCGCCACCTACGGCCCCACCGCCGACCAGACCTGGACCGGCGCCGATCCGACAAACACCGTCGACGCCGCCGGGCGGAAATAACATCCACAAGCCGCTCTTAGCTAATTAAAGCTTTGGGTGCCGCCATGAGAGTCCCCCAGAATCAGCGGATTGGAATATTCGTAATATCCACAATCGGTGGAGAGACCGTTCGTGTCTTTATTCCTCCGCCGCTTCCACCCCCGTCCGCCAGTGCCGATCGACTCCCTGCAAGGGCTTCTCGAGCGTGCAAATCAAGCACTCGGTAGATTGGACGGCCTCGCCTACTTCGCCGCTTAAGAGAGGGATTCCCGCTCTCCCTTCGGCTCATTTGTGAGATTCACGACGTGCTCCTTTCCCGCGGACGCGGAAGCGATAAAGAACCCGGCGAATTTCGAAGAAGCCAAAACTGGATCGGCGGCACGCGGCCCGGAAACGCCATCTTTGTCCCGCCGCCCCCTGGCGCTGTCCTGGACTGTATGGGACAGCTCGAAGTCTTCCTGCATGAGGACCGACCGGAATTACCGTTACTCATAAAGGCAGGCCTCGCTCACGCGCAGTTCGGGACCATTCACCCGTTTCTGGACGGTAATGGCCGGCTTGGCCGTCTTCTCATCACATTCCTCCTGTGCACAGGCGCGGCTTTGCGCGAGCCGATTCGTATCTCAGCTTGTTCTTCAAAACGCACAGGCAGGTCTACTATGACCACCTCACTCGCGTTCGAACAATGGGCGATTGGGAAGGCTGGTTGAAATTCTTCTTGGAGGGAGTGGCCGAGACTTCCGAACAGGCCATAAACTCCGCCCGGCGCATTACCGCTCTAATGGAATCGGATCGGAAGAAAATCCAAGGCCTCGGGCGGGTATCGGTTTCGGCGTTGCGAATTCATCAGTACGCGCAAACGCCCCGATACTCTCGATCACGGCCACCACTAAACGTGTGGGAGTCAGCTTTCCGACCGCGGCGGTGGCCATTGGGCACTTGCGGCAGTTGGACATCCTGCGAGAGATTACCGGAAAACGACGGCGCCGGCTCTTCGCATATGGCGGATACGTCGACATCTTGAACGAGGGCGCGGAGCCGGTCCCACCTCTTCCAACTTTTTCATCCCTCTGAAAACAAAACACTTCTCCTCAACAGACCCTCACTTGCCCCTTGACGGCGTCATATAATGGGATTAATTAGGGCCTGACTGTACCGCGCAGTCGGGCCCTTTCCGTTTTTGCGGCCTCGCCTCTTCGAGCAAGTCTTCGATCGGGCAAGCGCCGCGCAAGGTCTTTGAAAACCGCATATACCAAAACACCATACGTGTGTCCACGCGCAGGGGCGTAAAACAATTGCAGCGGGACACACGGGGGCAGGGTCCCTTCTACCAGCCCACCGCCTTCCCCTTGTTCTGCTCATCCAGCCACTTCCGGAGCGGCGCGAAGTAATCGAGAATAGCCCGCGCATCCATCTCGCGCTTGCCCGAAATCGCCTCCAAAGCATCCGGCCAAGGCTTACTCAAACCCATCGAAAGCATGGCGTTCAACTTGTCGCCCGCCTCCTTCGAGTTATAGATCGAGCACCGATGCAGCGGCGTCTTGCAACCCGCCGCCTGGCTCAACGCCCGGTGGAACTGGAACTGCAGGATATGCGCGAGAAAGTACCGCGTGTACGGTACATTCGCCGCAACATGATACTTCGCCGCGGGATCGAAATCGGTCTCCGACCGCCCGGCCTCGTCAACGCCCTGATACTTCCGCCGCAGCTCCCACCACTTCTGGTTGTAATTCGCCGGTGTAATCTCGCCCGAAAACACTTTCCACCGCCACTGGTCGATCATCAGCCCAAACGGCAGGAACGAAATCTTCGCCAGCGCCTGCTTCAGCAACAGCCCGATATCGCCGCTCGGATCGGTGGCTTTGTCGAGCAGCCCGATCTGCACCAGGTACTCGGGCGTAATCGACAGCGCGATCGTGTCGCCAACCGCCTCATGGAATCCGTCGTTCGCCGAGTCCCGGAACAGGAACGGCAACGTCCGATACGCCCGCTGGTAGATGTTGTGCCCCAGTTCATGATGGATCACCGCGAACTCTTCACCGGTAATCTGAATGCACATCTTGATCCGCAGATCCTCATCGTTATCCACGTCCCACGCCGACGCATGGCACACCACTTCACGGTCCTGCGGCTTGATAAACAGCGATCGCTCGTAAAACGTCTTCGGCAGGGGCGAGAAGCCGAGCGACTGGAAGAACCGCTCACCATAGCGAACCATCTCCTTCTCGTCGATTCTCTTCTCCTTCAGAATCGCCGTCAGGTCGTAGTTCTTCGGCGCGCCCTTCGGCTCCAGAATGTCGTAAATGTTGTCCCAGCTCTGCGCCCACATGTTACCGAGCAGATGAGCGGGAATGGGGCCCTTCTCCGGAACCACCGCCTCGCCGTACCTCTCGCGCAGCCTCGCCCGCACATAGGCATGCAGACTCACATACAGCGGCCGCACCTGGTCCCACAACCGATCGACTTCCTTCGAGAACGCCTCCGGCGGCATGTCGTACTTTGACCGCCACATCGCGCCCATGTCGGCGAACCCCAACTCCTTCGCGCCCTTGTTACCCAGTTCCACAAACCGCCGGTAGTCCTTCTTCAACGGCCGCGCCACTTTGTGCCAACCCTGCCAGACATCCAGCAGCTCCTTCGGATCGCGGCTGTTCGCCATGATCAGCGTGATGTCCTGCAAATCGAGACACTTCCCCTTATCCTGCGGGGCATCCCTGCAATACTTGCCCGACCCATATGCCGACTCCATGCCGGCCGTCAGCTTCGTCAACTCCGATGCCTCGGCCTTGTTCGACGGCGTCACCATTGTCAGTCCGATCTTCAGCAGCATCATCTTCCGCGCTATATCCGCAGGCAGCTTCACCTTGTCGAAGCGCGTCGCCTTCCGGGCGTACTCTTTCATCACTTCGATGAACTGCTCATTCGCCAGCGCCGCCTGCGTCTCGCTATCGGAAGTAATGTAAGTCGATTGCAGCCACTGCGCGCGGTTCAAAAAGTTCGACTGCTTCAGCAGGGACGATTCGGCCTCATCGAGAAAGGCTTTCGCCTCCGCGACGGTCTGGGCCTGCACTGCGGCGGTTACCGCGAGCAGCGCGAGTAGGATCCTCATTTTCCTATTGTTGCGCTTCCGTCCGGCGTTTTTGCGATTCCGCCAACGCCGCCGCGGCTTTCGCGGTTTCGCCCACCGCCTGATAAGCGCGGCTCAATTGAAAGTACAGCGCGCCGTCGGTATCAAGCGCTGACGCCGACGCTTCGAGATGCGGCACAGCCTCCGCGCCCCGTCCCACCGCGAGTAGCGCACGACCCAACGAAGCTCGCGCCGGTAGGACGGAAACCGCGCGCCGCAACGATCCGATCGCCTCCTCCGCCTGGCCCTGCTGCAACAAACAGTCGCCCTTTAGAAAGTGGAGAATCGCCGAATCCGGTTCATGAACCAGCAGCCGCTCGATTGTGTTCAACGCCTCCAGATACTGCGCGCCCGCGTACAACGACGCGGCCAATTCACGCTCCACTTCGCGATCGTCCGGCCGGAAGCGTAGTGCAACCCGCCACTCTTCCACTGCCTCCAGATGCTTGCCCTGGGCCCGCAGCGTCTCGGCCTTCACGCGATGCAACTGCGGGTTGTCCGGCAGCTTACCCAACTGGCTGAACGCCCGCAGCGCGCCCGCCTGGAAAGTCGCGATCTCCTTCGCCAGCGCATCGGCCCGCGCCATCGGTGGTCTGCCCTTCGCCTGTGCCTCCAACGCGTCAGCGGCCTTGAATCGTTGCTGCTTCCGCCGCACCTCCGCGGTCGTCAACAAGAAGCCGCGCGACTCCGGGAACTGTTTCGCCAGCGACTGAAACGCCTCCGCTGATGCGGATTCATTCGCTCGGCCCAGCACAAACCACGCGCCCGCATCATTTGGCTCCAGCCGCGTCAACGCTTCCAACTGGCCCACCGCATTCTTCGGCTGGCCCGTCTGCAGAAAAGCCTCCGCCAACAACCGCCGCCCCTGCGAATCGTTCGGCTTCATCGCGACCGCCCGTTGCAGCGGCGCAACCGCCCTCGCCGCCTGCCCCAATCGCAATAGTGAAGTGCCCAAAAACGCGTGAGCCGGAAACGCTTGCGGAATGGCCTTCGACGCAACGTCCAATGGCTCAATCGCTTCTTTATCGCGCCCCGCCATATGTAGCGCAATGCCGAGGTTCAACTTCCAACCCGGATTCGCCGGCGCCTGCTTCACCAACTGCTCATAAATGCCCGCCGCCCCGGCAAAATCACCCGCCGCCATCCGCCTCTGGCCCTCTTCCGCCAGCTTCGCCTCCTGCCCCCACAGGCCCAAAAGCAAAACGGGCGCCAGCCGAAGCCAGCGCCCGATTTGGTTTGGTTGCATCAACCTTCTAGCTTAGAACGATGCGCGCACACCGAAACGGAGTTGCCGTTCGCCGCTGGCGCCCGTGATCAGGCCAAAGTTGCCGCCATCCACGTTCGCGCTCGGATTGCTGAACTGCGGCGTGTTGGTCAGGTTCTGCGCTTCCGCGCGGAACTGGACGGTAATCTTTTCCGTAATCGCGAAGTTCTTCAACAGGTTGAAATCCACGCCCGCCCGGCCCGGTCCGCGGAAGCGGTTCCGGCCCGTCGTTCCGAACCGGATCGGCGAAGACGCCGTCGGAATCGGAGTGGCAAAGTTGGACGCGGCGAAGTACGGCGTATTCGTACCCTTGCCGTACAGGTATGTGAAGTTGCCGATCTGGTCTGCCGTCTGCAGATTGCCGGACGACGCCAGACGGGTGCCATCCGCGGTCACGGTGAAGGGAGTGCCGGACATGGCGTAATAGATACCGCCCGTCTGCCAGCCGCCCAGGACCAGATTCGCCGCCTTGTTCGACGTATTCATGAAAGCTTTGCCCTTACCCACAGGGAGCTGGTACAGGTAGCCCATCTGGAAGACCTGCGTGCGGTCGTAGCCGGCTGCGGCGCGGTTGCGCTTGATCACCGGATCCCAGTTCCAGCTCGTGCTGACCCAGCCATCTTCGTCGGTCATGTTGATGGCCTTCGACCAGGTATAGGCGCCCTGCACAAACAAGTCCTTGGTTACGTTGCCGCGCAGGCTGCTCTGCAGGCTGTGGTAGTGGGAGCTCATCCAGCCGTCCCACATGTTGATCGCGATGTTGCGGCCGAACTTGGCATAGAACGGACGGCCGTTATTGCCGGCGCCCGGAGCCGGAGAGTTCACGTCGCGGTCACCCAGCACGTTCGACGACTGCGTTCCCACGTAGCCCACCGAGCCATTCAAGTTGCGGCCGATGCGCCTTTCGATCGTGAAGTTCCAGGACTGCACGCCCCCGCGCTTGATGTCGCCCCAGGGGCTGCGCATCGCATAGGTATTCGGCAGGTCGATGATGCCGGTCGAGAGGTCCGGAGTCGGCAGCGTCGGGATACCCGTCGCCAGGTTACCAAAGCTCTGGAATCCGGTGTTCTGCTGGAACGTCGCCGCGATGGTCAGCGGATAGAAACCGCGGATCGGACGCGAGAACGGTAGCGGATCGATCGTCATGCCGTATCCGGTACGAATTACCGTGCTGTCGTTGACGCGAATCGCCAGGCCGACACGAGGAGCGAAGAACACTGGTTTCACATTGATGCCGGGGTTCGTCGGGATCGGGCCGCGGCCGCCCAACGTCACCTTCAAGTTGGACAGGTCGAGCTTCTCAATACCCTTGCCGTCGCCGCGGTTCAGCAGCGGATACCTTTCCGCTCGGACGCCGAGATTCAGCGTGACATTGCGGTTGATCTGCCAGCGGTCCCGGAGATACCAGCCGAACTGCCATTCGCGCGTCGTCATCAGCTCATACTGCAAGCTCTTCGAGATGCTCGTCGGCAGGCCGAGCAGGAACTGTGCCATACCATTAGCCAACTGCGCATTCGGACCGCCGTTCAACGATGTGACAGCGCCGCCGAAGTTGAAGTTGCCGCGGGGATTGTCGGTTTCCGGCTGCCAGTGGTCCATCTTGTGGCGAACCGAATCGAAGCCCATGCGGATCTCGTGCTTGGACTTGATGATCGACAGATTCGTAGTGAATGTGTAGCTGCGCTCGTGGCGTTCAAGAGGCATCCAGGTGGCCGTCTGGCCCCAGGTGCTCAAGCCCCCCACATTGAAAACGGGCAGGCCGCTCTGACGCGGGTCCGGACCGTTCGTGCCTGGAATGCCGAACACGTCCGTGCCGAAATTCGTGCCGAAGTCCTGGCCCTGGGCCGTCTGGTCCATGCGCGTCATGCCCCAGGTGGCGTCCAGCAGCATCGTCGGAGTGATCGCGTAGTTCGTGCCCACGGTGGCCAGGTACTGGTGCGTATCGCCAAGGCCCGGGTCGCCACCGAGACCGCTGCCGCCGGCCTTGCCGAGGCCGAACACGCCGCCGGAGAGCGCGGTCAACATCGAATACTTCACAAACATCGTGTGCTTGTCGTTGCGGTTCCAGTTCAACTTGCCGTCATAGTTGTTGCGGTTGAGCTGACCCGTGGCGCTGTTGAAGTAGTTGCCCGAGAAGATGCCGGTTAGCGGGTTTGCCAAATAGGATCCGGCGGTGTTGTTGGGATCCGGGACGAGCGCCAGCATCTTCAATGCTTGTGGCGAGAAGCGGCCCGCCGGGACACGATTGCCCGCGAAAGGTGTACGGCCTGTGCCATCGGCATTACCAGTGGCCGGATCGTAAACGACGCCTTGCCCATTTGTGCCGATGCGAGCCGAAAAATCGCCCGCGCGCATGGCTGCGTCCGGCACAGTGAAATAGCCCTGTCCGCCGAGGCCCTGCCGGGTGATTTCGGTGTGCGCGAACCAGAACAACTTGTTCTTGATGATCGCCCCGCCGAGTTTGCCGCCGAAAATGTTCAGCTTGTAGGGAGCGTTCGGAACGCCGGGCGCCTGGAAGTAGCTGCGGGATTTCAACCCTTCGTTCTCGTGGTATTCCCATCCCGCGCCATGCAACTGATTCGTACCGCTGGCGGAGGCGACAGTCATCGCCGCGCCGCCCGCCATGCCTTGTTCCGCGTCGAGAGAGGAGGTCGTGATGTTCACGTTCTCCACGGTTTCGGCCGGGGCGACATATGCCACGTGATGGGGCAGCCAGATGTTGATATTGGTTGCGCCGTCGAGGCGGGTGACGTTGTTATTGGTTGCCGTGCCGTTCACAAAGGAGCGCAGCGCGCGGCCCGGTGTATCGGTCGAAGAATTCTGCAGCGCCGCCGGCGTCGCGCCGGGGACCAGGTTGATCAGCGCCTGATAATTGCGGTACTGGTTCAGCGGCAGTTCCGTAACAATTTTGGACGTGATTTCCGTCTTCGTGTCGCTGCGATCCGTCTGCAACTGCACCGCGGAGGCCTCAACGGTAACTTGCTCGGACACAGCACCGACCTCCAGATTCGTGTTGACGCGAATCGTAGTGTTCACCGTCAACACGACGCCATCGCGCGTGAGCGACTTGAACCCGTTAGCCGTTACCTTCACCGAGTAAGTGCCGATGGGAAGGCTAGGAAGCGAATAATTGCCGGACACATCGGAGGTAGTGTCGCGGACGAGCCCGGTCGACTTCTCCGTAACCGTGATCTTTGCATTCGGAACAACGGCGCCGGTGGCGTCTTCCACCGTTCCGACAATCGTGCCATACAACACCTGCGCCGCCGCCGGAATTGCAAGAATCCCCAGCAGCGATGCAAAAACCAGCAGGGCAAGACGCCCTTGCCAGCGTTTGAAGTGAGCAATGCTCATTGACAACCCCCTTGAGATAGGGAAATCCCTGTTTACAAGTAAAAACCCCCCGGACCTCATATGTCAAATGGCCTTCCCCCGCTATTCAACGGGGCCGCCGCCAGGTGCTAGACTCACCTACACGTACATGCGGCAAGAGGTCACTCGTCTGCTCGTTGAATGGCGTGAGGGAAATCGCGCGGCGCTGGATGCTCTTCTTCCCGTTGTCTATGACGAGCTTCGCCGGCTCGCGGAAAGCTATATCTCGCGCGAACGCACCGGACACACCCTGCAGCCAACCGCCCTGGTCCACGAAGCCTACGTGCGCCTCATCGGGCAGGACATTCCCGACTTTCAAAACCGCGCCCACTTCTTCGGCGTCGCCGCGCATTTGATGCGGCAGGTGCTCGTCGATTCGGCCCGCAAATTCCGCGCCGGAAAACGTGGCGGCGGCAACAAAGTTTCCCTCGACGGCATGGGCATCGACATTGGCGATCCGTCGGTGAACTCGCCCTTCCTCGCGCTCGAAGAAGCCTTGCAGCAGCTTGAAAAACTCGACGCCCGCAAAGGCAAGATCCTCGAGATGAAATACTTCGGCGGCCTTACGCTCGACGAAATCGTGGAAGCTACCGGCGTTTCGAAAGCGACCGTTAGCCGCGACCTCCGCTCGGCGGAAGCCTGGATACGGGTGCAGCTCACCCCAGGTGAACAATGACCCCGGAGCGCTTCGCGCGCGTCGACGCGCTTTTCAACACTGCCCTCGATCTGCCCGCGGCTGAGCGCGCCGGGTTCCTGGAAAAAGAGTGCGAAGGCGACGCGGCGTTGCTTGCCGAAGTGCGCGCAATGGTCGACGCCGACGCGGAGCCGGGCTCCACGATCGATAGCGCCATGGTGGCCGGCGCCGAAGCGTGGGCGCTCGCGACCGAAGAGCAGGCAATCGGTCAGCGGCTTGGCCCCTATCGGATTACAGGCTTCCTCGGGCGCGGCGGCATGGGCGCGGTCTACCGCGCTGTTCGCGATGACGCGGCGTTCGAAAAGGAAGTCGCCATCAAACTGTTGCGCGGCGGAATGGATTCGCGCTCCGTTCTCCGCCGCTTCGAACAGGAACGCCAGATCCTCGCGCGCCTGGAGCATCCGCATATCGCCCGCTTGCTCGATGGCGGAACAAGCGGCCACGGCGTGCCCTACCTCGTCATGGAATTTGTCGAGGACGGCATCACCGTTACCGGGCACTGCCGCGACGCCGCACTCTCTCTGGAGAAGCGGCTGCTGCTCTTCCTCGATGTCTGCTCAGCGGTAGGCTACGCGCACCAAAACCTGATCGTGCATCGCGACCTCAAGCCCGGCAATATTCTAGTGGATAAATCGGGCTCGGTGAAACTTCTCGATTTCGGCATCGCGCGTGTGCTCTCCGACACGGCGGACCAGACGGTGACGGTGGTCGGGGCGCAGATGTTGACGCCGGAATATGCGAGCCCGGAGCAGGTCCGCGGCGAGCCCGTCAGCACGGCAACCGACGTCTATTCGCTCGGCATCGTCCTCTATGAGCTGCTGACTGGACGCAAAGCGCAGACTATCGACGAAACCTCGCTGGCGGCGATTGCTCACGCAGTGTGCGAAACCGCCCCGGTGAGGCCAAGCGCCGCCGCTCCCGGCGACGGCCCCGTGCGTGGGCGCGATCTGCGAGGCGACCTCGACAACATCATTCTCAAGGCGCTCCACAAAGATCGCGAGCAGCGTTACTCGAGCGTCGAGCAGTTCGCCGAAGACATCCGCGCCTTCCTGCAAGGCCTGCCCGTCAAGGCGCGGCCGGATTCGTTCCGCTACCGCGCGGCAAAGTTTCTGAAGCGGAACCGCCTGCCGGTGGCCCTCGGCACGGCGGCCGTGTTGATGCTCTCCGCTAGCACGTTTCTTCTCTGGCGTCAGGTGGAGGCGACGAAGCGGCGCTTCGATCAGGTGCGGCACCTGTCGAACGCGTTCCTGTTCGATTTCCACGACGCGGTGGAATCTCTGCCCGGCAGCACGAAGGCGCGGCGGCTCGTAGTGGAAAAGGGTCTGCAATATCTGGAGGCGCTGGCGCAGGATTCGGGCAACGATCCGCAGCTCGCGCGCGAGGTCGGCTTGGGCTACGAGCGCCTGGGCGACGTACAGGGCGATCCGCTGCGCAGCAACATCGGCGATACGAAGGGGGCGATGGAGAGTTATCGCCGCTCCGTACAGATGTTGGAACGCGCCTGGAAGGCGGAAGGCCAGACGCCCGCCGGACGCCGTGAGTTGCAGAAGGCGCTATACAAGTTGGGATCGCTGCAGCGGTACGCGAGCGATACGAAGGGTTCGCTCGAATCGTTCCAGCGGGCGATTCTGCACGGCGAGGAGTATTTAAAGGCCGCGCCCGGCGATGTGGACGGGATGAGGCAGTTGGCGCGGGCGCACGATCAGCTTGGACGGATGACGGCGGTCATCGGCGTGGACGAAGGATTGCGCAGCGCGCAGCGCGCCGTGCAGATTCGCGAAGAGCTCAATTTCATGGGTGTCGGCGACCGCGATGCGTTGGGTGAATTGGCGTCGAGTTATGCAACGCTCGGAGCAGTGCTGGCGCGTATGGGCAAGACGAACGATGCGCTAGCGGCTTACCAGAAGAGTCTCGGCATGCAGGAGCGCATAGCCGCGATGAAGCCGGACGACGTGTCCGCGCAGCGTACGGTGATGATCGCGATGAGCCACGTGGGCGACACACTGGGAAACTCGCACATGATCAATTTGGGGCGGTATCCCGAAGCGGTGGGAATCTACGGAAAGGTTGTGGAGAAGGCACGGTGGCTCGTCCGTGTGGACCCGCAGGATAAGAAGGCGCAGGTGGATTTGGCGTTTGGACTTTTGCGATACGGCAACACATTGCGCGCGGCGGGAGATTTTGAACGATCGTTGCGGACGATGGAAGAGTCGCGGCGATTGCTGGAGAGGCTGCGCACGGAGGATCCGGACAACGCGCGGTTGCCGCAGAATTTGGGGGTTCTGTATTTCCAGTTTGCGGAGCTGTACGCCGGCAAATCGATGTGGACGCAGGCGATTGCGCAGAATGACGCATCGATGGCGGTATTGGAAAAGCTGCTCGAAGCCGATTCGCGCGACGCTGGCAGCGCACGCATGATGCTGGAGTGCGAGATGCTGCATCCGCGTCTGCTGGCGGGCGCGGGAAGGACTGCGGAGGCGGCGAAGGCAGCCGGGCGGTTGGAGATATTTGCGCAGCAGAGCCAGTTTGTAAAGAGCAAGGAGCCGCGCGTGCGGGCGCTGGTTGCGCGGTCGTTGGAACTGGTGGCGCAGATGATCCCATCGCGGGGGAAGGAGCTTCTTAACCAGGCGGAGGGAGTCTGGCTGGGCATGGAGAAAGAGGAACTATTGATTCCGCAGCTCGCCGCTGAACGCGACACCTTCAAAAAAACTCGCGCCAGGCACGGGTTTTTTTAGCCGAGAGGGCCGCGGCTAGTGCCGGGCGGGCGAGGAAGGCGCCTCATCGCGCGCATCCCCCAAGCCGCGAAGAACGCACAAAATACGGCGAACACGATAATGAAGTACACCACGTAGCGGCCCGGGATCCGGCGCGGCTCTTTTTGTTGCTCCATGATGCTCCTAGTGGCGGAAGTGGCGCACTCCGGTCAGCACCATCGCCACGCCGAGCCGGTTCGCCGCCGCGATGACGTCCGCATCCTTCACCGATCCGCCCGGTTGAATCACCGCCGTCACGCCATGCGCGGCCGCGGCTTCCAATCCGTCGGGGAAGGGGAAGAAGGCGTCGGACGCGAGAACACAACCCTGCAACGGCAGCACGCTCTTCTTGGCGCCGATCTCCACCGAGAACACACGGCTCATCTGTCCAGCTCCGGCGGAGAGCAACTGGCCTTCGCGCGCGTAAACAATGGCGTTCGACTTCACATGCTTCACGACCTTCCATCCGAAGGCCAGGCCGCGCCATTCCTCTTCCGTGGGCTGGCGTTCGGTAACGGCCTTGGCGGTGGCGGGATCGAGCCTGGCGTAATCCGGCGTCTGCACCAGGAAGCCGCCGCTGATACCCTTCACGACGAATTCGTCCTCGACAGACTTCACGCGCACGAGCCGCAGGTTTTTCTTCGCGGCGAGGATTTCCAACGCGGCCGCGTCGAAATCGGGGGCGGCGATCGCTTCGATAAAGGTCTTAACGATCTCGGATGCAGTCTCTCGGTCGACGGTCCGGTTGAAAGCGAGCACACCGCCGAACGCGGAAACGGGATCGGCGTCGAACGCCTTGCGGTAGCTATCGGCAAGCGCCGCCTGTTCGGCGCAGCCGCAGGGATTGGTGTGCTTGACGATCACGCTGGCGGGCTGCCCGAACTCACAGACAAGCTGCCAGGCCGCGTCGAGGTCGACGAGGTTGTTATAGCTGAGCTCCTTGCCCTGCAACTGCTCGCCGCCGGCGACCCCGGTTTTGCCGGACGCATAGAGCGCGGCTTTCTGGTGGGGATTTTCGCCGTAACGCATGTCGAGAACGCGCGGAACGCGGAGGTCGAGCGTGCGCGGCAAGTCGAGCTGCACGTCGCTGAATCCCTCGCCTTCGGCTGTGATATCGGCGAGGCGGTTGGAAATGGCGCGATCGTACGCGGCAGTCATGTGGAAGGCCTTGACGGCGAGATCCCAATGAGTTTTTCGGGAGAGCGAGCCGCCGTTGGCTTTGAGTTCGGCGAGAAGAGCGGTGTAATCGGCGGGATTGGTAACGACGGCGACGTCCTGCCAGTTTTTGGCCGCGGCGCGAATCATCGTCGGGCCGCCGATGTCGATGTTTTCGATGAGCTCGGGGACGGTAGCGTCCTTGTTGGCGGCGATCTTCTCGAAGGCGTATAGGTTGACGATGACAAGATCGATGGTTGGGATGGCGTGTTGCTCAAGCGCTTCCATGTGTTCGGGCTTGGAGCGCATGGCGAGGATGCCGCCGGCGATGTTGGGGTGAATGGTTTTGACGCGGCCGTCCAGCATCTCGGGGAAGTGGGTGACTTCACTCACGTCGAAGACCTGAATACCGGCGTCTTTGAGGAGCTTGGCGGTGCCGCCGGTAGAGATGAGGTCGATGTCCAATTCACGAAGCCCGCGCGCGAATTCGACTGCGCCGGTTTTGTCGGTGAGGCTCAGCAGAGCCCGTTCAATTTTTGCCATGTGTTTCGCAAGGAGAGGGAAGAGCGGGGGAGAACTTCCAGGATAACAACCCGCTACTCCTTCACGAGCTCGCGAAAGCGGCGAATAACCTTGACGACGTATTGTCTCGTTTCCCTGTACGGAGGAATACCGCCGTACCGGTCAACCGCGCCGCTGCCGGCGTTGTAAGCGGCTAGCGCCAATGCGAGGCCGTTGCGACGTCCTTCGTACCTGGCGACGAGCATGTCTAGCAGCTTCGCGCCGCCGTCGACATTCTGCTCAGGGTCGTGCGCGTTCACGTTCAGGTGCCTGGCGGTTTGCGGCATCAACTGCATCAAGCCGATAGCTCCGACACGGCTGCGGGCGTTGACCTGATAGCCCGATTCGACTTCCATGACGGCCTGAATCAGCTCCGGGCGGAGGTTGTGTTTGCCGGCGTATGGCCCGATCAGGCGAGCGGCCGGGCCGGGGACATTGAGCGCCGGAGTTCCTTTCGGTAGTTCAACAGGCGGCGGAGCGACGTCGGCCGCGTCGATCATGATCGATTGGCCACCCGAGCGTACGAAGAGCGTGGCGCCCTCGCGGTTGATCTCGTCATACGGTATTCGCTGCCCGTTCTTCAGGACAAGCACGTTCTGCACGTGCTCGGCCGCGAAGAGGCACACTCCCAGCAGGAGCGATAAGACAGCGGTCTTTCGCATGTTCTTATCATCGGGGCGTTTACAGTCCGCGTACATCCGGTGAAAACCTGAGTTTGGTTTGCTTATACTCGGAACCGACTATGCCGCTCCTCAAATGGATCTTGCTTGCCGCCGCCGCAACAACTGCAGTTACGATCCCGATCCGCTCTCGCGTCGAGAGCGTTCGCGGTTCGAACGCGTACCAGGAGGTCGTGCGGAACGAACAGATCGACCCGGCGCGGACGGCCATCATCCTGTGCGACATGTGGGACAAGCACTGGTGCCGCGGCGCGACGGCGCGCGTGGGTGTGTTGACCGAGAAGGTCAACCCGGTGCTGCGCGCGGCGCGGGCAAAGGGAGTGCTGATCATCCACGCGCCGTCCGAGACGATGAATTTCTACAAAGACGCTCCGCAGCGGCGGGCGATACTCGCGATCGCGCCGGCTTCGCCGCCACTGGCGAAGGAGATTCCGTCCTTGAAGCTGCCAATCGATGACTCCGGCGGCGGATGCGATACGGAGGGCGACAAATTCTACAAGGCGTGGACGCGGCAGCATCCGGCCATTGAGATCGGCCCGAACGACCTCATCTCCGATAAGGGCGAGGAGGTCTACAGCGCGTTAAAGCTGCGGGGGATTCAGCATCTTCTGGTAGCGGGAGTGCATACGAACATGTGCATTCTGAACCGGTCGTTCGCGATCAAGCAGATGACGAAATGGGGCGTGCGTTGCATCTTACTGCGCGACTTGACGGACGCGATGTACGATCCCAAGGACGCGCCCTATGTTTCGCATGACAAAGGGACAGCGCTTGTTATCGAACATATCGAAGAGCATTGGGCACCGACGATGTTGTCGAAGGATCTGTTGGCAGGGCTGCGGTAGCCCGCCGCGCCGGCCGGGATCCTTATTCGAGTATTGCGACAGTAAGTCCTTTTGCTATCAATGAAAGCTGGGACCCTGCCCCGTGTGTCCCGCGCCGTTTGTATTACGCCCCTGCGCGCGGACACACGTGTGGTGTTGGTGTATATGCGGTTTTCAAAGAACTGGCGCGGGGATGACCCGATCGAGGGATTGGCTCAAAGAGGTCAGCCCGCTAAAAGAGTAAGGGCCCGGCTGCGCGGTGCAGTCAGGCCCTTATTAATTCCATTATATCAGCCCGTCAAGGGCCGACTGCGGAGCGAAGCGAATAAGAGGAGTGTTATGAGACAGTTAGAATTTTTCGAAGAGGTGAACCGAAAGTCAGGCAGGCGCTGAAAATGGTGAGCGCGACGAATACTGCCGCGACGATCAGGTTGGGCGTGACCAGACTGCCGGTCAGACGCGGATCGGCGCCGGGCATTCCGGCCCAGGATGTGGAGCCGGGGAGAACCGAAGTGATGTAGAAGAGGGGCGTCCAGAAGGAGAGGGAGAGCATTGCGGCGGCGCGGACGGCTACGGCGGGTTCGGCAGAGTCGCGCCAGAGGAGCCAGATGGCAGTTGTGGACACGCCGGCGAGCAGGAAGAGGAGCAGCGCGCCGTGAAACCTGGCGTGGGGGTGCCAGAGGGGGTTGAGAAGGTGGTTGGGACTCCAGTCGAGGATGAACGACGCGACGGTAGTCGCGGCGAGGATGAGGGAGAGGAGGAGTCTTGCGAGGTTCAGGCGGGTCATCGCCTGGTACACGTTGGCGATGGGGGAGACGTTCGACCTAAAAAGCTTTGGCGTCGAAATCAACGGGAGGGTTCTGCGATCCGCGGGCCGCAGCTTCGTTGGGGAAGACGCGGCCCGCAGCGCAATCAGGTGGATACTAGTTCCCGCAAAAGCCCGTGATCATCTGCTGCAGAGCATCGACGCTCGCGAACCCCAGGCTCGAGACAGCGTTATTGGTGTTTCCGAACTGCCGTACAATTCCAGAAACGCTTTTGCCGTGGCAGTCGATTGCCCCGGCCGTCCCGTCAAGCGCTAGAACCAGGAGGTCGTCGAAGACGCTGTTTCCGGCGCCGCCGAAGAAGATTCGGCTATTGGTGTCGCCAAAATTTTCGTTGTCCGGTGTTAGTACGATGGTCGAGCCTGGCGTAAACGGTCCGCCGGCGTAGTTCTTCTGAATCGCCACCGTGAAGGTTTTTGTTACGTGATTCCAGGTGATTCGAACGCGGTGCGTGCCATCACCGGCGGCGTCATAGATATTGCCAATGCTTTCAGCCGACGAAGTCGTAATCGCCACGAATCCGCTATAAAAATCGTTCGGCGCGATGCGTGCATATGTCGTGGGTGACAGGCGCGGTTCCCCGTAGAAATAAGACGCAATGCCAGAGCCGAGTCCAAAAAATCCCATGCCGGATCCGCCATATCCGCTCGACACCGTGACGGTTACTTCAGCGATGAAATTGGTGGTGTTGTAGTTGGCGACGGTCTGAAGATATCTACGTTCGGATGCCGGAAACGTGACCACTCCGCCCGAATAGTTTGGGCTCGACTCCAGTTGCTCGAGGGTGGTGGGAAGAGCGTTGTTGTTAAAGGTTTCCTTGAATGAAGTGCTCTGCGCCTGCGCAAGCGAGGGCGCAAGAACGAAACCGGCTGCCAAGAAAGCTGCCGGCAGCAATGCGGACGCACTGGTCCCTAAAATCGAAAGTCTCATTGTGCTTATCCTTTTGTCGGTGAATTTAAGTGTCAAGCAGGAAAATCTGATTCGGCTCTCTGGCGGTTCCTAGGTATAAGTCCGTTTGTCCCTGAACCTGAGTTAGCCGTATGTTCCGCTTTGGTTTTACATCTTGAGCGAAGATAGCATTCAGTCCCGTCCGGCGCGGTCAGATATCGTCGAGATTTGTCGGATTTTGTCGTGCATGGCAGTACTGGAGCGCAGCGGTGCTATATTGTCCTCGCGCTTCAGAGTTTCTTCCGCGGTACGGAAGAGAGAGCTTGACGGATGGTGCCGGCTTCCGCACGATGAAACGATAGGCCGCTTTTGCTTATGACGACGGTGTTCGAATGGTGATGCCCTCGCCGGGGCGCTTTGCTAAGCGCAGTCTTCGCGATTTGGCCGCACGGTTCTGGTCCTCATTCCTGCGGGATTGGACATCGTTCGAGACTCCGCCGGGGGAGTCCAGCCGGGATCACCTGATTGCGACGAATCTGCAGCGCATCATTTTCGCGGTGACCATCCAGGGCGTTCTTCTGGTGATGGTGTTGGGCCCTCTGCTGGCTCCCCGGCTGATGGGTCTGGGTGTGACCTATCTGATCCTCACCTCGCTGGCCCGCCTGGCCCGCCGCCGCTACGGCACGCTTGTCGCCTACCGTGCCACGTACATCGCCAGCGTGATCTTGCTGCTGCCGTATGAGGCGTTCACCGGGGGGATCTACAGCTACGCGGTGATCACCGTGGCGCTACTGACCATCGCCGCCTCAATTGCCTTTGAAATTCGCACTACCCTGCTGACGCTGGCCGGGCACACGGTGCTGCTGGGCATCATGGCCGCCTTTCAAGTGCAGGGCATGTGGTTTGAGCGTTGGATCACGCCGTCCCCAGGCATCATGTGGTTGTTGCTGACGCAGACTACGGTGAACGTCACCATTCCGATCGTCACCACCATTCAGGCCTACCGGGAAGCGCTGGGGCAGTTGGAGAACAAGGTCGGCGCATTGAGCCGCGCCGAAGCGGCTGCGCGAAAGCTGCTGGATGCGCAGAGCCGCTTCTTTTGGGACATTTCCCACGAACTGCGCTCGCCCTTGACGCGCCTCAATCTGTCGGTCGGCAAGGTGCGCCGGGAAGCGGGTCCGCTGGCCGAGCCGTCGCTGGAACGCATGGAGAACGAGGTGGAGCGCTTGAACAAGCTGATACACCAACTCTTGCTCCTGGCGCAACTGAAGCACGGCGTGCAGTTTCCGATGAACCAGCAATTCGATCTGGCCACTGAGGTCATCTCGGTGTGTCAGGATGCCGAGTTTGAAGCCAACGTCGCCGGCCGCGATCTTCATCTCGAAAGCGGCGTTTCCTGCCCGATGCGAGGCTGTGCGGAACTGTTGCGTGGCGCGTTGGACAATGTTGTGCGAAATGCGATCCGCTTCGCCCCCGAAGGGACCGAGGTTGAGGTCCACCTGTCGCAGCCGCGCCCTGGCCTGGCGCGAATCGTCGTCGCGGATCGGGGTCCTGGTGTGCCGGAATCGCAGCTTGCGATGTTGTTCGATCCGTTTTTCCGGGTTGCACCGGCTGGTGAAATGCCGCTGCAGAGAACTGGATCCGGCCTGGGCCTGGCGATCGCGTTTGAAGCCGTCAAGAAGCATGACGGCCGGATCGGCGCCCTCAACCGCGCCGGCGGCGGGCTAATCGTGACCATGGAAATTCCGGACCGGACGGAGGATACCGCCGCGCCTGACCTAACCAGCAAAGTAGGGGTTCATGCTTTTTCCGACAAGTAGCAGTACGGCCGCCGGGCAGCCCATGAAGATATCCGTTCTGATGATCGATGACGACGTAGCCTTGACGGAGCTGGTCAGCGAAGACCTTGCCCGCTATGGATTCGCCGTGGATGCCGTCCATTCCGGCGAGCTAGGTCTGGACCAACTCCGGAATGGCTCCTATGCGCTGGTCATTCTCGATGTCATGCTGCCGTTGATGAACGGGTTTGAAATACTTTCTCATTTGCGCCAGTTTTCGGCGGTTCCGGTGCTCATTTTGACTGCGCGTGGCAACCCCATGGACGTCGCGCTTGGCTTTCGCATGGGGAGCGACGACTATCTCGCCAAGCCCTTTGGCAGCGAGGAGCTCGCCTTGCGCATCCACGCCATCATGCGCCGATGCTACCAACTGGCGGCGCCTAGTCCCCCGGCTTCCGGCGGCGACCGTACCGTTCTTCGACTAGGAGATACGGAGATAACACCTGGGTCGCGCCAGGTTTTTAAGGATGGAGTCGAGGTGCGGCTAACATCGGCCGAGTTCGATATCCTGCACCGATTGTTCGAATCACCGGGCGAGATCGTGACCCGGGAGGAACTGTGCCGCGTCGCTCTCGACCGGGAACTGAACTCCTTTGACCGCAGCGTGGACAACCTGATGGCCTCGTTGCGGAAAAAGCTATCCTTTGGAGACGCCAACGGGGGAAGAATTCAAGCTGCTCGCGGGCGAGGCTATATCTACACCCCGCGATAGGCTGCCGGGCGTATGGAAGAAACTTTGGCGTCCCCAGGGGGATTCGAACCCCCGTTATCGCCGTGAAAGGGCGGTGTCCTAGGCCGGGCTAGACGATGGGGACGCAGTAAGACACGAGTGGCGGCGCGAAGCCGCCACTCGAACCAGGATAGCCGACGCCGGCGCGCGCCGTCAAATCTACAGAGTCTTCAGATAGGCGACCAGATCCGTCTTCTGGGCCGCTTCCAACTGCTCTTCGTAGGGAGGCATGCCGTTGCCGCCCTTGTTGATCTTCTCGATGACCTTCGCTTCCGTGATGCCTTCGCGCTTAAACAGGCCCTTCAGCGATGGCGCGTTGCCGCGCTTCTCATCGTTGTCGGTATTGTGGCACCCCATACAGGCGGAGTTTTCAAAAACTTCCTGACCCTTCTTCGCGTCGCCTTTCTTGTCCGCGCCCAAGGCGAGCGCGCCAATGATCACCGCGCTGCAGCCAAAGGCAATCACACGCTGGGCAATTTTCATGGGAATACGATCTCCTGACCTATCAAAATTCTTTCCCTATTCTACAATTGCGAGGATGCTCCCCGCTATCGCCGTTTTCGCCAAGGCCCCGTTACCGGGCCGGGTGAAGACCCGGTTGGCCGCGGCTGTCGGGGAAACCGAAGCCGCCCGGCTCTACGAACAGATGGTCTCAACACTCCTGCAACGGCTGACCGCGGCCGCGGGCGCCTTAGGCTGTGACATTGCATTGCATACCGACATCTCCACAGACGCTTGGAGCGCCTTTCCTGTTTCACGGGCCGTGCAGTGCGAAGGGGACTTGGGCGCGCGCATGTGGCGTGCCTTATCCAGGGGCCTAGAGGAGGGGCGGCCGCGGATGATGATTGTTGGGGGCGATGTACCGACGGTGCCGGTTTCGTTCCTGCAGTTGATTCTGAATGCGGAAGAGGATGTGGTTCTTGGTCCGTCGGAGGACGGGGGCTACTACGCGATCTCTTGCCGGCGCGTGCATGCCGAGATGTTTACCGGTGTCGATTGGTCGACGGCGCGCGCTTGCCGGCAGACCGAGGAGGCCTGCCGGCGCGCTGGGCTTTCGGTGGCGCGAGGTCCCATGTGGTTTGATATTGATGAAGCTTCCGATCTGGCTCGCATCTAAACGATTCCTATGGCACTCAAAGTTGGCAGCAAGGCACCTGCGCTGCAATTGACCGATGAAGCGGGCAACAAGTTCTCGCTCTCTTCCCTAAAGGGGAAGACGGTTGTTTTGTACTTCTACCCGAAAGCGGACACGCCGGGATGCACGCTCGAGTCCTGCGAGTTTCGCGATCATTCGGCGGCGTTTGCCGGGAAGGATGCGGTGATTATCGGTATCTCGCCGGATTCGGAGAAGGCGCAGACGAAATTCAAGAACAAGTTCACCCTGCCGTTTACACTGCTAGCGGACGCCGATCACGCAGGGGCGGAGGCATATGGCGTGTGGCAGGAGAAGTCCATGTACGGGAAGAAGTATATGGGCGTCGTACGAACGACATTTGTGATTGGGCCGGACGGGAAGATCACGCACATCTTTGAGAAGGTGAAGCCGGAGGGGCATGCGGAGGAAGTGCTGGCGGTTTTGTAGGAAGAGATCGGCTTTCAGTATGGCTGACGAAAGTGTTTTATGGAAGGACATTCCTCAACCGGGAACTCCTATGGCGAGGGCGTGGATAGGGCGGCGGGGCCGGGGAGTTAGATCCGCTTATGACGATCAAATCAGATCATGTCGTGCTTCGGTTGCTCTGCTTGTGAGCAGCGCGGCTTGCCGCAATTAAGGGGTTGGGGGTGCCGGCCGGGTTGGGGGTACACACGCACCTACGCCCGCTTTGCGGGCTCCGGCGCGAATGTCCCCGTGAGGTTGCCCGCTTGCGAGAGCGCGAGTCTATCTAAAACTCCTTCAACTCCGCGATGGTAGCCCCATTCCCGCCTTCCGCCGCCGTCGCGGGATAGAACTTCGTCACCAGCGGGCTGCGCTTTAGCAGATCGCCGACAGCGCGCTTCAACACGCCCATGCCGTGGCCGTGGATAATGCGGACGCGGTCGACGCTCGCCAGCGACGCAACGTCGAGAAACTTCTCCACCGCATCACAGGCTTCCTCGGCGCGCTGGCCGATGATGTTGATCTCCTTGGTGACGGTATCCCACGTGGGGCCGGATTGGAACGTCACGCCCGAGGGAAGTTTCGGGCCGGTGGGACCGTCAGGCAGGAGCTCGGTGATGTCGGCATAAGGGACGCGCATCTTCATGATGCCGACTTCGACATCCACCATCCCGTTCGGCAGCAGCCTCTTCACGCGCGCCGGTTCACGAATGCCGCTCAGACGCACGCGGTCGCCTTCGTCGACGATCAGCGCCGCGGCGGGCTTTTCCGACGGTGGCGGCGCGACGGCTTGTTGGACCTCTTGCCGGAAATCCGTCTGCGTCCTGATGACTTTGCGAATGGCGAGATCCGCGGCTTTGCGGCTGGTTCCGGCCGACTGTTGGATCGACTCGATGGTCTCCTTGGCGTGCTTTTCGAACGCCGCCAGCGCGGCTTCGGTTTTCCGCTCCATCTCGCGGCGCTTCGCTTCTTCCGCCTTGCGGAATTCCTCGCGCTCCTTCTGCGTCTCGCGGTCGAGGCGCACACGCTCCCCGGCGAGCGCCTGCTGCCTGGCCTTCACTTCATCGAGACGGCGGTGCAGTTCGCTGAGAAAGCCGGCGATATCGCGCTCACTCGTCGACATCGCCTGCCGCGCACGTTCAATCAGCGACTTGGGCAGACCGAGTTTTGAGGCGATAGCGAGACCGGCGGAACGGCCGGGGGCGCCCGTCAGGAGGATATATGTCGGCGTGAACTCGGCTTCGTTGAACCCCATAGACGCCTGGACCACGCCTTCGGTCGTTGCGCCCCACACTTTGAGCGGCATCAGGTGCGTGGAAGCGAGCGTGAACGAGCCGTACTCGCGGAACTTCTCGAGGACGGCGATGCCGAGCGCGCCGCCTTCTTCGGGATCGGTGGCGCGTCCGAGCTCGTCGAGCAGCACGAGGGAATCCGGCGTGGCATCGCGAAGCATGATCCCAATCTGCCGCACGTGGCTTGAGAAGCTCGACAGGCTTTCAGCGATGGATTGGTTGTCGCCGATATCCGCGAGTACCTGCGTGAATAGCGGGAATTCGGCCTCTTCGCAGGGAACCGGAATGCCGCTCTGCGCCATGAGCGAAAGCAGACCGGCGGTCTTCATCGTCACGGTTTTACCGCCGGTATTCGGGCCGGTGATGAGCAGGGTGCGATGCATCCGGTCCATGGTAAAACTCACCGGCACGACGCGCTTGCCTTCCTTGCGAAGGACGTCTTCCAGGATCGGGTGGCGCGCGGCGATGAGGCGCAGGCGCTCGCCGAAGGTTGGGACGACACAGAGAAATTGTTTGCTGAACCGGGCTTTGGCGAAAGTGAATTCGAGTGCCGCCATCGCGTGCACAGTCGTGCGTATCGCGCCCGCGTGTTCGCGTAGCGTCTCCGTCAACTCGCGTAGAATCCGGTGCGTCTCGCGCATCTCCTCTTCGGTGAGCCGCACGAGCTCGTTGTTGAGCGCGATGGTCTCCATCGGCTCGACGAAGAGCGTGGCGCCGGTGCCGCTGGCGGCGTGGATGACGCCGGGAATCTTCGCGCGCTGCCCGGCGACGAGCGGGATGACGAAGCGTTCCGAGCGGATAGTGACGAAGTCGTCCTGGAGTACGCCGTCGTCGCGGTGTTGGCGCAGGAACTTTTCGAGCGAATGCTGGATCTGCTCACGCTGCCGTTCCATACCGCGGCGGATGCGTTCGAGGGCAACGCTGGCTTGATCGGTCAGCGTGCCGTTGGGGTGGAGTTTGCCCGCGATGGACCGCAGCACGGGCCGCAAGTCCGCCAATTGCGCAGCCCGTTTGGCGAGGAGCGGAAAGCCCACGCCGGCATTGCCTATGGATGCGCGGAGCTCGGCGGCGCGGTCGAGCCACTGCAGCAGATCGTAGATTTCCTTACCGTCGAGAGACGCGCCTTCGATGCCAATGCGGCCGAGCGCCTGATCGATCTCCGGGAGGCCGGAAAACCGTATGTTGACGCTCTTCAACGCGGCCGATTCGTTGAGCAGATACACGGCCTCAGCGGTCTCGCGGTGCGCCTCTTCGAGCGCCGCCAGATCGGTGGCCGGTTCCAGTTCCTCAAGGATGCGGCGGGCCGGGCTGCTGCTGATTTGCCGGGCGATGATCGCTTTCAGCTCCGCGTACTCCAACAACTCAAGACTGCTTGATTCCATAGCGCTCGAACACGCGTTCGATTACTTCCAGGGTACCCGGTGTGATGAGCAGTTTGCGCAATTCGGCGCGGTGGAACCAGGCGACGGCGCTGGAATCGTCACCGGGCTGGGGCGCTCCGGCGGTGATACGGCAGAGGTAATCCAGAAGCACGTAGTGGTACTCGGCGCGCCCCTCGGCGTCGGGCATCAGGCGCTCGAAGACTTCGGCCATCTCGCCCACTTCGACGGTGAGGCCGGTTTCCTCGAGTACTTCGCGGGCAATGGCGTCTTTCAGGCGTTCGCCGGTTTCCACAGCGCCGCCAGGCAGGGACCAATAGCCGAGCAGGGGCTGGTTGCCGCGCCGGACGAGGAGGATGGAATCGCCGTCGAGGATCAGCGCGCCGACGCCGAGAATGGGATGGCGCGGATAACGGCGGCCCTCGTCATTGCTCAATATTGCACCGAGCCTTTGACATCGAGCCTGACGCGGTAGACCGACTTCATCGCGGTGACGTAGATCGTGGTGAAATCGTTGTCCCCAAAGGTAAGGTTGCGAGGGATCTCGGGGAAGTCGATTTTGTTGATGAACACGCCATCGGCCGAATAGACCGCCACGTTGTTGCACGTCACCCAGATGTTGCCTTTTTCGTCGGTGCGGATGCCGTCGGGCGGGCCGTCGATGCCTTTGATGAGTACACGCTCGTTACTGGCCTTGCCGTTCGAGGCGACATCGAAGGCCCGGATAAGGCGGTCATCGGAATCGGCGACGTAGAGGATGCGGCCGTTCGGCGAAAGCGCGATCCCGTTGGGGCGCCCGGTGGTTTTTGCAATCAATTCGAGCTGGCCCTTTGCGGGAATGTGGTAGATGCCGTAGAAGTCCAACTCGCGTTTGTCCGCTTGCGCGCCGAAGGCCGGATCGGTGAAGTAGATGTTGCCGTCCTTGCGAACGACGATGTCGTTGGGGGCGTTGAGACGTTTGCCCTCGTACTTGTCGGCGAGGACTTCGATGTTGCCCTTTTTGCCGGTGCGAGTAACGCGGCGCGATTTGGATTCGCAGGAGTACAGACGGCCCTGCGTGTCGAACGTGTTGCCGTTGGCGCCGTTGGAAGCTTCGCGGTAGACGGACTTTCCTTCGGAGGTGAGGCGGTAGATTTTGTTCTCCGGCGGATCGGAGAAGAGCAGGTAGTTGTCACGGCTCCACACGGGCCCCTCCGTAAAGGTAAAGCCGCCGGCGACCTTCTCAATCGCCAGTTTGGTGAAGTCCTGCGGCAGGCAAACGCCGGTGAAAACAAGCAGCAAAACAGTGCGCATAGCCACGAGGCATGTATACCATGAAGTATGGTTACACGAAAGGTTTGGCTGATCGCCTGCCAACTGTTCGTGCTGGCCGCCGATCCGCATACCCAGTCTGTAGAAGCTTGGCGGAAGAAGTACGAAGAAGGGTTGAAGGCTCCGTATACGGGCTGGCTGAGTGTCGCCGGTCTTTTCTGGTTGAAGCCCGGAGAGAACAGCGTTGGATCGGCAGACGCAAACGATATCGTGCTGCCTCGCGGCACGGCGAAAGCGGGCATGTTTTTGTTTGATGGAAAAACGGTGCGGTACCGCGATTCGTCAGGCTCGGTGCGGGCGTTGCGTACGGATACGCCGGGCACGCCGGATACGGTGGAGATCGACGGCATGCGGCTGGTGGCGATTGAGCGGAACGGGAAGTTCGGCATTCGACTGCGCGACGCGCAGAGCAAGATGCGGCGTGAGTATACGGGCAGTGTGTGGTATCCGATCAACGCGAAATATAAGGTGCGCGCGAAGTTCATTCCGCACGCGTACAAGCGAACCATTAACTTCGCCGACATGACCGGGAATACACAGAAAATGGTGAGCCCGGGGCTGGTGGAGTTCACGCTGAACGGGCAGGTGCTGCGGCTGGAGCCAGTGGAGGATGAGGGGCAGTTGTTCTTCGTCTTCAAGGATAAGACAGCGAATCATGGAACATATGGAGCGGGACGGATGCTCTATGCGCCGCTGCCTGTGAATGGGATCGCCGAGATTGACTTCAACGTCGCCAAGAACCCGCCGTGCGTCTTTACGCCTTACGCAACGTGTCCGCTGCCGCCAAAACAAAACATACTGCCGATTGCGATTGAAGCGGGCGAGAAAATGCCGGCGGGGCATTAACCGCGCATCGACGCGATGTGCGCGTGGTAGCGCCTGACGAGTCCCGCCGCCGCTTGCGCGCCGATTATACGCACTGTCGTCGCCAGTGCGTCGGCAGTCATTCCATTTGCCGCGACAACGGAGACTTCGAGTACGTCCGATAGGGCGGCGCCGGTGCGCGGATCGAGAATGTGCGAGTAGCGGCGGCCGTCCTTTTCGAAGAACTGGTTCGTGTCGCCGGAGGTGGAAATAGCGGCACGGCGCAGAGTAATCCGCTTGCCCGCCGCTTCCAACGCCCATCCGCGCTGGCCGGGTGGTGCGTCGCCGCACACAATGTCGCCGCTAGCGGCAATGAGGGCGCGCGTGATCCCCACCCCCCGGAGAGTCTTCAACATCTCATCCGCGGCGAAACCTTTGCCGATCGCGCCGAGGTCGAGCCTCATGCCTGGTTTGCCTAGTCGAACTTCGCCGCTGTTCAGATGGAGTTCCCGCCAGCCGACTAGCGCCCGGGCCTCCCCGGTAAGCGGCTTGCGCTCACGCCAGAGCCGGGTGAGCGGTCCGATGGTGACGTCGAACGCACCGCCGGAGGCTTCGCTGAGTTGTTTCGCGAAGGACAGCACCGTGTAGAGTTCCGGGCTGACGCGGCGGGCAGTTGTGTTGAGCTGGTTTAACTCGCTCGACGGTTCGTAGTCGGAAAGGATGCGATTCAGCGCGGCGATGCGGGAATACGCCGCCGTGAACGCGTTCTTCGCTTCGGCGGCGGAGCGTGTGTAGAGAGTAATGCCGACGAGCGTCCCCATGTGGGGCTCGACAGCCTCGAATCGTTGCAGGCTATTCGCGCTCAACGCCGTTATTCCAGTAACGGTACATCTCCGCGGCGGACGGAATTTTTAAAGGGCGAACAAGCCGGAACCCTTGGAATTGCGCGTCCGTGAGATACCAGATGCTCTTCGGAAGCTGGGGATCCTGCATCTTCCACGAGGCGTCCGAGCCCAGGCGCGCACCGCAGCGCAGGCGGGAAGCATCGTCACTCCAACCGCCGCCCTTGGAGACGTGCGGATAGGGAGTTTTTGATGGGACGTAGCCTTCGGGCGGAAGGGGCTTGCTGAATGCCTTGGGATCGTACTGGTCAAGCGTCCATTCGGCGACATTGCCCAGGATGTCGTAGAGACCAAGGGCGTTTGGTTTTTTCTTCCCGACCTGCTGATATTTTTCCGTCGAGTTGTGCACGTACCAGGCAATATCACCCAGGTTGGGCGACTCGGTATTGCCGGCGCGGCAGGCGTACTCCCACTCGGCTTCCGTGGGCAGGCGATAAAAATGGCCGGTCTTGGCGCTGAGCCACTGCGCGTATTTGTTGGCCGCGTGCTGCGTCATGCTGATTGCCGGAAAGCCGTTGATGCCCATGCCAAAGCTCATTTCGACATAAGGTTTGGTGGGGCGGCTGATGGCGTCGAGCGAAGGGTCGGCGCCGAGAGTCTCGTTGGCCAGATTCTGGAACATGAAGAAGCGGTACTCGTCCCAGGTGACTTCGAACTTGCCCATCCAGAAGGGTTCGACTTTCAACTTCCGCTGCGGGCCTTCGTCGGCCGAGCGGCCCTTCTCCGATTCGGGTGTGCCCATGGTAAATTCGCCGCCGGGTATAGGAACCATTTCGTAGGTGACGACGGTGTGGGGGATGGTGTTCTTGTAGGGTTCGAAAGCGCCCTGTTTGCCGACACGCGCGGCAATTTTCTGCGCCAGGGCCAGGTCGTCCTTGGCCTTGGCAGGCGCCTTGCCGATTTCGACCGCCGCCGGCCAGACGGCTCCGGCTGCGAGCCATTCACGAATGATGGCGCGTTCGGCGGCAGGGACTTGCGGACCACCCGGGGGCATGGCGAGGGGTTGGCCGGGGGCGGTTTCCATGGTGCGGAGGAGAGGGCTTTTCGCTGGTTCGCCCGGCATGATCGCTCTGGCGGCGTTGGCGCGGGTGTTCAGCTTCAATCCGCCGAGCCCGCGCTCTCCACCGTGGCACCCCATGCAGTGCCTTTCCAGAATTGGCTTTACTTGCTTTGCAAAATCGACCTGCGCGACGGCGGCCCCGGCGCACATGGCAAAATACAGCGGAAGGCGCATGATGTTTCTTTCAGGATACTGAACCAACCGTGCTTAGGAAGCGTTAAATCATTATGCTTCGCCGCCGATTTTTCGGGATTGCCGCCGGGCCTGTGTTTGCGCAGGAGCTACCGGTGATTCGTGTCGACGTCAACCTTGTGAACTTACCGTTTTCGGCGAGGGACGGCAGCGGGGCGTTGGTGCGGACCTTGACAAAGGACGACGTGGAAGTCTATGAAGACGGCGTGCGGCAGACGATATCGCATTTCTCGCGGGGCGGGGAGAGCTCGCTTGCGCTGGGACTGGTGGCGGATGCATCGGGCAGCCAGAAAGATTTCCTGAAGGATCACCGGCGGGATCTGCGCGATTTTTTGAAGAATGTGGCGCAGGCGCGTGACCAGGCGTTTCTGGTTTGCTTTGGCAACCAGGTGCGGCTGATTTGCCCGATGACGAGCAAGATGGAACAGATCACCGAGCGGCTGGGCGAGTTTCAGAAGGCGAAGCGTTACGAGGAATACCCGTTTGTTGGGCCGCGAGAGTGGCGTGTTTCGGGGACGGCTTTTTATGATGCCATCTATCATTCGGTGGAGGACGTGCTGGCAAAGGTGGATGTGGGAAGGCGTGCGTTGATCGTGTTCTCGGATGGGGAAGACAACGCAAGCGCGCATCACATGCTGGATGCGATCGAGTGCGCCCAGCGGGCGGCGGTGCAGCTATTCTGTATCCGCTACACCGAGCTGCGCGGAGGGCGGTGGAATGCGCGGAATAAGTACGGACGATCGGTGATGGAGCGGTTGGCGCGAGAGACGGGCGGAGTGGATCTGGATGGGACGCATGCGCCGGATTTGAAGGCGCAGTTCCGGCAGATCGCCGAGATTCTGCGCGCTTCCTATGACCTGGGGTATTCGTCGACGAATGCGGTGCGGGATGGGTCGTTCCGGAAGATTCAGTTGCGGGCGGTGCGGCCAGGGTTGAGTTTCCGGCACAAGACGGGGTACTTTGCGCGGCCGGATTAGGGGGGCGCGGGTTATGATCGTTCTGTGATTCGTCGCTTCTACGTCAACAACTTCCGCTGCCTGGAGAATTTTGAGCTGCCGATCGCGGGGCAGAGTTCGGTTTTGTTGATAGGGAAGAATGGGTCGGGGAAGTCGACGGTTGCGTGCGCGCTTCAGATTTTGCAGACGATTGCGCGAGGGACGAGCCGGGTCGGAGAAGTTATTAAGGCCAAGGATTTCACGGGCGGGCGCTTAGACGTACCTGTACGCTTTGAGATCGAAGTCGAGCTCGGCGGGTCGCAGATCGCTTATATGCTGGCCATCGAGGGCCCAGGCAGAGTAAACCAACTTCACATCAAAGAGGAGTGGTTCGCAGTCGATGGCGTCCGGGTCTTCTCTCGCGAGTTTGCCGAGGCTCGCTCGCCCGGAGACACGCAATTCATTAAATGGGATCTGGCGGCGCTGCCGCTTGTTCAGAATCCGTCGATTCTGGCGTTCACTCAATGGTTTTCCAGGCTCCTGCTACTTCGTCCCGTGCCGAGCATGATCTCTGGCAATTCGGAGGACGAGACGCATGAACTCTTCGCGGACTGTACAAACGTTGGCGCTTGGTTTTCCGCAATCCTCACGCACGCGCCGCGCGCTTACGGGCAAATCGAGGCCTACTTGCATGAGGTCATCCCGGACTTTGACGACATCCGTAACCCGGTTATTGGCAAAGGCGCAAAGACCTTGGTGCTTAGTTTTAGAAACGATTTGGGAACCCTTCCAATCCCATTCCAAGATCTGTCGGACGGCGAAAAATGTTTTGTGATCGCGGCGCTCGTACTGGCTGCGAACGAGTCGTATGGGCCACTGTTCTGCTTCTGGGATGAACCGGATAACTATCTTGCGATCGACGAGGTCGGCCATTTTGTAACGGCGCTTCGGAAGGCATTTCACAATCGGGGCCAATTCATCGCCACCTCACACAATCCGGAGGCGATCCGAAGTTTCTCCGAGGGCAATACACTCTATCTGCATCGTAAGAGCCATTTGGAACCGACAATAGTCAGGCGATTGTCCGAGCTCCAAGTCAACGGACCGCTTGTGGACGCCCTCATAAGGGGAGATGTCGAGCCTTGAGCGTAAACCGGCATCAGGATCACCTACAGATTCTCCCGGAAGACGACGCCAATCGGCAGATCGCGCGAGGATTTGCGCTTCATCAAGGAGTTGGCTCAAGGCGTTATCAAGTGTTGCCTGAGGCGGGCGGTTGGCGTCACGTACTCGAAGCGTTCGAAAAGACGCACCAACTTGAGCTGCGCCGGCTCCCGTGCCGCCACCTGGTGTTACTGATCGACTTTGATGGTGACACCGAGCGGCGTGAGTATGTGAACGGGAGAATCCCTGCAGACTTGCGAGATCGCGTCTTCGTCCTCGGTGTGTGGTCTGAGCCCGAAAGATTGAAGGTCGAGCTTGGCCGCTACGAAGACATTGGGGCACTGTTGGCAAAGGAGTGCCATAACGAAGGAAACGGGACATGGTCCCATCCGCTTCTTCAACACAACGCCGGCGAACTCGCCCGCCTTCGCGATCGAGCCCGCCCATTTCTCTTTACCTAAACAAACCGTGTCCTGCCCGGCTGTGCGAGCGGCGGCACTTCCCACTTCCCGTTCCACTCAATCCGCTCTGGCACCAGGCGCTCCTGCGAGTTCATCGCCTGTTCCCAGGTGATCTGCTGGCCCGTATAGGCGGCCATGCGGCCCATGATGCCCATCAGCGTCGAAGAGCACATGCGGTCGCCGTCGTTCATCACTTCGCCTTTTCGAATGGCCTGGAACAGCAGGTCGTGCTCGCGCTGGTACATGTCATATTTCTGGCCGGAGTACGTCCAGGCGTTCTCGCCGGCGATACGCGGGTTCGGGCCTTTGCCGATGATCGCCTGGCCTTTGGTGCCCATAATGTAGTCGGCGTTTTCGTTGTAGCAGCCTTCCATCTGGCGGCTCGCGACGATGGCGCGCACGCCATTCGGCCACACATAGTTCACTTCGAAGTGATCGAAAATGTTGCCGCCGTTCGCGGGAATCTGCCGGCCGCCGACCGCGACGCAGCTTGCGGGCGGAGCATCCTTGAAGGCCCAGGCCACTTTGTCAACGCTGTGGATCGCCTGTTCGACCAGCGAATCGCCGCAAGTCCAGGTGAAGTTGTACCAGTTGCGGATCTGCCACTCGATGTCCGACATGCCCGCGGGCCGCGTGTCGGCGGGAGGCATGGGCTTCACGGGGTTCGTGTAGTAGGTCGCGTAGTAGTTGACTATGTCGCCGATATCGCCTTTGTGCACGCGGTCGAAGACGTCAACGATGTAATTCGAATAGCGCCAGCAGAAGCCGGCGACGAGGTTCAGCTTCTTCTCGCGCGCCATCTTGACGGTTTCCATCACGTGGCGAACCCCGGGAGCGTCGACAGCCATCGGCTTTTCGCAGAAGACGTGCTTGCCCTTTTCAATGGCGTAGCGCAACTGTTCAGGGCGGAAGCCTGGAGGTGTGGCGAGGATGACGACGTCGATGTCGGAATCGATCAACTTACGGTAGGCGTCGAGGCCGACGAACATGTTGGCCGATTCGACTTTGACCTTTTCGCCAGCGCGCCTCTGCAACTGTTGTATGGATTCGTCGATCCGTTCCTGGAAGACATCGGCCATGACCGTCAGATTGGCGAAGTCGTCCGCTTTCAAAGCCTGCGAGGCCGCGCCGGTGCCGCGTCCACCGCAACCGACCAGGCCGACTTTGATGATCTTATTGGCCTGCATCGCGCTCAAAAGCGCAGGTGCGCCCAGCGTCAGAGCGCCTGATTTCAGGAACTCGCGGCGGTCGTTTTGATGGATCATAGGGGCTTCCTCCTTCGAATCCACTATCGTATCGTATGCCTCCCGAATCGGACGTAACATGCCCCGCAGCCACCGCATGATTCATGCAATTCGCAGCCTGGTCAACGAGGCGGTGTACGATATGGGCGCTCGATATGTACTTTTGGACGAGATGAAGAAATTCCCATTGGAGGAACTTCCTGCCCTGGACACGGCGTTGCGACATGCGGTCGGTGAGCCCAAACCCCAACTGCGAGTTTGGAATGCCGCCGATTTGATGTTTGTTTGCCTAGTTTCTTCACATTACAGCGGCTACGTCCGCGCCGAGGCCGTCGAGTTGATGTGCACAAGCCGTTTTCCCGAAGCGTTACCCTTTCTGCTGCTGCGATCAACAGATTGGGTGAAACCGGTGCGGGAGGCAGCTCAGGAGGGCGTTCGGCAATTGATCATGCCGGAGCACGCCGGGGCGTTTGTCGATTGCCTTGGACTCATTGAGAGACTGGCGGTCGTTGACCGCTTCTCTCCATTTTTGAAGAATTCTGTGGAGCGTTTCCTTCGCGATGTCAAGGTGGCCGCGGCGCTCGAGCGCGGCCTGCAAGCTAAGTCGATCGCTGTGCGCCGGGCCTCCTACCGACTTGTGGAAGGAAACCCGGCATTCGAAATAGCGAGAATCCTTGCGGCGGCGGTCAAAGATCAGGATGTTGCCATCCGCCGCTGGGCTTTTACTCATTCTTACGCCAGCAAGTCGTTGCAACTGAGTGCCGTCGACGATCCATATCCCGCTATCCGGCGCCTGGTTTTCGATGAGCTGCCACCGGAACGATTCTTGTTTGATCGTTCTCCGGGACTTCGCCGGGATAGCCAACGTGCTGTACCTCGCGCGTCGGCACTATACCGTGCATCGGTTTCGGAGAGCGTTACCGGCGTTGCGCTCCTCGGGCTAGGGGAGACGGGGACTGCGGAAGACGGTTCGGATATCGCTGCATTCCTCTGCCACACGCGCGCGCGGATCCGGTTGGCTGCGATCCGGGCGATTCGAAACCTTGGCTGCGTCCCTCAATTCGACGATAGGCTGCTTGCAATGCTGACGGATCGGCGAGCCCGCGTCGCGAGAGAGGCAGCGTCGGCACTGCTCGCTGCGCGCATTCACTCTCCGGAAACAGTTTGGATACGGTCGGAAAAGCGTGTCGCGTTGATCCAGTTGTTCTCGGTGGCGCCGAAATGGGTACAGCTTCGGATATACCTTGAAGCGCTTGCGGAGTCCAGACTGAATTATTGGTTGCGGAAAGCCAGTCATGGCTATGCTCGCCTATCGGAAGAGGAGAGATTGGAATTGCGGAAGCTGCTTGCGGCTAAGAGTTCTCAACTCCCCGTGCAGATGGTGCGCGAAATCACTTTCGCCATCGATACCGCTCACTCGTAACGCAGCGCCTGCACCGGCTCCACCCGCGCCGCGCGTCTTGCGGGAAGCCACCCTGCCAGGAGCGCCGCCGCGGAAAGCGCGAGCACAGCACCTGCGATTGGCGCGGGAGCGTCCGGAGTCGTTCCGAAGAGCAAGCTCTCGATCAGTTTCGCCGACGCGGCCGCGGCCGCCAGGCCGAGGACCAGGCCGATCGCCAGCCATACGCCCGCCTGCGACAACACCATCCGTAGCACGTCGCCGGGTGTGGCGCCCAAGGCCATCCTTACTCCGATCTCCGGCGTGCGTTGTGCGACCAATAGGGCGATAACTCCGTATAGTCCGATCGCCGCCAACAACAGACCGGAGAACGCAAAACCGCCCAGCAAAAGTGCCTGAAACCGGGGCCTCGACTGGAGCTTTCCAACCCGCTGATCCAGCGTGTCGATCTGTACGGTCAAGCGGGGATCCAGGCGGCGGAACTCATCCCTTACGGCGGCGGAAATAGCGGGATTGGCGAGCAGGATGGCCGTATTCGCCAGGCGGCCGTCTGTCGCATTGTGCCGCTTCACCATATAGAATTCCGGGTCCGAAGCTCTCTCCAATCCGGCATTGCGCACGTTTGCCGAAACGCCGACTATCTCCATCCAACCCGTGTCCCCGGACTTGATTCGCCTGCCAATCGGATCCTCGTGCGGAAACATCCTGCCGGCAAGCGCTTCGTCGATGATGACCACGGAATCGGGCCGCCGGCGATCCTCTTCGCTGAAGACCCTTCCCTTTTTGATCGGTATCCGCAGAGTGGCAAAGTAGCCGGGGGTGACCTGGCGGATGACGATCATGCCGCCCACTCCCTCCGCCGCGACACGGCCCCGGCCATCCACCTCCATCGAAGCGTAAATGGTCGCCATCGCCTGGCCGGAGGGTGGCAGCGAGTTCGTCACGGCGAACCGGGAAACACCGGGTAACCGCGCCAGCCGCTCCTCCATCGCTTCCCAGAAAGCGAGTTGCTGGGCGCGCTCCGGATACCTCTGCCGCGGCAGTTGCGCGTGAATGGCGAGCAGGCTTTCCGTGCGGATTCCGAGCTCCACATTGGATAGCTTCCACAAACTGTGCAGTAATAATCCAGCGCCGCAGAGAAGAACGAGCGACAGAGCGATCTGCGTAACGACCAGGGCGGGACGCAGCCATTGGCGCCTCCGGCCGGCGACGCGGCCGCCCGTGAGCGATTCCAGGCTTGGGCGCTGCATCGCCGGAGCCAAGCCAAATAGCAGCCCCGCCAATAGGCTAACCGCAAACGCAGCAAGCAGGACGCGGCCATCGAGGGCGGCTTGACTCAAGCGGGCAATACCGGTAGGCGCGGTGGCAATGAACAGCCGCAGCAGAGCCGTGGCTAACCCCGCGCCCGCCATTCCGCCGATCGCGCTCAGCAACAGGCTCTCGGTCAGTGATTGGCGTAGTAACCGTCCGGCGCCGGCGCCCATCGCGGCCCGCAGCGCGAACTCCCGGTTGCGGCCGGCGGCTCGTGCAAGCAGCAGGTTGCCGACGTTGGCGATGGAGATGAGCAGCAGCAGCGCAACGGCGCCGAGCAGAAGTTGCGCGGCGCGCCGCGTGTCCCGCACCTGCCGCTCCCGCAGTGAGTTCACGACGAAGCGAATGTCTTTTACGAAAGCCGCTGGAACTGTCTTGAGCGATTCCTGGTATATCGGCTCGAGGCGCGTCCTGGCTTCCACCAATGAGACTCCGGGCTTCAGCCGGTCGTAGACATGGAGGAAGGAGGCCCCCCGCTCCTTCGGGTCGCGCTGTTGCGGACGAAGGATATCAACGTCGGCAAGACTGGGAAGCTCGAAATTGGGCGGCAGGACGCCGACGACACGTACCGGGCGGCCGTCGAGATCGATGGTCTGGTTGAGAACCGCGGCATTCTCGCCGAAGCGGCTGCGCCAGAGTCCGTGGGAGATCAGCGCGGTAGGCGGCGCGCCGAACTGGTCGTCCTCGACGGTGATATCCCTTCCGATTTGCGGCATGAGACCGAAGAGCCCGAGGAACCCCGGCTCGATGGAGGCGCATCGGAGGCGAATGGGGTCGTTGACTGCCAGGTCACAGTCGACGGTGCCGCTACTGGACTTCATCACGGAGAAGACAGTTTGTTTTTTGCGCCAGATATCGTAGTCCCAACTGAGGAGGAACTCAGAATCGGCGAGCGGCGCCGTCATGCCGAACCAAACCAGGGATTGCTCGTCCGCGTAGGGAAGCGGGCGGAAGAGGATGCGGTCGGTGAAGCTGAATACAGCGGTAGAGGCGCCGATTCCCACAGCGATTGCGGCAACAGCGGTCAGCGTAAACCCCGGGGCATGGAGCAGGCCGCGGACGGCGTAGCGTAGATCCTGGCGCAATTGATCCAGCCATTCCGGTATGCGAATGGCACGCACATTCTCCGAGATTTGCGTCTGGTTGCCGAAGGCCCGCCCGGCTGCGCGGCGTGCCTCGGCCGGGTCCATGCCTTGCGCCCTATTCCGCTCGGCACGCATGGCGATGTGGGACTCGAGCTCGTCGCGCCACTGGTCTTCGGGTTTCATGCAAACCTCATCAGGCGGTTCACACCGCGCGCGGTCTCCGCCCACTGTTCCTGCGCCTTCGCCAGCCGCTTGCGGCCAACGGGCGTCAGGCGGTAGAGCCGCGCTTTACGCCCGGCTGGCGTTGTGCTCCACTCGGAAGCCAGCACGCCTTCCTTCTCCAGGCGGTGCAGGGCGGGATAGAGCGAGCCTTCTTCCACGTCCAGCAGCCCGCGGGAGACGGTCTGCACGTGCGTCGTGATACCGAACCCGTGGTTCGGCCCGGCATCGAGCGTTTTCAAGATCATCAGCTCCAGGGGCGCCATGGTTTCCTTCCGACCTCTACCCTAGCAAACTAGGGGAAAGACGGCAAGGATATACTTGCGGTTTGCATATGGTAAAGAATTTCATGGATTTGAGCGGCAAAGTGGCCGTGGTGATGGGCGGCACATCGGGCATTGGCGCAATGATGGCGCTGGGACTTGCCGAAGCGGGCGCCGATGTTGTGCCGACGGGGCGCCGCCAGGCCGAGTTGGATATGGTTTGCGACAAGGTAGAAGCCATGGGCCGGAAGACCGTGCGCAAGACCTGCGACGTGCAGAGCCGTGAGTCCGTGGATGCGTTGCGCGACGCCGTGCTGGCGGAATTGGGCTGCGCCGATATTCTACTGAACGCCGCCGGCGTCACATTCCGCAAGCCGACCAAAGACGTCACCGAGGCCGACTGGAACCGGCTGATGGACATTAACGTGGCAGGAACGTTGCGCGCTTGCCAGTCGTTTTATGAGCCGTTGAAGGCATCCGGTGAAGGGCGCATCATCAATATTGCCTCGCTCAGTTCCTACGTCGGATTGCTGGAAGTAACGGCTTATGGCACGTCGAAGGCCGCGGTGCTCCAGTTGACGCGGCAGTTGGCGGTGGAGTGGGCGAAGGAAGGGATCAACGTCAACGCTATCGCGCCCGGCGTGTTTCGGACGGAGTTGAACGCGGCGTTACTTGACGGCACCGAGCGCGGGAAGGAGTTTCTGCTGCGGACGCCCATGAAGCGGTTCGGACAGAGGGAAGAATTAATCGGCGCGGCGATTCTACTCGCCTCGCCGGCGGCATCGTACATCACCGGCCAGTGCATCGCCGTGGACGGTGGATTCCTGGCAAGCGGAGTAAACCAATGACTAAGATTTTGCTTTTTGCCAGTTTGTTGGCGCCCGTCTATGCCGCGGGCGAACAGGAGCTGAAGGATGAGGCCGGGAAGACCATCATCCGCTTCGTGGCCGAGACGCCCGAATCGCTCGCCCCGGCCGGCACCACCGATCCGGCGAAACAGGTCGGATTGTTCCTCTGCTTCCCCGAGCACGACCGTCCAACGGGCGATGAGATTCTGCCGGTGCGCGAGGCGCTGAAGCGGCAGGGGCTGCTCGACAACTACGTTCTCATCGCTGGCCATCCGCAAGGCCAGAAGTTCGGCCAGGCCGATTACGAACCGATTCAGAAGCTGCTGGCGTGGGCGCTGAAGACTTATCCCATCAATCCGCGCCGCGTCTACATGTACGGCAAAGGCGAGGGCGGGAAGATTTCGGGCGAGATGGCGATGGCGTATCCGAATCTGGTGACCGCGGCGATCTCTTATAGCTGGACCTGGTGGAAGATGCCGCCGGAAGTTGAGAAGGCCATTGACCCTGAGCAATTCTCGCAGTTCTACATGGTGCTTGGACGGCGTGATCTCTCGCATCATTTGACCAATGTGCGCGATGGCTACAGCCGTGTGCAAATGAAGGGTGTGCACGTCATTTATCGCGAGTTTGACGATCTGGGCGCGCGGACGTATCATCCGCCGAGCAATGACGAGGCGATCGCCTGGGCGACGCGATTGCGAAACCGGACGCTGCCGCTGTCGAAGCAGGAGAAGGCGCTGCTCGATAGGCCGTCGATTCATGGCGGTTATCTGCGGGAGCTCGCATTAGCCGGCGGATTGGAAGCAGGTGCGGCGGTGCAGAAGGCGTTTACTTCGACCGACTCGGCCATGCGCGCGGCGGCTGCACGGACGTGCGCCGAAGCAAATCTGGGCGAGGCGACGATGGCGGCGCTGGAGAAATTGGCCGTCGATCCGTCGGCGATCGTCCGTCGTGAAGCCATTCGCGCCTTGGCGGTGAATGCCAATTGGCGTTCTGCGGCAGCGCAACGGGCATTGATTGAGCTGGCGGTGAACCCATCGCGCGCGGTGGCGTACGAGGATCGTGTGGACGCTGTCGATGGACTCGCTTATGCGACACGATTTCAGGTGAAGGGTGTGCGTCAGGATCCGGACATGTTCCGTGCGCTAGTGGCGCTGCTCGATGGGAAGCAGGAGGAGCTGCGGACGATGGCGGCGAATATTCTGGCTCCAATTCGAGACGGGGAATTCCGTGGCGACATCGGGAGGCCGGAGAAGAAGGCGCCGGAAGGGGGATGGCCGGCGTGGCTGGATGGTATTACGGCGAAGAATGCGAGCTACAGGCGCGATTATGCGACTTGCGCGGCGGCGAGCAGTGAGGCGATGAAGACGTTTTGCAAGGGCGAATCGTTGTTGGCGACGCGTCCGGATCGTGCGTTCGCTCTAACTCTGCAGGCGGCCGAACAGGGGCATGTTCCTGCGCAGGCGATGGTAGGGATGCTCTATGCGATCGGCAAGGGCACAGAGCAGAATGTGCCGGAGGGGACGAAGTGGTGGATAAAGGCTGCGGAGGCAGGGCATGGTCTCGCGGCGACGAATGCATCGATGGCGTTCCGCGGCGGTGGCGCCAGGGCGGATAAGGAGACGCTGGCCCGGCTGACGAAGCAGGCGGAGGAGTTCGCGAAGACGCAGGGGCAATAGAACTATGAATCGGCTTATCATTTTCCTCTTCGCCGTTGGCTCTGCGTTCGCGCAGACTCCGCGAGAATTCGTGCCGGAAATCCAGGCGTATCTCGGTTTGTCGAATGAACAGATGGCCAAGCTGAATATGCAGAACCGCGAGTTGTCGCAGTGGGTGGGGGACCGCCAGAACCGCATTTCTCAGGTGCAGCGCGAGATTGCTGAGGAGACGGCAAAGAGTCCGCTTGATCCAGGCGCGCTTGGCGTCCGTTATGCAGAAGTCGAGAGCATTCGCCGTGAAATCAAGGAGCGCACTGATAAGCAGATCGTGGCAAACGTTGCGCTTCTGACCGACCCACAGAAGGCAAAGCTGAAGGCGCTTGAAGAGGCGTTAAAGCTGCAGTCTACGGGCAGTCAGGCGAAGGCGATTCGATTGCTGGCGGATGAGTGTTCGGGTGGTCGGTACATCTATGATCCATTGGGCATGGGTCTGGGTCTTAATGCTCCCTGTATATACGGTATGTTCGGCTTTCCAGCCACTCCTTAAAAGGTCAACCGCAATCCAAGCTGAATAGCCCGCGCCGGTTTGGCGCTGAGGACCGTGCCGAAATTTGCCGCTCCGAGCACATGTCCGGGCAGTTCAAAGTTGGCGTGGTTTAGCAAGTTGTAGAATTCGCTTCGCAGGTCCATCTTGTAGCGCTCGGTCAGTTTGAATTCTCTGGAGAGAGTCGCGTCGACGGTGCGGATGCCGGCGCCGCGGAGACCGGATCGCGGCGAGTTGCCGAACGTGAACGGAGCTGGGGCGGCGAAGGCAGTGGTGTCGAACCAACGGGCCAGCGTCTGCTGGCTCGATGGAAGATTGGGATCCCGTAGAACGTTGGGCCGCAGAGAGCCCGCGGTGAAGGCATTGGTTGTGTTCGCTGCAGTCACGACGGTGAAGGGCGCGCCGCTTTGAATGGTCGCGAGGACGCCGAGCTGCCAGCCACGCAGGGTGTAGAGTCCGGTGAGTACCGTGCGGTGCGGCACGTCGGATCCGCTCAATGATTTATCGAGCCGGCGGTTATAGGCATCCATGTAGGTACCGGGATCGCCGTACTCGTCGGCACCGGCGACGTCGTCGAGGAACTTCGAGAATGTATAGTGCGCGAGCACCGAGAAGCCGTGATTGAAGCGGCGTTCGAGGCGCGCGTAACCGCTGTGGAAGCTGGAGTCGCCGATCGAGGGGTTGATCCAGTACACGTTCGAGAACTGCGGGAAGGGCCGGCGGGCTTGCGCATCGCCACCGCCCATGAATTCAGGCCGCACCTGGTTCAAAGTGAGATCGTTCGAAGTGAGGTGGTGGCTGACGTTCGCCATGTACCCGATTTCGACGACCGTATCCGTGGCCACTTCGCGCTGGACATTGAAATTGTATTGGTACGATGCCGGCGCTACCTGGTCTTGTTTGAAGAAGCCGACGGAGAGATTCGGCCGCTGTCCGGGCGGTACAGCGCCAAATGCATCATTGAGCGCGGGACGCGTGATCGCGGGGAATCCGTTGCGCAGATCGAGCGCGGTGAGGAGATCGGCCTGCGGCACTACGAGGCTCGCTGAGGTCGAGAATCCCGTCGAGGCGACGTCACCGATGCTGTTGCTAACGGTGGAGCCGAAGAACATGCCGAAGCCCGAGCGGATGACGGTTTCCCGCTGGAAGGGCAACCGATAGGCAAAGCCGACGCGCGGTCCGATATTATTCCAATCCGTTCGATATGCGGTGCGCGGAATGCCATCGCGTCCGGAGAACGTCACCACGCCGGGTGTTCCGCTGACGGGATTGACCCTGGTGAGATCGAACGAGTTCTGGCTGTTGTCGAGTTCGCGTCGAGGCAGTTCCGCTTCCCAACGAACTCCCATATTGATTGTTAGACGGGGTGTCACCCGCCAGTCGTCTTGTGCATATCCGGCGACGTAGTAGGCGCGGGTATTGATCGGATCGGAAATCTGCACGCTGGCCGAGTTGGCGCCGCCGAGCAGGAAGCTCGCGAGGCCGTCGCCCGTGTACTGCGGCGCGAATTGAAAGACTCCTGACGAGCCACGATCGCGTACTTCCTTGTTGCCCGCGCGGCGGAATTCGAATCCGAGTTTGACCGAGTGTCCGCCGCGGAACCAGGACAGCGCATCGAGGATCTGCGTATCACGAATCGGTGTTTGAATACGTCCCGGAGTGGCACTCAGTGCGCTATAGCCGGGAATGTTGAAGTTGGGAAATGCGGTTTTGCTGACGCCACGCAGGCCGATCTGGCCTGCGTGGTCCTCGTCCCAGCCATAACGCTGATCGATGAACTTGCGCTGGAAGAAGGTGACCTTCAAATCGTTTACGAGTGTGGGACGGAAGATGCGTGTGTAGCTCGCGAGAATGCTCTGTACGCGAACGTCGGTGAAGTTTGCGTTGGGGTCGGCTTCGGGGCGAGTGTAGGTGCCCTTGTTTTCGATACCGGCGTCGTTGATGTAGTAGCGCGCGGTGAAGTGGTGGTTCTCGCGAATCTGGTGGTCGACCTTGGCGACGAAGATGGAGCGGTCCAGGTACGAGTTGTTGTTCGCGGAGTAGTTGCTGGCACCGGCGCGGTTGGGTTCGGGCCAGTAGCTCAGGGCGGAGAGCGAGACGGGATCGAAGCGGCTGAGCGGGATGCGGTTATTGGGGAAGGGTAGGCGAGGAGAGGTGGCGGGGTCGGATATCGGTGTTGCAAATTGACCTTGGCGCTGCGCCAGTGCCGGCACTGTCTGGAGAGGCGTGACGCTCGAGCCCTGTTTGGTGCCTTCCCAGGAGACGAAATAGTGCGTGCGGTCGCGGCGGATGGGCCCGCCGAGCGCGAAACCGTATTGATTCAAGTTGAGCGGCGGACGCCTGCTTGCGAAGAAGTTTCGCGCGTCGAGGGCGCTGTTCCGCAGGAATTCGAAGACGCTGCCGTGAAGTTGATTGGTGCCGGAACGAGTGGTGAGCGTGATGACGCCGCCGGCCGAGTGGCCGTACTCGGCGGAGTAGTTGTTGCTCACCACGCGGAACTCCTGCATCGCATCCATTGGGAGGCTCGTCATCTGCATGGGGCGCGTCAGGCCGCTGGCGTTGGTTGCATTTCCGCCGTCGAGCGAAAAGTGCTGATTGCGGCCGCGGCCACCGGCGACGCTGAAAACGGGGTAATTCTCGGCCCCCTGGCCAGGATCGATCATGACGACGCCGGGGGCGAGGGCGACGAGCGAGGACGCGGCGCGGTTCGGCATAGGGAGGCCGGCGACCATACGGCGGTTGATCAACTGGCCGACGCTTTGCGATTGGGTTTCGGTAAGCGGACCGGCTTCCTGCACGGTGACCGTTTCATTGGTGGCACCGACGGCGAGGGCGAGATCAATGACGACGGTCTGACCCGTGGTGACTACGATGCCGCGGCGGAGGAGCTTGTCGAAGCCCGTCTTTGCGACTTCGATGTGATAGGCGCCCGGAATCAGAGAGGTCGCACGGAAGTGGCCCTCGGCATCCGAGACGGTTTCGACGCGCGCACCGGACTCGTCATTCACGATTCTCAATTGCGCGGCCGGGACGGCGGCACCGGATTGATCGGCAACGCTACCCGCCAGGCCGCCACTTCCGGTTTGGGCTAAGAGTGTCCCGGCAAGAGCAAACAAGGCAAGACTGTGGACTACACTCGACATTATAGATCGAGTATAGATATATCGAAAACACATTGTCAACTACATCTATCGAGTATTGGGCACCCACTCGGGTCGCGCAATGCGGCTTAGTGCCCGGCGTCGGCGGGCAAAACGGGAGAGGAGAGTTAAGTATCGTGTTATGATCTGGATAGAGACAGTAAAGAGGCGTGAATGTGCCGGAACATCAGACCGCTTTTCAACTTTGATCCACCGGTGACGGAGGAAGAGATCCGGGCCGCGGCGCTGCAGTTTGTGCGCAAAATCAGCGCCTGCAACGCCCCCAACGCCGGCAATAGAGAGGCTTTTGAGCGCGCCGTGGACGAGATTGCGGACGTGTCCCGCCGCTTGCTGTTCTCGCTGAAGACGAATGCTCCAGCGAAGAACAGGGCGGTGGAGGCGGCAAAGGCGAAGGCCAGGGTGGCGAAGCGGTTCGCTTCGTAGAACGAGTACTGCCGAGCGAATCGCATGCCGATGGCGTTTCGTGATGAGCCAGGCGGCGAGAGCTGCAAAAGCGCTGCCGGGAACGGCCGGGCGGCTAATGAGCCGGGAGGCGAGGATTACCTGGCAGATAGCCGGAGGATTCGGCGGCGCGGCGATAGAGCTCTTCGGCATTGAAGAATATGCGCGCGTATTCCGTGGCGAGAAAGTCGAGTTCGTTGGCCCCTGCCGCCCATGCCTTAATTCGGGCCGCGCCTTCGGGCCAGGCGGAGCAGCGGGGCATGTGGTACCGTTCGCCGTTTGGGAGCAGGTGGAGGTCGAACGCGGTGAAGGTGTCGCGACCGTCCTCTTGTAGACCGTCGCGGAGGTGGTGGCGCCAGAGTGCTATCAGGCCATCGTGAAACGATTCGCCAGTCTGCACCGTTAAAGGCTCGCTGTCGCGGTCGAACATGTCGAAGCTGCGGATTTCCCAGGGCACTTTCTTAGGGCCTGCAGTAGATCTTACCGCCCTTCATCACGAAGACCACATTCTCCGTGGCGCGGATGTTTTCGAGAGGGTTGCCGGGGACGGCGACGATGTCGGCGAGTTTGCCCTGAGTGAGTTGGCCGCGGTCGGTGAGGCCGAGAAGGTCCGCGGCATTGCTGGTACCGGCGCGGAGCGAGTCCAGCGGGGAGAGTCCGCGGTCCACCATCGCGCCGAATTCCTTGGCGTTCTGGCCGAAGGGGACGAGCGGAGCATCGGTGCCGAGGGCGATTTTTACGCCCGCTTTGATTGCTTTGCTCAAGTTGGCGCGGGCGAGCGGAAGGACGTAGTCGCCCTTCTGCTTTACGGCCGGGGGCAGGGCGCTGAAGTCAATGGTATCGGCGAGGTGGGTGGTGGGGACGAGATAGGTGCCGCGCTCCTTCATCAGGCGGATCGCCTCGTCGTTGAGCATGGAGCCGTGTTCAATGGACGCGACACCCGTTTTGATCGCGGCGATAATGCCCTCCGTTCCGTGCGCGTGGGCAGCAACTTTTACTCCGTGGCGGGCAGCTTCGTCAACGACGGCCTTCATCTCCGCCTCCGTCATCTGCTGCGCGCCCACGGTGGCTTCGAGAGACATCACACCGGCCGTGGCGGAGATCTTGATTACCCTCGCGCCCTTCTTGATCTGCAAGCGCGTGGCCTTGACGGCCTCATCCGCGCCGTCGGCGATCCCCTCCTCTGGACCTAAGCGAAAGAGGCCCGGCATAACGCGGGCATGCATTTCGGGATCGATATGACCGCCGGAGACGGAGATGGCGTGGCCGGCGGCGATGATGCGCGGAGCGTCGATCCAACCGGCGTCGCCGGCATTGGCGAGGGACACAGCGAGCAGATCTTTCGTGGGGTGAATTTGGCCGAGCTCGCGGATGGTAGTGAAACCCGCCATCAGGATCTTGCGGGCGTTTACGGAGGCGCGGAGCACTGCGTCGGCAGGCGTGTCGGCAACGATGTCGGCGCGGTAGCGGGCTGCGCCGGTGAGCAGAACATGCACATGCATGTCGATGAAGCCGGGAAGGAGGGTAGTATCGCCGAGGTCGATGACAGTTGCGCCCGTGGGGGATATGGCTGGATTGACGGCGGTGATGACGGTGCCGGTGACGACAAGGGTGGCCGGGGAAATGATGCGGCCGGATTGCATGTCGAGCATGCGCTGGGCTTTGATGACGGTGGTCTGGGCGGAGAGGGAGAATGCGAGCAGGAAGAGGGCGAGGCGTTGTGGCATGGAACTAATTCAGGTGTACACTGCGGCATGCGCTGCTGGCTACTGTTTTTCGCAGTTCCTCTGTTCGCCGAGCCGTTAGTAATCGGCCACCGGGGCTGCCGCGCGCTGCGGCCGGAGAACACGATGCCCGCGTTTAAGCACGCGCTGGCGGTGGGTGCGGATGTCCTGGAGCTCGACGTTGTCGTGACGAAGGACAACGAACTGGTGGTCCATCACGACCTGGCGCTGGAGAAGAAGCCGGTGCGGCAAATGACACTGCGCGAGGTGCTGGCGTTCGATCGGGGCGGGACGCGCAGCGCCGGGTTTTCGCGGCAACAATCGATGCCTGGCGTGAAGATCCCGAAGCTGGAGGAAGTCTTTGCGTTCGCGCGGGAAAGACAGGCACGGCTGATGGTGGAGACCAAGGTGGATCCCGCGGTAGACGCGGATTGGTTCGCGGGCGCCGTCGATAAGCTGATCCGCAAATACGAGCTGAGCGGACGCGTGCTGCTGCAGAGTTTCGACCATCGGACGCTGCACGCCATGCGGAGGTTGAATCCGGCGGTGGGCCTGGTGTTGTTGAATCCGGCGAAGCGGCTGGACGACTATATCGGCCCGGCGAAGGAACTGGGGCCGAAGGCGATTCAGTTCGTGAATTTCCGTGTGATCGATGCGTCGATTGTGGACGCGCTGCACGGGGCGGGGATCCAGGTATTTTCGGGAACGACGGACGATCCGGAGGAGTGGCTGAAGCTGCGGACGCTGGGTGTGGACGGGATCTTGACGGATGATCCGGAGGCGCTGAAAGCGTCGCGGGCACGCATCGTGATGACGGAGACGCGCGGGGGAGCTGTAATTGAGGATCTGGTCTATCGCAACAGCTTCAACGAATACGATCAGGCGTATCGCGTATGCCCGGTGCGAAAGGCGAACGGACCGGCCGCGCTGTATGTTCACTGGCTGGAGCCGCGTTCGCCGACGTCGAACCGCTCACAGTTTTTGCATGAGGCGGTCACGCTGGCGGGGAAGGGCGTTTGCAGTCTGCTGATGGCAACAATGTGGCAGGGTCCGGACTGGTTCCGGCAGCGCGACCCGGCGAAGGATCGTGTAGCAACAGAACGGCAGGGGCGCCGGATCAAAGACGCGCTGGACTACTTACTGGAGACACCGGGAATTGATAAGTCGCGCGTGGCGTATGTGGGGCACGATTTCGGCGGGATGTTCGGCGCGATGCTGGCGGCCACCGAACGGCGCGTGGGAGTGTGGGCGTTCCAGGCAGGTACGCCGCGCTGGCACGAGTGGTATTTGTTAGGCCGAAAATTGGAGGGCGCCGAGCGGGAGAAAGTGGTAGCGGAGTTGGCGGATCGGGACCCGATGAAGGCAGTGGCCTCGGCGAAAGGGTCATTCTACTTTCAGTTCGGAACGCACGATGAATTCGTGCCGCGGGAGCGGGCGGAGGAGTTTTTCAAAGCCGCGCCGGAGCCCAAGAAAATGCAGCTTTATGAAGCCGGCCACGGATTGAATGCACAGAGCGTGACGGACCGGTTGGCGTGGTTGAGCGCACAGCTAGGTCTGCGCTAGCAGACGCGAAAACGCGGTGCGGCCGTCGGCGAACTTGCCGACGGCGAGGGCGCGCTGGGCGTCGTTATCGAAGCGATAGCTTTTGCGAATAACGCGCATGGAGCGGTCGAGCTCATCAATGCAGGCGCCAATCGCTTCCGCGCGGCGGAAGGGAGTGTTGTCGACACGGAGATAGATGGGACTGGTGTGGGCGAACACAGGGAAACCGGCGTAGGTTTTGGCGGGTCCGCTGATGCGCGCGGCGATCCAGCCGCTCTCTTCCACTTCGATTTCGCGCTCGAGTTTCACTTCACGGCCATTGACGGCCATCTGGCCGGCGACGATGCGGCCATCCTGCACGATTTCGATACGCTCAAACGGGATACGGGAGAGGGCTTGCGCCTGTACGCGGACACGGCCGCCCGGTTTGAGCTCCGCGCCGGGACCCTTTCCGTCTACGGTAAGTTCGAGCAGTGGACCGTTGCTGACGAACGTACGGCCGGCGCGCAGGCCCGCGATCCAGTTGTCGTAATTGAACGCGCCGTCGACTTGTACGAAGACGCGGTTGTGGTCGTAAATCCACCAGTCGGTACCGGTTGAGGCGGCGATCCGGAGACCACAGTTGAGCAGGCGGTAGTAGCGTTCGTAGCCGGCTGCGAGGCCGTCAGCGACGTTGTAGGCATCGACAAGGCCGAGCGCGGCGGCTACCGGAACTTCAATGCCGCTGCCATTGTGGCACCAGACAGTCGTGCCGCCGATCTGTTTTGCCTGGGCGCAGAGCGTGGAGAGCGTGGGATAGTCGGGCGCGTTGGGCGTATTGCTGAGCAGACCTGTAGAGACCGGCTCGATAGAACGCGGGATGTTGAGGAAGAGCACATGGCCGTAGCCGAAATCGGCGAACTTCCTGTTGTTGCGGGCCTCTTCGCCCATGTCCATGATGGTGCCGTCGCGGGAGAATTGCGGCAGGCGGCCGACGGGGTAGCGGTTGGTGATGTAAGGCGAGTCAGTGCGGACGAGGTAGCTGAGAATGCTTACGTCGAGATCCTCGGCGGGCGGCACCATGCGGATGCGGTCGTCGGGGTTTTCGTCGATGGCGAGATGGTAGTGGGTGTGCGTATTGCCGGAATACCAGCCCGCGGATTTCAGGTCCTTGAGAGGACGCACCTGCAGATCCACCTGATGACGGATGCCCGCGCCGACTTCGGTGAACTCGACGGCGACCTCATGACAGATGCCGCGCACCGCTTCGATGCGATAGCGGCCGGCGGGGACAGCGACCTCATACTCGCCGCGCGCGTAAAAGTAATGCCGGCGGTCCGGCATAGTGCGGATGGAGTTCTCCGGCATGTAGACCTGGCCGGTATTCGATTCGACGACGCGGATCTTGGCGGCAATGGGTTTGCCGGCGGCGTCGGTGAGTTTGCCCTTGATGGTAGCGGGCGCCGATGAGTCCGGGCGCTGCGCGTGGAGCGGCGCGAGGAGCGTACCGGAGGTGAGGACCGGGATGGAACCGAGGATCTGGCGGCGGGTGAGGTGCGATTCATGTCCCATCGGGATTGCTCCCGATTCTACGCCTAAAGGGGCAGCAGGTCGCGGGTGAGGAATTCGATCTCGCGGTGTGGAGGACCTTCGTGGCCGATCCATCCGCGAAAGCCGCCGTACTGGAAGGATTGGCGGAGGTAATCGACAAAAAGCGGAGTACCTTGCGCGCCTTCGAGAGTAAAGTCGGACGCTGCGCAGGGGAGCAGCACGTCATACGTTGCGCCGCTGATGCCGGCCTTGTGAAGTTCGTCGGGAGCGAAGTCAAAGCGGAAGCGCGGATCGGCAGGCATCGCGCGGAGCTTCTCGTACTCCCGGTCCTGCGCTTCAAACATGGCGATGGAGGGGGCGAGCAGCGCTTCGATTTCATCGCCGGCCATGTCGCGGGCGCGAAGACTGCGCCGCCACGCTTCGACGCTTCCTTTCCAGGCGCCAGCCGGTTGCGGAGGTGCCGGGGCACGAGTCGCCGGATGGCCGGCCCAATCGGCAACTGCCTCAAGCGCGTAGCTGACGGGCGCAAATACGATTGGATCCGAGTTGACTGTATGCAGTGCCTGATGTTCGCCGGTGAGCGAGACCTCGCCAACCTGCTCCCACCACGCCCAAAGCGTCATCGGCAAGGGGCCGGAGAGGATGCGCTCCAGCTTTTTGCATTGCGATTCGGTGTTGCGCGGCGGGCTAACGAACGGCTTTTTGTCGTGAAATTTGTAGCCGAGCTCGGGGAGACGCTTTATCAGGGCCTCGATGTTCACGCGGGCACGCCGCATCGTTTCACGGGCTACCGCATAAGCATCGTCGCGCAGCTTGCGGGACCGGACGTTGTCACCCAACTCGTTCAACTCGGCCCAGACGGCCGTATGCTGGCCTTGCAGATAGCGTTCGAGAAAGGTCATTGTTCCGAGGCTTGGCTGAGCGCGTAAACAGCGAAGGAGGCCAGCCAGTGCTCGCCGCCGTAGTTACCGCCGGTGACATGAAGTAGCGCGCTATCAAGCAGTTGCTTTGCGGCTGTGCGCAGTTGGCGCGCCCGCGCTGCGTTGGCGGGCAGGGCGCCGGCAATGCCATAGAGGCACCATGTGCGGCTGAGGGAAAGTCCATCGAGATGGACGATCTGATAGTCGCTGCGATCGGAGACTTCGGGCGCCTTCAGCACGTTGGCAAGACCGGAAGGCGGGAAGTAGCGGCGGAACCAGGATTGGAATTCGGCGCGGGAATAGACTCGGCGCATGAGATCGGCGACCTCCAGGCTGGGAGAGAGGAAGTCGGTGCCATCGGGCTCCTGAATGGCGGAAACCGCGGTGGTGGCGGCGTAGTAATCCTTGCTGCGCTGGATGATCTGCGCTTCAAAAGCAGTGTGCTTCGCGGCGCGTGCCCAGTCAAGCGCAAATACGAGACCGAACGCGGTATTGGGGTGAACGCCCGTGCGGTTGGGGTACGTTTGTTTGGGAAGAAATGCGGACCATTGCTCGACGATGAGATCGGTGAGCGGACGCAAACCGGACGCCCATTCGCGGCCCTGTGGATCCTCCCAGTCGCGCAGCTCCTCATCCAGCTTCAGCAGCCACGCCCAGCCGTAGGTGCGTTCAAACGTCTTTGCGAGTTTGTAGCTCCGGAAATAGGCAACTTCGCCTTTGATCGAATCGGGACGGAAGCTTTCGGCGAGCACGCGCCGGATTTCCGATTCCCTGGCGAGGCCCTTGTTCGTCTTCAACAAGCGCACCAGCATCCAGTGTCCGTGCACGCTGGAGTGCCAATCGAAGCAGCCGTAGAACGAGGGGTGCAATTGGCGCGGAGAGAGGCGCGCGTCGGAGTCGCCTTCGATTGTGTGCGCGGTCTTGTTGGGATACTCCTGCTGGATGCACCGAAGCGGCAGCTCGGCCAGGCGGGAGGCGATTTCCGGAGTCAGCATGTGGGCAAGGAGAAATAGGAAAGGCATCGCCTAGAGTTCCGGAAGCCTTTCGAGCTTGCGTGCCTGTTCGAATGCGTGGGCGATCTGGAGCACGCCCCAATCGTCCTGCGGGCGTCCGACGATCTGCAGTCCGACAGGCAGTCCGTCCGGCGTAAAGCCACAAGGCACGCTGATGGCGGGACAGGCCGTAACGGTAATGAAGTAGCAGGACTTCATCCAGTCGATATAGCTGCCCATTTTGACGCCCTCGATTTCGGTGATGAACGGCTGCTCTATAGCGAAGGCGGGGACTTGTGTTGTCGGCAGAAGGAAGAAATCGTGCTGCGCGAAGAATTCGCCAACACGTGCGTGGAGCCGGCCGCGGCCGGTTTCGGCTTTGGCGATCTCGGCCGGCGTCAGGCGCGCTCCGCGATCTACTTCCTGCAGCACGGTGTCTTTGATGGAGCCTCGGTTCTTAGCCACCTTTTCGGCATGCTGTCTGTAGAAGCCCATGGCGCGGAACACTTTGAAGATTTCATCGGCGTTGGAAAGATCAGGTTCGGCGTCGACCACCTTGCAGCCGATCTGCTGAAACAGGCTGCGCTGCGCGTGAAAGACGGACTGAATATCGCGATGAAACGGCAGACCGAGGAGATTCCCGGACCACGCGATGCGGACGCCTTTGACATTGCGCGTCAAAGATTGAGCGAAATGGGAGCCGGACTCGGGAAGGCTGATGGGCGAGCGCGGATCGGGACCGGCGATGGCGGAGAGCAGCAGGGCAAGATCCGCAACGCTGCGCGCCATGGGACCGGACACGCTCAGCGGATCCCATGACGACGGGACCACGGGAACACGGCCCGGCGAGGGGCGAAAGCCGGTGATGCCACAGAACGCCGCCGGATTCCGCAGCGATCCACCTGTGTCGCTGCCATCGGCAATTGGCAGCATACGCGCGGCGAGCGCCGTTGCCGCGCCGCCCGACGATCCGCCGCAAGTCCGGCCGAGGTTGTACGGATTCTTGGTCGCGCCAAAAACCGGGTTAAACGTTTGCGAGCCCGCGCCGAACTCCGGTGTGTTGGTCTTGCCGATGGTAATGGCGCCCGCGGCCTGGATGCGTTCGATGAGCAACGTGCTGCGCGTGGGAACGTAATCCTTAAAAAGCGGGGACCCAAACGTCGTGCGAATTCCCTTCGTCTCCTGCAGGTCCTTATGCGCAATGGGCAACCCGTGCAGCGGACCCAGAAAGCGTCCCTTGGCGGCTTCCTCATCGGCGCGGGCGGCTGCTTGTTTCGCTTGTTCGGCCACCAGCGTGACAATGGCGTTGACCTTCGGATTGATGACTTCGATGCGCCGCAGATGGGCGTCCAGGACCTCCCTGGCGGATACCTGCTTTTTCCGCAGGCGGCGCTGGAGCTCAAGCGCGGAGAGGAAGCAGAGTTCAGTATCTTTCGTCCACGCGGAGGCGGCGGCGGATAGGAAGAGAGCGGTGCGTCGGGTCATGTTGGTTCTCAATACGCTGTGTTTAATGCTAATGCGCCGAGCAGAGCGGCGTTGGCCCCCGTAGCCGCGCGCCGCACCGCAACATCCTGCGCGGGGAACATACGGACGCGCTCGTTGATGGCGGAACGCACTGGGAGTAGCAGCAAGTCGACCCATGTGGACATTGGGCCGGCGAAAAGAATGGCATCCGGATGGAGCGCGGTGACGAGGTTCGCCGCCGCGATGCCGAGGAACACTCCGGCGTCGCGAATCGCGCGTTGAGCGCCGTCATCTCCATCGCGTGCCGCGCCGGCCGCCGATTCCGCGTCCGGGTAACCAGACGCACGGGCGATGGCCGCACCCGACGCGACGACCTCCAGGCATCCGGCATTCCCGCATGCGCAGACCGGGCCGGAAGGCTGAACAGTGAGGTGGCCAATTTCGCCGGCGGCGGAGTGCGGCCCCAGCCGCAGCTTTCCATCAATGACAATCCCTCCGCTGATGCCTGTTCCGAGGATGAAGAGTACAAAACTGGGGTACTCGCGGCCATGGCCGTAGCGTGATTCGGCTAAGGTGGCGCATTGTGCCTCATGCAAAATTCGCACTGGCATCCGCAGACTATGTTCCAGGAACGCGGCCGCGGGATAAGCACCCCATCCCCCGGCGCCCCGCGGCGCGGCGACGCCAAGTGCCGCGGGGCGCCGGCCCGCGGAGTCCGCCAAGGCATCCAGGAGAGTTGCAACGCTCGCCAAGATCGCTTCCGGGCCGCCTGTCGAAGGAAAGGGCGCGGTTTCCACGTGCAGCAGATCGCCAGCCCCGGTACCAGTGGCGGCGGCGATCTTCGGTCCGCTTATGTCAACGGCGGCGTAGAGGGTTTCCATGAAGCGCTGTGATATCCTGAGCTTGAACTTTACCGCACGGGAGGTCGTTCCATTACATGGGCACGCTGGGAACACAGGAGATGATCATCATTTTTCTCCTGGCCTTGCTGATCTTCGGCCCGAAGAAGTTACCGGAGCTGGGGAAAACTGTGGCCAAAGCGATGGGCGAGTTCCGTCGAGCGTCGTCGGAATTGAAGTCGACGTGGGATCGCGAGATGCAGCAGATTGAGAAGGAGACCGAACCGATCAAGAAGGCTGCGGAAGAGTACCACGAACAATTTCACAATTACGACGATTCCTCGTATTATGACTACGGAGCCTACGACTCCGCTACGTCAGAATCAACGGCAACCCCATCCACAACTGTAGGCGAACCCGCAACACAGGGCGCCGAACAAACGACCGCGACAGCAAGCGCAACGGAACCGGCCCCAGCGCCGGCTGAAACCGCTCCCGCTGCGGCGGCGAAGGCGCCGGAGGGCACGGTGGCGCAGGGCATAGCTCCTGCCGACACCGCGAAGCCGGCCGCCGGTTGATTGGCTAGGTGTTATGTCCGTTCCGGATGACAAGACCAGGGAGAACCCTGCTGAAAATACGCCTGTCCCGGCTCATACGGAGCCAGAAGCTGCATCCGGGACGGACACTGCACATACCAGTTATGAGCAGACGACCGATCACGATTACGATTCGCACTACCACAGCGATTCGTCCCACGACGATCCCTATACGCAACAATCCTATGGAGTTGCACCCGCCGGCGGCGAATCGTCGACGGCGGTAGTTCCGGCCTCATCCACATCGGGCGGCGACGGAGGTACTACTCCGCCACCAGCCGGGGAGGAGGACGACGAAGAAGAAGACGACGGCATGCTCCGCATGAGCTTCCTGGAGCACCTGGAGGAGTTGCGGAAGCGCATCATCTCCGCGCTGATGGGGCTAGGCATCGCCTTCGGCCTTTCGCTTATTTTTGCCGACCGGATGTGGAAAGCCGTTAGCGAACCGGCCGCTACGGCCTTGAAAGCATTGGGTTATCCGGCCACGTTGAAGCAGCTTTCGCCGATGGACGCCTTCCAGGTGATCTACATGAAGCTGCCTCTGTTGGCAGCCATCTTTCTTAGTTCCCCGTGGGTACTGTGGCAGGTCTGGTCGTTTGTCGCGCCCGGGCTGTACAAGAAGGAACGCCGCTTTGCCGCGCCGGTGATTCTGAGTACCGCCGGACTGTTTGTTCTCGGTGGTTTGTTTGCTTACTTTGTCGCCTTCCGCTTCGGCCTGGAATTCCTTCTTGGTATCGGCCGGGATATCAATGTGGAGCCCGCCATCAACATGGTCGATTACTTCGACCTGTTCGTGAACGTGACGCTCGGCATCGGCGTGGTTTTTGAGCTGCCGATAATCATCTTCTTCCTGGCGCTGCTGCGGATTGTCACCGCGAAGTTCCTCATCGAGAACTCCCGCTACGCGATTCTGATCATCGTCATCGTGGCGGCACTGATCACACCCACGCCGGACGTGTTCAACCTGATGCTTTTCTCCGTCCCGATGGTGGTGCTGTATTTCGTCGGCGTGTTTGCCGCTTATCTACTCCAACTTCGGCGCGATGAGAAGACTTTTCCCTGGATGTCCGTCCTGGTGATCCTTTTGTCCGTATTTGCCGTCGCGGGTGCCGTAGTTTGGGCACTTGTGGCCAAATATGGATACAAGCTGGTACCGTACTGGCCGTTCCTCCTCCGCTAATTCGGGCGGCTAAAATCGGTACTTTTGGTCTGTAACATATTGTCCGGATTTCAGGTACGATGATTTTGAAATCCAGACAATATGGGTGCAGCAGCAAATGTAGCCGCAGGAGATACCGGTTTGTTTACCGGAGCCCCTTCCATGGACCTGCAAAAGGCCATCAACGAACTCTACGAAGAAAAAGAACGCATCGACGGCGTCATCGCCTCGCTTGAGCAATACCTGCATCGCAACAGCGGTACGGTAATTCCAAAACGCCGCCGCGGACGCAAGTCGATGGGACCGGAAGAACGCCAGGAAGTATCCGCCCGAATGCGTAGCTATTGGGCGTCTCGCCGCGGCGACTCCGAGTCGTAACGCCGGCTATTTCCTAAAGAACCAGAGCCAGAAATACTGCTCGCCGGCTCCGTGCCGGTAGCGGGGTTCAAAGCCGCAGCGTTCCGCCATGGCCACGGCATCCGTATCGGAAAACGGCACGCCAAGCCATGTATCGTCCGCGGTGGTTTTGACTGAGGTATCGCCCTGCACCTGGAACTTGAACAGAGCGCCCGGCCGCAGCAGCCGTGACACCTCGCGAACGTAGTTTTCGATCACGTCCCGGCTGGGAATGTGTTGGAAGACGATGGTGGAAAAGGCGAAATCGAATCCGCCGCCGGGGACCACGGCCAAGTCCATGCCGTTGTTCTGATAGACGTGCGCGTGGGGATGATTCTCCAGCGCGCGCCGGGCCCGCGCGACCATCTCACCGGAAACGTCCACAGCGTGTACTTCGCCGAACAGGTTGGCGAGCGCACGGGTCACCCGCCCGGCGCCGCAGCCGATCTCCAGCACCTTCATCTGCTTGGGCTCTTTCCCCTGGCAGATGTTGGTCATGTCGGTTTTAATCTCTTCGTCAATCGTGCGTTCTCCGGAGGCGAAAAACTCGTCGTCCGTCCACTCTTCCGTGGCAGTGTTGACGTAATAACGGGCGTTCTCGCGAGCGCGGGCGTCCCAATCGGCTCGCATTTTTTGAAGCGTGTTTTGCAATGAGTTATCCGGCATCTGATCGCAGGCCAATCCCCATTTTAGCGGGTCTCGATGGTATACTGAAACTTAGTCAGTGGGCGGCTAGCTCAGTTGGGAGAGCACCACGTTCGCAACGTGGGGGTCGTGGGTTCGAATCCCATGCCGTCCACCAACCTCCCCTTACACTGACATGGAAGGCAAATGGTCCTTTCCGACGTAGATATCCGGCGCTACATCGCCGAAGGGAAGATTCAAATCGATCCCCCGCTTCCGGAGGAACATTTCGGTAGCTGTTCCATCGATTTCCGGCTCGGCAGTGAGTTCAGCGTCTTTGAACACTCCCGTTTTGCGTTCATCGACCCCCGCGATAAGTCCGCCATCCAGGGCATGATGCGCACTGTTGTCGTCGATGAAGGCGAGCCGTTCATCCTCCAGCCGCGCGATTTCGTCCTCGCCATCACCATGGAATCGCTAGACCTTGCCGACGACGTGCTCGGCCGCCTGGAAGGGCGGTCCAGCCTCGGCCGCATTGGCATCATCGTCCACGGCACGGCTGGCCTGTTCGACCCTGGCTGGACCGGCAAAGCCACGCTCGAACTATCGAACCTGGGCCGCGTCCCCGTGGCGCTCTACCCCGGAATGCGCATCTGCTCGTTCACGTTTGAACCGCTCAGCACGCCATCGTCCATGCCCTACCGCAGTAAGCCGGGCAACAAGTACGCGGGGCAAACCAGTCCGCTCGCATCCAGGCTCTCCGGCGAAGTCAGCACGCTAAAATAGGGACCTATGCTCCGCCACACCCTGGCGACTCTTTCCTACCGGTTAAGCCGTGTGCTCGACGGCGCTCCGCCCGAATTCGCGACTTTCCGCGCCGCGGAAACCGTCCGTACCCCCGCCGAGATTCTGGCTCATATGGGCGACCTGATGGACTGGGCGCACGGCCTGGCCGAAGGCGTTCACCAATGGCAGGATTCCACGCCGCTCCAATGGGACGCCGAAATCGCGCGCTTCAAATCGGCCCTTGCGAAATTGGATGACCGGCTAAAGATGCCCTTGTCGTGCGACGAGAACCGCCTCTTCCAGGGCCCCATCGCCGACGCCCTGACGCACACCGGCCAGATGGCGCTGCTCCGCCGCATGCAGGGAGCGCCGATCCAACCGAAAAACTACTTCAAAGCCGATATCTAACGGTTCATCGCGAAGCCGTAGAGCGTGTCGCCGGCGCCGACGATGACGTACTGAACCCCATCGAGCTGATAACTGATCGGCCCGTTGCTGACGGCGGATCCCAGATTCGCGCGCCACAACGGCTGGCCCGTCGTCGCATTGAGCGCCACGAAGTTATTCAACGGATCGGCCGCGAACACCACGTTCCCCGCCGTGCTCAACACGCCATTCCGCGGACCGCCCGGACCTTCCCACTTATGGGTCCATTTCGGCTTGCCGGTCTTGTAGTCGATCGCCTGCAGCATCGCCGAGGAATACCCCCCGCGATCGTTGCCGCCCCAGCCCTCGGGCTTCTCCGTGTCGTCGTAGATGTACCAGACGCTGTAGGCGTTCGACGCGTTGATGTAGAACAGGCCCGTGGCCGGACTGAAACTCGGCGGCGGCCAGTTCGCCGCGCCCGCCTGGTTCGGCGACACCAGCGCGCCATCGATCTGCGGATACTTCAGCGGATCGGGAATCGGCTGACCCTTCGCGTCGATGCCTTTCGCCCAGTTGGCGCGCGCGAATGTAGTCGTCACCACGTTCTTCCCCGTCACACGATCCAGCACAAAGAAGTAGCCATTACGCGATGCCTGGGCCAGCAGTTTGCGGGGCTGCCCGTTGATCGTCCCGTCGATCAGCACCGGCGTCTGATTGGCGTCCCAGTCGTGCGTATCGTGCGGCGAGGACTGGAAGTACCACTTCATCTTGCCCGTATCCGGGTTCAGCGCAATAATGCACTCCGTGAAGAGGTTGTCTCCCAGCCGTCCCTTGTGCGCCACCACAGGCTGCGGATTTCCCGTGCCGAAGTAGATCAGGTTCAGCTCCGGGTCGTAGGTCGTCGATCCCCACGTCATCCCGCCGCCGTGCATCATCGCCTCGACCGAGGGCCAGGTCTTCGCCTCCGCCGTGCCGGGCTCGGGATAGGTATACCAGCGCCATTGCCGCTCACCCGTTTCCGGATCGTGCGATTGAATATAGCCGGGTACGTCGAGGTCGTCACCGCTCACGCCGGCAATCACATGATTCCCGACAATCAACGGCGCCGCACTGGCGTAGTAGAACTGGTCCGGATCGCAGATCGGCTTGTGCCACCGCTCCTTGCCGTCCTTCATGTTCAGGGACACCAAGTTGCAATCCGGCGTCTCAAAATACAGCCATTTTCCATACACGGCCACGCCGCGATTTCCGATGTGGATGCCGCCCCGTGACGGCCAGGAGAAATGCCAGAGCTCTCGCCCCGTCCGCGCGTCGATCGCCCAGACGTGATCCGGCACCGTGAAGAACATCACGCCGTCGACAACAACCGGCGACGCTTTGATCGATCCGGGAAACGGCCCGCCCGGCGGCGTGTTCATGCGGTACACCCATGCCAGGCTCAACGACTTGACGTTCTCCGAAGTAATGTTCGTCAGCGGGCTGAACCGGCGTCCCGAGTAGTCGCCGTTAAATGACGGCCACGTGTCCGTTGGCGGCTGTTTCAGCTTCGCCGGATCCAGCGTCTGCGCAAAGGCGGCCGCGGCCAGGAGAATAATGAGCGGTTTCACTTGATCGACTCCAGGTAAGCCACAATATCGTGCATGTTCTTGTCCGTATACTTGTCGAGCATCTCCACGTGCGCGGCGTACGGATCGTTCTTCTCGACTTTCAACGACGCCGTCCGCACCCACGAATGGTAGTCGCCCGCTTCATCGCGGAGCGCTACGTTGAAGTCGTCCAGGTGAACCAGCGTTCCCGTCACCGTCTTTCCGCCCGCCGGAGTCACAGTGAGGGTCACGGGTTTCTGCAGTGTGGGCCCACGGCCGCCACGGCCGAAACCGAGCGTTTTCGGGAACAGGAACTTCTGCTGCAGCATGACGGGCTCATACTTGCGTCCGATACCTGCCAGGTCACCCGTCACCGAATGGCACTTTGCGCAGCCGCCGGCGCCGTTGAAATACTCCTGCCCGGCCTTCGCATCGCCCGTTAACACGTTGATCGGCTGCGAATACGGTCCATTGCGGAGCGTTTCGGCCACTTTCATGTGCAGGAAATGCGCCAGGTCGATCGCTTGATCGCCTTCAATCGACGCGCTGGCGCGGCCGCTTTGCGTCGGATGTTTTTTCAGCTTCAGGAACGATCCGACGGACGCGCCATACCGGTCCTTCAGCACCACCAGGGACCGCACCAGATCCGCGCCATCCTTCGTGCCTCGCGCGGCCTCACCATGGCAATTCTGGCACTCCGCGGTATACACGGACTTCCCGCGCGCCGCGGCCGCCAGGTCCACGATGTGCGCATCGTCCGGCCCCGCGCCGATAAACCCGGCGCCGCCCGCACCGGCGGCGCCCGTTCGCGGCGGCAGGTTTTTCGCCAGGAACTCGACAATATCGCCAAGCTCCTGCGGCGTCCCCTTCGCTCCGCGCGCCACCATCCCGTTCACCACATTCGTCCAATTGTCGCGTGTGTTCCCCTTGCCGGCCACGATCTCCACGCCGTGGCAGGTAGCGCCGCACACGCGCTGGACAATCTCCTTCCCTGGAGCGTCCGGCAGCCCGCGTGGAACCGGTTTGGGGGGCCCGCTGCGGGAGCCCTGTGCCGCAACCGAGGCGGCAAATACCAAGGAAATCAGTAGACCGCGGTATGTGAGGGTCATATTGCGTGCCCTTCAGTATATCGGGCCGCGCAGCTAGGCTGTAACCTTCAACGCCTGCTGCAGCGCGTTCTCAAAGTCGGTCAGGACATCCCGCCAATCCTCAATGCCCACGCTCACCCGCACCAACCCATCCACCACGCCCGACAACTGCAACTCCTCCTGACTGACAGCCGAATGCGTCGTCGACCGGGGATGGCAGACGAGTGTCTCCACCCCGCCAAGACTCACCGCGTTTCGCGCCACCTGCAGGTGCCGCAGGAACTCAAACGCAGCCGCCTTGCCGCCTTTCAAATCGACCGAAAAAATGCCGCCCGGATAATCGCACTGCGCCTGGCGAATGCGGATCTGTTCCGGATCTTTGAAAAGAGTGGGATAAAAAATCGAGGCAACCGCCGGGTGTCCGGCCAGCCGCTCCGCAATCCGCTGCGCGTTCTTGGATTGCCTGTTCATCCGCAGATGCACCGTCGGCAGCCGCGAATCGAGAATCCAGCACTCATCGGGCGCCAGTATGTTGCCAAACAAGCTTCGCCGCCCGCGAATCGGCCGCATCACGTCCGGATCTTTCGAGATCGCGACGCCTGCCAGAATGTCCGAGAATCCACCGAGATATTTCGTCGCGCTGTACAGCGTCACGTCGGCGCCGAGTTCCAGCGGATGCTGAAACGCAGGCCCCAGAAACGTGTTGTCCACCATTACCAGCGGTTTCGGCTCCCTCCGCGCGGCAGACTCCACGGCCTGCCGGATATCCGTCATCGTCAACGTCGGGTTCGCCGGTGTTTCAATCAGCACAATCCGGCAGTGCGGGGTATGTTGAATGGCCTTATCGATCGCGGCGGCGTCGCCGCCCGGTACGGGTACCCCAAGAATCCCCCACGGCTCCAGGAAGTTCTGAATCAACGACTGCGTGCCGCCGTATATCGGCACTGTATAAACGATCGCGTCGCCCGGCCTCGTATGCGCCATGATGGCGGTCATGATCGCCGCCATCCCGGAATTGAACACCGCCGCCGCGCGACCGCGCGATTCCAGCGGCAGCAGGTGCTCCTCGACAATCTCTGCGTTCGGGTGGTTGAATCGCGAGTAGATGAGGTCGGCCGATTCTCCCGCCTCCGGCTTAATCCGCCCGCCCAGAATGGCGAACGCGCGCTCGGCGGCCTCCGGCGATGGAAACACGTACGTGCTCGACCGGAACACGGCGGGCCGCGCCGATCCAACGGACAGAGCGGGGTCAAAACCGGCCGTTAATACGGCGGTGGAAGGATGAATCTTACGCTCCAGGTTGCTCACGCCCCGATTGTAGCGTCAGATCCCTTCGCCGGCTTCGGGGGTCTCCTTATCGCGCCCCTTCTCCATCACCAGGTACAGTGTCGGCAGCACGATCAGCGTTAGGATCGTCGCCGACACCAGGCCGCCGATAATCACCACTGCCAGCGGCTTCTGCACCTCGGAGCCAATCCCTTTCGACAACGCCATCGGCAGCAGGCCCAGCATGGCCAGGCAGGAGGTCATCAACACCGTGCGCAGCCGCACCATCGCTCCCTGGGTCGCCGCTTCTTTCGCCGACGCCCCGTGCTCCCGCAGATCATTAAAGTAGCTGACCATCACGACGCCGTTTAACACCGCCTGCCCGAACAGCGCAATGAATCCGATCGCCGCCGACACGCTCAAATGCAGCCCCGTGAACAGCAGCGCCACAATGCCGCCGATCATCGCAAATGGCACGTTCAGCAGAATCAGCGCCGCGTTCTTGAACGACTTAAACGCCTCAAACAGAATCACGAAAATCAGGAAGACACTGGCGGGCAGAATGATCAGCAGCCGCGCCATCGCGCGCTCCTGGTTCTCAAATTCGCCGCCCCAGGTCGAATAGTATCCAGGCGGCAACTGCACATTCTTGCCGACTCTCTCCCGCATCTCCGCCACCAGGCTGCCCATGTCGCGGTCCTTGATGAACACACCGATCGACGCCACCGTCTTCCCTGCCTCGCGCGAGATGTTCATGCTCCCGCTGCGAATCGTCACGTCGGTAACTTCGTCGAGCGGAATGCGCTGGCCGTTCGGCGTGTCCACCAGAATCTTCTTGATTGAGCTGATGTCCTGGCGCTCCTCTTCCTTCAAACGCACAACGGCGCCGAACTTCTTCTCGCCCTCCCAGATCTCCGTCGCCTGTTTCCCGCCCAGCGTCACTTCGATGACGTCCTCAATATCGGCGACATTCAGCCCGTACCTTGCCGCTTTCTGCCTATCCACCGAGATCTGCAACTGCGGCACTTCACCGAAGCGATCGATAAACGCGCGCGCCACGCCGCGCACCGGACTGATCGTTTTCAGAATTTTTTGCACGTTCTCCCGCAGCACCACCGGATCGTCGCCAAACACCTTGATCACGATCTGCCCGTCGATCTGCGAAATGCTCTCCAGTACGCTGTCGCGGATCGGCATCGAAACGCTCGGGAAAATACCGGGTATCGAGTCCAGCTCATCGCTGATCTGTTCCACCAACTGATCTTTGGTGATGTTCCGCTTCCACTGGTCCGGCGGCTTCACGCCGACAAACATCTCCACCATGTTCAGCGTTTTCGGATCGGTGCCATCCTCCGGCCGTCCCGCCTGGCTGATCACCGTTTCCACTTCCGGAAACTTGCGGATCAGGTTCCGTACTTTATGGCACAGCTTTGTCGTTTCCCCGATCGACGTGCCCGGCGAAATGGTCATGTTGACCCACATCGTGCCTTCGTTCAGCTCCGGCAGGAATTCCGACCCTAGCTTCGGTACCAGCGACAAGCTGAACGCCAGCGACGCAACGGCCACCGCCAGCACCAGGTACGGCCGCCCCATCGCCGCTACCAGCACCGGCCGATACAGTCTCTTCGCCGTCCGCACCACCCAGTTGTCTTCATGCGGCAGCGGCTTGCGCAGCAGGAAGTAAGCGAGCAGCGGCACGAGCGTCAGCGAGAACAGCAGCGAGCCCACAAGCGCCGACACCACCGTATAAGCCATCGGCGCGAAGATGCGCCCCTCATGCCGTTGCAGCCCGAAGATCGGCAGATGCGCAGTGATCACAATCAACATCGCGAACAGAGTCGGCCGGCCTACCTGCGCCGCCGCGTCGATGATCTTCTCCTTGAACGACTCCGGCGTCCGGTGCGTGCTATGGTCCTCCGACAAATTGCGGAAGATATTTTCCACAACGATCACCGCGCCGTCCACGATAATCCCGAAATCCATGGCGCCGAGCGATAACAGATTCGCCGGGATGCCTTTCATCGACAACCCGATGAACGTCGCCAGCAGCGACAGCGGAATAATCAGGGCCACAATCGCCGCCGCGCGAAAATTGCCGAGGAAGACAAAGAGCACCACGGCCACCAGCGCCGCGCCTTCCGTCAGGTTCTTGAACACCGTCGTCAGGGTGGTATTGATGAGCCACGTTCGGTCGTAAAACGGATCGATCTTTACGCCCCCCGGCATCCCGTTTGCGTTCAGCTCATCAATGCGCGCGCGCACGCCCTTCAGCACCTCGGACGGGTTCTCTCCCTTGCGCATCAGCACAATACCGGTCACCACTTCATCGGCGTCGTCGCGGCCCACGATGCCCTGCCGCGGCACGAAGCTCTGTTTCACCTGGGCAATTTCTTTGATCAGTATCGGCGTACCGCTTCGCTCCGCCACCACCACGTTGCTGATATCGTCGGCCGAACGAAGCAGTCCCAGTCCTCGAATCAGAAACTGCTGCTCCCCCTGGTCCAGGTAGCTGCCGCCGGCGTTCGCGTTGCCACGCCGCAAGGCGGTGATGATCTGGTTGATCGGAATGTTGTAGGACTTCGTCTTCGCTAAGTCCAGGCTCGCCTCGTACTGTTTAATGAATCCGCCTCGGCTCACCACTTCCGCCACACCGGGAATCACCTTCAACGCTCGCGCCACAGTCCAGTCCTGGATCGAACGCAACTCGGTCGCATTCAATCCGCCGCCCTTTAGCTCGTAGCGGAACAGCTCTCCCACAGGAGTCGCCAGCGGCGCCAGTTCCGGTTTCACGCCCTCCGGCAGGTCTATCGAGTTAATCCGTTCCAGCACCTGCTGCCGCGCAAAGTATGCGTCCACGTTGTCGTCAAACGTGATGGGGATGAACGATAAGCCGAACTGCGTGTGCGAGAACGTGCGCACCGCATGTGGGATGCCGCTGAGGCCGATTTCGAGTGGAATCGTCACCTGTTTTTCCACTTCCTCGGCGGCGCGGCCAGGGAAGAGCGTGATGACGATCACTTGCACGTCCGTCACGTCCGGAAATGCTTCAATCGGCAGGTTGCGGTACGCCGTCACGCCGAAGACGAGAAACAGGGTCATCAACAAGCCGAAAAACATCTTCTGGTTGATGGCGAAGGATACGAGTTTCCGGATCATGCGTTACTGTTTCCTGGCTTCCATCTGGCGCAGAAGCAGCGCGCCGGCGCTGACAATCTCCTGCCCTGGATTCAGCCCGGCCAGAATGCGAATCCGCCCCGCTTCCGTCCCATCCACCTTCACTTCTATCCGCACGAAATCGTTCTCGCCGGTTTTTCGATACACGTAGCTCTTCTCGCCGATCGCGAACACCGCCGTCGTCGGCACCAGAATGCACTTTTCCGATTCGTTCAAAAACAATTTCACGGACGCGAACATCTCGGGCTTCAGCGTCCGGTCCGGGTTCAACACCGTGAACCGCACCTTCACCGTCCGCGTCTCGCTATCGATGACCTGGCCGATATAGGAGACCTGGGCATTGAATACGCGGTCCGGATAGGCCGCCGTCGTCAACTGCGCCCTTTGGCCCACACGCACATGCCGCATATCGTGCTCGAATATATCGGCCAGCGCCCAGAGCGTCGACAAATCCGAAATGATCGCCAGCGGATCGTGCTCCGGCTGCACGAACTGCCCCTCCGTCACGCTACGCTCGATCACCGTTCCGGAGCGCGGCGACAGCACCGGAATTCGCGGGTCCAGCTTTCCGTCGGTCGACGGGTTCAGCCCCAGAATGTGAAGCGCTTCTTCTGTGCGCGCCACTCGAACCTTTGCCTTGTCCACGTCGCGCTGCGCCTGTTCGACGGCCATGCGCGAACCCGCCTGATGATCGAATAGATCCTTCGCCATCCTCTGCGTTTTCAGCGCAAGTTCCAGGTCCTTGGTCTCTTCCATGTAGTCGGTCATCGCCGCCGCCGCATCGCGGCTGCGCAGGAAGAACAACCGGTCGCCCTTCCGCACTTCACTTCCAACCTTCACCGAAAGCTGCTGCACCTGCCCGTTCACCGGCGCAATAATGCGCGCCACCTCGTCTTCATTGAATTGCAGCTTCCCCGTCGCCGCCAGAACCACTTGCCGGTTCTCTTCACGCACCTTCTCCAGCTTCAGGTTGTGCAGCATCTCCGCGTCAACCTTCATCGCCGCCGCGTCCGCCGAAGCCTTCTCCTCTTTTTTCTCGGCGGGCTTCTCCATCGCCCGTTCTTTATGGCAGCCGCAAAGCCCCAGGACCAAGGCGCCCACGCCGAGCCATCCAATCCGCCTTATCACTCGATGATCTCCTTGTTGACGCTCGCGTTCAGGTTGACGACGGCCCGCCTGTAATCTCCCAACGCCTCCTGGTAGCTCTGCATCGTATCGTTCAGCGCCCGTTGCGCATCCAGGAACTCCAGCAGGGACGATGCTCCGGCCCGGTACACATATCCGGCCGTATCCCGCGCCTTCCGCGCATTCTCCAACAGGTCTTTCTCAATCAGCTCCACGAGTTCCCTTGATGACGCAAACGCATCGAGCGCCGCGCGCACCTCATTCCGCGCATTCGCCGCCAGCGCTCCCAATTGCCGCGCATATAGACGCTGCTCCGCCTCCACGCGCGCAATCTCGCCCTGGTTCTTGTTATTCACCGGCAGGGGCACGCTGAGGAATACGCCCATCGAATTCGACGTGCCGTTCACGCCCTGTTGCCGCCTGTACTCCGTGCCGTAGGTGTAGTCCACCTTGCCGTTCGCGATCTGGAGCTTCAGCTCCGCCGCCGAACGCATCTGGCTCAGCCGCACCGTCTGCAGCTCCGGACGCGATTCGATCGCCAGCGTCTCCAGCTTGTCCAACGGCAGCGATGCCGGCGCGAGCGGTACCTTCAACTCGCCGGCAATGTCGATCGCCTGCCCCAGCGCCTGCGGGCCCAGCAAACCTTGCAACCGCGTCCGCGCCTTCGTCACGCCAAGTTGGGCTTTTTGCACTTGCCCGCGAAACTGCAGCATCGCCACGCGCGACCGCACGAGCTCCAGCGGCGATACTGAGCCGGCGTTCACCCGCGATTCGTTGATCTGAAACAGCTCTTCGTAATTCTTCAGAATCTCTTGCGACAAGGACAGGTTCGCTTTCGCCTGAATCAGATCCACACACCCCGAAAGCACCGTCAGCCGCAGGTTCCGGATCGCTTCCGCCAGCCGCGATTCGGCGATCTGCCGGTTAAATGTGGCCGTCTCCACGCGGTATTCGCGCTTGTGCGCGCGCTCGATCAGGAAATCGATCCGCGCGTTCACTTCGTTCGGGCCGGCGTTGTTCACCGTGTTGAACCGCGTGCCCAGAACATCCAGGTGATCCGCGGCCAAGCTCAATACCGGATTCGGCTTCAGCCGCGCAGTAATCAGTGTCGCCTCCGCTACCGGTATATTGGCGCGTTCGGCAAGCACCGTCAGGTTATTCTCCACGGCCTCGGCCACTGCCTGCTCCATGGTAAGGACGCGCATTGCAATAGACGGCGACGCCTGTTGCCCGCAAAGCGGACCCGCGAGAGGCAGCGACAGGGATGCCAGTACGACAAAAAGAACTCGATAACGATACATCAGGAAACGAAAGTGAAGTCCTTCCGATCTTACTTGGAGTGTGGTGCTGAAATTCTTAATGATTCCAAACCTTCGCTACGGGATGAAGAAGTACCTGGCTGATTTCCTGCGCCGCGTTGGCGCGCAACGACACGATGGCGTTCGGCATCATGCCCGCGGCCACGATAAACACCACGATCGCCGTCAGCACCCAGCGCTCCCGCGCAATGGCATCGCCGACTCCGTGCACTCCCGTCCGCTGCGTACCGAGGAATATCTTCGAGAACATTCGGAATAAGCTCACCGCGTTCATCGCCGTCGCCAGCGGCAGCAACAGGCCTACCTGCGGGTGGCTGGCCAGCGTGCCGTGAATCAGCAGGTCTTCCGAGCAGAAACTAAACGTACCCGGCAATCCGACCAGGGCCAAGCCGCACACCACGAAGAATACCGCCAGGCGCGGCGTATATTCCGCCAGGCCCAAATAGTGATCCGAAGTGAAGGAGCGCCCGAACCGGACTTCCATCAGCCGCAGAACGCTGAACAGGCCCGTCGTTGCCACAGCGACCACGACACAATGAATCAGCGCGCCGGTTATGCCTTCCTGGGTCGCACTCTCCAGGCCGGCCAGAATGCAAGCGGACTGGCTGATCACCAACAGCGCCAGCGTACGCCGCGCATGGGATTCGGCAACGGCGCGAACAGCCGCGTAGACCGCCGTGAACAGGGCAAGATCGGAGAGAATCGGAAACGCTCCCTGCGCGGAGAGTGGGTAGTCGGGAATTACAACGCGCGCCAGCAGAAACGCGCCGAAGTGCCCGTTGATAAACAGGCAAACAGGCAGCACCGGCCCCGCTTCGGCCGCGTCTTCAATCCAGGCATGCGCAGGGAAGATGCCAGTGCGGCAGACGATGGCGACGATCAACAGTCCGAAGGCCGCCGACCCGCCGTAGTTGTGTCCCTGCAAGGCGGCCAGCGAAAAAGGGTCCGCTGTCCGCGCCGCGCCCGCGATGATGCCGATCGCCCCGAGCAGCGCCAGGCACGACGCCGCCAGCCCGGCGCGGGGACGCCAAGTTCCCGTAAATGGACCCACGATAAACGGAAGCGCCGTCAGCACCCACGCCACCGCAAGCAGCGCCAGGTTGTCCGCGCCGTAGGCGGCCATCGTGCCGGCAAGCACAAGCAATGTGGTTCCCGTGATCTTCGCGCTCGTGTCCCGCTTCGGCGCCAGAATCACGATGCCCATCGTCAGCAGCGCATAAACCAGGAGGAAGGTGGCATTCAGCGGATCGGCCGCGAATAGCCCTGGACCCCAGGGCTCTACCAGGCGCGCGCCATTTGCCGTCTGCACTTCCCGCAGAATCTCCATCGAGCAGAGGGCTGCGCCCGCCGCGCCGGCGATGCCGGCCATGCGTGCGCGCGCGTCATTCGTGAACGCAACGGCCGCCGCGGCCGCGGGAATACCAATCGAAGCGGAAATCAAAGGCAGGGAAAGGTCAGCCATCGATCGCTCCCTCCCGTTCCACACCAGCCGGCAGCGCCGGCGCCGTTCGTGGATTATCCGTTCCTCCGCTACCGGCCGAAAGTCCGATGCGGTCCAGACGCCCCAGCAGCCGCGAGAGAGCAAGCAGCGGCACGACAAACGCCCGCTCCAGAATAGTGTCCAGGTGGCCCCGGTCGATCGCTAGCCGGTAGATCCACAACTGCAGGCCCTGCGGGAAAATCGTCTTCAAATGCTCGCCTGTCTTCACCAGGTGGCCGCCCGCGGCGGCATGTACCTGGTGGTAATCGTGCAGCATCGATGGCGCGCGCAGGAACTGCAGCGTCCGCACCATCGCGTGCCCCATAATGTGCATGATCGGAATCACGGTCCAGCCCATGCCGATCTCCGCGAACACCACACCCACCTGCGCCAGCGAAGCATACGCAAGTGACGTCTTCGCGTCCGCGCAGGAACGGCCGACAATCGTCCCCTGCACCGCGGTCAGAATGCCGGTCGCGATCACGGCCGCCGAAGCCGCTGTCGATTCCATCAGAATCGGCTGCGCGCGCAAGAGCAGGTACGCTCCGGCATGCACCGAAATAGCGCCATAAAAAATCGCGCTCGAAGGCGTGGGCCCTTCCATCGCCCGCGGCAGCCAGCCGGAGAACGGCACCTGCGCCGATTTTCCCGCCGCCGACAGCAGCAGCAGCAGTCCCACGATCGTCGCATTGCCGCCCGCGAGGTGCGGCATTCCAGCGGCGAACGATGAGCTGTGCGCGAAGTGGTGCATCAGAAATGCGGCGGTGATCACGCCGATGTCGCAGGCCCGGTAGACGATGAAGACGCGCAGCGCGCTATCCACCGGCCCTTGACGGTAATGAAAAAAGGAGATGAGGAGAACTGAAGTCAGGCCCACCATCTCCCATCCGCCGATGATCAGGTCAAACGAACCGGCGGAAAAAATCAGCATCGCTCCGAAGGCAAACAAGTGGAGCAGAATGTAGAACCGCGCGAAGCCGGGATCCCGGTGCAGGTAAGTCGCCGAGAATTGGCCGATCAGGCCAACGAGAATCACCGTCAGCGCCAGGAACGGCAGCGACAGACTGTCGCCAAGCAGCACGAGCGGGAAGCGATAATCATGCACGGTGAACCAGTCGCCAAGAGGAACGGAAATCGAAGCCAGGCCGCTGTCGCGCAGCATCCAGGCGAGCCACGCAACGGCAACCGTCAACGCCGCGTATACAATACCGGTCGTCCGGGTCAACGAGCGTTCCGTCGGATGCCAGCCCAGTAACCAGAGGACGGAGAACAGGGCGAAGATCGCGCCTGGCGCCAGCACCACGGCCAGCAATGTCATCTGCAACGGTGTCAACTGTCGCTCCTTCCTGCTCCAGCGGAGGTAATGGGCTGAGGAGGCGTAATCATCGCCATCGGCAAGTGCTCCAATTTGCCCTTGTACCAGGCGTGGGAATTCGGCGCCGTTGGCAGCGGCTTGACCTCGCCTTCCAGCGGCTCGTAGCCGTTGTCGCGGCGGATCTGTATCTGGCCCGTCAGCGGGTCCATCACCGAGATTCGAATCCAGCGGTTTACGATAAACTCCTTCACCGTGGGATTACCCGCAATTACTTTCTCCAGCAGATCGGGAGTTGTTTCGATGCAAAAGAGACTGCGCACCGGCTCGTGAATCTCCACCATCTGTAGCGGCAAGCCGGTTCGCAGATCGCTCGATTGGCCGTTCATCACGCCGATCAGTCCGGTCACATTATGGGGGAGCTTCGTGCCGCAGCCGTACCGTTCGTTGTCGACAAACGAGAAGTAGTACTCCAGGCTGATGCCACCGCACACCGGAACGACGGCGGCCATAAGTTTGGCCAGATTCTCTGCCTGCGGGTCGATCAGCGGATCGTAGGAAACCAGGAAGGCGCGGCGGTCCATGAATAAGCCGCGGGTCGTCTCGCGCCGACCCACCATCGTTACGGAATTCGTGCAATGGCCGTATTCCGGGCGCGGTTGCGCCAGGTGTTCCGACCGCTCTTCCACATGCCACAGTGCGGCGGTTGGATCGGCGTCGTCCGCGCAGGACTCGAAGCGGCGCGCCCGCTCCTGCGCGCTCCGGGCGCGCGCCAGATCGAGCGACTGGCGAATGGCGTTCAGGTCCGGCTCATGTGACGGCGGAACCAGATCCAGATCGTACAGCACCACGTCATCGCTGCATGTATCGTGATAACCGCCCACAAACCAGGTATCGGCGGGAATCGTCACGCCGCGAGAGACAAGCTCCTGCCGCACTTCCGGACGATTCGCCATCGCCGCGAACATGCGTCCGTTGGGACCGCCGCGGCGGCCGCCGCAAGCGCCGCAATCGTGCGCCGATTCATGCGGGTTGTTCAAACTTGTCGAACCGTGTCCCAGCGTGACAACCATCCGGGCGAATTCGGTCGTTAGCCCGGCAGGGACTAACACGCCGGCAACACGGTCCGCCTTTTCCGCAATCGTGAAACCTAGCAGTAGCCCTTCCAAGCGGTTGTGCGAATCGGCATCGTTCCGCATCAACGTCACTTCGGTGCGCGGCTCGGGGAAAAAGGCGCGGTTCAGCGCTTCGCGCAACAAGCCGTAGCGCCGCGGCGCAAGAATCCTGGCGATCAGTGGAACGGAAGACAGCGTACCCAGCACAGCCGTGCTCAGTGCCCCGCGAACCAACGACCGGGACGACACGAATAGGGCGCGGCTGATCCGCGCCCACAGCCGGCGCCGGACCACGCGCTGCTCGTGCAGATCCACATCCTCTTCGGTCGGCTTTTCGCGAACTGCGTGCTGGGGTTTCATGACGACCGGGCAAAGCGCCACACCATGCGCATCGTCAATGCCCTTGTAATCCACCGCTACCGCATAAAAACCCGCCGCCGAGTATGTGTCCACCATCGGGTCGACTTCTTCGAGCGCACGCCGGATCGATTCCTCGCGTTCATCAATGCAGAAGAATACCTGCGCCGCGGGCCGCATGCGCCGTTTTGCCGGCTTGTAGTACTGGCGGTGGCTCGCCAGCCCGAGCAGTATCTCCTGTTCATGCCAGCGTTCGTAGGCCTGGTGGTACACACGGCGGCGCTCCAGGTTGTCGAACGACTCCGCTTCCACCACGAAACGTGACCACCGCTGCGGCGTCCAGCCGGAAACCGTATCGGCGCTCTGCTTCGACACGCGTGCCGCTTCATACAGCGCCGCCGCTCGCGCCAGGCGCTCCCGGTGCGGATCGACAGGCTCGGCGGGCGGCGCCGCGCCGGCGTGTTCCGCCGCCACTTTCGCCATCGTAAGCCGCACGGCCAGGAAATCGACAAGCTTGCACGGAACCGGATCATGCGGGAACAGCGCCGGATCGTTCTCCAACACGCTGAACAGCCCAGGCCAGCCGGGTAGCGCCATCAACTCATCCAGCAGTTTCGGTTCCCAGCTATTTTGGTCCGGACCCAGATACGAAATCACAACGTCTTCCGCATCCATGTTCCGGGCCGTCTGCCCGCGGAACTCTTCATCCAGTCCAATGAGACCCTTCGGAAATAACGCCATCGATTGCGACAGAAGCTTTCGCACGGCGCCGTAGAAGCCTTCCTTGCGTCCCGGCATCGGCCAATACGACATGCCTTGGTCCAGATAGACCGAGGACAGGCGGATCAACAGCGGATGAACAATCTCGTCGGCCGCGCGTGCCGATGGCGCGCGCTTGTGGTCGGGCTCTTCCGTTCTTGCAAGGCACGCGTCGAACAGTGCGCGGAGCTTCGAGGAGCGGAAGTCTTCGGCAAGATCGCCCTCTTCCATTCGCCACGCGATACCCACCGGGTCGAACGTTCGAACGCCCGGATGCAGCATCGCTCGCCATAATTCGCGGCGGGTCAACCCCGGCACAATACCGGCGTCAACCTCGCGCTCTAACACGGCGTCGATGTCTTGTTCCCGCATGCGCCCGTTCCGCAGGCACGCCTTGTAGGCGTCCTCCGTCATGTACGGCTCGGTCTTGAAGATCTGGGATGCCTCCGCCACGGCCTTTTCAAAGGGCATGTGCTGGAAAGCGTGCAGCGTATTGTGGTGAATGAATACGCCGATAGGACCCTGCGCAGGAAGGAAATGCGCCACGTGATGAATCACATGGCGCAAGTGTTCCTTCGGATTGGAGTGCTCGCTCAAGCGGCCACCGCAGGGCGCGCTTTCCGGCGCGCGGCTAGCTCGTGCGTCGACATCGGCACATGGCCGTCCAGGCCCGTAAGCACTAACTTCCGGCTCGTCCATGTTCGCTCAATGCCATGCAGTTTCTCGAGGACGGTGTGGTCCACCACCCAAGCCTTCTCGAAGTCGATGACGACGGTCCTGACGTTGTCGTCCACACTCAGCAGACGGGTTTTCAGCCCAAGGTAGTTCGTGAAGATCGCCGCTTCATGAACATGTAACACCAGTTCATCTCCTTTGCGCTCTTCTTGAACGATTGCCTTGAACATGGTGCTCAGCCGCGCGCCATTCTTCACGTGCAGCGCGGCCTTCAAGATCAGGCCCACGCCCACGCCGATCAGAAGATCTGTCGCGAGAGTCACTAGCATCGTCGTAACGAATAGAAAGAGCTGCTCGGCGCCAATCTTGTACACATGCACGAATTCCTTCGGCGAGGCAAGACGGAAGCCGGTATAAATCAGCATACCAGCCAGCGCGGCCAGCGGAATCTTTTGCAGCAGTCCCGGGATCAATGCCAGCGACAGAAGCAGGAACGTGCCGTGGAAAAAATTCGAGAGGTACGACTTTGCGCCATTGTCGATATTCGCCTTACTGCGGACGATCTCCGAGATCATCGGAAGTCCGCCCAGCGCGCCCGCCAGCGTGTTGCCGATACCGGTGGCCAGCAGATCTTTATTCATATCGCTGGTGCGCTTTTCGGGGTCCAGCGAATCCACCGCCGACACGCTCAGCAGCGACTCAATGCTGCCAACCAGCGAGAACATGACGATGTACTTGATCGATGTGGCGCTGAAAATCGCGGAGAAATCGGGGAATTGAATCGTGCTTGCCAGTGAACCCGGTAGCCGGATCAGGAACTTAGGCCCGACGTGGAACAGGTGGTTGGAGAGGAAGTAGTTGTGCTCGTGTTCCAGATCGAAGTAGAGACCAAGCGGCACCGCGGCCAGCAGGACCAGCATCGGCCCTGGGATTCGCCGGATCCAATCGATCTTGAGCATCGGCAGTCCGAATAGGATCAGCAGCGACAAAAGGCCGATGAAGAACACCTCGGGATTGAGGTTCAGGATGCTGTGCGGAATCTCGGCCAACAGGTGCAGCGGCTCCTTGCCTTCCGGCGTCACGCCGAGCGCCACGTGCGTCTGTTTCGAGATGATGATCACGCCGATCGCAGCCAACATCCCGTGCACAACGGAGGAGGGCATCAGATCGCCCACTTTCCCAGCCTTCACCAGCGCGAAGATGATCTGAATCACTCCGGCCACTACGCCCACCGCGATCGCGCGCTTATAACCAAGAATGTTGTCCCCGGCGCCCAGTTCGGTCACCGCGCCGAGCGCGATCACGATCAACCCCGCCGCCGGCCCTTTGATGGTGAGCCGCGCGCTGCCCAGGAACGAAACCAACATCCCGCCGATCACGGCGGTCAGGATGCCCGCGGTCGGGGGGAAGCCGCTCGCCATCGAGATGCCGAGGCAGAGCGGAAGGGCAATTAAAAAGACGAGGAAGCCAGAGCCGATGTCCGATTTCCAGGTGTTTGGGAACATGTATCAATCTCCGTGGCTTTCAGGATGCCGCGTTAGCCGCCGCCAACCCATCCCATCGGGATACCAGCAGACCCCCCGATTCTCAGGGGGGGTGAAGAAACGGCAATGTTTGCCCGTATTCTGAAATCAGCGAACATGAGAAATCCTTTACATGCCTTACTGATCCTGTTTTTTCTATCACTTACACTCGGCGGACAGGATGTACGCGGCCCGTTGAACGAACATCTGCCGAGCTGGATTACCCTCGGCGCACAAGTCCGCTACCGTGCCGAAGGACTGCATGACCAGAACTATCTGCTGGAGCGATACCGTTTCGACGTTGGTATCCAACCGCTCCCCTGGATGGCGTTCTTCAGCGAATTTCAGGACGCCCGCGCCGCGCACATGCCGATCCAGGATGCCTCGGTGAAGGATCGCGTCGACCTCCGCCAGGCCTACGTCCGGATCGGGAAGGAGGACGGTTGGTGGGACGTGAAGGCGGGCCGGCAGCGGTTGGTGTTTGGATCGGAACGAGTGATCGGAGCGTCGGAGTGGGGCAACACAGCGCGTGTTTTTGATGCAATTAAGCTCGCTTTTCACCACAAAAACGATCGTTTTGACGTCTTTTCGAGCAGTGTTGTGATGAACAACCCTACGGCGTGGGACCACCATCTCGACGGCAACAATCTCCATGGTGTCTATGGCTCCTTCGGTTCGTGGATCAAAGACTCGAAAGTCGAGCCCTACGTGCTCCTTCGCACAGGTCTCAGAAAAGGCTGGACTTACGGCCTTCGCTCCGCCGGGAGAATCGGCCCGAAATGGACTTACGAAACGGAAGCGCTCGGCCAGCACAGCGACCAATGGGCCGGGTTGCTGCAGATTCAACGGCATTTCCGCGATTTCCGGTGGGCGCCGGCTTTGGTGGGTGAAACGAACTACGCGTCAGGTGGTTTGGATCAGCTATATCCAACCAATCACAGCATCTACGGCATCGCCGACCAGATCGGCCGCCGCAACACGAAAAACGTTCGCGGCGGCATTTGGCTGCATCCCGAGAAGTGGTTGACTCTAAAGGGCGAAGGGCACTTTTTCTGGCTCGCCGATTCGCACGAGGGCCTCTATGCCGCGAGCGGCGCGCAGACGGTTGCGCCCGTCATCGGAGGGGCGAAGTACACCGATGTGGGGCCGGAGCTTGATCTCCTCGCCGATGTGAAGCTGTCTCGTTTCTATGACATCGGCGCGCAGTACGGGCATCTGTTCCCTGGGAAATTCCTGGAAACGTACTCGAACGGCGCGGGCCGTTCGTTCTACGCGGTCTTCCTGGACTTCCACTTGTAGACTGGGTACATGCAGCGCCGCCTCGCGATGTCCCAGCAGAATGTTCTGCGCATTCTCGCATTGGGCTTTTCGATGGTGGTGATGCTCGTGATCGCGGCGGCGTATGTCGGCTATCAGGGCTCGAAGTCGATCCATGAGAATGCGCAGGAGCTGGTGCGCGGGCACTTCGTGAGCTCGGGCCGCGGGGCGCAGTTGGAAGGACAGATTGAACAGCAGTCGCAATCGCTGCTGGATGAGCTGGAAGTTGTGTTGGGTATCTGTCTCGTACTGGCGTTCGCATGCGCCGGCGTAACCGTATACACAACGCGGCGGGCATTCCACAGGCTGGAATGGCAGGCGGACGAGCTCGATCGCGTGTCGTGGCAGATGCTGCAGGATCAGGAGGTTCTCGCGCGGCGGTTTTCGCACGAGATGCACGATGAGCTGGGTCAATCATTGACCGGCCTGCGCAGCATGTTGAAGCGAATGAACGGCGCCGATTTCGTGGAGCGGCGCGGCGAGTGCGTGGAGATTCTAGAGGGCGCGCTAACGGGCGTGCGTGAGTTAAGCCAACTGCTGCGGCCGGTGATCCTCGACGACTTCGGCCTCGATGCCGGCTTGCGATGGCTGACGGAACGCTTCGCCGAGCGGACACAGATCGACGTTGGCTACAGGTCGTACTGCCCGCGCCGGCTGACGGAGGAGCAGGAAACACAGCTCTTCCGCATCGCGCAGGAGGCATTGACGAACGTCGCGCGGCACTCCGGCGCGACACAAGTCATGGTGCGCCTGGACACAAGCGGGGACCGTTTGCTGCTGCGGATTGAGGATAACGGGCGGGGAATGCCAGTGGAGACGCCGCAGAAACCCACCTTGGGAATGGTGGGGATGCGCGCCCGCGCCCGGCATGTGGGCGGTGAGTTTTTCACGATGAGCCGGAAGCAGGGCGGTCTGCGCCTGGAAGTGCAGGCGCCCGCGCAGTATGCGCAGAATGGAGACGGCAATGATACCGCCGGGTAAGCGCACGCGAATCCTGCTCGTCGACGACCACACCGTGGTCCGCAAGGGAATTCGCATGATTCTGTCCGCGCAGCCGGATCTGGAAGTGGTGGCCGAAGCGAAGAATGGTCTCGAAGCAGTGGAGGAGGCTGAGAAGACGCAGCCGGACGTGGTGATTATGGACGTCAACATGGAGGGTCTGAACGGGATCGAGGGTGCCCGCCGCATCGGAGAAATCGCGCCGCGCACGCGGGTGCTTGCGTTGAGCATGCACCGCGATGCGGTCTACGTGCGTGAGATGCTGCGCGCGGGCGCGAAGGGATACCTGGTGAAGGACGCCGATGACGACGCACTGCTCGACGCAGTCCGCGCAGTCGCGCGGGGTGAAGCGTATTTAAGTCCGTCGGTTGCCGACGCTGTGTTGACCGACTACCGCAAGCACGTGACGAATCCGCTGGACCTTTTGACGGCTCGCGAGCGAGAGGTGCTGCAGCTCATCGCCGAAGGGAAGACGAACAAGGACATCGCGAATCAGCTAAACTTGAGTGTCTATACGGTGGAGGCTCACCGCAGCCGGTTGATGGAGAAGTTGAACTTGCATTCCACGGGCGACCTGGTGCGGTTTGCGATTAGAAATGGATTTATCAGTTAGACAGTTTATTCAAACAGTATTGGGTGCAGGCATCGCATCGGCCGCGGGACAGCGGCGGCGATTGGCGCCAGGAGATGAATCGGCGTCCGATCCGGCATTTGTAAAGTTGTTGACGGAATTGCGGGCCGTGGCCGCGTCGAAGGACGCAACGAAGTTGCGGGCTATGTGCGCGCCGAATGTGATGACCGGGTTTGACGGGACGTCCGGTCCACCGGAACTGATCAAAAAGATGAATGACGGCGGGTGGTCGAAGCTGCAGGCAGTGCTGCAACTGGGTGTAGCGAAGTACGAGGGGGGCTTTGCTCTGCCGTATTTGTTCGCCAAGTTTCCAGAGGATTTGGAGAGCACGGAGCACCGCGTAACCATTCGCCAGGGAGCTGTCTTGCGCGCGGCAGGGAAAGCCGACGCCCCAGTCGTCTGCCCGCTTGATTACGACATATTGCGGGTCGACGATGCCGAGCCGGTGGGCGGCTGGATTCGCGCGGCGAGGTTGGATGGACCGAAGGGGTGGGTGGCGGCGGGCGATGTACGGTCTGTTACAGCGGAGAGAATTCTATTCGAGAAGAGGAGCGGGACGTGGAAGATCACCGCATGGGCCGCGGGCGACTGAGCGAAACTAGGGTGAGGAGAAACTATCAACTATGATCGTTCGCAAGTCGAATGCCGAATGGCGCGGGGATTTGAAAGGCGGATCGGGAGATATCTCGTTTGGCAGCGGCGCCTACAAGGGCCCGTATTCCTTCCAGTCGCGCTTTGAGAGCGGCACGGGGACGAATCCGGAAGAGTTGATCGCGGCCGCTCATGCCGGGTGCTTTTCGATGGCTTTTTCGCACGCAATGGCGTCGGCGGGATTGAAGCCGCAGCGGGTTCACACGACGGCCTCCGTAAAGCTGGAACCAGTGCCGGGCGGGTTTTCAATTACGGGCATCGACCTGGTGACCGAGGCCGTTGTTCCGGGCGTGGAAGACGCCCAGTTCCAGACGATCGCGGGGGAAGCGAAGGCGGGTTGCCCGGTGTCGAAAGCGCTGGCGGCGGTACCGATCTCGCTGCGCGCGACGCTAGTAGCGGAGTAGCCGCGCTACTTCCCGATACAGAACGTAGAGAAGATGCGGTTGAGGATGTCGTCGGCCGTGGTTTTGCCTGTAATAGCGTCGAGCGGGTAAAGCGCGCCGTAAAGATCCAGGAGGAGCATTTCGTGCGGGATGTGCTCCTCCACCGCTAGCCGTGCCGCGTGCAGCGCGCCGGCACACTCCGACAGCAACTGCTCCTGCCGCAGTGACGTGATGAAGGCGAATTCGTGCTCCGCTCCGGCGGCATGGCCGATCGCCTGCAAGACCGCTTCCCGCAGTGCGTCGAGCCCCTCACCAGAGGCGGCTGAGACGGCGACAGCGCTCGCCGGAAGTTGGGCGGCGATTGGAAGATCCGACTTATTCGCGACGACGATGTGGCGTCCCTGCGATTCGGCTTTGGACAGGATCTCCCGATCGCCTCCTGTTAGCGGCGATGAGGCGTCGAGCACGACCAGCGTCAGGTCGGCATCGGCCATTGCCTGTAGAGAGCGCTCGATGCCGAGCGATTCGACGATATCGCTACCGGTTCTTATGCCCGCGGTGTCAACAAAGCGAACTGGAACACCGGCGAGTGCAACCGTCTCGCTCACCAGATCTCGCGTGGTACCGGGAATCTCGGTGACAATGGCGCGGTCCTGTTCGAGTAGCCGGTTGAACAGCGAACTTTTGCCCACATTGGGGCGTCCGACTATTGCCAGCGACACGCCGTCGTGTACGAGACGCCCATAGGAGAAGCTCTTTACGAGACGCTCGACGCCTTCGGTTAACGGCAATAATCGGCGCAGAATCTCCTCCGGCGGCGCAACGGAGATATCGTCCTCCGCGAAGTCGATCCCGGCTTCGAGCAGCGCGATCAACTCCAGCAATTGTGTCTTCAACGGCGCGAGCATGTGCGCAACAGACCCCTCCACCTGCCGCGCGGCGACGCGGGCCTGATAGAGCGTCGTGGCGTCGATGAGGTCGCGGACGGCTTCGGCCTGCGGCAGGTCGATGCGTCCATGGACGAAGGCACGCAGCGTGAACTCGCCCGGTTCGGCGAGGCGCGCTCCATGGCGGCAGGCGTGCTCAACACAGAACCGCAACACGACCGGCGCGCCGTGGCAGGCGATCTCCACTACATCTTCCGCGGTGTAGCTTCGCGGTGCGACGAACCATGTGACGACGACCTGATCGACGACCGCGCCTTCTTCATCGACCAACTCCGCGAGCGTCGCGTGCCGCGCACTCCACTGCGCTCCTTCAGGAAAGCGGATGAGCGCCGACGCCACCTCGCGTGAGCGTTCGCCGGATATGCGTACAACTCCGATGCCTCCGCGCCCGGGCGGCGTGGCGATAGCGACGATGGTATCCACTGCGAGTACCCGCTAGGTGTTGCGCGGGCGGGGACCCCTGCGAGGGCCCGATCCACCGGAGCCGCGACGGTCCCGGTCCCGTCCGCCGCGATCTCCACGGCGATCGCCGCCGTGGTCGCGATCCCGATCGTGGGAATCATCATCGCGGCGAGGGCGAGGCGCTGGTTTCAGAACAATGTTGGTCGGCGCGGGCATGTCGGCGCGATAGATTACGACTTGCCGCACCGGGCCGATGCCGAAGCTCTCGCTCTTCACGCGCGTTTCGCCGCGGAGGGCGAGATGGATGATACGCCGCTCGCGGCTGGTCATCGGGTTGAACTGGAAATGGTCGCCGGTCTTGATGACGCGTTCGGCGGCCGTCTGCGCGGTCATGCGGAGTTCCTCGATGCGCATGACGCGGTAGTCGTTGGCGTCGAAGCAGATGAGCGCGTGTTCGTCGGACGGCACGCCGAGTATTTCGAGCGTGAGATGTTCCAGAGCGAGCATGAGCTCGGCTTTGTTGGCGAGCAGCAGGTCCACGTCCTGGCCGGTGAAGAGCACCATCAGGTGAGGATCTTCGATTTCCGGATGCAGAGTGCGTCCATGGACAACGTCGAACTTCAGCTCCAAATGCGCTGTGGCCAGAACTGGTTCCAAAAAGTGGCGGATGCGCGGTCCGTGTTCTTCGACTGTATATTTCCTCGAGCCGCTCATGCCGTTATCAGAATCCAAGCTCCTGTTATTTGCCCTTCTTCTTGGGTGTGATCTGCGGCGCGGGGGAGGCCGGCATCAACTTGTTAAACAGTAACTGCTGCGCAATCCCAACCAAGTTTCCGGTAAGCCAGTATAACACCAGACCACTGGAGGCGTTATAGAACAGGAAGCCCATCATAAGCGGCATCAGCAGCATCATGCGGGCCTGGGAGGGATCCATGCCGGATGACGGCGTCATCTTCTGGAGATAGAACTGGCTGCCGATCATGAGTAGCGGCAGAATGCGGACGGGAATGGTTTCAGGCTGGCTGAGATCCTTCACCCAATACCAGGGCGTGCCGCGCAGCTCCGTGGCGACATTCAACACTTTGTAGAACCCGATGAAGAACGGGAACTGCAACAGCATAGGGACGCAGCCGCCGGCAGGATTGACGCCGTGCTTGTTGTAGAGCTCCATCACCTCTTTGTTCTGATCCTGTTTCTTGGGATCGTTGAAGCCGATGCCTTTGTACTTGTCGTTGATCCGCTGAATTTCCGGCTGCAGCGCCTGCATCTTCTTCATGGACTTCATGCTCGTCAGCTTGAGTGGGATGAGCGCCATATTGATGACGAAGGTGAGGACAACGATCGACCAGCCCCAGTTATGCACAACATTGGCGTCCAGCCAGCGGAGCGCCGCAAACAACGGGCGGCCGATCCAGCCGAACCAGCCCCAATCCACTAGCGAGACAAGGCGTTTGTCCGTTTCGCCGAGGAGATCCAGATCCTTTGGGCCAACGAACATCGTGAACTGATTGCGTCCGGGCAGGCTGAGCCCCGCGCCTACGAAGGGCAGCCGGTCATTCGATTTGGGCGGGTAGGGCAGGGAATCGGAAAGGACGGTGAGCTCGATAGTCTGACCGGGCTTGGGGAGAGCGACAGCCGCGAAGTACTGATCCTGCAGCCCGGCAAAGACATAGTTGCCGGCGTTGACGATGGGGGCGTCCTTGGCTTTTGAGCTCTCGAATGTTGTCGGAGACGAATCCGCGGGCGGGAGATAGACGGCGTATTGGGCCGCATAGGCCTTGGCAACGGTGTGGTCGCCGAAGCCGCCGCGCCAGATGAGGGCGTGGGTAATGGGGGCGTTCTTCTCCGCCACCGCGCTATCCACTTCCGCGAGATAACGGCCGGGGACAAACCGGAAGGACTTACGGGCGACGGTGGCGCCATCGCTATAGTCGAACGTCACACCGTCGGCGTTTTTCGTAACGGCGAAGAGCTTTTCGTTGAGGTCGGCAGTGGGCTTCTGCTCCTTGAACTGATAGGAGAAGGGGCGGCTGCCGAGGAGCGTGGTGTTCTCGTCGTTGACGAAATCCAGGATGGCGCCGTTGGTATCTTTGAACTTCTTCAAAGACCAGCTCAGCACCACGGCGCCTTTGTTCGAAAACTTGACGCGATAGAGATCGTTCTCAAAGACGGGGAACTCCGTCTGCGCGGCTGTTTGCGCCGCGGGTGAAGCTGCCGGGCCGGGTGGGACGGCGGCCGGAGAAGGTGCAGCGGGGGCCTCCTGCTTTTTAGCCACTTCGGCCTTTTTCGGCGGGGCAGCCGGCTGCGGCGGCTTCGGCAACAGGTACTGCGAGAGGAAGATGACGCCGCCCATCAGGACGAACGCGAGCAGCAGGCGCTGCTCCATCGATAGATCTTTTTTGCCTTCAGCCATGTGTGGGAACTCTTATGGTCGCAAAATCAATGGACGGGGTCGTAACCGCCGTGATGAAAAGGATGACATCGGCTGAGCCGTTTCAGGCCGAGCCAGATGCCGCGCGCCGCGCCGTACCGGGCGACGGCGTCCATCATGTATTCCGAGCAGGTGGGACGGAAACGGCAGGCGGATGGCAGCCATGGCGAAATGGCCACCTTGTAAAAACGCAGAATGCCGAGTACGATCATGCGCGGCATCGTTCAATCAACCTTTCCAACTGGCGCGTGAGGTCCGCCATGGGCGCTTCCGCGGCTGCCCGGCGGGGGTTGAGGACGATATCGAGGGTGGGATCGATCTGCTCCAGGCGCACGCGGAGCTGCTCGCGGATGCGGCGGCGGATACGGTTACGGACGACGGCTTTGCCGATGGCCCGAGGAATAGTAAATCCGATTCTTGGCCCGCCATCGCGAATTGCGGCGGTGCCGGAAACAGCGGAATGCCGAAGCAGGAAGGCCACAAAGTATGGACACGAAAAACGGCTGCCGTTGTCGTACACTTTTCTAAAGTCTACGGACTTCAGCAGCCGGCTGTTCCTGGAAAACCGGTGTTCGCCTTTATTCGTGGGCGTGGGAGGCACGGACGGCGCGTTCGTCACTGACCGTCAACTTCCAACGGCCACGGGCCCGGCGGCGGGCCAGGACGGCGCGGCCATTCTTGGTCGCCATACGTGCGCGAAAACCGTGGGTCTTGGCGCGGTGACGGTTATTTGGCTGAAATGTACGCTTCGGCATTACTTTTTCCTATTCTAAGGCGCTAGGGACAAACCTAGCCGTGGACGCACTGCGCCCAAAGATTCAGTATAGGGGATTTGGGGGATGAAGGGCAAGGAGGAGGAGGTAGCATTCGGCCCTTTGCGTGCGCCGGATCAAGATCAGCGCGCGGAGCGGATTGTCGACTAGGCTGTATTGACACCCTCGACGGCTCCCGTACAGCTTCATTTCCCCAAAAACTTGCCAAGCCGTTTGCCGAGCTTTCCGGCAGTCCTTGTTTCGCATTCCCAAACAACACATACGCGCCAGCCGAGCTTCCGAAGTTTGCGTCCATTATCTTTGTCCCGCCTTTGATTGCCCTCCAACTTCGGCCACCAATAATCCAGTCGCGATTTCGGAATGTGTGAGTCGATGCAGCCGGGGTGCTGATGCCAGAAGCAACCCCGCACCTCAATAATTCGCTTCAGGCGTGGAAACACCATATCCGGACTGCCGGGGAGTTTGCCGACGTGAAGCCGGTAACGATAGCCCATGGCATGAACCAGCCGCCGAACGATCATTTCCGGCGATGTATCCCGGCTGCGAATCCGGCTCATGTTAGCAGAGCGCCGTTCTGGCGTCAGCGTGTCCACCCCGCTATTGCTCCAGCTTTACCGTGATCCTTACCGCCTGGACCGGATACTTGGTTATGAGCCACTTCATTACTTCCAGTTGATCGCCCCCGGTGGCACGGCGAACCTGGATTAGTAGTTTCTGCAGCGATGACCGGTCCAGCGTTAGGTTGCGGGCCCCTTCATTGCAGACGGAACAGACCGCTCGCAGATTCGACGGTTGGTCATTGCCACCCATCGACTTGTCTACAATGTGACCGATGTGAAGTCGAGTCTTCCGTGCCGGGTCCGAAACGTGCGGCTCCCCTGCAACGGCCCCGCACATCTGGCAAGTAAATCCATTTCGGTCCAAGACGTATGCCCTAGTCTCTTTCGAGATACCACGTTCAAAGGCGGGAATCGGCGCCGCATTCAGAAGAAGGTATTGCCCCGGCTTCAGATCACTCCGGTCATTATGCGTGAGGATCTGGTAGCCTTCCTCCGTCCGCAGTTCCCGGACCCGTCTCGCCCACTCGCTTTTGTTTCCCGACGCCTCTCGCAGTTCATCCGATTCCAGAACCCGTCCAACATTGCCAAGAATGTATTGTCTAAGCCTTGCTCTGGAGCCCTTTGGAGCTTTCTTAGAAGCCATGCGTTGTCGATTACCCTGCCACCCGAATCAACCGCGGCACCAATAGACATGCCTTCAGGCTCTCTGCAACCGCTCGAGCAAACGGCGGAGGAAGGGCGTTCCCGACTTGACGATACGATTGAGTTTTGCCCCCAGAGAATAGCCACTCATCGGGAAAGCCTTGAAGGCGAGCTACCATCCGAACAGTCAGACGAGGGGTTCCGTTGACCGGGAATTCTAGGCCTGGAGCTTCGTTAGCGATTCCAAGTCCATCAACACCGAGCGTAGCCCATGCCTTTCGTGCCCGTGTAGGTCCAAGGTCCGGGCCACCGTGTTTATGAGAGCCACCGACAATTGTCGGGGCGATTTCGCTGGCCCTCTTCGCCCATGCCTTCACACCATTCCAGCCGTTTGCTGCCATAAGGTCACAAAGGGTCTCTCCCACTGTCTTCGGTGGGATATCCGATGGTTGCGGCCACGAGAAGTGTTCTGTAAGATCCTTTCGCACCGCAATGAACACAACTCGCGGGCGCAATTGAGGAACTCCGAAGTCCGAAGCTTTCATAAGCTTCCAGCCGGGTTCGTAGCCGAGTTTAGTAAGTTCCTTCCTTATGTAGCCGCGATAGTCTTCAAAGACCGGGTCCAGAAATCCCCGGACGTTTTCGATCATCACAGCCCGTGGCCGGATCTGGTCCACGAGCCGGATCATGGCCGGAAAGAGGTTGCGTTCATCCGCCTTTCCGAGCTGCTTCCCCGCGACCGAGAAGGGAGGACATGGCAAGCCGCCTGAAATTACATCGACGCCCCGGAAGGAGGAGCCGTCGAAAGTGTTCAGGTCCTCTTCAATAACGTTCCACCCGGGGCGGTTCAGACGGAGCGTGGCGCAGGCATTCTTGTCGATTTCCACGAGTCCAGCGTGTCCGATCCCGGCTTGCTCAAGCCCAATGGCCTGACCGCCAGCACCGGCGCATAGCTCTAACGTGGTTAGGCCGCCGTTCGCACCCTCTACGCGCCTGACAGTTTCGGTACTCCAGGGATTTTCCGGTCCTGTTGATACCTCGGGGAATAGCAATGGAGTTTGAGGGGTTCGCCTTTTCATCTCTCCCTTATCGGCTGACCTCGACAATTATCCCACCCCCTGCGATTGTTTTGCTGCCCCTTCGAGCGAGGAACGGGGCAGCAACGGTAAGATTCTAACAAGTTAGCAATGCAACGAAAGACCAAATGGCTGATTGCAGTCCTGACTGGCGTTCCGCTCGCCGGCGGATTTCTGCTCGTCTTTCTGGCCAAGCGGCACGCATCAAAAATTGAACCGTATATTCGGGACCAGGCCGTCGAGTACCTGCGGGACAAGTTTCGCGCGCAAGTGGAGATTGGCACGCTGCAGATCGGACTGCCGCCGTTTTCTCCCACAAAACTCTATCTCTCGAAGGGCAGGGGCGTTCTCGCCAGCGTAACGGCGACAGGGATTCGGTTAAAGAAGCACGAGCATGCTCTGTTGCGAATGAACTCAATGCGATTCGAAGTCGATGTTGGCCGCATGTTCGAGAGCCAGAAGGGATTGACGGCGGTCTATGCCGACGGCGTGGACATTATCATTCCGCCGAAAGGCGAGGCGGAAAAGGACCCGGAGCGCGGTCCAAGGAAGGCTCCACCGGATGTCCGGATCGACGAGATTATTTTCACGAACGCGAAGCTGATCATCTCGCCACGCGACCCGAAGCGGGTGCCGCTGGAGTTTGACCTGCATCGTATCCGGCTGATGGATGCCGGCCCGACGGCACCGATGAGGTACGAGGCAGCATTGCGAAATGCCAAACCGCCTGGCGAAATCGATGCGACCGGACACTTTGGTCCCTGGAACGCCGACGAACCGGGAGATACACCGCTCGATGGCGACTACAAGTTCGAGCACGCGAATCTGGGCGTGTTCAACGCGATTGGCGGCATGCTCAATTCCACCGGACACTTCGTGGGCCAGTTGAACGAGATCACCGCGACCGGCGAAGCCGACATACCGGAGTTCTTTCTGAAGCCGGCCGGAAACAAGCTGCCGGTGCATGCAAAGTTCGAGGTGCAGGTGGACGGGACAAATGGGAATACGGTATTGAAGCCCGTCCACGGGCGAATCCGGAATACGGCTTTCGTCACCAGCGGCGGCATCATCAAGCACGACGGTGACAAGCGGCGGACGATTGCCTTGGACGTCGAGATGCCCGCGGGCCATTTGGAGGATGTGCTGCTGCTCGCCATGAAGGGCCCGAACCCGTTTATGGCGGGGATCTTGAAGATGAAGAGTAAGATTTTGATTCCGCCGCTGACCGGCAAGGTAATCGAGAAGCTCCGGCTAGACGGGAATTTCACGATCGCGGAAGGTAAGTTTCTGCGTTCGCAGATTCAGGATCGCATCGACCGGATGAGCAGGCAGGCACAGGGGCAGCCAACGAACGAGGCGATTGATGAAGTCGTTTCCGTAATGAGCGGGAAGTTCGATCTCTCCGATGAATTGGTGACCCTCACCAATCTCGTGTTCGGTATACCGGGCGCGGATTTGCGGTTGAACGGGAATTACAATCTACAGACGGAAGGCGTGGATTTCCACGGCGACCTGCGGCTGCAGGCGAAGCTTTCACAGACGCAGACCGGATGGAAACGTTGGGCATTGAAACCCGTGGATCCGTTCTTCGCGAAGCATGGCGCGGGGCTATACACCAAGATCGGCATTACCGGCACACGCAGCGAACCGAAGTTTGGGCGGGAGAAGTAGGCATCAACCGCCGAGTCGGAGGCTGAACCAACGGTGGCGCTTAGTAGGTTTGCTGTTCGTACGCAGGATGAAACGGTAGTCGCGCCAATTGACGGCGACGAGATAGACGCCGAGCAGGATGATGCTCAACGTGATGAAAGTGACCAGCGCAACGGCGCCGAGGTGGACGGTGATCGTATCGGACTCGGGCTTGAAGAAGTAGCGCTCAAACATGTGGCCGAAGTTCATGCCGAAGAATCCGGTGAGCACGGCGCCCGCGCCGAAGATCATGCTGAGCATCGCCAGGCGGTTGACGGCTTCCGTGCTGCGCTGCTGATTGTACTCGTTCAGAGTGGCGTTCATGTTGGCGAGCTCCCGTTCAATTTGCAGGTGCAGCTCCTCGACACGATACGCGCGGCACTGCAACTGAAAATGTTCGATCTCTTCGTCTTTATTGGCGAGCTCGTCAAAGTGCCAGTAGTTGGAGAAGTTGAGGAACTCGTTGCGGAGGTCCATGGCGATCTCCACGTTCTGCCGCTCCAGCCGGCCGACGGAAAGGTTTTCATAAAGACGGCGAGAGACGAGCGCAAGGCTTTCGGCGAAGTCGAGCAGCGTGGCGCGGTAGAAGAGCGCGACGATGGCCATGAGATAGTAGCGGCCGTCGAACATGCGCTGGATAAGGTTGCCTTCCTGCGCGAGGTGGAGACCGCGGTCCTTCTGGCCAAGCGAGAGGGTGACGTTGGAATAGCGGGTAAAGCCGTAGAACGTGCCTTCCTGCGCCCAGCGCGTGTAGACGTGCTGGCGCATCTGTTCGCGGGTGAAGGCAGGGTCGTACCGGAAGCCTTCGCCGTCGCGATCGACGTAGAGCAGGCGGCTGAATAGCGCTTCGACCTTCTCCGGCGGACCAAATTCCGGATCGAGGCAGAGAAAGGAGTAGGGAATCATGCGCTCGTCGAAGATCTGCTCGTATTCGAAGGTTTCGTAGTGCAGGAAATAGAGGAGGGATTGGATGACTCTCGAGAGCGGCGGCCGGAACTGGACGATGGCCCCGGATTCGAATGTCTCCTCGGTCAGCAGCTCATCGCCGACAGTCAATTTGGACAAGGCGGGGATACGCCCTTCGCGCCGCTGACGGCCACTGGTGGGGTAGACCTTCCGCATCATCTCGTTCATCCACAACGCTTCGCGCACGGTGCAATCGGAGCGCCGCACGCCGATGGAGAGAATGCCGATGCCGTTGGCGAAAAGGAATAGCCGGAGATCGGTGACAGGCACGGCGCAGGAGCGGCCGCGCACATCCTCCGCTGTCCATAGCAGAGGCAGCGTCTGCGGCAGCATCATTTCGTAGACGCGGATGAGCGTGGCCTGGTCGCCGCACTTGGTATCGAAATAGACGCGCCGGACAAAAGGATGGAAGAAGACCATGTCCTGATAGGCGCGGGAGTCGAGATCGAATTCGGAGTAGGAGGCGCGCCGCCAGCCGCCGAGGCGGGTGCGGATGGGTGAGTCGGTGGCGCAGTTCTCAGAGCGGAGCCAATCATCGAGGCCGTCGATCCAACTGCGGAGAGGCGGCCAGAAGTCCCGATGTGCGGAGGCGACTACTTCCTTGTCGATCGCGAAAGGAAAAAGGAAGTAGGTTTCGAGTTGAAGGACGGGCTTCCCCACGTTCACCAAGGCTATGATAACTTCCCTGTTGCGATGCGCCTATTTTTATTCGTGATGTTACTGGGTTGTTCGTATGGACAAAATGCCGGCACGGTGTTTCAGACGTGGAAACGGCCGCGTGCGCTGGCGTTGGTGGGGGACCGTTATCACAGCCCGGTCTACATCCGCGAAGGGCTGTCGAAAGCGCTGATGGAAGAGAATATTCCGGTGACGTTCATTGAGAACGTGGCGATGCTGAGCGCGGAGAGCTTGAAGGAGCACCAGCTTCTGATCATCCTGCGGGACGGGATGAATTGGCCCGATGGGTATGACAAGCCGCCGGTGAAATGGATGACGGACGCGCAGCAGCAGGCGATATGGGATTTTGTACACGGCGGAGGCGGGTTCCTGGCGTTACACAATGCGCAGGGTATCTATCCGGAGGGCGGGCTTTACTACAAGCTATTCGGCGGCGACTACGGCGGGCATCCGAAGCCTTACGATTTCACGGTGCGCGTTGAGGATAAGAGCCATCCGGTTACGGCGGGCGTGAACGACTACATCGCCTACGATGAGCAGCACACGGTGAAGTACTACCTGGACAAAGAGCACATGCTGCTGCGGACGATTGCGCCGGATAATCTGGCGGCGGCGGGGGGTTGGTGGCGGGAGATGGGGAAGGGGCGGTTTGTGTATCTGTCGCCAGGGCATACGCCGCAGGCGCTGAACCATCCGATGATGCAGCGCCTGATCAGAAATTCGGCGCGGTGGCTGGTGAGAGATGAGATTAGATCTGGTCGTACAGAACCGCGTTAAAACTCTTCACCTTGAACGTACCCTCAATCGTGGGCCACACCTTCTGGTGGATATCCGTTTTCACCCAGTTCAACCTGTCTTCTTCCGACTTGAAATTGATCACCAGCCGGTAGTTTGAGCCTTCCGGCGCCTTCCCTGCTTTGGCCTCGCGCAGCTTGAGCAGGTAGACATGCTCATATCCCGGCTGCTTCGACATCGCGGGCTTGAAGATCTCCTTAAAGTTCTTCTTCAACTCCTTTTCCTTCGCCGGATCGACCAGGATGTCGACATGGAGCTGAATCGTCTGATCGGCGGACTTCTTCGTCTGCGCTTTAACGGCGGCAGAGGCGGCGAGAGCGGTAATAACAGCGCGGCGGCGGTTCATACAGTTTCTCCAGATTACTTGAGTCTGATGCGATAGACGGACGTACGGGCGGTCATCCACAGTACGGCGCCATCTTCGGCGAAGGCACAGTTGGCGGGCACTTCGGTGGGCTTGATGGTGCCCAGATGCTTGCCATCCGGGCTAAAGATCCAGACGCCGCCCGGACCCGTGGCCCAAACGTTTCCCTTGGAGTCGACTTTCATCCCGTCCGGAAGACCTTCGCTCTGTTCGGCTGTCACATCGGCGAACACGCGGCCAGGCCCCAGCGTGCCGTCGTCCAGCACAGGGAACTTCGTCCACGCCTTGCGGGCGGCGTCCGAATTAGCGACGTAGAGCCATCGTTCGTCCGGCGAGAACGCGATGCCGTTCGGACGGGTCATCTCCTTGTTAAGTAGAGTCAGCTTGCCGTCCCGCAGGCGATAGATTCCATTGAACGCCAACTCCTTCTTCGGATCGTCATCCTGCTTGATGAGGCCGTAAGGAGGATCGGTAAAGTACAGCGAGCCATCGGCTTTGAAGACGAGGTCATTGGGGCTGTTGAGGCGTTTGCCTTCGAAGCGGTCGATGAGCGTGGTGACGATGCCGGACTTGTTACGGCGCGCGATGCGGCGGTTGCCGTGCTGGCAGATAAGCACATTGCCGTCCTTGTCGAAGGTCATGCCGTTGGGGCCAATGAATGCACCTTGCGGCGCATCTTTGCCATCGTAGCCGGCGGGTTTCAGAATTTCGGTTACGGCGCCGTCGGGCGCCAGTTGCCGCGTCACGTTCCCCTGCACATCGCTGAACCACAAGTTGCCCGTGTCCTTGAACCATAGCGGACCTTCGGTGAACTGGAAACCGCCGGCGGCTTTTTCAATCTTCGCCGTCGCGGGGACCAGCGCGTCGAACTCTGCGTCGAGACGAAGAATGGCTCCTTCACCGGCGGGCTGCGCCACCGGCTTGGCGGGCTTTTCCGCTTTGACGGCTTCGACAGGTTTATCGGGACTGGAACCGCACGAGGACAGCAGGGCGAACAAGGCAATTGCTGCGAGGGCATGTTTCATTCTTTGTCTCCGAGACTCTATCGTTTTTGGCGTGCGGCGTCGAGTACGGCGGCTACCAGTATTTTCAGAAAGGCTTCGTCGTCGCGGCGGACGGCGGGGCGCTGCGTATCGAGCCGCCGGTAGTCGTAGGTCAGCAGCTCAGTGAATGAACCCGCTTCGATACCGTACGCCTCGTTCAATGGGCCGATGTTGTATCCGTATTGATCTTTCAGAAACTGAACATACTGCTCCTTTCCAGGAGCAGACGCCGCCATGCGCCGTACAGCATGCACCCACTCTCGCGCGGGCGCCGGACGGAACTCCACCTCCTGCGCCGCGCCCGCTTTGGGTACTTGGCGGAGGAAGGTGGCGTCAAAAGGGTCGGGCCAGGGGGTGAGGGAGATGACAACCAGTGCGGCCGCGAACGTCACCCCACGACCTCGATTTCCCAGCCCCAGCCGGGACGATCCGGCGGGCGCATGTAGATGCCGTCCGGGCCGCGCGAGATGCTGTAGTTCTCCTCGAACCTGGAGTACACCTCCTTCGGGCCGCCCGGCGCGGGCAGGAATAGCTCCGCCCACGGCGCGTTGACGTTGGCGATAGTGAAATGCGTGGAACCGTTCAGCCCGCCGCCGTGCGGAATGACGGGAATGTCGTAGGCCGATGCCATCGCCGCAATGCGCCGCAACTCGGTGAGGCCGCCGCACCATTGAATGTCGGGCTGCCAGATGGACGCCCCATGCGCCTCGAGCAGGTAGCGGAATCCGTAGCGGCCGTATTCGTGTTCGCCGGTTGCGATGCGCGTCGATTTCAGGGTGGTGTTCAAACGGCCGAAACCCGCGTAGTCGTGCGGCTGCAGCACCTCCTCCATCCAGTAGATGCGATACGGCTCCAGCATCTCGGCCATTTCGACGGTGTAGCGTTCGGTCCACGCCATCCAGCAATCGAGCATGATCTCGCCGTCCGGCCCGACGGCTTTGCGGGCGCGCTTAACGAGCTCCACATTCTCCTTCATGCCGGCGCGGCCGCTGGCCGGACCGTGCGGAATGGCCAGCTTCAGCATCTTGTAACCGAACTCGACGTGCTGCTCGATGTCGTTGCCGGTGCAGTAGCAGGGCACACGGTCCTTGGTTTCGCCGCCGAGCAGGCGATAAACGGGCATGTTCAGCGCCTTTCCGACGATGTCCCACAACGCCATATCGAAACCGCTGATGGCATTCATGGTGACGCCCATGCGGCCGTAGGACATGGTGGAACGCCAGCAGATGTCCCAGTTGCGCTCTATATCGAAGGGGTCGCGGCCCATCATCAGTTTGGCCAGATGGCCGGTGACGATCTGGCCGCCGCCGGGGCCGCCATTGCCGTAGCCCTTGAGGCCCTTGTCCGTGGTCACTTCGACCGTGAAGCTGGGCACGTTGGTGGCGCCGAACAGTTCCCGGCGCGGCTTGTATTCGGGGTAGATGGAGACGGGGTTAGCGACCTCCACGCCCTGCGTCGACCACGCATCCGCCGCCGGTGTGTACGGCGGATAGGGCTTACTGGGGCGCGTCTTTACGATCTTGATATCCGTAATCTTGAGCCGGCTCTTCTCCTGCGCCCAGGCCAGTGCGGGCAGCGCCGGAGCCGCGGCTAACGAAAGAAAATCGCGTCGTTTCATTTCTTGGTCACCTTTACGTTTCGAAAATGTCCGATGGTTCCGGGTCCAATCCAGAGTCCCACCTGCCCCTTCCATGCACCTTGCTTCAAGTCGTTGACGATCAACGTTGGCTGGGCGTTTTCATGCACGAACAGCCGCGCTTTTGCGCCGTCCACTTCCACGCGCACGCGGGTCCACTCTCCGGGCAACAGATCCACGTAGCTCTCATACTTTTCAGGCTCTTCTTTCCGAAGGCGCATCCACGGCCAGTCGGGGTGCGAGACGTATTGCACCGAATGGTTGCGGCGCACCTGATCGTCCGCGCGGCCGTTGGTGGGCCGCAGATAAAAAGCGTCGAACTTCGTCGCGTTGTCGCCCACCCGGAACGCTATGCCGACGAAGCCTCTCGCTCCCTGCGCCGCGCCGGGGCCCGGTTCACCGCCGATCTCCGCTTCAATCGTGCCGTTCTCGAAATCTTTCACCGGCAGCAGCAGCATGCGATCCTCGCTCGCGTTGTTTACGCCAGCCGCCTCGGTAACACGGATTCCCTTTTTTCCCTTGTGGACAGCGGCTTCGGCGGCCACCTTGTTGGTGCGTAAGCCGTCCATTGTTTCCAGAGCGAACGATTGCCCGGCGGCCATGCGGAAGAGCAGTGCCGGGAGGCACAGAAGCACAATAGGTCGTTGCATTGCAGAAACATCTTATCCGATATGCTTGACGGTGATGCGGACGGTGTCTGAACCCATATCCGCCGTGTTTACCGATGCGGCCGAGCGCTACAAGATTCCCGCCGCCGTGGGTATGGCGGCGAGCACGGACCGCGTGCTTTTCACCTGTTCGTACGGGCGGATTGAGTCACACCATTCGCGTCCGGTCGATTCGCGAAGCATCTTCGCCGTGGCGTCGATGACTAAGGCCATCACCTCAGCAGCGGCCTTGCAACTGGTAGAGCGGAATCTTGTGGAACTGGATGCGCCGGTATGCGATTACGTGCCGGAGCTAGGCGATCTGCCGTTGCTGGAAGGGTTCGACGACGCTGGCAAGCCGCGATTCAGCCAGACACGCTACAACGTCACTTTGCGGCAACTGCTCACTCACACCGCGGGTTTTGCGTACTCGTGGAGCCATCCGCTGGCGCTTCGCTACCGCACCGCGGACGAGCCGTTTCTTATCAGCGCGCCCGGTACGCGCTGGGACTACGGAACGAGCATCGACTGGGTAGGGAAGCTGGTGGAGTCCGTCAGCAACGAGAATCTGGAGGCGTATTTCCAGCGGACTATTCTGCAGCCGCTGGATATGAATGATACCGGCTTTCAGGTGCTGCCGGATCAGTTCGATCGCCTGGTCTCTTTCTATCAGCGCGACGCGTCCGGAGTTTTAACCGAAGCCCCGCGCGTTCTACCGCCCGCACCGGCCTGGTTCAACGGAGGCGGCGGGCTCTTCTCCACCGCGGAGGACTATGTCCGGTTCATGCAGATGATTCTGCGTCGAGGCCGCGCGGCGGACGGGGAGCAGGTGCTGCCGGAGGCAGTTGTGCTCGCGATGTCGGTCAATCAAGTGGGGACGCTGAGGGCGGGCCGGATTGAATCGGTTGTCCTGGAACGTTCGCGGCACGTGGACTTTCATCCGGGTGAGATAGACCGGCACACCTTCGGCTTCTTGATGAATGACAGGGCATACGCGGGTGGCCGCTCGGCGGGGAGTTTGGGCTGGGCAGGAATTCGGAACACCTTCTACTGGATCGATCCGGCGCGCGGCATCGCGGCGGTGCTGCTGATGCAGTTCCAGCCCTTCTGCGACGAAGCGGCCATGAACATGCTGCGTGAGTTCGAGCGCGCGGTGTATACCCATATTGAATGACACTCTTCCTCGCAGCCGCCATCTCCCATGTCTTGATCATCGGGGTCGACGGACTCTCTTCCGATGGCGTCCGCAATGCGGCGACGCCGAATATCCACAAGCTGATGGAACGCGGCGCGTGGACGCTGCGGTCGCGCGGCGTGATGCCGACGGTGAGCTCGCCGAACTGGATGTCGCTGCTGTCCGGCGCGGGACCGGAGATGCACGGCGTCCACTCCAACGAATGGGAACGATCGAACTTCAAAATTGCGCCGGTGTGCACGGGGCCGGAGGGAATTTTTCCAGGATTGTTCGGCATCATTCATGCGCAGAAACCGAAGGCCGTACTTGCCGCGATTCATGATTGGCAGGGCTTCGGGAGGCTGGTGGAGAGAGAGTCCGCGGCGCTGGTTCGCCACGTGAAGGGCTCGCCCGCGGCGGCGGAGGCGGCAATCGCATATTGGAAAGAGAATCGGCCGCTGCTACTATTTGTGCACCTGGACGATGTGGACCACGCCGGTCATGGCAAGACGTGGGAAGGCCCGGAGTATAAGGCTGCGGTGGCGGAGATCGATGGGTTGATCGGCAAGCTGGTCGACACCGTGCCGCGGGAAAAGACGCTGGTGGTGCTCGCCGCCGATCATGGCGGTACAGGCACGAAGCACGGCGGCGACACGACGACTGAATTGGAGGTGCCACTGGTGTTCGCCGGACCGGGCATTGCGAAAGGCGAGATCACCGGGCGGCCACGCAATATCGACATGGCGCCGACGGTCGTCAAGGCGCTAAAGCTTCAGCCGCACGCTTGTTGGGAAGGCGTGCCGCTATGGTGAGGCAAGCACGCGTCCGGCGGTTGTGATCGTGGCGTATTCGCCGGCGAGATTCGCGAGCGACATCTCGTGCACTTCCTGCGCGCGCCATCGCCCTTTGCCTACGGTGAAGCACGCATCCTCAACGAGATAGATCGCGAATCCCAGATCGCCGCCGGCACGAACCGTGGACTCTACGGAATTGTTAGTGATGACGCCGCATACGTAGACGCGAGGTGAATCTATTGCGCGCAGCCGCTCCGCCAGGTTCGTGCCGGCAAACGCGCTGCAGGTCGACTTGCCCAGCACAGTCTCGCCCGGAAGCGGCGCGGTTTCCGGCTTGAAATCGTGCAGCGGCTGACCGGGCCGGTAAGTGGAATTGGGTTCCCGCGAATCATGCCGTATATGGAACAACGGCCAACCCATCCGCCGCCAGTGCGCCAGCAATTCCGCCGCTCGCCGCTCGGCGTGCGGATTGTTCCGCTCGCCCCAGGAGGGATCGTCGATCGCCCTCTGCAGATCAATCAGAACGAGTGCCGGAGCACCGCTCATGGCTGTGGTTTGTAAGCCACGCAGTCGATCTCCACCTTCATCGTGGGATTGGAAAACTTCGCCTCCACCGTTGTCCGCGCCGGCTTATTGTCGCCGAAGAACTCCCCATAGACACTGTTCATCGCCGCGAAGTCCCTGCCGTCGCGTAGAAACACAGAGCATTTCACGACGTCGGCCATTGACGAGCCGGCCGCCTCCAGAATCAACTTAAGGTCGTTCAGGACCAGACGGGTCTCGTGCTCGATGGAGCCGAAGGAGAACTCGTTGGTGATGGGGTCGATGGGCCCCTGCCCCGACACGAAGATGAAATCACCGGCGCGCACCGCGTGGGAGTAAGGTCCACGCGGCGCGACGGCGCCGGGAATGGTGTAGCGTTCGATCATGACTTACTCTACCGGTTTCCGCGCGCGCGGCCGGCGGACCGTTGTGGAGCCGTTGGTAGGGGCCTTTTTCGTAGTCGCGCGCTTGCGCGGTGCGCCGCGCTTCGGCTTCCCGGCGGCCTCGACGGGCGCGGCTTCCCGCGCGGCTGCCTCGTCCGCGGCAAGCTCCGTACCATCGGCGGCAGCGGCCGCCATTGCGGCGGAGGCGGTCTCCATGGGGATCTCGGCGGTCCGGCGCGAGGTTGGGGTTTCCGCGGGTGGGTAGGCGATCAGGCCGCGGGCCGCGTCGGCCTCGATGCGCACCAGGAAGTTATCCTGCGCAAACGTCAGGAACTCGCTAAACGATTGGAAACCGTATTTCTGCACGTCGAATGCGGGGTGGATCTTGGTCATCCATCCGGCCAGGTCGTCACCGGTGGCGCCGTCCTCCAGATCGAGCTTGTAGATGTCGAGCACCTGCCGGAGCATCGGCAGCGCCTCGTCCTTCTTCGGCGCGGCGACGGACTCGGCCACCTGCTTCACTTCGATCGTCTTCCGGCCTTCGGGGCCGGTGGTGGCCAGATAGCCGTTCGATTCCAGCTTGTCGACGAAATCGGAGAACGATCCGGTGCCGTAGGCCCGCTCGTTGAAACTCGGGTCCAGTTGCAGCATCGTGCTCTTCAGCAGTCCCAATTGCGGCTGTACGCCGCGGCGGCGAAGAGTAGCTAGCGCGCGCTCCACCAGCGGCAGCGCATGCGGAAGGTCCAGCGGCGCGGGGCGGCGGTGTTCGCGTCCGCCGCGACGGTGGCCTTCGCCATGTCCCTGCTGCGCGGGCGCGGCGGCCTGCGAGGCGGCGACCGGCGTTTGACCGAGCAGCGCCGTGGCCGAAGGAATCGGCGTCGGCCGGCTCGGCGGCGCTTCGCGCACGGGGAACTTCGAATCATCCAGCAGCGATTCATAGGAGATGAATTCGTGACAATTCTGCTGCAGGATGGTTGACGTGAACGCCTTGCCGCCGACGATGTAGATCGTCTTCCCGTAGGCTTTCAGCTTGTTGACCAGTGGGATGAAGTCGCTGTCGCCGGAGATGATCGCGAATGCATTCACGTTCTTGTGTGTGAAGGCCATCTCCAGGGCGTCCAGCGCAAGGTTAATATCGGCGCCGTTCTTGTCGCCGCGCGGGGAGGGCAGGCGTTGCACCATCTGCACGGCGTTTTCCGCCATCTGGCGCACTGCGCCTTCCTGGCGGGACCAATTGGCGTAGGCGAATTTGGCTACGATGTCGCCTCGTTCCTTCAAGGCATCGAGACAGAGTGAGACGGCAAACTCACGGCGGAGCGTGCTCTTCACACCGATTTCGATGTTGTCGTAATCGACAAATACAGCTATATTCTGGCGTTCCTGCATGTAGGGGTCCTGGTGCCCGGCGAGCGTGCGGTCTTTCGTCACGAAGGACTGACGGCCAAGCGGATGAACGACACGATCTCTTCCAGAGAAGAGCCGGGTGGAAATACCGCTGCTACACCGAGCTGTTTCAACTTCTCGCCATCCTCATCGGGGATGATTCCACCAACGATAACAGCAACATCTTCCATTCGATTCTCGCGAAGGAGCTCCAGTACGCGCGGCACGATAGCCAAATGCGCACCGGAGAGAATCGAGAGACCAATCACCTGGACATCTTCCTGCATCGCGGCCTGGACGATCATTTCTGGCGTCTGCCGGAGGCCAGTGTAGATGACCTCCATTCCCGCGTCGCGGAGTGCCCGAGCGATTACCTTGGCGCCTCTATCGTGGCCATCCAGCCCCGGCTTTGCGACAAGTACCCGGATTCGACTCTCCATCCGCTTGTCAAAGTGTATCTCACTTTACAGCGAGAACTTCACAACTGTGTCGTACTCGTCCCGTCCCGTCTCCGGCAACTGGAGCAACATACCGTTGTCGACCTCCCGCACAGGCACCGGCGCGCCGGCCAAAGTCCGCGCCGATTTCACCGGCTTCGCCAACCGCGGAATCACCAGCGCGCGGTCCGGCCAATCCATCACGTGCACGTACACCGCATCGCCTTTCGCCGTTGTCACGCCCCAGGGCCGCGGACCTATCGGGCCGCCGTGCGTGCCGTAGATCGACTCGCCATTCTTCCCCAGCCACGCGCCCATCTCCTTCAACCGGCTGACGAACTCTTCCTGAATCGTCCCATCCGGTTTAGGCCCGACATTCAACAGGAAGTTCGCGTTCATCCCCGCCGCGCGGATCAGCGTGTGCAGTAATTGCTTCGTGCTCTTCAACCGCTTCTCGCCCGGGTTGTATCCCCACGCGACGCCGATCGTATCGCACGTCTCCAGCGGTAACTGGCCGATCTTCGCTTCGCCGCTGAACCCGGCCGCGTTCTGTCCCGGCAGGTCCTTTTCGAACATCTGGAAGTCTTCGCCCTCGTAGGGCGCCAGGTGATGGTTGTTCCCAACCAGCGCCTGCGGCTGCAGCTTGTGAATCAGGTCGTACGTCTTCCGCAGCCGCCAGTCGGCGTCCTTGCGGTCCCAGATGCCATCGAACCAAATGCCCGCAATCTCGCCATAGTTGGTCAACAGCTCTGTAAGCTGCGCGTCCATGAAATCGAGGTAGCGGTTGAAATTGCCGCTCTCCGGCCGGCCGGATGCATGCCCCGTGCGCCCGCGCGGGTAATAGTCCGGATGAGTCCAGTCCAGGTGTGAGTGATAGAAAAACAGCTTCACACCTTGCTTGTGGCACTCATCGGCCAGCATCTTTAAGGGGTCTTTGCGGTACGGCGTCGTGTCGACAATGTTCCACTTGCTCTGCTTCGTGCCAAACATCGCGTAGCCATCGTGGTGTTTGCTGGTGATGGTAATGTAGCGCTGCCCGGCAGCCTTCACCATCGACACCCACTCGGCGGCATCGAAGCGTACGGGATTGAACTGCGCCGGCAGCTTCTGATAATCGCCGATCAGCATCTTGTCGTTGTTCATCACCCATTCGCCCTTTCCGAGCACGGAGTACACACCCCAATGCACGAACAGGCCGAACTTCGCGTCCTGAAATTCCCGCCGCGCCTTTAGGTTGGACGGGGATGGCTGATACGGAGCCGCCGGCATCGCGACGCTGGATGCGGCAGCCAATTGCAGTGCGGTGCGCCGTGTCATAACTCTAGTTCTGCCAGGCGAATTTCTGCACGCGCCAGTTTTTGATCTCGGCGGCGTAGATAGCGCCCGTCGAATCCACGGCCATGTGATGAACGAAGTCGAAGCGGCCCGGAATTTTGCCGTACTTTCCATACGTGCCCAGCACCTGCCCCTCGAGGTTTACTTTCACGATCCGGTTCTCGTATCCATCGCAGATATACAGGGCCGATTCCTTCGCGTTGTAGGCCAGGCCCCACGGTGAGCCGAGATTCGTCCATTTCGTCAGGAACTTGCCGTCCGGCGAAAAAATCTGCACACGGCGGTTCTCGCGATCGGCCAGGTAGATTCGCCCTTTGCTGTCGAGGGCCACGTCATGCACAGTGTCGAACTCGCCATCGGCCGTGCCTTTCTTGCCGCCGATCTGCATCATGTACTCGCCGTCTTTGTTGAACTTAACCGCCCGCGAGTTCACATAGCCGTCTGAAACCCAGAAATCGCCATTCGGCTCAAACGCGATGCCCGTCGGCCGATTGAACGCGTCCTTCGACTGATTGTTCCCAGGTTGTCCGCCCGCATTGCCGATCTGCATCAGCATCTTGCCCTCGCGCGACCACTTCTTTACCGAGTGGGCCGCCACATCCACTGTCCAGACATTCCCATCCGGATCGATCTTAATGCCGTGCGACGACGTCACCGGGACGTTCTCCCACGCATCGAGGAGCTTGCCCGTTTTGTCAAACTTTAGAATCGGCGCCTTGCCCCGATTGAACACCCAGACGTTATCGTCCTTGTCCGTGGCGACGCCGGAACACTCCCCGATGTACATCCCCTTCGGGAGCTTCGCCCATTCGGAAATCAGCTTGATCGGTAGCGGCGGCCCGCCAGCCAGTTGCGCGAACATCATCGCGGCGGCGCCGCACCCGAGCAATAGAATTCGTTTCATCGTGCCCGATAGTATACCGGGCAGTTCTCTAGGTCAATCCGAGAATGCGGCGGTTCCGCGCCGTGTCGGACGCCGATCCCGCGAAATCGTCGAACGCCTTCGCCGGGACGTCAATCAGGTGCGAAGCGATGAAGGGAGCACCCTCTACCGCGCCCTGCGAGCTGTCCTTGTAACAGCACTCCCACTCCAGGACGGCCCAAGAGCTATACCCGCCCGCGGTTAGCCGCGTGAAAACCTGCTTGAAGTCCACCTGCCCGTCGCCCAGGGAGCGGAAGCGGCCCGGACGCTCCTTCCAGCCGAGATACCCGCCGTACACGCCGGATTTGGCCGACGGCCGGAACTCCGCGTCCTTCACATGAAACGCTTTGATCCGCGATGCATAGACGTCGATAAACCCAACATAGTCCAGGCACTGCAGAATGAAGTGCGATGGGTCATAGTTGATGTGCACGCGTGCCGAATTGCCGGTTGCTTCCAGGAACTGCTCGAACGTCGCGCCATCGTACAAATCCTCTCCCGGATGCAGCTCGTACGCGACATCTACGCCGTACTCGTCCGCGCACTCCAGAATTGGCTTCCAGCGCTTGGCCAGTTCTTTGAAGCCCTCTTCCACAAACCCGCCCGGACGCTGCGGCCACGGGTAAATGTACGGCCACATCAGCGCGCCGGAGAACGACGGCGTCACATTCAAACCCAAATTCGCCGACGCCTTCATCACTAGCTTGAGCTGCTCTGTCGCCCACGCGCTTCGCTCTGCCGGATTCCCGCGTACTTCCGGAGCGGCAAAGATGTCGAACATCTCGTCATACGAAGGATGCGACGCAACGAGTTGCCCCTGCAGGTGCGATGCCAGCTCCGTAATTTCCAGGCCGTTCGTCTGCGCCTTCAAGTCGTCGCAATAGTCTTTCGATTCGGCCGCCTTGGCCAGATCCATAATCCGGCTATCCCAGGACGGAAGCTGTACTCCCTTGTACCCAAGGGACTTCGCCCATTCCGTGATGTTGGGAAGGGAATTGAAAGGGGCGGCATCGCCCATGAACTGCGCCAGGAAGATGGCGGGGCCTTTGATCTGAGACATAGCTGACCTAGCATATGCCAATTCGCGTCCGGCCCGCATTTTGTCACATAGTTGTAATAATCCGGGAACGGTGCTGAAATGAGCAACAGATAAGCTTTGAACATGAGGAGTCTTTACGTGCCGAAGAAACTCGCACTTTGTTGTGCCCTATTTGCCAGCCTGCTCCTGGCCCAATTCGATACCGCGCAGGTGCTCGGTACCATCCATGACGCATCCGGTCTCGCCCTTCCCGATAGCGACGTCACACTGACAAACATCCAGACCGGCGTCCAGCAGAAGGCGAAAACGGATGGCTCCGGCAGCTATCAATTCGCGAACGTCAAGGCCGGCGAGTACAAGCTCGAAGCCTCGGCAAAGGGCTTCAAATCCGCCGTCGCCAACAACTTCACCGTTACCGTCAACGCCCGCCAGCGTGTCGATCTGAGGCTCGAAGTCGGCTCTACCAGCGAAAGCATCACGGTCAATGATGCCGTCGCGGCGCTCGAAACCGATACCTCTTCCCGCGGCACCGTCGTCGGCACGCAGCAGGTGGTCAACCTGCCGCTCAACGGCCGCGCCTATGCCGATCTCGCGCTGCTTGCCCCGGGCGTCCGCCGCAGCGGCATCGCCGATTCCCGCGACGCCTCGTTCAACGTGAACGGTATGCGCAGCTCGCAGAATAACTTCGTTATTGACGGTGTCGACAATAACGCCTACGGCACTTCCAATCAGGGCTTCTCCAATCAGGTCGTGCAGCTCTCGCCGGACACGGTGCAGGAGTTCCGCCTGGAAACCAACAACTTCTCGGCCGAGTACGGCCGCGCGGGCGGCGCCATCATCAACGCCAGCATCCGCAGCGGTACCAACGCCTTCCATGGGGCGGCCTGGGAATATCTGCGTAACACATCTCTGAACGCCACCGGCTTCATCAAGCCCGTCAACAATCAAAAGCCTGTACTGATCCAGAACCAGTTCGGAGGCGCTTTCGGCGGCGCCATTAAGAAGGACAAGGCGTTCTTCTTCGCCGACTACGAAGGATATCGCCGCGTCTCCAAGCGCCCCGCCTTCGCCACGCTTCCGACCATGGACCAGCGCGCCGGCAACCTCGGCTCCGCAGTCATGAACCCCATCACCGGCGCCATCTACTCCAACGGCATCGTGCCGCAGACGGATATCACCGGTTGGGCCAGGGAGGTCCTCGCGGGTCTTCCCGCGCCGAATCTGCCCGGGCTGGCGAATAACTATCAGAATCAGCCGCGCGCGTTCGACCAGAACGACAAAGGCGACATCCGCTACGACCACTACTTCAACGCCAAGTTGAATGCCTTCGCGCGCTACTCGCACCGCCTGGCCAACAACCTCGCCCCGCCCACCATCCCCGGCCCGAGCGGCGGGGATGCCAACGGCACCCTCCGCGTCCTGAACAAGCAACTTGCTTTCGGCGCCACATGGAGCATCAACCCCACCAGCCTTCTCGAGTTCCGCATGGGCATTTCCAAGACGGAAGGCGGCAAGTTCCCCATTTTCGTCGGTGAACCCACTCTCGCAGAAAAGTTCAAACTGCCCAATGCGCCCACCGACAAGCGCTTCACCGGCGGCCTCTACTCGCAACAGGTGAGCGGCTATACCAACTTCGGCGTACAGCCCTCGAACCCGCAGTTCCAGAACCCGGACGTCTTCAACCCCAAGATCAACTACGTGAAGACTCTCGGCCGCCACTCACTCAAGGCGGGTTGGGAGTTCCAGAAGATCAACACGCAGATCGACGACTTCAACCCCAAGTCCGGCCAGGACAACTACAGCGGCCGTTTCTCACAGATCGCCGGTTCGCCCACCAACAACGTGCAGTTCCTGAATGACTTCCTGGTTGGCGCCCGCAGCGCATACCAGTTGACCTCGCCGAACATCGTTAACTACCGCCAGTGGATGAACTTCTTCTACGTGCAGGACGATTTCAAACTCTCCCGCAAATTGACGCTCAACCTCGGCGTCCGTTACGAATTCGCCACGCCGCAGTACGAGCGCGACAACCAGATCTCGAACTTCAATCCCGCGGCCAACACCATCGTGCAGGCCAAGTCCGGCTCCATTGAGGATCGCTCTCTGATCAAGCCGGATCGCAACAACTGGGCGCCGCGCCTCGGCCTGGCCTACACGCTCACCTCCAAGACCGTCATCCGCGCCGCCTATGGCGTCAGCTACATCCACTTCAACCGCATGGGCGGTGAGAACATGCTCGCCTACAATCTGCCGTTCATTCTCAACCCCATCGTGGACTCGCAGTTGCCGCCCGGCGTGCGTAACGGCCTACCGCTTTGCACCAGCCCCGCACAGGGCCCGAACACCTGCTTCCGCACCACGGAGCAAGGCTACCCGAACGGCTTTTTTGCGCTGGAGAACATCAAGCAGATCAACGTCCGCACCAACTACATTCCGAACGACCTCCGTACCGCCTACAACCAGAACTGGCACTTTAGCATTCAGCAGCAATTGACTAAGGACTGGGTGGTCGACCTCGGCTACGTCGGCGCCAAGGCGGACAAGCTCCTGATCCTCGGCGACTTCAACCAGGCGCGTCCGAACAACACCGGTGAAGCGCTCTCGCTCCAAGCGCGCCGTCCCATCCAGACGTTCGGCTTCATCCAGGCGGCTTACAACGGCGGCTTCCTCGACTATCACGCCTTCCAGGGCAAGGTCGAGAAGCGGTTCTCCAGCGGCGTCTACTTCCTGAATTCGTTCACGTGGTCGAAGGCGATCGACAACGCTTCCGGCCACCTCGAAACCGCAAACGGCGACAACTCCCGCGTCAACTTCCGGGCGCTGGATCAGGAAAAGGGTCTCTCCGGCTACGATCAACGGCTTAACAACACCACAACCCTGCTCTACGATCTGCCGTTTGGCAAAGGCCGCAAGTTCGGTTCGGCCTGGGCCAAGCCTGTGGATCTCGCGGCCGGCGGTTGGCGCGTCTCCGTCATCAACTTCGCCACTACGGGCACGCCGGTCAACCTGACCTATGGTCCGTCGTCCACCTTCACGGTGTCCGGCGCGCCGAATTATCGGCCCAACATCTCCGGCGACCCGCTTATGCCCGAAGGCCAGCGCACACCCGGTAAGTGGCTGAATCCGGATACCGTTTCCATCCCGACGGACATCACCCGGCCCTTCGGCAACGCCGGCCGCAACAGCGTCGCCGGCCCCGGCTTCCAGCAGATGAGCCTCGGCCTGCACAAGGACTTCAACATCATTGAGGCTCACAAGCTCGAATTCCGCATGGAGGCCTTCAACCTGTTCAACCACACCAACTTCGATTCGCCGAACTCGAACCGGTCGTCGAACGCCTTCGGCACCATCACCAGCACGCGTCCCGCACGCGAAATCCAGTTCGCGCTGCGCTACGCATTCTGATACGTTGGGGGCATGCGGTACTGCCTGCTTGCCCTCTTCTCTTTCTCATTACAGGCCGAAGTTCTGCTGCAACAGTCAGCCTTCCGTGGAGACACGGAAGGCTGGTCTGTTTGGAGCCAGCGTCCGGACACGATGCCTCGCGCGTTCGTCGATCGCCATGTCGGCCGCGGAGAACCTGGATCGCTTGCGATCAGCGGCGTTTCGAATGCCGCCGCCTATGGCGGCTGGCGCAAACAGATCGCCGGAATCAAGCCCGGCGAATGGGTGCGCTTCCGGGCTTTTTATAAAGCGGAAAGCGTCACAGCCGAGAACTGGCAGGTAGTCGCCCGCCTCGACTGGCAGACCGCGAGCGGCAAACGGGCCGGCGATCCCGATTACCTCCCCTGGACCCGCCGCACCGGTGAATGGAGCGAGCTGACAGGCGAAGCGCAAGCCCCGCAGAACGCAGCCTCTGTGTTCGTCGAGCTCTACCTCGCCAACGCCCCGCAAGGGACTGTGTGGTGGGACGACATATCGCTCGAACGCGTGCCGCCGCCCTCGGCCCGTAAGGTCACCGTCGCTACTGTCAATTTGCGCCCACGCAACTCCAGCGGCCGTGAAGAAAGTGTCTCTCAGTTCATTCAGGCCATCGGCAAAACCGTGCCTGCCGGCGCCGATGTAATCCTTCTACCGGAAGGCATCAGCGTAGTCGGCACGACGAAGTCGTATGTCGAAGTTTCCGAGTCCATACCGGGCCCGACGACCAAGTCGCTGGGTGAAGTCGCCAAGGCGCGCAATTCCTATGTCATTGCCGGTATTTATGAGCGCGAAGGCCAGACGGTCTACAACACGGCGGTTCTCATCGACCGCCACGGCGAACTCGCCGGCAAATACCGCAAAGTCTACCTTCCTCGGGAAGAAGTAGAGCATGGCCTCACGCCCGGCACGCATTTCCCTGTGTTCCAGACAGACTTCGGCAAGGTGGGCCTGATGATCTGCTATGACGTCTTCTTCGCGGAACCCGCCCGCGCCTTAGCGAATCAGGGCGCCGACATGATTCTGATGCCCATTTGGGGCGGCGATGAAACGCTGGCGAAGGCACGTGCTATCGAAAACGGCGTGTTCCTCGTCACCAGCGGCTACGACCACCCGACCTACATCATGGATCCGTTCGGTGAACGCCTCTCCCAAGCGCGCGAACAAGGCACGGCGGCTATTGCGACCGTCGATCTCGCCAAACACTACCGCTGGCAGTGGCTGGGGGAGATGCGCACCCGGCGGTTAAAGGAGCTGCGTATGGACGTTGCCGTGCCGCAACCGGGGTTGGTGCGGTAGGGCATCCCGCCTTACCTTCATCGCCAGTCATGACGGCATCGGCGCCATCATATCCGCCAAGAGGGTGCGAACGCCCCGATCGTTTCGTCCCTATCCCAACAACTCCGCTACCGGCTCGCCCGTTTTATCCTCCAACGAATTCGCAATCTTAATCGGCCGCCCGATCGGACTCATAATCTCCTTCGTCCAATCCACACCCATCAACTTATAAACCGTCGCGTACAAATCGCCCATCGAAACCACCCGGCTCGTTACATTCGCGCCTTTGTCATCGCTGGTGCCAATCGCCTGTCCCGTCTTAATCCCGCCGCCGGCCAGCGCTAGCGACCAGCAGTTCGGCCAATGATCCCGCCCGAGATTGGGGTTGATAGCGGGCGTACGCCCGAACTCGCCCATTGCAATCACCAGCGTCGACTCAAGCAACCCCCGCTCTTCCAAATCCTCCACCAGCGCGACGAGCGTCCGGTCCAGCGGTGGACACAGCTTGTCCTTGTGGCTCTTATCGTTATCGCTATGCGTATCCCACGATGTGCCGTGATATCCCGCCGCCGTCACAAAGCGGCTCCCCGCCTCGACCAACCGCCGCGCCAGCAAACACGACTGCCCGATCGAATCCTTCCCGTACCGCTCTTTGATCTTGTCCGATTCCTTCGACAAGTCGAACGCATCCCGCACCTCCGGCGTCAGAATCATCTTCATCGCCTGCGCCGAAAACGCGTCCAGATCCGTATGTTCCGCTGTGTCGTTCAACGCCCGGTATTTCCGATCGACCGCCTTCAGGAACGCGCTCCGGCTCTCGACAGACGCCTGCGAAACGGCCTTCGGCAAACTCAAATCCGTCACCTGGAAGTCTGGCTTGCTCGGGTCCGGAATGCACATCGGATCGTAATCTCCGCCTAAAAACGCCGCTCGGAAATAATCCTCGTACTGCCGCCCGCTATTCCATTTCGGCACCAGCACATGCGGCGGCACGGCGTTCCGTGGCCCCAGCTCTTTCGTTAGCATCGACCCGATGCTAGGGAACTGCATCGCCGGGTTAATCTCGTGCCCGGTGATCACGTAATGTGTTGCCTGTGGATGGTCGTTCCCGCGCGTGTGCATCGACCGGATCAGCGCGAATTTGTCCATCCTCTTCGCGATCTTCGGCAGCAGCTCGGAGATCTGTATCCCGGGCACATTCGTCGAAATCGGCTTGAAATTGCTATTCGTCTTCGGATCCCACGTGTCGATATGGCTCGGTCCTCCCTCCAGCCAGAACAGGATCACCGACTTCACCTTCGCCGTCGATGCCGCGGGTGCCGCCGCCAGAAACTGCGGCAGGCCGATGTTCAAGAACCCCAGCGACCCCGCCCGCATAAAATCACGCCGTGAATGATGTGCCATTAGTGATTCTCCGCAAACTCCCGCGAACTGATTAGGGCCCAGACAAACTCGCGCAGCGCGGCTTCCCGGTCGCCTCGTTCCGCAACCAATCGGCCGATCTCCGCCAGTTCCTCTTTATCCGCCGGGCGCCCCAGCGCCGCTACGTAAAACTCTTCAATGATCGCCGCATCCGAAGCCCCGCGGTCCAATAACGCGCGCAGCCGGCTATAGGGAGCCGACAACCGGTCCACATAGGTCGCCCCCGCCAGCATGTGGAGCGCCTGGCCCAGGTTCGGTTTCCCAGTTCGCTCCGGAATTGCCCCACGGTTCGGCCGCCCATACAACTCCAGGAACCGCGAGAAGTACATATCCGGATCTTTCAAATTGATCGCCCGTGTATTCGCCGGAGCCTGCCCCACCGCGCCGCCCTCATTCACCGCCGTCGAAAATGTCTCGGGCACTCCCGTCACCGCTACAACCGCATCCAGCAGCACTTCCCCATCGATCGCGCGCGACAGCGTGTGCGAGTAGTTCACAACATCCGATTGATTCGTCGCGTTCGTCCGGTGCGACAACTGATAGGTCCTCGACATCACGATCGTCTTCATCAAGCGCCGCAAATCATACCCGCTCCTCTGGAAATCGCTCGCCAACTCCGCCAGCAGCTCCGGATGCGTCGGCGGATTCGTGGAACGGAAATCATCCACCGGATCAACAATCCCGCGCGCAAAGAAGTAGCCCCAAATCCGGTTCACCGACGCCTCCGCGAAATAAGGGTGCGCCGTCATCCATTTGGCCAATTCCTTCCGCGGATTCCCATCGTCCTTCAACGCCAACGCCGACGCGTCCAGCAGCGCCGGTTTCACCGGAGCCTTCGTCCGTGGATGCAGCACTTCAATCTTCCCGTCTACATCCTTCGAGCTCCAATCCATGTTCGCCGGATGATCGAACACCACCGGTCCCGCCTTAAAAAGCCGTCCGAAGAACGCCGCCATCCCCCAGAACTGATCCTGGCTCCAGTTTTCATATGGATGGTTGTGGCATTGCGCACAGTCCAACCGCCGCCCGAAGAACACCCGCACCTCTTCCGCCATCACGTCCGCCGGCGGGCCAATCTGGTTGTACGGAATAAAGTGCCGCGACGCCGCGCCATAGCCCTGCGCCGACAGCCTCTCCCGCGCCACTTCATCGTACGGCCGGTTCGTCGCCACATTCGCGCGTATCCACTCCCAATACTTCTGGCTGAACTTTGGCGTCAATCCATTCGCAAAGATCGCCACGCGGAAAATATCGGAGAACCGGAACGTCCAATAGTCGATAAATTCGGGGGAACCGATCAGCGCGTCAACAACCTTCTCCCGCTTCTTCGGATCACGGAGCGCCGCGAACTCCCGAACCCGTTCCGGCGGAGGAAGCGTTCCGGTCAGGTCGAGGCACACGCGCCGCAGAAACTCCGCGTCCGTCGCCAGTTCCGATGGCACAATGTGAAACTTCTTCAGCTTCGCGAAGATGTGATCGTCAATGAAGTTTGCGCGCGCCACGGACGGATACTGCGCCGGCGCAGGTCCAATCACTCCCACTCCCGCGCTCGCCACCTGCCCGGCTGAGCGGATCAAAATCGAGGTCTCTCCCAAGGCCTTTGCCTTCACAATTCCATCCACTGTCACCGTAGCCACATCCGTGTTGTTCGAGCTGAACAGCACCTGGTTCGTGAAGTCTTCTGTATGCCCGTCGCTAAATCGCGCCGTCACCAGCAGCCGGTGCGCGCCGCCCTCGGCCATCGTCGCCATCGGCGGATAGATTTCTAGCGCGGCCAGCTTCGCTGTCTTCTGCCCCTCCACTCCGTACGGCGCGCCGTTCCGCACCCATTCCAACAGAACACCGTAATCCTCGGATTCCCGCTCCATCCGCTTCCCCCCGCCATGCGCCACCATCATCAGCGGCTTCGTCAGCAGCAGGCTCTTTTCGGGGTCGTTCACGCTCACGCGCGGCAGGCGCTCGCCTTTCACTTCGGCGGTCAGCACCTGGTACGTCCCGCCCTTCACAACCCATTCGTAGTCTTCCTTCGGATAGAGCGCATTCGCGGATAGCTTCAGTCCGCCCCGGCCTTTGACACCGCCATGACAAGCCGCGCTGTTGCATCCGCGCTTCGTCAGAATCGATTCGATGTCTCGCGCAAATTGAAACGGCCGCGCCTCTCTCGACCCGCTAATCTTCACCGCCGACCGTGCCTTCACACCCTCCAACTCCGCCGCCACCACCACCGCGCCATCGCCCAACGCCGTCAGCCGCGCCGTCGTCGATAACCCGGCCAGCGCAGGATTCGATACCGCCCACTTCACCGAGCCGGTCACGTCCGCCTGCGACCCATCCGCGTACGTCGCCACCGCCAGAAACTGTTGCCCCGCTTTAGGACCACGCAGATCGGCGGACGCCGGCACGGTTTCGAGCTTCACCACCTTCGGTGCGCCGAACAACCCCGCTGCAACGAGTAACCACGCAAGTTTCACGGCTTCGCCACCACCATCATCGGAATCTGTTTGCTCGCTATCGTCACACCCGGCTTCCCATCCACCAGTGGCCGCACAATCACGCGCATCACCTTTGGAAGTTCCATCAATGGCGCTCCCTCCGCTACCGAAAATGCCAGGACCGTCCGTTCCGTCCGCGGCACATAACGCTCCCGCTTACCCGGATTCATCGGCGGGTCTTTGTCGGGCTCGTAGTCCGCCGCCGCCAGCACCGACACGCCCTCCGGCAAATTCTCCACGGCCACCGCCACCGCGCCCCGGTAGTTTTCTTCCCGGTCAAACGATACGCGCACCGTCTTCGCCCCGCCTGGCCCCAGGTTGATATGGTCTTCCTCAATCCGTACGGCGCCCAGGTGCGGTACCTGCGGACGCACCTGCACGCGATAGCGGAACCCCGCCTCGCCGTTATCCGCCGTCAGTTCCCGCACCTCAACCGTGTAATCGCCCGGATTCCGAAGCGGATAAATCGTCTTCGCTGTCAACCCTTTATTCAACGCTCCCGTGCAAGCCCCGCGCCCGGCGAAGAAGTTCGTCACCACCTCATCGCCCTTCGCATCCAGCACTCGCACAACCGGATTAAAGAGTGGCGGTCCGATACCCGGCGTCTCGACTTCAATCGCGATATCTTGCGGCCCGTCCACGTGGAACTGCGCGCGGTGAGCTTCGCCCGGCGCGGCAATCACGCCCTCCAGCGTCGCCGGCAACGCAAATTTCCCCATCGCCCGATAAGTCTCTACGGGTTTCTGATCCTGCTTTTTCCCGCCTCGCGCCGCTAACTCATTCAACCGGGTCGCACGCAACGCACGCGTATACGACCGTTCCTCCCAATCCGCCTTCCCCGCGGGTAAGTCTTGGGGAACGTTCCCTGGCATCATCTTGAACTGATATCCGTAGTCCTGCCCGCCCTGACCCGAAAACGCCTCGACACGCAGGTAATACCTTCCCGCCTTCGCAAACGTGTGCACCAGGTAGGCATCGGTCAGCCGTCCCAGTACCCACAGCGGTTCATCGTTGAAAGCGATCCGGTTCAATCGTTTCGCATCGAACCAACTGCCCGACGCCTCATAGATCGCAATCGACGGATCAAAGCCGTTCGCATTCCCTCCCGGCGCGCCAATCGACGGCAATCCGGAAAGAACCTGAAACGTCATCGTCTCCCCGGCCTTCGCGTCGAACGCATAATAGTCCGACTCGCCGCGCCACCCGATCTTCCCCGTATAAATCACCGGCGCTTCGACAATTGCCACCGCGGTCTCCGGGGTCTCATGCTGGCCCTCGGGCTCCGCCAACACCGGCGCGTCCGTTATCTGCAACGCCAGCGCGTTCGACACGCCGCTCGGCGTCACCATGCGGAACGAGTACCGTCCCGGCTTCACGTTCGCCGCCGTCTCCACGCGCACCTGGACTACATCCAGCATCACCCTCGGCTTCGGCATGCCTTCAGGGATAACTTCCGGTCCCGCGCCCTCTACCGTCATCCGCACCGGCCCGCTTTCCACCCACACAGCCTTGGCGTCTTTCAGGTTATTTCCGCGCACGGCCGCGTGAAACACACCGCCGCGCTGTCCTGTGAAAGGATGCATCGACACCGCTCGCGGATCAGCCGCCATCAGGCCGCCGGCGAACGTACACACAACTAGCACCGTACGCATGGTCCGTGCCAGCAAGATAACACGTTATGAGCTCTTAATAAACCGCAACGCCGATTCGTTGATGCAATACCGCAAGTGCGCCGGCTCCGGGCCATCCGGAAACACATGCCCCAAATGCGCCTCGCACCGCCGGCATGCTACCTCCACGCGTTCCACGAACATGCTGGTATCCTTCCGCGTGCGCACGTTCCGTTCATCCGCGGGCGCCGCAAAACTTGGCCATCCCGTGCCTGAATCAAACTTATCCTCGGACCGGAACAACGCAGTCCCGCAGCAGACGCATCGATAGATACCCGCCGAATGCAGCGAATGATAAGTGCCGCTATACGGGGTGTCCGTGCTGCCTTGGCGCGTCACATAATACTGCTGCGCCGATAATTGCGCTTTCCACTCCGCCGCCGTCTTCACCACCACACCAACGGTCCGCACTCCCAAAGGTGACCCCAGATCGTCGAACTCCAGGACGTCGACATTTCCGCTTTCAATCGGCATCGTCTTCCCTCGCCTCGACGATACCGCCACCAGCCCCGCAAAAGCCAGCGGCGCGATCAACAGTACGCGCCGCCGCTCCAAAAACTCACGCACACCAACAAACTACCAAATCATCTTCACCGCCAACTGCAAATTCCTCGGCTGATTCACCTGGCCCCCAATCACCCCAAATCCGGGATTACCCACCGTCGTATTCGGCAACCCGAAAACGGCCGTATTGGTTAAGTTGAACGCCTCGGCGCGGAACTGCGCGCGCAAGTTCTCCACGATCGGAATGTTCTTGATCAGCGAGAAATCCAAACCCTTTGTCGCTGGACCCCGGTTCCGCCCATCCAGTCTGGGCGTGTTGCCGAACTCAAACGACGACGGTATCCGGAACGCCGCGGCATTCAAATACCCCGGTCCGCCTGACGCCCCTCCCAAGCGGTCCGTATACCCACCGGGCGCCTGCACGTTCGAGCCCGTGAAACTCGGCCGCGACCCGGCGTACGCAGGCGCTCCGGACACGCCAAAGTTTAATGCCTGGCCCGACTGATAGGTGAAGATCCCGTTCACCTGCCAACCGCCCAGCAGCCGCCCTTTCCCCAGCGGCAAGTCGTACACGCTGGAAATTACCAGCCGCTGCGGGAAGTCCGAACCCAGCACGCTCTTGTCCGCCGCGCGATTGAACTCATTCTGATACCCCGGGTTCTGCCCGGCATCGAAGAACGATGTGGTCAGCATATTCACATCGCCCAGATTCTTCGAGAATGTATAACTCAACGTCGCGAGCAGTCCTTTGCTCATTCGTTTCTGCGCGCTTACCTGTAGGGCATGGTACGTCGAATTCCCCGCGCCCAGAAAGTTGATTCCGAACCCCGTAAACTGCGGATACGCTCGCAGCAATTGATTCTGCTGCACCTGCCGCGCCGCCAGCGTTCCCGTCGATATCAATCCGAAGAACGGATTGTTCACCAGCGCATTCAACTGCGCCACTCGATTCAAATCGCCCACTGTTCCGTAAAGCAGCGGATTCACGGCATTCAAATTCGTGTTCACCGGCAGCTTCACACCCCGGTTTCCCGCATACGAAACGTTTAACGACACGGCCCCGGGGAACTCCCGCTGCACGCCGAAGTTCCACTGCGTGGAATACGGCAGCGGCGTGTCAAACGTCAATCCCGATATCCCCGTGCCTACCAGCGACAACAAGCCCTGCGACGATCCCGACAGCGGCACCAGCCCGCCCGGATATGGATTCGTCAAGTTGCCCACCGGCGTTACTCCATCAATCGTCGCCACGAACGGCGTCGTCACCGTGAACCCCGGATTGCCGCCGTTAAACAGCCGCACCAGGCCCGGTGAATAGAAGACGCCAATCCCGCCGCGGACAACCGTCTTCGGCGTCGCCGAGTAGGCAAACCCAAACCGCGGTCCGAAATTATTCGCATCCGTCTTGTAGCGCGCCCGGTCCGCACTGCCGACTCCGCGGAATATCAGCCCGCCCTTCAGCGGCAATCCCGTCGGCTGCGCCAGCGGCGATGTTACGTTAGGATCAATCGTCGCCAGGCGGTTGTAACGCTCGGTCGGACCCGTCTCCATCTCCCACCGCAGCCCGATATTCAGCGTCAGCTTGCGCGTTACCTTCCAGTCGTCCTGCACATACACCGCATGATAGAAGCCCTGCTGCGATGTCGCATCGGAGTAGGTCAACGACCCTCCCGTCGGCAACCCTAATAAATACGACCCGAAGCTCGAAAATGGCGCCTGCCCGCCCGGCACCCCCGTAAGCGGATCGGGCCCCGAGGTAAACGTCGTTCCGAAGGAATAGCTGCCGCCCGGCGTGCCCAGGCTCGCATTGTGATCCAGGAATACGCGCCCATCCCAACCCAGCTTGATGTTGTGCGACGACCTTACGATCGATAGCGCTGCCGCTAGGGTATGCGAATACCGCGTGAACCGCTGATTGCCCGTCTCATCGTTGCCATTGAACCCGTTGATCGAAATCGCCGGCAGGAACCGCTCCTGCACCTGCTGCGTGTAGAGCTGGGAGAACCCCAGCGCCCCCAAATCCGTCCCCAACGAATACGGATCGCGGAAATTCCTCTGCCGCGCAAATCCGTACCGTAAATTCAAAACCAGCGTCGGACGGATCGTCGAGATCTGGTCCAGCACCAGCGTATGGCTCTTGATGAACTGGTTGAACCCCGCCGGCGACGACACGCTGTTCCAATAGTTCGGTTCATAGTGGTCGTTCCATAGGCGGCTATACCGCCCGAATAACCGGTTCCGCTCAGAAAAGTTGTGGTCGAACCGGAAGCTCAACTGCTTATCGTCATCCCGCGAGCTTGCCACCGAATCCAGATTGTTCACCACGCCCGCCCGCTGCGGCGCCGGATACAACTTCAATATGTTCTGTCCCACGTTGTTCAACCGCGCCGCCGGAATGATCTTCCCCGGGAATGGCGTCCGCAAATAACGTCCCGCCGCATCCGGATTCGGCCTCGTCGTCGCCGGATCGTACACGTCCGACGGCCCCTCGGTCAGATTTCCCGTCCGCATCAACAACGTCGGCACGCTGAACGTCCGGAATAGCGACCTGCGCAAATTCACAATCTCAAAGTTCGCAAAGAAAAATGTCTTGTCCTTGCCGTTGTAGACCTTCGGCACCACCACCGGCCCGCCGGCCGATGCGCCGTACTGGTTATACCGCAGCGGTGTCCGCCGGTCGTCGCGGCCGGGAATCGGATTCGTCCCTGCCCGATTCACAAAGAAGTTCGCCGCATCCAGTTTCTCGTTCCGGAAGAACTCGTATGCTGTGCCATGAAAACGGTTCGTCCCGCTCTTGGTCACAATATTCAAGATCCCGCCCGATGTCCGCCCGAACTCCGCCGGCGACGTATTCGTCTGCACCTTGAACTCCTCAGTCGTATCAATCGTCGGAATCAGTGCGGGCTGTCCCTGGCAACAAACCGTGATCGGAATCCCGTCGAGCAAGATCTCATTCGACCCCGTCATCCCCCCATTCGCCAAAAAGTTGTTCGCTCCGGCCGACTGCGCCGCTCCCCTCGCTCCCACAACTCCCGCACCGAAACTTGCGAGCGGCGTCACGCCTGGCGTCAAAGCCGCCAGCGCGAAAGGATTCCGCCCATTCAATGGCAAGTCCACTACCTGACGATTGGTGATTACCTGCCCCAAATTCGACGTGTCTGTCTCCAACACAACTGCCGCCGCGCTCACTTGCACCGACTCGCTCACCTGCCCCACCGCCAACTGGGCGTCAATGCGCGCTTGCTGCGTCACCGCCAGCGTAAACGTCCGCACGAAGCGCTGGAACCCCACCTTTTCAATCGAAATCTCGTAATTCCCCGGCTGCACAAGCGGGAAAACATAGTTCCCGTTCTCTCCGGAATCCGCCGTCTGTGCCAGCCCGGTCCCGGTGTTCACCAGCTTCACAGTTGCCGCGCCCACCATCGCGCCCGCGGAATCGGTCACTGTGCCGGTAATCGTTCCCGTAGTCGTCTGCGCCCATGCTCCTGCGCACAACATCATCCAAAGCGCCATTAGCCGCCCGAAAACGCTCATAGCGGACCTCCCTGTACATGCGCGCTCCTCATGCCCGAAACATGGGGGCAATCATGTTACCCTCAGGTTTACCACCCCCGCGAAGATTGGCAAAGGCCAATTAACGGAGATTTAACGCCCGAAAATGGCTTCCGGCACCCTCGAAACAGTACGAAATCCCGAGGCTCCCGCCCCACCTGCTCGTGCTGTTGTCACCGAGGCTCTCGATCGTGTCCTCTCCAGCGACTCCTTCAAGGGCGCTGTGCGCGTCCAGCAATTTCTTCGCCACATCGTTCTCCGCACCCTGGATGGCGACCTCGCCTCCTTAAAAGAAAACCGTATCGCCTCCGAAGTCTTCGACCGCGGTGACGGCTTCGACTCCGCCGCCGACTCCATCGTCCGCACGCAGGCCTCCCTCCTCCGCAAACGCCTCGCCGAGTACTACGCCTCCGCCGGCCGCTCAGATTCCATCCGCATCGACCTCCCCCGCGGCGCCTACATCGCGCATTTCACCACGGTTCACATTCCAACCGAGCCGCCTCCAGCCCGCCCCGTCCCGCCGCCCTGGGTCCTGCTCGCGGCCGGACTCATCCTCGGCATCGCGGCCACCGCCCTCTACTTCCGCATCCAATCTCCCACCCCTAACTCCGCGGCCCTTCCCGTCTGGTCAACCTTTATAGACCCCGCCCAAGTGACGACCATCGCCCTCGGCACGCCCTATTTCACCAGCGGTGGGAATGGCCTCTATCTCCGCGACGTCTCCGTCAACGACGAAACCGAGATGCAGGCTCGAGCTAAGGTCCCCGAGTGGCCCCTGTCAAACTCGCTCATCCGCCGCCCATCCCGCCTCTATACCGGCGTCGGCGAAGCGATCGGTCTCGAACGCGTCTCTAACCTATTCGTTCGCAACCGCTGGCCCCTCCGCATCGTCCGTGCGGATCTGCTCCGCTGGCAAGATCTTAAGGACGAAAACGTCATCGTCTTAGGTTCCTACCGCTTCCGTAGCGTCGCCGGTGAACTCGACCCCTACACCCACTTTGCCTTCGACACCAAAGCCCTCTCCGGACGAATCTTCAATCTAAAACCACGCCCCGGCGAAGCGAAGGAGTACGTCGCCCCCGACGACGATCAACGCGGCCAGTCCTATGCCTTGATAACCCTTCTCCCCGGCAAAACTCAAAACCGCCGCGTGCTCTTTCTCCAGGGTGTCAACACCTGGGGCACGCAGGCCGCGGCGGAATTCGTTTCCAGCGCCGAACATCTCGAGGCGCTCCGGCGCAAGATCAGCGGCCCCCTCCCGAAGTACTTCCAAGTCCTCATCCATGCCGAAGTCCGCCACGAACAACCCCACGGCATCGACATCGTCACCTACCGCGACCTCACCCCCGCCGATCAGAAGTAGAACTTCAAGCCCAACTGAATTCGCCGCGTCCCGCCAATGTTCGCCCCGATATCCGCATAAGCCGGATTCACATTTGCCGAAGTCACCGCTGGCGTAAAGTTGTTCGCCGCGCTGACCTTCGAGTAATCCAGGTTTTGATACACGGTGAAGTTATTCCCGTTCGTCTGGAAATACGGATGATTAAACGCCCCATACAACTCCGCGCGGAAGGCGAAGCGCATCTGTTCTTTGATGTAGAACTCTTTCAGAATCGCCATGTTATAAGTCACCGTGTGCGGCATCCGAATGTTGTCCAGCACCCGCGTCGCTGTCCCCGTCGTGAGAAACGCCGGTGGCGTAAACACGGCCAGCGAATTCACATAGGGCGCCCTCTGCGTCGCCGGATTGTTTACGTTCTCTCGCCACCCCGGCATCACCGCGTTCACCCCCGGCACGATATTCGGTCGAATCTGCCCCACGTCGTCCGGGAATCCCGCCGTGTTTCCCAACAACGCCTGCAGTGGCAGCCCGCTCGATGCCGACCCCGTTCCGCTCATCTTCCAATTCCCCACAAACTGGTTCAGCCACGACGGCGCATTCCGCCCCAACAATTTCCCTCTTCCCGCCGGCAGATCCCAGTTGTAGTTGAACCGGAACACGCTCGGAATGTCGTAGACCGAAATCGAATGCTCCAGTCTCCTGCTTCCGCCTCGCAACTGCGGGAAGCCGACGCCCCAGTTCTGAATGTTGTCGTTGCAGAACTGCCCGTCGCATGACGAATTATCCGTCGACTTCATCCACGTGTAATTGATGTTGAACTGCACTCCATGCGTGAACCGCTTCACGAAGTTCATCTGCAGCGCGTTATAGCTCGAGTTGTACCCCTGCGCCAGCGGATCGCCGATACTGCTCATCGTCGGAATCCCGCGTAGCAGATCCTGCCGCGCGACGGTGATCGGATTTCCGTTCTGATCCTGCAGTCCCGCCGGATTGGGAACCCGTTCCGCCATATTCACACCAGCCAAATATTGCTGCGCGTAAACCGGAAGATTGATCGTGTTGTACAGCGACGAAGGTCCGAACAGCTTCGTACCCTTGTTCCCCACGTAATTCATCTCCAGGCCGTAGTTGTTTCCCCACTGCCAGCCCAACCCGAAATTCCACTGCTGCACATAGGGAATCGTCACATTCGGATTCAGGTTATAGACCGTCTGCACATTGGTCAGATCGACAACCTTCCCGCCGGAGGGAAAACTGAATCCCCTATTCGGAATCACGAGCGGGAAATTATCCATCTGCACATACCCGCCGTTCGCCGATCCATTCGCCGCCAGCGCCGCCGCCCTCGGGCTCAGATCCGGAATCGGTATGCGGAACAGCCCGGTCGTCGGCGTGTGTGTAATCGCGTATCCGCCGCGCAGCACGCTCAACCCTGGCACCAGCTTCGGCAGCCGGTACGCAAACCCGATTCGCGGTTCCCAGTTGTTATACCGCGTCGGCCACAGCGTATTGATCGCCCCGCCCAATCCGTTCAACTGCAAGTATCCGCCGGCCTGCGCGCCAGTCGACGTCGTCACCGTCCCAGGTACGAAATAGCCCTGATTGTGATGCTTCTCCGACCGGGGCACCTCCACCTGGTACCGCACGCCCAGGTTCAACGTCAGCCGCCGCGCCGCTTTGAAGTCGTCCTGCAAAAAGCCCGCGTAATACTTCCACCGGTACTGATACGGAATCACCGCCGGCGCCATGCTCACCGAGTTCGGGTAAGCCAGCAGCAGCGATGCAATCCCAAATCCCGTCTGCGCATTGGGGATTCCCAACACCGCCGCCGTACTGCCGGAGCCGATATTCGTCATGCTCGAATTGAAGCTCCAGCTCCCGCCCACATTCGCGTAGTCGATCAGGTTCTGCTGTGGCGCCTGAAACTCAAATCCGGTTTTGATGTTATGCTTCCCGCGCGTGTAATTCACGATGTCTGTAACTTGAAAGAAGTTGTCAATCTCATAATTCCCAACGCTGCTCCCAAAGCTCTGCACCTGGCTATCGCCCGTGCTCAACGTCGGAAACCCCTTCTTCAAAACGGACGGGAATCCGAACTGCGCGAAGTAGTCTTGCTCTAACTGGGAATTCTTCTCGCGCCGCGTAATGCTCGACCGGTTGAATCCCGCCCGGAATTCGTTCACCTTGTTCCCGCCCCACGTGTGCGTATCGGTAAACGCCAGGTTCGTCCCCGTACTCGTATCCGTCGGCACCTGCTCAATCAGCCCGCCCATGAAATAACGCTCCCCGTGCACCGGCACCTGCGCCACGCGGAACGACATGCGGTTGTTGCTCCTGATCACCTGGTCCGCTTTCACCAAGAACCGGTTGTCCGTATTCCGCACGTTCCGGAACACCGAATAGTTCTGCCCTAACGCATTCAATGGCATGTTCGGCATCGGCTGCAGCTTCAGCACCTTCTGCCCGATCGGCGAGATCAGATTCTTCGGAATCACGTTGTTCGGAAACTGCGGATACGCCGTATTCGCAGGCAGCACAATCCGCTGATTCGTCAATCCGGTTCCCGACAGGTTGTACTCAAACTGGCGGAAAACATAGATCTTCTGGTTCGTCGCCGTGTTATACACGGACTGCGAAAAATCACCCTCTCGTTCCGCGTCTGTCGCCACTCGCGCAAACCCGCTGCTCTGCGTATACTGCCGGAGCGGTTCAAACCCCGCGAAGAAGAACGTCCGGTTCCGGCCGTCATAGATTTTCGGAATCATCACCGGCCCGCCGACATCCACTCCCCCGCGCCAGTAGCGCACCATGCCTTTTCGATCGAACGTGTTCCGGTACGGAGCCGCATTCAAAATATCGTTCTGGCTGAACGAAAACAGCGTCCCGTGCAACTGGTTCGTCCCGGACTTCGTCGTCATATTCACCACGCCGCCGCCCACGCGCCCATACTCCGCGCTGTAGGAGTTCTGCTGCACCGACACCTCCGCAATCGCGTCCGAACTGAACGACTGCGAGATCCGCCCCAGAAACTGGCTCGTGTTCGACACCCCATCCGCCATGTACTGCGTCGACCCCATACGTCCGCCCGACACCGACAACCCTCCCCCCGGCGTCACATATCCCGTCGTCACCGCCGCCGCTTCACTCCCCGGCTCACCAACGATCCCCGGCAGCAGCGACATCACCTGCAGCGCGCTCTGGTTCGCCAGCGGCAACTCATCGATCTGCTTCTGATTCACTGAGTACGCGATCGTCGAAGTCGCCTCCTGCACCAGCGGCGCCTCCGCCGTCACCGTCACCTCCACCGTCGTATTTCCCACCGGCATCTCTAAATCAAGATTCACGGTCGTCGAGGTGACAACCCGGATCGGCCCCCGCACCAGCTTGTTAAATCCAGCCGCCTCCGCCGTCAGTCGATAGGACCCTGGTTCCAACGCCGGCAACGCGTACACGCCGGCGTTGCTCGTCGTCGAACTCTGCTGCACGTTCGTCGCGAGATTGGTCGCGGTCACCTTCACGCCTGCCATTGCCGCGGCCTGCTGATCGGTTATCGTTCCAGTGATCGCGCCCGCATTGGTCTGCGCAACCGCCATTCCCATCGAAGCAAGTAGAAAGATCACGGACCGCCCGAGGCATTGCATGGCCCCACTCCATTCCCTCCGTCACCCCGAAGTCAAGTCCCTCCATCGAATGATTCAAAATGTTGAAATCGATCCCAATGCGGCTGCTCCAACTGATCCTCGTCGCCACTCCCGCGTTCAGCCAGCAACTCGCCCTGGTCGGCGGCACCATCTACGCCGATCCCGCCCAACCTCCCATCCCCGATGGCGTCATCGTCATCGACAACGGACGCATCTCTGCTCTCGGCAGGAAAAGCGCCGTGCCGATCCCCAAAACCGCAAGAACCATCGACTGCAAAAACACCACCATCACAGCCGGCTTCTGGAACTCTCACGTCCACTTTTTCGAATTGAAATGGGAGAACGCCGCGACGCTCCCTGCCGCCGAACTCGCCCGTCAGCTTGAGGACATGACCACCCGCTTCGGCTTCACCACCGTCTTCGACCTCGGCTCAAAAGGCCAAAACACTCGCGCCATCCGCACACGCATCGAATCTGGCGAAGTCTCCGGCCCTCGCATATTCACAACCGGCGAAGCTCTCCTCGCGCCCGGAGCCATGCCTCCGGCCAACGTCCTTCGCTTCCTCGGCAATATGTACAATCCCGGCCCCGAAGTGGCTACACCTGTTCAAGCCGCCGAAGCCTCGCAAAAACTGATAGCCGAAGGTGCCGACGCAATTAAAGTCCATCTCCAGCGCCGCATCCCAGAGGACGCTATCCGCGCCGCCGTCGCCGAAGCTCACCGCGCGAACAAGCCCGTCTTCGTTCACCCCAGCGACACCGCCGACATTCTCGCCTCGCTCCGCGCCGGTGTCGACATCATCGCCCACACAACACCCTATTCCCCCTGGGACGACAAGACCGTCAAAACAATGAAGGACGCCAACGTTCCCCTGATCCCCACACTTACCGTCTGGAAACACATCATGCGTCACGGCCGCGTCTCCGCCCAGCAATCCGCCGTCGCCACGGCAACCGCGGAACTCAAATCGTGGCATACCGCCAACGGTACAACCCTCTTCGGCAATGACCTCGGTGCAGTCGAATACGATCCCACCGAAGAATACGTGCTCATGTCCAAAGCCGGCATGACCTTTCCTCAAATCCTCGCCTCTCTGACTACCAACCCCGCCAAACAATTCCACCGCGAAAACGATCTCGGCAAACTCGCGAAGGGCATGATCGCCGATATTGTCGTCCTCTCCGCCAACCCGGCCAAGGATATCCGTGCCCTTGCCAACGTTCGCTACACCTTCCGCTCGGGCAAACTGGTCTCCGGCGCTGGCCCTGTGTAATTCGCCCGCGGCCGTATCAACTCCCCGGTCGCGTATTGTTCCATCGCATGAGCAATCCACCCCACCGTCCGCCCCAACGCAAACAAGACGATCGGCGCCTCCGCCGGCAATCCATAAGCCCGCGCCATCGCCACCAACCCAAAATCCAAATTCGGTTTCTCCTCCACAAGCTCGGCCGCCGCGCTCATCAGCCCTCGCGCCAGTTTCCATTCCCGCCGGCTCCCGCGCTGTTCCGCGAGCCGTAGCAAAAGCCCCGCACGCGGGTCGCCGGCCGGATACAGCGGATGCCCGAACCCCGGCAATCTTTCGCCCATTCGCAATCGCCGCCCCAACGCCGCCCGCGCGCTGCCCGCCTCGTCAAACAGCGCCGCAACCCGCTCCGTCTCTCCCCCATGCCGCCGCCCCTTCAAAGTCGCCAGCGCCGCCGACACGACATCATAAGGCGTCGCCCCCGCCGACGCGGCGCACCGCGCGGTAAATGCCGAGGCATTCAACTCATGGTCCGCGCAAAGTACCAGTGCCGTCCGGATCGCCTCGCCCTCCGCCCCCCAAGCCTCCGCCAACGACTTATGAATCGGACCCTTACCCTCCCGCCCGGCCGCCACCGCCGTTAGCAGCCGTAATATGCGCGCCCCAGTCCGGCGCACTCCGGCCGGACGCAAGTCATAGGAAGCCTCGTCCAAAGCACCCGCCGCCGGCAGCGCCATCTGGAACCGCGTGATCGCCTCATTCCCCGCCAACCGTCCAACCGTTACCGCGTCGCGAAAATCGAAGTCTCCTTCCCAAAGCAGCGCCGCCGCCTGCTCCAGCGTCGCCCGCTCCGCAAACTCCACCGCATCCTTCCCCCGGTAGTAGAGCCGCCCTTCATGGATCAATGTGATCCCCGATTCCAACACTGCGCTCCCCCAATGCAGCCCCCGCGCAGCGGCCTTCGCCGGGTCCCGCCGCGCTTCCTTCCTCTCCCCCAGCCTGGCGACATCCGCCCGCAAATACCGCCGCTCCCGGGGTCTCTGCGGAACCGGCTCGGATCGCAATTGGCCTCGGCTTGTATATGCATAAAGCGTCGCCATCGAAACCCCCAGTGCCTCCGCGGCCTCCTTGGCGCCCAGGTAATAGGTTGATTCCATAATCAATATTGACAATACATGCAAATCGCCAAACCCTGGAAGAGTGACCACCCAAGGACTAGACGGAGTCGTCGCCGCTTCCACCCGCCTCAGCCACGTCGATGGTGAGGCCGGCCAACTCACGCTCGCCGGATACGCCGTCGAGGATCTCGCCCCTCGCGCCAGTTTCGAAGAGGTCGCGCGGCTCTTCCTCAACACGCACGATCTCGCCAGACATCGAGCAATCCCGGACGCGGCGCTTCACCTGCTGGAAGCATGTGCGGCGGCGCGAACACCGCCCATTGATGCGCTCCGCATGGCTGCCGGAACGCTCAGCCTCGAAGGCGAAGCGGATACCGCCAAAGCCGTCGCCGCCTTCCCGACCATCATCGGGACCTACTGGCGACTCCTCCACAATCAGCCGCCCGTGCCCGTACGAACCGACATAAACCACGCCGCCCACTTCCTCCACCAGCTAACGGGAACGGAACCGCCTCCGGAAACCGCCAGGGCGCTCGAAACCTACCTGAACACCGTCTGCGACCACGGCCTCAACGCTTCCACGTTCGCCGCGCGCGTTATTATCTCGACGCATTCGGACCTAATCTCCGCCATCGCCGGAGCCATCGGCGCTCTCAAAGGCCCTCTTCACGGCGGCGCTCCCGGACCCGCCCTCCAGATGGTCTTCGACATCGCCACACCGGAAAACGCCGAGCCCTTTCTCCGCGCCAAACTCGCCGCCGGGGAACGCCTTATGGGCTTCGGCCATCGCATCTACCGGGTCCGCGACCCGCGCGCCGACGTGCTCGCCGCGGCCGCTGAACGCTTCTACAATACGGCCGGTGACCGGAAACTCTACGCGCTCGCCCGCCACGTCGAGGCCACCGCGTTGCGCCTCCTCCGCGAATACAAACCGGACCGCCGCCTCGATACCAACGTCGAGTTCTATACCGCTCTCCTCCTCCACGGTCTCGGTCTCCCCGTCGAGCTTTTCACGCCAACCTTCGCTGCCGGCCGCGTCCTTGGGTGGACCGCACACTGCCTGGAACAACTGCGCGATGGCCGCCTCATCCGCCCCCAATCCGCCTATACGGGGCCGGCCGGCCTGACGTATGCCAAAAACTTGGCATCTATGCCAAGAAATTAACATCGCGAACGGACAAGTTGTGGTACCGTCGGGTCATAGGAATGACTACGGTCCATTTAAGCCGCCGCGAACGCCAGATCATGGACACCCTTTTCCGCTTGGAAAGAGCCACCGCCGCGGAGATCCACACCGCTATCCCGGATCCTCCCAGCTACACCGCCGTACGCACCACGCTCCGCATACTCGAGGACAAGGGCGCCGTCGTCCATGAAGAGCACGCCGGAAAATACCTCTATACCGCCACCACGCCCGTAAAAGTGGCCCGCGCATCCGCCATGCGTCATCTCCTCGATACATTCTTTGACGGTTCCGCCGCCCAGGCGGCCGTCTCGCTCCTCGGCTCCACCAAACAGAAGCTCACGCCCCAGCAGATTGACCGGCTCTCCAAAATCATCGAAAAGGCCAAAGCCCAATGATCGAACTCGCCCTCAAATCCACGCTCTTCTTCACCGTCGCGGCCTTTGTCAATACGCTCATGCGCCGCGCGTCCGCCGCGCAGCGCCACGCCGTCTGGATGCTGGCCTTCGCCGCGGTGCCCGCCGCATGGCTGCTCGCGACGCTGCCCGTGGACACCTTCGCACCGGACAGCATCGGTGCCATCGAAGTCACCGCGCGAACCGCCGCCGCCGCCGCGTCTATCGACTTTTTGGCTCCTCTTTGGTACACCGTCACGACGCTGCTCCTTCTCCGCCTGCTGCTCTCCTTTGCCCTGCTCCACTACAATCGCCACCGCGTCTCCGTCCCTCTTACCTTCGGCTTGTTCAACCCGGAAATCCTCCTCCCCGCATCAGCCACCGGGTGGCTCCCTGCGATACGAGCGAGCGTGTTGCTCCATGAAGAAGCCCACATCGCGCGCCGCGATACGATCGCGCAGCTCTTCGTACAAATCGTCTGCGCCTTTCTCTGGTTCCAACCTCTCGCCTGGTACGCCGCCCGCCGTGCCGCCGCCGAGCGCGAACAGGCCTGTGATGACCTCGTCCTCCGGAACGGTATCGACCCCGCCGAGTACGCCACCCACCTCGTCGAAATTGCCCGCGACTGCCACAGTGTACCTGCCGCTGCCGTCGCCATGAGCAACACCGCACCGCTCGAAACGCGCTTGGAGGCCATCCTCAATCCAGCTATTTCGCGCGTTGCCATCACGCGCCGATTCCGCCTCTCGCTCCTCCTCGCCACCGCAACGCTCGCCTCCGGTGTCGCCCTCCTCCATGCGCAGGAGGGGAAGGTACATAAGATTGGTGACCCGGGAGTCACGCCGCCGCGAGTCGTCCATAAAGTCGAACCCGAATACACGCAGGCTGCGCGCGATGCCGGCATAACGGGTAGCGTCCTCTTATCGATGGAGATCAATACGGAAGGGAGGGCCCAAAAGGTTGAGGTCCTCCGCTCGCTCGATCCCGGCCTCGACCAGAACGCCGTCATCGCCGTAAGCCAGTGGCGATTCTCGCCGGCCACAAAAGACGACACACCCGTTATCGTTGCCGCGAAAGTTGAGGTTAACTTCCGCCTGCAGTAGGCAAAAATATTTTCGGCGCCTCCGTCCAAATGGCTGGGGCGCCGTCCGTCATTGGAGTGGCAGCAGAATCTGTTGCCTACAATCGAATGACGGAGAACCCAATGCAATACTTTTTGCTGATCTATTCCGAAGAGTCCGGCTGGGCCAAGATGAGCCAGGCCGAACAGGAACAAGCCCAGGCCGCCTACGGTGCCTTCACGGAAGCCCTCAACAGCGCCGGCATACGGGTAGGCTCGCACCGCCTCCAGCCCAGCACGACTTCCACAACGGTCAAAGTCGCCAACGGCAAGACCCAGGTGCTCGACGGTCCTTTCATCGATTCCAAAGAGCAGCTCGGCGGCTACTATCTCATCGACGTGCCCGATCTCGACGCCGCTCTCTCCTGGGCCGCTCGCTGTCCCGGCGCCAGCCACGGGACGGTCGAAGTACGTCCAAGCTGGTGCATGCCGTCGTGAGCCCAACCGCGACGGCGGAAGACGTAGCGCGCCGCAGCTACGGCAAGCTGGTCGCCTTCCTCGCCGCCCGCACCCGCGACGTTGCCGCGGCGGAGGACGCTTTATCCGAAGCGTTCGCCGCCGCGCTCACGGACTGGCCAACGAAGGGCGTTCCAACCAACCCGGAAGCCTGGATCCTCACCGTTGCCCGCCGCAAGGCGATCGACCAGGCGCGCACGCGCCAGCGCCAGGAAGGTCTCGAATTCGCCTCTAGCGAATCGGCGGCCGACATCCCCGATCAACGCCTGGCGTTACTCTTCACCTGCGCCCACCCGGCCATTGAGGAGGCGATCCGCGCCCCCCTGATGCTGCAAGTGGTGCTGGGTCTCGACGCCAAGGCCGTCGCGTCGGCATTTCTCATGTCGCCCGCCGCCATGAGCAAGCGACTCGTCCGCGCCAAAGAAAAGATCCGCCAGGCCGGCATCCCCTTCCGCGTGCCGGAGCGGGAGGAACTTCCGGGCCGCCTGGACGCCGTGCTCGATGCCGTCTACGCTTCCTTCGCCGATGCCTGGACCGACCCGTCCGGCCTCCCCGACGAAGCGCTCTTCCTGGCCCGTCTTCTGACCGAACTCCTGCCAAACGAACCGGAACCGCTGGGACTCCTGGCGCTAATGCTCCACGCCGAGGCCCGCCGCCACGCACGCCGTGCGGAGAACAGCGACTATATCCCCCTGGCCCAGCAAAATCCCGCGCTCTGGAACAAGCAACAGATCGCGGAAGCCGAATCCCTTCTCCACCGCGCCAGCCAACTCGGCAACATCGGACGTTTTCAATTGGAAGGCGCGCTCCAATCCGCCCATGTCCACCGGGTTCAAACCAACACACCCAACTGGCCGCAGGTCGTCCAGCTCTACGACGCCCTATACGCGCTGACACAGTCCCCTGTAGTTGCTATCAACCGGGCTTTGGCGATCGCCGAAACGGCCGGCCCCGGCGCAGCCCTAGCCATATTGCCCACCGATCCCCGCCTGGACCAGTACCAGCCCTACTGGGCCGCAAAAGCGGCTCTCCTCGCCCGAACGGGTGCCAAGGGCGAAGCCCGCCAAGCCTACGAAATAGCCATCGGCCTCGAAAGAGATCCCGCCGTCCGCCGTTTCCTCCAACAGCGCCAATCCGAAATCCACGATTGAGGCACTCGCGCCAAAAACATTTGGCGAAGGGATCGCTTTGACCTCCCCATGCCGATTTCGATATGATCCCGCTGCCGTCTAATCAGGAACAAACCCCATGCGCCGCTCGCTCTCATTTCTCGCCCTTTCCGCGCTAGCCGCTCTATCCGCCGCCGCGCAGACAGCCACGGGCACCATTAGCGTCATCGCCGAGGACAGTACGCAGGCCGTCGTGCCCAACGCCGCGGTAACGGTTGCGAACAAGTCCACCGGCCTGTCTCGTACCGGCTCCGCAGGCCCGCGCGGCGAGTTTCTAGCCACGTTCCTGCCGGCCGGTGAGTACTCCATCTCCGTACAAGCCACCGGTTTCAAGCGCGCCACCATCGCCTCTTTCACACTGCAGGTCGACCAGAACGCCACAGTCCGGCTAACGCTCACTCCCGGCGATGTCGTCGAAACCGTACAGGTCACCGAGTCCACGCCGCTGCTGGAGGCTGACACATCGTCGCTAGGTCAGGTCATCGAAAACAAGAAGATCCTGGAGTTGCCGCTCAACGGCCGTAACCCGTTCGCCCTCGGCCTGCTCGCCGGCAACACCACGCCCGTCACCGGCATGGGCACCAATCTGCCTTTCATCGCTGGCGGAGGGAGATTCTCGTCCAATGAAGTCCTCCTCGATGGCGCCGACAACAACACCACCGTCACCGCCGGCTCCATCGGCCGCAACGGAATTGCTTACCAGCCAAGCGTGGACGCGGTGCAGGAATTCAAGGTCAAGACCAACTCATTCTCCGCTGAGTTCGGCCACGCCGCCGGCGCCGTCATCAGCGCCACCATTAAGAGCGGAACCAACGCCTGGCACGGCTCGCTATTCGAGTTCCTCCGCAACGACAAGCTGGACGCGAATAATTTCTTCACCAACGCCGCCGGACTGCCTCGTGCCGCTTTCCGCCAGAACCAGTATGGCGGAGTTCTCGGTGGCCGCATTATCCGCAACAAAACGTTCTTCTTCGGCGACTTCCAGGGAACCCGCCAGCGCACCGCATCCGCCTCCAGCATCGGCAGCGTCCCCCCTGACTCCATTCGCGGAGGCGACCTATCCTCTCTCCGCACTCCGATCTTTGACCCGGCCTCACGACGGCTCGCCGCGAATGGCACCGTAATCGGCACGCCATTTACGAATGCCACCATTCCTGCCTCGCGTATCAACGCCTCCGCCGCCGCCGTCTTGCGGCTCATCCCCTCCGCCAACTTCGGCGCGGCCGGCGCCCAGTCGCGGAATTTTTTCCGCCAGATTCCGCGCGGCTTCGATCAGGATCAGTGGGACGTCCGGATCGATCACGCCGTCACTGCCAACAACAACCTCTTCGGACGCGTGTCGAAAAGCAACCAGACCACGCCCCAGCCGGGCTCATTCGACGGATTCATTGGCGGCAGCAACACCCTTTACCGCGACATCTTCCAGTCGGTTCTCAGTGACACGCACCTCTTTTCTTCCACCGTCGTTAATGAGTTCCGCGCTGGCTACACGCGGCACAACGGCAGCCGCCTCGTCGATGGCGTCAACGATGGCGTCAAATTCGCGCTCGAGAACAAAGTCGCTCTCTTCCCCTTCCCCGTGAAAGGGTTCCCATCCATCGCCTTCAACTTCTCCGGCGAAGGCACCGGCTCCACGCAGTTCGACGGTTGGGGTGGCGGCTCGAGCGACCTGAACTACGAAAACCGCTTCCACTTTGCCGACACCATCTCCGTCAACCGCGGGAGCCACGGCATGAAGATCGGCGCGGATCTTCGCCGCAATCGCTACGACAACCTCCGCGGCAACCCATTTTTCGGACAGTTCATCTTCGGGTCGATCTTCTCTTCCAGCAGCGACACGCCGGGCTCCGGCGCTCCCTTTGCCGACTACCTAATGGGCTTCCCCAGTCTCATCCAGGGCACCCAGATGCTCGACTGGGGCCGGCAGGCCGATGTCTATTTCGGCGCATTCTTCCAGGACGATTGGAAGTTGACGAAACATCTGACCTTGAACCTCGGACTGCGCTACGACTTGTACACCCAGCCCATCGACATCCGCGACCGCGGCGGTCTTTTCGATCTCGACAAAACCCGCTTCGCCGTTCCCGGGAAAGATGGGTACACCCGCGCCATCGTCGACGGCGACCACAACAACATCGGGCCTCGAATCGGCTTTGCTTATCAGATGCGCCGCCGCTGGGTGCTCCGCGGTGGCTACGGAATCTTCTATGGTCTCCGCGATCAGAACCAGGAGGTGACGCAGATCGCCGGTAACAACCCAAACACGCCCGCGCTCGTCGCACCCGTTGTCAGCGCGTCGCGTACCGTCGCGCCACCTTACACTATCAATTCTCCTGTCGAAACCGGCCCCACAGCTATTACGCTCGAGGGGTATAGCGCCACTTCTCCGCTAACCCGCACCATCCGCTCACAGGGATTCCATGACGCCCGCTTCCCCAAACTCGAGCAGTACAACTTCTCGATCCAGTTCCAGCCCGCCGAAGCATGGCTCATCGAAACGTCCTACCAGGGCGCCCGGGGCCGTGACCTGGCCACTCTGTTCATCAACGTGAATCAGGTGCCCTTCGAGTACGCCCTCGATGGCCGAAACGTGCAGCGCCTCCGTCCGTACCCCATGGTCAATGGCACCGTCATTCCCACGTTCTCGAAGGCAAAATCGAATTACAACGCCTTCAATCTTCGCGTCGAAAAGCGCCATCGGAACGGACTGAACTTTTTGGCGAATTACACGTGGCAGAAGAACATGGAGGAGGGCGGCTCCGGGCCCAGCGCTTTCACGCAGAACGGAGGAACTTCCATCGCCCTGGACGCCTACAATCTGTCCCGGGAGAAAGGATTGGCGCCCATCGACGTAGCCCACATATTCAACATCAGCTATGGCTATGAATTGCCATGGGGTGCTGGCAGACGCTGGCTGAGCAGCAACCGCGCTGTCGACGCCGTACTCGGTGGCTGGCAGGTTAACGGCATCACCACCCTCCGCGGCGGCTTCCCCACCGATATCCGCACCAATCGTCTGCCTCCCATCTTCAACACTTTCAATGTGCCCGATCGCGTCAAAGGCGAACCCATTCAGGTCCAGAACGGGCGCGGCCCGGATCTGTTCTTCAATGCGGCTGCCTTCCGCGTCCCGGGCACGGTGCCCAGTAACACCGGCGCTCCCATTCAGTTGTTCGGTGATTCCGCGCGCCGTGTAGCCCGAGGCCCCGGATCCGTCAATTTCGACTTCTCCCTCTTCAAACAAGTCGCCTTCACGGAAACCATGCGCCTCCAGTTCCGCGCCGAGGCTTTCAATCTCACCAACACCCCAACCTTCAGCCTGCCCAGCTCCAACAGTCCCTCCATGACCTGCATCGGCCGTACGCCCGGCTCGGCATGCAACGACAACAATCCGGAATTCGGAAAAATGAGCGGCGCCCAGGCTACCGGACGCCAGCTCCAGTTCGGCCTGAAATTCATCTTTTGAGAGGGCTTCCCGAACGTTCCGGAATTTATTTGGTTACCGTCATAAAAATGAGGACGTAGCCGACACCGGCTTCGTCGGCGGTGCGGGCAACCTGGAAGGTTATTTGGCGAGATAGCCAGCCGTAACGATGCCGGGTCCAAAGGCCCCATGACCGTCGAGGGAAAGCAGTCGTCGGAGTGCAACTCCAGGACTCGCTGCGACCGCGCGGAACGCCGCTTCGGCCGGCGAGAACGCTGTTGGTCAGGAAAAAGCCTCTACCGCCACGCGCGAATCTGGACATACCTCCTTCGGTGTCCGGGCGAACGACCCACGAACGAAACGACGAAGTAGCACCACAACGCATTGAAAATAAACAGACTGTCTTCCGAACTCGTGTGACGGTATGCGGACGGAGCCGGAGGTGGGATGAGCTGCACCATAACCTTGCGCACACCCGTTCGTCCTCTATATACTCACGTATATGAAGAGCGTCCTGGTACAACTCGACGACGAGACCATGGCCCAGCTCAACGAGGTCGCCCCGCCAGCCAGTCGGGCCCGAACCAAGTTCATCCGGCGAGCCATAAAAGAAGCGCTCCTTCGCAGCGAATTCGATCGGATGGAGGAAGCATACCGCCGCGAGCCGCAGGAATTTGTCGATGGCGGCGATTGGGACGATCCGCTGCCTTGGGAGCCGAAGGAAGCGCCTGCTGAATGAAGCAATACGAGATCTGGTGGGCTTCGTTGCCTTTGCCCGCCGGTCGCCGTCCAGTGCTCCTGCTATCGCGCAATAGGTCATACGGCTACTTAACCAAGGTCGCCGCTGCCGAAGTAACCACCCGTATTCGAGGTCTCCCGACAGAAGTTCCCCTCGGCCGGAACGAAGGCTTGCAAGTCAGGAGCGTAGCCACGCTCGACAATATCCGTCCGGTGCCGGTCACAGCTCTAACGGAAAGGATTGGAACTCTTTCGAATGCAAAACACCGCGCCGTCAAACGCGCCCTCGGATACGCCTTCGAATGGGACGAGCTGATCTCGCTCTAAGCCAGCATCTTCTCAACAACGTTCCCATGCACATCGGTCAGCCGGAAATCGCGGCCCTGGAACCGGTAAGTCAACTTACGATGGTCAAAGCCGAGTAAGTGCAGACAAGTCGCATGTAAATCATGCACATGCACCTTGTCCTTGATAACATTGAACCCTAGGTCGTCCGATTCGCCCAGCGCCATGCCCGGCTTCGTACCGCCGCCGGCGAGCCACATCGTGAACGCATTCGGATGATGATCGCGGCCGTCGTTGCCGCCTTGTACCATCGGGGTCCGGCCGAACTCGCCGCCCCAGATGACCAGCGTGTCCTTCAACAAGCCGCGCTGCTTCAAATCCCTGACCAGCGCCGCCGCGGCCTGGTCCGTATCCTTGCAATTCTTCTTCAGTCCGCTCACCAGCGATCCATGCTGGTCCCAGGCCTCGTGATAGAGCTGCACAAATCGCACGCCGCGCTCCACCAGCCGCCGTGCCAGCAAACAGTTATAGGCAAAGCTCGGCTTACCCGGCTCAATACCATACATATCCAACGTGGCCTTCGATTCCTTCGACAGGTCCATCAGCTCGGGTGCTGAACTTTGCATCCGATAAGCCATCTCGAACGAGCTGATCCGCGTCGCAATCTCCGGATCGCCCGTCGCTTGCAACCGCTCGCGATTCATCGCCTGAATCGTATCGAGCGATTCCCTCTGCGTCTCCGCGTCCACGCCGCGCGGATTCGACAGATACAACACGGGGTCACCCGAATTGCGGAACTGCACGCCCTGATACACCGTCGGCAGGAAGCCCGAACCCCAGCACGAGTTGCCGCCGCTCGGCCCCTTCGCGCCGCTCGAAAACACAACGAAAGCCGGGAGGTCTTTCGACTCGTTGCCAAGCCCGTATACCGACCAAGCGCCCATCGATGGCCGCCCGAACTGCATCGAGCCCGTGTTCATCAGCAACTGCGCCGGCGCATGGTTGAACGCATCGCTCACCATCGACTTCACGACGCAGATGTCATCGACAATGCCCGCCGTGTGCGGCAACAGCTCGGAGATCTCCGTGGCCGCCTGCCCATGCCTGGCGAACGTGAACTTCGGGCCCAACAGCTTCGAGTTCGGGTTGATGAACGCCGCTCGATAGCCCTTCAGGAGATCGGCCGGCGGCAGCGTGCCGTCGAACTTCGCCAGCGCGGGCTTGTTGTCAAACAACTCGATATGGCTCGGCCCTCCGGCCATGAAGAGGTAAATGACGTTCTTCGCCTTCGCCGCATGATGCGGCTGTTTCGGCGCCATCGGGTCCGTCGCCGCCCCGAGCAACGCGGGCAGTGCCAACGCGCCCATGCCAACGCCGCACTGTTCCATAAACCATCGCCGTGCAATGAGGTTGCCCATGACTTACTCCTTCGTAATCGCCTCGTCGAGGTTCAACAGAACCCGGCTCAACGCGGTCCAGCCGGCCAATCGGCCCGGCGTTACGCCAGATGGCAAAGCAGGCGGATTCTTTGGATCCGCCGCAGCCAGTTCCCAAGCCGCCTCCGCACTCTTGTTACTCTGCTTCGCCAGCAGCGTCAGCAGCATATCGGTCTCCTTGTCCGAAGGCGCGCGCGACAAGACGCGGCGAAAGGCAAACAGTAGCCGCTCTTTGTCGGAAGCGCCGCCCTCGCGCACGGTCTTCAACGCCAACGCCCGCGCAGTCTCCAGGAACAGCGGCTCATTCAACGTCGTCAGCGCCTGTAGTGGCGTGTTGGAGCGGCTTCGGCGCACGCAGCTCATGTCGCCGTTAGGCGCATCGAACGCCTGCAGCATCGGATACGGCACGCTCCGGAACCGGAACGTGTACAGCCCGCGCCGGTATCGGTTCGGCCCCTTCTCTTCATACCAGTTCTTCGGCCCGTAACTCGCCGGTGCCTGGAACAGGAACTCCGGCGCCGGCGGATACACGCTCGGGCCGCCAACCTTCGCGTTCAACAGTCCGCTCGCCGAAAGCGCGATGTCCCGCACAATCTCGGCGTCCACGCGGAACCGCGGGCCGCGCGCCAGCAGCCGGTTGTAAGGGTCCTTCGAGTACAGCTCTTCGGTCACCTTCGACGACTGCCGGTAGGTGTTGCTCATCACAATCTCTTTGTGCAGCTTCTTCAGGCTCCAGCCGTTCTCCATCAGGTCCAAGGCCAGCCAGTCCAGCAGCTCCTTGTGCGAAGGCGTCTCAGCCTGCTTGCCCAGGTCTTCGGAAGTCGCCACAATGCCGGTGCCGAAGTAGGACTGCCAGATCCGGTTGACGATCGACCGCGCGACGGTCGGCGCCTGCCGGTCGGTCATCCACTTCGCCAGCGTCAGCCGGTTCGTCTCCGCACCTGGAGGCGATGGGTTGAGGAACGCCGGCGTTCCCGGCATGACCGTCTTGCCGGGCTTCAGGAAGTCGCCGCGCAGCAACAGGTGCGTCTCGCGCATCTCGGCGCGCTCGTTCATGACCAACTGCGTCGTGCCTTCCGGGTACTCGCGCCAAAGATGTTCGATTTCGTCGTTCGCCTGCCGCCACTCCGGCACCGTCTGCCGCCAGGCGGCGAAGACGTTGTTCGCAGGAAGCGGGTCGGCCTCGGCATCGGCCACGCCGGTCACCGCCAGCCGGAACCGGCCGAGGTTGTAATTCATGTTGTCGTCGCTGTTCCAGCCGCCATGCCGCTGCGAGAGGTACACGTCCAAGACAGCGCCGTCCGGGAAGTCCACCGGTTCGGCAAAAACAAACACCGCCTGCCGCGGCTGATTGCGGCGGCCAGGACCGAGGTCCGTGCCCCACGCCGTCTCATCAATGCCGTCGATGGCAAACTCAATCGGTCCGGTCACGCGGCGCCGGTTGGTCTTATCCCAGAACGTACTCGCGATCTGCGTCTCCGGCGGATTCACATCCGCCGTCGCCTTCGCGATCTTTATCTTTACCGGCTTGGCGTCCTTCACGCCGGCCGGCGAAGCCATCACCTCGAACTCCGTCAACGCCGCCGTGCCCAGGATCGAACGCCCGGGCCCGTTCATCGGCAGGTTCGGGTCGTTCATCAACTCCAGCCGAATCGCGCGGATGTTCCGCATCTTCGTGCGCAGCGTGAACTGCGGCTTGAACTTGGTCGGGGCATAGCCGCCGGCCAACACGGAGCCGTCCTTCATCTGGCTGTATTTCTGACCGCCCGTTGCGATGTCGTCTACGTCGGGAGCGAGCACTTCCCACTTGGGTTGTTTTGCGCGAATCCTCGATTCCCAGGCCGCCATGCGCGCCTGCCAATCGGGCGTGCGGTGCTGCAGCCCCTGCTCGGTTTCGCGGATCTTCGCGAGGATTTCGGCGCGCTTCTGCTGCTCGGCGGGCGTGTACACCGCGGCATTCGCCTCGTGGGAGTTGTTCAGGAAGGCGAAGAGCTTGTAGTACTCCTCCTGCGTCAGCGGGTCGTACTTATGGTTGTGGCATTGGGCGCACTGGATCGTGATGCCAAGCATCGACTTGCCCACCGCATCCATGCGGTCGAACATCGCTTCCATACGGAACTGCTCTGGATCGATGCCGCCTTCTTCGTTGACCATCGAGTTGCGCAGAAAACCCGTCGCCACGCGCTGCTCCTGGGTCGCGTTGGGCAGCAGGTCGCCGGCAAGTTGCTCGGTGAGGAACTGGTCGTAGCCCATGTCCTTGTTGAGCGCGTTGATCACCCAGTCGCGCCAGAACCAGACTTCGCGAGATTTGTCTTTCTCGTAGCCGTCGGAGTCGGCGTACCGCGCCGCATCAAGCCATGGCCGAGCCCACTTCTCGCCATAATGCGGCGAGGCGAGTAGCCGGTCGACGGCCTTCTCATACGCCTTCGCGCTCGTATCGGTAAGTAAGGTATCGACCTCTTCCGGCGTAGGGGGCAAGCCAGTAAGGTCAAGGTGCAAGCGTCGCAACAAGGTGGTCTTCTCCGCCTCTGGCGATGGCGCAAGGCCTTCGCCTTCGAGCTTCGCCAGAATGAATCGGTCGATCGCGCCCGCGGCCCAGGCGCCGTTCTTGACGGCGGGCAACGGCGCCTTCACCGGCGGCACGTAGGCCCAGTGCTTCTGAATTTCAACCGTCTTCGCGCCCATCGCCTCAGGCCACTCCGCGCCCTCGTCGATCCAGCGTTTGATCAGGTCAATCTGCTCCGCCGGGAGGGGCTTCGCGCCCATCGGCATCCTGGCCTGATCGGAAGTCCCGGCGACCCGCTGATAGAGGGTGCTCTCGGCGCTCTTACCGGGAACGATGGCTTTTGCCGAAGTAGCTTTGGCATCAAGACGAAGCTGGCCCAACTGGACCTTCGCCCCATGGCAACCCTGACACGACGTGGCGAGGATCGGCTGAATATCCCGGGCGAAATCCACACGCGGCGGCACGGTCTGCGCCAGAATGGCGACAGCCGCCGACACACCGGCGGTCAAAACCCAGTGAGGGCGAAGGCAGGGCATAGAGTTCCTGCCAATATCTTATCCCCGTGGGAATGGGTACACTCAAATTGCCATGAACGAAGAAGTAAAGGACGCCGCCCAAAAAGTTGCCGAGTCCGCCAAGGACTTGGCCGAGAAGGTCGAAACGTTAGCCAAAGCCGCGCTCGAAGTGGTTGAGGAGAAGGCCAAGGACCTGGCAGCCGACGCCGAGCCCTACGTCGACAAGGCTGCCGCCAAAGTCCGCGACCTGGCCGACCAGGCGGAGGCTGTCATCGACAAGGCTAAGTCGAAGTGACGCCGCTGGCCTGTTGGCGCCTGGAGACGCCGATCGGTCCCCTCGTCCTCGCCGGTGACCGCGACGCTCTCCACATCATCCGCTTCCACGGCGAACAGGAACAAGCGTGGGTCGTCGATCGTCTGCCCTTCCGCGAGGCGATCGAACAGCTCAAGGCCTACTTCGCGGGCAAGCTGACGGAGTTCAATCTTGCCCTCGCGCCGGAAGGGACGCCGTTCCAGCAGAGCGTCTGGCGAGCGCTGCTGACCATCCCGTACGGCGAAACCACGACTTACGGTGCCATCGCCAGGCAGATCGGGAAGCCGGCGGCCATCCGAGCGGTCGGAGCCGCCAACGGCGCCAATCCGATCCCGATCGTCATCCCGTGTCATCGCGTCATCGGGAGCAACGGAAAGCTCACTGGCTTCGGCGGTGGACTCCCCACCAAGGAGCGCCTTCTCAAACTCGAGAGCCGCCAGTTGCACATTCTCTAACCCGTTGCGAGACTGGTTGGGTCATGGCCACACTGCGTCCACTCGAAGTCGGTTTGATGTTCTGGGGAGATCACGAACCCCTCAAGATGATCCGCGCCGTCAAGGCCCTCGGGCTGCGCTGCGGACACCTGGGATTCACGGGTGCTGTGCCGCTTACCGGGCTCGGCGACGTCTACCGGAAGGCTCTTGCGGACGAGGACTTGACCATCACCGCGGTGTTCGCCGCTTACGACGGCGAGAGCTACGCCGACATCCCGACCGTGCAATCCACAGTCGGCTTCATCCCACCTGCCACGCGTGAGGCGCGGGAGAAGCGCACTTACGAAGTCATCGACATGACCGCCGCGATCGGGGTCCCGATTTTTGCCTGCCACATCGGCTTCGTGCCGGAAGACCATGCGGCCCCGGACTACGCTCCAGTCCGCGATATGGTTCGCCGCATCTGTGACTACTGTGCCGGCAAGGGTGTCACCTTCGCGCTTGAAACCGGTCAGGAGCCGGCCGAGACGCTCCTTCACTTCCTGGAGGACGTCGCGCGGCCGAACCTGAAGCTCAACTTCGACCCCGCCAACCTGATCCTCTACGGGACAAGCGAGCCGATCTCGGCGCTGAAGCTGGTCGGCAAGCAGGTGGTCTCGGTTCACTGCAAGGACGGCAATTGGCCCGACAAATCGAAGCCCGAGTCGCTCGGGACTGAGATGCCCCTGGGCGAGGGGTCGGTGGGAATGGGCGCCTTCGTCGACACTCTTAAGGAGATCGGCTACACGGGCGCGCTGACGATCGAGCGCGAGGTCTCGCTCGACCAGGACATGGACGACCGGCACCAAGCCAAGCTGTCGCATGTGGAGGACATCCAAAAGGCTGTCACTCTGCTCGAAACGTTGCGGGGCTAGATGCCGCGGCGGGTACCCGTCGAACGATGGGCGGGCGGCGAACGTAAGGCCGAGGACGACTGGCTCGCCGAGGAGGCGCCGCTCGAAATCCTGATCGAACACTCCTTCAAAGACCAGCGCCGTACAGCGTCGTGGGGAATAACACTCCGCTCGCCGGGGCACGATGAGGAACTTGCTCTCGGGCTGCTGTTCAGCGAAGGCCGTGTCGAGTCAGCGGCCGATGTCGAGATGGTCGATTGCCTGGAAGAGGGCCGGGTGCGAGTGGCGCTGGCGCCGCATGTCGACCTCGACCTCGGGCGGCAAAGAGCGGCGACAGCGGCCTGCGGGTTTTGCGGCTCACCCGATTTGCCGGTCACTCCCGCGCTCGAGGATCGGGGCTTTCGCATGACCTATGAAGTCCTCTCCATGCTGCCGGCCTTGCTTGAATCCAAACAAGGGCATTTCCAGGAGACGGGGGCCGTACATGCCGCCGCTCTGTTCAATTCGGTGGGCACACTGGTCGCTGTCCGCGAGGACGTCGGACGGCACAATGCGGTGGATAAGCTGATCGGCTGGGCATTCGGGCAGAAGCTGTTGCCACTCGAACAAGCGGGCTTGCTACTGAGCGGAAGGGCTGGGTTTGAGCTGGTTCATAAGGCCGCGCGTGCCGGGATTCCTTTTGTGGCCGCGATTGGCGCACCGACCACCCTCTCGGTCGACCTCGCTCGTCATACTAATGTCACCTTGGCCGGCTTCTTACGACCGGGTAAGGTGAACCTCTATTCCGGCACTTGGCGGCTCCGGTAGCTTGGCGGATTTACCAAGTAAACTTTACTCACATTACCGTCAATACCGTCTATGGGCGGACGTACTCGATTTGGACTATCAATTGCTGGAAGTTGTCGGGCGACCAAGTCCACCTGCCAATGGGCAGGATGGAGAAGCGAGCGCGGAGCAGGGAAGCTCCGCCAGCTTCGCCGATTTGTTCCGGGGAGAGGAACGAAGGACCGGCCAGTCCTGGGAGCAGATTCATACGCCGCGCAACTCGGAGGTTGCGCGGCGTATCGGCTCATAAGGGCTAGCGGGTGAAGCGCTCCATCCAGCTTAGGATGTGCTCGATCTTGGCGACACGGTGGGAGGGGTAGGCGCCACGAATGCCGTGCGGCTCTTTCGGCACTCGTACGAGCACCGTCTCCACTTTGCGCGCCTTTAGCGCGAAGTAGAACTCCTCGCTTTGGCCGATGGGCGTGCGCCAGTCCTCTTCTCCAGTGAGCACCATGGTTGGCGTGGTTACCTTGTCGGCGAAGAAGACCGGCGAATGGGAGATGTACTGCTGGGGATTCTCCCAGGGCGCGGCCTTCATCCAGCGCATCATTATCAAGCCGATGTCGCTCGAGCCGGTTTGGGTGATCCAATTCGTTACTGGGTACTGCGAGACGGCGGCCGCGAAGCGTCCGGTTTGCGTGACCGTCCAGGCGGTGAGGAGGCCACCGCCGCTGCCGCCGGTGACGCACAGTTTCTTCGGGTCGACGAAGCCCTTGGCGAGCACGGTGTCGACGCCGGTCATAAGGTCCTTGAAGTCGTCGCCGGGATAGTTGCCATGAATGATGTTGCCGAAGTCCTCGCCGTAGCCGGTGGAGCCGCGCGGGTTGGCATAGAAGACGACGAACCCGCGCCCGGCGAAGATCTGCATCTGTTGGTTGAACTCGACGCCGTACATTGCGTGGGGCCCGCCGTGGATGTCCAGGATAAGGGGGTATTTTTTCGATGGGTCGAAGCCGGGCGGGTATATGAGCCAGCCCTGCATCTTCTTGCCATCGAAGCTCTTCCAGGAGATGTCCTCCACTTTGCCGATGGCTCTTCCGGAAAGAAGGCCGGCGTTCGAAGCCGTGAGCTTCCGGACGGGTCCTCCCGGCTGGAAGGTGACCACGTCCTTCGGTTCCGCCGGAGAGGAGTAGGTGATAGCGACCTGGCCGCCCTTCGAGACGGAAAAGACTTCGGCGTTTGCATAGGCTGTGGCATAGCGGCCATTGCCGGTGGTGAGGGCGGCGGCGGGGCCGTCGACGGGGACACGATAGAGGTGGGAGCGGCCGGAATCTTCGACCGCGGCGAGGAGAGTGCGAGACCCCTCCTCCCAGACCGGGGCGGAGTAACTGCGATCAAGCTCTTTTCCCAATTGGCGCATTCCGCTGCCATCGGCGTTCATCACGTATAGATTGTTGTTGTGGGACGCATTGCCCTTGTCGGCGAAGCCGGTGAAGGCGATGTACCGGCCATCCGGCGAGACGGCCGGGTTCGTTTCGGTTCCATTCACCGCTGTGAGTTGGACCGGCTTGCCGCCATCGAGCGGGAAGCGCCAGATGTCCTCGGCATAGAGGGTAGTGTCGGCATCGGCGCGGCGGGCTGCATGCACGACCAGACTCTTGCCATCGGGCATCCAGGCGGGTTCGCCGCCGTGCTCGAAGTCGCCGTCTGTGATTTGGCGTGGTGCGCCGCCGGTGACGGGCACGACGAATACATGGGCGAAGCCGAGCGGCCGCTGGCCGATGCCGGCTAGCCCGTCGGCACGCCACTTCAGGCGGGTTTCGACGATGGGCGGATCGGCCCAGGTTGATCCGGCGGGCGCTTTTGGCATGGTGATGGACCACGCCGCTTTCGCGGGGACGCGCGTAAGAAAGGCAAGCCATTCGCCATCAGGCGACCAACTAAGGGCAGAAGGGGCATTTTCGACGTCAGTGATCCTGGCTTCAGCGCCGGTGTCCATCCAGCGCACGAAGATCTGCGGCTTGCCCGCGCGCGTGGAGACGTAGGCGAGCTTTGTGCCGTCAGGCGACCATCGGGGCAACGTATCCTTCCACTTCCCGCTGGTGAGGGGCCGGTGATCCTTCCCATCGACGGAAACGATCCACAAGTTGGAATGGAAGGCGTCGGCGAAGCGGTCGGCGGATTCGAGCGTGTAAACGACACGGCGGCCATCGGGGGAGATTTGAGGGGCTCCGGGCGTGCGCCAGTCGAAGATGGTGTCGCTGGTTAGCGGGGGCGGGGCGGACAGGGCAGGAATGGCGACCAGGACAGCGAGTAGGGTACGCATTGGAGCAATGATAAAGGGTGCGCCGCAGGGCCGCAAGTGTCATACACTCACAAAAATCTGAGCGTCTGCCACTCACAAATGAGGAAGATAGCGGTGGATAGCGGCGAATGCAACATTTTTATTTTGTTTTGTTTCTTGGAGATGGATCATTTTTTTATCACTCCTCGCGAGAGTGTGCTAATAATATTCAAGGGCGCACACCCGTGCTCTTGCTCGCGGCGTATTTTCCGTTAGCCGCCGTGAGCCCCCATACAGGATCTAGAGTCCATCAGTTCCTTTACCAACAGCAAGAAAGTACCTGGAGGTCACATAATGAAAATTCGTCCCCTCTACGACCGCATCGTTGTGAAGCGGCTCGAAGAAAGCGAGCAGGTTCAGGGCGGCATCATCATCCCTGATACGGCGAAGGAGAAGCCGCAGGAAGGCGAAGTTGTCGCCATCGGCAAGGGAAAGCGAAACGACAAGGGCGAGTTTTCCGCTCTCGAGCTGGAAGTCGGCAACCGCATCCTTTTCGGCAAATACTCCGGCAGCGACATCAAGATTGACGGCAACGAGTATCTGATCATGCGCGAAGACGAAGTTCTCGCGGTGATTGCCTAACGTAGAGATAAGTTTCAAGGAGGTATCGAAAGACTCATGGCTGCAAAACAGATTGTTTATAGCGAGAATTCCCGTCAGGCAATTCTGCGCGGTGTGAATCAGTTGGCCGAAGCGGTGAAGGTCACCCTCGGTCCCAAGGGCCGGAACGTGGTCCTCGAGAAGAAGTTCGGTGGCCCGACCATCACGAAAGACGGCGTTACCGTCGCGAAGGAAGTGGAGCTGAAGGACCCGCTCGAGAACATGGGCGCGCAGATGGTCCGCGAAGTCGCCTCGAAGACTTCGGACGTTGCCGGTGACGGCACGACAACGGCGACGATTCTGGCGCAGGCGATCTTCCGGGAAGGCGTGAAGGCGGTTGCGGCGGGCGCAAACCCGATGGCGCTGAAGCGCGGCATCGAGAAGGCCGTCGGCCTGGTGACCGAAGAAGTGCTGAAGATGTCGACGAAGGTGGAGAGCGACGAGAAGATCGCGCAGGTTGGCACGATTTCGGCCAACGGCGACTCGACGATCGGCCACATCATCGCGGAAGCGATGCGGAAGGTCGGCAAGGACGGCGTGATCACGGTGGAAGAGTCCAAGACGATGAACACCGAGCTGAACACCGTGGAAGGCATGCAGTTCGACCGCGGCTATCTCTCGCCGTACTTCATCTCCGATCCGGACCGTATGGAAGCTGTGCTGGAAGAGCCCTACATCCTGATCCACGAGAAGAAGATCAGCAACATGAAGGACCTTCTGCCGCTGCTCGAGCAGATCGCCCGTTCCGGCCGCCCGCTCCTCATCATCGCCGAGGAAGTGGAAGGCGAAGCGCTGGCGACCCTGGTCGTCAACAAGCTGCGCGGCACCCTGAACGCCTGCGCTGTGAAGGCTCCCGGCTTCGGCGACCGCCGCAAGGCGATGTTGGAAGATATCGCGATCCTGACCGGCGGCCAGTCGATCATGGAAGAGACCGGCATCAAGCTGGAGGGCGTACGCCTGGAAGACCTGGGCCGCGCGAAGCGCGTCACAGTCGACAAGGACAACACGACGATCATCGACGGCGCCGGCATCGAAGGGACCATCTCCGGCCGCATCAAGCAGCTCCGCGCGCAGATCGAAGAGACGACGTCCGACTACGACCGCGAAAAGCTGCAGGAACGCCTGGCGAAGCTGGCCGGCGGTGTTGCGGTGATCAAGGTTGGCGCCGCGACCGAAACCGAAATGAAGGAAAAGAAGGCCCGCGTGGAAGACGCGCTGCACGCCACCCGTGCGGCCGTTGAAGAGGGCATCGTTCCCGGCGGCGGCATCGCGCTGTTGCGCGCGGCCGTTGCGCTGAAGGGCATCAAGTCCGACGGCGACGAGCAGATCGGTATCGATATCATCCGCCGCGCCTGTGAAGAGCCGATCCGCCAGATCTCCGGCAATGCCGGTTATGAGGGCGCGATCATCATCGAGAAGGTCCGCGGCAACAAGAACTCCAACTACGGCTTCAACGCCGCGACGTCGGAGTACGAGGACCTGGTGGCCGCCGGTGTTATCGACCCGGCGAAGGTGACCCGGTCGGCGATGCAAAACGCCTCTTCGATCAGCGCCCTGATGCTGACGACGGAAGCGATGATCTGCGAGATTCCGGAGAAGAAGTCTGCCGCTCCAGCCGGTGGCGATCACGGTCCGGGACACATGGACTACTAAACCAGTCTCTGGTTTTGGTTACAGCGGCCACGCTTCCCTATCGGGGGCGTGGCCGCTGTGTTTTTTAGCGGATTTCCAGGAGGCTTACGGCGAGGCCAAGGTCGCGTTGGTCAGAGGGGATGCGGGTCAGCGGGGCTACTTCGATTGTGACGGTGCCGCGGGTTGAGCGGTTCTGGGGCAGCGGGAACGTCAGTGTGAATTGTTGGGGGCAGGTTGCAATCCGGCTGGTTCCCAGGCTCGTGTCATTCCATTTTGCGGAGATTTCGAGGTGGGGACGGGCGCTGAGTTGCTCGACAAGACAGAAGCCACGGATGATGAGCGTTTCACCGCGGCCCTCCATCTCCGCGGTTGCTCGCGACGGCATCCAACGGAATCCGTCTTCGGCGGCGTACCATTGGGGACCGAGATAGGAGTCGAATTTGCGGCTTCCCAGTTGTATCTGGGGAGGGGCCGTGTCAGTGGTTGCTTTGATTAATTTGCGACTGGATACACGATATATTTCAAGGCGGGCGGCGCTGTGGAGTTTGGCGATTTCAGCGGGCGGGAGAGTATAGTCATCCGCCCGGAAGAGGCCGGGATATGGGGTGAGCGTTTTTGCCGATTCGGGAGTGAGCTTCGTTGCCGGCGCGCCGACCAGCGAGAACGGGGTGTCGTAGATGCCGCTCCAGAGGAGCGCATCGTTGACATCCTTGAGCAGGAGAGTACTGCCGGGGTGCAACTTCTGCGCCTCGCCGACGCCGAGCATGAGCGCCTCCATATCCTTCCCGCGTGCGGCATTCGCCGCGGCGTATTTGTAGGCTAAGGGCACGTTGAGTGCGAGGTAGACCGCGAAGACCGCGGACGTTGGGACGGGATAGCTCGACCAGCCAGCGGCGAACAGAATAGCGATGCCGATGGCCGGAACGGCGAGGTAGTACTCCGTTACGTGTGCTTGGAAGGGCAGGAAGGGAGACAGGCTGACGACGATCCACCCGAGTCCGAACAACGAGAGGCGACGGCTGCGCGGGGCTGCGATGAGAGCGGCACAGACGGCCAGCATCACCACTCCCACCGACGCGCTTTCCCAGGGGCTGCCGCCGAGTCCGAAGTCTTGCGGCCGCATGCGCCATAGCCATTCCCAGTATCTCCACGAGGCGTGGAGGATTCCGGTGCCGAGATGGATGGTGTACGCTCCGCCGTTGGATTTCGGAATGAACAGTAGGTGTGCGGCGGAAAAGGTGACGGCTGGGATTGCGAAGAGCAGGGCCTGAAAGAGACACGAGCGGTTCCGAAACAGTGCGTACAGGACGACCAGGCCCGCCACGGCAATGTTCGATTCGAGAACTCCGAAGCCGAGTAAGTAACTTACCCAGGCGCCGGCGAGCATCCACTTACCGCCGTGATCACAATATCGCACAAAGCAGTAAAGGCAGACCAGGACGCAAAAGGCCCACATAAGCTGATTCGTGGCCGCAACCCACGTCATTGGCAGTGCGAGCGATGGGTGCACGGCCCACGCCGATGCTGCGAATGCGGCGATTGGGATGGAGCCGGTGAGTCTCTTCGTGAAGAGCGCGAGGAGGCCACAGTTTGCCGCTTGCAGAACAAAGCAGAAGACGCGGGCTGGCGCGGCATCCAGGCCTGCGAGATGATAGAGCAGCCAGTAAAAAGGGCGCTCGCTCAGCGGCCGGAATGTACCCTGCGCGATGGGACGGAGCATCATGGCTGGCAGATCGGTCAGCGAGGTGCCCGCCGCGAGTTTGAGATGCGCGAAGTCGTCCTGCTGATACCAGGAATCGATGCCGGCCGGGAATACGGCGAGGAATGCCGCGATTGGAAGCAGTAGGAGCGGGGCGCGGTTTGTTATCAGCCTAACCCGGCATAGCCGGAACCAAACAGGTCCGGATATGATGCGGAGATGGGCGTCGAACTACTGACGGAGCGGCTTAAGGATCAGATTGCAGGTGTGCTGGGGTGTTGGGATCGGGTGCTGATTTTCGGCACGCTACCCAAAATCTGCTACGCCGATGGAATGACCTCGTATTTGTACGCCAAGCAGGTGAGGATTTTCGATTACCCAAAGTTCGCCGAGCCGTTCCGGGACCGTCTGCGTGAGAACGCGGAGCGGTTGGCGGCGGTCGCCGGGATCGAGATCGAGTTCATCCGAAAACGAAACATTCGCAAAGAAGATCTGGTGAAGCGGTCACTGGCTAAGCGCGGCGAACACCCTGGTTTGATCTGTATTCTGTCCGCCATGGAGCCGTGCTCAACCTACAAGCCCTGGCACGACAAGACAACGGGCAAAACCTATCTGCGGACGGACGATGGCAAGTGCCTCCATTATTACTTCTATTTCATCGACGAGGAACTGGGGTTGTGCTACGTCCGGGTTCCCACCTGGCTGCCGTGCCGGCTGCAAATCTATTGCAATGGGCACAACTGGCTAGCTGCCAGTCTGCGTCGGCAGAACATTCCCTACAAACTGATGGATAATGCCTTCGTCGAGATTGCCGATTGGAAACGGGCGCAACAGTTGGCCAACGGGCTGGAGATCAAAAGGCTACACGGCAAACTGGATCAGTTTGCCCGCACCTACTGTCCGATCCACCGCGACTTCGGCGTCCAGTATCACTGGAGTGTGGATCAATGCGAGTACGCCACCGACGTCGTGTTCAAGCGGCAGGCCGACCTGGCGGCGATCTATGGAGCCCTCACCCGGACGGCAATTCATACGGTGAAGCCGGACAACATCGCCACGTTCCTGGGCAAGAAGCTCAGCGCGCAGTTTGAGGGCGAGGCCGGCAACCGCTACAACATCCGCATCGAAGGAACGCGGATCAAACATACGATGGGACCGGTATCGTTGAAGCTCTACGACAAGTTCAGTCTGATTCTACGGATCGAGACCACGGTCAACGATCTCACCTTCTTCAAGCACTACCGTGAGGTAGAACATCGTGACGGGACCAAAGAAACCAAGTGGGCGCCCATGCAAAAGACCATCTACAGTCTGCCCGCCTTGCGCGAACTGCTGGAAGCCGCCAATCGCCGGTATCTGGAGTTCCTATCCACCATCGAGGATCCGCGCAATGGGCGGGACAAACTCGATAAGCTCTCTCAGTCCGTTACCCAGGAGGGCCGTTCTTATCCCGGCTTCAACCTCTTTGACGCCGATGACGATACCTTATTTCAAACGATCCTGCGGGGCGAGTTCAACATCAGCGGACTCCAGAACAAATCGCTGCGCCGGTTCCTGCCTCATCTCAACAGCGCTCAGGTTTCGCGCCTCCTCAAACGCCTCCGGCTTCATGGCCTGATCAAGAAGGTC
>JACPNQ010000025.1 GCA_016185425.1 Acidobacteriota bacterium | reverse complement strand
CCTCTATCCGCCGCACATCGAGCCGCGCTTCTACGCCGCACTGCCCAACACGCACGGCGACCGTGCCCTCATTCTCGAAATCCGAGGCTTCCTCGGTCCTTACATCACACAAAAGGTCGTCCTCGGCGAGGACCTCCAATTCCAAGTGGTTCCCGTCGAAACCGCGCCTACGGCTGCAATTTCCGAAACGAAGCCAAATGCGCAGCCGCCTTCTCCGGTTGTCCATTCGCCCGGTACAGCGACACCAACCGGAAATGCGCCGCCGCAATCGACGGGTCGCGATCGAGAACCGCTTCTAACGCGGCAATAGCTTCGGCACGCTTGCCGGTCTCGGTAAGAAATCGGCCAAGCTCCAGCAGAGCGCGCGTGTCCGTCCGATCGAGCGTCGACGCCGCCCGCAGCTCCGCCACAACCTCGTCAGCGGAAAAGCCGGACCGGCGCTGCAAAGCGCGTGCCAGATAATAATGTCCTTCGGCATGCTGCGGATTTGCGCCCACAATCACGCGGATGGCGGCCACCATTGGATCTAAGAGCGCGGGCGCCGCCCCAATTGTCTCCCCGAGAAACGGGAGCAGTTTAGCATCACCGGGAGCTTGCCCGGCGACATCGAGAAACCCGCGGCTTCCTGCTTCCACCTTGCCGGACAGAAACTGCGCCGCCGCAACGCCGATCGGCTGTTGCTGCTTGCGGAACAATGTTTCCGCGGCACTCAGCAGCTTGCCGTCGAGCAGCCGGATCCCGGCCTCATGCCCGGGCAGTTTTCGCAGCCGGTTGACCAGCTCGGCATGAATGCGAGTCTGCTCCGCCGATGCATGAGTCGTGCCATCCGCCGATCGGGCCGCACCGCTCTTTTGGAACGCCGCGTCCGATTGGAACTCCGGGGGCGCGCCGACCTGCGCGAATGAGGCCACGGCGGCGAACAGCCAGTGTGCTTTCATCGATTAGCAGTTTAGTACGCGCGGCAGGCCGTGCGCGCGTCGCCCTCCGTCAGCACGCAAAGGGAGTTGGCCGGAAGCGCCTTCCACTCCTGCAGTTTTCCGCCCAGCCAGCGCACGGAAACCACATCGGCCTGGCGCGCGGTGCCAAGACCATAATGGAGGGTCAGCGAGTGATGAGAGAAGTAACTGCCGCCGCTCTGCAACTCGTCCATCTGTTTCGCGCCGCCGGACGTAAGAACAACCCGCGCGCCGATCGCCGAACGATTGCCGCTTGTCGCCCGAAGCGCGATGTTGACAGAGTTTCCGCCCCTCCTCTTATTGATCAGAAGCGTGGGTGGCTCATCCAGGTTCCAGATGACGGCGTCGGGCCGGCCATCGCCGTCCACATCGCCAACCGCCAGTCCCCGCGAAGCGCGTACCGGTTCAAATGCCGGCCCGGCGGCAGAAGAAATATCGCGAAATCGCCGGTTGCCCTCGTTACGGTACAGCAGCGTGCGCTGCCGGTAACGGTCGCCCATCCCGGCCTTCTCCACCTCGGGATAAACGTGGCCATTCACAATCAGCAGGTCCTTGCGCCCATCGTCGTCCACATCGACAAACGCGAGGCCCCAGCCCAGCAGAAGGTTTGCGCCGAGGCCGGCGCTCTCCGCGGCGTCTTCAAAAAAGCGTCCATCGCTATTCATATAAAGGGAGGGGAGTTCACCCGAGAAATTCGTCTTCGCGATATCGAGGAAGCCGTTGCCGTCGAAGTCGGTGACGGCGACGCCCATGCCGGCCTGTGTCTGGCCGTTTGCATTCAATGCCACCCCAGCCTCCAGGCCGCGCTCCGCGAATGTGCCGTCGCGCTGGTTCTCATAGAGCAGGCTCGGCGTCTGGTCGCAGGCAACATAGATATCGGGCCACCCATCGTTGTTGAAGTCGGCCGCCACAACGCCAAGGCCCCACCGGGCCCCTGGCTTACGAATGCCGGCCTTCAACGAAACGTCTTCAAACGTGCCGTCGGCTTTTTGATGATAGAGAACGTTGGTCGCTTTCGGCAGACCCTTCGGACCACAAGCAACCGGCGTTCCTTTCCATAGACAGTCCACCGTGGATCCCGGCTTCGGTGGATTCCGCGGATCGATCTCGGCGTAGTTCGAAACAAAGATATCCAGCCGGCCGTCGCGGTCATAATCGACAAACGCGCAACCCGCGCCCCAGCGTTGCGAATTGGCTGGAAGGCCCGCCTTCGCGCTGACGTTGATGAACCCCGCCGCCGTGTTCCGGAAAAGCTGATTGGCACCGTATTGTGCGATGAACACATCCGGACGTCCGTCGTTGTCGTAGTCCGCGACGCAGACACCCTGACCCCATCCGCCGCCCTTCGGCCAGATCTTTGCCGCAACGTCGGCAAAGCGCCCATCACCCAGGTTGCGGTAGAGCAGCGGAAGCGGATGGTCCGTAGCTCCCAACGTGGTGCCGTTCACCAAAAGGATGTCGTTGCGTCCGTCGCCGTCGTAGTCGAAAATCGCCGCGCCGCCGCCCGTGGTCTCAAACAGGTATCTCTTCTGCTCGCGCGCGCCCATAACCGGAATGCCGGTCACGCCGGACTCGCCCGCCGCGTCGACGAAAAACGGCCCCGCCGCGGGCTGGGATGCAAGAGCGCAGAGCAGCCAAAAATAGTTCGAAATTCGGATGGGAGAGGGTTCCTCCCTTCCATTTTCCATACTCCGGGGCCGGAGCGCCTTCCAAAAAATGTAAGCGCGTTAAGTTGTTGCAATAGTTGCTGCGAGGGGGTTGCCGCTCTGATATACTCCTGCCATCTCCGCGCGCCCATGTAGTCGAGCGTGCAACCAAAAAGGGGGATTTGTTAATGAGAGTACGTTTCACTCGAATTCTGGCCATCCTGTCGTTGGCAGCGACTGCGCTCTTCGCGCAGCGCGACCTTGGCACGATTACCGGCACTGTTACCGATCCATCTGGCGGCGTCGTTGCCGGCGCCAAGATCATACTTACCGAAAAAGCAACCGGCACCCGTCAGGAAACCACGACTGACTCGTCCGGAACCTACGTCCGCACGCTGCTGCGTCCGGGCACGTATACCGTGGAAGTCAGTGCACCCGGCTTCAAGACCGGTGTGCAGCGCGAAGTCTTACTTGGCTCGGGCGACCGCATTGGCGTGAACATGGCGCTGACGGTCGGCGAGGTTTCACAGTCCGTGGAGATCTCGGCCTCAGCTCCGTTGCTGCAGACCGAAACCACAACGCTCGGGAACACCATGCAGTCCAAGCAGGTGAGCGAGCTGCCACTGGGAGGGCAGCGCAAATTCACCTTCCTGGCTCCGCTCGCTCCTGGCGTCGTACCCGCCGAGCAGGGCGCGCGCGATGCAGCCGGCGGCGGATTCTCCGCCAATGGCGTTCGTTCCAATGGGCAGAACAACTTCCTGCTCAACGGCGTCGACAACAACGTGAACGTCATCGACTTCATCAACCAGTCGGCCTATGTCATCGGGCCTTCGGTCGAAGCGATCGGCGAAATGCGCGTCGTCACCAATGGCTACTCGGCCGAATACGGCCGCGGCGCCGGCGGCGTTGTCAACATCACCATCAAATCCGGCACGAACCAGCTCCATGGTGCCGTGTTTGAATTCCTGCAAAACGACAAATTGAATGCCAACACCTGGGAGCGCAACCGCGCCGGCGCGACGCGTCCCTACGTGCGGCAGAATCAATACGGCGCAGCGATCGGCGGCCCGGTCATCAAGAACCGGACCTTCTGGTTCGCCGACTGGCAAGGCACCCGTGTACGGTCGCTCTCCGGCGTTGTACCCGGACTCGGCGGCATCACAGCGCCGTTGACGATTCCGAAAGCGGCCTTCCGCAATGGCGACTTCTCCAGCCTGTTGAGCGGCGCCACTTCGGGCGTCGATGCACTGGGCCGGGCAATTCCTGTTGGCGGTATTTATGACATCGCCAGCCAGCGTCCCGCTCCAAATGGCAATATCGTCCGCGACCTGTTCCCGGGAAATATGATCCCGGCGTCCCGGTTCGATCCCGCCGCCAAAAAACTGCTTGACCTCTTCCCGAGCCCGAACCAAAACCTGCTCGACCGTCTGCCCGGGGCGAACTACCTGCCAACGGCGCCGGCCAAACAGGACAACGATCAGTTCGACGTTCGTATCGACCACCGTCTCACCGACAAGGACTCGCTGTTCGGGTCGTTGAGCTGGTCGGAAGAGAACAAGCTCATCGCTCCGCCGCTGCCCGGTGCGCTCGATGCCGCCGGCTTCAACGGTGCATCGGAAAAGAATCAGGGCCGCAACGCGATGCTCTCGTGGACTCGCGTCTGGTCGCCGACGTTCCTCACGGAAACGCGCGCCGCGTTCAGCCGCTTGATCACACAGCGCTTCCAGGGCAACCAGGGTGTCGACCAGTTCGCCGCCTTCGGCATCCGCGGTCTGAATCCAACAGGCAGCACCAACGACAACGGCGGCCTGCCGCAGATCGACATGGGTGGCTACTCATCCTTCGGCGGTTCCAACTGGCTGCCGACCAAGGAATACAACAACGTCTGGGACTTCATTGAGAACGTGTCCATTAATAAGGGTAAGCACGCGCTCAAGTTCGGCTACGAATACCGGCCGATCAAGTTCCCGTTCTTCCAGGTGCCCGCCTCGCGCGGCAACTTCGCGTTCCCGACGAATCGCACCTCGATTCCGGAGAACTCCGGACAGACCGGTGACGGTGCCGCCGCGTTCCTGCTGGGCTTGCCTGGCAACTCGCGGCTGACCACGACGAACTTCATCTCGTCCGAAAAGTCGGCTCACGCCTGGTATTTCCAGGATGACTGGAAACTCACGAGCCGGCTGACTATGAACATCGGCATACGCTATGAAATCTTCTCGCCGATCAGCGAGCGTTTCGCGCGTCAGTCCAACTATGTTCCTGAAACCGCTACGCTGGTCATCCCGAAAGGGCCGAACCAGGATGCGCCGCTGCCGTCGAACTTCGCGCAGGCGTTCCCCTCAATCAAAGTGGATCGCGGCAACGCGTCGAAGTACCTGATCCCCTGGGATCTAACCGACTGGGCACCCCGCATCGGCATCGCCTACCAGATCAGCCAGAAGTTCGTCCTTCGCGGCGGCTATGGCTTGTTCTACGGCGGTGAGGAAAATCAGGGCGGCAGCCCGAACCGTGGAGAAGGCGTTCCGTTTAACCAGATTATGGACCTCAACCTGGACTCCAACTTCCAGGACAAGCATCCATTCCTGAACCGGTTCTCCGATGGCTGGCCATTGAATACGTTCAACCTGCCCGCCAACATCAGCTTCCGAGGCGTTTCCACCAACTTCCGCAATCCGCTGGTCTCCAAATGGAACTTCACAGTCCAGCGCGATCTCGGATGGGGTTCGGCTCTCGAACTGAGCTATATCGGCTCCAATGGCACACGCCAGTTGATCAACTGGGATCCGAACACGGCGCGCAATAGCCCGGTACCGAACGCCGATGTGAACTCCCGCCGCTTGTATCCATATCTGCGCGGCGGCTTGTCGCTGACTTCGACGTTCGGCATCTCGAACTACAACGCCCTCGCGGCGAAATTCGAGAAGCGCATGTCGCACGGATTGACGATGGTCTCCTCCTACACCTGGGGGCACACCTTCGCCAACACCGGCACCACCCTCTCGGGCTCCAGCGGCGTCGGTGTCTATGACATCAACTGCGGCTTCCGTTGCGAATACGGCGCTGCGGCCTGGGACATCCGCCACCGCTCGGTGACGAGCTTCAACTTCGACCTGCCGTTCGGCAAGGGCAAGAAGTTTGGGGCAGGCTCCAGCAAGGTCGCCGACGCCGTCATCGGCGGTTGGCAGACGAACGGCATCTTCACGCTGTCGTCCGGTCAGCCGTTCACCTTCCGTTCACAGAACTGCGTCGGCTCGTTCAATAGCTGCCGTCCGGACGCTGTGAGTGGAAAGGATCCGATGCAGGCTCCGGCCAGCGGCCGTACGCCCGACCAGTGGTTCGACGTGACGGCGCTTCAAACGCCGGCGCCCGGCACTGGCGGCAACCTCGGTCCACAGACCGGCGTGGGCCCTGGCATCGTGGCTCTGGACTTCTCGGCCTTCAAGACTTTCCAGGTCAACGAGCGGTTCAGAGTGCAGTTCCGCAGCGAATGGCTGAACATGGGGAATACGCCGCGCTTCGCGGTGAGCTCCATCGGGAACACGCAGGGCTCGGGTAACTTCGGCCGTCTGAGCGCCACGCTGCCCGGCACGGCGCGGAACGTTCAGTTTGCCCTGAAGCTCCTCTTCTAGGGCCAAATCGCAACCAAACAATGGCCCCCGTTTCCGGCTTGTGAAGGCCGGAAACGGGGAGTAACATGCTTCTTCAACTCCTTTTACTGCTTGCCCCGCAAGGCGCCATTGACCCCGCCCAGGCGGTCACGCAGTTACAACAGGCGATTCGCAGGGAGCCGGACCGGGAGAGCAACTACACGGATCTCGCCGGCGTCTTGCTGCGGACTCAGAATTTCCGCGAGGCGGCGGTCGTGCTGGAGTCGGCGCGAACGCGGTTTCCCGATAGCGCCCAGGTATGGCTTTCGCTTGGCGTTGCCTACTACGGACAACGGCGATTTCCAGATGCCGTCGGAGCGTTCCTGAACGCGGCCGCCCGCGATCCCGATGCCGAGCAGCCGGTGGCCTTTCTCGGCCGGATACTCGAGCACGCGGGAGAGCGGACGCAGGCTGTGAAGGGAGTCTTTGAGACGTACGCAAAGGCGCATCCGCGGAATTATCTTGGGCACTTCCTCTATGGGAAGGCGGCGGCCGATGCGCCAGCGTTAACGCGGTCGATTGCGCTCGCCCCTGATTTTTGGGAAAGTCATTTTGAGTTGGGTGCTGTCCTCGAGAGTTCGCGAAACTTCCAGGGCGCGGCTGTCGAATATGAAAAGGCCGCACGCCTGGCGCCGAAGAATCCGGTCCCCCAATATCGGCTCTTTCGGGTTTATTCACGGTTGGGACAGACGGCAAAGGCAACCGCCGCCCGGCAGCTTCATGAGCGCCTTGCGGCACAGGAGAAAGAGGAGTTGGACAAACGGCAGGCGGAGACGAAGCATCTCGATTTGAAGGTGCGCCAATGAGGCGGCGAGGCTTTCTTCTAACCGCCGCGGCGGCCTCTGCCGCGGAGACGCAGCCGAAGCTGCTGCTGCCTTCCGACATACCGGATGCGCTCGGCTTCCGGCAGATGTGGTTCAATCCCGTACCGCCAATCGACCCGGCGAAATGGCGATTGCGAATCGCGGGACTCGTCGAAAAGCCCCTGGAGTTCACGGTGGCGGACTTGCGGAAGCTGCCGCATGCCGAGCAAAATTCGCGAATGAAGTGCGTGCAGTGCTGGAGCGCCCGCGCCGCCTGGGGCGGCTTTCGCTTCCCTTCGTTGTTGGACATCGTCCGTCCATCGAAGAGTGCGAAGGCGATCCGGATCGACTGCGCCGACAAGTGGTACGAGTACATGTCGCTCCAGGAAATGGCGAATCCGAGAGTGCTGATGGCGATGGATCTGGCTGGCAAGCCGTTGCCTCCAAGCCACGGCGCGCCGCTTCGTATGATAGACCCGTCGAAGTACGGCTACAAGTCGGCGAAGCTGATTACGAAGATCACGTTCGTAGCGGAAGGGAAGGGCTCGATGGCCTGCGACATCGGACCCTATTATTCGCCAACCGGGGAGATACTCGCCGGGTACGACACGCCTCTCGATCTGAATCCGGAGGCTGCGAAACCGGGTTGGAAGCTGAATCCGCAAATCCGCCGCAAGATTAGGGGCGGCGAGATCACGGAGTACTGATGCTCTCCAAACGCCAGTTCCTGCAGGCGGCGGGGATCACTGTGGCGGGGCGGCTGGCGGCGCCCGCGGCCGAGCCGAGCGACGCGAAACGAAAGGTGATCCTGGTGACCTTCGGCGGCGGGGTACGCTATGCCGAAACGTTCACCAAAGAGGGCCTGCGGAACATTCCGCGGCTCGCCGAGTTGCAGCCGCGGGGACATTTCTTCCGCGATTGCCGCAACCTTGGCGTGCTCTCGCACTTCAACTCGACGGGCTCTCTTGTAACCGGCCAGTGGCAGCGCGTCGATGACTTCGGGTTCCAGCCACCGGCGTCGCCGACAATCTTCGAGGCTTTCCGCCAGCAGAGGAAGGCCGGGCTGGCGGAGGCCTGGGCCATCTGTACGAACAAGAGTTTTTCAAACATCGGCTCCTCCGCCGGACCGGGCGCGAATGTCGTCCTGCCAAAGCAACTGCTGCTGGAGGCGGTGAAGGACATCGTGGCGCGGGGCGACGGTCTCGGTGTCGCGGACCGGACCAATGTGCAGCGGCGCCTGGAAACGATTTTGCAAGAGGGCTATGAAGGTGTCGGCTGGACGATCTTTAAAGGAGGGAGGCAGATCGATCGAAAGGTGCGCGAGACGCTGACCCATGCGCTCGTCGAATACATCCATGGGCCGGAAGCGCCGACATCGGGCGATGAGCTGACGTTCTTCATCGCGCGCGAAGTGATGCGCGAGTTCGCGCCGCCGCTAACGCTCGTGAACTTCTGGGATATGGATGTCGCGCACTGGGGCTCGTATTCGCTATATCTACAGGCCGTGACCCGCACGGACCGGTTGGTGGGAATGTTGTGGGATGAGGTGTGCTCGAATCCGAATTACAAGGATCGGACCACAATGCTCGTGCTGCCGGAACTGGGTCGCGATGGAGATATCAACGCGGCCAACGGCTTTCTGAACCACCGCTCGGGCGACGCATCGTGCCGCAATATGTGGATGCTCGCGCTCGGTGCGGGTGTGGATCGCGGAGAGACCGAACGGCCGGTGGCGCACATTGATGTTGCGGCGACGGCGGCCAAGTTGCTGGGTGTGAAATTCGAAGCGGCGGGCCAGGCGCTCCGCGAGATTGTGTAGGGCGCGCGATGGCCTCTCCAACTCTGCGGGCGCTGATCGAGAAAGGCTTATTTGAGCGGATTCCGGCGTCGTTCTCGACGTTCTTCTTCGACCAGATCAAGGACGCCGCGACTCTGTTTCCCGCGGAGATCCGCTACTACGAGCGGCTGTTCACACTGGTCGACAAGCTGGAGCCGGAGGAGTTTCAGCCACTGTTCTCGCCGCTTCGCGCGGTTGAAGCGAAGATGGGGATCAATGAAAAGACTTGGCCGCGGAGGACGTTCACGCTCGATCAGGTGGACTTCCTCAACCGCAATCCGCACTACGCGGAGTGGCGCGGCGAGGTGTCGAAGATCTTCGCACGGCTCGATCCGGTGCTGGATGAGGAGACACGGCGCAAGGGCCGGCCGCGGCTGGCCGTCGTGCTGTCACCGGGCGAACTGCCGGTGGGGCCCGACCGGTTGTGGACCAGGCTCGGAGGGAAGAAGGTTTCGCTGACGGCAGCGTTCGATCCCTCGGTACACGTGGCTCCGCTGCTGAAGGCGGAGAACGCGGCGCCGTATGACCGTTGGCTCATTCAGGCATCTGGGGATCTGCCCGCGGTCCCTGGAGTGGTGACGCTGGATTATGAGGCGCTGGCGCCGTACCGCCAGCGGCTGATGAGCGATGTGCAACAGATAGTCGAACGGGAACAGATCCGCGGACCGAGAGAGCTCGGAGCGCGGCTGAAGAAGATGAAGCTGATGGCGAACGAGGGCGAGTTGGCGCGCGACCCTGTGTTGGCTGAATTCACGCGAGCGGTGCTGCTTGCGGGGAATGGGACGCTGCTGATAAACAACACGTTTGTCGAGTGGGCCGCGGTGCAAGCGGTGCGCCGGGCGAGACCGTCGTTTGTGGTCGTGTCGTTCGGCATACGCAATAAACTGAAGCCGTTTTCGTCGCTGCTGATCTACGCCGATCAGGAGAAGAGCAGCGTGATTCCGACGCAGGTGGACACGCTCGGGACCTACGTCGACCTGGAGGTGTTCTACCTCTACGTCTGGCAGGAGTTCGAGAAGTACGCCGAGTATGTTCGCAACACCGCGTTCGTGTTCGCCGCGGCAGGGATGGATGAAGTGCGGGTAATCGCGCCCGCGGACTTCGACGCGCCCGCGAGCATTGACCCAATGATGCTGACCGCGAAGCTGCGGGAGTGGATGCACTGGCAGGCTTGATGCGGCGGCGCGATCTACTTACGCTTCCGCTGGCCGCCGGGTGGGCAGTGCGCGCGGCGGAGATGCCGTCGATCCAGTACCGCAACGATCCGCCCTATGCGCCCTATCGGAGCCTGATTCCAGGCGGAACGGATGAGTTCGGGCCGGACCCGCCGATGCCTGCTCAACCGGCAACGCCTCGGGACGGAAGGTTCGCCGACGTTACGGGAGCGGTGCTCGACTCGGAACAACTCTCGAAGGGCATTCCCTATTGGATCGCGCGGCTGGATCCGGCCACAGGGATCGACATCTTCGGGAACAACGGCATCGCTGTGGGTGACATCGACGGCGATGGTGTGGATGAGATCTATGTCTGCCAGCCGGGCGGCTTGCCCAACAAGCTGTTCCGCTGGACAGGGAAGAAGTTGGAGGACATCTCGGCGTCGTACGGCGTCGATGTGCTGGATGACACCTCGTCGGCGCTGTTCCTCGATTTGAGGAACACCGGAAGGCAGGACCTGGTGGTGCTGCGGAGTGCGGGGCCGGTGCTGTTCTTGAACGGCGGCGGCGGGAAGATGCGAATGGTTGCGGATGCGTTCCACTTCGCCAACGCGCCGCAGGGCGGATTCACCGGAATGGCTGCGGCCGACTATGACCGGGACGGGAAACTCGACCTGTATCTCTGCTGCTACAGCTTCTATCAGAGCGAGGCGCAGTTCCGGTATCCGGTGCCGTACTTCGACGCGCAGAACGGCCCGCCGAACTTCCTCTTCCGGAACCGGCTGAACGCCGACGGAAGCGGCTACTTCGAGGACGTGACCGAAGCGGCCGGGATGAACCAGAACAACAACCGGTACAGCTTTGCCCCCGCGTGGGCGGATTACGACGCGTCGGGCTTTCCGAGCCTGTATGTCGCCAACGACTTTGGGCGGAACAACCTGTACCGCAACGAAGGCGGCCGGTTTCGCGACGTGGCGGCGGAGGCTGGCGTGGAAGACATCGGGCCGGGTATGAGCGCGTGCTGGTTCGATGAGTCTGGCTCCGGGCGGCCGGACTTGTATGTGGCGAATATGTGGACGGCGGCAGGCCAGCGAGTGGTGCGGCACGCGGCGTTCGCGGACAAAGCGAGCCCGGCTTGGCGTGGACACACCAAGGGCAATTCGTTCTACCGGAATCTCGGTAACGGCAAGTTCGCGGGCGAGGCGGGGAGCCTCGGGATCGAAATGGGGCGCTGGGGCTGGTCGGCCGACGCGGCGGATTTCGATAACGACGGACGGCCGGAACTGCTGCTCACATGCGGCATGATGACCGGGCACAAGACTCCGGACCTGATGGGGTTCTTTTGGAGGCAGGTGGTGGCGAGGACGCCGAAGGAGGCGCGTCCCGATGCGGCTTATGAGAACGGGTGGAACGCGATCAATCAATTCATCCGCGAGGGGTACTCGTGGAATGGGCGGGAACCAAATGTCTATTACGTGAAGGAGGGAGTGCGGTATCGGGATGCCTCGGATGAGTCGGGGCTGAATTTCGCGGAGGACGCGCGCGCCTTCGCCGTGACCGAGTTGTCTGGCGACGGATGCCTGGATGTATTGCTGAAGAACCGGCTTGGTCCGCAGTTGCGGGTGCTGCGGAACCAGTGTGGGCAGAAGAACCAGCGGATTGCGTTCCGGTTGGAAGGCACGAAGTCGAACCGGGACGCGATCGGCGCGAAAGTGTCGTTGGATGGGCAGACGAAGTGGATCACGGCGGGATCGGGGTATCTGTCGCAGCACACGAAGACGCTCTACTTTGGACTGGGCGCCGAGAAGACAGTTCACGAAGTGAAAGTGGAGTGGCCATCGGGCGCGGTGCAGATTTTTGGAGGACTGCAGGCAGGGCGTCTCTATCGAATAAAGGAGGGAGAGCAACCGGTTGCGGGTCGATCGTTCAAGGCCGCGCCGGTATTCGCGCGGCGCACTGTGACGGCGGACAATGCGCCGCGATTGCATGACACCTGGCTGCAAGATCCGGTTCCACTGCCCGAAACGCGGACGGGTCCGGGGTTGTTCGTGGTGCGTTCGGCGTCGCCCGAGATGCTGGCGGCCTATTCGTTATTGCGGCGGTACCTGTTCGAGTATCGGGCGCCTTTGGAACTGCCGCTGGTCCTGCTATTGAACGACCGCGGTTACGCGGTGAAGATCTATAGGGAGATGCCCTCCGAGGCAGTTGTGGCCGCTGACTTGAAGAAGCTCGCCGATCCACCGGTGCTGCCGTTTACGGGATACTACCTGGGGCGCCCGCGGCGCGACTACTTCAAACTGGGTGCGGCCTTACTCTGGTGTGGCTATCCGGAGCAGGCGCTCCCTTACTTGCGCGCAGTAGTGGCGCAGCAGCCGGACAATGTGCGGGCGATCGTCCTGATGGCCCAGGTTCATCGCGAGGCTGGCCGCCTATCGGAGGCGTCGAAGCTGCTCGACCAGGCATTGACACTCGACCCGCGTTCGGCCGAGGGCTGGAATGAGCTGGGGGGGATTGCCCTGGCACGGCAGGAGTATGGGCCGGCCCTAGAGCATTTTGAGCAGGCGCTGGCGGCTAAGAGTGGACAAATCTACGCCCTGCTGAACGCCGCGCAGGCGGCGGACAAGCTGAGCCAGTTCGCGAAGGCGGAGGGCTATTACCGGCAGGCGCTGGCGGCGGAACCACGATCGGCGGAGGCGTCCCAAGGCTTGGGGCTGATGCTGGCGAAGCAGGGCAGGACAGCGGAGGCGGAGCGCCGGCTGCTCGATGCCGTGGAGTGGAAGCCGCGGCTTTCCACGGCTTGGAACAATCTGGGTGTGCTGTACCAGCAGCGGGGCGAGCCAGAGAAGGCCGTCGCTGCGCTGCGAAAAGGCATTGCGGCTGCGCCGCGGGAGGAACTGCTCTATCTGAACCTGGCCAGGATTTATATCCGGCTGGAGAGACGGGCCGAGGCATGGAAGACCATGGAGGAGTTGCAAAAGGTTCTCCCGGATAGCCGGGTGGCGCGGCAGGCGATGGAGGAAATGGATAAGCCGCGGCGGTAACCGATCGGGGATGGCTGCGTATTAGTCCCCGAGGAGTAAACGACAATGAAGCCTGCCTTACTGATGCTACTGCTGGCCGCCGGCCTTTCGGCGCAGATGCGGGAGAACCGGAACAGAGAACTGAATTGCGAGAATAACCGTAACCACGAGCAGGCGCGATCCTGCAAGATGTCCGAGCAGACGCTGCCGGTTTTGGGAAGACTGACCGTCGACGCCGGACACAATGGCGGGGTGTCGGTCAAAGGCTGGTCGCAAGGCCAAACGTTGGTACGGGCTCGTGTCGAGGCATGGGCGCCAACCGATTCCGAGGCTTCGCTTCTGGCCGGACAGGTGCAGGTGGAAACATCGAGCGGCATTCTGCGCGCCACAGGACCGGAAAACCTGGACAATCGGGGGTGGGCGGTGAGCTTTGAAGTGTTTACGCCGCACAACACCGATCTGAAGGCATCGGCGCATAATGGCGGCATCCACGTCACCGATATCCGCGGACGCCTGGAAATGCGGACGCACAATGGCGGCGTGCATCTCGCGCGCGTGGCCGGCGATGTGACCGGTTCGACACACAACGGCGGGATTCATGTAGAGATGGCGTCGGCGGAGGGCGGGCAGCTCAATTTCGATACGCACAACGGCGGGATTCATCTCTCCCTGCCGCAGAACTATTCGGCCCGGGTTCATGCGGAGACCAACAACGGCGGTATCCAGTCCGACTTCCCGCTGCCCGAAATGCGAAGCCGCGAACGCCGCCCGAAGAACGTGGATTTTACAATCGGCTCCGGCGGACCCGCAATCAATGTCAAGACAAATAATGGCGGAGTCCACATTCAAAAGCTATAAGATTTTCTCGGTGTAACGTTTTGGAACTGTCCGGACAGCGGACATAATCGCACTCTCAACCTAAGGTATGTGCCTTAGGAACTGATGAAAGTGGTGATTATGATCCGTACAACTCTGCAAGGATTTCTTGCACTTGGCATATGGACGACCTCAGCCTTCGCAGCCTTGATTCCGATCGGCAGCCTACCGAGCAGCGGAAACGGAATTGGAGCTGTAAACACGCTTGTAACGTTTCAGAATACCGGCGTCGAAGTAGGATGCGTCGGGATTGCTGGGACGGGTACGACGGCGACGGGAACGGCGCAGTGCTTCGGCGGCGTGACGGCTCCCGGCGGAGTAACCAACGAACAGACCGGTTCCGGAAACAACACGTATACGGCGGCCGGGCTGGGATTCGCTTCAACCGGAGCGAACACGCTAGCGAATCTGGTCCTTGTCTTCAACGGCAATGAGGGGGGTAACGCGGCCGACAAGCCGATTACTCTTTCGAACTTGTCGTTGAACCTTTTTAGTCCAGCGGGTATTCTGCTGGGTTCGTTTGCAACAATAAGCCCGTTCTTCGCGACGGACTTTCCGGGCGTGGGCAGCGCGGGTTATGGGTTCCAACTGGATGCGGCGCAATCAGCGGCGGCGAATGCCCTGCTTGCGGCTAACCCTGGTCTCGTGATCGGCGTCTCGGCATCGGCCAGCGGCGCCAATGCGGGGTCTGAGACCGTGTTCATCACACGGATCAGCACGATTCAGCCGGGTCCGGGTGGCGATGTACCGGCGCCGGAACCGTCAAGCCTGTGGATGATCGGAGCAGGGCTCATCGTCGCCGGGGTCGCCTGGCGGCGAAGAGTGGCATAGGCGGGCGTAGAAACGTAGTGGCTGCCTGGTGCAACAGATAGCCACTACGTAAATCAGAACTCCAGACGGATCACCATCGTGATGATTCTCGCGCCGATCTGCGGACCGGTGGTGCGGCCGAAGTGTGTGCGGTGCGGCTGGGCCGCTCCCTACTTCTTCGTCTGCGCGAGAACACCCTTCAGCATCTCGCCGATGGCTGAGTCGACGGCTTTCGATTGTTCGCTCTCACCGGTGGCGTTGCCGGCCGGCGCCGGTGCGGCGTTGGCCGACTGGGCGAAGGCGAGCATCCGCATTCCGGAGAGCGACGGACCGACGGCTCCCGCCGCGGGGCTCATGCCGTTCATCGCTCCGGGACCCATCGCGCCGTTAGCGAAGAGGCCGCCGTTTCCGTTCATTTGCGTCAGCATATTGCCGAGGTTGCCACGCATCATGTTGGCGCCCATGGGACCGAGGACCATCATGGAACCGACAGTGGTGGCGAGGTTGATAGCGCCGCGCACGTTGAACGTGTTGCCGCCCGTCTTCCCCGACGCGGAGGAGGTGAAGAGGACCGCGCCGTCGGCCGGTGAGAGCAGGCGGTAATCGATGCGCGCTTCCCAGGCTTCCTTCGGGTTGACCAAGTTTGTCGCTTTGGAAAGCATTCCTCCGAAGCGCTTTGCGCCGCTGCCGGCGGCGGCCTTCGGGTCGGGCTTCTTGACTTCCGCGACTTCAGCGACCAGGACGAAGTCGGCTTCGGAGGCTCTGGCGCGCGCGAGTTGCTCGGGCTGGGTGCCAGGATTGAGTTGAACCGTTTCGACTTTCGCGAGGCCGAGGTCCTTGAAGATGCGCTGGGTATAGGCGGGACCGCCGGGGCCGGTCTTGTCGTTCACGGGGGCGACGGCGATGCGGGTGATCCCGGCCTTTTTCGCCTTGGCATCGGTCCAGCCTTGGGGAGTGTCGAATAGCGCGTCCGGCAGATCCTTTATCTCGAGTTCGAGCACTTGCATGGAAATGGTCTCCGCCTTAGCATCGCCGGTCCTGGTGGTGATGGCGTAGGCAAGCGGGTAGCCGAGTTTTGCTTTTCCCTGGAGCTCGGGTTTGATCTGGTCCTGGCATGCAGAGGCCGTGGGCGCGGCGGGCTCGAGCGTGCAGGCGAGCGTTGCGCCGGGGAGGTCGATATACCAGCCATCGGTCTCGACCGTTGAACTGGTTTTATCGCAGGCTTCGGCCGACGGCGTGCGGGTAACCACGGATTTGATGTGGCGCGCCTTGTAGCCAAACATCATCTTGGTTTCGCCGGTATCGGTGAGTATCGTCTTTACGGAAACCGGGCCGCCCTTGAGCTGTTGCGGATCGACGGGCGGAGGCGCCGTCGTTTCGATGGTCTGGAACGTGCTTATGGCGGTGTCGAGTTGCAGAAGGCGCTTGCGATCGCACTGTTGAATCAGGGTCGCATCGGCGCCGTACTCCAGGCGCTGGCGGGGACCCTTTGTATAAACAGTGGATTCGGTGGTGGAGCCGGCGGCCGTAATCGTGGATTTTACGCGAATGTCGGCCAGGAGGGGCACGGATAGGGTTATAGCGATGACGACGTTTTTCATCGAAAAAAGACCTCTCTACTTAGTGATGCGATATCGTCCGGCGATTTGGGCCAGCCATTTTACCGTTTTGTATTAGCCTGAAGGGGCGGGCGGAGCTACCATGGCCGATCATGCGATAACGGAACTTCTCACTCGATGGCGAGGCGGCGAAGCGGCCGCGCTGGATGAGTTGATGCCGCTGGTGTATGACGAGCTGCGGCGCGTGGCGGACCGCTGCCTGCGCTGGGAGAACCATGCACACACGCTGCAATCAACGGCATTGGCGAATGAAGCGTACCTACGGCTGGTGAAGGGCGCGAATGTGGATTGGGAGAGCCGGGCGCATTTCTTCGGCGTTGCCTCGCGATTGATCCGGCAGATCCTGGTGGACCATGCGCGGGCGCGCGGGGCGGAGAAGCGGAACATCGGAATTCGCGTGCCGTTGGAGGATGCGGCGGATGCGGCGAGTGAGGTCGGAGTGGACGTGCTGGGGTTGGATGACGCGTTGGCGTCATTGGCGCAGATGGATGCCGAGCAGGGACGGATTGTGGAACTGCGGTTTTTTGGGGGGTTGACGATTGAGGAGTGCGCAGTAGTAACGGGCGTTTCGCCGCGAACGGTGAAGCGGGAATGGGCAACGGCGCGGGCGTGGCTGTATCGGGAGTTGAGCCGCAAATGGAAATGAGCCCGGAAACGTGGCGGCGGGTGAAGGTGCTGGTTGCCGAGTGCCTGGAGATGGAGAAGGAGGAACGGACGGCCCATTTGAACCGGGTGTGCGGGGAGGACTCGGAGCTGCGGGCGGAGGCCGAATCGCTGTTGGCCTTTCACGCCGAGGCGGGAGAATTTCTGGAAAAGCCCGCGGTTTCGTTGCCGGACGGAGGGATGCGTCTCGGGCCGTGGCAGTTAGAAGCGGAGGTCGGGCATGGCGGCATGGGACGCATTTATCGGGCGTCGCGCGCCGATGGCCTGTACGAGCAGAACGCGGCCGTGAAGGTCCTGCGGCGGGGGATGGACACCGATCTGATCTTGCGCCATTTCCAGGCGGAACGGCAGATCCTGGCATCGTTGAACCATCCGAACGTGGCGCGGTTGCTGGACGGGGGCGTGACGCCGGACGGACGGCCGTTCTTCGTGATGGAGTTCATCGAGGGCAGGCCGCTGGACCGTTATGTGGAAGACCGGAAGCCGTCGATTGGCGAACGGCTGCGGTTGTTTCAACTGGTATGCGGCGCTGTGCAGTACGCGCATCAGCGGCTGGTGGTGCACCGCGACATCAAGCCGGCCAACATTCTGGTCACCGAAGACGGCGTGCCGAAGCTGGTGGACTTTGGAATCGCGAAGCTGGTCAACGATGGGAACGACGTGACGGTGGTGAGCGAGCGGATGTTGACGCCGGCCTATGCGAGCCCGGAGCAGTTGGAGGGAGAGGCGGTGACGACGGCGTCCGATATCTATTCTCTAGGCGTCGTGCTCTACCAGTTGCTTGCGGGCCAGGCGCCGTTTTCGCCAGGCGAGCGAGACCGTTCGGGAGAGCCGGTGGTTCCGTCGACGGCGGCCGGCGAGACGCGCGCTCCAACGGGTGAACCGTTGCGGGAGGTTCTGCGTGGGGATCTGGACAATATCGTTCTAAAAGCGATGGAGCGGGATCCGGGGAAGCGGTATGGGTCGGCGAAAGAGTTTTCGGACGATATTCAGCGATATCTGGAGGGCCGGCCGGTTGCGGCGCGGAAGCCGACGTTCTCCTATCGGGCGGCGCGATTCGTTCGCAGGAACCGGTTGCTGGTGGCTGCTGGAGTGGTGGTGGCATTAGCGCTGGCGGGCGGTTTTGCGACGACGTTCTGGCAGTACCGCCAGGCGCAGGCGGAGCGGCGGCAGGCGCAGCAGCGATTCGACAAGCTGCGGAAGCTGGCGAACTCCGTTATCAACGAGTTTCACGATTCGATTGTGGATGTTCCGGGGACGACGGCGGCGCGGGCGTTGATGCTGACTCGGGCGTTGGAGTACCTGGATGGACTGGCGGCGGAGGCGGGCGACGACGTGGCGTTGCGTATCGAGCTGGCCGCCGCATACCGGCGCGTGGGCGACGTGCAGGGCCAGGCGGGCGGGGCCAATCTGGGCAATCGGAAAGCGGCGGAGGTGAGTTACGCAAAGGCGATTTCGACCCTGGAAGAGGTGAAGGGAAAGGCGGCGGAGTCGAACCAGGTGCGGGCGGCGCTGGCAAAGGCGCTGATCAACTCCGGCGGCGACGAACACACGTTGCGGGCGATCGACCTTGCCGCGGGGCAGCCGGAACTTCTGGCCGATGCCTACTATGCGAGAGCCGATGTCCTGACGGAGCGGGGCGATTACGAAGGCTCACTTGCGATGCGGCAACAGGACCTGGCGATACGCCAGCAACTGTTGGCGGCGAATCCGGGCGACCGGCGGCTTCGGGGCAACGTGGCGTTGGTCGCGAAACGCATGGGCGGTCTGCTGATCCGGCTGGGCCGCCTGGACGAGGCCTACACGAAGTATGCGGCGGCGATGGAGCTTGAAAAGAAAATTCTGGCGGAGGAACCCCTAAGCCTGGGTGCGCGCACGGCGATCTCCTATAGCATCAGCGATATCGCCTATATCCGCATTCAGCAGGGCCGGCTGGCGGAGGCGCTGGAGGGCTACCGCGAGGTTGTGGCGTTACGGGAGGATCTGTTCAAGAAAGACGAGAAGAATTTTCGTGCACGCGCCGGCCTGGCTTCGGCATGTTGGCGGACCGCGGATCTGCTGATTCGGATGGGCCGGACGGCGCAGGCGATTTTACTGTTGGACCGCGCGATGGATCTGATGATGGGAGGAGGGGCTTCCGTGATGGAGTCCTTCAGCGAGAAGGGGGATTTAGGGCAGCTTCGCAGAGTGTCGGGTCAGGCGCGATTGACAATCGGGCAGCGAGCGGAGGGCATTGCGCTGTTGGAACAGGCACGGCAGGATTTTCTAGCACTGCAGAAGCGGGCTCCGGGACGGAAGGAGATATCGGAGCAGGTGGAGGAGATTCGGAAGGCGTTGGAAGCGGCTAGAAAATAAAAAAAGGGGAGGCTGGTTGGGCCTCCCCTTTTTTCGACTAACGGTTCCGGGTTATTCCTTCAGCGGCAGTGTGCCCGCGGCGAAGAACGTTTGATAGGTGACCTCGGACGACTTGCGGCTGGCAGCGGCGGGGATGGGGCGCATCACGCGGAAGGCGACGGCGTCCCCGGGCTTGAGAGCGCCCTGCACCCGGCGAAGGTCCTCGAGCGAAGTGACCGGCTGGCGGTTGACGCTGACGATCACGTCGCGCTCCTGGATGCCGATCTCCGCCGCGAAGGAGGTATCCTCGACGCGAGTGACGTAGACGCCACGTTCGTCGCCGAGCTTGAGGGTATCCTTCTCCTGCGGCGACATGGACCGGATGGAGATGCCGAACTTGGCGGGTGTGCCTTCGGGTTTGATGCCGGGCACTTCGACATCTTCGCGATGACGAGCGAACTTTTCGTCATCCTTAAAGACTTCCAGGCGATCCTGGACGAGGACGTTGAAGTCCATCTTCTTGCCGCCGCGGTCGACGGTGATTTTAAGAGAGTTGTCGACCGGCGTGTCGGAGACTATGCCGACGAGCTCATCACCGTTCTTGATGGTCTTGCCGTTGATCGCGACGATGACATCTTCCGCCCGGAGGCCGGCCTTTTCCGCGGGCCCCTTCGGGGTAACGGTGGTGACAAGCACGCCGTTGGTGACGCCGGCGGCTTTCAGCACTTCCGGTTTCTCGTTCTTGTTCCAGCTAATGCCGATGGAGCCGCGTTTGGCGCGCCCGTACTGGATGATGCTGTTGTAGACCTTCACCATCTGGTTGGCGGGGAGAGCGAAACCGATGCCCTGGTAGCCGCCGGACTGGGTGGCGATGGCGGTGTTCACGCCGATGACCTCACCATGAATATTCATGAGCGGGCCGCCGGAGTTGCCGGGATTGATGGCAGCGTCGGTTTGGATGAAGCGCTGGAACTGCTCGGCGCTGGGGAGATCGCGGCCGGTGGCGCTGATGATACCGGCGGTGACGGTCGCCGCGAGGCCGAACGGGGAGCCAATGGCAACGGCCCAGTCACCGACCTGCACAGCATCGGAGTTGCCCATCTTCAGATACGGGAGGCTTTTGCCGGCGTCGATGTGGATGACGGCGATATCGCTTTCCCAATCGGTGCCGATCACTTTGGCCTTGTACTCGCGGTCGTCACCGGAGACCTTGACCTTCAGGCTGTCGGCCCGTTCCACGACATGAAAATTTGTCACGATGTAGCCGTTCTTGTCAACGATGAAACCGGAGCCGGTCGCTTCGCGGGGACGGGGCCGGACGTTCGGTGCTCCCTGGCCCTGGCGACCGAAGAAGCGGCGGAACATCTCCATTTCATCGCCGCCCTCTTCGTCGTCATCGGGCTGCACGGTGCGGCGGCGGGAGGTGGTCACTTTGCCGGTAACCTCAGCCGTGATATTGACCACAGCGGGCTCAGCCATTTTGGCGAGCTTTGTAAATTCGTTGGGGGAAGAAGCGGCCGGCGGGACGGTAAGGGGCGTCGCGTCTGGGGCGGCGGCCTGGCCGCGCGCGGCGCTAACGCTGCCACTGGCCAGCGTGCCGATGAGGATGCCCACCGACATGGTGAACACGAGAAGTGTGAGAGAGAGCAATTTCTGTTGCTTGAGGTTCTGATACCAGCGCATGGATTACCTTCCTGCTGAATCCTATTTTACGTGTGAGACGAGTGACTATTGTTATGGATGTGCCGGAACCCGCGCCGGTTTCAACTCCACCAATAGGATACCCCCTAGGATGAGCAGGGCACCAATGGCGGCGCGCACGGTGAGCACCTCGCCTTCGACAAGCCAGGAGACTATCCAGGCAAAGACAGGCTCCAGGCTGAAGATGACGGCGGCGCGCGTGGGCGTGGTTCGTTGTTGTGCCCACGTTTGCAGAACAAACGCGAGCGCAGTTGCGAAAAGCGCGCCGACGACAACGGCTCCAATTACCGCGGGAGACCATTGAATCGAGGGCACTTCGACGAGTGGGGCAGCGATACACGCGACGGCGGCCGCCGCGGCGATTTGCAGCACGCTGAGCGATTCAAATCCCACGATGGGCGCCCAGTGGCCCAACAGCACGATGTGAACCGCGAAGGCGGCCGCACAGCCGACGGTCAGCAGATCGCCACGAGCGATCGACAACGTTTGCCCTTGCATCGACAACAAACTCATACCAAAACAGGCGACAAGAACCCCGGCGACTTCCAACACTCGAGGTCTACTGCGATAGACGAACGAGTTCACGAAAGGTACCAGGACAATATACAGGCCTGTCAAAAAGGCACTTTTTGAAGCCGTGGTGGTTTGCAGGCCGACTGTTTGCAATACATAACCGAGCATCAGCACCGCGCCGACACGCAGGCCGGCCCAATATTCCTGCTTCCCGAATCCGAGGCGGATGCGGCGATGAAAGAACGCCGCGAGGAGTACAGCGGCAAGCGAAAAGCGGATGGCCAGGTAGAAGATGGGCGTTACATCGTTCAGGGCGCGCTTGATAAGGACGAACGTGGCACCCCAGATAAGCGCGATGAAGGCCAGGGTCAGGTCGGCGCGCATTACTCGCCGAGGAGTAGCGCCAGAAGCAGAAGAAGGCGCTTGAGTCCTGCGTCACGGCCCTCCGGTTTGTACCATTCGGCGGTGGTGTGAGCGCCGCCGCCGGTACCACCCGCGCCGATGGAAATGGCGGGGATATTCAGGTTGAGTGGAATGTTGGCGTCCGTCGACGCGGAGTCGGTGGCGGAGCGGATGCCGAGGTAAGCGTCAACAGATTTTACGGCGGCAAGCAGGGGCGAACCAGCGGGGAGGCGGCCACCGGGACGGGATCCGGCTTCGCGAATTCTGGCGGTCACTTTCCCGAGCGACGACTTTTCATTCTCCCATTCGCAGGCACGCGAGACCGCGGCATCAAGGATGGCGCCCATACGTTCGAGGAGGGCTTCGTCGAGTGAACGGAGGTCAAGCCGGGTACGGGCAAGCGGGGGAATGGCGTTGACGCTGACGCCGCCTTCGATGATGCCGAAGTTGAAAGACAGGCGTGCCGCGGGCGGCGGGAGGTTTTCGGCGAAGATCGTGATCATGCGGGAGATGGCATGGACGGGGTTGGCGACGCCGTAGTCGATCCAGCTATGGCCGCCCGGGCCCTGGATGGTGACTTCATAGCGGCGGCAGGCGAGGGCTTCGGTGGTGACGTGATCGGTTGCGGGTCCGTCGAGTACCAGGAAGCCGCGGATTTTGGAGGCGAGAGGGGACTGCGTGCAGAGATGGCGCATGCCGCAGAGATTGCCGTCGCCTTCTTCACCAACGTTGGCGATGAAGACGGGAGAGGCGGTGCAGTCCATTATGGGCGGCGCGGTTTTGAGCGCCCGGACGAGGGCCAGGAGCGCGGCTAGACCGGCGCCGTTGTCGCTGACGCCTGGGCCGACGAATGCGCCATCGGGTTCGGTACGAACATCGTCGACGGAGCGCGGCGCCAGCACAGTATCAAGGTGGGCGGTGACGGCGATGTAGGGCGGGGGAGCGCCGGGCTGGAGGAAGGCGACGACATTGCCCGCCTGATCGATTTTGGCGTCACAGCCGAGTTGGCGGAAGGCGGCCAGCATCCATTCGGCCCGGCGCTGCTCCTGGAAGGTGGGGGAGGGGATGCGGCAGAGTTCGAGGTGCTTTTCGTTGATCCACTGCTTGTCGCGGCTCAACTGCCGCAGGGCTTCCTTCACACCGCGGGCGGAGGCGAGGGCGTCGAGATTGCGCGAAGCCGAGGCATAAATTGCACCCATTTCCTTTGAGTGTATCAGGCAGGTTTTCTGAGCCAGATATAGCAGTGGTTGCCGAGGATGCGGGAATTGGGGGAGCGGAGGAGAATGGCGTCGAGGTAACGCAGCGGGAAGAGGCACCAGCCGAGGACGATATGGACGGCGCCGCGCAGGGGGCGGGTGGGCATCCAGAGTTTGGCGTATTCGAGGATGGTGACCAGCAGCGTGGCCGTCGGTCCGGTGCGCCAGCCCTCGGCGGCGACCTCGAGCGCACCGGCGAGTTGGCGGAGCCCTTCGGGCGTGTAGCGGCGGAAATCGGCGGGGTAGGCGTGGTAGGGGTGGCAGAAGGGGACGACGATGTGGGCATAACCCCCGGGCTTTAATACACGTTCGATTTCGCGAATGATCTTGTCGGGGAATTCGGCATGTTCCAGGACGGCATCACATTCGACGCGGGTAAATTGGTTATCGAGAAAGGGGAGGAGTTCGGCGTTGGCGGCAACGTCGACGTTTTTCAGGGGGAAGAGGTCGAGGTTGACGTAGCCGGGGGCGTGGGAGCCGGCGGAACCGATGTAGAGGTTCCAACGTCCAAGAGGTGAGTCGACTTTCCATTCATCGGGGTTGTGCCAGACGGGAGCGGGCGGCAGGAGCCAGCGGAAGCGCTGCCTGAGGCTGTACTGAAGTAACATTTGCGACGGATCGGGCATGGGGATGAGGAGAGAATGAAAGCGTATTCAGGTATATACTGACGGGTGAGAGGTAGTGAAATGAACCGCACCGTGAAGTTCGGACTTGTAATTGCTATTGTGCTCGGAACCATCGGTTGGTTGGCGGCGGGTGGCATCGGCGAGTCCGCTTCCTACTTTAAGTCCATTCCGGAAGTGGAAAAGATGACGCCGTCGGAGAGGGCAAAAAAGCTTCGCGTTGGCGGCGTGGTGGAGACGGGTTCGATCAAGCGGTCCGGCAATGTGGTTGATTTCGTCATTGTGGACGGCAGTTCCAAGATGAAAGTGCAGTATGCCGGAAACGAGCCGCTGCCGGACACATTTAAAGACGGTTCCCAGGCGCTGATCGATGGCCGGTTGGGAGATGGAGTCTTCCACGCATCGAAGATCGCCGCCAAGTGTGCATCGAAGTACGAAGCGAAGCCAGGCCAGAACTATAAGGGCAGCGGTTCCGTTTACGTCAAAGTTTCTTAGTTCGCCGCGGCCGCGCATGGCCGGATTGAGGGGATCGGATTCATGGAGAATATAGGCGCGTTAGCGATTCTGCTGGCCTTCTGCCTGGGAATTTATTCGGTCGCCGCTTCGTTGGTTGGCGCCTGGAAGAAGAAGCCGTTTCTGATTGCGAGCGGGGAACGCGCAGTGATCGCGGTGTGGGCGCTGATCATGGTGGCTACGGGAATTCTTGTGTATGCGCTGGTGACGAGCGACTTCCGTTTCGCCTACGTCGCGTCGCACTCGAATCGCGACATGCCCTGGTATTACAAAGTGTCGTCGTGGTGGGGTGGGCAGGAAGGCTCGCTGCTGCTCTGGAATTTCCTGTTGTCCTGGTATGGACTCGTTGTCGTTCTGCAGAACAGGCGGAAGCACCGCCCGATGATGCCGTATGTTGTGGCGACACTGATGGCGACGCAGGTGTTCTTCCTGACGTTGAACGCGTTTCCGGCCTCGCCGTTCCAGATGCTGGCGCAGGGGCGGAACATCGTTGAGGTGCCGGACGGCAACGGTCTGAACCCGTTGCTGCAGTATTGGACGATGCTGATTCACCCGCCGATTTTGTACCTCGGCTACGTGGGATTCGTGGTGCCGTTCGCGTTTGCGCTAGGCTCGCTGATCACACGGCAGCCCGGCGACCAATGGATCTTCACGACGCGGCGCTGGGCGATCGTTACGTGGTTCTTCCAATCGACCGGCATCCTGCTTGGCGCGGGCTGGTCGTACGCGGTTCTCGGCTGGGGCGGCTACTGGGTTTGGGACCCAGTGGAGAACGTTAGCTTCCTGCCGTGGTTGACGTCGACAGCGTTCCTGCACTCGGTGATGATGCAGGAGAAGAAGGGCATGATGAAGGTGTGGAACATGGTGCTTGTCGCCGCCACGTTCTTCCTCTGCATCTTCGGCACGTTCATGACGCGGAGCGGGATTGTGGCGTCGGTGCATGCGTTTGCTACGTCGAATATCGGGAACTATTTCCTGGTGTTCCTGGTGCTCGGCATCGCGTTGACGATCTACATGATTCTCGGCCGGCTGGATTATTTGAAGTCGGAAGCGGAGTTGGAGAGCGTTGTTTCGCGTGAATCGAGCTTCCTGTTCAACAATCTGATATTGCTGGCTTCGTGTTTCGCGACGTTGTGGGGCACGCTGTTCCCCGTGATTAGCGAAGCCGTGACGGGCGAGAAGGTTTCTGTTGACGCGCCATGGTTTAACCGGATCAACATTCCGATCGCGCTGTTCCTGCTGTTCCTGACTGGCGTTGGGCCGCTGCTGGCATGGCGGCGCGTTTCGGCGGAAGGTCTGAAGCGGAACTTCAAGTGGCCTCTCCTTGGAAGCCTGCTCATGATGACCGGACTGGCGGCCGCCGGGATTCGCCATCCGTATGCGCTGATTACCTTTGGCCTTTGCCTGTTCGTGGGCTGGACGATCGGACAGGAGTTCTATAAGGGCGCGGGCGCGATCGCGAAGAAGGAATCGATGAACCTGATGAGCGGCATGGTGGAGCTGACGCATCGCAACACGCGGCGCTACGGCGGCTACCTGGTGCACATGGGCATCGTCATTATGTTCATCGGCTTCGCGGGGGCGGCCTTCAATCGCGATACGACGGTGGAAGTGGAGCAGGGCCGGTCGTTCCAATTGGGCCGTTACGACTTAAAGGTGACTGGCGTGAACTCCGGCCAGACTGACAACTACGTCTGGCAGAATGCGACGATTGAGGCGAGCGTGGAGGGGAAACCTTATGCCACGCTGCATCCGGAGCGGAGGATCTACAGCCAGAGCCAGCAGCCGGTGGGAGCGGTTTCGATCCATCGCCGTCTGAACGAAGACTTGTACATCAACTTTGCCGCGATCTCCAGCGAGGCGCAGAAGCCGATTATTCAGGCCTACATTTTCCCGCTGGTTTCGTGGATCTGGATCGGCTACTGGGTATTGCTGATCGGCAGCGTGGTGTGCCTGATTCCGAGCAAAGTAAAGATGTCGTACGCGCGTACGGAAGTAGTGGGCATGGCAGGGAAGCATGAAAAAGTGGCGAAATAGCTTCGCCCTGTTGATGATGGCCGGGCTTTGCCTGGCGCAGACCGGTGACCTTGTACCGCCGGAGGTGCGCCGCGTCGGCGACCGGCTGGCGTGCCTTTGCGGATCGTGCAAGAACACGGTGGCGACGTGCCAGATGTTGGGTTGCCACTACACGGCTCCGGCGCGGGCGAAGATTACGGCGATGCACAAGGCCGGTGCGGACGATGAGGCGATTGTCGCCGATTTCGTGAAGCGCGAAGGGAAGAAGGCGCTGGCTGCGCCGCCGGCGGAGGGCTTCGGGATTATGGCTTGGCTGGCGCCGCCGTTTATGGCGTTGGCTGGGGCTGGACTAATCGCGTGGTTCATTCGGAGGCACCGCAAACCGGCGCCGGAGTTGAACGAGGGCGATGTGGCTAAGTATCAGCAAGCAGCGGAAAGGGAGCTCTCGCGCTTCGACGAATGATTATTGCCCTTGCCGCGCTGATTGTCATCGGCGTTTTATTTTTCACGTTACGGATCAAAGACAAAGACCTTCCACCCGCGGAATCGGAGACACCGATGAAGCCGCTGGAGGATGCCAAAGCCCGGGTCTATGAAGGGTTGCGCGATCTGCAGTTCGAATATCGCGTGGGCAAGCTCTCGGACGAGGATTATCAGGCGTCAAAGGCCGAGTTGCAGAAAGAACTGGCGCGGGTGTTGCAGCAGATGGATGCATTGGGGGCTTCTTCGGCCCCGGCTCCGGCGGCGCCGAAGATGAAGGGCAACGTGTGTCCGCATTGTGGCGCGAGTTTCAAGGAGAAGCTGAAGTTCTGCGGGCAATGCGGGAAGTCGATGGAGGCGGGAGCATGAGACGCTCTATCTGGCTTCTTGCCGCGATGCTGCCGGCGCTTGCGGCCGTGGATGGCACAGTGACCAACGCCACGACAGGCAAACCGCAAGGCGGAGCGACAGTGACGCTCTATCAGATTTCCGAAGGCGGGCCGGAGCCGCTGGAGAGTGTGAAGTCGGGCGCGGATGGGTCGTGGAAGATTGACAAACCGTTCGGCGGACGAGGTTTCATTCAGACGGCGTTTGAGGGCGTGACCTATAACCACATGTTGCGGCCGGGCACGGCGATGAGCGGCATTGCGCTGGCTGTATTCAACACCACGCCGAAGATGGGCGCGGAGATCACGGTTACGAATCACATGCTGCTGCTGGAGCCGCAGGGCGACAAGCTCGCGGTGCGGGAGTCGTACTTTTTCTCGAACCCGGGCAAGCTGACGTGGAACGATTCGGCGAACGGAACGCTGCGGTTCATCGTGTCGAAAGAACCGCTGGCGGCTGTGGAAGTGAATGCGACGGCGCCACAGGGCATGCCAATCCGGCGCGCGGCTGAGAAGGGGAGGGGCGCCGGTGAGATGAAGGTCGACTTCCCGATCAAACCCGGTGAGACGCGGATTGACTTAGCGTATACGCTGCCCTATTCGAGCCCATCGCAATTCCAGACCAAGTTCCTGATTCCGGCGGCGCAGACGATGATCGCGGTGCCGAATGGTGTGGAATTGAAGGGCGCGGGAATCAAGGACCAGGGTAAGGAGCCGACCACGCAGGCGAGCATTTTCCGCGTGGACGCGCAGTCGCTGGACCTGACGATGACCGGGAGCGGGGATTTGTCCGGCGGGCGTGAAGAAGGGGCCACTCGCGGACCGGAGGTGGAACAGATCAAGGCGCGGCCGTACGATAAGCTTCCATTGGTGCTGGGGTTGGCGTTTGCGATTCTCGGTTGTGGGTTTGCATTGCTTTACCGAAGCGAGGCGAGGAAATGAGCGCGCCTGCCGTCGCCGCGGCGGGCGTGTGGAAGTATTTTGGCGATTATCCGGCGCTATGCGATGTGCGGTTCGATTTGGACGCGGGCGAATGCCTGGCACTATTGGGCCGGAACGGGGCGGGGAAGACGACGCTGCTGCGGATTCTGGGCGGATTGAGCGGGGCGTCGAAGGGAGAAGTACGGATTGACGGCGGGGAGGTGCGGGCATCGGGGACGCGCGCGCGAATCGGATGGCTTGGGCATTCGATCGGGCTCTACGATGAATTGACGGCGCGGGAGAATCTGCGAACGTTTGGTGCGTTGTATGGTGTCCCGCCGGCGACAGTGACCGATTGGTTGGAGCGAGTGAGCCTGGCACACGTGGCGGATTCGCCGGTACGGGAGTACTCGCGCGGCATGCGGCAACGGCTGGCGGTGGCACGGGCGTTTTTGCACGGTCCACGATTGTTGCTGCTGGACGAGCCGTTTACGTCGCTCGACGACAAAGCGATTGCGCTGTTGCAGTCGCTGCTGGCGGCGGCGCGAACGGAGGGGGCGACGATTATTCTGTCGACGCACCAGCTCCGCGAAGCGATGGAGTTGGCGAGCAAGGTGGCGCTGCTCGACCGCGGGAAGTTGGTGCACTTCGGCGAGCGGACGAGCGAGATGGTGGGCGACCCGGGATATTTGTACCGGACTTACGGGAGCGCCGCTTGACGACGTTGCGACACGCCGCGGCGATTGCGCGGAAGGACCTGCGGAGCGAGTTCCGGACGAAGGAGTCGATCAACTCAACGCTGTCGTTCAGCGTGGTGATTTTGCTGCTGTTCAGCTTTGCCTTCGATCCATCGCCCGACATGATCGTGGAGTTCGGCGGGGGGTTGTTGTGGATGGTGTTCGCGTTTGCCGGCGCGTTGATTGTGAACCGTTCGTTCGCGCGGGAACTGCCGAATGATTGTATTGATGTGCTGGTGTCGTCGCCGGCTTCGGGGGCGTCCTTGTTTTTAGGGAAAGCGGTAGCGGCGTTTGTCCTGCTGTTCGGCATCGAGTGTATCTGCCTGCCGGTATTTGGAATTTTCTACAACATTACCTGGTGGCGCAGCCTGGGCGGCCTGATGGGTGTGTTGGCGCTTGGCACATGGGCGCTGGCCTGCGCGGGGACATTTTTCAGCGCCTTGACGATGAACCTGCGGCTGCGGGAGCTAATGCTGCCTATGCTGCTTTACCCGATGCTGATTCCGGCGCTGCTGTCGGCGATGATGCTGACGAACACGCTGCTGACCGGCCAGCCGATTCCATCCGATTTTACGGTCTGGCTTCGCATCCTGATCGGATTCAATATCATGTTCACGACGCTGTCGCTTTACCTGGCCGAGACGATTCTGGTGAGATAGGAGCAGTCAATATGCGGACCAAACTGATTCTTGCGCTCGGGGCCGTGGCGGGGCCGCTGCTGCTGCGGAACTTGTACGTCATCATGTTCGGTGTACCGGACGAGATGGAGCAGGGGCCGATTTACCGGATCTTCTACTACCATTTGCCGGCATTTCTGACGGCGGCGGCGTGCTATTTTGGCGCGCTGGTAGCGAGCGTGCTGTACCTCGCGAAGAAGGATCAAAAATATGACGCATTCGCCGTTTCGGCGACGGAAACGGGATTGGCGTTCGCGGCGGTGAACCTGATTACAGGGATGATCTGGGGGAGGATTATCTGGGGCATCTGGTGGGCGTGGGACCCGCGCCTTACCTGGGCTTTGATCTGCTGGCTGGTGTATTTCGGCTACCTGATGTTGCGGACCGCGATTGACGACCCGACTGAACGGGCCAAGAACAGCGCGGTTCTCTCGGTATTTGCGTCGGCGTCGGTGGCGGTGACGTGGAAGGCGATTGAATGGTGGCGGACCCAGCATCCCGGGCCGGTGCTTTCAATTCGGACGGGCGGGGTACAGAAGATCGATCCAATGATGGAGAACATGATTTACATGAACACGCTGGCACTGCTGCTGCTGGCGGCGATATTCGTCCTGGTACGCCTGCGTCAGGAGGAAGTGCAGCGGGAGATCGATGGGTTGCGGCGCTACGCGCACGCGATGAACTAGAACGGAACGGCGATGGACGAACGCAATATCACATTCATGTTTTATGGCCTGGCAGTGGCGTGGGGCCTGCTGGCGGTATATGCTGTGCTGCTGGGGTTGCGTGAACGCAACCTGACGAAACAGCTCGATACGCTGAAGCGCATGGTGGAGGAGAAGAAATGAACCGCCGGAAATTGATGCAGATGGCGATGGGCGCTCTGCCCGCGACAATGCTTTCGCAACGGCAGTTAGCCGCCCAACAACAAGCCGACCGGGCGATGCGGGGGCTGAGTTCGCCGCTGATCAAGGACGTGCAGGTGATCGCGACCGCGCCAGCCGGGCTGCGGCTGGTGGTGGTGAAGGTCGTCACCGACCAGGACGGGTTGTACGGTTACGGCTGCGGAACGTTCACGCAGCGCGCCGATCTTGTCGTCGAGGCCGTGAACCGTTATTTAAAGCCGTTCCTGATCGGGCAGAAGGCGGATCGCATCGACGACCTGTGGCAGGCGATGTACAACTCGAGTTACTGGCGCAACGGTCCGGTGCTCAACAACGGCATCAGCGGCGTGGACCAGGCGTTGTGGGACATCAAGGGACGCATGGCGGGCATGCCCGTCTATCAGTTGCTGGGCGGCAAGGTGCGCGAGGCGGCCGATTGTTATGGCCATGCGTCGGGCAACGACGCGGCTCAGGTGGTGGAGAGCGCGAAGAAATATATCGCGCAGGGCTTCCGCCACGTGCGCGTGCAGGTTGGCGTGCCGGGTATGGCCGGATACGGATCGGGCGGGGCGGCGGCCAGGATCACGGCGCTGCACAACAAACCTGTATTCGAGCCGGCGGCCTACATTCGCCGTGCATTGAACATGTTCGAGGTCTGCCGCAAGGAGCTGCCCGAGGAGATCGAACTGCTGCACGATGTGCACGAGCGGATCGCGCCGACCCAGGCGCTGCAGTTCTGCAAGGACGTGGAAAAGTTCAAGCTCTTCTTCCTGGAAGATCCGCTTTCGCCGGAGGACATCGCCTGGTTCCGCCTGATCCGGCAGGCGTGCACGACGCCGATCGCAATGGGAGAGTTGTTCAATTCACCGCATGAGTGGACGCCGTTGATTTCGGAGCGGCTGATCGACTATATCCGCGTGCACGTCTCGCAAGCCGGCGGCCTGACGCCTTGCCGCAAGATGGCGATTCTCGGAGAACATTACGGGGTTCGCACTGCATGGCATGGGCCCGGGGATGTGTCGCCGATCGGCCATGCGGCGAATGTGGCGCTCGACCTGGTGAGCTACAACTTCGGCGTGCAGGAATATTCACCGTTCAACGACCGGACGCGCGAAGTGTTCAGCGGCGTGCCGGAGATCAAGGACGGCTATCTGTATGCGACCGAGAAACCCGGCTGGGGGATTGAGGTCGACGAGAAGGCGGCGGCGAAATATCCGTTCGGCGGCGAGGCCGGGGGGCGTGGCGGTGAGCGCAGCCGGCTGAATGGCGGTTGGGGCGAAGTCCGCAAGCGCGACGGACAGATTATTAAGCAGTAAAGGCGCGATGAATGGCGGCGATGCCGGCGGCGAAATCCGCTTCCGGCGTCAGCAGGCTCAGCACGAGCCAGCCGTCGGATTCGAAATCATAGAAGTAGCCGGGCTGTGTGAGTGTGCGTTCGTTTTCGAGCAGGTGAATTGCCCATTCTTCTTCGCCGCGGGTGCGTGGTGTGGGAATGATCGCGTACCATCCGCCTTCGACGCGTAGCGGGCGGAGGTGGGAGTTTTGCAGAGTCCCAAGGTTCGCGCGCGTGCGGTCTTGGATCTGCTCGCGGATTTTCGCGCCGTGCTTGAGCAAAGTTGGAAGCGCGTATTGGACCGGCGTTGCGACAGACAGATACGTGTCGGCGATCAGTTCCAGACGCTTCGCAGCTTCCCCGGCGCCCGGCCCGGAGGCTGTTAGCCATGCCGCTTTCATCTGTGGAAGGCCCGCGGTCTTCGATAACCCGCCGAGGACAAAGCTGAGGCACTCGCCGTTGTCGCCCAGCGTTGTGGCGCGGGTCTGGTCGCCGGTTAGCGGGTAGTCAGCGAAGACCTCGTCGGAGATGAGGGCGATGTTGTTTCCTGCGCATAGTGCGGCGAGGCGATGGAGTTCCGCTATTTTCAAATAGTTGCCGGTGGGGTTGTTGGGGTTGACGAAGAGAATGGCGCGCGTGTTCGGTGTGAGCTGCCTTTCGAGGGAATCGTAATCGAGCCACCACCCTTCCGCGTAGCGGAGGGAGTATTGGATCACTTCTACGGATTCGAGCCTGGCGAGGAATTCGAAAAGGGGGTAGGAAGGCCGGGGAACAAGGATCGCGTCGCCGGGGTTGCAGAGAAGTTTGAACAGCCAGCTATAGGCTTCCGACGTGGAGGCGGCGAGCAGCGTGTGCGGACCGAGGTTCAGGGCGGCGCGGGCCGATTCGATGCCGCGCGGGTCGGGGTTGTAGTGGAGAGAGCGCGGGTCTTGGAAGGCGTTGAGTAGACCGGCCGGGTAGTCGATGCCGGCGTTGGTTGGATTCGAGGCGGTTAGGTCGAATTGCGGGCGATGGAGCGTTAGCGCCTGAGCGAGGCGGTTGGTGGCGATGCTCCAGTCGAGGCGGTGGGAGAAAGGAACGGCCACTTAAAGGGCACTGCCAACGATGCCAATTTTCTTGCGCAGGAAGTTCGTGCGGCGTTCTGGGGGGAGCGAGAGCCACGAATCGATCATCGCTTCGCGCATAAACGCGAACTGTTTCTTAAGAGACGGGGCCTTCGCCTTTTTCGCGGGCTTTGATTTTCGCATGGACATGTTCCAACGTAGCCAGGACAGCGAGATCCTGTGGCCGACCGGCGGCGCGTTTACTTTTAATGATGTCACCCAGGCTCGCGACGAGCAAATCGGTCTCGCCAAAGCGGACTAGAGTGGCGCGGCTCCGCACGGACTCGTAGGCCCGGATCCCCTGGATCCGCACGCAAAAGTCCAACTGCAGGCGGTCCTCCTCCCGCATCATCCTATACATTTCGGTTGCTGGATAATATGGGTTAAAAATCACCAAATGCAGAGATTTTGCGAAACGTTTTAGTTTCGCCAGGTTTGTGGGAGTTTTACGAAATAGAAAATCGAAGTCGATTGTTGTTACGGGCGCACCCTGCAGAGCCGCGGCGGCATTACCAATCAAAACCGCTTCGAGTCCTGCATTGGCGAGCGCATCCGCGATTTCTTTGAGATAAGGTTCCGCATCCATAATCGATAAAGTCCATCCTACCGGGTTGCTATCATTGGCATCAAACCATGTCAGGCGCCCTGCTCTCCACGCTCCTGCTGCTGCAAACCAACGCGGCGTTTCATAGCCCGGCTGCCGGCCCGCCCGCCGGATATGTGATTCCCATCGGCGGCGGTAGCGTAGGCCCTGAGATTTTGAATCGGTTCGCAAAGCTTGCAGGCGGCCTGGACGCTCCGATCGCCGTCATCCCCACGGCCGGCGACGCGGACGCCTATGCCGACACGGTTCTCGAGAAACACCCGCTGCGCAAACACGGATTCACACACCTGACGCTGCTGCACACGCGAGACCGGAAAGTCGCCGACACGGAAGCCTTCGCCGCCGCGATTAAGTCGGCAAAGGGCGTCTGGTTCGACGGCGGCCGGCAGTGGCGCCTGGTCGATTCCTATCTGAATACGCGGACGCACAAGGAACTCGACGCACTGCTCGCGCGTGGCGGCGTGATTGCGGGCACGTCGGCGGGCGCGACCATTCAGGGTTCCTATCTCGTCCGTGGAGCGAGGGAAGGGAATACCGTCATGATGGCGAAAGGTTATGAACAGGGACTGGGGTTTCTGTCATTCGTCGCCATCGACCAGCACCTGATCAAGCGGAAGCGCGAGAACGACATGCTCCAGGTAATTGCGTTGAAGCCGGAAATCTTGGGGCTTGGGCTCGATGAGGGTACGGCGGTGGTTGTACACGGCACCAGGTTCGACGTTGTCGGTGTGAGCAAAGTGGCTGTCTACGACGCGAACTTTGGCGCGGGTCCGGATGGCAAGGGATACTATTTCCTCTCGCCCGGCGACTGTTTCGACATCGCCAAACGAAAGCAGATCGCCTGCACGAACTAGAAGAAGCCGGGATACGCCGTTTTCATCTCTTCAGCGCGCTCCAACGCCGCGCCGATCTGTACCAGCTCGCCCTGGCCGATGCCGGGACACCACTTAGCCGTCTTCTCCCACTCACGCCGCGACTCCACCAGATGCGGCCAGAACGGAAAAAGCCGGCATTGCGTCGGCTTCACGGGATGAATGCCGCATCCTTCGCTGTTCAGAAACACGCACTGCTTGCCGCGCGGCTTTCGCAGCCGCCGCTGATGGCGCGTCCGGTAAACATAGCGGGCTTCGAACTCCTGGGCCGTCAGCCCCACAAATACCGCCGCCTTACTCAGATCCTCCTCGGTTAAATAGACGAATCCCTCCTGATCGCAGCAGCGTGTGCAACCGGGCTGGCAGGCAAAGCGAAGAGAATCGGGCGGGCTGTTCATGTTTGCGATAAGCTCTGCAATGGGAGAGCTTGTAAGGGATGGTATCAGGCAACGGAGTGAACCGGCGGAGCTTTCTGGCGGCCGCCATCGGCGCGGGCGCCGCGGCTGCGTCAACAGGCCGGATGGAATTCTGCGTGTTCTCCAAGCACCTGCAGTTTCTGAGCTGGGCGGAGATGGCCGCGGCGGCGAAGGAGATGGGGTTTGACGGCATCGACCTCACGGTGCGAAAGGGCGGGCATGTGACGCCTGACCGCGTCAATGAGGACCTTCCCAAGGCCTCCGAAGCCATTCGCGCGGCGGGAAGCAAGTTGACGATGATCACTACCGACATCACCGACATGACCACGTCCTACGCCCAAACCGTGCTGCGCGCGGCGAAGGGAGTGGGCGTGACGCATTACCGCTGGGACGGCTACAAATACAAAGAAGGCGTCGCACTTCCCGAGCAGTTGAAGGAGTTCGCGCCGCGCGTCAAGGAATTGGCCGCGTTCAACAAGGAGCTCGGGTTGTGCGCGATGTACCATACGCATTCCGGAGCCGGCCGCGTCGGCGCGTCGCAGTGGGATTTGTGGATGCTGCTGCGTGATCTGGACAAGCGCTACGTCAGCTACAACTTCGATGTTGCGCACGCGACGGTTGAGGGTGGGCTCGGCGGCTGGCTGCACGCCACACGGCTGGCCATGCCGCACATGGGAGGAATCGCCCTGAAGGACTTCCTGTGGGGCAAGGGGCCGAACGGAAAATGGCGCGTCGATTGGTGTCCGATCGGCGAAGGCATGGTGCAGACGCGCGACTTCCTTAAGATGGCGAAATCGGGCGCATTCAATGGTCCCGTGCAGGTGCACTATGAATACGGCCTGGGTGGCGCGGAGAAGGGGGCAACGAAGATCACGATCGCGAAGGCCGATGTGTTGAAGGCCATGAAGCGTGATCTGGATGCGCTTCGCAAGGCCGCGGCGGAAGCCGGTTGGGCATAACCCAGTTCCCGGTGGGTGTTACCATAAGCGGTTAATGAAACGCCGTCACTTGCTGCTCGCGGCGGCGGGCGCGTTTGCCTATGGGCAGACCGGCTCGCCGGGTTTTTATGCGATTCAAAATGCAATGATCCATCCGGCCAGCGGACCTGCGATCCCCAACGGCACGATCGTTGTCCGCAACGGATTGATTGAAGCCGTAGGACCCAGTGTCCCCGTCCCGGCTGGAGCGTGGACGATCGATGGGAAGGGACTCCATGTCTACCCCGGCCTGATCGACGCACTGAGCACTTGGGGACTGCCAGCGGCCGCGCCCGCGGCGGCGCGCCCCGCAACTCCCGCTGCCGACGCACCCACCGGCCGCCGCCGGGGCGGCGGCGATGAGACTCCCGCAAACGTACAGTTTCTTGACGACGGCGGGCCGGAAGATCGCCCGTCGAACACAAGCTGGCTGAAGGCCGGCGACCTTGTGCAACCAGCCGATGCCACATTGACCGCGGCACGCAACGCCGGATTCACCACGGCAATCGTCTTTCCATCGACCGGTGTTTTCGCGGGGCAGGGATCGGCTGTGAATTTGAGCGGCGGACGCGCTGGCGACATGGTCGTCGGCTCTCCCGTTGGCCAGTACGTGACGCTGCCGACGCGCAGCACGGCCGGGTTCCCCGCGTCGCTGATGGGCTCGATCGCCTACGTCCGCCAGATCTACATCGACGCCGAGCAGTACAAAGCGGCGAAGGCGATGTATGCGCAGAACGCGCGTGGTCTGCAGCGGCCTGCGTATGATCGTGCGCTGGAAGGCGTATTGGAATCCCCGCGCATACTGCTACCCGCTACGCGGAAGGTTGATATCGACCGCATGATCCGCTTCGGCAAGGAGCTTAAGATCCCGGTAGTCTTGTACGGCGGCGCCGAAGCGTGGCGCGCGGCCGATTCGCTGAAGGCGTCCGGCGTACCGATCCTGCTTAACCTGAAATGGCCGGAGCACGATCGCGACGGCGATCCGGATGCGGTGGAGTCACTGCGCACCTTGGAGACGCGCGAACTCGCTCCCAGCGGCGCCGCGGCGCTCTCGAAGGCAGGCGTCCGATTCGCTTTCTACACAACCGGGTTGGAACGGCCGGCCGATGTGCGGCGTGCCGTGAAACGGGCAGTGGATGCCGGGTTGTCGAACGAAGAGGCGCTACGGGCGATGACGCTTGGCGCCGCCGAGATTTACGGTGTCGACGACCGCCTCGGCAGCCTGGAAAATGGCAAGATCGCGAATCTATTCGTCACCGATGGCGACTGGCTGGCGGAACGGACGAACGTGAAAATGGTTTTCGTCGACGGCAAGAAATTCGAGCCTGCGCCTGCGCCGGCGGGGAGGGCGGAGTAAATGCATCGGCGAAAATTGTTGAGCGGAATACTTCTGGCGCCGTTTGCGGCCTATGCGGCCGACGGCACGGTTGTTATTCGCAACGCGAAGATTCTTACGGTGACGAAGGGGTCGCTGGAAGGCTCGATACTGATACGCGACGGAAAGATCGTGGAGGTGGGCCCGAACGTCAATGCGCCCGCCGGCGCGAAGGTGATCGACGCCGGCGGCCAGTACGTCATGCCCGGCATCATCGACTGCCACTCGCACATCGCGACGGATGCGGTGAATGAAGGCGCGGTCTCCGTGTCGTCCATGACCGGTACCGGCGACACAGTGAATCCCGAAGACATCGGCATCTACCGCGCGCTCGCCGGCGGCGTAACGACAGCGAACATTCTGCATGGCAGCGCCAACGCCATCGGCGGGAAGAACGTGGTCATCAAGATGCGTTGGGGCAAGGACACGCCGGAGATTGTCTTCGACGGCGCGATGCCCGGCATCAAGTTTGCGCTCGGCGAGAATCCGAAGCGCCGCGGCGGCGCGTCCGAGGGCGGTTTGAACACCCGCCTCCGTTATCCCGCCACGCGCATGGGCGTCGAAGATGTGATCCGTGAAGCGTTCACGGATGCGAAAGCCTACAAGGCGGCGTTGGACGATTACAACGCGCGCGTTGCCAAGGGTGAGCGTCTGATCCAGCCGCGCCGCGATCTGAAACTGGAGCCGCTCGTCGAAGTGCTGGAAGGGAAGCGATTCGTCCATGCGCATTGCTACCGCGCCGACGAGATCCTGATGCTCCTTCGCGTAGCCGACGAATTCGGCTTCAAAATCCGAACGCTTCAGCATGTTCTGGAAGGCTACAAAGTGGCCAAAGAGATCAAAGAGCACGGCGCCGGCGCCTCGACATTCAGCGACTGGTGGAGCTACAAAGTGGAGGCTTTCGACGCCATCCCTTACAACGCCGCGCTGATGCATAAGAAGGGCGTGCTGGTATCGCTGAACTCCGATAGCGGCGAACTGATGCGTCACCTGAACCAGGAAGCGGCAAAGACCGTTCGCTATGGCGGATTAACGGACGACGAGGCGCTCGCGCTAATCACCATCAATCCCGCGAAGCAATTGGCCATCGACAACCGGGTCGGCTCCATCGAACCGGGCAAGGATGCCGACCTGGTGATCTACGACAAGCACCCGCTTTCCAACTACGCCAAAGTGCAGAAGGTGTTCATCGACGGCCAGGTCTACTTCGACCGCGACACCGACATGAACGAGCGCGCCGCCAAGGCGGAGCGGAAAAAGGCGCTTGCGGAAAAACAGAAAGCAGCCGCGCGCCCCGCCGGCAACGGACGGAGGCCTCAGTGAAACTAGCCGCATTCCTATTGGCAACAGCGGCCTTTGCCGCCGACGACAGCTTCGTGCTGCGCAACGTGACGATTCATCCTGTGACATCGGCTGACATTCCGAATGCCACGCTTGTCGTAACGGGCGGAAAAATTGCCGATTTCGGCCCGAAAGCCGCCATCCCTAAAGGCGCCAAGGTTATTGACGCCAAGGGACTCCATGTCTACCCCGGTCTGATCGATTCGGCGAGCAACGTTGGCATGTCGGAAATTAGCTCCGTTCGGGAATCCGGAGATGTGAACGAACTCGGAGACTTCAACCCGCAGCTCCGCGCCGTGAGCTCCGTCAACCCATCGAGCGATCACATCCCTGTCACCCGCGGCAACGGCGTCACCGCGTCGCTCATCTATCCCGGCGGCGGCATCATCGGCGGACAGGCGGCGTTGATGCATCTGGACGGCTGGACCTGGGAAGAGATGGCGGTGGAGCGCAATATCACGATGCAGATGCGCATCCCAACCACGACGACATCGACATTCAGCCAGACGTTCGGCGCCGGCCGCCGCCCGTTCGCCGAGACCAAGCGCCGCTACGAAGAACGGCTCAAGCTGACCGGTGAGTTCTTCGAACAGGCCCGCGCCTATCAACGCCGCAAGGCCGCCGGCGGCGGGGGCTTCACAGTGGATCGCAAGCTGGAGGCGATGCTGCCGATTCTAGAGGGCAAGGAGCAGTTGTTGGTCTTCGCGGCGCGGGAACGCGCCGTAAAAGACGCGCTGGCATTTGCGGCGAAGGAGAACGTGAAGATCGTCCTTGCCGGTGTACGCGAGCCGGGGACCGCCGTGAAGGAGATTGCGGAGAGAAAGATTCCGGTGATCCTCGGCGAAACGCTCGAGCTGCCACTCGAAGAGGATTCGCCCTACGACTCCCCGTTCACGCTGCCTGGCGAACTGTATAAGGCCGGCGTCACCTTCGCCTTCGGAACCTTCAGTGTGCAGTTCGCGCGCAACTTGCCGTTTCAGGCGGCGAACGCCGTCGGCTTCGGCCTGCCGTATGAAGAGGCGTTGAAAGCGGTGACCATTAACGCGGCCAGGATCTGGGGTGTCGATGACCGCATTGGGTCCATCGACAAAGGCAAGTGGGCCGACCTGATTCTCACCGACGGCGACCCGTTGGAAGGGCGTTCACAGGTGAAGCAGATGTGGATTCAAGGCCGCCCGGTTAGCCTGGAGACACGGCACACCAGGCTCTACGAACAGTACACCAAGCGGCCCTGATCGCCGTTATTTTGTGGGGTGCGTTTCCGCCGGGTTGTTCACCGGCGGGACGGTTCGCAGGTAGGCGTAGATGGCGCTGAGGTCCTCAGCCGGTATCTGCGCGAACGACAGCCATGGCATCAGCGTAAAGTTCTCCGCTGTTGTCGCCGGCGGGCCGTCCTGCAGGTACTTGCGGTATTGGTGGAAGCGTTCGACGAACTCCGCCTCGCCCATCTTGCCGATGCCGGTGTCCGGATCGGGCGTAATGTTTGCGCTCACTACTTTGTACTTGCCCACCGTGAAAGCCGCGCCGCCTGCAAGAAGTTTGCCGGGCAGCCGCTCGCCTTTCTCCTCCGGTGTGTGGCAGCCGGCGCAGCCGCCCATCGTTACCAGGTACTTGCCCCATTCGAGCTTGCTGTTCCGATCGGCGTTCGCTACGTTGCGTGATGGCGCCGGCGAGCCGGCGATCAGGTAGTTGACCGGGAAATTCAGTTTCGTCTCCGGAAGCGGGTTGCGGATGGCGGGCAGCGTGTTCATATACGCCACCAGTGCCTGCACATCGGTGTCGCTCATCTTTGCATAGGCCTGGTAGGGCATCATCGGAAACAGCGGGCGTCCATTGCGGCTCACGCCTTCGCGAATCGCGCGGATCTTGTCACCGTCTGTCCATGCGCCGATGCCGGTCTCCACGTCCGGCGTGATGTTCCCCGCCACGACCTGGCCCGGCAATCCTAACTCGGACGGAAACTGCCACCCCTTCCCGCGTCCGCGAGGGACTACAGGCAGGGAAAACTTCGACAGATCGCGCTCCGAGTGGCAGCCGTCGCAATCCGCCATTACGGTGAAGATATACTCTCCACGCTTGATCGTCTCCGGCGTCATGCGTACCTGAACCGTTTCCGCCGGCAAATAATTCGGGGAACGAAGACTCAGATAGCCGAACCCGGCACAGGCCAACGCAGCCAGGCCCAATCCTCCGTACAGCAGTGCTCGTTTCCACATATTTCCCTTTTCCCTCGCCTAGATAAGCGAAAATGCCACGCTTCCCGGTTCATGCCGAACGCCGATTTCTTGTGTGCCACATCGTCCAGAAAACAAAGAAGATACCGGCTACCGTTCCCGCGGCGCCGTATTTCGCGGAAGCTGGCAGGTAGGAAAATTCGATGTGATGCTGCCCCTTATCCACGACAATCCCTCGCAGGGCGCCGAATACCGGAAGGATCTCCGTGTCCCTGCCGTCAACGCGTGCCCGCCAGCCGGGAAACCAGGTATCGGAGAGGATCAGCAGCCCGCGGCAGGCCAGCTTCGCGTCCAGGTGCACGCGGTTCGGACTTCGTCCTTCGGCGGGACCCACTTCATCGGCCTCCGCGCATGACTCTACCGGCGGCGGCGCGCCGAGCAGCAACGCTTCCATTCTCGGCTGAAATTCGGGCGAGTCCAGGCGCCTGTTGATGACGGTCATTGACGCCGCCTGCGTCGCCTTGTGTACCGTCCACACGCGCGGGAGAGCGGCGGGATTGTGATAGATATTGAGCCCGCTCGATGTATCGGTAAGGTACGTCAGATCCGGCCGCGGCGGCGAGTGCCCCACGTAGTAATTGACCCCCAACAAGTCCTGCACGCGCGGCTTATGCTTCTCCATCTCCAGCAGGTTCGCCGTCGCGCTCGCCGCGAATCCGCCTAGCGTCGGAATGCCGTGCCACTCACCGAAGTTGTAGGGGATATCGGCATCGGACACCTCCATACGCACCGGCTGCGGCCGGGCGCGGAGGTAGTTGGCGATGTCGTCGTGCTGGTACAGACGTTCGAGGTAGCCGGGGTGCGGCGTCCGCGTGAGATTGTTAAGACTGCCGCCAGTTACATTTCCGATCTCCACCATCACCAGGAGCGTAATCGCAATCCCGGCCAGCGGCCGGTGTACCGCGCCTGCCCGCCACGCGGCCAGCAAGACCGCGGCCACGGTCGCCATCAGCGCTGTCAGCATTGGTTGCTCGTGCGGCTGGGCCGCCCGCAGGGCGAAGGCTTCGACTGCGTAGAGCAGCGCGCCCGCTATTGCCAGGGCGATGACCGTTCTGCGCAGCCAGGGGCTCGAGCGCCGGCCTAGCGCGTCGTATCCATATGCCGCCAGCGGCGCCAGCGCGAAGCTAAGCAGCGCAATCGCCCGCGCCGGCACGCGAGCCTTCCCGAATACCGGCAGGGCCGCATAGAGGAGTCCGTGAAAGACGTTGTTTGCAGCTAAAGCCAGGAAGAGTCCGGCCATCGCGAGCCCAACCAGAAGGCGCGCCTGTGGCAGGCGCCGCCAGCCGTGGTAAACACCAAGGACAGCAAGCGAGAACGCCAAGATCCCGATAAATGGGTTCACATGCACTGGCATCCGCGGAGTGACGATCCCCAACACACCCTCGGCGCTCCACGAAAAGTGCTGATGCACCGAATAGGGAATCGCCTCATTCCACGCCAGCGGACCGGCCCCGGCCCATCGTTTCGACAGCAGCGCATATTCCTGCGCGGGGACTATCTGCAAGGCTGCCGTCAGCAGCATTGCCACCAACGCCGCCGCCGCTCCCTTGGCTGCCTCCTCTCGCCGCGGCCCTACGGCAATGGCTGTCAACCACACGCCCGCCATCGCCGTCGTCGCATAGATCGGTACTTCATGATGTCCGCTCAACCACGCCAGACCGAGCATGGCTCCCGACATCGCGCCACTGAACAGTACCCTGTGTCCGCGCAACGCCCGCATTGCGAACAGTACTACCAACGGCAGCCATAGCACGCCGTTCAAAATCTGCGGCCAGTCGGTATTCCCCGCGAACCCGCCGAGCGCGAAGACCAATCCCGCGATCACCGATCCCGCTTCACTCCGCTTCCAATCGCGGCAGAGCAAATAGCAGAATAGCGCCGCGAAATAGTGCAGCAGCACGTAATACCAGTGCATTCCTTTCAGTGACAGCTTTCCGCCGTCGTCAACAGGGAAGTACGCAAGGAACCAGTTCACTGGATACGCCGAACTCGTCACCTGCCCAAGAAACGGCTGGCCCGCCCACTGAAACGGATCCCAGAGCGGAATATACGATTGACGCAGCGACGCCGATTGAAATTGCAATCGCGGAAAATCCAGGTTGGCAAGATCCGGACTATCCAGGAACGTATAATCGCCGGTAAGCGTGAGCTTCCAATAAAAACCGGTACAAAGAGCGAATAGGAGTAGGGGAGCCGCGAGTCTGCGCATGCCGCTCTGTCTACTGTACACAGGCGGCGCGCGAGCCGCGACTTGTTACGCTTTTTCGGTCTGGCGATAATCCCGCAAACGATGTTCCAGCGCTTCCACCAGCCGGTTGGCTTCCACCACCTCCGGCGCGGTGTCGTGCTGGTACAACGCACGCGCTTCAGTCCACAGTCGCAATGCGATCCGGTATTCGTTTAAGAGCGCCGTATGCTCAGCACTCGTCTCAGCGATAGCGTTCATACCCATTAGACGGTGGCGATGCGCGGAAGGTTGCGCGATGTAACAACTCCTCGATAAACCCGTCTTAATCGTTTTGAAATTGCCCAATAGCTATACTGTTCTCCGAGATGCGTCTCCCTGTTGCACTTTTCCTGATCACGCTCCCGATTTATGCCCAATTCGAGTCCGGCGTCGTCCTCGGATTCGTCAAGGACTCCACCGGCGCCGGCGTGCCCAACGCCGCTCTCAAGCTCGAAAATATCGAGACCGGCGTCTCCGCCACAGCCCACTCCGCCGCCAACGGCGACTATCAGTTCCAGAACATACGGCTCGGTCAATACCGTCTCACCGCTGAAGCACCCGGCTTCTCCACCGCCGTCGTTCCCAACATCAACGTCGCGGTGAACGCCCGACAGCGTGTCGACGTAACCTTGCAGGTCGGCAAGCTCACCGAACAGGTTGTCGTCTCCGCTGCCGTCGAACTCCTCGAATCCGACTCCTCCGAAAAAGGCCAGGTCGTCGACGCCGAACAGATTCGCAATCTCCCCCTCAACGGCCGCGCCTACTCTGACCTTGCCCTCCTCGCCCCCGGTGTCAGCGAATCCAACCAGAACGGCATCGGCTCCAGCGCCCGTGAAGGCTCCTTCAACGTCAACGGCCTTCGCAATACCGCGAATAACTTTCAGCTCGACGGTGTCGATAACAACGCCTACGGCACTTCCAACCAGAGCTTCTCCAACCAGGTTGTGCAGGTCTCCCCCGATGCCGTAGCCGAGTTCAAAGTCCAGACCAACTCCTACAGCGCTGAATACGGCCGTTCTGGAGGCGCCGTCATCAACGCCGCCTATCGCAGCGGAACGAATCGTTTTCAGGGCACTCTTTGGGACTACAACCGCAACACCGCGCTCAACGCCACTGGCTTCTTCAAACCGGCCAGCGGCGTCAAACCTGCCCTTCGCCGCAACCAGTTCGGCATGACCTTCGGCGGCCCCATCCGCCGCGACCGGACGTTCTTTTTCTCCGATTACGAAGGCTTCCGCCAGTCTCAGGCCAATCTCGTCTACTCGACGATTCCCACGCTTGCGCATCGCCAGGGCATTTTCACGGTTCCCGTGCAGAACCCCTACACCGGTGAAATGTACAACGCCGGCGCGCCGGTTCCCTTGACCGCGTTCGCCCGCAAAGTCCTCAACGAGCTCCCCGAACCCAACGTACCCGGCGTTACCAGCAACAACTACCAGAAGTCCGTGCCCAACCGCTCCGTCTACGATAAGTTCAATCTCCGCCTCGATCACAAGCACCGCGACTCTTTGAGTGGCTTCCTCCGCATAGGCCAGCAGAAGAGCAACATTTTCGAAGCGCCCAATATCTCCGGCCCCTCCGGCGGCGCGCAGAACGGCGTCATCCACGTCCTCACGCAGCAAATCGCCGCCGGCGTCACATGGATTCCCAGCGCGCGTTCCGTCTTTGAATTCCGCCTTGGCATTTCGCGTACCGAGGCAGGGAAGCACCCGCCCTACGTCGGCGGCGCCAGCATGCGGGAACTCTACGGCATCATCGGACTCCCGGAGGACCGCACCATCACCGGCGGCCTTACGCCGCAGTCCATCCAGGGCTATTCCGCTCTTGGCCGCCAGGCCACCAACCCGCAGTTCCAAAATCCCACCGTCACCAACCCGCGTGTCAGCTACACCGTCACTTTGGGCCGCCAGACGCTCAAGTTCGGCGCCGAATTCCTTGCCATCAACACGGCGGTGCAGGACACCAATCCGCTCTATGGCAGCGACAGCTATAACAGCCAGTTCAGCCGTCCCGCAGGCCGCGCCTCCAACAACCTGTACAACCTCGCCGACTTCCTCTTCGGCGCGCGCACACAATACGAGCTCGCAACGCTCATGGTTGCTGAGATGCGCCAACGCAGCTACTTCGGCTATGTGCAGGACGATATCCGTGTCAATAACCGCCTCACGCTCAACATCGGTCTGCGCTATGAATATGTGACGCCTTTCGCTGAAGCTTCTGACCGCCTTTCCAACTTCGATCCCTCTACCAACACCATTGTCAAGGCCACCGGCAGCGACCGCTCCCTGGTCAATCCCGATCGCAACAACTTCGCTCCCCGCTTCGGCTTTGCCTACAAGCTCGACAACGCCACTGTTGTCCGTGGCGGCTACGGCATGGGGTACGTCTACTTCAACCGTATGGGCAGCGCGAATCTGTTGGCGACAAACTATCCGCAGGTCACGCGCGCGACCATCACGCAAAGCATTCGTGCCGACATCAATGGCACTGTCGGCAACCTGCCCATATGCGGCACGAATCAGTACCGCAACTGCTTCCGGCCGACGGAGCTTGGCTACCCGGCGGGTCTCCCCAACGACGTGACGCTCTACATTCCGCGCGATTCGCGCAATGGGTACATCCAGAACTGGCAGCTCACGATACAGCGGCGTCTGGCCCGCCAGACGCTGTTCGAAGTGAGCTACGTCGGCAACCATTCGGTGAAACAGGTGCTGCTGGTGGATTGGAATCAGGCCCGTCCGCCTCTGCCCGGCGAGATTGCCGATGCCACGCTCAACGCTCGCCGGCCCATTCAGGGTTTCGGTTCTATTTCCGCGGTGGTGCCGCAGGGGTTCTCGAACTATCACTCGCTGCAGTCGCGTGTGGAGCACCGCGCCACACGGCGCCTGAACCTGTTGAATTCTTTCACCTGGTCGAAAGCGATTGATAACGCGAGCCAGGTACTAGAGGAACCGAACGGCGCCACAGGCACGCCGCAGGACCGTTATAACCTCGCCGCCGATCGCGGTATTTCGGGCTACAACGTACCGTTCCTCAACTCGACCAGCGCGGTCTGGCAGCTTCCCTTCGGCCGTGGCAAGAGCGCCCTGAAGTCCGTGATCGGTGGCTGGCAGGTGAGTCTGATCAACACAATGCGCAGCGGAAGAACGGTGAATATGCGCTACAACACGTCCGGTCCCACCCCGGTGACGTCAGGCCTGCCGACGTTTCTGGGTGGTGTGACGCTGCGCCCGAACCTGATCGGCGACCCGTTGACGCCGGAGGCCGATCGTTCCATCGACAACTATTTCAACCGGACGAACGTAGTACTGCCCACGGCGACATCGCCGTTCGGTAACGCTGGCCGCAACATTGTGCGGGGCTACGCTTACTATCAATTGAATGCGGGGGTGCAGAAGGACGTGCGCCTTCCATATCGCGACAGGATGAGCCTGCAAATTCGTGCCGAGGCGTTCAATCTCCTTAACCGGACCAATTTCGGCGCTCCCAACGGGGACCGCTCCAGCGGCGCGTTTGGAACGATTCGCTCCACATATGCCGCGCGTCAGATCCAGTTCGCGCTGCGGCTGGCGTTTTGAGGGTGGTTAGGCTAATTCTCGCTCCTTGCGGTCCGGAGCCAGATGTTCCTGCCATCGGCAAATGCAAAGGCCTTCGGAAACAGAGGGCCTTTGCCGTCCTGCGGTGCCAGTTGCTTAGAACTGCAGCCGGGCGCCGAAGCGGAACTGACGATTCGAGTCCGCACTCGTGATCGTCATGAATCCGTTCAGCGGGTTGGCTAGCGTGGTGTTCAGCGAGCCATCCGGGTTCAGCCGCATATTGGCGGAGGCGCCCGACGGATTGCCCCAGCGCGTGGTGTGAGGCAAGTTGGTGGACTCGGCGCGAAATTCAATTCCGGCTCCATCACGGAAAGGCAGCTTGAATTCTTTGAAGATCGCCGGATCCCAGCGCCAATAACCAGGCCCGTAGAGCACGTTAATTCCCATTGTGCCCGGACGGTATACAGGGTTCGCCGGGTTGAACGAGAACAGAGGGTCGCGGAACGACGACGGGTCGAAGTAAGGCTGCAGCGGTCCCTTTCCGTCGAGTTTTGTGACGGCCCTAAGCTGGTCGGCCGTTTGCGTGCAACCGATGCAGCGAAGCGAGCTGCCGCTTCCACTGACCGTGAACGGCGTGCCGGTATAAGCGCTGAAAAGACCGCTCAGCTTCCAGCCGCCCGCTACGGCGTCAACGACTTTGTTGGTAAGGTTCACCTTCTTGTTCGCGCCGATCGGCAGTTCATACAGATAGCCGGCCGTGAACATATGACGGCGGTCATAGCCGGCCGGCGAGTAGTTGCGTCGAATCATGCCCTCCCAACTGAAGGCCTTGAGACCGGCCCAGCCGTCGTCGTCGGCAAAGTTCAGCGTCTTCGACCACGTATAAGAAGCTTTCAGCAGTAGTCCGTGGCTGAGGGACTTATTCAAAGCGGCCTGAAACGCATTGTATGAGCCATAGCCGATACCGTCCCACATGTTAGTGCCGATGGTACGGCCATAGAGTTTGGCCAGCGGCAGGTTCGCGGTGGAGACGCCGAGACCCGGGCCGGCGGTGTTAATGTCGCGATCGAGTAACTGATGGATGGTGCGCGTGCCGACATAAGCGATCGATCCCACCATGTTCATGGGGAGCGAACGTTCGATGGTGAAGTTCCAGCTCTGAATGTATCCGCGATGGAGCTCGCCACCCCACGGACTGCGCGGGCCCATATCGAGATTGACCGGCAGCGTACCCTGGCCCTTGCTTACGTCTGGCGTCGGGATGTCCGGAATGCCTTGGTTGATCTGGTTGTACCAACCGAAGCTGCGGTCATCCGGAAGCCATGAACCGGACAGCGTGGCGGGGTACAAGCCGCGCAAAGGACGTCCAAATGGAATCGGATCGTAGGTGAGGCCGTAGCCGCTGCGGATGACCGTTTTGTCGGTCAACCGGTATGCGAAGCCGGCCCGCGGAGCAAACAACTTCTTGCTGACCGTGATGCCAACATCCCTCGGTGTACCGCCGAGACCGCCAAAGTAGACGATATTCGTGTACGGATCCCACCGCTCGATACCGCGATCGTCGCGGTTGATCAGCGGATAGTATTCGTAGCGCAGACCCAGGTTCAGCGTAAGCCGGCGATTCACCTGCCAGCGGTCGCGCACGTAGAAAGCGTACTGCCATTCGCGAGTCTTCATTTCGAAGTACTGGATGGACTTCGAATAGGAATAGACGTTACCGAGCAGTGCGGCGGCGAAGGCATTGGGCTCACGCGACTGTCCGCCGGTCCGGATGGTCGATCCGCCGGCCATGGAAATGGAGCCTCGCGGGTTCGCTGTTTCGGGCTGCCAGTGATTCAGCTCAAGGCGGCGCGGTTCGAAGCCCCAGCGGATTTCGTGCGCGCCGGAGATCTTGCTGAAGTTGGTCTGGTACGTATACGTGCGTTCATGACGCCACACCGGGGTCCATGTGGCGCCGAAGCCGATGTAGCTGAAGCCGAAGCCGTCGATGACCGGAGCGCCACCGTATCTCGGATCGTTCGCGTACTGCTTGCCGCCATTCGTGCCGGGGATTTTCCAAACGTCAAGGCCGACGTTCTTGTCGACGCCGGGGATGCCAACGAACTGGTCCATGCGCATGATGCCGAAGACGCCGTCCATCATGAAAGTCGGCGAGAAGGTGTGGTTGTATCCGAAGGTCGGGAGCTGTGTGGTCGTTTCGCCGAATCCTTCGGTGCCGAGGGCGGAGCCGCCCAGGCTGCCGAACGGGTAAACGCCATTCACGGGCGCGTCCATGCGGCTGTATTTGCCCCAAACTGAGAGCTTCTTGTTGACGGAATAATTGACCTTGACGTCGTAGTTGTTGCGGTTGAGCTTAAGGATACCGCTCACAAAATAGTTGCCCGACAGATTGTTCGGATCCGTGGGCGATATCTGGTTGGGCATGGGCATGTCCTTGTAGATATTCATGAACGTCGGATTCCATCGGTTTTGCGGAACGATGTTGCCGGGGAACGGCGAGCGCGCGGCCGGATCGGCGGAGGTAGCCGGATCATAGACTGTCGAGTAGTTGGCCCACTTAGAGAAATCGCCGGCGCGGAATTCGGCCGGTGCAACCGAGTAGTTGCCGGCGTTGCCGGAGCGTTCCATGGTGCGCTCGTAGCTGAAGAAGTAAAAGAGCTTGTCCTTCCTGATCGGACCGCCGATCGTGCCGCTGCCGATATTCAGAATGCTCAGAGGCTTTTGGTAGGTCGCCGAACGGAAGAACGGAACGGTGTTCAGGTGCTGGTTGTTGTGGAACCAGGCGCCGGAGCCGTGAATCTGGTTGGTGCCGCTCTTGGTGGCGACGGTGATGGCGGCGCCTCCGGCCATGCCCTGCTCGGCGTCGAAAGAGCCGGTGCTGATGTTCACCGTCTCGATGGATTCGACAGGAGCAACGTAGGCCGTGTGGTGCGGAAGCCAGACATTGATGTTCGCCGCGCCGTCGGTCAGGGTGTTGTTACTGTTGCGCGCCGTTCCATTGACGTTCGTTGTCAGCGCGCGGCCGGGCGTATCGACTACCGCGTTCTGAAAGGCGGCCGGCGTCGCGCCGGGGACCAGATTCAAGAGCGTTTGGTAGTTGCGATATCCGGGCAGCGGCAGGCTCGTGATTGTGCGGGCCGTGATTTCATGACGGACGTCGGACTTGTCCGTTTGCAGTTGCACGGCCTCCGCGGATATCGTGATGCTGTCGGCCGGTTGCCCGACTTCCAGGCGAACGTCGATGCGTGTGACGGTGTTGATGGAGACTGCCACCCCCGGCCGATTCATCGTTCGAAAGCCGGAAGCTGTGATTTTGATGTCGTACTCGCCCGCAAGAAGGCTGAGCAGTGCATAACGGCCCTCCGCATCCGCTTTGACTTCGCGCGCGGAGCCGCTGGCTTTGTTGGTGGCTGTGATTGTGGCGTTCGGCACCATGGATCCGCTTGGATCCTCCACTTGACCGACGATTGATCCGTAAAGCACCTGCGCTCTCGCCGGCAGGACGGAGAGCAGGCACAGAGATGGGACGAATAGAAGCGTGCACGCACTTCTGGCTTTAAACATGGATCCCCTCTTGCTTTTTTTAGCCGCGCGAGACTGATCTCCCGGCCAGTACTGTGGGGAACGACAACCCCTTGCCCTTCCCGTGTCACAGATGCTTGGGTGAGTATAGTACGCACTGCGGCGCGAATCACCCCCCAAAGGGACGATGAGTGCTTAGCCTGGCTGATGATCGGAGCGGTTGGCCACACAGCCCTCCGTGCCGAGTCGTTCAATCTCCTTAACCGGACCAACTTCGGCGCTCCCGACGGCGACCACTCCAGCGGCGCGTTTGGAACGATTCGCTCAACATATCCCGCGCGTCAGCTCCAGTTCGCGCTGAGGCTGGCGTTTGGAGTGCTGAAGCATCAGAACGTAAATCGTCCCGAAACCTGCACTTCCCTTGGCCCCAGGAATGTGCCCGTAATCCTGCCAAAGCTCGTACTTGTCACCGTCGTATTCGGCGTTCCGAAGTGCGTGCGATTAAACGCGTTGTAGAACTCCCCCTGAATCTTGAAGCTCATCTTCTCGTTCACGAATACGCTCTTCTGCAACGTCAGGTCCCATTTGTGAATTCCCGGCGCGCGCAGGTCGTTCGTGCGGGAGGAGAAGGCTCGTAGCGTGAACGGCTGCTGTGGCGCGAACTGGGTTGTATCGAAGTAACGGTCGACGTCGTGCGGGTTGTCGCTCGACTTTGTTGGCCGTTCCGCACTGGCAAAGGCCAGTGGCGCGCCGCTCTGAAGTGTTACCACCCAGTTAAACTGCCAGTTGCCAACGATTCGGCTGACCACCGGATGCCGTGTATTCACCAGTCTCTTGCCCGTTCCGAAGGGAAGCTCGTAGTAACCGTGAATCACCAGCCGCTGGCCGCGGTCGGAATCCGAAATCACTTTCTCCACCTTCGGGCTATTCGGATTCAGGTAGGACGTCGCCTCCATCAACTTCGATTGCGTATAGGCCGCGCCGAAATAGACTCCACTGGCCAAGCGCTTGCTGATCTCCAGTTGCAGCGAGTGATACCAGGAGCGTCCATACGGCAAGCTGGACTGAGTGATCCCTGTGTACTGTGGGAACGGCCGAAGCAGTTGCGAAACGGTGATCGTCGATTGGCTCAGCGCGCTGGTCGGGTCCGTGACGACACCGAAAAATGGATTCGTCACGCGAGCATTCAACCGCGTCTGCAACGGCAGGAACGAATCGGCGTATTGATTGATGTTCCGCGTCACGGTCAATCGTTGCGCCAGGCTGCCTACATAGCTCGCCTGAATCGAGAATTCGTGCGGCAAAACAAACTGGAGGCCCTGCGAAAAGTTCTGATTGAAGCCATGCTTGAAATCCGGCAGGAAGTTACCCTGCGAGGCACCGCCCGCCGTAATCGATTGCCCGACGGCCGTCAACAGCCCGCCTGAAGATCCTGGCGGCGTCACCAAACCGATCGGAAACGGATTGCGTAGCGTATTAAACGGCGTCAGATTGTTATCGAGCGACGTCACCATCTGGGTTGTCAGGGAGAACCCGTCAAGGCGATAATTCGAGATCACATTCGGCACGAAGAAGAAGCCATAGCCGCCGCGGACTACCATACGGTTAGTTGCACGGAACGCGTACCCCGCGCGGGGCGACCAGAGCACAGCCGGCATGTTCAAATGCTCACGCGGCGTGCTGCCGGCTGCCAGGAAACGCAGGCCTCCTTTTACATTCAGCGTAGCTAGCTCGGGAATTGGCGACCGTGCATAATTCGCTTTCGCCTGAGCCTCCGTCGGGCTGGCCACAGCGAAATCAAGTCCGGCGTTGCCGCGGTTAAATCGGTCTGTCGTCCCGCTCTCATGTTCTGCCCGAACCCCCAGGTTCAGTGTGAGACGGGGCGTCGCCTTCCAGTCGTCCTGGAAGTAGACCGAGTGATACGTCGCCTGCAGCGCGGGCGAAGCGTTCAAATCGGCAGACCCGCTGTTCGGTGTCCCCAACAAAAACGCCGCAAAGTCATGCCCGGCGTTTGCGGAAACACGCGTCGGATCCGGCCCTTGGGTGAACGCGCGGCCAAAGTTGAATATCCCCGCCGAGCGGTTTGGACCGAAGGAGTTCTGTTGCGTCACCATGTAGCGGTACCCCCACTTCATCGCATGACGATTCGCGGTGAAGTGGAAGTTGAAAAGCGGATTGAATACGTTGTTGTAGGTACTGGAGGGAACGCGTCCCGCGCCGAGGTTCTCCACGTCGGCATCGAGCATCGCAAACCGCGGGAAATTGGAGAACGCCACCCCTCGCGTGAACGCATCCGGAAAGCCGAGCGTGGACAGGTTGAACCCCGCGCCATACATGATGTTCGCGTCGAAATAACGCGTGTAACCCATGCGCGCGTCGAATACCATGCGCGAGCTGATCACCCACGTGTAACTCGCCCCGGCGCCAATGTTGCCGCGCGCGAATTCGTCCTGGCCGTCGGTGGGATTGCCCGGCGGCCGGCAGCAGTCGCCGTAGAAGGGGCTCGAAGGATCGGTGCGATGATTCCAGCCGTAGCGGAAGAACAGGCTGTGCTTCAGATTGATTTGGTGATCCACACGAGATGCCAGGCTGGCCCAACGGCGGCCGCTGATTTGCGGATTCTCAAAGTTGGTCAGACTGCCCGAAACGGGAGTGCGATTCGGCGCCGGATAGAATTTCAATGCGTTCGCGGCAACTGGGTCTATTCGGGCCGCGGGTATCGCGTTCCCCGGAAACGGTGTCCGCACGAATGCTGTGCCCTGCGCCGCTGTCGTGGCTGGATCGTAGATCGTGAATGCCCTGCCGGACCGGTCGAATGACTGCGAAAAATCGCCGCCGCGCTCGCGCGTTGCCGGTACGATCGCACGCGCAAATGCGTTGCCGCGAATTTGGGTGCCTTCGAAGTTGAAGAAGTAGTGCGTCTTGTCGACTCCGTTATAGATTTTCGGAATCCGGAATGGGCCGCCAAACGAAGCTCCGTAGGTGTTCTGCTTGAATTCGCTCTTCGGGCTGCCGACGCGATTGTTAAAGAAGCTGTTCGCATTCAGGTTGTCGTTGCGCAGAAACCAGTACGCCGTGCCGTGATACTGGTTCGTGCCGGAGCGCGTCGACACGTTGACGAACGCGCCGCCCGAATGCCCGAACTCCGCGTCGTATGCGCTCGTCTGCGCGCGCATCTCCTGCACCGCGTCCGGTGACGGCGATAGCGACACGTTGCTCGTTCCCATGTTCGGAATGCCATCGAGCAGAAACTCGCTCTTCGCCTCCGCCCCCGACGCCGCAAACGCCGATGGCCCCGCGACGTCCCAGGGGTTCAGCGCACCCGGATCGCCCGTGTACTGAATGCCGGGCGACAGAGTCAAAAAGACGTAGGGATTGCGTCCGATCAGCGGAAGCTCGTTGATGACCTTCGTGCTCACTGTAGTGCCAAGCGCGCCGGTTTCCGTGCGTAGCGTCGCCGCCTCGCCGGTCACTGTGATGCTCTCCGCCACTTCACCGAGCGTCAGGCTGATGTCGAGCGTGGTCGTTTCGCCTGTCTGTAGTTCCACTGTTTCTTGAACAAAGCGTTTGAACCCCGAGTGCTCCACTTGCATCCGGTAGCTGCCGCGGTCAATCAGGGTAAAGCGATAGAATCCCGACGCGTCGCTGCTCTCGGTGCGCAACGCGCCGGTGTCTTTGTTGGTGATCTTGATCGTCGCCCCTGGAATCGTGGCGCCGCTTGCGTCGCGAATGATCCCTGTGAGGTTGCTTTTGTCGACCTGCGCAGCCGCATTGCCGCAAAGAAACAGGCCCAACACTGCCGCTACAAAGAAGCGCATGGAACCCTCTCCAAACCCGAATTTGAGGAGAGCCTATCACAACGAAGAGTGTATAATTCCATCAAGAGTCCGAAGCGGGAGATTCTGCCGAACGGAGACTCCCTGCAGAGAATTGCCTCTTTGCTTCGTCTAATCACCATTGTCGCGGCCGTAGTAGCCGCCTTGAACGCTCAACCGCCGAGCCGGGATAATTTTGTAGGCCGTTATTGCATGGCTTGTCACAGCCAGCGTGTGAAATCCGGCGGCTTCGTTTTGGAGGGAGTGCCGGCGGACCAACCGTCGGCGCGGCCCGATGTTTGGGAGAAGGTAGCCAAGAAAATTCGCTCGCAGGAAATGCCCCCGGCCGGAATGCCGCGTCCGGATGAGGCATCCGCCAAAGCGTTCGTGAATAGCCTGACTGTGGAACTGGACCAGGCTGCCCGGCGCACCCCCTTTGCCGGTAGGCCCGTCATCCGCCGCCTGAACCGGACGGAATACACCAACGCAATTCGCGACCTCCTGGACCTGGAACTTCCACTGGACGGGGAACTGCCGCAAGATCAGGTTGCCGCCGGTTTCGACAATATTGCTGACGCGCTTTCGATGTCGCCTCTTCTGCTGGAACGGTATTTGAAGGTAGCTCGGCGCGTCAGTGAACTGGCGACGGGCACGGCCGATTCTTCTCCGGTCGTCGAGATATTTCCCGCCAAGGGAAGCCAGGCCATCTGGCAAGGCGAAGGCATGCCGTTCGGCACGCGGGGCGGCATGCGGGTCACGCACTATTTTCCGCAGGACGGAGACTACGAGATCCGCGCGTTCCTTGCTAAAGAGAGCCTTACACCGCGGGAGGGCGTGCGGTTTTTTCATATGCGTGCCACAGGGATCAAGGCGGGGAACCATACGATCATCGTCGCTTTCCCGGACGAGTTTGCCGAGCGTGAGGGCCCGGTCATGAACGTCGGCGGACCGGGCGGTGCGCCGATTGGAGGACCACTGGATGTCCTCGGCACGGCGATTCGCCCGGCGATTGAGTTTCGCGTAGATGGCCGGCGGCTAAAGTTGTTTGAGATTGGCGGAATGACTGCCGGCGAAGCCGCATTCGATGGCCAGCCCGGCCCGCCGACGCTCGGGCGAATCGAGATCGCGGGACCCTACAACGCTACAGGTGCTGGCAACACACCAAGCCGCGCCAGAATCTTTTTGTGCCGTCCAGCGCAAACAGATACGGACGGGAGCGAGTGCGCCAAGCGAATCCTTTCCCCGATTGTGCGCCGCGCGTTCCGGCGGGATCTCACTGCCGCCGACTTGAACCCATTTCTAAAAACCTTCGCCGCCACGCGGCAATCGCGCAACTTCGACGCGGCGATCGGCGCGGCAATTCGCGACGTCCTGCTCACTCCGGATTTTCTATTTCGCCTGGAGTTCGACCGTCCCGAAGCCACGCCGGGGACCGCGCAGCCTCTCACCGATTTCGAACTGGCCTCACGCCTCTCGTTCTTTCTGTGGAGCAGTATCCCGGACGATCCTCTCCTGACGACCGCCGCCAGCGGCAAATTGCGCGACCCCAAGGTACTGGAACGCGAAGTGCGCCGGATGCTCGCCGACCGCCGGTCTGCGGCGCTGATGGACAACTTTGCCTCGCAGTGGTTCGGCCTTCGGGCGTTGGCGGATACCGCTCCGGACAAGGAACTGTTCCCGGAATTCGACACCGCCCTCGGTGCGGCTTTCCAGACGGAAACGCGTCTGTTTGTGGGCAGTGTGATCCGCGAGAACCGTAGTGTGCTCGATCTGCTGCGCGCGAATTACACGTATCTGGATGAACGGTTGGCCGGCCACTATAGGATCAATGGTGTGACAGGCCCGGGGTTTCGCCGGGTGCCGCTGGAGGCAAACGCCCAGCGTGGCGGGTTGCTTGCGCAAGGCAGTATTCTGCTCCTGACCTCCCACACCACACGAACTTCCCCCGTTCTGCGCGGAAAGTGGATTCTGGATAACCTGCTCAATTCGCCGCCGGCGGCGCCTCCGGCCAATGTTCCACCGCTCGATGAAAGTCCGGGCAATGGGCGTAAACTGACGGCGCGCGAACAAGTGGAGCGGCATCGCGCGAACCCCAGTTGCGCCGGATGCCACGATCGCATCGATCCTCTTGGATTCGCACTGGAAAACTACGACGTAATCGGCCGCTGGCGCGATAAGGACGAGGGCGGGCCGATCAACGCTTCGGCAAAACTGGTTGGCGGAGCCGAGCTCTCCGGCCCCCAAGGACTGAAGAAATTCCTAATAGACCACTCCGGCCAGTTTGTCCATGCCACGATTGATCGCCTCTTGACCTATGCGCTCGGACGCGAGCTGGAAGCGCGCGATCAACCGGCAATCCGCGATATCATGCGGCAGACGGAGGCGGAAGGATATCGCTTCCACGATCTGATCCTGGCCATCGTGAGAAGTGTTCCATTCGAGATGAGACAGAAGCAGGAGCGCTGAGATTATGTTTGTTGCGCAGAAGTATCTTTCCCGCAGAACCCTCTTGCGTGGTGCCGGGATTTCTCTGGGACTTCCGCTGCTTGATGCGATGATCCCGGCAATGGCCGCTGAAAGATCGACCGCCGCCGCTCCCGTTCGTCGATTGGGCTTCGTAATCTATCCGCTCGGCGTGGACCAGGACCGGTGGCGCCCCAAGGGCGAGGGCGCTGCCTATCAATCGAGCGAAGCGCTGGCGCCATTGGCTCCGCATCGTCAGAAACTTATCGTATTCAGCGGCCTTTCCTCGGATCCCGATCGCACGAAGGCCGGGTTCCATGACCGCGCGCTAGCGTCGTTCCTTACCGGGGTCGAACCGGCGAAAGGCAAGGTACAGGTTGGGATTTCCGTCGATCAACTTGCCGCTAAGACGCTAGGTAAGGAGACACCATTTGCTTCGCTCGAGCTCTCCACGGAGAACAATAACGGAGGCGCCGCCCACGTCGGGCCTGTGTTCAAGACGGCGACGACGCCCCTTCCGTTCGAATACAATCCACGCCGTGTTTTTGAGCGGCTCTTCGGCGAAGGCGGACGGATTGATCCGGCCGCGTCCGCGGCGCGAGATGCCGCCGACCGCAGCAGTCTGGACAGCGTCACGGAGCGCATCACCGAACTGAAGTCACGTCTGGGCGCGGGCGATCGCCGCAAGTTGGAAGAGTATCTCGAGTCGATTCGTGACGTAGAGCGGCGTATTCTAGTCGCTTCGCGCAAGCGCCCCGTCGACCTGCCCGGGATGACGCGGCCGGCCGGCGCTCCCGACGCGTGGCCCGATCACGTGAAGCTCATGTTCGACCTCCAGGTTCTTGCCCTGCAGGCGGACCTTACGCGAGTTTGGACCTTCCTCTATGCCCGCGAGGCAACGTCCATTAACTACCCGCATTTGAATATCTCGATGGGCCATCACGAGATCTCGCATCACAATTTTGAGAAGGACAAGCTCGACGCCCTGGCGAAGATCAACGTCGACCAATCGCATTTGTTCGCTTACTTCCTCAGCAAGATGGACTCGATCAAGGAGGGCAATTCCACGTTGCTCGACCACTCGCTGATCCTCTACGGCAGCAACCTCAGTGTCCCCACATCGCACAGCCAGCGCGATCTGCCGATCATCGTCGCCGGCGGCGCGGCGGGGCGTGTCGCCGGCGGGCGGTATTTGGTCTTTCCGGGCGACACGACGCCGCTGACGAACCTCTATCTGACGATGCTGGACAAGGTAGGCGTGCCAACGGAGAAACTGGGCGATAGCACGGGCCGGTTGAACCGGCTTGAGGTGTAGCGGGCTATGCGGCGCGCACTGGCTGGCCTACTGGCGATCTACTACGGAACGCTCGCCCTCGGGCGGGATAACAGGGCGTTACTCGACGCCGTACGCAATGATGACCGTGGCGCTGTGGAGTTGCTACTGAAGGAGGGCGCGAATCCTAACGAACGGGAAAGCGATGGATCCACTCCTTTGGCATGGGCCGCCATGCGGACCAATTCCGACATCGCCGCGATGCTCCTGAAAGCGGGCGCGGATCCGAACCTCACAAACGAGCTTGGTATCGGGCCGCTGGCTCTGGCGATTGGGAATGGTTCCGGGGCGATCGTCACTCAGCTTCTTGGGAACCGCGCCGATCCGAACGTGGCGCGCGAGAGCGGGGAAACACCTCTGATGACGGCGGCGCGCATGGGGCGGGTGGACATCATGAAGGCGTTGCTTGTTCATGGTGCGTCTGTGAATACTCGTGAAAAGAAGTTCGGTCAAACGGCGCTCATGTGGGCGGCGGGGCGGCCGGATGCCGTGAGTCTGCTGATGGAGTACGGCGCCGATATTCGGGCGGTGTCAAAGGTGTGGGACGTAAGATACACGATCTATCTGCCGACCACGGTTACTCTCGGCAAGACAGGCATTCCCTGGAATAACGAGGGCGACTACACGGCAAAGAAAGGCGGACTGAACGCGCTCTTTTTTGCCGTACAGAAGAACGACCTGAGGTCCGCGCAGATGATGCTGGATGCCGGGCTCGACGTCAACTCGACCGCGGCGGACGGAACGACGCCGCTGCTTGCCGCGCTCTATAAGTGGGATCCGCCCAAGGGCACGTTTGTTCCAGGGCGAGGCGCCCCGGCGACAGCGGGCAGTTCCCAACGTTTCAGCCCGGACGTTCGCATGGCGCAATTGTTGTTGGACCGCGGAGCGTCGGTAAAGGTTGTCGACGGCGCAGGCTACACACCGCTCCATGGTGCGTCGCTGGCGGTCGCAAAAGCCGCGCGCGGCGGCACGCGGCAAAGGGGTGCGTACGGACAGAACGCGGCTGCTTTGGCGCTCGGCTCCGACGATGGATCGGGTATGGCGGGCACGCTGATGGAGACGTTGGCGCTTGTGCGCCGGTTGCTCGAGGCTGGTGCCGATCCGAACAGGCAAACCATCTATCCGACGGGAGGCCCCGCTGGCGATGTTCGAATCAACCCCGCGCCGCCCGGTTCGTCCTCGATGCACGTCGCCGCCAGTTCCTCCAGCGTGGAGTTGGTGCGGATCCTTGCCGATCACGGCGGCAATCCGAATCTCGTGCGCAAGGATGGGCACACCCCTTTTTCCGTGGCTGTACTGGCTGGCGATCTGGGCATTGTGAAGGAGCTGGTTTCGCGAGGAGCGGATGTCCGCGCCGCGTTGAGTCCGCAGGACAAGATTCCCGACCCTGTCGAAGCGATTACTTTGGCGCGCCAGAACCAGACGATGCTTCATCTCGCGGCAATTGAAGGCAGGCCTGAACTGCTGGAATTCCTGCATTCGAAAGGTGCCTCGTTGGATGCCCGGAACTCCATGGGAGAGACGCCGCTCGATCTTGCCGATAAGCAGGAACGATACCGCGAAGCGATCCAGCGTCAGGGCGCCGAAGGCGATCCGGAAAAGCTCAAGAAGATTGTGCGCAAGACCGCGGGCACGGATACGCTCAAGAAGCTGGCAAGCCGGGTTGACGTGCGTTGAAGGAGAATGGACGAGATGATCAACGGCACGTTGTCTGACCGGTATCGCCGAAGAGGCTTTCTTGCCGCCGCCGCTGCGACGGCGGCAGCCGCACAACCGCACGCCGATCCTATTCCGATCATCGACACGCATTTCCATCTCTACGATCAGACCCGTCCTCAGGGCGCTCCCTATCCATTTACGCCAAACGCCCCGCCCTTCCTTCCGCGGCACTTTCGCGAATCGGCACTTCCGCTGGGTATTGTCGGCGGCATCAAAGTCGAGGCCAGCCCCTGGGTGGAAGACAATCTTTGGGTGTTGATGATCATTGAGAATGAGCCGATGATCGTCGGCATGGTCGGCAATCTCGATCCAACGAAACCGGAATTCCGCGAGTATCTGGAAAGGTACCACCGCAACAAGCTGTTTCTCGGGATCCGCTACGGCAATGTCTGGAAGAGCCAGCCGGATCTGGCGGCTGTGGTTGATCATCCCGATGTGATTGCCAATCTGCGAGCGTTCGCACAGACCGGTCTCACATTGGAGGTGGCTAATCCGCGCTTCGAACTGATCGATGCGACGGTAGGGCTCACCGACAAGGTTCCCGAGTTGCGTGTGATCCTCGGTCATCTCCAAGCCCTTCCTCTTCCGGCTGATCCCCAGGTCATGAAGAAGTACTCGGATAACCTCCGGGCGCTCAGCAAAAGAAACGTCTTCGTGAAGGTTTCTGGGGTGCCTGGTTCGCGTCCGAATGCGCCACTGCCAACCGATCCGGCGGTTTACAGGCCGGCGTTGGATTTGTTCTGGGATGTATTCGGAGAAGACCGGATTGTCTACGCCGGCCGGAACAAGGCAGCGCTGGAAATTCTCAAAGCATACGTAAATGCAAAGGGCCGGCCGGCAGCGGAGAAATTCTTCTGGAAGAACTCGGTAGCCGCGTTTAAGTGGATAAAGAGGGACCCCAAACAGCCGCAGTTGAGTTGAGGTGATCTTCAGTCGCTCCCGGACAACTCCGTACCCTGCGGCGCTTAGTCCAACGCGGAGCGGCCAAGTTGGTTGGAAAGGGCGGGGAGCCGGTTAAAATTCCCGCAAGTGTGAGGACGCTCCTCGCCGGGATCGCGAGAAACATGGAAGCGGGCAAAGCCGTTTCCGTTGTCGCCGAGAACCGCGAGTTGACCACGCAGCGTGCCGTCAACATCCTGGGCGTCTCGCGGCCATTCCTCGTTCGCCTTCTCGAAGAGAACCAAGTTGCTTTCCATAGAGTCGGTTTCCATCGGCGCGTGTATCTTGCCGATCTCCTCGACTACAAGTCGAAACGGGACCGGGCCCGCCACCAAGCCATCAAGCAACTCGCCATGGACGACGTCGAGGCTGAAACATACGACACCGTAATTCTGCCCAAAGACGCAGTGTACGAGTAGCGGGAAGTTGGATTGAAGGCGCTTCCGGCCGTCGTCCTCGACGCGCGAACGTTCTGGCGGAAGCGCCGATTCGCGACACGCTTCTGGGACTGGCCGAGGGCTCCAGGTTTTGCCATCCATGTTGGTCGGCGGAGATTTTTGAAGAGTTGAAGCGTACGCTAGAGTGCAAGTTCGCGATCGCTTCAGCCCGCACCGCACACCTGGAATCGACGTTGCGCGAGCATTTTCCCGAGGCATGGATCGAGGGTTTCGAGGAGTTGAACAGCCCAGTGAGGATCGGTGAGGACTCACGTGGGAAACCAAATCTTCCCACACGCGCGGTGCGGGCGGTCTACTGGCCAGCCCTCCGGTCTTGCCGAGATATGCTTCGTGGCTCTGCTCGTCGCGCTATCCAAGCTCCAGCCGATGCTGGCGAACTGTTCGTCCGTGCTTACTTCCGCGCTAGAAATGCGAAACCGACATCCGATAGTGGATGGTGGTGGGCGCGCAGGGACTCGAACCCCGGACCTCCTGCGTGAATTGGCCGGGTGGTGCGTGAGGCGGTGAGCGGTGATGATCGTAAGTGCCGGCGAAGCTCTTGAATTTGAGGGGCTTTGCTGGCGTTCGCGCCTGTGCTGACCTTCGTCGAGCGCCAGCGAGCACTGGCGCCAAATCGGTCAATTTCGCCGATTCTGAGTGGGGTTACGTCACAATCTGCGTCACAAAATTCCCATACGGATTGCGGCATACTGGTAACGGAATGCCGTCCCCTTCGAAAAAGTCGAGCTTTGGGCAGGACCTCGTGAAGGCGATGAAGCTGGTCCTCGCGCACCATCGCGGCGAGATCGAACTCGAGCGGCTGACGCCGAAGCGGCGCTCATCGCGAGCCACTCCGAAACAGATAACACCGCGCGCCGAGTAATTCTTCTCCGTGTGGAGTAGAATTAGAGCATGGATGGCTACACACCTGCCCAGGCCGCCGCGATTACAGGTTTGCCACTGGCGGCGGTTCACAAAGCAATCGACAGTCGACTGATACGTCCCCGGTCTGCGCGATCAGGCGGAAGCCTCCGCCGGCTGCTCACAAAGGAACAGTTGATCTACCTGCAACTCGAGGCGGAAGGCCTGCGGCTGTTGCCTGTTGGAGCCCGGCGAGAAATCGCGGATTCGATTCAACGCTCTCCGAAGGTGGACTTGATGGCCATTGGAAACGGGACAGTTCTGTTCGTTGAATTCAAGGCCGCGCGCCGCAAGGTCGAGGGCCAGTTGAAGCAGCTCGCCCATATCGAAGAGATGGTAGTCAGCGATCCAGAGATCATGCGCGGAACGCCAGTCTTCCGAGGCACGCGGATTCCCGTGGACTTGGTTGCCGACATGCTCGCCCAGGGCGCAACAGCGGAGGAGATTCTTGAGGGCTATCCAACGCTGAGCAACGAAAAGATCGCCATGGCGCCTCTCTACGTGCGTGCGTTCCCACGGCGGGGACGCCCCAGCCGCCGTCCCTGGCAGGGGAAAAAGGCGCGCGGCAGGAGATCCTTTGCACTGAGCTCTCTGCTCAAGGATGCATGAGGTTTCTCATTGACGAATGCCTGCATGAGTCGCTGGTTGGAGTCGCTCATGACGCTGGCTTTGAAGCAATGCACGTCAATCACCTCGGTTTGAGCGGCAAACCTGACTGGTCATTGGCTGAGCGAATCGTCCATGGTGAATTCACGTTCGTCACAAACAACCGGGTCGACTTTATTCGGCTGTTCGGCAAGATGGAGTTGCATGCGGGCCTGATCATAATCGTGCCAAATGCGGTGCCTGACCTGCAGCAAGCCCTATTTCGGGCCGCGCTCAAATTCGTCGAGGGGAAAGACCTCGTCAATTCGGTCATCGAGGTTACTTTGAAGACCGGCACCGTGCTGTGCGTTCGGTATGACTTGCCGGCTCGTTGAGCCTGCTTTGAGAAAACGGTTAAGCTGTGTGTCATATATATCTCGCTTGTGAGGATCGCCAGTGCCTGAGCATACCAAACGATTTGAGACCGAACGCACCCGACGTTTTCGTCAGAGTGGTTTGAGCGAACGAGACGAACGTACGATTTCCAATGTCGAAACATTCGGGTGCGAAGTTGTTCAGGTAAAGCGGAACTCCGCGGGACCAGGATGGTCGTACACTCTAGGCGTCCATGACACCTGCGGGCAGCCCGAGGTGATTACCGTCGGACTCCGAGAGGAGACAGCTCACTTCTCGCTCAACGAAGCCGCAGACCGGTTACGCAACGGGATCAATCTTGCTGAAGGACGACACCGCGATATCGTGGGCGAGGTCGAATGCGAATTCCGTCCGGTGGACCCGAAGTGGGTGCGACGTCTGATGGGTTGGGCGGTTTGGTATTACGACGGGGGCGCGTTCCCGGTTCTTCAAGCTGTATACCCGGATCGCGACAATCGTTTCCCTGAGCATCCGGACTTCGATAGCAACTTCCGGCAGCCACTTCTCCAGCCTGATGCGCCAGAGACGGCCGTAGAGCGCGACTTCTGGGCATCCGCAGATCCGGATAGCAGCCTCTTCAATTGGATGCTTCCTGATCCTCCACACACATTAGTCTTCTTGTCGAAGCCTGTTCAAAGCGACGCCGAACCGATCACGTACGTTTCTCACGACATCGAAGATGGCGCTTGGCAGTTTCTCGGCACCAGCATGTCCGGTGGTGATAAACCGGTCATCTCCTGTTTCCATCATCTAATCGACAAAGACTCCAGCCTTAAGGAGCTCGCGGATTTGCCGCTGGGTTGGTATGCCGAGCGCGCGGAGCGCGACGCGCCTTGGGTTCGCCGCAAACACGATGAAGAGTCGGCGTGAGGACGTAGTAACCGCTCGGCGTTCGACAGTTTACGACGACAACGTTCGACAATTCTCGACAACACAACACCATCGGCTCGGGTCCACCGCAGCGAAAAGCTGGTAGTGGAACATAAAGGAAATGGGATACGTGCGCCGCGTTTTTTGGGGTTATCTTTCGTTGCCTCAGTGAGTTCAACCGCATCCCATTTTCGAGGCGCTGTATCCCATTTGGGATACGGCCGAATCAAGGCTCTTTCGTTGGAAGCGTCCCCGAGGACCTCTGGCAATCACATAGGTACTTAGGGGCTCCGCCGAGCAGTGGAGCTCCAATTCTTGCTCAGAGGTGAAACTATGCAGAGCTTTCTCACCGAACAGGAAGTATCCAAACGCCTGAATGTCAGCGTTGCAACTCTGCGGCGCTGGCGCCTGGAGAAACGCGGGCCGATGTTCGTCAAGGTCGGCTCGCTCGTGCGCTATCGTCCGGAAGATCTCGACTCGTGGGTGGCCGCGCTCCCAACCGGCGGCGCGGTTTGCGGCCATGACCAGTGGTGCGGCAAGCTGATCGTCAAGCCGGAGAGGAATCCCGCCGAGAAAGGAGCAGCATGATTTACAAACGCACTGGCCACTGGCACCTCGACGTAACGATCCACGGCGTTCGTTATCGCGAGGCGCTGAATACAACCGATAAGCGGCAAGCGAAAGAGCTTGAAAAGAATCGCATTGCCGAAATCAAGCAGGGCAAGAATGCTTCGAAGATGGGGCGCGAATTTGCGCGCAAGCCGTTTCACGAAGCCGTAAAAGTCTACCTGGAAGAACGCGAGCCGCATGTCTCAGAGCGGACCATGCAGTTCGAAAAGGAGCGCCTCGGGCCTCTTGTGAAACAGTTTGGCGAGAAGCCGTTACTTCGGTTCAAGGCGGAGGACCTTTCTGATTATCAGAAGACGCGACTGGACGCTGGCGTCTCAGGCCGGACCGTCAACATGGAACCCGGCATCCTCCGTCGCATGCTGAAACGAGCCAAAGTCTGGAATGCTATTTCCGAAGACGTAAAGGCCCTCCCCGAACAGCACGGCACCGTGGCCAAGGTTCTTCCGGCCGATCTTAAGCGAAAGCTGTTTGAGACTGCGGCGAGCCGACCGGAATGGTTGGTAGCGCATTGCGCGGCGGTACTCGCGGTTTCGACGACGTGCCGTGGCGTTGAGATAAAGAATCTTCGCTGGCAAGACGTCGATCTCTTCGGACGAATCGCGACGATCCGGCGCAGCAAGACCGCAGCCGGCCATCGGACCATCCCGCTCAACGGCGATGCAATGGCCGCGTTAGCTCGCTTGCTGGGACGCGCCCAGGCGCTTGGCAGCAACGAGCCCGGGCATTACGTTTTCCCCGTATGCGAGGAGCGGATTATCGATCCCTTACGTCCGCAGAAGAGCTGGCGTGTTAGTGCCGGTTTAAAAGTAATCAAGAATGGCCGGAGTTCCGGTGAGGAACTGAGCCAGCCTGTGGCGGGGAGGCAGTAGGTACTCTACACCGGTTTCTACATTGTCCTATTGATGCGGACGTCGTTTTTGAGTAGGATTTGCTAGGGTCCTCGTCGGCTATACGGCTGGGCGAGGATCTCCGACAAGGGTAAAGGATGACCGTTCGTACCGCAGATCGACTCGTCGCAATCAAAAGCTACGAGGGTTTGGCCGCACTGCGCGGGGTACCCGCGAGGCCTGACCATCCGTCTGTCCGCACGCACCTACTGTTCGATCCGCTGACCAGCAATGCTTCAAAAACCAAAATAATTGCCGGGCGGATTGACATCGCAGGGGTGAGGTTTTCGGCAGGGATCGTCGTCGGGTCCGGCTCGCCGCGCAAGGCCGAATGCTCCATAGATGAGAACACCGATCGCGGGGAGGGTAGACAACTTTCGTAGCATGCGGCTGGCGACCGCGACCTGACCTCGGCCACCGGTATGGGCTCCCGTACGCGGGCGCCCCTGCTCGGCCTCAGTTGCCAAAACTGAGCCACTGGCTCAGAAATCCCGGCAAAAATGGCTCACTTTCAAACCGGCCCTAACACTGGCGGACGGCATGGCGAAAGCTTGTAGGAGAGACAGCCAGGTGCGTGGGCAGAGAGGCCGCGCAAGAGGCGCTCAAGCAGCAGCAAAGCATCCGAGTTGCCATTGCGGCCTGGAAACGAGCCGCCGCACCGATCCGCGGCCTACGCTTCCACGACCTTCGCCACCAGGCAATCACCGAGATGGCAGAGGCCGGCGCGTCGGATGCCACGCTGATGGCGGTCGCTGGCCACATGTCCCGCCGGATGCTCGAACATTACAGCCACGTGCGCATGGCCGCGAAACGCACCGTGCTGGAAAAACTGGAAAGCGGTCTGATGGGTGGGCCCTCGGCAACGAGCCAGCCCGAATCCATTCTTGGCGCAAAGGCAGGGAAAGCGAATTGAGCTCTTACCTCACAATCCACGTCACAACTACTCCCTCCAACTATTCCCTCTGTTTGTATCTTCCTGAAATGAATGGTGGGCGCGCAGGGACTCGAACCCCGGGCCTCCTGCGTGTGAAGCAGGCGCTCTAACCAACTGAGCTACGCGCCCGAAAAAAGGCCGCAAACCTTCATTGTACCCCAACCCGCTCACTAAAACTATCTCCCATGTACATCCTCACCACTCGCCCATTCTCCTCCACAAACCGCACCATTTCCCCCACCGGCGCACCGCCCGTCGCCCCCTCCAACCGGAACCGCCCTCCACCAACCGGCACCAACTTCTGCGGACTATCAAAGTTCGTCCCCGTCGGATCAATCACCACCAGACTCCGGTCCATCTCCACCACCTGATTCTCCGCAAACCGGCTCCGGTACAACCCCGCAAACCGCGCCCACGCCGGATCCCAAACCGCCGGCTTCGCGGCAGAAGCCGCCTTCGCTACCGCCGCTCCCACACCCTGCATCACCTTCATCGCAATATCGCTCGGCGCCGAATCATCCCCGTTCGTCAAAACAATCACACCCACCTTGTCGTCAAGCTGCATCACGGTATGCGTCTTGTACCCAAAGTATGACCCGCCGTGCCCCACATAAAGACGATCCTTCTCCCGGTTCACCGCAAAGCCGATCGCATTCCCGCGCGTCCAATTGTTCTCCATCAACCGCACCCGGTGCATGTCCCGCAGCGCCGCCGTCGAAAGGATCTGCTTCCCTCCCACCGGTCCCTTGCGGAACTGGAGCGATACAAACCGCGCCATGTCTTCCAACGTCGACGTCAACCCAGTAGCCGGACCCAACGCCCGTGCGTTCACAAACTTCATCACCGCGCGCGAACCATCCGGCATCCGCCGTCCATACCCCGTCGCGATACCAGGCACTTCCTCATCGAAACTCGAATCCTTCATCCCCAGCGGCCCCAGTACATGCCTTTGCATGTACCGCGCGAATGGTTCGCCCGATACCTTCTCCACAATCTGTCCGGCAATCGCAAACGCCAGGTTCGAATACTTCCAACGCACACCAGGCGAATAGACCGACCGCGTCATCACCGCATCCCGCAGTCCAGCCGCATCCGGAAAATGATCGTCCGACCAGTGCGATCCCGCCTCCCGCGCCAGCCCCGATCCATGCGTCAATAGATCCTCAATCGTAATCGGCGGATCGTCCGCCTCCGTTGGCTTCGGCGTGAACCAAGGCAGATGCTTCACCACCGGATCGTCCAATCGCAGCTTGCCCTGGTCCCGCAGTTGCATGATCGCCGTCGCCGTAAATACCTTGCTATGCGACGCCATTCGGAACTTTGTCGCCGGCGTCACAGGCACCTTCCCCGCGACGTCGGCAACGCCGAACCCCTTCGCCCAGATCAGCTCCTGATCATGCACCACCCCGACAGCCACACCAGGCAGCGTGCGAAATGCCATCTGCCCATTCATCCAGCCTTCAAAAAGCCGCTCCGCCGCCTGAACCTCCGCATGATCGCCCACGCCCGCCTGTAATAACAGTGGCAACAAGAGTAAGTAGAAACGCATGGCCAATCGTACTCGATTTCATTCAGGCGGCAAAACAGTAACCATCTCCTTTGCCGTCCCCAACACAATCGACGTCCTCGTCCGCTGCACTCCCGGCACCGGCTTCAAAATGTCCGTCAAAAAATGTTCCAGATGCCCCGTGTCCCGGCAGTGCACCTTCAACAAGTAATCATCCTCTCCCGCCAGATGATGCGCCTCTTTCACCTCTCCCCGTTCCCGAACGGTCTTCAAAAACTCCGCCCGGTCTCTCGGATGCCTCAGCGTCACGGCAATATAGGCGGTCAACCCCAGTCCCAACGCCGCCGGATCCAATACCGCGTGAAATCCCCGGATCAACCCCCTCTGCCGCAACCGTTTCACCCGTTCCGCCACCGCCGGCGCCGACAATTCCATCTCCTGTGCCAGTTCCGCCCACGAAACCCTCGCATCATCGGTCAAACGCTCTAAAAGGATTCGATCCTGTTCGTCAATCATTTATATTGCCTTTGATTGATAAGTATATTAGCATACGTACATAGGAAAACAAGACGTGCCGCCCTATTTGCTTTCGGTAGACGCCTTTTCTGAGTTTCTTCGCCGATTCTCCGCTGGGGAAATACCCCGCGCCGAATGGAACCATGCCGCCCATCTTACCGTCGCCGCCGTGACCATTCACAATGGCGGCACCGCCGAAACCGTGCGCGAACGCATCCTCACCTACAACAAAACCCAAGGCATCGAAAGCACGCCTGATTCCGGCTATCACGAAACCGTCACCCGCTTCTGGGTCGATCGGATTTGTGAGCTCACCGCCGGTCTCGGGCGCGGTGCCACCGCCTGGGATGCTGCGCGCGCGGCCGTTGCCGCCTTCGCCCATCGCGGCCGCCTGTTCGATACCTATTACAGCTACAACATCGTCGCCAGCCGCGAAGCGCGCGCCGCCTACCGCGCGCCGGATCTTTCCGATGCCCGCGTGATACGCTACGGGCATGAGCACTGACGGTTGGGTGATTATCCGCAGTAATGACGACCGTGATGTAGCCGACATAAAGGACCAACTGATCGCGGCCGGCCTCGACGCAGAGCTCGTCGTCTGCGTCAAGGCCGATCAGGCCGACGACGCCCGCCGCATCCTTGAAGGCAGTCAGGGCGACGCCGATCCCTCTTCCGACCTCGATCTCGAAACTGTCGCCGTCTTCCACGGCGTCGATGCCGAAATACAGGCCGCAGCGGTGCAAGGGCTCCTCGAACAAAACGGAATCTCCGTCGTCGTCGAAGGCGCCTTCGCCATGCCCAGCCTTCCATTTGAAATTAAGGTAGCCAGTAAACTCGCCGATTCCGCCCGGGAAATCATCGCGAAGGCGGAAGCCGACGGCCCCGCTGCCGCTGACGCCGAAGCCACCGCGGGACCCGCGTAACGGCTCGTCCGAATTATTGAACTTTCCGCGTGAAGCGGGCGTTATACTGCTTGAGAGCAGCATCGGAATTGGGAAAGGATCGAGTGGATCAATGGGAATCGGTGACTTTATCAAGAGCTCTGGTGTTGGGGATTTCGTCAAGAAACAATTTATTGACGTAATCGAATGGGTCGAGCCGGGTAACGGTATTCTGGCTTGGCGTTACCCCATGCAGGACATGGAAATTCAGAACGGTGCCAAGTTGACCGTTCGCGAATCGCAGATGAGCGCCTTCATCAACGAAGGCCGCATGGCGGATGTCTTCGGACCCGGCCTCTACACCCTCACCACGCAAACCCTGCCCGTCCTCACCAACCTCATGAACTGGGACAAGATGTTCAAGTCTCCGTTCAAGAGCGACGTCTACTTCTTCTCCACACGGGCGCAGCTCAACCAACGTTGGGGTACCGCCAATCCGCTCACGATTCGCGATAAGGAGTTCGGCGCCATCCGAGTCCGTGGCAACGGCGTGTACTCCTGGCACATCGCCGATCCGCGCACCTTCCATCTCAAAGTCAGCGGCACGCGCGAACTCTACACCGTCGCCGACATCGAAGGCCAGCTCCGCGATATGACGCTCGGCCGCATGGCCGATGCCATCGCCCAAAGCCAGATCCCCTTCCTCGATCTCATCGCCAACCAGGTCGAGCTCGGCAATCAGATTCTCGAAGGCCTGCGTCCGCTGTACGCCGACTTCGGCCTCTCGCTCGATACCTTTATCGTCCGCGAATTCTCGCTGCCGGAAGAGCTGCAGAAGCGCCTCGACGAACGCATCTCCATGAACATGCTCGGCGACATGGGCCGCTACACGCAATACCAGGTGGCGCAGTCGATTCCCATCGCCGCTGCCAATGAAGGCGGCATCGCCGGCATCGGCGCCGGACTCTCCGCCGGCTACGGTATGGCGCAGGCCATGGGTGGCGCGATTAACGCCGCCTACCAGCCCCAGCAGCCGCCGCCGCAAGCGCCTCCTCCCGTCGGCGCCGTGCCTGTTGCTCCCGTCGCTCCCGCGGCGCCCCAGCCGGCCGCCCCTCAAGCCGCACCTCCCGCCGCGGCTCCCGCCGGAGAAATGAAATTCTGCTTCAACTGCGGCAACAAGATTCCGCGCGCCGCGAAGTTCTGCGCCGAATGCGGGACGCCGCAGCCGACTGCCTGATACACTGAACTCCCATGGCCGACCTTACCGGCGGACAGGGCTGTGAGTGGGTGATCGAAGCGCTCGGCTGCGACATCGTGCGCCTCAAAGACCCTGCCCAGTTGCGCGCCGTCTTCGATGACCTTATCGGTGGTTTGCGTCTCCATCCCGTTGCCGCGCCGCAATGGCATCAGTTCCCCGGCGCCGGCGGCATCACCGGACTCTGCCTTCTCGCCGAGTCGCATCTGGCCTGCCACACCTTTCCCGAATTCGGCTCTCTGTGTCTAAACGTCTTTTGCTGCCGGCCCCGGCCGGAGTGGGATTTTGAAAAATATCTGCGCGAAAAACTGGGAGCTACCGCCGTGCGAGTACGCCGTTTGGAGCGGCCCTACCACACACAATGAGCCAGCCCACCGCCATTTGCCCCAACTGCGGCGCGCCCATCCGCTTTCGCTGGTCATCTGCCGTGCAGACCACTTGCGAATACTGCAAGTCCATCCTCGTCCGCCACGACGTCAATCTCGAAAAGGTCGGACAGGTGGCCGACCTTCCGCCCGATATCAGTCCCATTCAAATCGGTACCGAAGGCGTCTATCGCAACAGCGCCTTCCAGGTCATCGGCCGCATCGTTTATAGTTACGATCTCGGCTCCTGGAACGAGTGGCACTTGATGTTCTCGAACGGCTCCAGCGGTTGGTTGAGCGACGCCCAGGCCGAATATGCCGTCAGCTTCCTGTCCGCTGCCGAAGGCTTCCTCCCTCTCCCGCAGAACGTCACCCGCGGCTGGCACACCAAGCAGCAAGGCGTCGACCTCACCATCACTACGCTCACCGAGGCCAACTACGAAGGCGTCGAAGGCGAGCTGCCCTTCACCTACTGGGATAAGGAACGTTGCTGGTTCGCCGACCTCCGTTCCGCCGACGGCCGCTTCGCTACCATCGACTACACCGAAAATCCGCCGCTCTTCTTCCTCGGCGAGTTCATCGACTTCGATTCCCTCCGCCTCGTCAATCTCAAGGAATTCGAGGGCTGGACCGCATGAACGCCGTCGCTCGAAAGATTGTTCCACGGCCGAAAGCCCTCAACTGCCCCAATTGCGGCTCCGCCATCGAGCTCCGCGCCATGGGCGCCGCGGCCACAGTCGTCTGTTCTTACTGCTCGACAACTCTCGACGCAACCAATCCGCAACTCGTCATCCTGCAGCGCTGGGAGGCGCAGATCACCGTCCAGCCGCTCATCCCCCTCGGCGCGCGCGGCAAGTTGTCCGGCGGCATCTGGGAAGTAATCGGCTTTCAACAGCGCGGCATCGACGTTGAGGGCACCAACTACTACTGGCGCGAGTACGTTCTCTTCAATCCCTACAAAGGCTTCCGCTACCTCAGCGAGTACGATAATCACTGGAGTTTTGTAACTCCCATTCCCTCGCTCCCCATTCCCGGTAAGAATAATTACAATCGCGAAACCGCCACCTACGACGGCGCGGTCTACGATCACTTCCAGTCCGCCAAAGCCTGCACATGGTTCGTCATCGGCGAGTTCCCCTGGCAGGTGAAGGTCGGCGAAATCGTCGATACCGCCGACTACATCGCTCCCCCCAAAATGCTCTCGGCCGAAACCACCGGGAACGAAGTCAATTGGAGCCGCGGTGAGTATCTCGAGGGCAAGGACATCTGGGCCGCCTTTCAACTGCCCGGCGAAGCGCCGGCCGCGATTGGCGTCTACTCCAGCCAGCCGGCCCCCGTCGATACGCGTCCAGGCCGGCCCTGGAAACTCTTCTTTATTTACGCCGCGCTCCTCATCGGCATGATGATCTTCTTCTCGGCGCGCGCCCTGCAGGAAACCGTACTCGACGAGACCTACACCTTCCAGCCCGCCGCCACCGGCGAGCGGTCGTTCGTCACGAAAGTCTTCCAGCTCCGCGGTGACAAAACCAACCTCCGCGTCGAAGTCAACGCGAATCTCGATAATCAGTGGGCCTTCTTCGGCATGGCGCTCATCAACGACGAGACCGGTCAGGCCTACGACTTCGGCCGCCAGGTCAGTAACTACCACGGCGTCGACGCGGGCGAATCCTGGTCCGAAGACGATCACGCCGACGCGGCCACGCTGCCCGGTATCCCCGGCGGCCGCTATTACCTCCGTATCGAACCGGAGACCGAGACGCCCGCCCCCCTCGCCAGCATGCGGATGCCCGCGCCTATCATCTACAACGTCAAGCTGATTCGCGACGTCCCGTTCTACTTCCGCTATTTCCTCGGTATCTTCCTGCTCCTGCTCCCCTTGCCTTTCCTCGGCAGAAAGGGACGGGGCATTGAACAATCGCGCTGGGCCGAAAGCGATTACGGCGTGCCGCCAAACACCATCGTCTGGCAGTCAAGCAGTTCGTCGGGTGACAACGACGAGTAGGAGAAAACGACGAGTAGGAGAAAACGATGAGTAAGTTCTATCTTCTGTACAGCAGTCTAGTCGCCGGTGGGTTGTTCTACTCCGGCGTGACGGGTTGGTCCTTCGGCTCCTATGACGAAGTGAAGGGCGTGCCCAGATCCGTTCGTGATAACCCGGGTGCCTATCGCAGCCACTACGCCAGCAGCGCCCGCTACTTCGGGGGAAAATAACCACCATGGAATTCCGCATCGATCACTTCGTGAATGCTCTCATCTACGCCATTCTCGGCGTGGTCATCTATTGGGTCGCCTTCTGGGTCAGCGACAGGATGACGCCTGTTGATCTCTGGGGCGAGATCGTCAACAAACAGAACGTGGCCCTTGCCGTCCTCGTCGGCTTGATGGCCCTGGGGGTTGGTATCATCATCGCGGCGGCGGTTCACTAGAACCCTCGCGCGGTACAAAATGGCAGTTGTATTCTTTCTCAGCGTCTTTCTGATCGCCGCTTGCGGCTTGATCTATGAATTGATCGCCGGCGCCCTGGCCAGCTACCTGCTCGGCGACAGCATCCTTCAGTTCTCTACCGTCATCGGGACTTATCTCTTCGCCATGGGTATCGGCAGTTGGATCAGTAAGTTCATCGCCCGCGGACTCGTTGCCCGCTTCATCACCATTGAGCTGATGGTCGGCCTCGTCGGCGGCTTCTCCTCGGCCATCCTCTTCCTCGCCTTCGCCTATACCGACGCCTTTCGCCTCCTGCTCTACCTCATGGTGCTGATCATCGGCATCCTCGTCGGCCTCGAAATCCCCCTCCTCATGCGCATCCTCAAGGAGCGCTTTCAATTTCAAGACCTCATCGCCAATGTCCTCACCTTCGATTACCTCGGCGCGCTCGGCGCCTCACTCCTGTTTCCTCTCGTGCTCGTCCCCAAACTCGGCATGGTCCGCTCAGCCATCCTGTTTGGACTCATCAACGCCGGCGTCGCCCTCTGGTCCACCTGGATCTTCAAATCCCAAATCGGCGACACCGGCCGTCTCCGCGCCGCGTCGCTCCTCGTCCTCGCCGCCCTCGGCGCCGGTATGGTCTTGGGCGACCACATCACCGAGACCGCCGACGCGAGCCTCTACGCCGACGAGGTCATCATGGCGCGAAATACCCGCTACCAGCGCATAGTCATTACGCGTTGGAAGGACGACCTCCGCCTCTTTCTAAATTCCCACCTGCAATTCTCCTCGCGTGATGAATACCGTTATCACGAAGCGCTCGTTCATCCCGGCCTTGCCGCAGTCCCCGGCGCGAAGCGTGTCCTCGTCCTCGGCGGCGGCGACGGACTCGCCGTTCGCGAAATCCTCAAATACCCCTCCGTCGAGTCCATCACTCTCGTCGACCTCGATCCGGAAATGACCAAGCTCTTCCGCGATCACACCTTGCTTCGCCGATTGAACTCGGATTCCTTTCGCAATCACAAGGTCCGCGTCGTCAACGCCGACGCTTTCCCATGGCTCGAAGAAAACGGCGGCCAGTTCGACTTCGTCGTCGTCGACTTCCCCGATCCCACCAACTACGCTCTCGGCAAACTCTACACCACGGCCTTCTACCGTTTGCTAAAACGCCACCTCGCGCCAGGCGCGCTGCTCTCGGTACAAAGTACGTCTCCCCTGTTCGCGCGCCAAAGCTTCTGGTGCATCCACGAAACCATCCACGCCGCGGGCCTCAACACCTGGCCCTATCACGTCTACGTGCCCAGCTTCGGCGAATGGGGTTACATCCTCGCCGGCAAGGGCGAATACAAGCAGCCGCAGGTGCCCCCGGGTTTGAAATTCCTCGATCAATCGAGCCTCGCCGCGATGTTTCAATTTCCCGCCGACATGGCCGCCGTCCCTGCCGAACCGAACAAACTGAACGATCAGGCCCTCGTCCGTTACTACGACAAGGAGTGGCGGGAGTTTGCCCACTAACAGTCATTCGCGCCGGGCCGCCTGTGCCGCTTTGATCGGCATGACCGTCAAAGCCGAACGCCCGATCGCCGGAGGCTTCGTCTTCGAGTCACAGGACCATGGCCACGCCATTCGCGACCACAAATCGTTTCCGTCGCCGAAGCAAACCGTGAACATCCCGGTAGTCATTGTGGGAGGCGGCATGGCCGGCCTCTCCGCCGCCTGGTGGATGGATAAGAAGGGCTTCAAGGATTTCGTGCTGTTGGAGATGGAGAAAGAAGCCGGCGGCAACTCCCGCTACGGCCAGAACGAAATCTCCGCCTACCCCTGGGGCGCGCACTATGTGCCTGTACCCAACACCGACGCCGTCCTCGTCCGCGAACTCTTCACCGAGCTGGGCCTCCTCGCCGGCGGCAAATGGGATGAGCGCTGGCTCTGCCATTCGCCCCAGGAGAGGCTGTTCCTCCACGGCCGCTGGCAAGAAGGGATTGAGCCGGATATCGGCCTCACCGCCGAGGACCGCCGCCAGTTCAAAGCATTCGACGAGCGCATCCGGGAGTTCCGGGCGACCCGCCAATTCCGCATCCCAATGGCGTTAGGCGCACCGGCAGACTCACCTCTCGACAAACTCAGCTTCCGCCAATGGCTGGAGAACAACGCGTTCAAATCGGAGTATCTACACTGGCTCGCCGACTACTCGACCCGTGACGACTACGGAGCCTCATCGGCCGACACCAGCGCCTGGGCCGGCATCCACTACTTCGCCGCCCGAGATCACGAGGAGAAGGGACCTTTAACCTGGCCCGAGGGCAACGGCTGGATCCTCCGCAAACTCCTCGCAAAGCTCGATAAGTACGTGCGTACCAACCAACCCGCCATCCAAATCACAAAGGCCGGCACAAAGTGGGAAATCCGCACGCCCGATACTCTCTACAAATGCGGCGCAGTAATCTACGCCGCCCCAGCCTTCCTACTCCCTTATCTCGACCCCACCGTCCCCCCAGTCAAGAGCATGGTCTGGTCCCCCTGGATAGTGAGCAATCTAACGTTAGACCGAATGCCGGAAGAGAAGGGAAGCGAGCCCGCCTGGGACAACGTAATTTACCGTTCCCCAACGCTAGGCTACGTCGTATCCACGCACCAAAACATCCAAATGCAAACGAAGCGAACAGTGCTAACCCACTACTGGGCGCTATCCCACACAACCCCCGCTCAAGCCCGCCGCGAACTCCTAAGCACCGGCTGGCAAACCTGGAAAGAGCGCATTCTCGCCGATCTTGAACGAGCCCACCGCGACATCCGCCAATGCGTCTCGCGCGTAGACATCTTTCGCAACGGCCACGCCATGATCCGCCCCACGCCAGGTTTCTTAAGCAACCCCGAGCGCAAATCCTGGCAAACCGGTCGTGACCGCTTCTACTACGCCTCCGCCGACGTCAGCGGCTTCTCCATTTTCGAAGAAGCCCAATACCGGGGCATTGAAGCCGCACGGCGCTCTATACGCGGCGTGCAAGCCGTTTGAATGGCATCGCGGGAAGCGCCGGGCAATGTGCGATTGCCCGGCGCCCGCTGTTGTCCGTGCGGTTAGAACGAATACCGTACCGACAGAATCGCGCGGCGGCTCTGGAACTGCGTGCCCTGAATCGTACCGAACGCGGCGTTGGTGTTGGCGCCGGTGTTGTAGTTCCGGGTGAGCGTCATGTTGGGGTTTGCGGGGTTGAAGTGGTTGAGCGCGTTGGTCGCTTCCACCTTAAACTCCATCCGCTGCCCTTCACGTATACGGATGCCCTTCATCAACGACAGGTTGAAGAGTTCCGTGCCGGGGCCGTACGTCAGGATCGGGGGCATGTTCCCGATAATGCCGCGCGCGAACGGGGCATAGTTCTTCGGCAGTTGGAAGTTATTGGGGTCGATCGGATACCACAACCGGGGATCGGCGGTCGAACCGACGTCGGACGGCTTGGCGCCGGACGCCAGCCATAGGGCGTCCTGGGTAGCATTCAGCATCTGGCAGCGGAACAGTACGCTGCCGGTGGGCGTGCCGTTGGGATAGCCCACCGGGTTGGCGGTGAATCCGCAGGCGGGAGCTATACCGGCGCCTGAAAATATCTGCGCCGTGCCCGTCAACCGCCACCCTTCCGTGACCGTCTTCAGCAGCCGGCCCTGGCTGCTCACGGTCGGGAAATCATAGCCGAAGTTAGCGTTGAACGCGTGCGGACGATTGCCCGTCTCGATTCGGGTCAACGAGTCGTCCGTCCACTGCTGGCGCTGGTAGATGAGCGTCTTCGACCACGTGTAATTGGCGCTCCAGGTGAGCTGCCGGCCAACGCGGCGGTTCAACTGGACCTGCAGGGAGTTGTAGCTGGACTGCCGGTCATTTGTGAACATCGGAACCGCGCCGACACCCTTGAAGCCCACCATCGACCGGATCAGGTTGCTGGAGTACAGGGCGCCGCTCGAGCTGGTCGGGTCGACGAACCTGGGATTTGTACCGCCCTGGGGCGTCCATGTCGTAAACGGCTTCACCGCGTTTAGATCTTCCACGGCCCCATTGAAGCCGTGCTTGTAGGTGTTGGCGACGTAGGCGACATCGAGGACCATTCCAAAGCCGACATCCCGCTGCACGCCAAAGCTCCAGTTATAAGTCGTGGGAGCAAGGTGCTCCTCCGAGCCGCCTTGAATATCCTGGGGCGATAACACGGCCCTGGCGCCTGCCAGGTCGGTGAAGGAGGCGTTCAATACCGTCGGCGCCAGGAAGTTCGGCGGCGCGGCGAGCGGGCCTCGGCCCACGCCCAAAGCGCCGATGAAGTCGACGGTTGCGGCCCGGTCGTAGAAGATGCCGAAGCCGCCGCGGATAGCCGTCTTGCCGTTCCCGAACGGGTCGTAGGCGAAGCCCACGCGCGGTCCCAACGTGATGGGCGGGGCCTTCCAGAAGTCGCCGAAGTAGTCCTTCACCCCGCTGAAGGGCATGCCGCTATAGCTCGCCGGATCATAGGTGCCCTGCAGCACGAAGGGATAGTTGGCGCCCGTCACCGGGTTCACAGCCCGTTTCACACCATTCACCAGCGCCGGATAGAGAGGCTGTCCCGCCTTCGAAGCGTCGTAGGACGCCGCATTGAAGAGGCCCATCCGCTGGCCGGCCGTATGCAGCGGGCCCATCCACTGGAATCGTATGCCGGCGTCGATCGTCAGCTTCGGCATCACCTTCCAGGTGTCCTGTACGAACCAGTCCCATTGCGTGTAGCGGGCGTGGTTCACCTGCTTCACACTGTCCTCACCATAGGCGAAGAACCCGCCGGAGATCAGGTTGGAGTAAGGATAACCGGTGTCGACGGCGCTGGAGGTATCGGAACCGAAGTAGTAGGACCCGGCGATGTTGTAGGTGGAGTAGACGCTGACGTTGCGCGCCATCTTCTCCAGATAGACGCCGGCCTTGATATTGTGGGCACCCTTCACCCAGGTGAGGTTGGAGCTGATAGTCTGCACCTGATCGGTACCGTCGAACGGCCAGCGGCTGTCGAAGCCGTAGCCGGGAGCGTTCGGAATCGTCTGGCCGGCCGACTGTGGCGTGAAGCCCGAGGGGAAGCCAAAGTTGATCTGCGGCCGGAGGTTGAGGTAATTCGAACTCGGGAACAGGCGGGTCAACGGAACTGCGTTGCCCTGCGCGTCCTTCAACGGCAGCAGGCTGTTGTTGTACAGGCTCTGGTCGGTGGGGGTGTTCATCTGGTGGCCGCGGGTGATGCCCCACATGGTTTCGAGAATCAGGGTTGGCTTGAAGGTGTAGATCAATGACCCCACAGCGCCCGCCGACGGAATGTCATAGCCGTGCGGGAACTGGCGCCAGCCGTCGCCCAGCGCGCCAAGGATCTGGCCGTAGCCGTCGTTGCCGGTGTAGTCCTGCAGGAGGCGGACGTAGGCGGAAGCCTTGGAGCTGATGGGATAGTCGACGCGCAGGATGCGGTCGTGGCGCGGCTGCTCGAAGGGGTTGATGAACTCGGCGTTGTACTGCCGCTGGCCGGTGGGATCGGTGGTGTTAGGCAGAGGGAAGAGGTTCATCATTGCCGCGCCCGTCCGGTCGATGCGGGCGGCGGGAATCCTGTTGCCGGGGAACACGGCCCCCGAGAGCGGGTCTTTGATCGGGATCAGCACGCCGGTCGTGGTAGTGGTGGCGGAGTAATCGCCGGCGCGCTCAAGCGCTGTCGGCATCGTGTAACGGTTGGCGCCGGTCACATTCTTGGTCTTCAGGTAGTCGTAGCTGAAGAACCAGAAGAGCTTGTTGCGGTCCTTGTTGAACTTCGTGCCCGGAATGATAAACGGCCCGCCAATGGTGCCGCCGAGATTGTGGTACTTGTAGCGGGGCCGCGCCACGCCGGTCTTATTGTTGAAAAACTCGTTGGCATTCAACGCTTCATTGCGCACGAAGTAGTAGCCGCTGCCGTGGAACTGCTTGGTGCCGCTTTTGATCGCGATATTCATCTGGCCGCCGGAGCGGGCGCCGTATTCAGCGTTAAAGTTCGCGACCAGCACTCTCACTTCGGAAATTGCATCAACGCTGGGCGCGATGTAGCCGAAGTCGCGGTTGCCGGAGTCCTGGGACGCGGCGCCGTCCAGCACGAGCAGCTTCTGGCCCGACTGTCCGCCCATCAGCGTCGGACTGCCTGTGCCCCACCCGCGGGAATCGTTCTGATTGAGATCCTGAACGCCCGGCAGCGTGGCCATCAACAGCATGAAGTTGCGGCCCTTGGTGACGGTGTCTTCAATCTGCGTCGTATTGATGGCGACGCCGCGGTCGGAACTGTCGGTCGACACGCGTACCGCCGAGGCCTGTACCTCGACCGAAGTGCTGACGTCGCCGACCTGCAGAACGATCTCAGGCAGTGCGACTTTTTCCACTGCGCCGACGTTGATGCCGCGCTGCTCATAGGTCTTAAAACCGGGAATCGCCACGCGCAACTTGTAATTGCCGGGGGGTACGTTGGTGAATGTGAAGTTTCCGCTGCCGTCAGTTGTGAATTCGCGCGTCTGCAGGGTCAGTTCGTTGACGAATTGGACTTTGGCAGCCGTGATCACGGCGCCGCCCGGATCGGCCAACCGGCCCGTCACCTGCCCGGACATCATCTGTGCATGTGCGGCGGGAATCGCCAGCAGCAGGCAGGTAAGAACTAATACTATTAAGGTTTTGCTTCGCTTCATGGGTTTCGCACTCCCCTTTGACGTTCTGTGCCGGGATAGTTCCCTGGAAATCCCTGGACGTGCAGACAACCCGTGATTCCCAACGTGCCCCCGGTTTGCGGGAAGTCTATCACAGATCACCACCCATCGATCCTCCAGGTAGAGGCCGGTATTTCTCGCAATGCGGGTGCCCGCTCCGCACTTTCAGCGACCGCCTCATCTCGTCCACTCTCTACATGCGCATTCGAAGTTGATAGATCAGCCGCTTCCCGTCAAGGCAGGTTCGAACGCATCTCATCCTGTTCGTTCGTGAGCGCCTTTCTTAGAAGATCCACAATCGCGCCGGCCTCGTCTTCTTTGAGATCGCCAAAAAAACTTTGCGCCATCTTTTTCCGTAGCCTCGATATTTCGACGACAGCCTTACGGCCCTTCGGTGTTATTCGAACGAGATTCGCCCTTTTATCGGCGTCATCCTTGCGCCTGAGAATATACCCGTCCTGCTCAAGGCGTTGGAGAGCCCGCCCGGCGTTGCTTCTGTCGACGGAAAGCCTATTCGAAAGCGCATCTTGAGAGGCTACACCGTCTTCTTTGCGAAGAAGTGTCAGCAACCGCGCTTCCGTATGATTAAGCCCCAAGGCGGAAAAGTATCGCTCGGCGGTTTGGTACCGGCGCCGGGCAAGCTCGCCGATCAAATCGAAAAGCGTCAGAAAATGGTTCACTTCAGAACTCCCCCTTGACTGTAAGGCGCCTCGTGTTGATAATTATATGTGTGCGCACGCATATAATTAGTACTTGTGAGAATAGTCGAAAATGGATACCAAAGCAATAGGCAAGATTCTCGGTCCGAGATTTGACGCCGTCCCGGCGGATGGCGCCCGCGCATTGAAAGAACTTGGACTGGCAGCGGACGCGGCGATTCTGGATGTCGGCACCGGAAACGGAAATTTCGCGATCTATCTCGCTTCGCAAGGCTATCGGGTCCTAACGGGCGAACCGGGCACGGACAAGTCGCATTACGCCGGCAAAGACTGGGCTTTAAACGCAAAGAAAGTAGGTGTCCTGGATAACATCAGGTTCCAGGCCTTCGATGCAAGCAAGCTGCCCTTCGAGTCAGGCGCGTTCGATGCGGTCTTTTTCTTCGGCGTTCTTCACCATATCGGCGAGAATGTCCGGAGCGAGGTTTTCCGCGAAGCCCTGCGGGTCTCGAAGGAGAACGGAGCGGTTGTCTTTTTTGAGCCTCGAAAGGAGATGCTTGAGAGAATCTGGGTCGATGATCCAGGTCACCCTCTCGCCGCGAACCCGTCAAACTATCTCCCCGGCCGGAGGACCCGGGAACACCGGATCGAAGGGTCCTTAATGGACATCTTCATTTACAGGAAAGCTGCGGCTTCTCTGCTGTGTGAATGAGGAAAACCGGCGGCGTGGTGTGTGCAACCGCTGCCAGCAACCGCTCGCGCAATTCCGGAGAGCGATCGAAGCTGTAGCCTGCGCCGGAAAACATCACCACGGCCCGCAGGAGTAGGTCCCGGCCAACTGGGTCATGGAGCGCCGATCAAACCGGTAATGTTTTAGACGTCGCCCACAGGGCCCGGGAGTTGTCTCAACCGCGAGCGGCAATGGCGTCGAACGACTCTATCGCGGCGAGATTAGAATAAGATCATGTCCGAGTGGAAGTTGGAGGTTTTGCACTCGTTTGCGGAGGCCGGGAGCCGTGACCTTGCAGAAATGTGGGCCATGACTCCGAATGAACGAATGGCGCTCATTGAGGAACTGCGAAGGAGTTGGTATGGAGACGCCGGAACTGAATCCGCATTTCCTGGAATTCTCGAAGTGTCTCGCCGCTCATGAAGTGCGTTACCTGCTGATCGGCGGCTACGCAGCCGGCTTTCACGGCTGGCCGCGGAATACGAAAGACATCGACTTTTGGATCGCCGGGACCAGGAGAATCAGGCGCGGGTGAGACAGGCGCTTCGGGAATTCGTTTTTCCCGAGGTAGGCGAGGACGTGCTGCGAGAAGAGTCCGCGATCGTGCGCTTCGGCGTTCCTCCCCATCGCATCGAAATTCTACGGCAGGCTAGCGGACTTACTTTCGAAGAAGCATGGGGCAGTCGCGTCGCCTGGGAGTCCAATTAGGAAGCGGCAGGGGATATTACCTCGATTCCACCTGGTTTGTACCGCTCTTCCCAAGTCCCACCCCCTACCCCCACCACTTCTCCCCCTCCGCCTCCGCAATGTGGGACTTCAACCAATCCTCATTCAAATCAAGCCCCAACCCAGGCCCCTCCGGCACCGGAAATACGCTCTTCCGCACGACAGGCGTCTTGCCCTGCGCCATCTTCTCCTTATTCCCCCGAAACGCCCCAAGCGCGTTCTCCACTTTAAAGAAATTCTGAATCGCGGCGCCCAGGTGCATCGAAGCGTAAAACCGGATCAACGTACACGGCCCGCTATGAAGCCCCACCGGCGTTCTCGTCAGCGCCGCATAGTCGGCAATCTGCCGGCAACCCGTGATGCCGCCGGAATACGAAACGTCCGGGTGAATCATGTCCAGCACCTGGTTGTCGAGATACGGCCGGAACCCTTCCACCATTTCGACCTTCTCGCCGGCCAGCAGCGGCACCCGCGTCGAACGCTTTAGCTCCCGCCACGCCTCCGAATAGCGCACCGTCAGCGGATCCTCGATCCACATCGGGTCCACCGGCTCAATCGCCTTGCATAGCCCAATCGAGGTCCGCGTATCGAACTGTCCCGTACAGTGCATCGCAATGTCGATGTCGTCGCCCACCGCCTCGCGAAGATTCCCATAGCCCTTCGCCGTTCGTCGAAAATCGGCGCCGTCCAGTGTCGGATTGTACGGTCCTGTGACGCGGCGGCCCCCGCGCTCCCCGAAGCCGAACTTGAATGCCGTAAACCCTTCCGGCTCGGCCTTCACATGGTCCGCCCACGCGCGGCAAACCCCCTTATCGAGCATGTTCCCGGGGTTGCCATGCGAATACACCGGAATGTCTTTGCGCAGCGGCCCGCCGAGTAGCTTGTAGATCGGATAACCCGTGATCTTCCCCGCCAGATCCCACAGCGCGATGTCGATGCCGCTCACGGTGGGAATATTCGCCATGAACGAATACTGCGTCGCCGACAGCATATAGAAGTGCCGCGCGATCGCCAGCGGGTCCTGCCCCACCAGTTGTGCCTGAAACATCTCGATCCGCGCGCGAGCCGCCGGAGCCGGAAGCCCCGCCTCGCCATAACCAATCAACCCGGCATCCGTGTCAATCCGGATCAGGCTCCCGTCGCCGAGGTTATCCAGCCCCAGCGTCTTAATCGACTTGATCTTGACCAATCCGGCAAACGGTGCCGCCAGCGCGCTGTAATTCGAGAGCCACGACGCGGCCGGTAGGCCCATCGCGAACTTAAGCAAGTCTCTGCGAGCGAGTCTCATGTTGTGATACCTCGGGAAAAAGTTCTCGAACTATATCACCTCAATGAACCGCCACGCGCAGCCGCGGAACCGCTCCGATGCGGCGCCAGTTCGAAGCGATGTTTCCGGCCCGATTGGCTTGCTGGATGATCCTCGCACTTGAATTGCAATCGCCTTCGAATGTGGCCGGAAAGCCCAGTCTACCTCCCGGCGCCGGTCCCGCGTCGAGGCACCCTACCCACTCCGCAGCGCCTCCGCCGGATCCACAGTCGCGGCGCGCCGCGCAGGAATGTAGCTTGCCCCAATGGCGGCTGCGGTAAAGAGCAGAGACGCTCCCACCAGCGATAGCGGATCCGCCGGGCCAACTCCATACAACAGCGTCGAAACCCACCGCCCAACCGCAAGGGCTCCCGCAATTCCCAGCGCCAGCCCGATTCCCGTCGCACGCATGGCTTGCCGCACTATCAGCCACAAAACCCCACTCGCAGTCGCGCCTAGTGCCATCCGTATCCCGATCTCCTGCGTTCGCTGGGCTACCGTGAATGAAGTCACACCGTAAATACCGAGGCCGCTCAGAAAAAGCGCCAGGGCGGAAAACACTGCGACTAGTCTCGCTCGAAGGCGCGGCTGCGCGATCGACTCGGCGGCAACCTGTTCCAACGTTCTCACGCCGGTGACGATCGCGCGCGAGTTCAGCCGCAACGCTTCCTGTCTGACGGCCGGCGCAAGCGCCAGCGGATCTCCCTCGGTCTGCACAACCAGCGTCGGGCTGTACATCGGGTACTGGCGATAGCTGAAAAAGACCTCGGGCTGTGGTGGTTGATCGAGAGCCGAACTGCGGATGTCGGAGACGACACCGATAATCTGGCGCCACTCCGGCTCACCGGGCCGCGGCGGGACTCGGAAGTACCCAAACCGTTCGCTGCTGCCCATCGCCAGCCGCTTTCCGACGGGATCTTCCCCGCGCCAGTACAGCCGTGCCGCTGTCTCGTTGACGATAGCCACCAGCTTATCGTCGCGGCCATCAGCCTCCGTGAACAGCCGTCCGGTCTTGAGGGCAATCCCTAGCGCCGGAAGGTAGCCGGGACTGATAGCTTGAAATATCGCCTGCGGCGATTCTGCCCGGTTCCGCAGCGGCTGCCCTTCGATCGTAATCGCCTGGTCGGGCAAGCGCCGGCGGCTTAGCGGCGGCTCGCTGACCGCGCCCACCCGGCGGACGCCAGGCAAGCCGCTCACCTGCGTCATCAACTCCTGGAAATAGGGCTGTTGGTTGCCAGGCCCACGGAACGGACTCGCGGTGAAATCGAAGGACATTGCAAGCACGCGGTCCGCTTGAAATCCGGGATTCACCGACTCAAGCTTCGCCACCGTTCGGATCAACAGCCCGGCGCCGGCCGCCAGCACGACAGCCAGCGCGACTTCGCCGGTTATCAGAGCCTGCCGCAAGACGCGGCCGCGCGGCGCCTCGGTGTGTGACCGCAGCCTGCCTTGCAGAATGGACGGTATGCCGCCGAGCCGCAGATGCGCGATCGGCGCCAGACCGCACAAGCCCGCCGTCGCCAGTGTGACCGTGATCGCGAACGCGAGTACGCTCCAATCGATCCGTGTGTCGGCGGCGAATGGGATCTTGCCGGCGAGTGAGCTGCGCAGCACATCCTGGGCCCACACGGCCAGGAGGATGCCCGCGGCGGCCCCGATCCCCGTCAACACGACACTTTCCGCCATGACCTGCCGTACCAGTTGTCCAGTGCTCGCTCCGAGCGCTGCCCGTATCATCATGTCGCCGCGTCTTGCCAGCACGCGCGATAGCAGCAGATTCGCGACGTTCACGCAGGCGATCAGCAGGACGCATCCTACCGCTCCGAAAAGGGCCAGGAGCGCCGTGCGATGGTTCCCCACCAGTTCCTGGCGCAGCAGCGTCACCTTGACGTCCGTGACTGGCGCCGCTTGCCGATGCCGCTCCGAGATTCTCCGCGCGATCGTCGTCATCTCGCCTTGCGCCCGTTCGCGCGTCACGCCGGGTTTAAGGCGGCCAATGACGTTGAACCATGCACAACAGCGGTCCGGGGTATCCACAGCCGGCAATGGGCCCCCGCCCCAAAACGCGATCGGTAGATAGATCTGCGTGCCGGAAGGGAAATCGAACTCCGAAGGCATGACGCCAACAATGTTGTAAACACCGCCGCGAAAGGTGTCCACTTCGATGGTCTGTCCCAGAATGCCTCGATCGCCGCCGAAGCGCTCCTGCCAGTAGCTATAGCTGAGCACTGCCGGGCGATGCTCTCGCAGCCTGTCTTCCTCCGGGAAAAAGGTTCGGCCCAGAACCGGCTGCGTGGCAAGAGCTCGGAAGAATCCCGATGAGACATAGACCCCGCGTACTCGCGCCGCGCTGCCGTCTCGGCCGATGATATTAAACGCGGCCACATAGTCGGCCATTCCGGGCCACGCGCCCAGGTGTTCGAAGACGCCGTTCTGCGCCTCCCAGTCGACGAGATTCGCCGGGCTTACCAGTCCATCGTTCTGCGACAGCATTACCAGGCGATGCTGGTCCGCAAACGGAAGCGGACGCAGGAATACGGCCTGGATTACGCTGAACATGGCCGTGTTCGCTCCGATTCCCAGGGCGACGGTCAACGCGGCCAGAATCGTGAAACCTGGATTCTTTCGCAGCATCCGGACAGCGTATTGGAAGTCCTGCCACATGGAATCTCGCCGGTGGTCCTCACGTTAACACGTTCGAGGGTGGACACAAAGCATCGGGAATTCGAGACAGGGTTGGCCCTGAAATGCTCAAACTGAACCAGACGTGCAGTCTTACCAATCTCCATTGCTACAATCCAAGCAGGATGCTCCCCGCCAGTTCCGCAGGCCAATCGAATCGCTGGCAATCAGGCCATGCTCGCATCGACGCTCGCAGCCTGGCGATGCATAGCCTAATCGCGCTCAAGCTGCGCAAAGATCCTGCTCTTCTCGGAATAGCCCAAGACAATCTCAGTCGCTGGCGGTCAACTGCCGGTCGCTCCACCCACTACTTCGACGCGTGGGAAGAACTCCTGAAGCATCCCATAGAAGAGATCGTTAACTTACTCCAGGAAGACAGCGAACGAATGAGGGCGATGCGGCAGGCAAGCCCCTTCGCAGGCGTACTCACTCCAAAAGAGCGATGGGAGATCTATGACGCGTTTGCAACTGGAACACATAATCCGGGCCGCAGCCACAATAGCTGACGTCGATGAGATCGTCATCATTGGAAGTCAGGCGGTCCTGGGCCAGTTCCCGGACGCACCCGAGGAATTACTTGTGTCCCGCGAAGCCGATGTTTATCCACGCTCGCATCCGGAGCGCTCCGACCTCATCGACGCCTCGATCGGCGAGGGCTCGCCTTTTGAACATGTCTACGGTTACTACGCGCATGGCGTCGGACCGGAAACGGCGATTCTCCCGGCAAACTGGGAAGGCCGGCTCATCACCATTGCAAACGAAAATACTCACTTCGTGCGCGGACTCTGCTTGGAAGTGCACGACCTGGCCATTTCTAAACTCGTCGCCGGCCGCGACAAGGACATCGACTTTGTCCAGTCCCTTCACCACTACTCCATGGCCTCACCCGGCATCCTCCAAGCCCGCCTTGAAGAAACCGATTTGTCCGCCGAGCTCCACGCGATCGTCGCCGCCCGCCTGGCTCGCTACACCAAAATCGACTACACTCGCGAACCCCGGTCACAGAAATAGTCAAAACTATTTCTCGATTATTTCTAGTAATTTACAGCCAATCCGCTTCCGCGCGCGCCCGTTTCCCTTGTACCCGTATGCTACAGCTTGAATAGGCTCGCGCATCGCGCAGCCTTGCGTTTTCCATAAGGTGTGACACTCTGCGAAGGCCTCTGGCGCCCCATTCGGCGTCAGAGGCCTTCGCCTTTTTTCCACCCGAAATGGAGGCGAATAAAAGGAGAGAATCATGGACAAAGAAAGAAAAGCCCAAATCGCCCGCGAGAACGGGGCAAAATCGAAAGGCCCGGTCACGCCCGAAGGCAAGGACCGCTCGCGAGCCAACGCCCTCAAACACGGCCAACGCGCACAGACCCTCCGCCATCTCGCTAACCCGCACCCGGCCGTCCTCTGCAACGAGGACAGCCGGCTCTTCTTCCGCACTCTCAACGACCTCCTCGCCCACTACAAACCCGTCGGCCCCGTTGCCATCGATATCGTCCGCGAAATGGCCGTCTCTCGCCTCGAGCTCACCCGCGCCCAGCTCACCAAAGCGGCCGCCTTCAACCGCGCCTTCATCCAGGAGCAGCACAAACCTCACGACCTCCCCGACGAGCTCCTCCACATCCACTGCACCGTCAACTCGGCCAACTCGCTGCTCAAAATCTCCGCCGCCTATGACCGCACCATCAACGCACTCCATCTCCGTCTCGAACGCCTCGAACGCCGCCTCCGCCATACGAATGCCCACTTCCCAGGCCTCGGCGGCGAAACCACTAATTGCGGAGACGAACAATCGGAGCACGAACGAACCGGCACCGATTCCGCCGAAGCCGTTGAAAACACAACCGAATCGGAAGAGCGCCCGCTCATCACCGACGACCCCTCCGAGCAGACCCGCCGCGCCTACGAATACTTCTTCCCCGGCCGCGAGCTCATCGTCATCGAACGCGACCCCGCCTCAGATGTCGACCCCGATCCCGGTCCCAAGAAACCGAACTAAGGACGGCAAATCATGGCTCACCTCTGGACACAATGCCAATCCTACGCCGGCCTCCTCGCCGGCACCGCCTGGGGAGCCGCCCCCTCGTGTCCGGACGCGGCCGAAAACACCGCCCCTGCCAAACTGCCCAAACCCTCCGTCTGGGCCGAAGAGCGGTTCAACTTCAAACCGGCGAAAATCCAGAAACAGGTGCTCGACGCCAAAACCAAGCGCCTCATCCTGTGCTGCAACCGCCAGTGGGGCAAGAGCACCGTCATCGCCATTCGCGCCCTCCACCACGCACTCGAACACCCCGGCTGCTCCATCATCGTTGTCTCGCACACCGAAAACCAGGGCGGCCAACTCGTCAAAAAGGTGCTCAGCTTCGCCAGCCTCTTGGGCCTCCCGGACCGCCGTGTCCGCGGCCAGGAGTTCTCACTCAAATTGCCCAACGGCGCCGAAATCTACGCCATCGCCCACTCGGCCGACTCCGCCCCCAGCCGCACCGCAGATATCGTCATCTACGATGAAGCCGCCCGCGTCAGCGACACTGTGTTCTCGGCCACGTTGCCCTTTATTGCGCACACCGGCGGCGCCGTCTGGATGCTGTCGACACCCAACGGACAAAGCGGCTTCTTCTACAACTTCTGGCACGACGGCGACGGCCAGTGGACCCGCATCCGCAGCACCGTCGACGACTGCCCGGACATCACCAAGGAGTTCCTCGAGCTGCACCGAAAAGGAACGCCGCAATTCTTCCGCCAGGAGTTCTACTGCGAGTTCACACCCGCCCCAGGCCGCCTCATCTCCCGCGAACGGTTGCAACAGATGTACGACCCGGCGCTCAACAGCCGCAAGCTGCCGCCGCTCAAGAGAAGCTAGCGAATGGGCCCGCGGCCGCCGCGGAATTCTTTTTTTGAAACTTGCACCTTTCAGGCGGCATCTGGTAGTCTGAAATAGTTCGAGCGACGGCACTTCAAACCAGGGTGCTTGGCGGTTTGAAAGTTGCACAGTCCGGTCAGCAGTGGTAAGCTGAAAAACGCTGCACTGAGCGGCATGCGAATCGGAGCGAGCAGGGAATAGAGGACCTGCCGCCATCGCGAAAGCGATTGGCGACCTGGAGTCGCAAACCAAAACCTCTGACAATTTGTACGGAATTCCCCCAGACAGGGGAAATGCCTTTCGAGGCCGGTTGATTGGCGGTTTATCGGGTGGAAGCCTGGTTCGCTGGATGGTCAACTCAGTTCTTTGACAACTGATTGGATGTTATGAAGTAACCACGTCAGATAATTTGAGGTTTACTGAGCGGCGAAGGGTTGGACTTCGGTCTGGCCTGATAAAACAAACTGGATTCAAACGAGAGTTTGATCCCGGCTCAGAATCAACGCTGGCGGCGCGCTTAACACATGCAAGTCGAACGAGAAAGGGGAGCAATCCCTGAGTAAAGTGGCGCACTGGTGAGTAACACGTGGATATCTACCTCTTGGTGGGGAATAACCTGGGGAAACCTGGGCTAATACCGCATAAGTTCGTGAGAAGAAAGGCGAAAGCCGCCGGGAGAGGAGTCCGCGGTCGATTAGGTAGTTGGCAGGGTAAAAGCCTACCAAGCCGAAGATCGATAGCCGGCCTGAGAGGGCACACGGCCACACTGGCACTGAAACACGGGCCAGACTCCTACGGGAGGCAGCAGTGGGGAATCTTGCACAATGGAGGAAACTCTGATGCAGCGACGCCGCGTGAGCGATGAAGCCCTTCGGGGTGTAAAGCTCTTTCGGCAGGAACGATAATGACGGTACCTGCAGAAGAAGCTGCGGCTAACTACGTGCCAGCAGCCGCGGTAATACGTAGGCAGCAAGCGTTGTTCGGAATTACTGGGCGTAAAGAGTGTGTAGGCGGTGTCGTAAGTTTGGTGTGAAATCTCCCGGCTTAACTGGGAGGGTGCGCCGAAGACTGCGATGCTTGAGTATGGGAGAGGAAAGCGGAATTCCTGGTGTAGCGGTGAAATGCGTAGATATCAGGAGGAACACCTGCGGTGTAGACGGCTTTCTGGACCATTACTGACACTGAGACACGAAAGCGTGGGTAGCAAACAGGATTAGATACCCTGGTAGTCCACGCCCTAAACGATGCATACTTGGTGTGAGCCATTCAGTTGGTCGGATAACGTGGAGGAAGGTGGGGATGACGTCAAGTCCTCATGGCCTTTATGTCCAGGGCTACACACGTGCTACAATGGACGGTACAAAGCGCAGCAAACCCGCGAGGGGGAGCCAATCGCAAAAAACCGTTCTCAGTTCGGATTGCAGGCTGCAACTCGCCTGCATGAAGCTGGAATCGCTAGTAATGGCAGATCAGCATGCTGCCGTGAATACGTTCCCGGGCCTTGTACACACCGCCCGTCACATCACGAAAGTGGGTTGTACTAGAAGTCTGTGCGCTAACCCGCAAGGGAGGCCACGGCCCAAGGTATGACTCATGATTGGGGTGAAGTCGTAACAAGGTAGCCGTAGGAGAACCTGCGGCTGGATCACCTCCTTTCTAAACGAGGACGTGGATAGAGTCATTGAAGATGAACCGGATCACGCAAGTGGCGGTTTAGTAAATGGCAGCCGTTCTATTCCACATATCGCCGCTTCCTTATTTTCTCGAATTACAACGAGTGGTTATGCCTGGTGAGCTTGGACTCCTGGGCCCATGACATCCAATTGGCCTCGATACAATTCGCCGTTGCGAAGCAACGGGCGAAAAGGGGGCTGTAGCTCAGCTGGGAGAGCGCCTGATTTGCATTCAGGAGGTCGTCGGTTCGATCCCGATCAGCTCCACCAGCTTGGAAAAAAGCCTACACGGGCCTGTAGCTCAGGTGGCTAGAGCGCACCCCTGATAAGGGTGAGGTCGATAGTTCGAGTCTATCCAGGCCCACCACTATCGGAACCCTTTTCGCGAGCAAGTTTCGAGATCTTTGACAATTGAATACTGACGGGCATAATAAAGCACAAATTTTGGAACTGATTAGGATTCCGGAAGGAAGACTAAGTCAGGCCTGAGTAGCGTGATGTGTGTGTGTGTAGAGTAAATTTTATGGTCAAGCTACTAAGGGCATGCGTGTGGATGCCTAGGCGCAAGAAGGCGAAGAAGGACGTAGCTAGCTGCGATAAGCCTCGGGGAGATGCAAGCAATCTGTGATCCGGGGATTTCCGAATGGAGAAATCCAGGCTGTGAGAACACAGTCTATCTCGATCTGAATTCATAGGGTCGAGAGGCAAACCCAGGGAAGTGAACCATCTTAGTACCTGGAGGAAGAGAAAACAACAGTGATTCCGCCAGTAGTGGCGAGCGAACGCGGAATAGCCCAAACCGGACAATTCGAAAGGAGAGTCCGGGGTTGTAGGACCACAATAATCAACGGGGCCAATCGGGAGAAATTTTGGTTGGTTCGGTTGGTTAAACAAGGGATAGGAAAGCGTTAAAAGAACGGTCTGGAAAGGCCGGCCATAGAGGGTGACAGCCCCGTATTTGAAAATGCAATTCTCCTTTCAGTGGCTCCTGAGTATCGCGGGACACGTGGAACCCAGCGAGAATCTACCGGGACCATCCGGTAAGGCTAAATACTCTCTTGCGACCGATAGTGAACTAGTACCGTGAGGGAAAGGTGAAAAGAACCCCTGCGAGGGGAGTGAAATAGTACCTGAAACCGCATGCCTACAAGCAGTGGGAGGACTATGCCGCGCAAGCGGAATGTCTGACCTCGTGCCTATTGAATAATGAGCTGGCTAGTTAGTCTCAGTGGCAAGGTTAAGCGAAAGCGAGCCGAAGCGAAAGCGAGTCTGAATAGGGCGATATAGTCGCTGGGATTAGACGCGAAGCGGGATGATCTATCCTTGGCCAGGATGAAGTCCGTGTAACAGCGGATGGAGGTCCGAACCAGTGTTGGTTGAAAACAGCTTGGATGAGCTGAGGATAGGGGTGAAAGGCTAATCAAATTCCGTGATAGCTCGTTCTCTCCGAAATAGCTTTAGGGCTAGCCTCGTATGATCCGTCCCGGTGGTAGAGAACTGAATGGACTAGGGGCCTTTCCAGGTTACCGAATCCAACCAAACTTCGAATGCCGGGAACGTGTAATACGGGAGTCAGACTGCGAGGGCTAAGCTTCGTAGTCAAAAGGGGAAGAGCCCAGACCGTCAACTAAGGCCCCTAAATCTATGCTAAGTGGTAAAGGAAGTCGGGAGGCTCAGACAGCCAGGAGGTTGGCTTAGAAGCAGCCATCCTTTAAAGAAAGCGTAATAGCTCACTGGTCGAGCACCCCGGTGCCGACAATCCAACGGGGCTTAAGCATAGTGCCGAAGTTACGGATGCAGTACTTGCTTGCAAGTATTGCGTGGTAGGAGAGCATTCTCACAGCAGTGAAGGTCGACCGTGAGGACGGCTGGAGCGGTGAGAAGAGACTCTGCCAGCATAAGTAGCGATAAACCAGGTGAGAACCCTGGTCGCCGTAAGTCTAAGGTTTCCTGAGAAAGGTTAATCCGCTCAGGGTTAGTCAGTGCCTAAGGCGAGGCCGACAGGCGTAGCCGATGGACACACGGTTAATATTCCGTGACCACCGAAACTCGATCAAAACCGATGGGGGGACGCAGACCGTAAGCCTGGTGGCGAAATGGTTACAAAGCCAGGTGAAGGGAGATCCGGAAAGGCAAATCCGCCGGATCGTCTGCCAGGAAAATCCTCTAAGGAGAGTTAGGTGACTGTACCACAAACGGACACACGTGGACGAGATGAGTATTCTCAGGCGCTCGGGTGATGAGTTGTTCAGGAACTAGGCAAATTAACCCCGTAACTTCGGGAGAAGGGGTGCCCACGCAAGTGGGCCGCAGTGAATAGCGTCAGGCGACTGTTTAACAAAAACACAGGTCTCTGCTAAGTCGAAAACGACGTATAGGGGCTGACGCCTGCCCGGTGCCGGAAGGTTAAAGGGAGCGGTTAGCGCAAGCGAAGCTGCGAACTGAAGCCCCGGTGAACGGCGGCCGTAACTATAACGGTCCTAAGGTAGCGAAATTCCTTGTCGGGTAAGTTCCGACCTGCACGAATGGCGTAACGATCTGACGACTGTCTTAACAACTCGCCCGGCGAATTTGTGGTTCCGGTGAAGACGCCGGATGCCCGCCACAAGACGGAAAGACCCCGTGCACCTTTACTATACCCTATCAGTGAATTATGGGTTGAACTGCGCAGGATAGGTGGGAGGCTTTGAGATCGGCTTTTTGGAGTCGATGGAGCCAATGGTGAGATACCACCCTGTTCAATCTGTGATTCTAACCTGCTCCCGTGATCCGGGAGAGGGACACTGGTAGGCGGGTAGTTTGACTGGGGCGGTCGCCTCCTAAATTGTAACGGAGGCGCTCGAAGCTGCGTTCAGGTGGTTTGGAAATCCACCGTCGAGTGCAAAGGCATAAACGCGGTTAACTGCGAGACCTACAAGTCAAGCAGGTGGGAAACCAGGACTTAGTGATCCGGTGGTTCTGTATGGAAGGGCCATCGCTCAACGGATAAAAGGTACGCCGGGGATAACAGGCTGATCGGAGTCAAGAGTTCACATCGACGCTCCGGTTTGGCACCTCGATGTCGGTTCATCGCATCCCGGGGGTGTAGAAGCTCCCAAGGGTTAGGCTGTTCGCCTATTAAAGCGGTACGTGAACTGGGTTCAGAACGTCGCGAGACAGTTCGGTCCCTATCTGTGGTGGGCGCAGGAAATTTGAGGGGGCTTGGCCTTAGTACGAGAGGACCGGGCTGAACGAACCTCTTGTGATACAGTTGTCACTCCAGTGGCACAGCTGTGTAGCGAAGTTCGGTTAGGATAAGCGCTGAATGCATATAAGTGCGAAACCTTCCCCAAGATGAGATTTCCCAACCGTAAGGTTTGAAGGGCCGTGGAAGACTACCACGTTGATAGGACGGATGTGTAAGAGTAGTAATACTTTGAGCTAACCGTTACTAATAGCCCGTTCGGCTTGACCATAAAATTTACTGTGCATATACAACACGCACGTGCTTTCCCGTCAGTATTCAATACAACAACTTTTGGGTGATCCTAGCGAGAGGGCCCCACCCGTTCCCATCCCGAACACGGTAGTTAAGCCTCTCAGCCCCGATGGTACTGCACGCGCAAGTGTGTGGGAGAGTAGGAAGTCGCCCAAATTAATTCAAAAACCCCGGCCTACCAGCCGGGGTTTTTGCTTT
>JACPNQ010000009.1 GCA_016185425.1 Acidobacteriota bacterium | reverse complement strand
TGCCCAATGCTTACTTCGACTCGCTTGGGATTCCAAGATTAACTGTTCGTTGATTGCTCAACCCGCCGAACCGCCGGATGCGGACCCGCATGTCCGGTGGTGTGGGAGGGGGGGAGCCGCGAGGCTCCCCCCTATCCCGATTTGTTACCGTTAGGCATGTGGAAATGGGCGCTGTTTCTGCTGTCTTCGGCCGCAATGCATGGGCAAGCCTTGTCGTCGATGACGGGTACGGTGACCGACCCCACGGGCGCCGTTGTCCCAGGCGCGTCACTATCACTGGTCAATGCGGCCAATGGCGCCAGGCGATCCGCCACGTCCGATAGCAACGGCGTCTATTCCTTCCCGCAACTTACTCCCGGCACCTACACTCTCACGGCAACCGCGGCCGGGTTCCGCGCCGTGTCGTTGACTGGAATTGCCGCGCAGGTGCAGTCGCCGGCTACACGAAATGTGCAGTTGGAACTCAGCACCACGGCCGATGCCGTTACCGTTTCGGCCGACACGAGTCCCGTAAATACGCAGGACGCGTCCCTTGGCAATAACTTCTCCACAAAGCCGATTCTGCAGCTTCCTTTCGAGGGCCGGAACATTATCGGGCTGCTCGCGCTGCAACCTGGGGTGACTTACTATGGTGACAACAATCCGTCGAGCTACCGGTCAGGCAATGTGAACGGAGGCAAGTCCGACCAGGCGAATATCACGCTCGACGGCGTGGACGCCAACGATCAGGACGAGCGTGCGTCGTTCACCACGGCCTTCCGTATCTCTCTCGATACCGTGCAGGAATTCCGTGTCGTCACTACCGGCGCTAACGCGGAACTGGGCCGTGCATCGGGTGCGCAGATCACGCTGGTATCGAAGTCCGGAACAAACGAATTGCACGGATCGCTGTATGAGTTTCTCCGCAACAAGGCGACCAACGCCAATAGCTTCTTCAATAACCAGGCGGGCGTGCCACTAGCGAAGCTGAATCGCAATATCTATGGCGTCTCGCTTGGCGGCCCGCTGCGAAAGAATCGGCTATTCCTCTTTGGCAACTACGAGGGCCGGCACGATAGCCGCGAGGATTCCAGCGTGCTGCGTGTCCCGACCCAGAGCCTGCGCGACGGTCAGTTGAAGTACCTGCGCACGGACCGCTCGACCGCCACGGTTTCCGCCGACGCCGTGAAGACGGTAGTCGATCCGCTCGGCATCGGCGCTAACGCCGCCGCGCTCGCCGTATTGCGCTCCTATCCCTTGCCCAACGACACCAGCACCGGCGATGGGCTGAACACATCCGGATTCCGATTCAACGCGCCCGTCCGTCTGCATTGGCAGGCCTACATGGCGCGTTTCGACGCCATCCTGGACAAGGCCGGCAAACACACGCTCTTTGTGCGAGGCAATTTGCAGGACGATCGCGAGAACGAGATTCCGCAATTCCCCGGACAGCCGCCAAACAATACGAGCCTGGATGCGAGCCGCGGTCTGGCCCTTGGTTGGAATGTGGTGCTTTCCAACACGATCGTCAACACCTTCCGCTACGGCCTTACGCGTACCAGCTTCGAGGATACGGGTATCTCCACGCAGCCGTTCGTCTATTTCCGCAATCTCGATGCGATCACCGGCGACCGCCGCGCCTATATTCGCAAAACGCCCACGCATACCGTCGCCAACGACATCACCTGGAGCCGCAAAAGCCATGATCTGAAGTTTGGCGGTGTGATGCGTTTTGTCCGCAACAGCCGGCTGGATTTCTCTAATTCCTTTCACGAAGCCACTGCGAATCCCACCTGGCTTGCCGATTCTGGCGCCTCGCTCAACGCGCGCCTGACGGACATGGCACGTGGCAGCCAGACGCAATTCCGGGAGGCCGCGATGGATCTGCTCGGCATCGTCAGCGAAGGAACGGCTCACTACAACTACGCCAAGACCGGCCAGTCCCTTGCGCTTGGCCAGGGAGTTGCCAGGCGATTCGACGCGGAAGAGTACGAGATGTATGCGCAGGATACATGGAGGGCAACGAAGACACTCACCTTCACATACGGCCTGCGCTGGTCATTGATGCCGCCTGTGCACGAAGCCACCGGCACACAGACCTCGACGCGCGTTCCGCTGTCCGATTTCTTCGCGCAGCGCGCTGCCTATGCGGATAACGGTTTGCCGCAATCAATGATCGCGCCGGTCGAATACCTGCTGAAGGAACAGCCCGGCGGCCGCGATCTCTATCCATTCCACAAGAAGAATTTCGCGCCGCGGTTTGCCGCCGCCTGGGCGCCGGGCAAGACGGTCTTTCGCGCCGGCTGGGGCATGTATTACGACCTGATCGGCGCCGGCTTAATCTCGAACTACGACGCGGTGACCCTCGGCCTGCAGTCTAATATCTCCAACCCCAGCGCCGTCCTCACCGCATCCACGGCGCCGCGTTTCACTGGTCTGCACACCATCCCCGCCGGGCTTCTTCCCGCCGCACCGGCGATAGGGTTTCCGCAAACGGCACCAAATCTTTTCGACATCAACTCGTCCATCGATGACAAAGTGAAGGCGCCCTACACGATGAATATGAACTTCACCGTCAGCCACGACTTCAATCGCGGCTGGTTTGTGCAGGGCTCCTACGTCGGCCGTCTTTCGCGCCGCTCACTGCTCTACGAAGATATGGCGCAGCCGGCGAATCTTCGCGACACCGCCTCCGGCACAACTTATTTCGAAGCGGCCGGGCAGCTCGCGCGGCTCGCGCTGGCGGGCACGCCGGCCGTGAGCATCCAGAAGATCGCCTATTGGGAGAACCTTTATCCAGGCGCCGCGAACGCAACGCTCTCTTCCACGCAGCGCGTCTATCAGCGTTTCCTCGCCAATTCGCCGGACTTCGTCAGCGCGCTCTATCAACTCGATGTGACGTGCACGCCGTCCTGCAGCAAGTATGGCAAGTACGCGTATTTCAACAGCCAGTATTCTTTCCTCGGCGCGCTGCGCAGCGTCGGCAATGGAAACTACCATGGCATGCAGTTGTCGGTCCGCAAGACGTTTGCGAATGGCGATCAGATCGACTTCAACTACACCCTTTCCAAGTCCATCGATCTCGGCTCCCGCCCCGAATCGTCACAAGCCTCCGACGGCACAATCACCAACTCCTGGAACCGCGCGCAGTTCCGCGCCGTTTCCGATTACGACGCGCGCCACCAGTTCAATGCCAACTGGGTGTACGGCATTCCCTTCGCGAAAAAGAATCGGCTGCTCGGCGGTTGGCAACTGGGCGGCCTGTACCGGCAGTCTTCGGGTCTGCCGATCTCCGCGTCCAACGGGCGCAACTACCCCACCAATTGGAACATCGCCGGTTGGGCCGCTCCGACGGGACTGCCGTTCCGCGACGGCACCAATAAGAACGCTCCCGCGCCGCCGGGGGGCGTCTCCGGCCCAAACATTTTTCAGGACCCGGTGCAGGCGTTCGCCGCCTTTACCTTCGCCCTTCCCGGACAGCCTGGCCCGCGCAACGGCATTCGCGGCGATGGCAATTTCAACATCGATATGAACCTCGGCAAGACGTTTCAGGTGCCCTGGCGCGATACCCACGCGCTTCAGTTCCGCTGGGAAGTGTTCAACATCACCAACACAGTACGCTTCGATCCGAAGTCCATCGACCTGTCGCTCGGCGATGTAAGCACGTTTGGCAAGTACACCGATACATTCACGCTGCCGCGCGTCATGCAGTTCACGCTGCGTTACGCATTCTGACACGCCAAACATGCGAAAATAGGAGGTTTCGCATGACTGGCCACGAAACTCGCCAAAAATTCCTAGACTTCTTTGCTTCCCGCGGCCACCGCGTGGTCAAGTCGTCCAGCCTGGTTCCCGTTAACGATCCGACGTTGCTGTTCACCAACGCCGGCATGAACCAGTTCAAAGACATCTTTCTGGGCATGGAGAAGCGCGATTATTCGCGCGCAGCCACGTCACAGAAGTGCGTCCGCGCCGGCGGAAAGCACAACGATCTGGAGAATGTCGGCTACACCCGCCGCCATCACACGTTCTTTGAAATGCTCGGCAACTTCTCATTCGGCGACTACTTCAAGGCCGAAGCCATCGATTTTGCCTGGGAACTGATCACAAAGGACTACGGGCTCGACAAGGACCGCCTCTACGTCACCGTATTCCGCGAAGACGATGAGGCTGAAGAGTTGTGGCAGAAGGTCACTGGCATTTCGAAGAGCCGCATCTTCCGCCTGGACGAAAAAGACAACTTCTGGCAGATGGGCGATACCGGTCCGTGCGGCCCATGCTCGGAGATCCACTATGACCTCGGCGCGCACGCGGCCGAACCGGGACATGAAAACGAGGAGTTCCCGCTTGATGGCGGCGGCCGCTTTGTCGAGATCTGGAACCTTGTGTTCATGCAGTTTGACCGCTCTTCCAGCGGCATCATGACGCGCCTTCCCAAGCCCTCCATCGATACCGGTATGGGCCTCGAACGCGTCGCCGCGATCCTCCAAGGCAAGGTCACCAACTATGAGTCCGACCTTCTGCGGCCCATCATCGACTTCGGCGCCGATCTATTCGATGTCCAATACGGTTCCGAGGCCAAGACGGACGTTGTTCTCCGCATCAATGCCGACCATGCCCGCGCCGCCGCGTTCCTGATTCACGATGGCGTCGTGCCGTCCAACGAAGGCCGCGGCTATGTGCTCCGCAAGATCATGCGCAGGGCGCTTCGCAACGCGAGGCGGATCGGCATTGTCGACCCGTATCTCCACAGACTCACCACATTCGTCGCCGAGTTCATGAAGCCGGCCTATCCGGAGCTGCTTGACTCCACCGATCGCGTCTCCCGCATCGTGAAAGACGAAGAGCATCGCTACGCCACGACGTATCAAGTGGCCGAACGCGTCTTCCACGACGAGGCGAAGCGAGCTGTCGGCGGTATGCTGCCTGGCGCCGTGGCGTTCAAACTCTACGACACCTATGGCCTCGCTTCCGATGAGCAGGAGGAGATGGCGCGCGAGTTCGGATTGTCGATTGACGCCGAAGGCTTCGAAGCCGAGATGGACAAGCAGCGTGAGCGAGCGCGCGCCTCGTGGAAAGGCGCCGAAAAGGCTCATGTCGCTCCCATTTACCAGCAGTTGCAATCGAAATTCGGCCGCACCAAATTCACCGGCTACGACGGCACTTCGCAGGACAATTGCAAGGTATTAGCGCTGTTGGTTGATCAGAAGGAGGTCGACTCGGTTGCGCCCGGCACTGCCGCTGAGGTGGTTCTTGATACCACTTGCTTCTACGCCGAAGCCGGCGGCCAGGTTGGCGACCAGGGCGAGTTGCAGACCAGGTCCGGCGACACCATTGCCACAGTACAGACCACGTATCCGGCGGTGCCGGGGCTCTCCGTACACAAGATCACGGCTGTCGCTCCGATCAAAAAAGGCGACATTGTGAAGGGCGAAGTGAAAGCCGATTCCCGCGCCGCTACACGCCGCAACCACACCGCCACGCATCTCCTCCACGCGGCCCTGCGCTCCGTGCTGGGCGTGCATGTGAAGCAGGCGGGTTCCGTGGTCGACCCGGCCCGACTTCGCTTCGACTTTAGCCATTACACGGCGATGAGCCCCGAAGAGGTGGCGGAAGTGGAACGGATCGTCAACGAAGAGATCATGCGCAACATCCAAGTTTCAACGGATGTGATGGCGCTCGAAGACGCGATCTCCACAGGCGCCATGGCGCTGTTCGGCGAAAAGTACGGCGACAAGGTTCGCGTCGTCAACGTGCCGGGCTTCAGTAAGGAGCTGTGCGGTGGCACGCACGTGTCGCGTACGGGCGACATCGGTCTCTGCAAGATCGTCTACGAAGGCTCGGTGAGCGCGGGTGCGCGGCGACTGGAGGCGATCACCGGCAACGCCGCCGTGGAGCGGTTCCAGGGAGCCACGACTACCTTAAGCAAAGTGGCCCACTCCATCAAGGCTTCCGAAGCCGATCTGCTCGATCAGATCGATAAGCTGCTCATCAATCAGCGCAACCTCGAAAAACAGGTGGAGCAGTTGAAGAACAAGATCGCGCAGTCCCAGAGCAGCTCCATGGAGAACCAGGTCCGCGATATTAAGGGCGTGCAAGTGCTCTCGGTCCAGGTCGAAGGTTTGGATCGTGTGCAGATGCGGGCGCTGGCCGATTCGCTGCGCAACAAGTGGAAGTCCGCCGTCGTCGTGCTGGGCGCTACCGACACGCACGGCGTCGCATTGATTTGCGCGGTGACGAAGGATCTGACGCAGCGCGTCCACGCCGGGAGGCTGATCGGCCCGCTGGCGCAGGCTGTCGGCGGAAAGGGTGGCGGACGTCCGGATCTCGCCGAGGCCGGAGGCAAGGACGCCGACGCATTGCCGGCCGCGCTCGACGCTGTTTACGCGCAGGTCGATGGGCTCCTTTGAGGCGGATGTAGTCGTCGTTGGCGCGGGGCCAACCGGCCTCGCCTGCGGCATTGAATTGGGCCGCGCGGGCGTGCGCGCAACGCTGATCGACAAGGGCTGCGTCGTCAACTCACTCTACAACTACCCCACCAATCTCGTCTTCTTCACCACCCCGGAACTGCTGGAGATCGGCGACATCCCCATGACATCGCTGAACGAAAAGCCCAACCGCACGGAGGCGCTGAAGTACTACCGGCGTGTCGCCGATCACTACAAGCTCGACATTCGCCAGTATCAGTGCGTGGAAGGCGTTTCGGGCTCCGACGGCGCATTTACCGCCCGTGCCCGCGACCAATATGGCGAAGTGCATGAATATCGCGCAAAAAAAGTAATCCTCTCCACCGGCTACTACGACCTTCCGAACTACCTGAACGTCCCCGGCGAGGATCTCCCAAAGGTCATCCACTACTATCGCGAACCCCATGCCTATTACGGGCACGATGTGTTGGTGGTCGGTGCCAAGAACTCCGCCGCGCTTGCGGCGCTGGAGTTGTGGTGGACGGGCGCGCGCGTGACGATGGCGCACCGCGGCACGGAGATCCACCGCCACGTCAAATATTGGATCAAGCCAAACATCGAAAACCGCATCAAGAACGGTGAGATTCCTATGTACTTCGAAAGCCGCGTCGTGGAAATCCTTCCCCACTCGGTCCGCCTCGAAACGCCGCGCGGCGAGGTGGCCATCAAAAACGATTTCGTCTTCGCGATGACCGGCTACCACCCCGACTTCGATTTTCTTTCCGCGCACGGAATATCTCTCGATCCGGAGACGCGAAGGCCAAAGACGAATCCAGATACATTCGAGAGCGAGCGGCCTGGCATTTATCTCGCGGGCGTCATTGTCGCCGGTGAGCACACCAACGAGATTTTCATCGAAAACGGCCGTTTCCACGGAAAAGCCATCGCGGCCGCTATCGCGCGCCAATTACGATAGAGGCGTCATGCGCGTCCTTCATCTCGATTTCGGACGGCAGATGCGCGGCGGACAGTTTCAGGTTCTGCATCTGATCGATGAGCTGCAGGCGCGGGGCATCGAGCAGCGGTTTCTAAGCCCCTTCGGGGAGCCCTTCGCGTTGAGCAAACTCCGGGCTGAGACCGATATCGTCCACGCGCACGACGCCAAGAGCCATAGCTATGCCGCGCTGCTCGCCGCCGCACCGCTCATCGTCAGCCGCCGCGTTGCCTTTCCTGTGAAAACCAACATGGCCAGCCGATGGAAGTATCGCCAGCCCGCGCTCTATCTCGCCGTGTCGAAGTACGTGGCCGGCAAGCTGATGGAGGCCGGCGTGCCATCGTCGAAGATCGAGGTCGTCTACGACGGCGTGCAATCGATGCCGCGCTCCGCACGTACCGGGCCGCTGATCGCGCCGGCCTCCGGCGATCCGATGAAAGGCTCCGCCCTCATCCGGCAAACTGGCATCGAGGTCGAGTTCACCACCAATCTTCCTGAAGCGCTGAAGACCGCTCGCGGGCTGCTCTACATTACGCACGAGGAGGGTCTCGGCTCCGCGGCATTGCTCGCCATGAGCGCCGGCGTTCCCGTCATCGCCAGCCGCGTTGGCGGACTGCCGGAAATCGTCGAGCATGAGCGGACCGGTCTCCTGGTCGATAATACTCCCGCCGCCATCGCCGCGGCCTCTGTCAGGCTCTCCGAACCCGCTGCCGCCGAATGGGCCGAATGGGGCAGGGAAGCGGTGCATGCGCGTTTCCTGACATCGCACATGGCCCAGGCCACTCTAAGCGCTTATAGCGCGGTTCGCGGCATGGCCATCTGATACACTTTTCTTTCACATGAGCAGCGATCCCCGGTGGCTCTTGATGAAAGAGATCTATTTCGTGGCGGTGTCGCTGCACGGTGAAGACCGCGCCCATTATTTGCAGGAACACTGTCCCGATGATTCCATGCGGCGTGACGTAGAAAAACTGCTGGCGGAGTCGACGCAGTCGGCCACGGAGGCGATGCTCGACTCGCTTGTCCCGCCGCGTGAATCGGCCCCGGTCGCGCTAGCCCTAAGCCCCGGCTCTCAGCTTGGCCACTATCGCATCAAGCAGAAGCTCGGCGCGGGCGGAATGGGCTGGGTCTATGAGGCCAATGACGAGGTACTGAAGCGTCCGGTTGCCCTCAAAGTTCTCCCGCCCGGACAGACGGACGCGGAGCATCGGCACCGTCTCACCCGTGAAGCCCAGTCGGCGTCGGCGTTGAACCATCCGAACATCATCACGGTTTATGAAGTTGGTCACCAGGACAGTGTCGATTTCATCGCGATGGAGCGTGTCCACGGCCTCACGCTGCGCGGCCTAATCGGGGAAAACGGTCTCGATACCAGGACGGCCACAAAGTATGCGGCGCAGATCGCCGACGCCCTCGCCGCCGCGCACGACGCCAATATCGTTCATCGCGATCTGAAGCCCGGCAATATCATGGTTACCGATCGCGGGCTCGTGAAAGTGCTCGATTTCGGCATCGCCAAGCAGGCCTTGCGGTTTGCCGCTTCCGCATCGCAAACGGCGGATCTCAGCGTCAGCCATACCGGCGAAGTTGTCGGAACGCTATCCTACATGTCCCCGGAGCAGGCGCAGGGTAGCGGCGTCGATGCGCGGTCCGATATCTTCTCCTTTGGCTCGCTTCTCTACGAAATGCTCTCCGGTCGCCGGGCCTTTCAGGAGGACACGGCGATGGCGACGCTCAATGCCGTCGTCTCGAAGGAGCCGCCCGCGCTGCACAGCCTGCTTCCCACGCTGCCACGTGCTCTCGACCGAATTGTCGGCAAGTGTCTGGAAAAGAAGCCGCACGACCGTTGGCAGCACATGTCGGACATTAAGCTGCTGCTGCAGGATCTCAACAAGGATTTCGATCTTCCTCCGGAACCTTCGGTTATCGCCGCTCAGCCGGCGCCAAGACGCGTATGGATCGCTGCCGGTCTGGGCGCGTTGGCTGCCTTGAGTTTTGCCGCCGGTGGTTGGTACATCGTCAACAGGCCGAAGCCAGAGCCGATTGCCGTGTTGCGCCGCATAACCGCGGAGACTGGCCTCAACACCGCGCCCGCCATCTCTCGTGACGGCGGCCTCCTTGCGTTCAGCTCCTCCCGTGCGAGCGACGGTGGCCTTGATATCTGGCTCCAGCAGGCGAATGGCCGCAATCCCATTCGTCTTACCTCCGACCCTGCCGATGAGTCGGACCCCGACTTCTCGCCCGACGGCAGCCGCATCGCTTTTCGCTCGGAGAAAAACGGTGGCGGCATCTACGTGGTTCCGGCGCTAGGCGGCGATCCGTTGCTCATTGCCGCGGACGGACGGCAGCCGAAGTTCTCGCCCGACGGCCGCACCATCGTCTATTGGTCCGGCCGCGATGGTTCTGAGTTTCCCGACTCCAGTCACGTCTATGCGGTGGATGCGGGTGGCGGCCGTCCGCGCCGGGTCGATAGCGGACTCGCCTGGGCCCGCTATCCCATTTGGTCTCCCGCCGGCGACATGATCGTAGTGGCCGCCGGCAAGTCGGAGTCACGGTCCTCGGTCGATTGGTGGACCGTTCCTGTCGCCGGCGGTGCGCCGTCCCCCATGGACGCCATGCGCCGGCTAAACCTCGTAGGCCTCGCGGTGCCGGCGCCGCTCGGTTGGGCGCAGAATGGATCGCGCGCCATTCTCTACTCCCTTGACTCCGGCGATTCCACCAATCTCTGGGAAATGCCAGTCGACACTTCTTTCCGCGTCTCCGGACCTCCGCGCCGGCAGACGCTGGGACCTGGCCGTCAGACCCGAGCCGCGCAAGCCCGCTCGCAGACCGTGACGCGCACCGTCTTTGCCGACGAACTCTTCAATGTGGATGTTTGGGAGCTGCCATACGATGCCGATCACGGAAGGCAGCTTGGTCAGCCGCGAAAATTGACCGAGCGCGTTGCGCCGGATTGGTCGTCCTCAGTCTCCGCCGACGGCCGCCAACTGGCGTACGTCTCGGGCCTCTTCGGTAATTGGAATATCTATGCTCGCGACACGGCGGCTGGAACGGAAAGAACGCTCGCATCGAACTCGAATCGCATCTTGTATGCTGTTTTCTCAGGCGACGCGCAGCGTGTCTTCTTCACGAACTTTCAGCTCGACATCCTGTTCGCTCCCATCGGTGGGGGCATTGCAGAAAAAGTATGCGGCGGGTGCGGCACAGTGAGCGGCGTCTCGCGCGACGGCTCCCAATTTATCTTTGAGCCCGCCACTAACGAAGACCTCTTGCTATTCGATGTCGCGGAGCGGAAAAAGTCCACGCTCGCCTTGCGCCCGGGAAAAAAATCTCTGCTCATCGACGGCCGCCTTTCCCTCGACGGCAAATGGGCTTCCTTTACCCATTCCGATAGCGCCGCCGGCTCAACGCAGATCTTCATTGTGCCGGTCAACAAAGAACGTCCCGCGCCGCGCGACGAATGGATCGCGGTTACCTCCGCCACCGAACTGGCCAGGGATCCGGCATGGGCTCCCTCTGGAAACTACGTTTATTTCACGGCGGAGCGCGACGGATTTCGTTGCATATGGGGCCGCCGGTTGGACCCGCAAACCAGGAAGCCGGTGGGCGAGCCATTCCCGGTCCATCACTTCCATTCCGCCACGCAGACCATTCGCAATGTCGGTCCGCAAACACAACTCGTTGGACTCGGCGCGAGCTCTGCCCGTCTCGTCTATGCCGCCGCGGGCGTGTCCGGAAATATCTGGCTGCAGGAGGTTCCCGTTGCCAAGTAGAACGGCTCCCCGTGTCAGCGTCGTGGTCATTAGCCGCAACGAGGGGAAGGATCTGCGCAGCACCGTTGAAAACCTCGAAGATACCCTGCCCGGCGGTTCTGAAATCGTCGTTGTCGATGACGGCTCCACCGATAAGTCAGCCGCCTTTCTCAAACGCCGCCGCGGTCGCGTGCGGCTCTTTCATTCGAACGGCCAGGGTGTCGCCAAATCGCGCGTATTCGGCGCGTCGAAAACTAACGGCGAAACGCTGATCTTTGCCGATGCCCACCTCAAACTCGACGCACAATGGTGGAAGCCGATGCTGGAGCAGTTGGAGGATCCGGCGGTCGGCGCGGTGGCGCCCGGTATCTCGCAGCTTCCACCCACCAAGAGCCATGGATGGGGACTTACATTCAAAGGTCCTTCGATGGAAGTCAGGTGGCTGCATCGCAGGCCCGCGCGGCCGGCCGCCGCGCCGATACTTCCCGGATGTTGTCTTGGCATGCGCCGCGATGTCTTCGTCGCCACAGGTGGCGGCTGGGATCCGGGGCTTCTCCATCGCGGCAATGTCGACAACGAACTCTCCGTTCGGCTGTGGATGCTCGGCTACGAACTCATCGTCGTGCCCGATAGCCTGGTGCAGCACCGCTTCCGATCCCGCTCGCCGTATCCGGTGGGCTGGCCGCAATATCTGCACAATCGCCTGCGTCTGGCGTTTGTGCATTTCAAACCCGAACGGTTGGGAACAGCCGTTTCGCATTTGCGCAAATACCCTGGTTTCGGGGAAGCGCTCCAGTTAGTCGCCGACAGCGATATTTCCGAACGCCGCAAGATGCTCGCCGCGCTACGGAAACGCTCCGACGATTGGTACTTTGAACGCTTCCGCTTAAACTGGTAAACTCCAATCTCCGGACTCCGGATAGACAAATCACGAGAGGATGTCAGCATGGCAACAACAAAAAAGAAGGCTGCCAAGAAGGCTCCAAAGAAGGCGGCAAAGGCGGCTCCGAAAAAAGCGGTAAAAAAAGCAGTAAAGAAAGCGGCGCCGGCCAAAAAGGCCGCACCGAAGAAGGCAGCGAAGAAGGCTGCGGTAAAGAAAGCCGTAGCATCGAAGAAAGCCGCTCCGGCAAAGAAGGCCGCCAAGAAAGCGACGCCGGCAAAGAAGAAGCCAGCGCCGAAACCGAAACCGAGACCGCCGATTAAACCTCCTGTGCCGCCTCCCACTCCGGGGCCAACAGTTCCCCCGGGCGTGCCTCCGCCTCCGTCCTCGGAAGTCTAGGCCTTCGGAATCATTTGAACAAATAAAAACAGCCGCCGCACTGGCGGCTGTTTTTATTTGTTCGATCGCTTCGCCATCGCGTACTTTCGCGCCAGCACGGCGGCCGCGAGCGCGAACAGACTCACGAAAATCAGTAGCTCCAGCAATCCGCTTCCTTCGTCGGGCGCTATGCCGAGAAGCCTTTCGATAAAGTCCATGGCGCTCATCGTAACACTCCCGCGGATCGTGATTGACCCGCGGATCGTGATGGAATGGTGTCGATGATCTCCCGACGCGCCGCCCTCGCCGCTGCCCCGTTTCTCAACCTCCGCGCACAGAACAGCCAGGATCGCCCCAACATCCTCTGGATACTCGGCGACGATCTCGGCCCGCAGCTAAGCTGCTACGGCCATCCGCTGACGCGCACTCCCAATGCCGATCGCATGGCCGCCGAAGGTGTCCGCTTCACCCACTGTTTCACTACCGCGCCCGTCTGCTCCCCGGCGCGCTCCGCATGGAACACCGGTGTCTATCAGACCACCATCGGCGCGCACAATCATCGCAGCCATCGCAAGGACGGCTACACGTTCCCTGAAGGTGTGCGCCTCGTTTCGCACCGCCTCCACGATGCCGGCTACTTCACCGCCAACGTCATTGAAGTCGGGCCGGGGCTTCGCACCAATGGAAAAACCGACTTCAATTTCAAGGCCGGCAAACCCTTCGACGGCACGCACTGGAACCAGCGCGCAAAGGGCCAGCCGTTCTATGCGCAGATCAATTTCACCGCGCCGCACAAAGGGCCGCAGTGGCCGCTCGCCCGCAAACAGTCCAACCTGGTCGACCCAGCCAAAGTGGAGCTCCCGCCCTACTATCCTGATCACCCGATCGTCCGCGATGAAGTGGCCAACTACCTCGACGCCGTCAACAACTGGGACCGCCAGCTCGGCGTCGCTCTTGACGCGCTAAAGCAGGACGGGCTGCTCGATAACACCGCTATCTTCATCTTCGGCGATAATGGCCGCTGCCTCCTCCGCGGCAAGCAGTGGCTGTATGACGCGGGCACGCATGTGCCCCTGATCGTCCGTTGGCCCGGCCACATCAAGCCCGGCACAGTGCGCAAAGATCCCGTAATTTCACTCGACATCACGGCCGCCACGCTCGACACCGCCGGCATCGAACACCCCAAACTCTTCCACGGCCAGTCGCTATTCAAGAACGCCAAGCCTCGTACCGGGATCTTCACCGCGCGCGACCGTTGCGACATGACGGTCGATCGCATCCGTGCCGTCCGCGACGCCCGCTACAAGCTGATCCATAACTTCTATCCCGATCGCTCCTACTCCCAGTTCAACGAGTACATCAAAACCAGTTACCCCACGCTCACTGTCCTGCAGGACCTCGCCAAAGAGGGCAAACTGAACGATCTACAAGCTCGCTGGGTCGCGCCGGTCCGCCCCGAATTCGAGCTCTACGATCATCAGGCCGATCCGCACGAGGTTAACAACCTCGCCTCCAAGTCCGAGCACAAAAAGACCCTCGACCGTCTCAACAACCGTCTGAATCAGTGGATAGCCGATACCAACGATCAGGGCCGCACGCCCGAGCCGCAAAGCGTCATCCTACAGGAAGAGCCGCGCGCGGCCGTCGTAAAATAGAGGGTCCACCGCGATGTCATTTATCCACGACGACTTTCTCCTGCAGACCCCTGCCGCCCGCGAGCTCTATCACGCCTACGCCAAAGACGAGCCCATCCTCGACTATCACTGTCATCTTCCTCCGCAGGACGTGGCCGCCAATCGCCGCTTCCGAAATATCCACGAGATCTGGCTGGAGGGGGATCACTACAAATGGCGCGCTATGCGCGCAAATGGCGTTCCCGAGGATCTGATCACCGGCTCCGCCAGCCCTAAGGAGAAATTCTTCGCCTGGGCCCGCACCGTTCCCTACACCCTGCGCAATCCGCTCTATCATTGGACACACCTCGAGCTCCTCCGCTACTTCGACATCGGCGACATCCTCGACGAGTCGACGGCCGAATCCATCTGGAATCGCGCCAACGAAAAACTCGCCACCGATGAGCTCTCTGCCCACGGAATTCTCGGCAAATTCAAAGTCCGCGCACTCTGCACCACTGACGATCCGGCAGACTCGCTTTCCGAGCACAAGCTCATCGCCGCCTCAGGCCTTGCGGCGAAGGTGTTCCCCGCCTACCGTCCGGACAAAGCGCTCAGCGTCCATGACCCCGCCGCCTTCAACGCTTGGACCGCAAAACTCGAAAGTGCCGCGAACATCCCCATCCGCGGCTTCCAATCGTTCCTGGATGCTCTCTCTAACCGGCATGACTATTTTCAGTCGATGGGCGCGCGCCTCTCCGATCACGGCCTGAACACCGCCTTCTCCGAACCCTGCACACCCGAAGATGCCGCCGATATCTTCGACCGCGCCCGCAACGGCCAACCCGCCGACCCCGTCGAGCACGCCCAATTCGGCAGCTACCTCATGCACTTCTTCGGCCGCCTCGACGCCGCCAAAGGTTGGACCAAACAGCTCCACCTCGGCGCCCGCCGCGCCAACAACACACGCATGTTCCGCAACGTCGGCCCGGACACCGGCTTCGATTCCATCGGTGACTGGCCGCAGATCGACGCCGTCGCCCGCTATATGGACCACCTTGACCATGCAGGCGCGCTGCCCAAGATGATCCTCTACAACCTGAATCCCGCGGACAACTACGCCTTCGCCACCGTCATCGGTAACTTTCAGGACGGATCCGTTCCCGGCAAAATTCAGTTCGGCAGCGGCTGGTGGTTCCTCGATCAGAAGGAGGCGATGGAGATGCAGATCAACGCGCTCTCCAATTGCGGCCTCCTCTCCCGCTTTGTCGGTATGCTCACCGACTCGCGGTCCTTCCTCTCCTATCCCCGCCACGAATACTTCCGCCGCACGCTCTGTAATCTCCTCGGCCGCGATATTGAAAACGGCGAACTGCCGCGCGATATGAATCTCGTCGGCGGTATGGTGCGCAACATCTGCTACGCCAACGCCGAAAAGTACTTCAATCTGCCCGCCTGACGGCCCAAAACATTTTCTTTACAATCTGTTTTATTGTGGAGTGTGGACATGCTCGCCGCCCTATTGGCAGGTCTCTTCGGACTCCTCATCGGCAGTTTCCTCAATGCCTGCATCTACCGCTTCCCGCGGGATATCACCCTGTGGGATCCGCCGCGCAGCTTCTGTCCGCAGTGCGAAAAAACCATCGCCTGGTACGACAACATCCCCGTTCTCAGCTATCTCTTACTCCGCGGCAAGTGCCGCAACTGCGGCTATCCCATCCCGATCCGCTATTTGGTGGTTGAATTACTTTGCGGGATAATGTACTTTCTAATTGTGCTGCGATTCGGCCCCACTCTCCTCTCCCTGAAGCTCGCCGTCTTCGCCGCCATCAACCTGGAGCTCATCGCATCCGATTTCGAAGAGCGCATCCTGCCGGACGAATTCACCAAGGGCGGCGCCCTCGCCGGCCTCGCCCTGGCCTGGTTCGCCCTGCTTCCCGCAACCTTCTCGGCCCTGCTGGTTCCATACGGCTCGTCTCTCTCCCTCCATTCCCTCGTTGAATCCGCCCTCGGGGCCGCGTTCGGTTACGGTTCCCTGTGGTTCATCGGCACGCTGTATTACAGGGTCCGCGGTCGCGAGGGGATGGGCATGGGCGACTACAAAATGGCCGCCATGATCGGTTCGTTCCTCGGCATGATGCCGATGCTTTTCGCTCTCATGATCGGTTCGATCCTCGGCTCGGTCATCGGTCTTTTTTTCATCTGGTTCTCCAAAAAGGAGGCCGCTTCGTATGAAGTCCCCTTCGGTTCGTTTATGGGCATCGCCGCGCTCGGCGTCGCCTGGATGGAAGCCGTCAGAGGAGTGTCTGATGCTGTTGTACACTGAGGGATTACGCTGATGAAAGCGCTTCTGGAGAGTCTCGGTCCCGGCGATCCGGACCTCGCTCTGGCCTTGGCCATCGATCCGCAACGCCTTCCGGCTCACGTCGCTGTCATTATGGATGGCAATGGGCGCTGGGCCAATCGCCGATTGCTCCCGCGAGTCGCCGGACATCAGGCCGGCATCCAACCGGTACGCACAACCGTCGAAACCTGCGCTGCGCTTGGCCTGGAAGCGTTGACGCTCTACGCCTTCTCGGTCGAAAACTGGAAGCGCCCGCGTACCGAGGTCGACACGCTCTGGAGCCTTTTGCGCGTTTACCTCCGTAAAGAGCTCTCCACACTCCAGCAGAATAACGTCCGCCTCAACGCGATCGGACGCATCGAATATCTCCCGGCATCGGTTCGTGAGGAACTCGAATCCACCATTCGCGCGACCGAATCGAACACCGGTCTGCGGCTCAACCTGGCCATCAACTACAGCGGCAAAGCCGAGCTTGTCGACGCAGTCAACCAGATGATCGCCGAGGCCCGGGAATCCGGCACGCTCGAATCGCTGCGCGTCACCGAAGAATCATTGGCCGCCAACCTCTATACCGCCGGCCTCCCCGACCCCGACCTCCTCATCCGTACCTCCGGCGAACTGCGCATCTCCAATTTCCTTCTCTGGCAAATCGCCTACGCCGAAATTTATGTGACCGAGACCTTCTGGCCGGATTTCAAACGCAGCGATCTCCTCAACGCCATTCTCGACTACCAAAAGCGCGAGCGCCGCTTCGGCGGCCTCGGCTCGCTCGATACGCAATCGTTCGCCGAAGCGGTGCCGACCCGCTGATGGTCGCAGCGCTATTTGCGGGAAGCGCGGAGCACGAAGTCGATGTGGTTGTGAATGAAGGCCTGGTCCAGTTTTTCGCGGCGGACCAGATACCGGTAGAGGATGGCGCCGGAGATTTCGTCGACCAGGTCCTCATCGTTTACCGCCGGGCAGAGTTCGCCTCTCGCGCGGGCGCGCTGAACGAGTTCGCGCACCTGCGTACGGCGGCTCTCCACCAGGTTGCGAAACGCCTGGGCGCTCACCATGTCCAGGTTCGCCTCTGAGATCAGGCCCCGGAGAATCTTGCCTTCCAAAGCGTACTCAATACGATCGGCCACGTTTGTCAACATTACGCGGAGGTCGGTTTCAAAACTTCCAGTGTCGACCTCGGGCAGACGGCGGGAGATGTGGCAGGCAAACGCCTCCGCCACCAGTGCCGCCTTCGTCTTCCAGCGTCGATAGATGGTTGGCTTGCCAACACCGGCCTTCTCCGCGATGGCTTCCATCGATAGATCCTTGTAACAAGTCGTTTCAAGAAGCTCGTTGGCCGCCTTCAGAATGGCCGTGTTAGCCTCTTCCGACCGGGGGCGGCCGGCGGGGTGGTGCGATTTGGTAGACACGGCGTTCATGGCCTCTACCCTCCAGCTTACTGAACTTGTTGAACATCAACGCGGTGAGCGGCTAAGAGCACGCCGGCAGCGCGCTCCAGCGCCAATTTCGCCTTCATATAACTGTTCATCGCGTTTACCTCGGCCGATCTGGCCTGGGCAAGGTCGCGCTGCAATTGAATAACCTGCGCCTGCGCTGTCGCGCCCACCGCCAACTTCTCCACCTCCGCGTCCAATGCCTGCTGTTGCAGACGGCGCTCACTGACCGCGGACTCGAAGCTGGATTGGGCCTGCTCCAGCGCTACGCGGGCGTTGGCGATTTCAACGCGCACCATCTTCTCGAGCTGGCGCAAGCGGATTTCGGATTGGCGCACACTGTGCTGATCGCGCTGCACGTCTGCCTGCGCAATCCGGTTGCGTATGGGGATGGTGACTTGCACTCCGACCCCGTAGTCCGGGTAGTTGCGGGCGAAGACCTGGTTCAGCGCGCTGCCGGGTCCGCCGATAAATTGTGGATCAATGGCGCGCGGAATGCCGTTGCCTAAAGGTGGCACTACGTTAGCCGAGCCGCCAAGACCGTTATTCGCGACGCTGGCAACCACGTCTACCGATGGCAGGACGGCATTGCGGCTGCCGGTGAGGCTGATGCCGGAGTTATCGAGCTGCAGCCGGGCCTGGGCCAGGTCGGGGCGGGCGTGCAGCGCTTTTTCTGTGGCGGCGTTGAGGTCGCTCGCGATGTCCAATGGCGTGATGCCGGGCTGATCCGTAGGTATTACGCCGTAAGGCTCCTGGCGGCCGCGGGTGATGTAGTCCGCCAATACAATCTCCTGCTGGCGGACCAACGATTCCGCAACCTGGAGGTCGCGCCTGCGGCGGGCGACTTCGGCCTCGGCGCGCGTGACGTCAATAGCAGCGGAGCGCCCGGCTTCGAGCGAATCCCTGGTGTCGCGGAGCAGCCGATTGGCTGAGTTGACGGCTTCCTGACGTACGGTGACGTCTTCGCGGAGACTCACCAGGTCCCAGTAGAGCCGGGCAACGGCGGTTACCGTGGCGATCACCTGCTGTTCGAAGACATATTGCGAAACGGTCTGGTTGTTTTTGGCGATGCGGATGTAGCGGTTGTTGACCCTGCGTCCGAAGCCGCGCAGCAACGGCTGGGTAATCGAGAAGCCGATGCTCGATTGCGAATAGGGGTTATAGCTGAGCAGCGGGCTGTTGGAGCGAGTGCGGGCGAGGTCGATGCCGAGGTTGACCTTCGTACCTGTCGAGAAGCCTTGCTCGATGCCGCTGGAGACGGAATTGCGATTCAGGTTGATGGAATCGGTCCCGGCGAAGAACGGCGTTAGCTGCGGTGTGCTGCTGTGGTTGAAGTCGTAACTGGAACGCCAGATCCAGTCGCGGTTGACCAGCGAAGGTCCCGTGCTAAGGGGTAGAGACCCCAGAATGGACAGGTCGGTTTGCGTGCCGGGGCCGGTAAGGCGATCGAGTGCGGGGGCATCGCTGCCGCCGACGCGGCCGGCGGCAGCCGTTACGGGGCTGCCGAGGCCCGTGGGACCTTCACGGACGGCGAGACCGACGCCGCGGAGCTGACCGCCCGCCGCGGCGCGGAGGGAGTCGGTCCGGGCGATTTTCAGGTTCTCGCGTTGGATCTCGAGATCGAGATTATTTTGCAGGGCGAGTTCGATCGCCTGTTGCAGCGAGACGTACAGCTTGCCATCGCGGAGTTGGACGGCACCCTCTTCACGGAGCGGCTGAATGGGCGCGACCTTGAACTGGGAGAAGACCTGGGCCTTGACGGTTTGCGGCCAAATCAGCGCCGCGGCAGCGAAAGTGAGCCAGAGATAACGTTTCATGGAAGCCTCAGTTCTGGACGGTGACTTGGAGTCCGTCTTTGAGCGAATCGGACGGATTCCGCACGATGGTTGAGCCGGCGGGAAGGCCGCTGGCGATTTCGATTTCCGTCCCGAGGTTGCGGCCGAGCGTGACACGGTGGAAATGCAGCCGCTTCTGATCGTCGACGGTGGCGACGCGCGTACCGGCGGAGTCGACATAGAGGGCGTCTGAGGGGATCAGGACGACCGGTTCCTGGCGGGCGACGGCGAGCTTCACCTGCGTGTACATGCCCGGCAGAAGTTTGCCGTTGCGGTTATCGATCTGCACTTCCACCTGCAGCGTGCGGCTGGCGGCCGTAATGGCGCCGGCCTCGCGGACGATCTGTCCTTTGAACTCCTCGCCGGGGAGTTCGGTGACAACGATGGAGGCCGTTTGGCCGGTCTCAATCTGGCCCGCATAGGTTTGGGGAACGTTGATCCTCACGCGAAGGACGTTGGATTGCGAGAGCGTGAAGAGGCTGGGCTGGCCCACGCTGCCCGCGGAGACCAGGTCGCCTCTTTCGACACGGCGCTCAGTGACGACGCCGTCAAACGGAGCGGCAACGCGCTGATAAGACACGAGCTGCTGGAGACGGCGGACGTTGGCCTCCTGCGCGGAAATGTTGGCGCGGTAGGCCGCTGACGCCGCTGTGGCGTTGGCGATGCCGGCTTCGGCGGCGGCGACTTCGGCGTTGCGGGCGTTGAGGACACTGAAGCGTTCATCGCCTTCTTGTTTCGGGAGTACCCCGCGCTTGACCAGGCGATCCCAGCGTTCGTAGGTGGTTTGGGCGATCGCCTGGTTGGCGCGAGTCTGTTCGCGATTGGCGAGGGCCTGGTTGATGGCGGCGCTGGAGCTCTCATAGGAAGCGCGGGCCTGCGCGAGGGCCGCCTGCGCCTGGGCGAGCTCCTGCATCACTTCGGGAGATTCGATAGTGGCCAGGAGCTGGCCGGCGCGGACACGGTCGCCGATGTCGACGAACCGGCGGGTCACATAGCCATTGGTGCGCGCGTAGATTTGGGCCACATAGTTTGGTTCCGTGTTTGCGGGTAGAACCAATTCAGCGCTAGCCGGCGCGGCTTTGGCCTTGGAGACCGCCACGATGGGGAGCGATGTTTCAGCGGCGAAGACAACATTCTTCGTCCGCGTCTGTTTTTCAATGCGGGGCAAAAGCGCCACGGCCAGCAGGCCGAGACCCAGGGTGAAAACGGCAAGAGTGGAGGATTTTTTCATGAGTGCGAATCGCTTTCAATGGGAGAGATTCCGTTACGAATAGGAACGATTCAAAAAAACGAGTACTGCGCTCATGCCTGGCGAATTAGGCAAGTAAAAAACAGAATTGGGCATTGACACGATTATTTGTGAATCGATGCGTTACGTTATTGATCTAAGCCCTTGAAAGGGTTTTGCACTCGTTATGTGGATAGTGAAGCTTGCATTGAACCGGCCGTACACAGTGGCCGTGCTGGCGCTGTTGATTCTGCTGGGCGGCGCGTGGGCCTTGCACCAGACCCCCACCGACATTTTTCCCGAGGTGGACGTACCACAGATCACGGTCATCTGGAACTACCAGGGCCTCCCGACGACCGAGATGGAGAAGCGGGTGACGACGTTCAGCGAATTTGTGATGGCGCTCGTGAACGACGTCAAAACAATAGAGAGTCAAACGCTCAATGGCGTCAGCGTGATCAAGATTTACTTCCATGAGAACGTTCGGATCGATTCGGCGATGTCCCAGGTGGGCAGCGCGGTGCAGTCGATCCGGTTCCGAATGCCGCCTGGCATTAATCCGCCGTGGATATTGCGGTTCAGCGCCTCCTCGGTGCCGGTGATTCAGTTGAGCTTGAGCTCCAAGTCGTTGCCGGAGTCGGCTCTCTACGACTACGGGATCTACCGCGTGCGCCAACAGCTCTCGGTGGTGCGCGGCGCGCTGCTGCCGGCTCCCTATGGGGGCGCCGACCGGCAGATCATGGTCGACATCGATCAGAACGCGCTGACCTCGAAGGGCCTGACGCCGATCGATGTGGCGAATGCCGTGCAGGCCCAGAATCTGGTGCTGCCCTCGGGCAATGCGAAGGTTGGCGCGACCGATTACCAGGTGACGCTGAACTCCAGCACGGACACGATTGGGGCGTTGAACGATCTGCCGGTGAAGACGGCGAACGGCGCGACGATCTATGTGCGCGACGTGGCCAATGTGCGCGACGGGGCGGCGGTGCAGATCAATAGCGTGCGAAAAGACGGAGAACCGAGCGTGCTGCTCTCGATCATCAAGACGGGCGGTGTCTCGACGCTCGACATCATCAACCAGGTGAAAAACGACATTCTGCCGGTGACGAAAGCCGCCGCGCCGAAGGGTCTCGAAATCAAAGAGATGTTCGACCAGAGCCTCTTCATTCGCGCGGCGATCGACGGTGTCGTGCGCGAGGGCATTATCGCGGCGCTGCTGACCGCTGCGATGATCCTGTTGTTCCTGGGATCGTGGCGGAGCACGCTGATTATCGCCGTATCGATTCCCCTGTCGATTCTGACCTCGGTGATGGCGCTATCGGCGATGGGTCACACGTTGAACGTGATGACACTCGGAGGGCTCGCCCTGGCGATCGGCATCCTGGTGGACGACGCCACCGTAGAGATTGAGAACATACACCGCACAATGGCGGAGACGCACATGCCCCTCCGCGAGGCGATTCTCTTCGCGGCGCAGCAGATTGCGGTGCCGACGCTGGTTTCGACGATGGTGATCTGTATCGTGTTCGTCAGCGTGACGTTCCTGAACGGGCCCGCCCGGTTCCTCTTCACGCCGATGGCGCTGGCCGTTGTGTTCGCGATGGCAGCGAGCTACTTCCTCAGCCGTACGCTGGTCCCGGCGCTGGTCCACCTGCTGATTCCGGCCGAAGAAGCCGAGCACCGCGGCGAGCGGCCGATGGGGCGGATCACACGGAGCATCCAAGGCCTGCATCAACGGTTCAACGCATGGTTTGAGCGGTTCCAGGCGGGATATGTGGAAAACCTGGCGGCGGTGCTGGCCAATAAGCGGAGGACGTTTGCGGTAGCGGGCGCGCTGTTGTTGACCGCGATGGCGATTGCGCCGTTCGTAGGCCGGGACTTCTTCCCGGAGGTCGATGCCGGACAGTTCCGCTTGCATGTTCGCGCGACGCCGGGCATGCGCCTGGAAGAGACCAAGCGCCTGTTCACGGACGTGGCGCAGGCCGTCCGGACGATTGTGCCGAACGGCGAGATTGACCTCGTCCTCGAGAACATCGGGCGGCCCTCGCAGCCCTTCAACCTGGCCTTCGGCGACGGAGCGACGATCGGAACGTTCGACGGAGAGCTTGCGGTGAGTCTCAAGCACGGGCACGGGCCAACCAAGGAGTACATCCGCGAGCTGCGCGACAAGCTGCCGAAAAAGTTCCCGGGTACGACCTTCTACTTCCAGCCCGCCGACATTGTCAGCCAGATTCTGAACTTCGGATTGCCGGCTCCGGTAAATGTGCAGGTGGCCGGTTATGGCGGGCCCGCGAACTATGAGATTGCGCGCGAGATTGAAGCGAAGATGAAGCGGCTGCCCGGCGCGGTGGACGTGCATATGCACCAGGTGATCGATGCGCCGTCGTTGAAAATCGACGTAGACCGGACGCGCGCGGCGCAGTTCGGGTTGACCCAGTTGGACGTCGCGAACAACATGTTTGTGAGTTTGGCTTCGTCGGGCCAGGTGCAGCCGAACTGGTGGCTGGACCCGCGGATGGGCATGACGTATCTGGTGGCCGTACAGACGCCGCAAACGGCGATTCAATCAATGCAGGACATCGAAAACACGCCGATTCCCGTACGCGGCGAGACGCCGGGCATTCAGTTGTTGAGCAACCTGGCGCAGGTCAAGCGCGAGCGCACGGCGGTGAATGCGACGCACTCGAACGTGCAGCCGACGTTCGACGTCTATGCCAGCGTGCAGGACAGCGACCTGGGCACTGTGTCGGCTGAAGTCGACCGCATCGTCGGCGAGATGCGGCCGAAACTCGCGCCGGGTAACACGATCACCGTGCGCGGCCAGGTGGAGTCGATGAACTCGGCCTTCTCCCGGTTGGGCTTCGGCCTCATTGTCAGCGCGCTGCTGGTCTACCTGCTGATGGTGGTGAATTTCCAGAGCTGGTCGACGCCGTTCATCATCATCACGGCTCTGCCGGGCGCGATGGCGGGGATCGTGTGGGCGCTGTTCCTGACTCAGTCCACATTCAACGTGCCGAGCTTGATGGGCGCGATCATGAGCGTGGGCGTCGCGACGGCGAACTCGATTCTACTGGTGACGTTCGCGCAGGAACGGCTGAAGCAGGGCGCGACGGTGCTGGAAGCGGCACTGGACGCAGGCCGGACGCGGCTGCGGCCGATCCTCATGACGGCGGCGGCGATGTTGATCGGTATGCTGCCGATGGCCCTCGGGCTTGGAGAAGGTGGTGAGCAGAACGCCCCGCTGGCGAGAGCGGTAATCGGTGGCCTGACGGTGGCGACGCTTTCAACGCTCTTCTTCGTGCCGCTGGCGTTTACAGTCGTGCGCGGACGGAAGACCAACTAAGCCGTCTTCCGTCCAACTGACCCAGGGCCTCGTGTTCGGATCGCCACCGGATCGCCGTCGGATCGCCGCCAGCGCCGCTCTGCGGGACCACCTCCACGCCCTCCCTCAACTGCAACTCCTCCCCGGCCGCCTCTGGCCAGAACGCCGCGTCGTCGCCTCGGCCGGCGGCAACATCGGCGCCGAGTTCCGCCGTCGGCGCGTCGAGCTGCTCTTCAGCGCGCTCACATGAGCAGGAACATACCGGGCTTCAGTCCGCCAACGCCTTCGCGATCTTGCCGCGCGCCGCAATGAGGACTTCCGGCCTCGTGTTGACGAAGTACGGTCTGTACCGGGTTTTATTTCGACTCGGACGCTCGATACCCGGAAACTAACCGGGGGCGGCATTTGATCCGGCGTCCGAAGGATCGATAAAAATGCCTGAAAGATAACGCTTGACACCGGAGAATGATTCCTGCCTAATTCTTAGTGTCTATGTCAGACCTGCGCACGCAAGCCCTCGACGACTTCCGCCGGCGTTGTAAAGAACAAGGTCTTGCCTTCACCTTCCAACGCCAGGTCATCTACGAAGCCGTTGTCGATTCGCGTGAACATCCGACTCCGGAATGGATTTACGAGCAGGTAAGGCAGCGAATCCCGTCGATTTCGTTTGGCACGATTTACAAGAACGTGAAAACGTTCCTGGATTCGGGTGTGCTCAAAGAAGTCACGCTCCACCACGGCTCGCTGCGCCTCGAATCGAACATGACCCCGCATCATCATCTGGTGTGCTCCTCCTGCAAGGCGATCTTCGACATTGAAGAATCCGCCGTGGCGCCGGTTCAGCTACCGAAGACCAAGCTGCCCGCGGGCTTCTCGATCAAGCAGTGCCGGGTGGAGTTTGTGGGCCTGTGCAGAAGCTGCCAGACTGCCCGCCGGAAGAGGTCGGAAGCAAACAGTGGAGTGATTCGTAGACGAAGATGACTTGCGGACGGAGTAACCATATTGGCAGATAAGAAACTTCTCACCACCAGCGCCGGCACACCAATCGCCGGTAATCGGACTTCGATTACAGCCCGGCCGCGCGGTCCGCTGTAGAGGCAGGATTGCCGGCTTCTCGAAAAGCTGGAGCACCGGATGGGCGAGCGCATCCCGGTGCGCACCACAGCGGCAGTTCATCACAATTTTCTTAACTCATTCGAAAGAAGCAAACATCACATGGAAACACCAATCAACACCGCAGCCGGGACGCCTGTCCCTGATAATCAGGAGCAAAACCTGTCAACCGAATCCAAGTGCCCGTTCTCGGGCGGCGCTCGCCGGCACACGGCGGCCGGAGGCCCGGGGAATGCGAACTGGTGGCCGGATCAACTGAACCTGAAGATCCTGCACCAGCACTCCCCTCTGTCCCGTCCTCTGGACAAGGAGTTCAATTATGCCGAGGAATTCAAGAGCCTCGACCTGGATGCCGTGATCAAGGACCTCCATGCCCTGATGACGGCATCGCAGGACTGGTGGCCCGCGGACTTCGGGCATTATGGGCCGCTCTTCATCCGTATGGCGTGGCACAGTGCAGGCACCTACCGTATCGCCGATGGCCGGGGCGGCGCGGGCTCCGGAGCACAGCGATTTGCGCCCCTCAACAGTTGGCCGGACAACGTGAGCCTCGACAAGGCCCGCCGGTTGCTCTGGCCGATCAAGCAAAAGTACGGCCGGAAAATATCCTGGGCAGACCTGATGATCCTCTCCGGTAACGTCGCTCTGGAGTCGATGGGATTCCAGACCTTCGGCTTCGGCGGTGGGCGCGAAGACATCTGGGAGCCGGAAGAAGACATTTACTGGGGGCCTGAAACCAAGTGGCTGGGAGAGGAGCGCTACCGTGGCGACCGCCAGCTCGACAATCCTTTCGGCGCCGTTCAAATGGGCCTCATCTACGTGAATCCACAAGGGCCCAACGCCAATCCGGATCCGCTTGCCGCGGCCAGGGACATCCGGGAGACCTTCGCCCGCATGGCGATGAATGACGAGGAGACAGTGGCCCTCATCGCCGGCGGACACACGTTCGGCAAAGCCCATGGCGCCGCTCCCGAGAGCAATTGCGGTCCCGAACCCGAGGCCGCCGGCATCGAAGAGCAAGGCTTCGGCTGGAAGAATGCGTTTGGCAGCGGCAAAGGCGCGGACGCGATCACCAGCGGGTTGGAGGGCTCATGGACCACCAACCCGGTGAAGTGGGACAACAACTACTTCGACAACCTGTTCGGCTATGAATGGGAACTCACGAAGAGTCCCGCCGGCGCTCACCAATGGACGCCCAAGGACGCATCCGCGGCGGGCACCGTGCCGGATGCCCACGATCCGTCGAAGAGGCATGCCCCAATCATGTTCACGACGGACCTCTCACTGAAGATGGAACCGGCGTACGCGAAGATTGCCAAGCATTTCCACGAGAACCCTCAGGAATTCGCCGACGCGTTCGCCAGGGCTTGGTACAAGCTGACCCACCGCGACATGGGGCCTGTTTCGCGGTACCTTGGCTCGCGCGTTCCTGCGGAGCCGCTGCTGTGGCAGGACCCGATTCCCGCTGTGGATCATGAACTGATCGGCGAGCGGGACATTGCCGCCCTGAAGGGTAAGATCCTCGTATCCGGACTGTCCATCTCCCAACTGGTCACGGCGGCCTGGGCGTCGGCGGTAACCTTCCGAGGCAGCGACAAGCGCGGCGGCGCCAACGGAGGACGCATTCGCCTGGCACCGCAAAAGGATTGGGAAGTCAACCAGCCGGCCGAACTGGCGAGCGTCCTTCAGACGCTGGAGGCGATCCGGAAGGATTTCAACGGCGCGCAGTCCGGTGGGAAGAAAGTCTCGATGGCTGACCTGATCGTTCTCGGCGGGTGCGCAGCCGTCGAGGCAGCCGCGAAGAAGGCCGGCCACGACGTGAAGGTTCCCTTTTCGCCGGGGCGCATGGACGCGTCGCAGGAGCAGACCGATGTACATTCGTTCGCCGTACTGGAGCCAACCGCGGACGGGTTCCGCAATTATCTCCGGAAGGGAGACGAGGGATCGGCTGCTGAGCTGCTGGTGGATCGGTCGAACCTGCTGACCCTGACCGCTCCGGAGATGACCGTTCTGGTTGGTGGCATGCGCGCTCTGGATGCAAACTTCGGGCATTCCAAACACGGTGTTTTCACGAAACGGCCCGGAACGTTGACGAATGATTTCTTCGTCAACCTGCTTGACATGAACACGAAGTGGCAGAAGTCCTCCACATCGGAAGGCGTATTGGAGGGGCACGATCGGGCGACGGGGGAACTCAAGTGGACAGGCACCGTCGTTGATCTCGTCTTCGGTTCCAACTCCCAGCTCCGGGCCCTCGCGGAAGCCTATGCATGTGACGACTCGAAGGAGGCGTTTGTCAAGGACTTCGTGGCTGCGTGGAACAAGGTGATGAACCTTGATCGCTACGACCTTGCCTGAGCTTTGGCTGCAAAGAGAGCTGTCACTGGAACTACCCCCGTTCCTGTCGTTTGGATCGGCAAAAACGGAGGTGGCGCTTTTCTTGGCTCGCGAGGGCCGGATCGCGCCACCTCTGAACGGGCGGCTGAACGATGAGTTTGGCGGACGAATCATTTATGTTCGCGGTGCGGCGAAAATCATGGCGCATCTGATGTTCGGCGTGCTGGCATTGACGGCGGACCAGATCCGGCGGGGAGTCGGCTGAACCGCGGGCGGTGTCGAGGAAACACAGGGCATTCCGAATCGCCCGGCAGTGGGCAAGTCGCGGCGTGCTCTGCAAGGGCCATCACGGCGTAAAGTAAGCGCATTATCCGGACATGCACCGATTGATATCGCTTGTTTCCTACTCGAATAGGAGCGCCGAGAGGCCTTACCTCACCCGCGGCATCGACACCCTCCCGTCAACAACTGATTGCGGTCCAAGCCTTAATATACAGATACTCCGAGTAGCTGTAGAGCCAAAACGTCGAAATCAGTGCTGGCGGGCCGAAGCTAGGCGCAGAAACCCAATAAAAATTGCATTCGACACACTATTAGGCCATTTGTCAACGACATTTCAGCCGACTTGTGCAAGACGTTCACGCCTCTTCCAGATTTATTTTTTTGACCATAACTTCCTTCTTTCTAACTTGTTAGACGACCCAGTACCCCTCTCCACTTAGTACTTTCATCAAGTCGGCCGTGTTACTCGTTGAATAGAGGACTAACTCATGACGAACCACTGCGCCGCGAAACAAAAGGAAGGGAACTAACCATGGCATCGCCAGCACAAATTCTCGCAAACGAAGCCAATGCGCAAAAATCCACCGGCCCGAAAACCCCCGAAGGAAAAACCCGCGCATCGCAAAACGCTAAAAAGCATGGCCTCGCCGCGGGTATCCTCGTCATACCCACCGAAGACCGCCAGGCATTTTGCGAATTCGAAGCCAATCTCTTCGCGGACGTCCGCCCCAAAGGGACTCTCGAAATCGAAACCTGCCGCCAGCTCGCCCGTGCCGCATGGAATCTCCGCCGCATGCGCCGCCTCACCTGCGAGCCCGGGGCCGCTGCTCAACTCCGCCAGCTTACGCGCTACCGCGCCACGCTCGAAATGAACTTCTATCGGTGCCTAAAGATGATCCGCGAGATGCAAACCCGCCGCGTCGCCCGTGAACTCCAACTCCACGAGCCCGAGAACAACCTCTATCCACCGCACATCGAGCCGCGCTTCTATGCAGCCCTGCCGGAAACGCACGGTTCCCGCCGCCTCATACTCGAGATCCGTGGGTTCCTTGGCAAATACATCACGCATCGCGTGGCCTTGGATGAGAATCTCCAGTTCAAAGTCGTCCCGGTCGAGGCCGCTCGACCCGCGCCCGCGGATTGACATCCGCACCTGGGCTAAGTACATTGGACCAACGTCGTAATCGTTAGGGGACGCTCATTGCATGGTTTGTCGCTACGCACTGGTTTTGTGCCTCGCCGTATGGCCGGGGTGTTTGAACGGTCAAGACTTTCGGGCCACGATTACGGGCCAGGTAACGGACGCCAGTGGCTCTGCAATCGCCGGAGCCAAGGTGCGCGCCGTACAACGCACGACGAACCAATCCATCGAGCGTGAGACTAACGCCGAAGGCTTCTATACGCTGCCATATCTACAGCCGAGCACTTACGACATTGATGTCACGGCGCCCGGCTTTCGCGGTATGCGCCGCGCCAACATTACTCTCCTGGTAGCGGATCGGCTCGACCTCCCGTTCCGGATGGAAGTGGGCGAAGTTTCCCATCAAATCACCGTCACGGCCGAAGCAGTGGACCTTTTGAAAACTGCCGACGCCTCCGGCGGGCTCAGCTTTGACTCCTTAATGACCTCGGAGTTCGCGCTGAACGGCCGCCAGGTATTCATGTTGATGGACCTCGCGCCCGGCGTTCTCTTCACCCAGGAGGAATTCGGCTCCTCCGGCTACTCCGGGACGCGAGGCTGGGACGTCAACGGCAGCTTCACCATGAACGGCGGCAAATCGGGGACCAATAGCTTCAGCTTGAACGGAGCGCCCATCAGCCTCACCGGATCGTTTCAGGTGGCGCCGAATGTGGATGCGATCCAGGAATTCAAGGTGATGACCAATAGTTACGATGCGTCGATCGGCCGCACCGGCGGAGGCAGCGTCAATACCACCTTGAAGTCCGGATCGAATCGTTACCATGGGACGCTTTTCAACTACATGCGCAACCGTTTGCTGGACGCCAATCACACGCAAAACAACGCCGTCGGAGCGCCCAGGGGTAAGCGCATCACCAACCAGTTCGGCGGAACCATCGGCGGCGCCATCCGTAAGGACAAGGACTTCTTCTTCGCCAGCTTTGAAGGCTTCCGCGAGCGCGTCCCCTTTCCGGTGGTCGCCGACACGCCGCCGCTCGACATGCGCACGGGCCAGAACTTCACAAAGTACAACATGAGTGTCTACGACCCGCTCACCGCGCACCCGTGCGTGAACAACGTCGACGTTACTGGCACTTGCAGCAGTCCCATCATTCGCGATCCGTTTCCGGGCAACGTACTGCCCCAGAGCCGCATCAGTCCCATCGGCCGGAAAATCCTCTCCTACTACCCTGCGCCCAACATCAACGCGGTCGCCGATAACTACGTGAATTCCGGCAGCACAGGCAAGTATCGTTACGAGCAGGAGATGGGCCGCTATGATCGGATCGTCGATCAGAACAATCGCGTCTTCGCGCTGTTTACGTTTCAAGACGGCTCTGAATACCGGAACCAGACCGGGATTCCCGGCGCCGCCGCAAGCGGCAACATCTGGTCAACGCGGAAGAACGTGAACGGGATCGCCAACTGGACTCGCGTCCTCTCGCCAAGAGCTATCTTTGACATGCGCGCGTCGTACGGCCGTTTCTGGCAGCGCTTTCCTACCATCGATACCTCCTCCAGCGTCACGGCCGAAACGCTGGGGATGAGCGGAATGATTCATTCGCCCACCAGCACTGGCAGCTATCCGCCGCGTCTCGCCATCGACCAGTTCTCGAATCTGTTCGGCAACGGTTCGAATCTTTATACTTGGCGTGCCGACAACCAGTACAACATCGTGCCGAGTGTCACGGTAGCCAGCGGGTCGAAGACGTGGAGGTTCGGAATCGATCTGGTCTATGCGGCCGTCGGTGTAGGCGATGTTGGTCTCGCCAATGGCTACCTGCAATTCACGCGTTGGGGCACGCAGCGTTATCCACAGCGATCGGCGCTGAATGCGCAGGACGGCTCGGGTGTCGCCGACGTACTACTAGGCATCCCCGGTGCGGGACAGATTGACTGGAATGACACCTATTACCGCAGTTGGCCGTATTTCGGCTTCTTCGTTCAAAATGACTGGAAGCTGAAGCGCAATCTCACTCTGAATCTTGGCCTGCGGTACGACGTGCAAATCCCCTGGGTGGAGCGCTGGAACCGCGTCAACAACGGCTTCGACTACACGTCCAAGAACCCCTTGAGCGATCAGATCATCGCTCGATGGAAGAGTCTGAAGGAAGCCTACGACCGCACCAATCCCCGCTTCCCCTATCCCGATCCTCCGGCTGCCATCCTCGGCGGAAAAACCTTCGTCGAGCCCGGAGGAAACCGTCGCATCTACGATACCGATTGGAGCAATATCCAGCCTCGCATCGGCGTCGCCTGGCACTTGGAAAAACGAACGGTATTGCGCACTGGATTCGGGATCTTCCATCGCACAGCCACCCAGAGCGGCCAGACCGACGGATTCAGCCTGAGCACCGGCTACCAGCGTTCGCTGAACGGAGACGTCTCGCCGGCGGCCGGACTCACCGGCCCCTACTCTCTGGAGAATCCATTCCCCGATGGAATTGTGCAACCGACGGGCCGCGAGCTCGGTCTGTTGACCAACGCCGGCAATGCCGTCACGTATGATGCGCGCCAGCGCCCGATCCCGCGGACCTTTCAATACTCGTTCGGTTTCCAGCGCCGGGCGTTCTGGAATATCCTGCTCGACGTCTCCTATGCGGGCAGCATCACCAACAAAGACGCGATGGCGATCAATACCGACTACTGGCCCGCCGAGTTTAATCAGGCGGCCGCCGCGCTGCCAACCTTCGGCGACACGACGGTGCCCAATCCTTTTGCAGGCATCGTTCCCGCGAACCGCACGCGCGGACCCGGCACCATCGCGCGCCGTGAGTTGTTCCGCCAGTATCCGCTATTCGCGAACGTCACCAACAATACGATGCCCTGGGCGAGTTATCGTTACGACGCTCTGCAGATGCGTGTGGACAAGCGCTTCTCCAGCGAGCGCAGCATCATCGGCGGATTGACGATGATCTTCTCCTACACCTTCTCCAAGAACCTCCAGGTCGCCAACTATCTCAATTCCTGGAACTTCCTGCACGAGAAGCCGGTCAAGGAGCTCGTTAGCTACGACAAACCGCAGAACATCTCATTCAGCGGCATCTACAGCCTGCCATTCGGACGCGGCCGTCACTTCGCTACCAAAAACAAGCTTGTGGATGGAGTGGTTGGCGGATGGGGAATGAACTGGGTCTATCGCTACACGTCCGGCAATCCGATCGCTGGAATCAATGCGGTGAACACCTGCGGAACGCTGCTCCTCGATGAGCAGACCAAAGGCCACTGGTGGAATAACGATAAGACGTGCTGGCGAGGCAATCCTGCCTATCAACTGCGTGTCGTCGAAGACCGCTACGCATGGCTGCGGCAGATGGACAACGTCACGGTGAACCTTGCGGCCAGCAAGACATTCACAGTCACCGAAAAGTGGAAACTGCAATTGCGCGGCGAGGGATTTAACCTGATGAACCGCCCGATCTACCGTCCCGCGCCGACCACCTATACCGACGCCCGCTTCGGCATGCTCTCGATTGAGCAACAGAACTTCCCTCGTAATGTGCAGGTCTCCGCGAAGCTCCTCTTTTAACCATCGCTCGCCCGGAGGGCGTGCATGAGAATGCTCTAGAATGAACTGTTTGGCACCAGTCGAAGCGAAACGGAACACGGGTTATCGGGTTGTAACGTCCCTCATCCTCATCCCCGTTATCACCTGGGTCGTTCTATTCGCCCCGCCATTTCTCTTTGTGGCGGCGGTCTGTGCATTCGCCGCGCTCTGTTGGATGGAGTTCGCGGGAATCGCGGCGCACTACGGTGCGCGCTTCGGAGCCTCCGCGGGATGGATTCCCGGCCTTGCCTTCCTCCTTATCCAGCGGGAGGAGATGTTGCTGCTGATCGCCGTCGTCCTGGCCGCCCTCGCATTCTCGCTCCGCGTTGACGATTTGAAGGACGCCATCCCGTCAGCCGGCCTGTTCACGCTCGGTATTCTCTATACTTTCGGTGCATGGCGCTCGGCGATTGTCCTGCACAACAACAGTCCATACTGGCTTCTCTTCGCGCTCACAATTAACTGGGTCGGTGACACCGCGGCGTTCTACGTCGGGCGCGCCATTGGCCAACACAAACTAGCTCCCGCCGTCAGTCCCGGCAAGAGTTGGGAAGGCGCCATCGCCAGCGCCCTTGTCGCCGGCGTCTACGGCGTCTTCTTCCTACGCTATCTGCTCCCGGAAGTCCCCTTGCCCACAGCAGCCCTCCTTGCGATCGCCGGCAACACTGCCGGACAAATTGGTGACTTGGCTGAATCCGCCCTGAAGCGCGGCGCCGGAGTCAAGGACTCCGGTACCACACTGCCCGGCCATGGCGGTTGGCTGGACCGGCTGGATTCCAGCCTCTTCTCCATGCCCGTCGTCCACATCCTTATCCGCCTTTCGCAATTGCCTTCGTAGCATTCGCCCTGATACGATGCCACGAGGATGACGCTTTTATTCGGCGAGTTTAGATTGGACGTCGCCGCGCGCCGTATCTGGAACGGTTCGGCCGAAATAATGCTCGCCCCGAAAGCCTTTGACCTCCTCGCCTATCTGGCGCAGCGGCCCGGGCATGTCTGCAGCCGCGATGAGCTCTTCGCCGCCCTTTGGCCGAATACCTTCGTCGACGATCATGCCCTCTCCGTGCAGATCGCCGATGTGCGCCGCGCTCTCGGTGACTCTCCCAAAACACCCCAATTCATCGAGACCCGCTCGCGCCGCGGCTATTGCTTCGTGGCCGGCGTCGACGGTGCCGGCCCGTCCGCCAATGGAATCACAACGGCCGCCGCGCCTCGTCTCGCGCCTATCCCGCCGCCACCCATCCCGGAAACGCACTACGCCACAAGCGGCGACGTCAACATCGCCTATCAGGTCTTCGGCGCGGGACCAGTCGACCTCGTCTTCGTCATGGGCTGGGTCTCGCACCTCGAATATTTCTGGCGTGAACCGCGCTTTGCCGCCTTCTTGCGCAGGCTCGGCACGCTCGCCCGCGTCATCCTGTTCGATAAACGCGGCACCGGTCTCTCTGACCGGGTGCCGCTCTCACAACTGCCGACCCTCGAACAGCGCATGGACGACGTACGCGCTGTGATGGAAGCCGCCGGCTCCACGCGCGCCGTGCTCTACGGTGTCTCCGAAGGCGGCCCGCTCTGCACGCTCTTCGCCGCGACGTATCCCGAAAAGACGCTTGGCTTAATCATGATCGGTAGCTACGCGCGGAGGCTCCGCGATGCCGACTACCCCTGGGGCCCCACGCGCGAGGACCGCGACGAATACTGCCGCTATATCCGCCAGAATTGGGGCGGTCCCGTCGGTATTGAGGATCGCGCTCCTACACTAGCCAACGATCCCGCTTTCCGCGACTGGTGGGCCACTTATCTCCGGATGGGCGCCAGTCCCGGCGCGGCCGAAGCGCTCACCCGCATGAACGCCGATATCGACGTCCGGCCTATCCTCACTTCCATCCGCACTCGTACCCTGGTGCTCCACCGCCGTGATGACCGCTGCCTCCTCGCTGAGGAAGGGAAGCTCATGGCCGCCCGTATCCCCGGCGCGCAATTTGTCGAGCTCTCGGGCGCCGATCATCTCCCGTTCGTCGGCGATCAGGAGGAATTGTTCGCCGAAATCGAGCTCTTCCTCAGCGCCAGCGCCCACTACATCGAGCCCGCACGCGCCCTTGCCACTATCCTCTGCGTCGACATTCCCGAACCCGATCTCGGCCGCATGCAGATTCACCTCCGCCGCGAAATCGGCTGGTTCCGCGGCCGGCCGGGGGATCTGGGTACTGGTGCGCCCCTTGCCACTTTCGATGGCCCTGCCCGCGCCATCCGTTGCGCCCACTCCATCGTCATCCACGCCGGCGGTATCGGTGTCCGGCTTCGGGCTTCGCTGCATACCGGCGAGTGCGAGTTCGATCAACGCGGGATACCCGCCGGCTCCGCCGTCGAGGTCGCCGGACGCCTGCTGCCGCAATCGCCGCTCGGAGGCGTCGTCGTCTCCCGCGTCGTCAAGGACCTCGTCGCAGGCTCCGGGATCCGTTTCTCCGCCAGCCGCAATCTCAATGTCCCTGGCCATCGCGAACCCTGGGAGCTCTTTGAGGTAGTAGGCTGCTGACACGAGTATTACTAACCTTGTTTTGACAACTTATTGACCTTAGCTAGGTCATTTCTATTCCACGAGATCGTATCGTCGAGATAGAGGACGATATGAATACCGAACAGATCAAGGGGGGCAGGGAGCTCGTTCCCGGCCAATCGTTTGACTTGACTATTCCCGTTGGCCGTCCCGGCCGCGTTACGATCTTTGCCATCGCTCGCCGCCACTCTCTCCAGTTGGCCGCCCCCGCCCATTACCTCGTAGGACTCCACGCTCCCGGTGCCGTCCATCCCGTGGCCGTTCGCGAGGTCAAGGGCCCAGGTCTTCTCGGCATCCTCGAGCACGACGTCAAGTCCAGCGCCGGGCTTTGGACGGCCCGTATCACCAACATCAACAGCCATCCGCTGCAGGTCACGCTCGAAGCCTCCTACCCGGGGATTGAAGACCTCCACGTCCGCAATTTTCCCGCGCACTTTCTCGAAGCCATCGCCAGCCGCCTCTTCGCCGAAACCGCCATCCACCTCCACCATGGCCGCAACGCCTGTGTCGTCCGCTTCGCCCCCGCGCTCGGCCTCCGGGACTATCGGTTCACTCTTCCCTCATTGAACCGCCGCGTCTCTCCGCCGCTTCTGCCCGAACTCGACCTCGTCGAGCAGGTGAACGATATTTCCAGCAATGCCATTCGCCTCCGGCTGCTCCCTGGCTCCGTCGCCAATCCTGGCGGAACGCTCCGCCTGGAAGTCGGCTTCGAGGAGGACGGTGAAGAATTGATTGGCAGCTTTCCGGTCCATCTCGCCCGCATGAAACTGCTCATCGAGCTCGACCTCGGCTGCCGCGAGAACCGCATCTCGTTCAACAACGTGCGCGCCACTTTCGATGTCGATGTGGATATTCAGCCCCTGCCCGTCTGGATGTACAACCCGATATTCGATTTTCAGGACCGCATCCAGGAGTCCGTCCGCGCCGGCGTCCGCTCCGCATTTGAGGACGTCGAAACCTGCCACGCCATCACATGTGGCTTCGAGCGAGGCATGGAAACCGTCCTCGGCTCCGCTCCCCGCATCGCGACGCTACAACTGGAGAACGGCCAGGTCTGGCTCGGCCTCTTTCGCGCGGCGAAATCCGCCGTCGCCTGATACCATGGGCGTTTCCCGCCCATGGATCACCCCCTGCTTCTGCATTCGGTAAGCTACGCCGGCCTCTGGGGCCAGGCGTACTTACCCATCGACGCGTTCCTCGCCAAGGCCGCCGGCCTCGGCTACAACGGCGTAATGCTGATGGCCAAGCGGCCGCATGTCTCTCCGCTCGACTACGGTGCCGCCGAACGTGCCCATCTTCGCGCCGAGCTGGCCAAATACAACCTCGAACATAACGTCCTCGCCGGCTACTGCGATCTCACTGCCGGCCTCGACCGCCGCGACATTCCCCACAAGGAAATCCAGCTCGCCTACCTCGCCGAACTCTGCCGCCTCGCTCATGACATCGGCGTGTCCGTCGTCCGAATCTTCACCGGCTACGAATCTCCACATGCCGGCTTTCCCGAGCAGTGGAATCTCGTTGTCGACACGCTGAAGGAAGCGGCCCGCCGCGCAGCCGATTTCGACGTCGTCCTCGGCCTGCAAAATCATCACGACATCGGTGCCGGCTATGAGTCCATGCACGATATCCTCCACGCCGTCGATTCGCCAAACCTGAAAGCGCTCTATGACGCATGGGCGCCCGCACTGCACGGCGTCGACCTTGAGTCCGCTGCGACGCTCCTCGGCTCCCACACCGTCCACACCACCATCGCCGACTACCAACTCCGCCCACGCTACAAATACCAGCCCGCGCTCATCAACTACGAAGCGCAAACCCCAGCCGTTGTGGCCGTCCCCATGGGAGACGGCTTCATCGACTACAAGCTCTTCCTCCGCGCGCTGAAAACGAACGGATTCAAAGGCACCATCGCCTATGAGATGTGCTCTCCGCTGCGGGGCGGCGGAAGCGAAGCGAATCTCGACCGGTACGCCCGGCGATTTATCGAATGGGCCGCTGAGTCGATAAAATAGGGGGTTCATGCCCCCATATCGTTCTCGTACTTCCACTCACGGCCGAAACATGGCGGGTGCGCGCGCCCTGTGGCGCGCCACCGGCATGAAGGAAGGCGATTTCGGCAAGCCCATCGTCGCCATCGCAAACTCCTTCACCCAATTCGTCCCCGGCCATGTGCACCTGAAGGACCTCGGCCAACTCGTCGCCCGCGAAATCGAAGCCCACGGCGGCGTTGCCAAGGAGTTCAACACCATTGCCGTCGACGACGGCATCGCCATGGGCCACGGCGGCATGCTCTACTCGCTCCCCTCCCGCGAACTCATCGCGGACTCGGTCGAGTACATGGTCAACGCTCACTGCGCCGATGCGCTCGTCTGCATCTCCAACTGCGACAAGATCACCCCCGGCATGTTGATGGCTGCCCTGCGGCTCAACGTTCCCACCGTCTTTGTTTCAGGCGGGCCGATGGAAGCCGGCAAGGTCAACTGGCAGGGCGGTACCCGCTTCGTCGACTTGGTCGATGCGATGATCGAAGCCGCCGACAAGAAGAACTCCGACGCCGATGTCGCCGAAATGGAGCGTTCCGCCTGCCCGACGTGCGGCTCCTGCTCCGGTATGTTCACAGCGAATTCGATGAACTGTCTTACCGAAGCGCTCGGTCTCGCGCTTCCCGGTAACGGTTCTGTCCTGGCCACGCACGCTGCTCGCAAAGATCTGTTCCTCCGCGCCGGCAGGCTGTCGGTCGAGCTCGCCAAGCGCTACTACGAACAAGGCGACGAAGGCGTGCTGCCGCGCAACATCGCGTCGTTTGAAGCTTTCGAAAACGCGATGATTCTCGACATCTCCATGGGAGGCTCGACAAATACCGTCCTCCACCTTCTGGCCGCCGCTCGCGAGGCCGAAGTCGAATTCACCATGCAGGACATCGACCGGCTCTCCCGCCAGGTCCCCTGCCTCTGCAAAGTCGCCCCCGCGACGAACAAATTCCACATGGAAGACGTCCACCGCGCGGGCGGTGTGATGGCGATTCTCGGCGAGCTCGACCGTGCCGGTCTCATCCGCCGCCAGACGCTCACCGTGCACTCCCCAACCATGGGCGATGCCCTTGCGCAATGGGACATCGTGCAAGCAAAGGACGACAGCGTGAAGCGGTTCTATCGCGCCGCTCCCGGCGGAGTGCCGACACAGGTCGCCTTCAGCCAGGATCGCTACTACCCGGAACTCGATGCCGATCGCATCGCGGGCTGCATCCGCAGTAAAGCGAACGCCTATTCGCAGGATGGCGGCTTGGCCGTGTTGTACGGCAACCTGGCTGAAAACGGCTGCATTGTGAAAACGGCGGGCGTCGATGAAAGCATTCTCAAGTTCACCGGAATCGCAAAGGTGTGCGAGAGCCAGGAGGAAGCCGTCGACCGCATCCTCGGCGGCCAGATCGTGGCCGGTGACGTAGTCGTTGTGCGCTATGAGGGCCCCAAGGGCGGCCCCGGCATGCAGGAGATGCTTTATCCGACGAGCTACATCAAATCCGTCGGCCTCGGCAAACAATGCGCCTTGCTAACGGACGGCCGCTTCAGCGGCGGTTCATCGGGTCTATCGATCGGTCACGTCTCCCCGGAAGCCGCGGCCGGCGGAACGATTGGTCTCGTGGAGGAAGGCGACAGTATCGAAATCGACATCCCCAACCGCAAGATCAATCTGGCGGTTCCGGATGCCGAGATCGCCGCGCGCCGCGCCGCCAAGACGGTCTGGGCCCCGCGCGACCGCGAACGCCCGGTCTCCGCCGCGCTCAAGGCATACGCCCTACTTACGACGAGCGCGGATACCGGCGCTACTCGCAGGTCCGTTTAAAACTGGTACAGTTCCGCCACTACCGGCGCCGAGTCTCCACCGGCGCCGACCGTCGCCTCTTCTGCGATGATCTGCCGGATAAAGATTCCGGTATCGCCCAGGTACACCTCAAACTCCGCCGGATGCGGTAGCGCGCCCTGAATCAGCGCCTCCGACAGCGGGTCCTCAATGTACTTCTGCAGCGCTCGCCGAAGCGGCCTTGCGCCGTAGCTCCGGTCGACCAGCGTCTTCTCCAGAATGTACTTCGCCGCATCGTGCAACAGCTTGATCTTAATCTGCTTGGCTACCAGGTTCAAATTCACCTGGTCCACCAGGAGATACATAATCTGCAACAGATCCTCATCGGCCAGGGACGTGAAGAGAATCACCTCGTCCAACCGGTTCAAAAACTCCGGATTGAACGCCTTCTTCACTTCGTTCATCACCTGCTCTTCGACCTTCTGCGGCATGCCGGTCGTCGGTGCGGAGAATCCAAGCGTCGCCTTCTTATCCAGGAAGCGCGCGCCCAGGTTCGACGTCATGATGATCATCGTGTTCTTGAAGTCCACCGTGTTGCCCAGCCCGTCGGTCAACTGGCCGTCTTCAAACACCTGCAGCAGGATGTTGTAGATATCGGGATGCGCCTTCTCGATTTCATCCAGCAGAATAATCGAATACGGCTGCCGCTTCACTCGCTCGGTCAACTGGCCGCCCTCTTCGTACCCCACATATCCGGGAGGCGAGCCGATCAGCTTCGACACCGAATGCTTCTCCATGTACTCCGACATGTCGAAACGAATCAGGGACTTCTCGGACCCAAACAGGAAATCCGCCAGTGCCCGGGCCACTTCGGTCTTGCCAACACCCGTTGGTCCCAGGAACAGGAAGGACCCCGCCGGCCGCTTCGGCGATTTCAACCCAGCGCGCGAACGCCGGATCGCCCGGGCCAGCGCGCCGATCGCCTTCTCCTGGCTCACCACGCGCTTATGCAGCTCTTCCTCAATCCGTAGAAGCTTCGCCACTTCCTCTTCGCGAATCGCCGTCATCGGCACGCCTGTCCAGCGCGCCACAACGTCTTCAATATCGTCCTTCGTCACAACGCCGGTAGACGTGTCGTCCAGGTTGTACTTCTCGCGCAGCCCGCGCAGGTTTTCCCGTTCCTTGCGCTCCTCATCGGAGTAAAAGCGCGCCTTCTCGAACTCGTGGTTCGCAATCGCGTTCTCCATCCGGTGGACGATGAATTTAATCCGCTTCTGAATCTCGGAGACTTCGGCCGGCAGCGTCGTCTGCTTCAGCTTCACACGCGCCCCTGCCTCGTCGATCAGGTCGATCGCCTTGTCCGGCAGGAAGCGGTCCGGGATGAACCGGTTCGAAGCGAACACCGCCGTCTCAATCGACTCATCCGTGTATGCCACCGCGTGGAACTTCTCGTACCGTTCCTTGATGCCGAACATGATCTTGATGGCATCGCTCTCGTTCGGCGGCGGCACCTTTACTGCCTGGAAGCGGCGCTCAAGCGAGCGGTCTTTCTCAATCGACTTCCGGTACTCTCCGGGCGTCGTCGCGCCAATGCACTGAATCTCGCCGCGGCTCAACGCCGGCTTCAAAATGTTGGCCGCGTCCAGCGACCCCTCGGCCGACCCCGCGCCCACCAGTGTATGCAGCTCATCGATGAAGATGATCGCGTTCTGGTGCTCCATCAACTCTTTCATGATGGTCTTCAGCCGTTCTTCAAACTGCCCGCGATACTTCGTGCCCGCGACGATCAGCGACAGGTCCAACGCCAGGATCCGCTTCTCGCTCAGGAACGACGGCACGTCCCCATCGGAAATCCGCTGCGCCAACCCTTCCACAATCGCCGTCTTGCCGACGCCGGGCTCGCCGATCAGCACCGGATTGTTCTTCGTGCGCCGGCAGAGAATCTGCACGACGCGCTCCAACTCGTGGTCGCGACCGATCAGCGGGTCGAGCTGGCCGTCGATTGCCGCCTGCGTCAGGTCGCGCGAGAACTCGGCCAGCAAGGACGACTCTTTAGGGCGGTTTGTCGTGATCTTCTCCGACGAGCTCCGCGCGATCTCCTCGCGCACCTGCGACAAGCGCAGCCCGCGCTCATGCAGAATCTCCGCGGCGAAGCACTTCTCTTCACGAAGCAGGCCGAGCAGCAGATGCTCGGTCCCAATATGTTTATGGTTCAGCCGTTCCGCCTCTTCGGCGCCATACGCAAGCACGCGCTTGCATTCATGGCTCAGCGGCAAATCGACCGACGTGGAGACTTTCTCCCGGATCGTCGTATGCGCCTCGATCTGCTTCCGGATCGATTCGATGGCCGCGTTCGACCGCAGGAAGCGGTTGGCCAGCGCCTTGTCTTCCCGCAACAGCCCCAGCAACAGGTGCTCCGTCTCAATATAGGGACTGCCGAACTGGGAAGCTTCGTAGCGGGCAAAAAAAATCACCCGGCGGGCTTTCTCGGTATAACGTTCAAACATGGCTATTCCCCGGCCGTAACATCAGCCAGACCTCCGTGCTGTAGACGCAGTACCCGGTCGCAGGCCCGGGCGAAGTCACGGTTGTGCGTGACGTAGATGGAAGTGAGCTGATGCGTCCGGTGCAGCTCCCCCAGCAAATCCGATATCATTTCGCCCGTCCGTTCATCCAGGTTTCCGGTGGGCTCATCGGCAAATAAATATTTGGGCTGTCCAACAAGCGCCCTCGCCAGCACCACTCGCTGCTGTTCCCCGCCGGAGAGTTCGCCGCTCCGGTGGTGCGCCCTGGCTCGCAACCCAACTTCATCCAGCCTCGCTAACGCCAACGGCGCCGCTTCGTCGTACTGAACTCCCCGGATCAGGAGCGGCATCATAACGTTTTCCTGCGCTGTAAACTCCGGCAGCAGGTAGTGGGTCTGCCACACGAAGCCAATTTCGCGGTTCCGAAAATCAGCCAATCCAGTTTCCGATAAGGCCTGAAGGTCGTTATGACCGAAGTATATCGTACCGCTGGAGGGCCTGTCCAGACCGCCTAAACAGTGCAAAAGGCTAGACTTCCCTGTCCCCGATTCCCCGATCAGGGCCACGCGCTCGCCTTTTTCTACTTGGAGATTCAAGTTGTTGAAAACCGTCAATATCTCATCGCCAGAACGATACGATTTCGTTAGGCCTTCGGTACGCAGCGCCGGTTCGTCCACAACTTCAGGCTAGCACCTCGCTGCGAGTATCTCCCGCGCAAAACGTGCAACGTCTCCTTCTTCATATACAGATGTCGAATCGGTCGCCGCGGATTCCAGTGCCGCCCGCAGCACCGGCACCATCGGCCGCCCACGCAATTGCCCCGCCGCGTGCAGCGCCGCCGCCCGCAAATGCCCAATCGCCTTCGCGCACTCCCCCAATAAACAATTTGCGCGGCATCCCGCCGAGCTCCCCGGAGATGCGCTTACGTCCGGTAGCTCCCATTGATCTGGATATACCCTTCCGTAAAGTCGCACGTATAAAACCGCGCCCTTCCCCGTCCATCCCCCCTGATCGAAAACGAAATATGGCAATCCGGCTCGTCCAGCATCTTCGTCAATTCAACTTCCGAAAAGTCCTTCGCCAATCCGCCCTTGCACACCAGCAATCCCTGCATCCGGATATCGACGTTCTTCAACTCGAAATCCACGCCCGCATTCCCCGCCGCCATCATGATACGGCCCCAATTCGGATCGCTTCCCGCAATCGCTGTCTTCACCAGCGGCGAATTTCCAATCACCCGCGCAATCCGCATCGCTTCCTTGTCGGATCGCGTCCCCTCGACATCGATCGTCACCAGTTTCTTCGCGCCCTCACCGTCGCGAGCGATCTGCTTCGCGAGGTCTTCCATCAACACATTCAGCGCCTGCGCAAACAACGCCTTATCCCCGGCCGACATCGTCAACCCGCTCGCTCCGTTCGCCAGCAGGTACACCGAATCGTTCGTCGAAGTATCCCCATCCACACTCATCGCGTTGTAACTGCGGTCCGCGGCTTTGCGTAACATTCGCTGTAACTCGCCCGTCGTCAACGCCGCATCCGTCATGATGTAGCCCAGCGTCGTCGCCATCAGCGGCTGAATCATCCCAGACCCCTTCGTCGTTCCCGCCAGGTGAATCGTCCCGCCCTTCACGGCCAGTGACGCATAGGCCTTCTTCGGCACCAGATCCGTGGTCATGATCGCGCCGGCCACATCCTCAAAGCGGTCAGGCCCCAACCCCGCCACCAGCGAACTCACATTCGACGTGATCTTCGACGAATCCAACTCCACGCCGATCACGCCTGTCGAAGCCGGCAGCACCTGCGCCGCGGCGATCTTCAACCCCTTCGCCACCGCCCGCGTCGTCTCTGTGGCGACTTTCATCCCGGTTCGCGTCGCGCAATTCGCATTGCCCGCGTTGGTCAAGATCGCCCGTGCCACACCGCCCGTCGCCTCTAAATTCTTCTTCGACAAAATCACCGGCGCGGCCATCGCCTTGTTCTGCGTGAACACGCCCGCCGCCGCCGCCGGCACATCGGACACGATCAGCGACAGGTCGTTCTTCGTTGCCTTGCGAATTCCAGCATACAGAGCCGAATAGCGATACCCAAGCGGTAAGTTCACGTTATTTTCCCAGAAACTCATTCTCTAACAACCGCGCACCATTGGCGAAACTTGCGCCGTCCACGCGCTTCCGCCCCTCCGGCTGCACTTCCAGCAGCTCCAACGCAGTCCCTTCGCCGCACGCTACTGTCAATTTGCGATCCCGCATCGCCAACCGTCCCGGCGGCAATCCAGCTCCGTCAACAACCCGCGCCGACAACACCTTCAGCCCCGCCCCGCGAAACGTCGTGGCCGCCCCCGGCCAAGGCGTAAACCCCCGCAGCCGGTTATGGATCACCGAAGCCGGCGCCGACCAATCCACCACGCCATCTTCTTTCTTCAAGATCGGTGCCAACGTCGCCGCGGAATGATCCTGTGGCTCCGGCACTATCTGCCCCCGCTCCACCATCTCCAACGTCTCAATCAAAAGCTCCGCGCCCATCACCGCCAGCCGCTCCGACAGCTCCGGCGCTGTCTCCTCCGGCCCAATCGAAGTCTCCGCCTTTCGAAGCATATCGCCCGTGTCCAGCCCCGCGTCGATCTTCATCGTTGTGACGCCAGTCTCGGTCTCGCCATTCGCAATCGCCCATTGAATAGGCGCCGCTCCGCGATAGGCCGGCAGCAGCGATGCGTGTACGTTGATAATCCCCAACGGCGCCAGATCAATCACGGACTGCGGAAGAATCTGCCCGTACCCGACGACCACCATTACCTTCGCGCCAAACGAACCAAGCCCGGCAACCACCTCCGGCCGCCGTATCCGCTCCGGCTGATGCACCGGCAATCCCAATCGCAGCGCCGCTTCCTTCACAGGAGACGCGCCCAATTCCTGGCCACGCCCCTTCGGCCGGTCCGGCTGCGTGTACACCGCGGCCACGGTATGCCCCGCCTCCACCAACGCTTCGAGTGAAGGCACCGCAAACCGCGGCGTCCCCATAAAAACGACTACCACTCGCCGGCCTTCACAAGCTTCGAGATCTTCCGCCGGATCAAGTCCCGCTTCAACGGAGACAGATGCTTCAAAAACAGGATTCCGTGTAAATGATCAATCTCGTGCTGCAGAGCCCGCGCCAATAGTTCTTCGCCGGTGATCTCAAACGCCTCGCCCTTCACATCGAACGCCTTTACCTTCGCCGACATGGCCCGCCGCACATCTTCCCGGAAGCCGGGAATGCTCAGGCATCCCTCTTCCCCGATTTGCTGTCCTTCCAACGAAACGATCTCCGGATTGATCAGCACCAGCTTCGCCTCCGGATCCTCTCCGGCCGACGTGTCGATCACCGTCAACTGGTGCAGCAAGCCCACCTGCGGCGCCGCCAGGCCCACGCCCTTGTTGGCGTACATCGTTTCAAACATGTCTCCAACAAGCTTCTCCAACTCCGGCGTGCCAAAATTCGTTACCTTCCCGCACCGCGTCTCCAATACCGGATCGCCGTATTTCCTGATCTCCAGAATCATTAGAAGTTCCGCACCTGCTCCTGATACCCATCATAATTCCGGCGTGTTTCCTCCATTGAATCGCCGCCGAACTTCTCCAGAAACGCCTGCGCCAGCACGATTGCCACCATAGCCTCGCCAATTACGCCAGCCGCCGGCACTACCGCCACATCGCTCCGCTCATAGGCCGCCTTCTCCGCCTCTCGCGTCACGATATCGACCGATTCCAGCGGGCGCCGCAACGTCGAAATCGGCTTCAAAAACCCGCGCACAAACAGGTCCTGCCCGTTCGTCATGCCGCCTTCCAAGCCACCGGCCCGGTTCGCTCCGCGGAAAAATTTCCTGCCTTCTTTGTCGTAATGAATCGTGTCCTGCACTTGAGAGCCGAACGACATCGCTCCCTCTTCGGCAAATCCGATCTCCACGCCCTTCACCGCCTGTATCGACACGATCGCCTGTGCCAGCTTTCCGTCCAGCCGCGCGTCCCACGTAATGTGCGAACCCAGCCCCACAGGCAGTCCGTGTGCCACTACCTCAAAAATCCCGCCCACCGTGTCGCCCGTCCGATAGGCCTCATCCACAACGGCCTTCATCCGCTGCTCCGCCTCGGCATCCACACATCCCAGCAACACCTCGTCCTTTAGCGACAACGCCACCAGCTCATCCCACGTTGCCTGCCGCCCCAGCTTCTCCGGACCCACCGCGATCACATGGCTCAACACCGTGATCCCGAACTCCCGAAGCAGCTCCTTCGCCACCGCGCCCACGGCCACCCGCGCTGTCGTCTCGCGCGCGCTGGCCCGCTCCAAAATGTAGCGCGCATCGTGGTAGTTGTACTTGATCATGCCCGCCAGATCCGCATGACCCGGGCGCGGCCGCAGCACTTTCTTCCGCTTTTCCTCGCTCCCCTCGAAGTCCTCGACGGCCATCGGCCCGGTCCAGTTCTTCCAGTCCTTGTTGCGGATAATCATCGCAACCGGTGCGCCGATTGTCTGCGAATGCCGCACACCCGCGACAATCTCGACGGTGTCGGTCTCAATCTTCATCCGCCCGCCGCGGCCAAATCCCTGCTGCCGCCGCCAAAGCTCGCGATTGATGCGCTCCAGCGAAACCGGAACGCCAGAAGGAAGACCCGTTAAGGTCGCAACTAAACATTCGCCGTGCGACTCGCCGGCAGTCTCGAAACGAAACATGAACCTTCCATTCTCTCACTCTTGCTATAAAATTCCCATCATGAACCGCCGGCAATTCCTCTCCGCTGCCGCCCTGTCGTCCCTTCAGGCCCAGCAGCGCCGCCCCAACATCATCGTCATCGTCACCGACGACCATGGCTCCGGAGACCTCTCCTGCTACGGCTCCAAGGACATCCTCACCCCCAACATTGACGCCCTTGCACGGGAGGGCACGCTCTTCACAAACTGGTATGCCAACGCCGCCATGTGCGCCCCTTCCCGCGCCGGACTGCTCACCGGCCGCCATCCCATCCGCGCCGGTGTACCGGCAAACGGTCCTCAACTTCCACAGAGCGAAAAAACGATCGCCGCGCTTGTCAAACCGCACGGCTACACCACTGCCGCCATCGGCAAATGGCACTTGGGTGTTGCCAACTCCAACAGTCCGCTCGACCACGGCTTCGATTCGTTCTACGGCTTCCACGCCGGCTGCGTCGATTTCTATTCCCACCGCTACTACTGGGGCGAGCCCAAGACCGTCAACTTCCACGACCTCTACCGCAACCGTGAAGAGGTCTTCGAGGACGGCCAATACCTCACCGAACGCATCACCGCCGAGGCGAAGCAGTTCATCCAGCGCGCCGGCGCCAGGCCGTTCTTCCTCTACCTCACCTACAATGCGCCCCACTACCCCATGCACGCGCCGAAAAAATACATCGAGCGCTTCCAACATCTCCCCATGGAACGGCGCGTCTACGCCGCGATGATCTCCGCCGTCGACGATGGCATCGGCGAGCTCCGCGCCCAGCTCCGCCAGCAGAATATCGAGAAGGATACTCTGGTCATCTTCACCGCCGACAACGGCGCCACCACCGAACCCCGCGCCGGTCTCAACGGCCAGCCCGCCACGGCCGGCCACAACCGCGGGTTCCGCGGCTACAAGTTCAGCCTCTTCGATGGCGGCATCCATGTGCCCGCAATCATGAGCTGGCCCGGCCATGTGCCTGCCGGCCGCACTACGTCGCAGATCGCCGCGCACTACGATCTTGCGCCGACGATTCTCGCTGCCGCCGGTCTCCCCGCAATGCCGAAGGATCACTTTGACGGCACGAATCTTTGGCCCGCAATCACCAGAGGCGAAGTCACCAATCGTCCACCGCTTCATTGGCACAACAATCCGCAACTGGCGATTCGCAAAGGCCAATGGAAGCTGACGCTGAACGGCTACAACGCGGACGGCGCGGCGAACGGCCGTAAACCAATCACCGGCGAAGACGGCGTTTTCCTCGCCAATCTCGAACAGGATCCCGGAGAAAAATCGAATCTCCGCCGTCAGTTCGCCGGCGTTGCCGCCGCTCTCGAAGCGGAAGCAAAAGCGTGGTTGGAAGCTGTACAGAAATCCGCGCCGAAAACCGATTAGAATAATAAGGCTCACCCATGCCCGCCCGGTTCCCGAAGTCGAAAACGGCCCGCATCGGCCACATCGCGATCACGCTCCTGCCCGGCGAGACAGTCAAGCGTATCGATCAGATCACGCGGGAAGTCCGTGGCCAATGGCAGCCCGCGAGCATCGTGGAAGAGTTCGATTGCGACACGATCATCCACGCTCGCTTTAAGCTCGAACGCTATGAGCGCTTCTTCGATCACTTCGTCCACAGCGGTATAAAAGCGGAGGATATCCGAGGCGCTGAGAGCACGTATCACGCCGCCATTCGCGCCGCTGAGCGCTCTCTCTCCATCGCGAGAGAGGGGCTGCGCCGTAAGCCGCCCGCCCGCGCCACCGACGACGAGTTCGCCGCGATGCCCGTGCAGACCCGCGTGCAGTAGGCGGCCATGTCCCGTGTCCCCGCGTTAGGCGGCCTTCTCGAGTCGGCTCTTTACGTTGACGATCCCAAGCGCTCCGTCGAGTTCTACAACCGGGTCTTCGGCTTCGAATGCATCGCGGACTTCGACCGGCTGTGCGCCATGGCCGTTCCGAACGGTACGGTGCTTCTCCTATTCCGTAAAGGTGGCACCGATGATACCGACGGCGATGGCCGGCTCCATGTTGCCTTCTCCATTCCGGCAACGGCCCTTGCGGATTGGGAATCCTGGCTCGCTGCCAACGGCATCGAAATCGAGAAGCGGCAAAAGTGGGAGCGCGGCGGCGAATCCCTATACTTCCGCGATCCCGACGGCCATCTCCTCGAAGTCGCCACGCCGGGTGTGTGGCTGGTCTACTAAGCCCGAGACAACTCCGATCGCGTAGTGTATCCTTGGACCCCGAGTCGCCATCCGCGGCGAATCACGTGTCGAGGTGAGTCTTGAATCTAAACGGCCGCGATTCATCATCTGGCTTAGTCAACCACGAGTCGACGCTCGAACATTCCACACTCCGCGCCGTAAGCCGGCGGCTCATCCCGTTTCTATTCGTTCTGTATGTCGTCTCCTTCCTGGACCGGGTGAATGTCGGTTTCGCCGCGTTGCAAATGAATCACGACCTCGGTCTGAGCCCCGCCGTCTACGGCTTCGGCGGTGGCATATTCTTCATCGGGTATTCAATCTTTGAAGTGCCGAGCAATCTCATCCTGGCCCGCACAGGGGCACGGCTTTGGATCGCGCGAATCATGGTCACATGGGGACTCATCGCCGCCGGCATGATGTTCGTCCAGGGGCCGCTGAGCTTCTATGTGCTGCGGTTCTTACTCGGCATCGCGGAGGCCGGTTTTTTCCCGGGTATCATCTTCTATCTCAGCGGATGGTATCCGAACGAGGCTCGCGCTCGCGCCATCGCTCGATTCATGACGGCCATCCCTGCCTCGGGAATAATCGGCGGACCGGTATCCGGCGCCCTGCTCGGCCTGGATGGATGGCTAGACCTCAAGGGATGGCAGTGGCTGTTTCTCCTGGAGGGCCTTCCGGCCGTCTTGCTTGGTGTGGCCGTCTGGCGATTCTTACCCGATCGGCCGGAGAATGCCGCATGGTTGCGGCCGGAACAACGCAAGTGGCTGACAGACCGTTTGTCTGTCGAGAGGAACCAGTGCCTGGAACGTCATAGCTTCAGCGTCACCCAGGCGCTCTCCAATCCAATCGTGTGGCAGTTGGGTCTGCTCATATTTCTCAGCGCTTCGTTTGGCCAATACGCGCTCAGCCTTTGGCTGCCGCAAATTGTCCGCGGCTTCTCAGGGTTAACTAACTTACAGGTCGGTTTCGTCTCGGCGATTCCAAGTCTCGCTGCCATGATCGCGATGGTAATGGTCGCGGCGCACTCAGACCGTACCGGAGAGCGGTGTCTGCACATCGCGGCTGTTTCCGCTGTTGCCGCCCTCGGGTTTCTCGGGTGCGCGCTGGTGCAGGGGCCGATTCTTACGGTCTTATTCCTGACGATCGCCAACGCGGCCCTCCTCAGTAGTCATGGGCCGTTCTGGCCTCTGCCGTCGAAGTTCCTGTCCGGTGCCGCGGCGGCAGGCGGGATCGGGCTCATCAATTCGTTGGGGAATCTGAGTGGTTTCGCTGGTCCCTATGCGATCGGTCTCCTTAACAATGCCAGCGGCAACTTCCAAACCGGATTCCTTCTATTGGCCCTGGTGCCGCTGGCCGGTATGATTCTGGCCCTTCGCCTACGCAACGTGCCCGTCCTCAAAAACGCACCATGAGCACGAATTCATTGAGTGGCGCCGATGTTCGCGCGCAGGCTCGTTCTGGCCTCTTAACAGGACCCACGTGCGGTCTCGCGCCGGATTACCTCCAAGCCAACATAGTCATTCTTCCGGAAAGGCTGGCCGGCGACTTCCTCCGCTTCTGTGAATGGAATCCCAAACCGTGTCCACTTCTGGAAGTGACCGATCCGGGTTCGTGGGAGCCGCGCAACACTGCACCGGGATCCGATATCCGTACCGACATCCCAAAGTACGCCGTTTACCGGCATGGCGTGCTGGTAGAGGAGTTGACAGATATCGCCCACCTCTGGCGCTCGGATCTGGTCACCTTCCTCCTCGGCTGCTCATTCAGCTTCGAGTCCGCCATGCAGCGAGCGGGCCTGCCAGTTCGTCATATTGAGGAACGTTGTAACGTCCCCATGTACCGGACCAACATGCCATGCACTCCCGCGGGTCCATTCGCTGGCCCCTTGGTTGTGACAATGCGGCCCCTTACACCACGGCAAGCGATTGAGGCGATTCTCATTACCTCCCGCTACCCGAATGCGCACGGAACTCCCGTTCATTTTGGCGATTCCACGGCAATTGGAATTTCGGATCTCGATCGCCCCGATTTTGGCGACCGCGTCACAGTGCGCGAGGGTGAGGTGCCGGTCTTTTGGGCATGTGGCGTCACAACGCAAGTCGTCTTGACACAAGCGAAACTTGAAATCGTCATTACGCACAGCCCCGGTTGCATGTTCGTAACGGATCAGCTCGCCTGATCTGTATGCAATCTGGTATCGTAATCACCGCATCGCAGTATATGGAGGCACCGATGGTCTCGAGCAGTTTAAAGTCCCCGGTCAACGCGTTGTTCGCAACGGTGTTCGCCGTAGTGCTGCTGAGTCCAGCCCCTGCCGCTGCTCAGTCCAAGGGCAAGGCGAATGTCGACAAAATACCCGCCAAGGTGATGAGCGCGTTGACGGCCAGATTTCCCAATCCGGAAATCCACAAATGGTCGAAGGAGAAAGAGAACAAGATCGTTCTCTACGACATCGAGTTCAGACAGAGCGGCCAGAATCTGGAAGCGGATATCAGCGAGGATGGTACGATCCAGAATTGGGAGAAGGAGATCGCGGCCAATGAGCTGCCGGCCGCCGTCCGGCAGGCAGTGAGCGCGAAATATCCCAAGGCTTCTATTAAGACCGTCATGGCCATGACGGACGTGAAGGACGGGAAGGACGCAATGGCGGGCTACGAGGTTGTGTTGAGAAACCCGCGCGGGAAGGACGTTGAAGTTACAGTAGCGCCGGACGGGAAGATCCTGGAGGATTCCGGTAGGAAGAAGTAAGCTTCCGGAATCGGTTGACCATGCCTGACTAAGTCAGAATATCCTTCACCACTTCTCCGCTAACTCCCGTCAGCCGGGCATCCAGCCCCTGGAACTTCACTGTCATTCGCAAATGGTCGATCCCCAACAAGTGCAACATCGTCGCGTGGAAATCATGCACGCTCACCGGCTTCTCCACGGCCGCATAGCCCAACTCATCCGTCGCGCCGTAGGAAATCCCTCCGCGAATTCCACCCCCAGCCATCATGTAGCTAAATCCCTTGATGTGATGGTCCCGCCCATCGCCGCCCTGCGACATCGGCGTCCGCCCGAACTCGCCGCCCCAGATCACCAGCGTCTCATCCAACATCCCGCGCTCTTTCAAATCATTGATCAATGCAGCCGTCGGCCGGTCCACTTCTTCCGCCTTCAACGTTACGTTCGACTTCACGCCGCCATGATGATCCCAATCCCGGTGATAAAGCTGAATAAACCTCACTCCGCGCTCCGCAAGCCTTCGCGCCAGCAAACAATTCGAAGCAAACGACCCATCTCCCGGAGTTGCGCCGTAAGCCTCCAACACCTTCTTCGGCTCGTTCGACATGTCCACAAGCCCCGGCACCGAAGTCTGCATCCGGAACGCCATCTCATATTGGCTCACGCGAGTCATGATCTCCGGATCGTGGACGGTCTTGTAGGCCGCCTTGTTTAGCGCTCCCACCGCGTCAATCGAATCTTTCTGTAACTCCGCACCCAGCCCGGCCGGATTCTGAATATACAAAACGGGATCGCCGACCGAGTTTAACTTGACGCCCTGTAACTTACTCGGTAAGATACCCGCCGACCACTGCCGGGCCGCGATCGGCTGCATCTGCCCGCCGCGGCCGGCCGACATCAACACCACATACCCCGGCAAATCCTCAGTTTCCGCGCCCAACCCATACAGCACCCACGATCCCATGCTCGGACGCCCGGCCAGGATCGACCCCGTATTCATCAGCGTATGCGCCGGATCGTGATTAATCTGTTCTCCCCACATCGACCGCACAATACACACATCGTCGGCAATCGAGCCAATGTGCGGAAATAAGTCACAAATCTCCTGTCCCGATTTGCCGAACTTCTTAAACCCCAACTGCGGCCCGTAACAAATCAGCGGCTTCCCCTGTAGCTGCGCGATCTGTTGTCCCTTCGTAAACGACTCCGGCATCGGCTTCAAATGCATCTCTGCCAGCTTCGGCTTATAGTCGAACGTCTCCAAGTGGGACGGCCCGCCAGCCTGATACAGGAAAATTACCCGCTTCGCCTTGGCCGGATGATGCAACGGCGAAATGGCGCCCTTCGCCATCAACTGGTTCAGCGCCGTCATTCCCAACGCCCCGGCCATCGATCTCGTCAAAAACGCCCGTCTCGTCTGCATCGTTAGTTCCTTGTAATCGTCTCGTGCAGGTTCAGAATCGCCCGCGTCACCGTCATCGTCGCAGCCAACTCGACAGGGTTCGCCCCAACCAACGCCGGCGCATCGCCCGCATTCGTAAAGGCGCGCGCTCCCGCGGGATCGCCGTCAAATTTGGCCGCGGCCTTCCTGTAAAGGTCCAATAGTATGCCGCGTTCCTCCGCCGACGGCATCCGCCCCAACGCCCGGCGGAACGCCCAATTCACCCGAGCCTCCGGCGTCGCCGCGCCTGCCCCGCGCAGCGTGTTCTGCGCAAACACTCGCGCTGCCTCCACAAACGTTGGATCGTTCAACAGCACCAGCGCCTGCAGCGGTGTGTTCGAAACCGACCGGTTTACCGTGCATTCCTCGCGCGACGCCGCATCGAACGTCACCATGCTCGGGTGCAAAAACGTCCGCTGCCAGAATGTGTAGAGTCCACGCCGGTATTGATCAGCGCCCTTGCTTGCCGAGTAGTCCCTCTTCGGAAAGTTCAACGCCCCCAGGTAACCCTCCGGTTGGTAAGGCCGCACGCTCGGGCCCCCAAACTTCTCAGTCAACAGACCCGACACGGAGAGCGCAATGTCCCGCACCACCTCCGCGTCCACGCGCAGCCGGTTCTGCCGCCCAAGCAGCCGGTTATCTGGATCCTGCTCACTAACTCCATCCGAGCTCTGGCGGTACGTTGCGCTCATCACAATCAACTTAGTAACATGCTTCCGGTTCCAGCCGGAATCCATAAACTCCGCGGCCAGGTAGTCGAGTACCTCCGGATATACCGGCCATTCACCCTGCGACCCCAGGTCCTCCAATACCTTCGAAAGCCCCACGCCGAAAAACAACCGCCACTGCCGGTTGACATAGGTCCGCGCGGTCAGCGGATTGTCTTTCGTTGCCAGCCAATTCGCCAGATCGAGCCGCGTCGCCCGCCCCGGCGCTGGCAACTTTCCGAGGAAGGCCGGAATAGCGGGTTCCACCACCGCGCCCGACTCGTCCATGAAGTTCCCCCGGCTCAATATCCGCGTGGCCTCGGGCGTCGCCGCCTCGCTAACCATTACCCGTGGTACAGAGAGTTCAAACGCGTCCATCCGCGCCAACGCTTTTTTCCAGTCCGCCACCAACGCCGTTCGCCCGCCGTCCGTCCAATCGAGCGCCTGGGCAATCAGGGCCGCCTCTTCTTCTTTCCGCTCCGCCGCCGCCTTCTTCAATGCAGCCAGTACCGGCGCGGGCAAGCTCTTCTCAATCGGCTCATGCCGCTTGCTGGCCGGAGCCATCGGTGGCATCGCCAGCCCCGGCGACAACGCAATCCGAACTCGCCCCGCCGTGGCATGACGGTACGGTGTGTCGTGGCGCAGCCGCACCACAATCTTTGAGTCCACCGCCGTAACCAGCGGCTCAGCCAGCCGCAAGGCGAGGAAGGGAAGTACCCCGTCGTGATAGGGTGATCCGCCCCAGCCTGTCGAAGCCTCTCCGTCAATTGCGTTCAACGGGTTCTGGTCCAAGTTCTGCAGCCTGATGCTCGATGAGGCCGCAACAAACCGCAGGCTCTTTCCATTCAGTTCGGCTTCCATCTCGGATATCATCAGCCGGTCCGCTCCACGAGCCACTCCCAGCCCCGGAAGGGACTCATCCTGTACCAACTGCACGCCAAGTTGGCTCCACTTACCCGCGCCCGGTGCGATGGTAATCGTGTAAGTTTCGTTCTCCGGATTCGGGCCGGATGCAACCACGAGCCCATTTCCTGGCCTGGTCGATTTCGGCGTATTCGCCGACGGCGGGACCTCGTCGTTGTAGATCGTCAGCGTCGCCTGTCTCGCCACCGCGGCCACGGGCCTCTGGTAGATCCACTGCAATTCCCCCGCGGCGTTCCGCCTCAGCAGCGACGCCTCATCCTGGCGCCCTTTCTCCAACACGCGTCCCGCCGCATCCACAGCCGCTCGCAACTCGCGCCGCTTTGCCGCCTGCTCTGCCGTCGCCAGGTCCAACTGCGAACCCCAGGCATTCGGCCCCTTATCGGCAACCAGTCCCGTCTCCTTGATATCCGCGAAGAATGCCTTCATCGAGTAGAAATCGCGTGCTGTAAAGGGATCGAACTTATGGTCATGGCACTCCGCGCAGCCCATCGTCGACCCCATCCAGACCGCGGACGTAGTCCTGACCCGGTCCGCCCCATACTTTGCCAGATACTCTTTCGGCTGCAGACCTCCCTCGGCGGACACACGCAAAATCCGGTTGTAAGCCGACGCGGTCTTCTGCCTGGCCGTCGCATTGGGCAGCAGGTCCCCTGCTAACTGCTCCCGCGTGAACTGGTCGAAGGGCTGGTTCTCATGAATCGACTGCAGAACATAGTCGCGGTACGGCCACGCCGGAAATGGATTGTCTCCATGGAAACCCGCCGTATCCGCGTACCGCACTGCGTCCAGCCAGTGCATTGCCTGCTTCTCCGCATACCGCGTCGACGCCATCAACCGGTCGACTAGCTTCTCGTACGCATTCGGCGACGCGTCATTGACAAACGCATCCACCTCCTCCGGCATCGGCGGAATACCGGTCAAATCGAGCGATACGCGCCGAATGAGAGTCCTTCGGTCGGCTTCCGGCGAACGTTTGCGAACAAACCCGTCGATCGAAGCTCCTGGCGTTCGCCGCACCGGCTCATATGCCCAGTGCCCCTCATACTTGGCGCCCTCCGCCACCCAGCGCTTGATCGTATCCTTCTGCGCCGCCGTCAGCGTTTTGTGCGAGTAAGTGGGAGGCATAACCTGGCCATCGGCGGCAAAGATCCGCTGAATGATGTGGCTCTTCTCCGGATCGCCCGGAACGATCGGCGCCAATCCTTTCCGGTTTGGCTTTAGCGCCTCTTCCCGCAAATCCAGCCGCAGATTTGCCATGCGGCTCGCGCGGTCCGGCCCGTGGCAACGGAAGCACGTATCGGACATGATCGGCCGGACATCGCGATTGAAACGCACCGGCTCCTGGCCATTCGCCGCCAGGCAAATCAAAACAAACAGGAGGCTCCGCACGTCCCCAGCATATACCCAATCGAATATCCTGGAACGATGCAAACCATTGGCAAAGTGGCCCTTGTAACAGGCGCCGGAAGCGGGATCGGACGCGCCGTTGCCCTCACTCTGAACCGCAACGGCTACAGCGTCGTCATCGCCGGCCGCCGTGCCGCCGAACTCGAAAAAACCGCCGCTCAAGGCACGGGGATCATCGCGGTTCCAACCGATGTCACCGTCCCGTCCGCGGTCAGGGCGCTCTTCGCCAAAACCAAAGAGGTGTTTGGCCGTCTCGACGTGCTCTTCAACAACGCCGGCATGGGTGCGCCCGCGATACCGATGGACGATCTGACATTCGACCAGTGGTCCTCGGTCGTCAACGTGAATCTCACCGGCGCCTTCCTATGCGCGCAGGAGGCGATGCGCATGATGAAGCACCAGAACCCCCAAGGCGGCCGCATCATCAACAACGGTTCGATCTCCGCGCAAACCCCCCGCCCCAACTCCGCTCCCTATACCGCAACCAAACACGCCATCACGGGACTTACAAAGTCCATCGCGCTCGACGGCCGGCCGTTCGATATCGCCTGCGGCCAGATCGACATCGGCAACGCCGCCACCGAAATGACCGACCGCATGACCCAGGGTGTCGCCCAAGCCAACGGCACGATGATGATCGAACCTCGCATGGACGTCCAGCATGTCGCCGACGCGGTCCTCCACATGGCCAACCTCCCCCTCGACGCCAACATCCTGACGATGACGATCATGGCCACCAAAATGCCTTTGGCTGGCCGGGGTTAGAATTTCCCTTGGAACTAATCGGTCTTCGTGGACGCCGCCGGAGTTGCAGCGGGCTTCGACTCGGTCTTACTTTCCGTCTTTGGTTCGGCCTTAGCCTCGGTCTTGCCATCCGTCTTGGCGCCGGGCGCTTTGTTGCCGCCCTTCCCGTAGTCGGTGATGTAGAAACCGGAGCCCTTGAAGTGAAATTGCGGCGTGGACAGCAGGCGCTGTGCATTGCCGCCACACACGGCGTGTGTCGCGATGGGCTCGTCGGAGAACTTTTGCCGAACCTCGAAGACCTCGTGACAGTTCTGGCAGCGGTACTCGTAAATGGGCATAGATCGTGGTCGTACTCTCGTTACTTAAGGTTTGGGGATGTTCAAGGGGCCCAGGGTTGGGTCCTGGCCGTGTTCGGAGGCCGCCTTGCGGGCTGCTTCGCGCAGAGCTTGCGCGGCCTGGGCTTCGGCCGGGCTCAGTCCCTTCAGGGAGATCTCAACGGCCTTTTTCAAAATCAGGTCCTCGTTCGACTTGGGCTTCTCTTCCTTCTTCGGAGTCGCCGCGCCTTCTTCGTCGTTCAGTTCGGCCGGCTCCAGGTCAGCCACCGGAACGGAGGGCATCACGCCGGTATCCTGCAGAGCTTTCCCATTGGCGCTATGGAACTTGGCGATCGACAGGATCACCGCCGTGCCGTCGTCCATCACCACTGCTTTGCGGATCGCCGCGTCGCCGTAGGTGCGCTCACCGACGATCTCGGCGCGCTGGCTGTCATACAGCGCCGACGCCGCGATCTCGGCCGCTCCGGCCGTGCCGCGATTCGTGGTTACGGTCAATGGCAGCTTCGTGATCGCCTTCGCCGCCGCCGCCTCGTAATATTGCGCCGCCACCTTCTGGCCCACCGAGAACGCCAGGCGCCCCTGGCTCACAAACAGGTTCGCCAGGGCAACGCCGTCTTCCGGCACGCCCGTGGAGCAGTTGCGAAGATCGAGGATCAGCTTCTTCGCGCCCTGCTTTTCCAGATTCTGTACGGCCGTGGTCACGTCCGCCAAACGATGGGCTTCCAGAGTTGAAACCTGCACCAGTCCTACACTGTCGGGCAGCATCTTCGAAGCAACGGCCGGCCACTGGATCGGTCCGCGGACGATGGCGATCTTGCTGGGCTCAGGATTGCGGAAGCGAAGCACCCCGAGCTCGACGTTGGTGCCCGGGTCGCCGAGCAGCATCATCTCGGCATAGGCGAGGGGCATATCGCGGGTGTTCACGTTCTGGATCGTTTCAATCATGTCGCCGGTCGAAAGGCCTGCCTTATCCGCCGGCGAACCCGGTACCGAATCGACCACCGCGACGTAGCCGAACCGCTTCGCAAGGACAAGTCCTGTCCAGCCCTTCGCTTCGGCCTTCGTCTTCTGCCACTGCTTGAACTGATCCGCCGACAAGTAGCTGGCATACGGGTCGAGCGATTCCAGCAGCCCGTTTAACGCGCCGAGCGTTACATTCTTCATGTCGGGCTCTTCCACGTACTCGCTCTTGATCTTCGAGAGCACTTCGGTGAAGACGCCGATGTGGCGGTAGGTCTCTTCCGGAGAGGAGGTCGATTTGTTAACCGCGCCCAGCAGGAGCATTCCCACCAGGCAGAGTGAAAAGACGGTAATTATGAATTGCAGCTTGCGGCTCATCCGGAAGCCTCCTATTCCTAAACTTAAAGTATACGATGCGCGACGGGGGTAAAAGGTTAGCGGGAAATGGGCTTCTGTGTCTTCAAGCGGTGATATTCGTTCAGGACCTTCTCGACATAGGCCTGGGTCTCCCGGTACGGTGGGATGCCATTGTACTTCTGAACAGCGCCGGGCCCGGCGTTATAGGCGCTGAGAGCTCTGTAAACCTGGTCGGGATAGTTCTCGTACTTGAGCAGGAGGTCTCGGAGGAGCCGTGCCCCGCCTTCGATATTCTCCTTGGTGTCATTGGGGTCCACGTTCAGCGCTTTTGCAGTGCCGGGCATCAGTTGCATCACCCCGATGGCGCCCTTGGGCGACCGGGCGTTTGTCTGAAAGGCCGACTCGATCCTGGCGATCGAGAGCAGGATCTCGGGCGGCAGACCGGTCAAATCCGCCGCGTCGCGAAGGTGTTCTTTGGGCCCTTTTGGGGCTTCCGGAGCCTTAATGGGTGGCGTAGGTACGGTCATCGGCGGGGCGGGTGCCGGGGCAGTCTCGACCCTCTCTATCGATGCAACAGACGACCGCGGGATCTCCACCGTCCCATTGGCCGTATGCAGCACGAGGTTCTCGCCGGCCACCTCGTGCCTATCCGCTGGAAGGCGGAACCCGGTACGGAGGACCACCTCCTCGGCGGCGAATAAGAAGAGGGCGCAGAGCAGGGTCATTTGGAGGTCCTATATCGGCGCTTCAGGAGGTAGCCGACCGTCAGGAAAAGCAGCGCCGCGCACTCAATGACGATTGCGCCCGGAGTCATGTCGCTGGCATAGAAGTACAGGCCTGTCAATGACAGGATGCCGGCGCCAATGAAAAAGGGGAAGGTGTTGGACTCGTGAGCCACGTGCTAGAGAGTATGACGTATGGGAGGGCAAAAGCGTGCAACGCGATATCATGAGGGCTTCCCGATGACTACCGTTACCCACCTGGAATGCAGCGTAACCGGTGAACGCTACGAAGCCGGCACTGTCCAAAACCTCTCCCGGACAGGCATGCCGCTCCTGGTCCGCTACGATCTGAAGACCGCGCGCGAGAATTGGAACCGCGATTGGCTCGCCAACGGCCCGCGATCGATGTGGCGGTACGCTCCTGTGCTCCCTGTTTCGAAGCCATCCGCCATGGTGTCGCTGGGCGAAGGGTGGACACCGCTTCTCAAGCTCAAAAGATACGGAGGTCTCAAGAATCTGTGGCTTAAGGACGAAGGCATCAACCCGACCGGCTCCTTTAAGGCACGTGGGCTCTCCTGCGCCGTGTCGATGTGCGTCGAGCTGGGCATCAAAAAGGTGGCGATTCCGAGCGCCGGTAATGCCGCCAGCGCCATGGCCGCATATGCCGCCGCGGCCGGCATCGAGGCCCACATCTTCATGCCGAAGGATGTGCCGCAGTCGAACTACATCGAGTGCAAGGCCTTTGGAGCGAGGGTCACGCTGGTGGATGGACTGATCTCGGACTGCGCCAAGATCGTGGCGGAGCGGCGGGAGAGCGAGGGCTGGTTCGACGTTTCGACGTTGAAAGAGCCCTACCGCATCGAGGGCAAGAAGACGATGGGCTACGAGCTCGCTGAGCAGATGATGTGGCGGCTGCCCGACGCGATCTTCTACCCGACCGGTGGCGGCGTGGGCCTGATCGGGATGTGGAAGGCCTTCGACGAAATGGAGGAGCTGGGGTGGATCGGCTCCGAGCGGCCGAAGATGATCGCGGTGCAGGTGGAAGGGTGCCAGCCGGTGGTCCGCGCCTTCGAGCAAGGCGCGGAACGAAGCGAGTTCTGGCAGGGCGCATCGACGGTGGCGAGTGGCCTGCGCGTGCCGAAGCCGCTCGGCGATTTCCTTGTCCTCCAAGCCGTTCGGGCGTCCGGCGGCACGGCGGTCGCTGTGTCCGACGACGACATGATGCGCGCCGGCGTACAGCTTGCAACCGACGAGGGTCTTTTCGTTGCCCCCGAAGGCGCGGCGTGCATGGCGGCGTTGGACAAGCTGCTCGCAAGCGGCTTCCTGAAGCCCGACGAGCGGATGGTCATCTACAACACCGGATCGGGCTTGAAATACCTGGAAGCCTATTCGGCCCTATTCCCGCGCTAGACCCGATAGGTATCGGGTCGCCAGTATTTGACTTGTTTCTTGATGTCGGCCGGGGCGAGGTTCTGTTCGGCGGCGCGTGTGGCGAGGGCGGGGAACTCGTCGTCGCCGGCGAAGCGGAGGGCGACGACCTGGAGAGGCTCGAGGCGCGCGTCGAGCGGCTTGCCGGTGAGGATGTAATGGCGTAGGCTCTCCTCGGCACGGATGGCCCGGTCCTGCGCCCTGAGCGCGAAGCGCCGGGCAAACATGCCGACGAAGAAGACGCAGGCGGTGAGCACCGGAACGAGCGCGGCGCTGTAGAGCCGCTGGTGATCGCCGACTGACTTGTAGAGGTTGACGGCGCCGCCAATAAAGGTCAGCAAGAGCAATGCCCCAACCGCGAGGAAGCCGGGCACTCGCTGGGAGTGATTTTGGAGGTTCTGAACAGCCATCCATTCTATGGTCGCATGGGCGCTGGTAGAATTACTCCGATGGACCTGTTTGACGAGATCGTTCGGCTACGGCGAATCGGGCAGAAATGCGCCCTGGCGACCATTGTGCAGGTGAACGGGTCGATCCCGAGCTACGAAAGCGCCAAGCTCCTCGTACGGGAGGATGGGTCAATGCTGGGAACGATCGGCGGCGGGTGTGTGGAGGCGGAGGTTTGGAACGCCGCGCGAGAGGTAATCGCCACCGAGAGGCCGCGCCAGATGAAGTTCTCGCTGGGCCAGGACGCCGCCTACGATAACGGGCTGATCTGCGGAGGGCAACTGGAGGTGTTCGTGGAAGCCATCGTTCCTCAGCCGAAGGCTTATATCTTCGGGGCGGGTCACATCTCGAAGAGCCTGAGCAAGGTAGCGACGCTGGCCGGGTTCTCTGTCACCGTGATCGACAATCGGGAGCAGTACGCCAGCCGCGAGCGGTTCCCCGAAGCGGAGGAGATCCACGCCGAGGAGTATGAGGACCTGTTCCCGAAGCTAACGATCCGGGATACCAGCTACCTGATCATCGTTACGCGCGGGCATCGGGACGACATGCGGGTGCTGCGGTGGGCGCTGTCGACGCCGGCGCGGTACATCTCGATGATCGGGAGCCGGCGGAAGGTGATCGGGGTGATGAAGGAGCTCGAGAAAGAGGGCGTGCCGAGGACGGGGCTGGACCGTTTGTTTGCGCCGATGGGATTTGAGATTGGGGCGATCACGCCGGAAGAGATTGCGGTGTCGGTGGTGGCCGAGATGATCGCGGCGCGGCGGAACCCGGATGCGGCGTGGCGGGAGCATTCGAAGTCGATCTTCCAGACCGAAGCTTCGAGAGCGCTATTGAAGTGAGGCCGTCCGGCGTGATTTTGGCCGCTGGGTTGTCGCGGCGGATGGGGTTCCCGAAGGCGTTGTTGCGGTGGGGTGAGGAGACGTATTTGGACCGGCTGATTCGGCTGTTTGGAGCGGTGTGCCCGGAGGTCGTGGTGGTACTGCGGCCGGGAGCGGAGGAACTTTTGGGGGAGTGCCAGCGACTGGGTGAGGCGCGGGTCGTGTACAACGCGGACGCGGACCGCGGGCAACTGAGCTCGCTGCAGACGGGGCTGTCGGCGGTTGCGGGAGAGGCGGTTCTGTTCAGCCCGGTGGACTACGCGCATGTCCGCGAGGCGACCGTTCGACTGGTGGCGGCGGGAGGACCAGGGATGGTCGTGCAGCCGTCGTTTGAAGGGCGGCATGGGCATCCAGTATGGGTGCGGCGCGCGGTGGCCGAGGCTCTGTTGGCGACTCCGGCCGACGGAGCGGCCCGAGACGTAGTGAGGACCTTTGCGCGATCGTTTGTGGAGGTTGACGACCCGGGAGTGGTGATGGACGCCGACGATCCGGAGGGGTATGCGGCGGTGCGGGAGCGTTTGACATGAAGCGGCGGCTTGGCTGGCTTGTGCTGGGCCTGGTGGTGGTGTTGGGAGGGGCGCCGTTTCTGAATGCCGACCGGTTTGGGCCCCGGATTCGGGCGGGGTTGGAATCGGCTCTTGGCCGGAAAGTCGAGATTGGGGCGGTTCGGATTCATCTGCTGACGGGCCCGGGGTTCAGTGTCCGAAAGGTCCTGATCCACGAACGGCCGGAGATCTCGGCGGAGCCGTTTGCCTATGTGGATGACCTGGTGGTCCGTATCCGGATTCTGAGCCTGCTGGCGGGCCGGCTGGAGTTTTCCAGCCTTCGCCTGGATAAGCCACACGTCAACCTGATGAGACGGGCCGACGGCGCCTGGAACTTCCGGGGGACGGGGACGGCTCCAGGAGTGAATGGCGGGACACCGGCGCGGATGCCGGAGCTGCAGGTCAGGCGGGGGCGGCTGAACTTTAAGCTGGAAGACCGGAAGTCGGCCTATTACTTCACTGACGCGGACATCGACTTCTCGTCGTCCGGGGAGGGGACCTTCGACATCTGGTTTGTGGGCGAGATGGCGCGGACGGACCGGATGGCTAGAGGGTTGGGGCGAGTGACCGCACAGGGGAGGCTTCGCGATACGCCCAGTGAGCCAAGGGTCGACCTCCAGGTCCAATTGGAGCGGAGCGCCTTGCAGGAGCTGGCGCAACTTGCCGGATCGCCGGACCTCGGGGTCCAGGGGGCGGTGAAGAGCCGGGCGGAGATCAGCGGGCCGGTGTCGGCGTTGCAGATCAAGGGGCAACTGGATTTAACCGAGCTGCACCACTGGACGCAGCCGCCGCGGGCGGCGTCGGTGTCTGTGGGGTACACGGGCACGCTGGCACTAGGGGCGCAGACGCTGGTGTTGGAGACAGACCCGAAGCGGCCATTGCGGGTGAATGTAAAGCTGGAGCGGTTTCTGACGCAGCCGGCGTGGCGGGCGGAGGTGGCGGCGAAGGAGCTTTCGATGGCTCCGATGGCGGAGTGGCTGCGGCCGCCGGGAGCGGACTTCAACGGGATGAAGCTGGCGGGGTGGCTGGATGGCGGTTGGGTGGCGGAGAGCAGCGCGGCTGCAACAGGTTCGGCGACATTGGCGGCGTTGGATTGGACATGGGGCGAGGGCAGCCGGCTGCAGGCGGACGAGCTCAAGGGCGAGTGGCGAGACGGCGTGCTGCGGCTGTCGCCGGCGAAGCTGGAATTGGACGGGCAGCCGCTGCAGGTGGAGTGCGACTACCGGCTGGCGGAGTTGGCCTGGGAATGCCGCGGGGCGAGCAAAGAGCAGCATGAGCTAAAGAAGCTGCAGCGGTGGATGAAGGCGTTGGGGCTGCGGGCTGAGTGGGTGGAGGACTTTACGGCGGGGCAGATACGGGGGGCGCTGACGGTGGGGCAGGTGGGGATGGAGGCGCCCGTTTGGAAGGGGCAGTTGGAGGTACGGAGCGCGGAGCTGGTGGTGCCGGAGCTGGCTGTGCCGGTGAAGGTGACGGCTGCGACGGTGTTATGGCAGCAGCAGCGGCTGACGATGCCGGCACTGCGCGCGAGCGTGGGAGGGTTGGCGTGGTCGGGGAGTTACCGGTATGAGGCTGGGGCGGTGCGGCCGCACCGATTGTCGATGGACGCCGAGGAGGTGGAGCTGGAGGATCTGGAGCGCGTGCTGGGGCCATTGTGGAGGGGGACCGGGTTTCTGTCGCGAGCCTTGGGGATGGGTGGGGAACGGCGGCAAAGCGGGGCGGCGGAGGCGGAGATCCGGGCTCATAGGGTTGGGGTACTGGAGAACGTCCGCGCGACGGTGTGGCGGGAGGGGGAGAAGGTGACGTTGCAGGCGGTGACGGGGGAATGGCGGGGGGCGAAGGTCCGGGCGTCCGGAGTGGTGCGGCTTGGCGGCGATGCGGAGGTGGCGGGGCGGCTGACGGGTCTTGTGTGGGAGGGCGGAGTGGTGGAGAGCGATTGGCGGGTTGCGGGGAGGGGAAGGTTGATGGTTTCGGGGACCGCGCGGATGACTGGGGGGCCGGCGGATTGGCTTAGGGGTGCATATAAGTGGGATAGCGCCGGTAAGTTGACCGTCAGCGAGGCGGAGGGGCAATTCGAGGGCCGGCGAGTAGGTGGGAGAGTAAGTGGAGACGTTGTGGAGTTTGACGGGGTGAAGTTGCGCGCGCTGGCGCGGCCGTTTGGTGTGGCTTTGGAGCGATAGATAGGCACACTTCGAGTATGTCCGCCCCAGGCCGAGAGTAAGTTGTCAGTGTTTCATGCCACTTTTCTAGGGGCGACCGGCATGTCGTCGTCGATTTCGATGCCTTTGGCGACATGGTCGGGGTTGAGAATTACGATTTTGCGGCCTGGGAACTGCATTTTGTACGCTTCGATGACGGCCGGCTTGTTTTCGGTGATGTAAATGGGCGGTTCGTTTTCCATCGATTCCACGGGCGCCGCGGGTGTAAGTGGCGTGTTTTCAACATCGGCAGCCTCGATTGGCGCGGTTCGTTTTTCGGCCGTTTTGGGGTAGTTGACCTGGACGAACTTGAGGCGGCGTTCGAGCCGGGTAATGCGAAGTTCAAGCTGGTCGATCTGGCGGTTGATGTGCCGCACGGCGCCCGAAGATGCGTAGAGTTCACCGGAAGCGTTTGTCACTGCCTGCACTTCGGCGAGTTCCGGAATGAGCGTGCTGGGTTTTTGGGCATTTTGAATGAGGGCGAGGTTCCAGTGCGTGGTGATGCAGGTGCGAAGGCGGATGATTTCCCAACGTGCGATGGCGATGCCCTGGACGATAGAGAGGGCGAGCGAGTTGACGGGCTCGTAGGTGTCGATCAGATCGTCGATGAGGCTGGCGTATGCCTGACGGTCCTCATTGCAGAGAACGGCGGAGTGAGGAGGGACGAACAGTGCGAGGTTGGTGGCGTAGTCGCCGGATTTGATGGCATTGCGGCTGGATTTGGCTTTGCCTTCGGGGGTGACGGGGCCTTTGGACTTGGCGCCGTTTTCGCGGGCGATTTGGGCGCGTTCTTCGTTGGTCATAAGTTTCTCCTTGGTCTGGAAATGAAAAGGCCTCTCGGGCTGGACCTGGTCGGTCGCCGGAGAGGCCTTTGGATTTGTTGGGAGCGCGGGGCGCTCTTCTATTTGATTAATAGCAGATTGGGTGGGGAAAACGGATTGTTTGGATGGTTGGATCGGCTGTATAATATTGATGCAGTGGGAGATAGCTTTATTTTTTAGATCTGTGAATAAGGACTCTTAATGTATGCGTTTGTGGTGGGGGTGCTATATGGTGGCGACCAGTTCGTACTTGTCGGCCGTACGATCTTGCGCCCTCCGTGGCCGGTTTTTTTCGAGCGTGGTCGTCGGCAATCCCAGCGCCTCGAGAACTTTCACGTCGCGGGCGACGGCTGCGCCGTCACGATGCAGGAGCTTTGCAATGTCAGATACGGCGGCTGCTTGTTTTCTGACGGCGACAATGATTTCCACACGCCTCGCGGTCATCGCCCGGATCAATTCGGCGAGGTCCTCAAACGTGATTCGCATCTCGGGAGTCAGGCGATCTCCGCGATCCATCTTTTTCGCGGGAGCCAGGGCGCGTTTGAAAATATCGGTGCTTGTGCCCGTTTTGATCCTTGCGAAGTTAGTCGGTCCTTGATTTTGGTCAGTTTGATTCTTCGAGCAACGCAACGATGTCATCGACGGTCCACTGTTTGTTCGTGACTCCGGCAGCCATCGCGGGTGTCATCTTCAACGTCTGATGCTTACGGGCGAAGTTGTAATACATGAAGTGCAGAGCGATTGCGGCGGCGTGGTTTTCGACTTTCTTGCTGAACGCGTTCGTCAACCGGGTGAAGCGGCGCATACCCATGCGCATCGTGAGGTTGGCGCGTTCAACATAGCTCGTGCTGATGTGCGCCGGATCAGGCGCGCCGATCTGCGATTCCTTTTTGCAGCCTAGGAGTGTGTCCGAGAATTCCTCCACTTGGCGGGAATAGATAAAACAGAATTGGGCGATAATGTCGTATGTCGAAGGGCTACCGACCCTATCAGCCTGAGCAAGACCTGCTCTTGCCGCCGAGCCTGCAGGAATGGCTCCCCGAGAACCACCTGGCATATTTCGTCAGCGACGTTGTGGATCAGCTGGATCTGAGCGCAATCTACGCGGTGTACGAGAAGGAACTGCGCGGGCAACCGCCGTACGACCCGCGGATGATGACGAAGGTGTTGGTATACGGCTATTGCGTGGGCGTCTACAGCGCCCGGAAAATCCAACGCCGATTGGTGGAAGATGTCGCATTCCGGGTGTTGGCCGCCGGGAACCAGCCCGACTTCCGGACAATCGCCGATTTCCGAAAGATACACCTGCAAGCCCTGGAAGGGTTTTTCCAGCAGGTGCTGCGGATTACGTTGGAAGCCGGGGCGATGAAGCTGGGACGGGTAGCCCTGGACGGCACGAAGGTGAAAGCCAACGCCAGTAAACATAAAGCGATGAGCTACGCGCGGATGAAGGAACAGGACGAGCGGATCGCCGAGCAGGTGCGAGAGATGCTGGCCCGTGCCGAGGCAGCCGACGCCGCCGAGGATGAGTTGTATGGCAAGGACAGGCACGGTGATGAGATGCCGGAGGAGTTGCAACGACAGGAGTCGCGGTTGAGGCGGATTCGCGAAGCGATGAAGGTGTTGGAGGCGCGTGCCAAGGCGGAGGCCGAAGCCGCCGGCAAGGCGGCTGACCAGGCAGAACCGCAAGCCAAGGCGCAGCATAACTTCACCGATCCAGAGTCACGGATCATGAAGTCCACTGACGGATTTGTGCAAGCCTACAACGCGCAGATCGCGGTAGAGCCGAATTTCCAATTGATCGTTGGGCAAGCGGTTACCCAGGCCGGTAACGACGTGCAGCAGGTTGTGCCGATGATGAAAGCAGTGGAAGAGCAATCCGGACAACGGCCGACAGAGTTGCTGGCTGACAGCGGCTATTGTTCGGACGGCAATCTGCAATATTTGGCGGCCGAGGCCGAGCCGGAAAAGCGGATCGAAGCCTTCATTGCAACGGGACGGCAGAAGCACGGAGAGAAGACGAAGAGTCCGCGCGGGCGAGTACCGGCGAAGGCGAACCGGGTGGAACGAATGACGCGGAAGTTGCAGACCAAAGCGGGGGCTGCGATATACGCGGCGCGCAAAGCATTTGTGGAGCCAGTGTTCGGGCAGATTAAAGAGGCGCGAGGGTTTCGACGGTTTTCATTCCGAGGTTTGGCGAAAGTGCGCGCCGAGTGGGCCGTGGTGTGCGCGGCGCACAACATCTTGAAGGTATATCGGATGTGCCAAGCCTGAAAAGGCTTGATTTCTCTTAGATTCTGCCACTTTTTCGTGAGTTCGCAGCTTCAAGTACTTGTTAGTGCCAAGCACAGGGCTCGTGAGAGCGCTCTCACGCAGATTCGACTTGAATATTCGGACACACTCCTAGAGCTTGCGGCATGGGCGAAAAAGTTCCCCGACGAATTTTAGGAAAACATCTACCGGCTAAAAGGCTGGGCTTGGCCTGGCATGCAAAAGAATCGATTCAGTGTCGTAGCGCACTATACGCGAGATCTAGCCTAACGTAGGAGGCCCCCCGGCTTTGCCGGGGAGGGGCAGCAGCAGTTTGACAGATCCGGGAGTCCATCGGAGAAACTCCAGAACGTGAGCCGCCAAGCACACGAAAAGGAGAAACCCGATGGACGAGTACCAGAGTTTAAGCCATACGGCGTGGGACTGCAAATACCACGTCATCACTTTTGCGCAACGCCCTTCAGCAACTCAACGACAGGCCTGTTTGCAGCTAGATTTTCAGGCGAAAAACGAGGAAATTCGGATCGAAAATCCGTTTGGGGGTCGAACCTGGTATTGCCGTCCATTTTCCCAGTCAGGTAACCTTCTCCCAGAGGACCCCAAGGAACGAATCCGATTCCTAGCTCCTCACAAGCTTGAAGGACACCGTTTCGTTCAGGCTCTCTTTGCCAGACGGAGTATTCAGTTTGAATCGCTGCAACTGGTTGCACCGCGTGTGCGCGGCGAATCGTTTTGGCGCTCGCCTCAGAGAGACCGAAGTGCAGAACCTTTCCGGCTTTGATGAGTTCCTTGATCGCACCAGCGACTTCTTCGATGGGAACCTCAGGATCGACCCTGTGTTGGTAGTAAAGATCGATACGGTCAGTATTTAGGCGCTTCAGCGATTCCTCGACCACCTTCCTGATGTGCTCGGGCCGGCTATCGAGTCCTATGGTCCCGTCAATCTTGAATCCGAACTTACTCGCGATGGATACCTTGTCGCGGAACGGCGCGAGCGCTTCACCAACGAGTTCTTCGTTCGTGTAGGGGCCGTAAACTTCTGCGGTATCGAAGAACGTGACGCCTTTTTCAAACGCTGCACGAATGGTCTTGATGCCCTGGGCTTTATCTGCGGGAGGTCCGTAGTTGGCGCTGATACTCATGCAACCAGCTCCTATCTCCGAAACCTCTAAATTTCCTAGTTTTCGTTTTTTCATTTTGTTTTCCCCTTGAAAACCCGCGTTGTTTTTATTGCCGCTGTTTTGCTCTGATGACGCACAAGACGTTCCGACTGCCAGCGCTGTGCCGAGAAGCGCGGTCTTGGCCAAGAAGCCGCGTCGGCTGAAATCTGATTGCCTCATTTCTTGACCTCGACGAATGCAAGTGATGACGAGAGGTCTCGAAACGCATCGATTTGCGCCTTTAGATCAGCGACGACTTGGTCGCCGGTAGAAACTGCATCCGCTCCGGCCATGAAGCGGCGCGGCGGCGGCTGTTGGCTTGCAATGGTCAGAAGCGCCTGGGCAAGCTTCGCTGGATCCCCGGATTGCTGACCATTCTGAGACTTCCAAAACTCAAGCTGCTTTGCTCTGCGCTCATCGTAGTCTGCAATGGAAGGTTCGGCGTAGTTCGTCGACTGCTCCGTTAGAAGCTCAGTGCGAAAGAACCCTGGATTGACGATCGTCGTGGCGATACCGAAGGGAGCGACCTCGCCGTGGAGCGATGCCATCCAGCCTTCAAGGCCGAACTTTGAGGCCGCGTATGCAGTGCCGAACTCAAAACCTACCAGGCCCGCTGTGGATGAGATCGAGATGATGTGTCCGGAGCGCTGTTTGCGCATGACCGGCAGAACCGCGCGAGTGACGTTCATCGGGCCAATCAGGCTCGCTGCTAGTTGCTGATTCATCTGCTCGGGTGTCAGTTCCTCGAAGTAGCCGGCATAAAAGTTTGCAGCGTTGTTCACGAGGACATCAATGCGCCCGAACCGATCGATTGCTGCTCTTACCGCAGCTTCAGAATCGGCGGGCTTCGTCACATCGAGTGTGACGGTGAGGAGCTTCTCGGACTCACCCAAGGCTTTCGACACGGCCTCACGGTTTCTGCCAGTGGCGACGACTGAATCTCCTGCCGCCAAGGCAGCCTTGGCGAAATCAACGCCCATCCCACGACCCGCTCCGGTGATAAACCAAACCTTGCTCATACTCATTCGTTGCTCCAAGTTGAGAACTGTTCTTTCCATCTCCAGGTTAGGATCGTTCCGACTGAAGGCGGTATCCCGATCCTTCCTATTTCTTGCCTAGTTCTGCCGTCGTATCAGAATTAGTTGGCATTTCGTCCGACGTACCGGCTATCCTGAAAACGTAGAGCGGGAGGGTAGATCGTGAAAAAACCCCAAGAAAACAAGCATCGAGAACATAACCAAATCAGCGAGCTACGTGCAGGTCTGAAGGAGCGCATTGGCTCATTGTTGGGTTCGGTAGAGGATCAGACAACGGCAGTTCCGGGGCTGTCTCTTCATCGACGAACTGCGCCGACCGGTCGGTGTCCCGCGACGTACGAGCCAAACATTACCGTTATAGTCCAAGGCCAAAAACGAGTCGAGTTGGGAGCCAAGAAATTTCTCTACGATGAATCGCGATACCTTTTGACATCACTGGATCTGCCGGTGGTCAGCCAGGTCGTCGAAGCAAGCGAGGAGATTCCCTTTCTCGCCTTGATGCTCAAGATTGAGATGCCGATGATTCGTGATCTGCTTAGCCAACAAGAAATTCCTTCAACCGCTTCAGATAGTCCGGCTATGGCGACTGGTGAGACCACAGCAGGTCTGCTCGATGCGTGTCGTCGACTTGTGGAGTTGCTCGACATGCCTGAGGACATCCCGTTTTTAAGCAGCTCAATCCAACGCGAGATTCTGTATCGAATTCTCAAAGGACCAGAAGGGGCGCGTCTTCGCACGATCGCAACCCTCGGCGATCAGAACCAAAGGACGGCGAAAGCCATTGCCTGGATCAAGACGAACTACGCCCAGCCGTTGCGCGTAGAAGATCTTGCGAAAATCTCGGGCATGGCGGTGTCCACGCTTCACCATCGTTTCCTGGAGCTGACTGCGATGAGTCCTCTTAAATACCAGAAGCAACTTCGATTGCAGGCCGCGCGAAGCCGCATGCTTGTCGATGGCGTGGACGCCGCAACTGCGGCCTTTGAAGTGGGATATGAAAGTGCGAGCCAATTCAATCGCGAGTACAGCCGCTTCTTCGGTCAGCCTCCGCTACGGGATATTCGTGCTCTTATGGCATCCAGCACAAGCAGCGCGGCCTGATCGACTGTTTGAATTGGGAAAGTGGGGGAGGGAGTCCCTTACGAACTCCCCTAAGGGCGGACTTTACTGCTGCTGCACCGCTGCTTTCTTTTTCTGGGTGGCAGGCTTCGGGCTTACCGCCGAGATGGCCTTCCGCCACCCTTTAACGAGTTGCTTCTTGCCTGCGATGGTTTCTTTCATGTGATCTATCTCCGTTTCGGTAAGAGCGATCTGCTTTTCCAGAGCCTGGGTCGCGGCCTGGATCTCTGGGAATACTTCTTGCGTCATGATGTCTCCTTGTTTTTCGATCCGCAGGATGCGGACGTTCAGCCTGACTGGCTGGCAGTCAAAACGCTGCTCGCGTTTTTTGCTCCTGCTCCAAAACTGCTCCATTAACGGAGGCATTTGGAGAGGCCATTGAAAACAGGGTGTTTTCTATCGCCTTACATTGACACCATAGACGCCGATGTTCTTTATTTTCAAACTACAAGCCATTTCCCAAGCTGGACGTCATGAAACCCCGGAGTTCATCACCAACGGATAGCACTGATTACATAGCGAATGGGTAAGCTGGCAGGTAGGAGCCACGCTGCCTTCGGCGGATAGGTCGAGCCCACGATGCCTCGGGAGACATGCCTGAAAAGTGTGCCTAAGAGTGTGCCCAGCGCCGTGCGACGCGAGGGCCATCTTCTGCCTTCACGAACTATCAATAACTTACGGGGATTTTTCCGCCCTGAGTCGCGCCGAAAAGCGTGTATGATGGGCCTAAAATCCGTTTTTCTGAAGTGGATATGCGGGACGGGCACCATCGCTTGCAGCGGTGTTTGGCAGTTCAATGTCCGGGTTCCGATGTTGGCGGTGAAAAGGGGAGATAGTGTGGCGCGTTGGGGAACGGGAGAGTCCCGACGGGGTGTTCGTTGCGTTGCGGGACTGAGCGGCCTGGGTTCATAGCGTCCGGATGATTCGTTCGATCCAGGCGCGATAGTGTTGGCACCGGCGTCACCGGCGCGGCGGAGAGGGTTTGCCACTTCTTGCGGATGCCCGGGAGAGATCGGGGATGGCGCATTGTTAAGAAGGAATCGACACCGATGCCGCGGCGCAGCCTTTGGAGCTCCGGTGGGAGTTTTCCCATACACCGGTCCAATCTTCGCGACTGCCGCGGGAGGATAAGCTAACCTCAAAAGGTCTATGAATCCCGCACAGTGGGGGGCGCTAGCAGCGACATTACTCTTCTTCGGACTGCTGGCGTGCCTTGAAATCGGCTATCGGATGGGGCGGCGCCTCTCTGCAGATCGCGAGTTCGCGCATGAGGGAACCGGGGCAATCGAAGGAGCTGTATTCGCGCTGCTCGGACTCCTGCTGGCATTCAGCTTTGCCGGCGGAACATCCCGGCTGGAAGCCCGGCGGCAGTTGATTATCCAGGAAGCCAACGCGATCGGGACGGCCTATCTCCGCGTCGACCTGTTACCCGACGGCGAGCAAGTGGAGATGCGCCGCTTATTTCGCGAGTATCTCGATTCGCGGCTACGCGTGTACGACAAGCTTCCGGAACTCCATGACGCCGACGTTGAGATAGCAAACGCAGCGAAGATACAGGGGCGAATCTGGAGCCGGGCGACGACCGCGAGCCGAACCGACACCACGCAGAATGCCGCGCGGCTCCTTTTGCCCGCAATCAACGAGATGATCGACGTTACGACTTCGCGAACCGTCGCGTTGCATACCCATCAGCCTCCCCTGATCCTGGCGTTGCTCATCAGCGTTGCGCTCCTTAGCGGCCTGCTTGCCGGCTATGCCATGTCGAAGAGGCAAACACGAAGTTGGCCGCATATATTCATTTATGCGTTGGCGGTCTCCATCACGGTGTACGCGGTGGTGGACCTCGATTATCCGCGGTCAGGCTTGATCCGGCTTGATTCGGCCGATAGTGCGCTTATGCAATTGCGGGATTCCATCCGGTAGGCCGGGGGCCGCGGGGATCACACCGAGCTGCCGGCCGTCCGCGATGTTGCGCCCGCTCGCGGCAAGCTTGTCACTTGGGTCTATGACGGCGTCGCGCCGTTGGGCATTCCGGCGGACCACAACTGCCGTTATATTCCGCGAGACTCAATGGCCGGACGCCGGACCATCGAAAAGACAACCGGCGTGATCACCAGGGAGAGGATCATGGACACGGTGACGCCGCCGATTACCGCTATTGCCAGAGGCTGTAGCATTTGAGCGCCGGCGCCGACTCCCAGTGCAAGAGGGAGCATGCCGAAGACTGTAGCCAAAGCGGTCATCAGGATCGGACGCAGCCGGCGGCGGCCCGCCTGAAAGACCGCTTCCCGCAGCTCCAGGCCCTGGCCCGTAAAATGCTGCTCCGAATCCAGCATCAGAATGCCATTTTTGTGAACGATCCCGACTACCATAATGATGCCCATGAACGAAGAGATGTTCAGCGTCTGCCCCGTCACCAACAGCCCCAGCAGGGAACCGAAGGTGCAAAGGAGCGTGGCAATGAGGATTGCAAAGGGATGAGCGAATGAGCGGAACTCAAACACCAGGATGATGAAGATAAGGATGGTCGACATGATCAGAACCTGCGTCAGACCCAAGAACGACTCTCTTTGAATCTGGTATAGCCCGCCGTACTCGATGTCTGTGCCAGGCGGCAGCTTCACTTCCCTGGGAAGCCGTTCCTGAATCTCCTTCATTGCGCTGCCCAAGTCGCGGCGCTCCAACCGGGCTGTTACCGCGGAGAGGTTGCGCAGATTCTCCCGGCGAATTTCGGTTTGGCCTTCCTGCGTCTCGACGGCGGCGATACTTGCCAATGGCACCGTTACGCCAGCGGACGAAGTCAATAGCAGCGCTTGAAGCTGATCGACACCCCTTCGTTCCTCGACCGGATAGCGAACCCGGATTCCGATCCGGCTGTCGCCGCGAATCATGGTCGAAGCGAGTTGGCCGTCGAGAATGGCCGCTTCGAGATTGGCGACATCAGCGACGCTGAAGCCGGCGCGGCGCGCTTTTTCCGGATCGACCCGAAAGTTGATAGCAGGGCCAATCACGATGGTCTGGTTCACGATATCGACGACCCCGTGTATTTTCGGCAGCCATTCTTCCACCGACTTGGCAACCGCCTTGAAGACGGCCTCATCCTTGTGGGTAATTTTGACCTCGATGGGCTGCGGGGCCCAGGCGAGATCGCCGACGAGATCTTCCAGGATGTGAGGGAACTCGACGTCAATCGCCGCTTCCGACGACGTAATCTTTTCCCGCAGCTCCGAGGTCACCTCATCCAGCGATCGTTTCCGGTCCCGCTTGAGTTTGATCAGGAAATCGCCAGTATTGGGTTCGGCAATGGCGAGCGCCAAACGCGCGCCAGTACGGCGCGAATAGCTTTCGATCTCCGGAGTGGCGGCCAGATGCTTTTCGATGTTGCGCAGAATGCGGTCCGTCTCCTGCAACGATGTGCCCGCGGGTGTCCGATAGTCCAGTACAAACGCGCCCTCGTCCATTTCCGGAAGAAACCCGCTGCCCAAGTTCCAATACACGGCTACCGAAGCGGCGAGAATGAGACAGCTCAACAGGGCGATCCGACGAGGCCGCGCGAGGCACCAGGCGAGTACCCGCTCGTAGCGCGCCGTAAGACCTTGCATCCAGCGGCCCTCCTGCGTGTTGCCCGGTTTGAGGAGCCAGGCGGCGAGCACCGGCGTGAAAACCAGGGCCAAGAGGAGCGATGCAAGCAATGACGCCACCAGCGTGAGAGCGAGGGCGCGAAAGAAAACCGCCGTGATTCCACCGAGGAAGACGAGCGGCACAAACACCACGATCGGCGTCAGCGTGGAGCCGATCAGCGCCGGTGTCAGTTCCACGATGGCACTCCGTGCCGCCTGGTATGGTTCCATCCCCTGATGCAGGTGAACGGCGATGTTTTCCACCATCACTATGGCGTCGTCAATCACCACGCCGATGCAGGCGGCGATCCCGCCGAGCGTCATCAGATTGAAGCTCATGTGGAAGAGCTTCATGCAGACCACCGCCATCAGAACGGCAACCGGAATCACGCCCGCCGCGACGAGGGTGGTTCGCCAGTTCTTGAGAAATGCGAGAAGCACTCCGACCGAAAGGACCAAGCCAATCAAAATGCTTTCCACGACACCGGAAATTGAATCGCGCACGAGGATCGACTGATCGTAGTAGGTCGCCAGTTGAATATCCTTGGGAAGCGTCTTTCGGATTTCCGCCAGTTCGGCATTGACGGCGTCAGCGACCTCGACGGCGTTGCCATCCGGTTGTTGAAGAACATTGACAAGAACCGCGGGCCGTCCGTTGGCTGTAACAATGTTGTAAGCCGGTTTCTCGCCCGGCACGACGCTGGCGATGTCCTTCACCAAAACCGGTGTGCCTTTCACCACGTCAATCACGGTGTTCTCGATCTGCTCCGGTTTGTCCATCAAGCCGGTGACGGTGGTGAGATAGAGATGATAGTTCTCCTGCAACATTCCCGCGGGCACCAACGTGTTGCTATTCCGGATTGCATCCACCACTTTGGTTAACGGCATGTTGAGCGCGTTGAGGCGGTTGGGATCGACGGTCACGTGAAACTCGGGGGAGCGACCGCCGACGATTCGCGTTTCCGCCACTCCAGGCAGGCGGTAAAGCCGGGGCGAGATTTCGTAGTAGGCAAGCTCCCATAGTTCCGTGCTCTTCCGCGAGGGCGAAGTGATACTGAATCCAACCATCGGGAAGACGGAGAACGTTAGCCGGTTGATGTAGAAGCGGCACTCGGGTGGAAGCGAAGGCGTGATTTGCGAGATCCGCCCCTGGACGAGATGGAGCGCATTCAGGATGTCTACATCCCAACGGAAGAAGACGCTGATTTCCGTGGAGCCGCGTGCGGTTGTCGAGCGCACGGTGGTCACTCCCGGAACGAGACGGATGGCCTCTTCAATAGGCCGCGTCACGTTGCTCATCTGCATGTTGGGAGGAGCGATGCCGTTATCTACCAGGATGACGATGCGCGGAAAGTCGGTCTGCGGGAAGATCGAGATCGGAATCTGAGGAATCAGCAGCAAGCCGGCCAATGCGAAGCTGAGGGCGACGAGCACCAGCGCCCGTCCATGCCGGAGCGCAAATGCGGCCAGACTCTCCGTCACTTGCCCTGCTCCTGAACCTGCGTCCCGCCGGGCAGTTCATATCCGCCTTCGATGACGATTCTTTCTCCCGCCTTCAATCCGCTCAGGACCACTCGCTTTTCCCCCACCGTGCCGCCCACCTCGACTTCTCGACGATGCGCGCGATGGGCCGCGTCCACAACCAGGACAATCCCCTTGCGCGTGCCCTCTTCCAGTTGGAGCGCGGTCAAGGGAACCAGCACCGTCTCCTGCAAGCGGCCCGTCTGAAACGCTACGCTACCGAACGTGCCGGCCCTTAAGGAGGAGGGTGGCTGAGCGATTTCACACCAAATTTCCACCGTCCGCCGCTGCGTATCCACGGCGCGGTTGATGACGCTCACTCGTCCGGCGATGGCGGCCGCTTCGTTCTCGCCGCTGAGGAATCTGCAGTTCTGCCCCGGCTTGACGCGCGCCGCGTCCGCTTCCGGCACCTGGGCTCTTGCCGAGACTACCGCCAGATCCACCAAGGTGAAGATCGGCGAACTGGGTTGGCCAAGGTCACCCACGTATTGAAACTGTTCGGTGATCACGCCCGAGAAGGGGGCGTGCAACTCGGCATACCGCAATTGCGCCGCAACGGCCGCGAGGCGGCTCCTGGCCTGTTCCACGCGGGCTTCGGCGATTCGGATGTCCTGGCCCTGCGATTGCTGCGTGAGGAGTTGGAGAGACCGCGATGCCACGTCAAAGTTCGTCTTCGCGGTCGAGAGCTCTGTCTCGCTCACGAGGAGGTCGCGATTCGGGATCGCGCCTTGTTCGAACAACGATTTCCGGCGGTCGTAGAGTTTTTGAGCCTGGTTGAGAATTGCCCGAGTGGTTTCCACCTGTCCTCGCGCCCGCTCAACGTCAGTGGGCAGCGTACCCTTGCGAGTCTTCTCGAGGTTGGCTTGCGCGTCGGCGAGCATCGCCTGCGCTTCCTCCCGCTGTGAGGCCAGATCGCGGTTCTCGATGGTCACGAGAAGTGCGTCCGCCCTTACGAAGTCACCCTTGCGAACCTTCAGTGAGCGGATCACACCGGTCAATCGCGGCGTAATGTTCGCCTGCTCACGCGGAAAGATCGTCGCAGGAGCCTTCAGATTCAGCTCCACCGAACTTCCCTCGGCCAACGCGGTCTTTACCGCGACTACCGGCTTCCTGGGTGCTTCGTCCTCCTTGCGGTTCGCACAACTGGTGAGCAAAACCGCAGGAACAAGGAACGATATGAGTTTCATCGGCCTGCCGCGACCTCCAGGTCCGCACGAGCGTTTGCATAGAGAAACAGCGTGTTGACGTAATTCGCTCGGGCTTGCTGGAGCTGGTTCTGCGCCAATACAACGTCGAGTGCCGGTCCTTCCCCACCCTCGTAGCGCACGCGCGACAGCGCCAGGTTTTGTTCGAACAGGCGCGTTTGCGTCCCGGCCGTCTCCACCTGCCGCTGTATGGAATCGAGCCGCGCCTTGGCGGACTCGTACTCGCGCGAGAAGACTCGCTCGGAAACCTTTCGCGTGTTGTCGATCTGCAGTGCGCGAGCCGCAAACTGTTGCGACAGGCTGCGGGCTCGAAACCAATCAAAGACCGGAACATTCAAGCTGGCCACCACCGCCGATCCGCGCTCCCGCCAGGAATAGCGATTCGCGTCGATGCCGAATTGATACCCCAGCGTTATCTGGGGCAGGAGAGCCGCGCGTTCCCGCCTGGCATCCAGCGTGAAGCCCGTTTTTTGCAAATCGAAGATTCGAAACTCGGGGCGACGGAGAAACGCGCCGGAGGCGTCGGCGGGGGATGGTTCGGTGACGGCTTGCGCCAGCGAATCTTCGAGGTCAAGCGCGGTGTCAACATCGGCCGTCCAATAGCTCGCCAGTTCCTGGTTCGCCAAGCGGGCGTCAAGATCGGCTGCCCGCTTCAATTGGTCGAAGGCCGCAACCTGCGCGGAGGCCTTGACGACGTCGGCCTGGGCTGCTTCACCGCCGCCAAACAAAGCTTTCACCCGAACCTCAAATGCCAGCGCCTCGGTCAGCATCGCTTGCGCCGAATCAGCCAGCTTTCGGGTAGTGAGCACCCTATAGAAACTGGCTGTTACGGCGCGGCGCAAGTCGCGTTCGGAAATTCTGACGCCGATCTCCGCCGTGTCCCGATCTACTTTTGCCCGTGCGTAGGCTGCCCGAAGCCGTCCGGAGGTATCCAGCTCCAGCGCAACGCCGGCTAGCGTGATGTACTCATGCGAGCCATTGAAAGATACAAACGCCTGCCGGTCAGCCCGAGGCGAATTGTAGATTGCCCCCGCCGTCAGACCGGCGTGCGGCAGAAACGCAGAACGAGTGGCGGTGACACCAAGCGCAGCGATCCGGGCCTCCTGCCGCGCGAGGATGACGGCGTTGGGAGCCGCATTCGCAAGCCGGATACAATCAGCCAGCGTAAGAGGCTTCGACTGTTGACCGAACACCGAGGCGGCGAACGGAATGAGGCAAATGAAGCTCTTGAGCATCCCTTCGATTAGAACAGCCCGAAATGAGGATTGTCTTAAGGGTCAGGCTCAGGTAATCCTCATCTAGGCCCGGTAGCCTGATGTGCATGATGCGGCTTCTGCCTCTATTCGCATTTTTATTTCTTCCTAATCTGGCGATGGCTCAGCCGTCCGGGTATGCAGGCTCGATCCAGTGCAAGGCCTGCCACCTGGACACGTACCAACGATGGTCGAAGACCCGGATGGCCAATGTGATTGCCGACCCCAAGCAGCATCCAGAAGCCGTCATTCCCGATTTCTCAAAGCCCGATCCGCTCCTGACATTCAAACTCGAGGATGTCGCGCTGACCTACGGAAGCAAATGGAAGCAACGCTACTTCAAAAAGGTGGGCGACGATTTCTTTCCGTTTCCCGCGCAGTGGGATGTCGCAAACAAAGTGTGGCGGGCATACAACGTCAAACCGGGAACCGATTGGTGGACGGCCCATTACGGCGCGGACAATATGCAACGGCCGACGGGGCCGCTCTGCGATGGCTGCCATTCGGTGAACTACAACGTCCAGACGAAGACCGTTACCGAGTGGAATGTCGGCTGCGAAAAGTGTCACGGCCCCGGACTCACGCACACCGAAAATCCGTCACGCGCAAATATTGTCAATCCGGCGCGGCTAAGCTCAAACAGGGCCAACGACGTGTGCATTCAGTGTCATTCGCAGGGCAAGCCACTCAACAATCCCATTGCGGGAAAGCATTTCGATTGGCCCGCCGGATTCGATGTCACGAAGAATCTTGGCGACTTCTGGGAGTTGGAGGAGCACAAGCCCGGCGAAACGACATTCACCCACTTTGCCGACGGCACGGCCCACAAGAACCGGATGCAGGGCAACGATTTCGTGCAGAGCTCGATGTATACGCATGGCGTGACATGCTCCAGTTGCCACGATCCGCACGGCAGCCCCAACAATGCCGATCTTCTCAAGCCCGCCTCGGCTGTCTGCCTCACGTGTCATGGACCGAGTTCTCCGAACGGTCCTCGCACGGCGACGATTGAACAGCATACTCATCACAAATCCGGATCATCGGGCAATGAGTGCATAAGCTGCCATATGCCAAAGATCGAACAGACAATTGCCGATGTGAACGTTCGAAGCCATACGTTCAAGTTCATCCCGCCGGTAATGACCGAGCGGTTCAAGATCCCTAATCCCTGCACCACATGCCATACCGGCAAGACGACGTCCTGGGCGAAGGACGAGCTCAAGAAGTGGCCTGAAGTATCCCACTGGCGTGTCGCGGGCAAGTAGAAACCTTACGCGAGGTTTTTGGCAATCAATCCCGCGATGGCGCAGACCGCGATCACTTCCATCACGTTCCGTTTGAAGCGGAGTAGCGCCACTGCCGCTCCTACAGCGATGAGTGCCGAAAGTCCGTCGAAAGGTCCGCGCGGGCCGCGCGGCCAAAGGACGTGGTAGCCAAAGAAAAGGGCAAGGTTCAGGATTACGCCAACTACGGCGGCGGTGATCGCGGTCAGGGGCGCGGTGAATTTAAGGTCCTGGCGCGTGGATTCGATAATCGGCCCGCCAGCGAGGATGAATACGAATGAAGGCAGGAAGGTGAACCAGGTGACGATGGCGGCTGCCAGGGAGCCCGCCGCCAAGAGGAGATTAGGACCGAGGATGGCCTTCAGGTAACCGCCAACGAATCCCACAAAGGCAACGACCATGATCAGAGGACCGGGCGTAGTCTCTCCGAGCGCCAGGCCGTCCATCATCTGCGCCGGGGTCAACCAGCCGTAGTGGCCGACGGCGCCTTGATGAACGTAGGGCAACACGGCATACGCTCCTCCGAAGGTCAGCAGGGCGGCTTTGGTAAAGAACCAACCCATCTGCGTCAGGGTGGAGCCCCATCCCAGCGAAAAGGTCAGGCAGGCCATCGGAATCAACCAGAACAAGACACCGACAGCGGCAGCCCGTCCAACATGGCTCCGCGAAAGCCGCACATGCTCCGGCGTGGGCGTGTCGTCGTCGATTAAGGCGGGGCCGAAGTTAGCGCCGCCCTGACCGTTCCCACCTCCCGATTGGAACTTAGCAGGCGCCATGCGTCCGCCGATGTAGCCGATCAGCCCGGCACCGGCCACGATAGCCGGGAATGGAACATCGAAAGCAAAGATCGCAAGAAACGACGCGCCGGCAACCAGCCACAGCGGAGCGCTCCTTAATGCACGCGAGCCTATCCGGTGGGCGGCGTGCAGAACGATCGCGGTGACCGCGGGTTTGATGCCGTAGAAGAGGCCGGAAACGATGGCTGTGTTTCCAAAGGCGACGTAGACCCATGACAAGCCAATCAATATGAAAAGCGAGGGCAGCACGAACAGCGCGCCGGCGACGATGCCGCCCCATGACCTATGCATGAGCCATCCGATATAGGTGGCCAGTTGCTGCGCCTCTGGGCCGGGCAGCACCATGCAGTAGTTCAGGGCATGCAGGAACCGGCGCTCCGAGATCCAGCGCCTCCGCTCAACGAGTTCCTGGTGCATGATCGCGATCTGCCCGGCGGGTCCGCCGAAGCTGATGAATCCGAGCTTCAACCAGAACCGGAAGGCCTCCCCGAAACTCACTTCGGGAGGGCGATCTGCCCCGCGCCCGGCCGTGCTCACTTTTTCAGCTCGCCGACAAGTACTTCCAACTGTTTCCTGATGTAGTCTCTCGCGGCGCGATAGTCCTTGCCCGGCGACGGCGTAGCGCTCCAGTCCAGGGCCTTAGCGCCCTTCGGCATCCATTCCGCGAGATCCGGGCCAAAGGTAACAACCTTCACGGCGCCCTCGATGTCTTTCGCGGAAATCCTGACCGGCTTAGCCGAGCCCAGGTCCACGCCATCGGCAAGCAGGCCCTGCCGTACTCCGGCCGCGATCTCCGCGTCAGGCGTTGTTCCCCGTGAGACGACCTCGACCGCGAGGCCTTTTTGCCTGGCGAGCCGCTCGAACTCGGACGCGGCGATGATACTCTTCGCAGCCCCATGTTCGCAAACAAAGACAACTTTCCTGGGTTGCGCCGGTTGGCCCGGGAGGATCGTCATGCCGATCGCCACCGTTGCCAAGATGGCTTGGAAAGACTTGTTCATAGTGCTCCTTTGGACCGCACATGCAGCGGTATTTGTACTTCAAAAGTCGTGCCACTCCCGGCTTCGCTGGTAAGGCGAATGGTTCCCTGGTGGCTATCCACGATCCACTTCGCGATAGACAGGCCCAGGCCAGCACCGCCCAGGCCGCGAGAGCGAGCTTTGTCCGCACGCCAGAATCGATCGAAGACGTGTTCCCGATCTTCCGCGTTGATACCGATGCCTGAGTCGGCCACGGAAAGGATGCCCTGGTTCCGTTCAGCGATCATCGAGACCCGAACTACGGACGATTCCGGAGAGTATTTGATTGCGTTGTCCAAAAGGATAAAGGCTAAGCGCCGCAAGGCTTCGAGATCTCCAAACACCGCCAGCGGATGATCCGGAGTGGACAAGTGAACGGTAATGTTCCTGGTTTTGGCTACCCGACTCGCTTGCTCGACTGCCTCCTGCACGCTCAGCGACCAATCCGTCAGCTCCTTGTGCAGGCCATCTTCTCCCGTATCCGCGCGCGCCAGAAGCAGCAAGCTCTCCACGAGGCGACTTGTCCGTCCAGCTTCGGCGACAACCTGTTTCAGGTCTCTTGTCAGTTCGGCCGACAGACCGCTGCGTTGCAGGGCGAGTTCCGCCGTAGTGCGAATCAATGAGATTGGCGCCCGTAATTCGTGGGAGGCGTCAGCGGTGAACTGCGACATTCGTTGCACCGAGTCACTCAGCCTGGCGAGCATGGCGTTTAAAGTCTCGGAGAGACGCTGCAACTCATCTCCGGAGTCAGGCACCGTCAGCCTCTCGGACAAGTTGCGGATACTGATCGATTCCGCGGTTGCCCGGATCTCTTCAACCGGACGCAATGCACGAGTGCTGATCCAGTAGCCGCCCACGCTGGCCACCAGGATCAAGACGGGGACGGAGAGCAGCAGGATTGTGGAAAACCGCTGCAGCGCACCGTAGAATTCCGGTAAAGGCGTCGCGACCTGTACGGTGTACGGCTCACCGCGAACAACGATCCGGCGTGACGAGAAGCGTACCGGTGTTTTTTGCACGGTAAGATTCTCTTCGAGCCCGGATTCTCCGAGCTGATCCGGAGTCCGGATGGGGGTCCTATTGTTTTCGAGCGGCAGTGAACGGTAGAGCCATTCGCCTCTTCGATTGCACACTTGAAAGAGATCCCCGCCCGGCCCCAGCACCGAGTGTTCGCGGAACTCGTCGCGGATTTCCACCAGAGTCAACGACGCGATCTGTTCGTTCATGAACTTCTCGACGCCCTTGATTCGATCCTCCAGTTCATGATCGATTGCGTGGAAGAGACTGGCCCGCATGGCAAACCAACTCCCGATGCTTAGCGCGCCGAGTCCGAGCACCAGGATCGCCAGGTACCAAACGGTAAGCCGGACTCGAATGGCGCGAAAGATCACTCGGGATCTCCTTCGCGAATCGCATAGCCGAACCCCCGCACCGTTTGAATCAGCCGCGACGCCCGTCCGGCCTCGATCTTGCTGCGGAGCTGCCAAATGAAGACGTCCAGCGTGTTGTTCTCCACATCACGATCCGAGCCCCACGCGACTTCGACGAGAGCATCCCGCGACACGACGATTCCAGGACGCGCAACGAGCCGGTCAAGAATGACATATTCGGTCCTGGTGAGCGAAATCGGCTTCCCCGCGCGGCGAACCTCGTGTGTTTCGCGATCCACTGTGAGGTCGCCAACCTGAACCACTGCATTCTTTTCGGTGGAGAGCCGGCGAGTAATGACGCGCAGGCGCGCGGACAGCACTTCGAAGGAGAATGGCTTCGTGAGGTAATCGTCGGCTCCCAGGTCCAATCCCCGAACCACATCGCTGGTCGCATCGCGTCCGGTAACCATGAGGATTGGCACCTTGTTGCCCTGCGCGCGCAGCCGCCTGGTTAACGCGAAGCCATCGGAGCCGGGCAGCATCACATCCAGGACAATCGCATCGAAAGCCTGGCCCATGGCCTTCTCATAACCTGCGATTCCATCGGCAGCGGCATCGACAGTGTGGCCTTCAGCCGCCAAACCACGCTGCAGGAGCTCCGCCATCTTCGAATCGTCTTCGACAATAAGAATGCGCATACCTGTCCGCAGTTTCAGGTTGCCACACGTGCATGAGGATCTCCTGAGTCGAAGCGCTCAGGAGAACCAAAGGTAAATCGGCCACACTCGGCTTAGGAGGTCCTATGAAGACCAACTCTGTCGCTTGGTTTCTGTTGGCGGCGACTTCGCTGTCTGCCCAGCTCATCCGGTTTGACGACTCGCCAGCCGGGATTCTGGCCGGCGAATGGACGGCCGGAATGACTCATAAAGGGGGTGTGCCCAAGTGGGAAATCCTTCCGGATGCCTCCGCTCCCAGCAAACCCAACGTGCTGGCGCAAACGTCTACCGATTCCACCGGAGGCCGGTTTCCTTTTGCGATTTACAACGGCGCGATGGTTAGAGACGGCTCCGTCAGCGTTCGTTTCAAGGCGGTCTCAGGGAGAGTCGACCAAGCCGCGGGGATCATCTGGCGATTCCGGGACGCCGACAACTACTACATCGTCCGGGCCAATGCGCTCGAAGACAACGTCGTGCTCTACAAAGTAGAGAAGGGAGAGCGGATCTCCCTTGCACCGAAAAATATGCCCTCGAGGACTTACGGAGTCAAGCACACAGTTCCCAAGCAGAGGTGGAACGCATTGAAGGTGGAGTTCAAAGGCACGTCGTTCTCCGTCTATTTCGACGGTCAAAAAATCATGGAAGTGGAAGACTCGACATTTTCGCAGGCTGGGAAAACGGGTCTTTGGACGAAGGCCGACAGCGTGACCTATTTCGACGACTTCCAAGTGGCCGATGACGGAAAGAGGTAACAGATGCAACGAATGAAAACGATGCTTGCCGGCTTACTGACGGCGTGCGCCGCGTTTAGCCAGCAGGTGCCCGCCGAATACGACCAAGTGTTGAAGGCTCTGGGTAAGAGCGGCGACTTCAAGGACAATGTGCTGAAGGTCAACATTCCCCGCAACGATTTGAAGGTCACTATCGACGGAATCGCAACGCCGACGCCCTTTGGCTTTGGCGGATGGCTCGCAATGACCAAAGGCACGGGCGGTATGGACGTGATGATGGGCGACCTCGTCCTCCTGGAAGATGAGGTCAATCCGATCCTGTCCGCACTGCTGGATAACGGCCTGGAGGTCACGGCAATCCACAATCACTTTTTCTTTGAGAGTCCGCGTATCTTCTACATGCACGTTCATGGGCACGGGAAAGCGGCCGACCTGGCAAGGATGGCGAAGCCCGCGTTGGACTTGATTGGGCGCGGATCCCCTCAACATCAGAGCACCGTCACAGGTGGAGGCTCCGCCGTGAACGCCGGCCCCCTGGATACCGCGAAGATCGCCAGCATCGCCGGACATCCGGGTGAACAGAATGGGCCCGTTTACAAGATCACAATTGGGCGAGACGATTTGAAGCTGAGAGAAATGGGCGCCGTCATCAACGCGCGGATGGGCCTGAATACGTGGGCCGCTTTCTTCGGCAGCGACACCAATGCCCAGATTGCCGGAGACGTCGCTATGCTGGAGCACGAGGTTACGCCGGTACTCAAGGCCCTTCGTGCGAATGGGCTCAACGTGGTTGCGATTCACCATCATATGACCGGCACCCAGCCTACCGTCTACTTCCTCCACTACTGGGGAACGGGCCCGGCGGAAAAGCTCGCCACCGGATTCAAGGCCGCGCTGAATGGGTTGGGCAAGGGCAAGAGAACGAAGACGTCGATGGCCCACTAGAGGCGGACAATGAACACGGCCCGGATCTTATTTGCGCTGGCGGCGGTTGGGCTGCTTGGATGCGGTCCTAGGCAGCGGGAAATGGTGACGATTTACGTTAGCGAGGACCGGGTTTTTTCGGAGCCAATCCTCAAGGACTTCGAGAAGGAGACTGGCGTCCCCATCCGTGCTGTCTACGACACGGAAGAGGCAAAGAGCACTGGTGTCATGAATCGGCTGCTCGCCGAAAAGGGCAATCCCCAGGCCGATGTTTACTGGGCCAATGAACCGGTCCGCGCCGACGTTCTTCGCCAGCAAGGCATCTCGGCGCCGTTCAAGCCCGACAATGCACAAGAGATCCCGGAATCGTTCAAAGATCCTCAAGGGTTCTGGACCGGCTTCTCCGCCAGAGCCAGGCTCTTTGTGGTGAACAAGAAAGCGAAGTACAAGCCCACCAGCGTTCTCTCTTACACGGACGCCAAGGCCCGCGGGCTTGCCGTGATTGCGAATCCGCTATTCGGGACCACGACCGCGCAGATGGCCGCATTGTTCAGTTTGTGGGGTGACGAGAAGGCCAGACAATTCCTCGGGTCGATGAAGGCAAATCAGGTCAAGCTCTCGACCGGCAACGGCGAAAGCGCCGATTTTGTCGCCTCCGGCGAGTTCGATTTCGCGCTGGTGGATAGCGACGATGCCGTGGACCGTATCCGTCACGGCAAGCCCATCGAAATTGCGTATCCAGATCAGGGGGAAGGCGACGCCGGGTTACTCCTCATCCCGAACGCCGTTGCGCTCATCCGTAATGGACCGAACTCCGCAGGCGGCCGCAAACTGATCGAATATTTGCTATCGAAAGAAACAGAGCGAAAGCTGGCCGCTGCGGATTGCGCCCAGATTCCGCTACATCCCGGCGTCACGCCTCCGGCTGAGCTGAAGCCGATCGGCCAGTTGAAGATCATGAAGGTGAACTACGCGGAGCTGGGAGCGAAGTTGCAGGCGATTCAACCAGCGCTGAAAGCATGGGCGGGCTACTGAGTTCGAAGCGATTTTCGTTGGCAGCGGCCATCTTCGTTGTCGTGGCGCTCGCGCTACTCCCCCTTGCCGCCATGCTGGCAAGGAGCTTTTTCGTCAACGGCTCAATCAGCCTGGATAACTACACGGAGACACTGGGAAGGGCGCGCGTCTGGGGACTACTCCTCAATAGCCTTGCCCTCGCAGGAAATACAACGCTCGTCGCCGGCACAGTCGGTGTGGGCCTCGCTATCGGGGCGGTCAAATCGGCAATCCCGTTTCGCAGCGCGATCGTCTCGATCTTCTGTCTCCCGCTGCTCTTTCCTCCATACGTTTTGGCGAACGGCTGGTTTCAAATCCTTGGCAGGCAGGGGCTGGTGAGCAGATGGTTCGGCGATCCCATTGCGGTCGTGACTTCCGGCTTGCTATTCGGTCTACCGGGAGGAGTCTTGGTACTCAGCACGGCGTTGCTGCCTGTGGTGATGTTATTGAGCATTGCATCGCTCAGCAGCGTGAATCCCTCTCTTGAGGACGCCGCCCGGCTGAGTTGCGGATGGTCCCGCGTACTGAAGAGCGTCACTCTTCCATTGGCTCAGCCTGGCATTCTACTCTCGCTCGTGTTGACCTTCCTGCTTGCGCTAGGCGAACTTTCCGCGCCATCGTTCTTGCGGCTGGATGTCTTTCCCATCGAGAGCTTCACCCAATTCACGGCGTTCTACAATGCCGGCGCCGCGACCGCCGCCGCGTTCCCATTCGCCGCCGGCGCGCTCCTGCTCTTGTTGGGTGTCCGGAAGTGGACTGGCGCCGGTGACTATCATTTTCGTTGGACCCACTCGCAGAGCAGCTCGATGTCACTTGGCGGCTTTGAGCCCTGGATCGCAGCCGCCGTCCTGACTGTCGCGGCTACAACTGTGATCCTACCCTGCGCAGCACTTGTTCATAGAGGCCTCTCCATTACCGCGATCACGACCGCATGGGACAGGGCAGCGGATAGCATGGCGTGGAGCCTTTTATACGGTGCGCTTGCCGCGACAGCCATTACAGTGTTTGGATTCTTTCTGGGCTACGCGTCACAGAGACGAAGCATCCGTGGGGCCGGCCTGATCAGCCTACTGACACTGATGCTATTTGCCCTCCCAGGTACGCTCATTGGTATCGGGTTGGTGACTGGGTGGAATCGACCGTCGCTCGTGTGGCTCTACGCTGGCCCGGCGACGCTCATAGCGGGTCTGGTGATGCAGTACGCCGCGATCGGTGAGCGAGGCATCGCTTCGACCATGGCGCAAGTTGCGCCATCCTTGGAGGAGGCGGCTGAGATTGCGGGCGCAAGTTGGTTCCGCCGAGTTTGGGTGATCCTGGTGCCGCTGCTACGGCCTTCTCTTCTGGCGGTTTGGTTGCTCGCTTTCGTCTTGTGTCTGCGCGATACAAGCCTGTCGCTCCTTTTAAGCCCGCCTGGGCGCGACCCGCTTACGGCGCGTACGATGACCCTCATGGCCAATGGTTCGCAAGAGCTGATTTCCGCCCTGTGCCTCTTTTCGATTGTGTTGCCCTCGATACCGGTGATGCTAGGAGTTTATGCTTCTCGAAGCGGAAGGCGCTTATGATCGAACTTGCCCAGGTGACGAAGAGTCACGGCTTACGATTGGTTCTCGATGGATTCGACCTCACGATCCGTTCGGGTGAACGCGTAGTTCTCTCCGGACCATCGGGGTGCGGTAAGACTACCGTTCTTCGTCTCATTGCCGGCTTGTTGGCACCCGACCAAGGTACCGTTTCGCTCAACGGGCAACTGGCGTCTCGCGACGGAAGGATTCTGATCCCGCCGGAGAGGCGGGCTATTGGCTATGTGTTCCAGGACCTGGCTCTATGGCCTCACCTGACTGTCCTTGAGAACGTCGAGTTCCCGTTGAAGGCTCGGGGCGTAGACCAGAAGGCGCGGTCCAGCCAAGTCAGCGAAATGTTGTCGTTGGTTCAACTGCAGTCTTTCGCCCAAGCGTACCCCTCCAGCCTCTCCGGCGGTGAGCAGCAACGGGTGGCGATCGCGCGGGCGCTGGTCGCCCGGCCGAGCTTCGTCCTTATGGATGAGCCACTCTCAAACCTGGACGAGGACTTGCGAACATCTTTAGGCAACTGCATTCTTGATCTGCACAAGCGACTCGCTTTCGCACTGGTATACGTTACTCATAACCGCGACGAGATCCTGCAGTTCGATGGGCGAACGATCTGGCTGGGAAAGTCAAAACCGAAGGCGAACGCTGAGCTGTAGCCTTCGTGCTGGTTGGGACGCCACGGGTTGTCCAAATAGTGGAGACGTCATGGCGCCCGCGAAGGCCGTATAGTTCACCCGGTTCATGGTGTTGAAAGCGTCCGCCGCAACGGTGACCGCCGGGCCCTTGTCTTTCGAGGCGTTCCGGAGAAAGAAATCGTGATACCAGCGGACGTCGGCACTGACGATTGCTCTACCGGTACCGGTATTGCGCGACACATTCAAGGGACGGTCGATGGCCAACCCGTCCCGATTGCCGTCTCTTCCTGTGGTGATGTTGAACGGCGCTTGCGACTGCGTCTGAATCACAACGCCGAGGGCGAGCCAGCGATGTGCGGTCAGATTGCCTGCAAGGTTGAAAACGCGACGGCGGTCAAAGTCCGCGCGACCCCATTCGCCGCTCCAGTCATAGCTGCGAGCCGGAAAGCCGGCGACTCCTGTAGTGTTCGTCAGATTCCGGCCAAGCGTGTATTGAGCCAGACCGTTGAAGTACTTTGTCACGCGTCCACGCAATGTCACTTCGAGCGCATTTGCATTCAACCGGCCACCGGCTTCCACTTGTCGCAATACATTCAGGCTCGGATCAGGCCGTGAAAGGAACTGGGGGGGCAGGGGAGCGTTCGCGTCTCGCGAACGAAAGAGGCTGACGCCTCGCGTGAGGATGTAGTTGGCCGAGACGGTTGCCGCCTTCGTGAGTTGTCTCTCGACTCCGGCACTGTATTGCATCGTATAGGGAATACGCACGGACGGATCGAGTCTCACCACGCTGGAAGGCAAAGCCGAAGGCAAGATGCTCTCGGGGTAGCTGGGATTGGTGATCACGTAACGCTGAAGATGCCGACCATCGAAGCGCAGCAGATCATTGATCAGCAATGGCCCGGTCCGGTCGTAGAAGAAACCTCCCCCGCCGCGGATGACGGTCCGTCGAATCCTGCCGGGAGCATAGGAGAACGAGAGTCGCGGGGAGAAATTGTTGTGGTCGTGGAAGTAGTTCTGCCAATCGAATCGTAGCCCGGCGCTCAGTGTAAGATTCGGCCGGGCTTGCCATTCGTCCTGGATGAAGCCGCCTAAGACCTTCTCGATAAAGACGACCTTCGCATCGCCCTGTTGCCGAACCAAGGAGAACGGACGGGCTTGCCGATAGTCGTTTAACGAGGAAAACGAATACGTCCCCAACCGATTGGTGTAATCGTTGGAACCGCGACGGCTCCAGTCGGGCACGTTGATACCGGTCTTGATCGTATGTTTGCCGGGTGAGTAAGAAACGATCCAATTGAAGGCAAAATGAGCTTCCGTGCGCAATGCATCCGCCTGCGCACCTCCAGCGGTAAAGGCATCGACAACGACGACTTTGGGCGCTTGCGTGATGCTGATCGCCGGGGCGGAGTATCGCCCGAACAGAATCCGGAATTGACTCAATAGTTTCGGCATAATCACGCCGCGATGATTGAAGATGGCTTGATCTTCACGGAAACGGAGGTTGAAGCCCGCTTCCGGAAGTACGAAGCCGCCGGCTCCCTGATTCCGGGAGAATCGATCCTGGTAGGTATATTGCCAGAAGGCAACATTGCGGTCTGTGAACTGATGAGTGATCTTGGCCGAAAACTCGGTGTTCCGGACAGGCGCCGGCGTCACCCCTAGGAGGGCCCCAGTTGCGTTCCGTGCAAAGATGATTGCCTGAAGGTCGTCTTCCTCACGATTGGCGGTCACCACAAAGGAAGTATTCCTGCCGGAGCCCACCGGCCCGACAAGACTTCCCTCGTAGCTTTTCCGCCGCTCAGGAGAACGGACGGAGGCAAAGGCATCCCGTGCATTCAAGTGCTGGTCACGAAAGAGGAAGTTGAAGGTGCCATGGAAGGCATCGGCTCCCGCCTTGGTGACGATCTCAATTCGCCCGCGACCGGGTCTTGAGAATTCAGCCGTGTATGGATTCTGATTGATCTTGATCTCTTGAATGGCCGAAGCGCTCACCCCCGCCTTGGTCGCCTCGACGCCGTCGACGACGAGCGTCACGCCCCCGGTGCCCACCGAACCTGGATCGAGGAATCGAGAGAGCGTTCCGATATAGTCCTGTCCCAAACTGGGCAGATTGTCGAGAGCCGCACGGTCCATCTGGATCGCATTCAAATTCTCCGCGACGTCGGTGGAAACCATCCCGGACTCGGCCGCAACAGTCACGGCTTCCAGAACATCCGCCAATTCAAGGACGAGTTCCACCGGTAGGATAGGTTGATTTCCCACGACAACTGTTGCAACGGCTGGCTTGAACCCTCGGACTTGCGCCTTCAATTCGTAGCTGCCGCCCGGGACCCTCGGGAATCGAAACAGTCCGTCAGCGCCAGATTGTGCCAGACGCGCCCTCTTGCCTTGCTGGAGGGTTACCGCGACAGCAGGCACGGGAGCGTTCGAGGGGTCCTTCACGACGCCGGTGATCGTTGGAATGACGGCTTGCCCGAGGAGCGATGTGCTCAAGAGCGCCAGAAAAAAGTTTGCACGTCCAAGCACTTGTGGGTTTAGTGTAGTCATCGAATCTTTGGATTACCTGAGAAGGGCCCGGAGGGTTTCGCAGCATTGAGCTTAAGAGCCGCGCCGTATATCATGACGGCCAATGCGCTCCTATTCCCGTCGAACCGTTCTGTTTCAGTCCACGCTCGCGGCTGCCTGGGGCCAGAATCCGCAAGCCCGGTATGACTTGTTGATTCGAGGCGGGCACGTGATCGATCCGTCGCAAAATCTCTCCGCCGTTCGCGATGTTGCGATCGCTCGCGGCAAAGTTGCGCGAATCGCAGAGGGCATCCCGGAGTCTTCCGCGCGGCAAGTGGTGGATGCGCGCGGCAAGCTTGTCACTCCGGGGCTGATCGACATTCATGTTCATGTCTATGACGGCGTGGCGCCGTTGGGCATTCCCGCGGACCCCAACTGTATTGCCAAAGGCGTAACTACCGTTGTGGACGCCGGATCGGCGGGCGCCCACACATTTCCCGGACTACGAAAATACGTCATTAACGTTGTGGATACTCGCGTCTACGCCCTGCTGAACATCTCTGTTGTGGGGCAATCCACGCTCTCGACCGATAATCCCTGGGGCGAGTTGATCGATCTTCGACTGGCGAATCCGAAGCTTGCGATCAAGACGATCGAGGAGAATCGCGATGTGATCCTCGGCATCAAGATCCGGTTGACGGAGAACATTGCCGGCCGTCACGACCTGGATGCATTACGCCTGGCCCGCGAGGCATCCGATGCGGTGGGGCTGCCGATCATGGCCCACATAGGTGGAACATTCTCCTCCCTGCCGAAGATTCTTGAATTGCTGCGGAAAGGAGATGTGATTACGCATACGTATCGCGCGGGCGAGGGCGGCATCCTCGACTCCAACATGCGCGTCCTTCCGGAGGTGCGCAAGGCGGTCGCCAACGGTCTGCGGCTTGACGTCGGGCATGGCGCGGGCTCATTCGGCTGGGGAGTCGCGGAAGCGGCGCTTAAACAGGATTTGGCGCCAGGCACGATCTCCAGCGATGTGCATCATTACAATGTGCAAGGCCCGGTGCTGGACCTGGCTACTACGCTCTCCAAGTTCCTGCACCTTGGGATGAAGCTGGAGGACGTGATGGCACGGGCCACGGTGAATGCCGCGAATACTTTCGGTTTCCCGAAGGGTTTGGGCACGTTGCGCGAGGGGTCCGAGGGGGACGTAGCGGTGTTTCAAATGGCCGAAGGCGACTTCGTGCTTACCGATTCCGGGAAGCAATCGCGCGTGGTTCACCGGCGGCTGCTGCCGGTGGCAACGGTAAAGGGCGGGCGCGTCTACGGGGCCGCTTCGATTCCGGTGGTGACGCTGTGAGCGTGTACGGACATTGATCGCGGCAGAGGCCGTCGTCTCGATGTGAAGCACGTTCCTTAGAAGCCGGTATAAACTGGCGAAATGGGAACAGAAGCGATGACGAGAAGGCGAGTTGCGATGACAGCGTGCGGTTTATTGTCAGGGGCGCTCCCGATGTCCGCCGGCGCGGACGCCGGTCGACACGCTCAGGTCAGAACATCGCGGCTGCCATCCGGAGCCATCCAGCCGCAAATCGTCGCTGATGACCAAGAAATTCTGCACCTGGTCTATTACGCCGGTGACCCGCATGGCGGCGATCTCTACTACGCCCGATCCAAAGACCAAGCCTCCTCCTGGTCTCCCGCAATACCGGTAAATGCTCCGGGAAGTGCCGTCGCTGCAGGTACAATTCGCGGCGCCCAGCTTGCTGTAGGAAGGAACGGACGAGTTCATGTGGCATGGAACGGTTCCGGAAAAGCGCAGCCCGGCGGGCCATTGAATCCGGACTCCGGTAAGCCGGGCGCACCAATGTTGTATGCCCGCCTCAATGACGCCCGCACGGCCTTTGAGCCGCAGCGCAACCTGATGAACCATTCGTTCGGGCTGGACGGAGGGGGTTCCGTCGCCGCCGACAAAGCAGGCAACGTCTACATCGCCTGGCACGGCATCGGCGTGCAAGACGCACAAGGCGACTTGAAGGGCGAGGCTCGGAGGCAGGTGTGGATCGCCGCCTCTCATGATGACGGGAAATCTTTCGTGCAAGAGAAGAAGGCGTGGCTCGAGCCTTCGGGAGCGTGTGGATGCTGTGGCATGAAGGCCTTCGTCGATGGGCGCGGCAATCTGCTCGCCATGTACCGGTCGGCGCGAGAGTCTATTCATCGCGACATTTATCTCCTCCGCTCCACCAACAAGGGCGAGACATTCAGCGGCAAACTTCTTCACAAATGGGACATCAATGCATGTCCGATGAGCAGTATGGATTTCGCCGAGAGCGCTAACGGCGTTGCCGCCGCCTGGGAGACAGGCGGCCAGGTGCATTGGACGACTGTGGCCGGAAGGTTGAATCCGAAGGCCGAGCCGGCTGCTGCCCCCGGTGAAAGCAAAGGGCGTAAACACCCTCGTCTTGCGGCGAATAAGAAGGGTGAATTGTTGTTGGTCTGGACTGAGGGCACGGGGTGGCAGCGCGGCGGATCGCTCGCGTGGCAACTGTACGACGAGTCGGGCCAGGCAATGGGCGCCAGCGGCAAGCTCCCCGGTGTTCCGGTCTGGAGTTTCGCTGCCCCAGTCGCGCATCCGGATGGCAGCTTTACGATCCTCTACTAAGATCTCGAAGCGAACGCGGCCTCGTGCACCGGGTATGGGTTGGGAAGCCAGCGCTTGAAAGGCCGTTTTGTTCGTGCCGCTCCGAGCCGGCCCGGTTGGCTGCGCCTTTCCAGCGCGCTCCGCCAGGACCGCTACCCATCGCAAGTCCCTCCACCGAAGATCATCGTTCAGCCGTATACGGGAAAACCGCACGTACGATTTGAAAGGGGGTCACTGGAAACGGACCAGCAGCAATAGCCGGTATCGCGCCATAATCTACCAATGCAGTGGGAGATTCCGAATCCGTTTCCGAAGCAGTGGGATGAACTTAGCGGGGATGGGCGAGAGCGGTTCCATGCGGACTGCGGAAAGTTCGTGCAGTCCAGGCGCGCGGTGGTGGCGGGGGTACTCTTGACCACGATTGCACCGTTGATGGCGCAGGACAGGTTGATGCGCGTGATGGTGAAGGATACGACCGGGACACCGATCAAAGACGCCGTGGTGAAAGCGGCGGGCCGGGAGTTAAGGACTGACGGCGATGGAGCGGCCGTTTTTTCCGGATTGGGCGTGGGGCCGCATGCGATTGAAGTCGCGTCAACAGGGTTCATGCGGTGGCGAGGTTCCTACAACACGGGTATCGGTCCGGAGACGGAAGTACCGGTGACATTGGAGGTTGGCAGCCTCGGGGGAGCTATCGAGATTGCGACAAGATCGGGGCAAGTTCGCTTTGCGGTGGAGAACCCGCTTGGCGGACCGGTGGCGGATGCCGAAGTCGAGATCGCATTCGCGAGGGAAGGGAAGTTCCTCGGCCGTTCGGATAGCCGAGGCGGCGCCTATTTTGCCGCGTTGCCCGCCGGTCAGGCTACGATTTCGATCACGGCGCAGGGTTTTCAGGTGTGGCGCGGTAAGGCCGATGTCACGGATCATAGCGAGCGGAAGATTCAGGCGCGCTTGTTGATGGAGCGGCATGACGAGAAGGTGATAGTGAAGGAGTCGCCAAGCCGCCGGTTTGTGAATTGGCTGACTTCCTGCACACGGAGGAAAGGATGATTCAAAAGCCCTGTAATAACGACTGGAAGCAGATGTCCGGCGACGATCGCCGCAGGCATTGCGTCGACTGCGGAAAAGACGTTCATGCCGTCTCCGCGTATTCCGACTCCGAGTGGGCTGCCATGGCGGCCGGCGGCAACATATGCGCCTATTGGGAAGGGGAAACTCCCAGTACGCTTCGCAGCCGACGTGCGATCGTGGCCGGGGCGCTCCTCACTGCGATTGCGCCGTTATTTGCCGATAACGGAACCTTACTGGTCACCACGACGGATGTCACAGGCGGCCAGATAGCGGGTGCTACCGTTACCCTTTCCCGCGCGGATGGAAAAGAAAGCACCGGTGTCACAAATCGGGCGGGCGTAGCCGAGTTCGCTGGACTGCCTCTGGGCGATTACGCTGTCCGGGTATCGATGGCAGGATCTGGCGAGGTACCCACACAGTTGCTGGCGCGCCGGGGTATTTGACTGCCGAATTAAGAGTTGCGGAAATAACGATGGGCATGGTCATCATGCAAACCGAAAAACGCAAGCGGTTTCGCCCGTGGCGGCGCGGCTAAAGCTTCCGCCCAACAATCGCATAATCAAGACACCCAAAAAACGCCTCCCGGAAATCGGCAGGCAGCGACGCAAGACTTGGCATCGACTCAATCGCCGGCGACAAACGCTTCACTTCAATCCGGCCCAACCCCGCCTCCTCCATATGAAACGCCGCCAGAACCGGTGGCACCGGCCGCTGATGCGTGGGATCGAGATAGAAGTGCGTCGCAAAGATCGCGAGACACTCGGGATTCGGCGTCTCCAGGATCAGCACGCCGCCGGTTTCCAGCTTCGCCGCGCAGTCGCGGATAAATTGTGGCAGTTCCAACGGTGGCAGATGCTCGATGACCTGGCTGCAGAAGAGAACTTCAAAAGCCCCGTCCGGCTGCGCTCGAAGCCACTCGAAGAGATCGGCCACCTCCGCATCGAGCCCCTTCGATTTGCAGATCGCCACCGATTCGGCGTCGCCATCGATTCCCTTTGCTGGAAGGCCCTTTTCGCGGAGCAGCTCCAGCATCTCGCCGCGGCCGCAGCCGAGGTCGATAACGCGCGTCTTGCCGGCGAAGTAATCGAGATAGCTCTCGAAATTTTTGCGGACATACTGTTCGGGGCCGCGGTAGCGCTCGGCGAAGCGGAGAAAATCGTACGGGTGGCTCTCTTGCGCCGGCGCGGGAACGGGTGGCAATGTCGCCGCCGCGAACGCTTTTTGGCGGACGGAGCGCAGCTCGGAGTAAATGATCGTTTCGTACTCCGTGCGAATGCGATCGAGATCAGCCCATAGCCGCTTCTGGATCCCGGCGTTTTCCCGCGCCAGAGCGCCCTCAAAATCGGCGTGCTGCGACTTGGCGATCTCGCGGAAGTTCGATTCCATCTGCGTGGAACGGTGCGAAAATCCACTTTGCAAGTCGGCCACGCTGCGCAGGAACTGTGTCTCGTTGATGGCGAGTTTGCGCTCCCACTCCTGACGCCACTCGTGCCAATGTTTGGCGATGTCGGCGAGCTCCGCGGCGCGATCGTTCAACGAGCTTATGCTCGCTCCCAGCACATGGTCGATCCGCGCCTGACACTCACCAATGGCCGCCGCAATCGATTCCAGAGCGCGGTTATGATCGTTCAACACCTCGAGCGTCGCCTGCACACAATTCATCTGCGCGCGGTTGAACTCCACCTGCTCGCGCACGTGCCAGTCCAGCACGCGGGCGACGAACCGCTTCCACTTCTGAATCAGGTTGTTTTTCAGCCCCGGCGGGCGTGGATTTACCGTGCCGATAGCCGCCACCTTCGCCTCCGCCGCGTCGCGAGCATGAAGCAGCGGGAGCAGCGGGGCGAGCGATAATCCAAACGAGCCGCGATCGCCTTGCGGGTGGCGGGCGCGGACGCGTTCCTGAATTTCGCGCACCGCCTGTTCGAGTTCGCGGAGAGCGGGATCGGTATCAGCGGCCACGCTTGGCACCCTTTCCGGTCCGTTCGTACGACGCGCGAATGATGGTTGCAATGCCGCCGCGGGGAGTGAAGTCGCCGATGACCGTAGCGCGAATCGGATCGGCCCATTTCACGACGTCGCGGAGGAACTTATTGACGATGTTCTCCTGGAAGATGCCGAGATTCCGGTAGGCCAGCCAGTACATTTTGAGCGATTTGAGCTCCAGGCACTTTTGATTCGGCGTGTAGCGGAGCGTGAGCGTGCCGTGGTCGGGAAGGCCCGTTTTCGGGCATACAGAGGTGAACTCGGGATTGATGATTTCGATCTCGTACTCTTCGCTGTACTGGCTGGGCCAGCATTCGATTTCGGGGAGCTCGGTGGCGACGCCGGAAGCGGCGTGCTCGTCGGTATAAGCCTTGTTCTTCTTCATGCGGAGATAAGTTTGCGGGAAAGGTGGTCAAGGAAGAGGCCCACATCGGTGACTACGCCGACGGCCTGTCCGGTTCCGCGGTCGCTGACCTTGGTGGCGACCGCCGGGTTGATGTCGACGCAGACGATTTTGACCCAACTGGGCAGCATGTTGCCGGTGGCGATGGAGTGGAGCATGGAGCTGAGGCAGAGGACGATGCCGGCACCCTGCAGATGCTCATTGTAGGCGTCCTGCGCCTCGTTCATGTCGGTAATCGTATCCGGCAGCGGTCCATCATCGCGCAGACTGCCCGCCAGCACGAACGGTACGCCGGCTTTGACGCACTCGTACATTACGCCGGTATTGAGGCGCCCCGATTCCACGGCGCCCTTGATACCGCCGGCGTGATAGATGGCGTTAATCGCCCGCATGTGGTTGCGATGGCCGTGCTCTTCCAAGCGGCCGTCGTTCACGCGAACGCCGAGCGAGGTCCCGAGCAGCGCGGCTTCTATATCATGCACCGCCAGGGCATTGCCGCAGAGCAATGCGTCCACCCAGCCTTGGCGGATGAGCTGCGACAGCGGCCCGGCGCCGCCCGTGTGAACAACGACAGGCCCCGCGACGACGACGATCTTCTTCCCATCGCGGCGAACTTGCTCCATGAGGGCGGCGGTCTGCCGGACCGCTGTTTCCACCTGGCGCTCGGAGGAGATCTCATTGCTCATGAACGAGAAGCCGTGCCGGTCGCGTTCTTTCGATTCGGGGATGACGCGAATTCCGCGCATGCCGACGACAACGGCGTCGCCTTTCTTCAAATCGCGGAGACGGCGGCAGACGGCGCCATCGGGGGTGAGCACTACCATCGCATCCATCCGCTGGCGCGCGACGGGAAGCCAGGTTCCATCGCGGCGCACTTCGGTCCGGTGATTGGTCGTGGAGTAAAAATCCTCCGGCGCGCAGCAATCCTTTTCCGCCCGGCGCGTTTCGGCATCGCCATCTTCGGCCGGCGTGCAGCCGAGGCCGAGCAGTTGCCCCAGCAAGCTATCCATCTGCTCGCGATTGGGTGTTTCGACCTTCAGGCGAAGGTGCGACGCGTCGGAATTGGTGCGCCCGATCTGGAAGATTTCGACCTCGAAACGTCCTTGAAATTCGACGACGGTGTCGAAAATCCGTTCCATGATGTGGGAGTCGATCAGGTGGCCGTGGGCTTCGACTGTTTCCTGGAACGGAAGGGGTTGAGTAGACGGATCCATGCTTCCTTCCAGGATAGCGGGTCGGAGCGTGCGCGCATCGACTGGTGACCTGATACAGAATAGTGGTTTATGGTCACCGCCGAAGCGGCAGTCTTCGAGAATGAGTTGCGTGAGCGTAGAACACGGCTCGAGTCTCTGCGGCCGCGTATGCCCGGTTCGAGCGAAATCCAAATGCTTCTGCGAGAGGTCGATGATGCTCTCCTGCGATTGAGCCAAGGCTCCTACGGATTATGCGAAGAGTGCCATGACCCTATCGAGAAGGAGCGGCTTCTCGCCGATCCCTTGATCCGCTTTTGCCTGGACCACCTCACTGTGCAAGAGAGGCGGGCTTTCGAACAGGATATGGAAACTGCGCGCAATGTCCAAAATGCCCTGTTGCCGAAAGCGGGTCTTTATGCGGCGTGGGAAATTCACTATCTGTATCAGCCCCTGGGTGTGGTCAGTGGGGACTATTGTGACGTTGTCGTAAGAGATTCCGATCCAACCCGGCTTCTCGTCCTCCTCGGAGACGTTGCGGGCAAAGGTGTCGGCGCTTCCTTGTTGATGTCCCATATGCACGCCATGTTCCGCTCACTTTCAACGCAGAGAGGAGGTATCGATCAAATCGTTGAACAGGCGAATCGGCTGCTATGTGAGAGTACGCAGCAATCCCACTATGCGACGCTGGCTTGCGTGGAGACCACACCCACTGGCGAGGTCGAGGTCTGCAATGCCGGACACTGTTCTCCGCTCGTGTTCTGTAGGCATGGCGCGTCCGAGATTGCCTCCACCGGACTTCCCCTTGGGCTGTTCAGCACCGGCAAGTTCCCTCCAACAAAGATTCAAATGGAACCCGGAGATGTCCTGCTCCTCTATTCCGATGGTTTAATCGAGAGCGAGAATGCAACCGGCGAATACTTTGGCGCCGGCCGGTTAATGGCAGGTCTGCAAGGCGCCCGCGACCTGTTCAATTCCGAGGCAATTGTTGACCTCTGTATGCGGAACTTGTCGAAGTTCCTGGACGGTTCGAAACTGAATGACGACCTGACTGTGTTGGCAATCAGACGGACAGAACGCAGCGCGGCGTAGCATCGTGAGCGGGATCGCCCGATATAATCAAAGCACGAGACCATGACGATCCCGATTGCCTGGCAACCGGACTCCGACGCACGGGCGCGGGCACGGCTAACCGATTTCGTCCGGCAGTGCGGCGAGAAGGACTTCGCGGCACTATACAAACGATCCGTGGAAGACGTGGAGTGGTTCACCGAGCAGTTGCTTCGCTTCCTGGAAGTGACGTTTGATCCGCCCTACGAACGCCTGTTGGATGTATCGGGCGGCGTTGAATGGGCCCGGTGGTGCGTGGGCGGCGGATTCAACGTTGCCACGGCCTGTCTGACGGGCAAGGACCCGGCGCAGACGGCGGTGGCCTGGGAAGGGGAAGAGGGCACGACGCGGGCATGGAGTTACCGGGCGCTGAAGGTGATGGTGCACAAGTGCGCGGCCGGTCTGCGCGACCTGGGCGTTCGCAAGGGCGATGCGGTGGGTGTCCACCTGCCAATGATGCCGGAGACCGTGGCGGCGATGCTGGCGCTGGCGCGGATCGGCGCCGTAGCCGTGCCGCTGTTCACGGGGTTCGGGCCGGGCGCAATCGCCGGCCGGATGAACGACGTGGGCGCGGTGTGCCTGCTTACGGCCAACGCATTTCCGCGGCGCGGCAAAGTAATTGCTTCGAAAGCCACGGTGGACGAAGCGCTGGCGCGATGCCCGGCGGTACGGCATGTAGTGGTTGTCACGCGATTGGAGCACGAGGCGGCGCCGATGACCGGGGGGCGCGACCTGACGTGGGAATCCTTGTGCGAACGGGGCGGGGATAGCAGCGCCGAAAAGACGGGAGCGGAAGACCCCCTGCTGATCGTCTACACGTCGGGAACGACGGGGCGGCCGAAAGGAATCGTTCACGCGCACTGCGGGTTCCCATTGAAGTCGGCTGCCGACATGGCGCTGAACTTCAACGTAGGCTGGCGTTCGCGGATCGGTTGGATAACCGATATCGGCTGGATGATGGGGCCGTGGCTGATTTACGGCGGACTGTTGCTGGGAGGGACTGTGGCGCTGTTTGACGGCGCGCCCGACTATCCGCATCCGGCGCGGATCTGGGCATTCGCGGACCGGCAGAATCTTACTGTCCTGGGGTTGTCGCCGACGCTCGTCCGCGCGCTCGCGGCGCAAGGCGGCGAGTGGGCGCGGAAGTACAGTCTGCACTCGTTACAGTGCTTCGGTTCCACAGGCGAGCCTTGGAACCCGGACCCATGGCAGTGGCTGTTTGAGACCGTCGGCGAGGGGAGAATACCGATCGTCAATTATTCGGGAGGGACGGAGATCGCGGGCGGGATACTGTGCGACAACCCGGTGCTGGGAACCAAGCCGTGCGGGTTCGCGGCGCCGTGCCTGGGCATGGCGGCCGATGTCGTCAACGAAGCCGGGGAGAGCGTGCGCGGCGAGGTGGGAGAACTGGTCATCCGCAAGCCGTGGCTGGGGATGGCGCGCGGCTTCCACGGCGACCCGGAGCGTTACCTGGACACCTACTGGCGGACATTTCCCGGCGTGTGGCGGCACGGCGATTTTGCGCGCATTGATGAGGACGGCTACTGGTTCATCGCGGGCAGGAGCGACGACACGATCAAAGTTGCCGGCAAGCGCGTGGGACCGGCGGAAGTGGAGAGCGTCCTGGTTGGCCATCCCGAGGTGAAGGAAGCGGCGGCGGTGGGAGTGCCGGACGCGCTGAAGGGATCGGCCATCGCGGCGTTCGTGGTGCTGCGCAACGGCGCCTTCGCGCCGGAGCTCGAAGAAGAGTTGAAGGACCGCGTGGCGCGCGAGTTGGGAAAGCCGCTGCGGCCGGCCTTCGTTGTGGCGGTGCGGGGAATTCCCAAGACGCGGAACGGCAAGATCATGCGGCGGCTGGTGCGGGCGGCGTGGCTTGGCGAGCCGTGCGGCGATGTAACGGCGCTGGAAGACCGGACGCTGCTCGATGAGATCGCCAGAGCGCGCCGATCATGAAGGAATACTGAGCCCAGGCCGCGCGGAACTATGTTACGATTCGCGTGGAATGGATGTCACAAGGGTATTAGTCGTAGAAGACGAGAAGCGCATCGCGGATTTCATTTCGCGAGGCCTGGAGAGCGCCGGTTACCAGGTATCGGCGGTGCACGACGGGATGAGCGCCGTTGAGAAGATCCATGAAATCGAGTTTGATCTGATCGTTCTGGATCTCGGTTTGCCCGATATGGATGGATTGAAGGTATTGGAGAAGATACGGAACCGGAAGGCCGCGCCGTCGGTGCTGATCCTCTCGGCGCGGGGGAATGTGGACGACCGCGTGAAGGGTCTGGAGATGGGCGCCGACGACTACCTGGTGAAGCCATTCGCGTTTGTCGAATTCCTGGCGCGAGCCCGGGCGCTGCTGCGGCGAGGTTCGGCGATGCCAGAGCGGTTCCAGGTGGGCGACCTTGTGTTGGACGCCCTGCGCCGGAAAGTAAGCCGCGCGGGGGAGGCGATCGATCTCGCGCCCAAGGAGTTCTCCATTCTCGAGTACCTCATGCGGCACCGGGGCAAGGCGTTGAGCCGCACCATGATCGTTGAGCACGTTTGGGACATGGACTACGACGGGCTGACCAACATCGTCGACGTCTACATCCGGCACCTCCGCAGCAAGATCGACGATGAGTACCCGGTAAAGCTGATTCACACCGTGCGGGGCATCGGGTATATGATCGACTTACCGGCCGAGCTGAAATCGTAACGTGGCTCCCGGTTGTGCTGTATGCGACACACGGGGAGAGTAAAGAGTCTGCGGTTCCGGCTGACGATCAGCTACATCCTGATCTTCGGCCTGCTGCTAACGGCGATCGGCTTCACATTCCGCTCGCGCCTGATGACCATTATTCAGGACCGTGTGGAAGAGGCGGTTGACGAAGATTGGAGCGCGGCGCGCGGGTTCCTCAAGGTGGAGCGCGGCCAGGCGATCTGGTCGGTGGATCCGCGCGAAGTCGACCGCACGGCCTTCCTGGAACGGCTGCGGCGGTTCGTCATGGTGGCCGATTCGCACGGCGAAGTGCTGGAGATGTCGATCGGTTACCGTCAGCAGGGCGTGGAATCGGCTGCCGAGATTATGGAGCGTTTCAAGGAAGGCAGCCCGCAGCTCGTCGTCAAGGAACAGGGCAAGGATCGTGTCCTCCTGCGCTACGGCGTCTTTCGGAGCGAAGGGACTCCATATCTGCTGGTCGTTGGCCGCCGGATAACCGACGTGGGCGGCTTGCCGACTGCGTTCATGACGGACTACTTCACGGTGGTGCCGCTATTGCTGCTGGTGACCGGTGTGCTCGGCTGGTTCATGGCGGGGCGCGCGCTGATTCCGGTGAACCGCGTGGCGGAGGCGGCGCAGCGTATCTCCGGCTCCAGTCTGCATCTGCGCATATCGCGCCGGTTCGCCAACGATGAATTGGAACAGCTCATCGTGGCGTTCAACACCATGATGGAGCGCCTCTCCGAGAATTTCGAACAGGTACGGCGGTTTTCCACCGACGTTTCCCACGAGCTCCGCACGCCGCTGACAGCCATTCGCGGTCAATTGGAGGTGGCGCTGATGACGGCGGAGAAGGAAGACGACTTCCGGGAAGCCATCGTAAACGCCCTCGAGGATGTCGATCGCATCTCGAACATCGTGCGGGCGCTGCTGCTGCTGTCGCAGGCGGAGACGGGCCAGTTGGCGCTGCACAAGGACCCCGTGAATTTGACCGAAGTAGTGGCGGAATTGGCCGAACAGTTCCGGACCACGGCGAAGGAGAATGGGCTGCAGTTGGCCTGGCAGCTTGACCATGATGTCTACGTTCGCGGAGACCGGACGCAGATGGACCGGCTGGTGAGCAACCTGCTTTCCAATGCGCTGAAGTACACGCCCTCCGGCGGACACGTGATGGTGCAGGTGCGGCGGGGGGAGGACAGTGAAACGGCCGTGCTGACCGTCGCCGATGACGGGAAGGGGATTCCGCCCGACAGTTTGCCGCACATCTTCGACCGCTTCTACCGCGTGCCGGGAGAAGATCCGGACAAGGGGCTGGGATTGGGCTTGAGTTTTGTGAACTGGATCGTGAAGGCCCACCAGGGCAAGATCGATGTGACGAGCGCCGTGGGGAGGGGAACGACGTTTACGATCACATTGCCGATAAGCCTGAGCCACGCCACGGACGAGCCGGCGGCCGCCGTTTCCATTCCGCTGGCTGAAGCGCGACAATAGCGGGATGGATCTTTCGCTCACGGAACGGACGAAGGAAGGCATAGTTATTTTCGATGCCAGGGGCCAGATTGTGGCCGGAGATGGCGCGGACCGGCTGCGCGATAAGGTGCGCTCACTGGCGGATACGGGGACGGTGAATGCGATCCTGAATCTGGCGCAGGTCGACTACATCGATTCTTCGGGACTCGGCGCGCTGGTGATGAGCTATTCCGCGCTGCGAAAAAAGGAAGGGACCCTGAAGCTGCTGAATCTGACGCGGCGCAATGTGGAGCTGCTGGTCCTGACCAAACTGGAGACGGTGTTTGAAGTTTTCGACGACGAGCAGAGCGCGGTGAATAGCTTCTTTCCCAACCGTGAGATCAGGAAATTCGACATTTTGACGTTTTTGCAGCAGCGCAAGAAGAGTGCGGCGGAGTAAACGATGGTTGCGGTTGGAAGCAAAGCGCCCGCGTTCCGGCTGGGCACTTTTTCGCTGGAGAATCTTGCGGCGCCGGTGCTGCTGGCATTTTTCAAAATCTCCTGTCCCACCTGCCAGTTGACGTTCCCCTTTCTGCAGCGGCTGGTGGACCGTGGCGGGCCGCGGATCGTCGGCGTTTCGCAGGACGGCGCGGAGAGTACCGCTGAGTTCAACTCGGCATTCGGCGTGCGGTTTGAGACAGTGGAGGACCCGAAGAGCGGACGCTACGCCGTGAGCAATCTTTACGGCCTGGAGTACGTACCGGCGCTGGTCCTGGTGGAGACCGATGGACGCATAAGCTGGACGAATGAAGGGTTTGGGAAAGCGGACCTGGAGGCGTTGGCGGCGCGTTGGGGTGTGACTCTGTTCGACTCGACCGACCGCGTGCCCGTCTATAAGCCCGGCTGAGGGTCCAGAAACTGACTCCGGGCCGGAGTCGCGATACACTGGATAACGAATGGCATCCAAGATCTCGGAAGTGCTCGGCAATACAGCGGCGATCGTTAAGGGATTGAGCGTCACGTTCAAGGAAATGATGTCGCCGACGATCACCGAAAACTATCCCGCCGCGCCGGCTTTATTCCAGGAGCGGTACCGCGGCACCCATGTCCTGCAGCGGGATGAGAGTGGTCTGGAAAAGTGCGTGGCCTGCTTCCTGTGCGCCGCGGCGTGCCCTGCGAACTGCATCTACATTGAGGCTGCCGAGAACACGGACGCGAAACGCATAAGCGGCGGCGAGCGGTATGCCGAGGTCTACAACATCGACTACAGCCGATGCATCTTCTGCGGATTCTGCGTGGAAGCCTGCCCCACCGATGCCATCACGCATGGGCATGGGTTTGAAACAGCAAGCTACAACACCTCGACGCTGATCATGCGCAAAGAGCAGATGCTGACGCAGATCTCACCCGCGGCCCGCCCGGCGCAACCGCTTGGCGAAGGCGCGGGCGCGCACTAACCCGCTACTGCAAGTGATACTGGCTGCGGATGGCGGCCACGTTCTTCTTGGCTTGCGCCTGGAAATTGCTGTTGATGGCGGCGCACTGCTGGTTGTATTTCACGGCGTCCAGAATGCGTTTCGAGTCCTTCTTGGCTTCGCCGAGACGGTAGTTGGCCAAGCCGAGGTGGAACAGCGTTTCGGCGTGAATATCCTTGTTCTGCGAGACGTTCGGTAAGGCGGCGCGAAGGTGTAGGTCGGCGTCGGCCCACCGCTGTTCGTTGCTCGCGAGCACGCCTAGCATCCACTGTGCCATGCCGAGTTTCAGGTTCTTCACGCGCGTCCAGTCCGCTTCGTTCATGCCCTGCGGGACAGGCTTGGCGGGCAAGGTATCGAGCAGGCGTTTGGCATAGGTGGTGACCTTGGCCTTGTCCTGTTTTTCGTATGCCTTGCTGGCGGCGAAGAGCAGCATGTCCTCGCTGTCCGATCCGCCCTTGATGTCGGCCTCGGCCATGCTCAGGGCCTTATCGGCGTGGCCGGCCTGTTGATAGGCAACAAATAGGGGCGTTCGGAGCGGGGCGTTGTATTGCGAGGACGGATTATGCTTGGCAAGGAGTTCGGCGACTTCGATGCGCTGCGCGGGCGCTGTGGCTTGCATGGCGAGCGTGTATAGAACGTATTCGGAGTAGGTACCGACCTGTTTGGCGAAGTCGGCATCGGCCTGCCAGGCAGTGGCTTCATCGGCGCCCGTCGGCTTCGGGGAGCCAGTGACACGCCCGGCCGCGGCCAAGGAGGCAACAGCCCACTTCCGTATCAGCGCGGGGTCCTTGGTCGCTTCCGCGGCTTTCAGGTTGGCCTGTCCCATGGCCACATCTTCCGGGTCGGCGGCGAGCACTTTCTCGCCCGCGGCGAGCGCCTTGTCGAGCTGATTGGCCTTGACGTAGGCGGCTTGCAACTCGCCGTAGACCCACGGAATGGCGTCATGCGATGGGTGCTGTTTGGCGAAATCCTCGAGCAGGGCGATCTTCTTTGCCGCATCCGGCTCGTCCATCAGATGTTTCAGTTTGGCGCCTTCTGTGGATTCAAAGTCTGTTGGCAACTTCCGTTTCGCGGCTAGCGCGGACGGAGCAAACAGCAGCGGCGCAATGGCCAGCGCGAAACACAATAAACGTTGCATGCAACACTCCCCGTTGACGACGTATTGCGGTACGGCATAAAAAATGCCACTGCCGATTGTAATGCAATCGGCGGTGGCTAACAATCAGGGGCCTTCCCTATGCGAACTTAGAGGCGGCGCGTGAAGAACTGGAAGCCATTTGCGGCGAGTTTCGTTTCCAGCTCGCGCTGCTGCGCGGAAGATTGAATCGGTCCAACCAGGACGCGTGACGACGGAGAGTTCTCGAGCGGAAGCAGCTTCACGGTGAAGCCGTTCTGTTCCAGACGGTCCTGCATGGAGCGATCTGTCGATGGGTTCATCAGGCCGACCTGCAGATAAAGCCCATGCGAGGCGGCCGGCGTCGCGATCGGCGCGGGCACGGGTGCTGGTGCGGCGATGGCGGCCACGGGAGATGGCTTGGAAGTTGGGTGGATGACAAGCGGCGGGGGCGGAATTTCCGTGGTAACAGCCGCGGCCTGCTGCGAGCGGATTTGCGTTACGGTTCGGCCGGCGAGGTAGCTGAGGCAGGCGACGAGACCGGTGAGAAGGGTCATTCCGAGAATGGCTGTGGTGAGGCGGCGATTCGCGGCGGCCAGCTCAACATTTTCGGCATTCGGTTGGGGGAGGGTGAAGTCGCTCATTGTGGGGCATCCTTGCTCGATAGTTCTATCGGAAGGCTAGGGGAATACCTTTAGAGGGAGAGGGAAAAAACTTGGCTGGCTAAGGTGTTAGGCCGACGCGGCGGGCTGGCTTCCACAACGCATTCAGAGAAACCATCAGGGCAGCGCAGCGGGCTGTTGAGGGTAGATTTCTGCTAAGAAGCCGTCATTCGCCCGTCGAACTTCAGCCAACTGCTTGCCTTCCAACCAGATCTCAGCAACAACCTGGTCCCTGTCAGGGACGGATGCGACGATCACTTCGAGTTCCTTCATTCTCGTATCATAGAGCCCGGGCTCAACAGGCGATCATTTATCATTCGGAAACACGCTCGGGCCGGCTAGCGGGTGCGAGCCAATGTCCAAGCCAGGTACATTCCTGCGAGAACCATGAACTCACCCAGAAAGCCGTTCTGCGCATCTATGACGGGCGAAATCACGGTCATGAAGACAAAAAAGCCGAATGCGGGAACGGTGATTCCGTCTTTCAGAGCGACATCCGTCATACCGGGAGCATAGGTGATATCGAACGCTACAAAGGCAAGGAAAACAGCCAGCACTTGATACCGGCGGCCGCCACGCTTGCCGGATGCATAAAACATCGTTTGCCCTACCGCTAAACCGGCCGGAATTCCAACCAATGACGTTTCCATTCCGGTGAGCATGGTGAACGCAAAGTAGATTATGGCCCCACCGATGGCGGCAAGAACGCACCAGCCTAATACTCGAAGGAATGGCTGTCTGATGGCCAATTGGGGTTCGTGTGTTGGCCCTGGCGTCACAGACCTTTCAGAATAACTGATTTTGCCGGGGTGCATCGGCCCGCTCCCGTTGGAGCCGATCTCACTTGGCTTCCGGAATGACTCGCGAGACAACCGCGTAAAGGCAGAGCACGGCGGATCCGGAGCGCTCCAGTTCGTCGAGAAATACCTCGCTGGCCTCCGGTCCGAGGCCGCGTATGGAATTCACCGATCTTTGTACTTGGCCGTACCATTCCAATAGGCTCTCCCGCTGAAGATTCGAAGACTGCAGCAGTGCAACATATTGGCGGATTACTCTTTCCCGGTCAGGTCCCGCCCGAGCAACTCTGAGAGCGCCATGTAGGGCCGTCGCTTTACGGTAGAAGAGCCGGTGCTCGGAATCCCCCGCGTTAGGCCTGGCCTCGTCGATCTGGCGAAGAAAGTCGTCAAACTGAGTCCGCCACTCAAGCGTATTCTTCTGTTCGTCGGATAAGGGCTTTGCGCCCAGCGGCGAGCCGCGCCCCTTTCCCAGCAGGAGGTCGAGGAAGTCCTGCCAGGCCCGGTTGAACTCCGCATCGTCGACGAAGATTTCCCAATCAGCGTGCCCCTGTGTTTTGGATGGTTTGAGATCGTCGGGCGTCAGTGGCGCTCTGTTGGAGTCGGAAGCCGATGCGAGGTTTTGATTGAATGAATCAAGTACTTCGGAAGACAATTCGCTTCCTCCGGTGTCCGCACACCTGTTGCCGGCGAGATTCCGCACGAGGTAACGGCGATACGCGCTGATGAGGCCTCCCGCCGAAATACCCCGGGTGCCCATGATGCGTACCAAATGGTGGAACTCCAGGTCGGCGCCGCTCAAGGACGCGGAAAAAGACCGATCATCGGTTTGAATCTGATCCAGGGCCGCAACGAGACGGCTGCTCAGGAACGCGAGCTCCTCATCAGCAAGGGTCGATGAAGAAACCGCCTTTGCCATTGCTCCGACTTCGACGGCAGAAATCATTCGACTCATTTGGCGGCTCAGCAGGTCAATATGCTGCCCGCGGGCGCGCTGTTCAGGCGTAAATGCAGAGTCCACCATCTCGGCGAGCAGACTGTAGTATTCGTCCACATGGTCAATGAGTGCGTCCCGGCATTCGAGCTTGTGGAGCCGCGGCCACGCAATGCGCTGGAACATTTGCAAAGCCTTCTGCCTGTCCAGACTCATCATTTCGCGAACCGCGCGGGATTGTAAGGACAGCCGGTCCAGCCTTTGATCGAAACCAAGGCTCCTAATTTCGGTACGGCTTCTGGCTACGATTCGCTTGCCCAGGATCCTTTGCCGATTCAATTCGGGGACTTGCACACTCATCTCAAACGACTGCTCCAGCAGCTCGATTCTCCACTCCCGATCGCGATTGCGGGGCGCGCCAGCAACTCTCAGCAGAGCGTCGGCGGCAAATTCCGGTGGAACATATTGCGCCAGGTCAACCACCCTGCAGAGCTCGGGGTAGGTCTGACGGCGCTTGCGAAGTACATCGGCCCTGGGGTCCGCGCTCTGTGGCTGGGCAATCGCTTCCCAGATCACCATGCTCAACGCGGCTACAGCACCAGACATCCGCACAGGGGAACTCCTGTTCGGATCATACCGCGCCGGTGTTTTTGACGGACTAATCGTCATTGGCCGGGTTTGCCAGGCCGTAAGCTATTGATAAAACAACAGTTAACCACGTCCTCTTGAAAACTTGACCAACCCGCCGAGGCGGGTCACAGTTTTTGAAAATCTCTATTTGCCCTGTTTTCAGTTACTTTGCAATATAAAGCATAAATCGCCCTAGCCGGGGCTGATAGCTTGAAGGTGCAAGACGGGCCGCGCGGTTGAGCGCCCGCCGCCAACCCGTGGGGACGGGATTGGCGGCGCTGCTGCTGCTCCCGCACCGCCGGTCTTGCCTTCGATGGTCCAGGCGGACCGGACTCCGGAATCGGGGCCCGGAGATCCGCGTCCACCTGGACTGTCCACCCGTGATGCGCCACCTTGGGAGGGGTGGCGCATCGCACCTTGTTTGCCCGCCGGAACCGCGAAATAAACCAAGGAACAAACCGGGGTCAAACCAAGGAACGAACCAAAAGAAATGCTGATTCTAAAGGACTTCAGAACGCGTAACGCAAAACCAATTGTCCCAGGCGCGAAGCACCGGCCGACGGGAAGATGTGGGTACTGGTAATCACCCCGCCGTTGGCTATGTTGGCAGTCATGTTCGGCTGGCCGAAGTTGACGTGGTTGAGAACGTTCTGAAAGTTGGCGCCCACCGTGATGCGGCCATAGCGCTCCAGCGCAAAGCCTTTCTGCAAGCCCGTGTTGAAGAGGTAGTAGCCGGGGCCAACCACCGAGTTGCGCGCGGCGTTGCCGAATCGTCCATTCGGCGGCACGGCAAATGCGGAACGGTCAAACCAGGCGGCGAGCGATTGCGGATATTGCACGGCGCTAACCGCGTCGGGCCGGCCGCCGACGTTGTTCGTGTTCGAAGGATCGGAACCGGAGAATTGCGGGTTCAGGAAGTTGCCTGTGCTCAGGTTGAGCAACGCCGAAACTTGCCAGCCACCCCAGAGCTTGTTCTTGCCGAACGGGAACTCGTAGAGCACCTGGTTGAGCCATTGATGCCGCGGAATGGAGTAGAGGTCGGCGCGGTCGCGGCGGCGGTTGTAGGCGTCTTCAATCTGCGTGTTCAACTCCGCCGAGCCGGTGTCGTCCACCTCGCTCAGCGCCTTTGCCCACGTCCAGGCCGATGTCACCAGGAGGCCGTTCTGGAAACGGCGATTGAACTGTACTTGCAGTCCGTTGTAGATACTGTTCGCGCCGCTCTCGGCATAGATGATGTTGTTGTAGCGCGGATAGGGGCGGCGGGCGGCGGAGAAGGGAATCGTCGACGCGGCCGGCTGATTGATGTTGCGCTGATAGGGAAGCTGGGAGCCCTTGGAGCCGATGTAGTTGATGCGGATGCCGGTAGAGTTGGTGATCTCGCGTTCGATCGTAAAGCTGAACTGGGTGGAGACCTGGTTGCGAAGGTCCGGCGCGATGCCGTTCAGGTTCAGAGCGCCCGGCACGCCGGCGGCGGCGAAAGGACTCTGAAACGTAAAGACCGGCTGGTTGTTGACGATGTTGTTGTTCGCGGTGGTGGAAAGAGAAAACGGTCCGCCGGAGACGGCTGCCGGCACTACGCCGGAGAAGTGGCCGTAGAAAGCGCCGATACCGCCCCGGACGACGGTCTTGTTGTTCCACTGATAGGCGAAGCCGAGGCGTGGCGCCCAGTTGTTCTTGTCGGCGTTGCGGAACGTCTTCGGCAGGCCGAGGCTGCCGGCCGTGACGATCGGCACGTCCGCCGGGAAGAACGGACTGAACAGGCGGCGGGCGCTGTCATCGGGGATGATGACGGAGCCGCTCTTCGGATCGAAGCTGAACATGTTGCCGTCGCGGGCGTAGGCCGGCTGATTGTACTCATAGCGGACGCCGTAGCTGAGCGTGAGCTTCTTCAAGATCTTCCAGTCGTCCTGCAGGTAGAAAGCGAAGTCGCTCCAGCGGTTGTACTGCGTGGGGTATGGATCGATGCGCGTGACCGACGTCGGCAGGCCAAGGAGGAAGTCGGCGTAAGGATTGCCGGTATAGCGGTTGGTAAAGCTGAAGCTGCCGTAGAGTCCCTGGACGGATGGCAGGTAGCGGTTAACGAACCAGTTGACGTATTCGCCGCCGAACTTGAAGGTGTGCCGGCCCGCGTTCCAGGTGAGGTTGTCGGAAAACTGCCAGTGGCCATCGTTGACGGGATTCAGCAGCGACTGCAGCGGCGAGTTGAGGCCGGTGATGTTCAGGACCGGAATGCCGGGCGCGAAGCTGCGCGGCGGTAATCCCTGGATGCCGATCGCGTCGATCAGCTTCTGCCCGGTAACATCGGCGAAGGACTTCGACGAGAGTACGACGAAGCCGAAGCGGGCTTCGTTGAACATGTTGGGTCGAATCGTGTAGACGTCGCCGAGGGAAGCGAAATGGACTTCGCGGATGTTGGTGGAGGTGCCGGCCGATTCCGGCGGAAGCGTGCTGCGCGCGCCGGGGATCTCGTAGTTGCTCTTCTTCCACTGGTAGCGCGCGAAAGAGCTGTGCGCGCTCGACCAGTTCTGGTCAAAGCGGCCCTCGTAAATGCTGTGCGTCTCGGGTCCGTTGAAGGCGGCGCGATAGTTGGCGGCGGTCAGCGATGCGGGGCCGAAGTTGGGAAGCGGGAAGAGGAGTTCCTGCGCGCGCCTGGCCTGCGGACTGAGGAACTGCGGCAGGATCCTGTTGCCGTCGAAAGGATTGGCGTTGGTGAAAGGATTGCGGAGCGCGGCCTGGCCGGTGAAGTCTCCGGCGCGCATCGCGAGGGTGGGGACGTTAGGGCTGAAGAGATAGGCGCGTGAGCCGCGCGTCTGATCGAAGGTCAGTTGGAAGAACGTCTTGTCCTTCCTGAGTGGTCCACCGAATGTGGCGCCGTAGTTGTGGATGTTCTGAAACGGCTTCGCAGTGGAAAAGGTGTTGCGGGCATCGAGCGCGCTGTTGCGGCCATACCAGAAGAAGTCGCCGTGATATTGATTGCCGCCCGAGCGAGTCACCGAAGTGACGACGCCCATGCCGCCGAACTCGGCCTTGTTGCTGAGGATATTGGCGGTGAACTCGCCGATCGATTCCATCGACGGCTGCGAGACCGGGTCGGGCGTGCCGAAGTTGCCGAAGTTCGTTTCGATGCCATCGACCTTCGTCTTCAAGCTGTTCGCGCCGGCGCCCGGAGTCACCCAGGCAGCGCCCGCGCCGACCTGCACGAGACCGGGAACGGTCAGCGGCATGATCTGGGAGATGACGCCGGAATCGCCGGCGTTGTTCGACACGCTGCGCAAATTGGTCGGGAGTTCGCGGAGGGCTTTCGGAGTGAGGCCGGTAGCGATAGAGGGGCTTTCCGATTGAATGACCGAAGCCACTTCGCCGCGGACTTCAACGGTGTTGGCAGTATCGCCGGCTTCGACGTGGAGATCGGAACGAACGGTGCGGTAAGCGGCCACCGGGAAAGAGGAAGTGGCAAGCTGTTTGAAGCCTTTGGCCTCGGCGCGCAGTTCGTACTGTCCTGGCAGCACGTTGGCGAACAGGTAAACACCGGAGTCGTTCGAAGCGGCACGGCTTTCGACGTTGGTGGCGGTGTTTTTCAGGCGGATGGAAGCGTTCGGAACGGCGGCGCCTGTAGGGTCAAGAACAATTCCGGTGACGATTCCCAGTGGAGACTGCGCAAAAAGAGCGCACGAGAGGGCAACCAGCCCGAGAAGCAGACGATGCATTGCCCTCTATTTTCGCATGCACCCTAAACTTGCTGATACGAGCCGGTGGGTAGCGGGCGGTAATCGTTGCGCGCCATGACCATCCAGCAGATCGGGTACACGATGACGGGGATCCCGGTGGCGAACGTCAACACCACCCAGATGAGGCGCATGACGGTAGGATCCATGCCGAAGTAGTTGGCGAACCCGGAGCAGACACCGGCGATCTTGCGGTCATACATGTTCCGTTCCAGGCGGCGCGGCGGCTGCGGCGGGCCCTGCGGAACGGCGTTCCACTGATATTGACCGTCAGCGGTTGGTTTGCCGCAACGGGCGCAGTAGCGGTGCTCGTCATTCATTGAAAAGCCGCAGGCGGTACAAAACATGGTTAGATGTCTCCTTCTTGCTATATGTTACGAGCATCATCTCGAAAATGTTCCCCCGCCATCCGGAATAAATCGGAAAGCGTATAGGATAAGGGAAGAGGGAGAAGTGCAGCGATGTTGATTCGAGTTCCTGAAGGTTGGGAGATTCCGGAGCGGGAAGCGACTCCGGAAGCGGCATTTTGGAACCGCCGGCAGGTGTTGAAGGCCGCCGGCCTGGCCGCCGGGGCGTCGTTGTTCGGCGACTCGAAGCCCCTCTACCCGGCGCCGCAGAACAATGAGTTTTCCGTACCCTCGGCTGCGGTGACGCCGGACTGGGCCGCGGGCGGCTACAACAACTATTACGAGTTCGACCCCTACGGCAAAGAGACCGTGAAAGACCTGGTCGACAAGTTCGTTATCTCGCCTTGGAAGATTCAGGTATCGGGCCTGGTGAAGGAACCGCAGACGTACGATCTCGACGACCTGCTGAAGAAGATCCCGCTGCAGGAACGCGTCTACCGCTTCCGCTGTGTGGAGCGCTGGGCGATGGTGGTGCCGTGGACCGGCTTCCCGCTCGCGTCGCTGATCAAACTCCTCGAGCCGAAGCCTTCAGCGAAGTTTATCCGGTTCGTGACGGTGAGCCGCCCGAAGGAGATGCCGGGAATGGCGAAGGCGCCGTACCCGTGGCCGTATTTCGAAGGTCTCCGCATGGACGAGGCGATGCATCCGTTGACGATGATGGTGACGGGCTCCTACGGAAAGCCGCTGCCCAAGCAGAACGGCGCACCGGTACGGGTGATTGTGCCGTGGAAGTATGGCTACAAGAGCCCGAAATCCATCGCAAAAATTGAGTTCACCTCGGGCGAGCCGCCGACATTTTGGAACCGGCTGCAGGAACGCGAGTATGGGTTCTATTCCAACGTTGAGCCGAAGAAGCCCCATCCGCGCTGGTCGCAGGCGTACGAACAATTAATTCCGACGATGGAACGCCGCCCAACTTTGCAGTACAACGGCTATGAGAAGTTCGTCGCCGGCCTGTATAACGGCAAAGAGTTTTAGGCTACTGTGCGGCCGTTCGGGGCCGGAATAATTTCGTTTCTCCGAACCTCTCGGATTCTGTGTAGCTGTCCGCAATCGCGCGCCGAACGGCCGGTGAGTAGCGCTCCGGCGACGAAAGGTCGTTCACTACGACGATCGACCAATAGTGTTGCGCGAATTTGTTGACGAATGCCGATTCGTCCCATTTGCCGCGCTCCGCGAGCAGCGTGACAATGGCCGGTTCGGCAGGCACATCATGGCCGGATTGAAGCAACGCTGTCATATCTTCGGAATAGATCGGCCCCTTCTCCGCCTTCAACGTCGCGATAAGCCGGTTGCGCTCTTGCGTTGCTATCGCCTCGGACGCCGGCGGCAGCGTTCGAACAAGCGGACGGACGTCCGGCAATTGCGATAATGCGACTGCAACCGCCAAACAGGCTAGCGGATAGATGCTCATGCCGCGCGCTGTTTTCCATCGCGTCAGCAGATACCACGTCGTCAGCCCGGCGCCCAGATTCAGCGTCAGCAGGAACGGAAGCGCATAGTTCAATGCGGAACCCACTTTCCCCATGCCGGCCAGCCACACACCGGAAATGCACAGATGAAGGGCGAGTAGAAAGATGGTCCAGCGAAAAGTACTGGCATCCACCTTCCGGAGCCACGCTTTTTCCCTGCCGTGGCGAACTCCCTCCACGATGCCGTACACGAGTAGAGGGCTTCCTAGAGCGAGCAGTCCAACATGCTCCTGCAATAAGAGCCGCAAGTGAAACGTCAATGCGGAAAGCAGAAGCGGGTTGACGTTGTAGCCCAGCAGATTCAGTAGGAATCCGCCATGAGTCACAGATTGCAGGTAAAAAAGCGGAACTGTGGCCAATACGGCTCCCCAGGCGGCCAAGATGACGAATCGCCTGCGGTCGAAAAACAACTGCGCCAAGAGGCAAGCGGCCGGCACGGTGAAGAAAGCGTGCTTGGTGAAACCGGCCGCCACCATAAGCGCGATCCCCAGCAACTCCCTGGCCAGTTTTTTTCGTGCGGCGCATACAAGCGCCAGGCCGCCAAACATGAGCGCCAGGCCGAGCATGTCCACACGCGCGAGCCGTATCCAATCGGAGGGTCGAATCAGGAAAAAAGAGCATCCGCTCACGATCGCCGCTGTGATCCGGTCAACCGGCTTGGTGCCTCGCGGCAGTATGGCAAAGGTTAGCCCACCGAGTATGAGCACCAGTACGAGCCCGCTCACATAAGAAACCAGGCGGCCGGCATATAGCCAGTCGCCATCACTGCCTACCGCGGCTCGTACGGCGAGGTGATAGAGCGGCGGGTAGTGCGTGACATTATGCGGTGGAGTATCGATGTTCCGGTAAGTCTTCGCGGTATCCAGGATGTGCTGCGCCTGCCACAGTACGATCCCTTCTCCGAAATCGAATTCCAGGACGCTGCGTAGCGATCGGCCGTAGTTCACCGCGGCGCCCGTTGCGCCGCCCAGCATGCAGAAGACAATGACAACACGGAGGACACGGACCGGCCAGGGCGATGGCGTCACGATTGCTTCAAGAGCTCCCGTCGTGCGGTGACCGCCGGACCCTGGACCAAACTCCAGCCGAAGCAGAGTCCGATAATCATCCCCAGTCCCACCTTTAACGCGCGCAGGTTGTTAACGCCGGCGCCTTTGCTTTGGCCCACACGCGGATGAAAAGTAACCGGACACTCTACCATCCGTTCCCCGCTGGCGAGCACGCGATCCAGAAAGTGAGCATTGAATTCAAGATTGACCCTTGGGTTGACGACCTCTAAAATCCGTTTGAGACTGTCGCGCCGAAGCAGCTTATATGTTGTACCCACATCGGTAAAGGTGCCTCTCCCTAAGTGTCTGAGCTCCAGAAGTTTCCCCACGAAGAAGTTTCCATAAAACACAAAGGTGGTCAATTGTGTCGACGGATCGCGCAACTGTTCCACGATTCTCGTGCCGTTCACAACGTCGGCATGCGGAATGTAGGACAGGAATTTCGGAATGTCGGCGGCGCGGAACGTCATATCGCCCTCGCACAACAGGATAAACTGGGCGTCCGGATACCGCAGAGCCTCAAGAAAGCACCGGTACACGCACGGTCCATAGCCCGGATTGGATTCGTTCACGGCGATTGCGCCGGCGGCTTGCGCCACTTCCAACGTGCGGTCCTTGCTGTTATTGCTGACAACGATTACCCGCTGTACCTGCGGTTGACTCAAAAAGTCGCGGACCGAAGCGCCAATGCTCTCTTCGTCGTTGTACGCGGTTAACACGACGGTAACCGCATCCGCGGTTACCGGTCCCGGAGCCTGACGACGGGCGGTCTGCCGTTTCCCGGGCAGCAGGCAAAAGAGATCCGTCAGGATGAGCAGCAAACCGCAAACAATCGGAATGCCGCAATACCAGCCGGCCAATATCAGCAATTGCCGCCATTCCTCCGGAAGAGACAGCGCAAAGCGAACCAAGCCAAGAATCGACACGGCGGCGTCGCCAGCCAGGCCGGCTGTCACTAGCAGCGCCCCCCATAAGGCAAGCGGCAACTCTTCCCAACGGCCATTATCAGAATGCGGAAACATAGATAGCCGAACCGGCAACTTCCGAAGGAAGCTTGCAATTCTCGCGCCAGAGTTGGAATGGACCGGTTCTAGGCCTTCCACTTGTAGAAATAAAAGAGCAGGTTCTTCTTTCCAGCCTTGATACCGTGCAACTTATTGGCAGCGCAATACATCATTGAGCCAGGACCGACTGGGAAGTTTTTACCATCGACGACCATTTCGCCGGTTCCGCCGGTAATCACCATAAACTCCTCTTCCGGATGCGAGTGCGGCGGATGCGGCTCCTGGTTGGCATAGAGCAGAAGGCTTCCGGCGGTCATGGCTTTGAGCTGCTCGGTCGGGCCGTCGAAGAAGATCTTCAACTCACCGAACGGCGCCTTGCTCGTGCGGACTTTGGCGGCGTCGACAACGATGTTCTGCAGCTCTCCCGGCTTGGCCGCGAACAGGGCCATCGGCGCGAGCATGGCGGGCAGCTTGAAAACGTCTCTGCGTTTGGGCATGGCTTATTTTCTCTGATTTTCGAGTACGGCCAAATAGCCGAGCGTGAAATCCTTGCGTCTGTCCAAGCCCTCGAATAGCGGCAGCAAAAGCGCCGCCGGCGCAACGCAGAGAAACCAAAGAATGTGCAGTGGCGCCGGAAAGAACTGGCCCCCGTTGAGAAGCCGGCGCGCCAGCAGACGGAAGTAGCCGCCGCCGGGTTCGAGCGAGACGATGCGGAATCCCGCGTCTCTGGCGAGCTCCTCGACGCCAAACCGCGTATAGCGAAAGAAGTCATGCGGATGCTGATGCACTTCCCACTCGTGCGGCACGACGAGCAGCAACCTGCCGCCGGGCCTGAGCACGCGTGCAAGCTCAAGGACAACGCGCCGCGGATCCTTGACATGTTCCAGCGTGACGATGTTCAGCGCACCGTCAAACGAGCCATCGGCGAAAGGCAACGCCGCAAGATCGCCGAGCACATCGAGCTGCGTATAGTCCCACTTCTGATCGCCGATGCCGAGGTCGAGGCCGATGTATCGGTGTTTCGAAAAGTAGCGCTTATAGCTGCCCTCTCCCGCTCCCGCGTCGAGCACTGTCGCGCCATCGGACAGGGCGGCCGCGAACTGGATGACCGCGTCCGTAATACGGCGTTCGAAATCGAGAACGTATTGCCGCAGAGGGCCAGGCAAAAGCCCGGCATTCATTTCTTGCGCGCCTCGATCATGATGGTGGAGCCGGCCCTGCAGCCGGCCTCAATCAGCGTAAACGGAAGGCAGAGTAACGTCAGCCCGAGATAAACCAGGTCCTTGCACAGCCGCACAGCGGGCGTTTCCGGCACCTTGCGAACGCGCCGGCCCATCGGATCGAGCGCTGCCGAGATGGAAGTGGCCATGCCGGCCGGATTGTCCCGCAACGAGAAGAACTTGCGGCGGACGATTTCAAAACCGCACGTCTCGAGCAGCATCACGATGTCTTTTTCTTTGAAGTTGACGAGATGGCGCGGCACGTCGATGCCGTTCCAATTCTGCCCGAACAACAGGAACTGCCAACTCGCCGCGTTCGGAACCTGGACGACCAGCCGGCCGTCAGGCGCAAGGAGTTTGTACGCCTCTTCGACGTAGCTGACCGGATCGAACAGATGCTCCAGCACGTGGAACATGGTGAGGACCGAAAACGATTCGGGCCGGAGCGGTGCGCGGGAAAGCGTGGCGCACATGGCAGGAACTCGATTCACACTCCAGGCGGTATGAGCGGCTTCCATTGAGAAGTCGAGACCCATTACTTTGTGGCCATGCTCGCGCAGAAGGCGGAGAAACAAGCCGCCGCCACAGCCCACGTCGAGCAACGGTCCCCGAGCTTTCGTGGCACCGATCGCGCGTTCGACAAAGCGGATGTGATCGCCGAGCACGAGACGGCGATAGAAGTCTTCGGCGCGAGACGCGGTATCGTTGCCCGGCGCGAACCAGTAGTTCGGCGGGTAGTAGTTGTTGAGCTCGGCCGCGGTCGGCTGCGGAAAGAGGCGGAGCAAGCGGCATTCCGTGCACTCGACGACTTCGAAGGAGTTCGTGGTTGTGGCGAACAGGCGGTCCGTCCCATGGAAGAGCGTTCGCATGGACGCGCTGCCGCAGGCAGGGCAGTGGTCGGCTTCGCGAACTGTCTCGGTGGCAACGGCCTCTTCGGTCATGGCGCAACCTCCGTATCGCGCACGATACCGAACAGCGCCGGCAACGTCAACCGGTTGGAAAGGATCAGGCGGCGGCGTTCCGCTGGCGTGAGGCGCGCAATTTTTTCGATCGCGGAACGCTTTGCAAGCGTGCGCGGAAGCAGGAGTAATGCCTGCCATTGTCCGCGGAGCAGAGCACCTGCGACGCGAAGTTTGTTCCATACGCCCGGGAAGGCGGCGAGATCGCCTTCCTTCGCGCCGGCGGCAAACAGACCGGCTGCCATTCGAATCGAAAAGAAGACTGGATTGAAGATGAGCAGGCTCCACGGAAAGAGTTTCACGGCGAGAAGAATGCGGTTGCGTTCGATGAGGCGGACACGCTCCGGGTTGCCCTGCCCAAGCGTTGCGCCGCGCCGGTGGCGGACCAGAGCCTTCGGCATGTACAGGCATCGCCAGCCCGCGATCCGCGCGCGCAGTCCGAGCTCCGCATCATCTCCATAGGCGAAGAGATCCTCGTCGAACAAGCCGATCTGATCGAGCATCGATTTACGATACATGGCCGCACAGCCGTCTGGCCAGAGAATCTCTTCGACTTTTTCGTACTGTCCGCGGTCCGGTTCTCCAGTTCCGCGGCCGCGATTCTGGCCGTCGGGAAAGATGAGGTGTCCTGCTTTGTCTATACGCCCGGAGTCTTCCCAGGTCACGATTTTTGAGGCAGCCATTCCGATCTCCGGCGATTCGCGAAAGGCCGTCAACAGGTGGCTGATCCATTTCGGATCGGCGGCTGCGTCGTTGTTGAGCAGCGCGATGAAGGATCCGTGCGCGGCGCGGATGCCCTGGTTGTTGGCGGCGCAGTAGCCGAGGTTGTACTGATTCTCAAGTAATAGTACGTCTGGGAAGGCCTCACGCACCACGCCCGCCGAGTGGTCAGTGGAGCCGTTGTCCACCACGATCACCTCGATCGAGAGGCGCCGGCCGTCGTCGCCGACCTGTAAGCCTAGCGATTGCAAGCATTCCCGCAGCATTTCGGCCCGGTTCCAGTTGACCACGACCACGGTTACCTCAACGGTTGTTTGACGCTTGCACAAAGGTATATTATAAGATTGATTCTGCGGGATTTTTTGAATGGCATCACTCGGACAAAAACTCAAGGACGAGCGTCTTCGGCAAGGTAAGGACCTCCGTACTATAGCTGATGAGCTTCGTATCGGCTCCCGCTATTTGGAGGCGATTGAAGTCGAGGACTGGAAACAGTTACCGGGCGGATTCTTTAATCGCAGCTTTATCAGGCAATATGCACAGGCATTGGGATTTGATCCGGGCGCCATTGAGCAGGAATTTGCGGCGCTAGTCAAACCCGAGCCGGCGGTGGATTTGGAGCAGATCTCCGCCGCGCATGATCCGCGCGCGCGGCGCGACGCCGAGAAGAAGTTGATATCGGTGGAGCCGCTCAGCGGCAAGTCGACTGGCTTTTTCGACTCGCGCACCGGTTTGGCTGTCGCGGCGCTAGTACTGCTGGTTGCCGGTGGCGGTGGCCTTTCGCTCGTTATCGACAAGTGGAACTCGCAGGCGGAACTACGGAAGCAGACTAACGCCAACGTGCCGGCGCCGGTTGCTCCGGCTCCCGCCGCGGCCGTGGTAAAGCCACAACCGGCGGCCGTCGAACTGCCGGCGGAAACCGCCAACGTTGTGCCTACCGTCACGACGGACCCGAACGGCAATCTGACGTTGAACATTGAGGCGACGGAGAAAACCTGGATCGAGGTGACGGCGGACGGCAAGCGCATTTTCATGGGCGTCCTGGAGCCGGGTGACAAGAAGCTGATTTCCACGCTGCAACGCGCAAAGATGGTGGTGGGCAATGCGGGTGGCATCGCGGTGAGCAAAGGTGGACGCGACATCGGTCCTATCGGCCCGCGCGGACAGGTCCGCACGGTGAACATCACGCAGGAAGGCGTTGAGATCGTCGAGCCGAAGAAAGCGCCGGGCGAGATCTAGCGCAGCTTTTCGATAAGCAACGCGGTGAGGTCCGAGATGAGAATATTGCCGGCGTTGTCGGGCGAGTAGTCCGCCTTCGGCATGCCCTCAACGGTAATCGCGATGGCGTACTTCTCGTTGTTGCGAGCGACAAATCCGACGTCGCTGCGCAGCGCATCCAGCGATCCGGATTTCGACGAGACCTGGAATCCTTCGAGATGGCGGCCGATGCCCTCGGTAATCTGCTGGCGCTTCAAAATGGCGAGGATGGCCTTCGACGATTCGGGGTTGACGATTTGTCCGTTGACGAGCATTTCGACAAGCCGAGCCATCTCTCGCGGCGTGGAAACGCCGATGCCGAATTTCTTGTTCGCCTCGATCTGGCCGAATCTGCTAAGGCCGCTCGGCGTGGGCTTCAGGTTCTTCCCATCGCCAAGGATCTTGCGATTGGACCGTGTCTGCTGGAACCCGTACTTTTCCAAAACGGTGTTGACGTAGTCCGCCGTGAAGCGATCGAGGATGAGATTGGTGGCGGTGTTGTCGCTGACCACGATCATGAGATTGGCGAGATCGCGAAGCGGATACTTGCGGCCCGCGCTGAATTCGCGAAGGACACCGGAGCCGAATACTTTGTCTTCTTCGTTGAGGAGAAGTTCCTCATCCCACGATGCGCGGCCATCTGCCACAGCCTGGAAAACGGCGACGAGAATCGGCAGCTTAATTGTCGACGCGGTGCGGACGCGCTCATCGGGCCGGATAGCGAATTCGGCCCCGGTCGTCAGATTCTTGGCATAGAGGGAGACTGTGCCGCTGAAAGATTCGATGCGGCTTACGATGCGCTGATCGGCCGAAGGACCGTTCTTCGCGCACCGGAAGCCGATGTTTGGCTGCCTCTGCGTAGGGCGCACCCAGTTGCGGAAGAAGACGGTGATGCGTGAGCCCTGATCGGACCAAGCGCCGCCGCGGATGACTCTGTATGTGCCGGTGGCGGGTCCCTTCGGATCTTCAGATGGCGAGTGCTTGTAGTATTCGCGCTCGAACCAATCGGCCGTCCATTCCGACATGTTGCCGGCCATGTCGTAAAGGCCAAATGGATTGGCGGCGAACCGGCCCGGCTCGCCGGGACCGGTTTCGGTGTTGTGGCGAGCGAGTTTAGATTCGTATTTGTCACCCCATGGGAAAAGCGCTCCTTCGATACCGCCGCGTGCCGCGCGCTCCCATTCGGCTTCGGTCGGAAGCCGCTTGCCCTTCCATTCGCAGTAGCTCTTCGCGTCGTCCCAAGAGACATTGTGCGCGGCGATCATGCCCGCGCCCGCCGGTACCGCGCCGCCGGGCCAATGATACGGCGCCGCGCGATGTGTGGCGTTGACGAACTCAGCGTACTCCGCCTGGGTGACTTCTTTCGCATCCAGCAGGAATGCGGAAAGTGTGACGGCATGAACCGGACGATCGTCCAACAGAATCTGCGGACGCATGGCTGTCTTGTCGTCGGCCGTCAGTTTGCCGCGGCCCATCTGGAAGGTGCCGCGCGGAATAAGCACCATGCCGGGTTCGGCCGCTTGTACGGCGACGCCCGCGAGTAGGAAAAAGCACGCCCAGCGCATCGTCAAACGAAAAGGTCCGCGATCTCGTCGTCCATCACCATCTCCGTTGCGCCGAGCGGATCGACGTAGCGGTAAGCGCGGCGGGAAGGTGTATTGGTGATCGCTTTTGTCCAATCGATTCCCATAGCCGAGTAAATGGAGGCGTAGATATTTTCTGTCTTGATCTGGTGCTTCGAGTACTTCCAACCGTTATCGACCACCTGTTCGCCCTTGGCATCGGTCTTCCCGATGATACGGCCACCCTTGACGCCGCCTCCCGCGAAGAGCGAGACGTAGGCGAGGTTGTAGTGATGCCGGCCCGCGATGCCATTCAACGCTCCTGGGACGCGGCCAAATTCCGTTGCCATGACGACCATCGTCTCGTCGAGAAGCGTCTTGCCCTTCTCGCGTGGAGAGGGCTCGGCGGCGAGGTCGCGGAGCAGCGCGGCCATGGCGCGGTCGAATTCGTTGCAGCGGATATAGTGATTGCTCTTGACGGCGTGGTTGTAAATGTTGCGATGATGATCCCAATCGGGGTGCGTGATGTGGATGTAGCGCGTGCCGGCGTCCGCTTTTACGGTATTGCGCGCAAAGAGGCAGCCGAGGCCGACGGAGTTGTCGCCGTAACGGGCGATCTCCTCTTTCGACATCTGGAAGGCCTGCGGCCAGCGGGCATCGCCGAGGAGTTGAAAGGCGGAGTGCTGAAAGTCGCGGAAAGCGCCGAACTGGCGATCGCGGCCCGCGCGTGAACCGGCCATCACGTCGTCGAGTTTGCTAAGGATCCGGTAGCGCTCTTCGAGCACCGCCATCGCTTCCGCGCTGCCTGGCGCCGAGGCGGAGCCTTCCTTCAGATTCACGTCGAGAACGGAGAAACGCGGAGGAAGAAAGCCCGTTGACAACGCCCCACAGCCGGACGTGTCCAGGTTGCAGCCGATGTAGGTAGGGAACGTGTCCTTTTCACGCCGCTGTTTCTCAAATTCGTAACTGAGGACAGAGCCGACGGAAGGAATCTCCGGGGCCTGCGCCGGATTCAGCGGCCGGCCCGCCTGCGTATAATACTGGCCGCGGAAATGTACCACTTCGTGACTCTTCATCGAGCGGACAATGGCGATCTTATCCATCTCCTTTGAGAGTTCCGGGAAAAGGCGATAGGGCAGGTAAAGATCGTCCTTGATCTTACGAACGTCGAAGTCCTTTTGCGTGCCCGCGTCTTCCTTGAAGTCGAAGGAATCGATGTGGCTGAGCGCGCCGGCGAGTTCAATAAGGATACAGAATCGCGCCGAGCCGCGAGGATTGGCGCGGCCGGCGGCGCGGACTTGAATGGGCAGGAGGGCCTGGCTGGCAAATGCGCCGAGCAGGCCGTGGCCGCCGAGCTTCAGGATGTCGCGGCGGGCAGGCAGGAAATCGGAGACGCGCTTATCCATATTGCCTCAGTAGTTGAAGAGAAACTCGGGCGAGTTGAGCAGCGCCCACTGCAGGTTCTCCGCGCCGCTTCGACGATCCTTTTCCAGGGCTTCCAGGCCGACCTTCATTTCCGGAGCGGAGGGCTTGCGAGAGACCGTATGCAGATAGACCTGTTCGACGAGAGCTTTGTTATCGGCAGTCTTCTCCAGGAGCGCCGCAAGCAGACCGCCCTTTGCCGAGTTGACGCGTTCCGTAACAACGCGAGACTGCATCAACAGCATTGCCTGCAGAGAACTCGGCGGTACCTTCTTCGGCATGTCATCACGATTCGACTGGCCGAAGGTGCGCATAAAACTCTGCACGTCGTTCGACGCTTTCTTCGGCTCCGGCATCTGCATCACCATGCCCACCTTCTCCGTACCGCTGGAGAAGGCGCCGGGCTGCCCGGTGGCGAGAGCGATGGCGTCGTGCAGTTCGGGCGCGCTAAGCATACGGACATACTTGCGCGCGTAGTAGGGAGTGTAATTCTCTTTCCATTCTCCGGGGAAGTTGGAGGAGAGTTGATACGCGCTCGACTTCATGATGGTGCGGACGACGTGGCGGAAACTGTGCTGATGCGCGCCGAAATCGTTGGCCATCGCGTCAAGCAGCGCCGGATTGGACGGCTGAATCGACCATGGCGCGGGCGGCGGATTCTTTGCGTCGTAGCGGGCGAGATCAAAGTCATCGATCGGTTCGACGATGCCGAAGCCCATCAACTCCGACCAGATGCGGTTGACAAACGCGCGGCGGAACTGAATATGGCCCGTCATCAACCGGGCGAGGCCGTCGCGTGCGTTTTCACCATCGCGCGGGGGTTCGCCTGTAAGCAGGAAACGCGGCTGGGAAAGTCCGGCTCCGCGGCGCGGAACGCGGACGATGCTCTCGGCTTTGCGATCGTAGCCGGGCGCGTCGTCGTCAACCGTGTATTCGGTGTTCGCCTGGTAGCCGTTCTCCCAGTTCATGATCTGACGGGTTTTGCCGAAGAAGGCAGCCTGGCTGAAAAAGTCCTCGCGCTTCTTTTTGACGAGAAACAGGTTGACCTTCTCCAGGTGGCCCGCGCCATCGTGACACGAGATGCACGCGACGTTGAGACCGAGAAGAACTTTCGAATAGGTGACCGTGAATTCGTCGACAGTGTCTGGCTGGTTGACGAGATCGTGCGCGTCCGGTGTTTCCGGATCGTCTTTGGCTTTGACGAAGTCGCGCTGATAATAGAGTGCGCCGGGGACGGAAAAGCTGGATTTACCAGCGCCGGTAAGGAGGTCGGTCACGACTTCGTTGTATGGCCGATCCAGCTTCAGCCATTCGCGGACCCAATAGTGAAAGAGGTTGAGGCCGGAACCCATGCGTCCGCCGGCGCGGAAGAGGTCTTCGAAGTAGTAAGTCCACTTATCGATGAAGGCGTCCGATGCGGTGAGCTTGTCGATGAGCAAGTCCCGCTTGTTCGGCGACCGGTCGTTGAGGAACGCGGTCAACTCGGCCGGGGCTGGGATGCGGCCGGTCGCGTCGAGCCACGCACGGCGGGCAAACTCCTCATCGGAAGCCAGCGGCGCGTGCGGCACTTTGTCCGCGGTCATCCTGGCGAAGACGAACTTGTCGATGAATGTTCGCTGCGCGACGGGCGCGGATGCGCCTCTTGCAGGCAAGGCGCCGGCGACCTGCGCGGTCGCGGAAGCGGCGTCCTTCGACCGGGGCCTTTCGGGCTGGATAAGCGGCTTGTGCGCCTGTTCGAACTGCTCGGCTTCCTGGTGCGACAGCTTCGGCGAAGGCGTCTGCGAGAAGAGCGCCATAGGCAGCAGGAGCAGTCCGAAACGGGTCATCCTTTTCTCCGGAAGATCTGTACGCGTTTGCCGTTCACTTCGGCGACATACAGATTGCCTTTGCGGTCGGTTGACATTAAGTGCGGCAACTGTAGCGTTTGCGCATCGCCCCACTCACTGACGATTTTACCGCTCTCAATATCGAAGTGGAACATACGATTGAGGTCGCCTTCGCTGACGATCAACTGCTTCCCGGTTACGAGGAGCCCGAATGGATTGCCGAAACCTGCCCACTCGGCGAGGAATTCGCCGGAAGAGGCGAAGACCTGGACGCGCTTGTTGCCGCGGTCGGCGACGTAGATGCGATCTTTGGAGTCGATTGCCAGACCGTGTGCCGTCGAAAACTGCCCCTTCCCGCTACCTTTTTTTCCGAACTGCGATATGAACTGGCCGTTCTTGTTGAGGTGGACGATCCGGCCGTTTCCGCTATCGGCCACATACATGTCGCCGTTCGAAGCAAAGACTACATCGTCGGGCGCGCGGAAGTGCTTTTCGTCGCCGCCCGCCACTCCCTTTTCTCCGAGCGTCGCCAGCACCTTTCCTTGCGGAGAGAATTTATGCAGGACGTGCAGGCCGTTATCCGTGGTCCAGATGTTGCCGTCCTTATCGGCCCGCAAACCGTGTGCGACCTTGAACTCGCCCGTGCCGAAGCCGCCTACATACTTGCCGTTCTTGTCGAAGGCGAGCAATGGCGGCTCGCCGCGGTGAAGGACGTAGGTGTTGCCCTTGCGGTCAATCTCCACCGCCGACATAGGGCCCAGTTTGACCTCCGCCGGAATCTTGAGAAAGCCGGCGGAGACATAGGGAGCGTCGGCCGCGAAGGCCAAGCCGGTGACGAGGATGGCAAGCAGAGTTTTCATTTAGAAGAGGAGCTTCAGACCGAGTTGGATGTTGCGGGAGTCGCGGGCTGAAGTGATCGTACCAAAGGTGCCGCTCTGGTTCTTACCGTTCGGTCCGGCTGAGAAGCCGCCGTTCGGAATGCCGAGGTTTACGTTGTTCATGAAGTTGAACATTTCGGCGCGGAACTGCAGGTTCACCCGTTCGGTAACGCGGGTATTCTTGATGAAGCTCAAGTCCCAATTGAAGGTGCCGGGTCCGCGGACGTCGGGCAGTGCGCGTCCGATGTTGCCGAACGTATAGTTCGAAGGATTGATGAATGCATCCGTGTTGAACCAGCGCGCGGCGGAAGGATCGTCGAGCTTGGCGGACTGGCCAGTAGAATTCGGCCGCGAGGCGCGGAAGTTGTTCGCGCCGCCGATCAGTATCGGAAGGCCGGTCTGCATGATGCCAATCGTATTGATCTGCCAGCCGCCGATGATGCGGTTGACGGCACCGGCTCCTTTACCGAAAGGCAGCTCATAGAGCAGGCTGACGACGGCGCGCTTGGAAACGTCCGTCGGATCAACGCTCCGTTCCAAGCGGCGATTGAAGCGGCCATCCTGATAGGCGACCTGGTTGGTCTGTTCGATAGGGCCGAAATCGACCGGCGTACCCAGACCTTCGGAGATGATCTTGCCGCCGGTGAAGTTGAACATGAAGGTAAGACCCTTGGACATGCGCTTCTCCACACTCACGATCAACAGGTGAGAATTGAAGTTGCCCATGCGCGGATTGCGGACGTTGATGCCCTGATAGTAAGGGAAGGGAAGCAGCGATTGTTCGCGCGTGATGGTTGCGTTTCCGAGCGCGCCTGGCACTTTGCCCGCATTCGGGTTCGGCACTTGGTCCTGCAACGCCAGCCCAAGGCCCAGGTACTGGTTGTCGAGCTGGTTCATATTATAGGGACCAGTGGTGAAGTGGCTGCCTTGATTGCCGCTGTAGGAAACGTCGATCAGGATGCGGCCCGGCAACTGATGCTGCAACGAAGCGCTGAACTGCTGTGAAAGCGGCGTTGTACCGATCGGTTCGTCGTAGTTGGCACCCTGACCGAGGAACGCCTTCGGACCCAGCGCCCGGCCGGCGGGCTGCAGGAGCGGCGTCGGGAAACCGGAGCTGAACTGAAAGGCTTTGATATTGCCATTGCTCGACGTGTAGGACGTGGAGGTGTTGGCGAAGCCATTCACACTGCCGTAGTTGTTCCGCCAGAACTGGGACGGATAGTAAATGCCATACCCTGCGCGGAATACCGTTTTGCCGCTGCCGAACACATCGTAAGCCAGACCGATCCGCGGTGCGAAATCGTTGAAATCGCCCTGACGCCAGTTCCGCGGCTGCCCGTCCGTATTGGCGAACACGGTTGCTCCCAGCAGGCCGTTGTCTAATCTCACTGCCGGATCAAAGTTCGTGATGCCGTTATTGGCTTCCACCGGCTGGGTCTGGTAGTCCCAACGCATGCCGAGATTGAAGGTCAATCGGCGCGTAAACTTCCAGTCGTCCTGGAAAAAGATCGAGTAGCTTTTGCCGCGCTCGCTTTCGCCGAGGTGCGTTGTGCCGCTCGCGTTCGCCACCTCTCCCAGCAGGAAGGTCGCATAGGCCGAACCCGTACCGGCCTGCGCCGCCGGATTCCCCGTCAATCCGCTGGTGAAGTTGAAACTCCCAGACGGCGCCGAACGCTGTAAGTTATTGCCCTGCAGAGTGCGGAAGTCGAATCCGTACTTCATCGTGTGGTTGCCGGAGATCTTGGTGAGCATGTCGAAGAACTGCAGGTTGATGCTCGCCCGCAATCCGGCTGTGCCGGTGTTAAAGCCAGTGAGGCCGTTGGAGATTACCGGGAATGTATCGGCGGGTACCGATGCCGGCAAGCCCAACTTCTGCGGCCAGCCGCCTCCAAAGCTGCGCACGATAAAGGGGAAATAACCACGCGTGGCGCCCACGCGCAGTTCATTCAACATCGCCGGAGAAAAGCTGTGCGTGTCGGTGAGCGCGAAATTCTTGTTCTCCAAGGCGTCGTCGCGTTTGGAAACAATCGGGTCCGGATAAATGCTGCCGCCGTTGTCTGTCTTGTGCAGGAAGTAGGAGTAACGGGCAAACAGCGAATTCTTGTCGCTGAACCGGTGGTCAACTCTTCCGGTGTACTGGCGCATGCTCTTCACTTCGCTCGCCACGTTGATGAAGTTATTGGCGTTGGTGAAGGCGTTGGTTGGTGTGCGGTTCGGCAGCGGATAAAAATCGTTGATCTTCAGCGAGACCGGATCCATGCGGCTCACCGGCACGCGGTTATTCGGAAACAGTGACCGAGTCAATCCGCTCGTCGTGGCCGGATCGTAGATCGGAATCAGTGCACCGTTGGCGCCCAGCAAATCCCCGAAATCGCCGCCGCGTTGCCGTACGGTCGGCATGGAGCTGATCGGTGAAGTGGAGCGCCGGTAGTCATACTGTTCCCAGTTGCCGAAGAAGAAGGTCTTGTCCTTAATCACCGGTCCGCCAACCGCAACGCCGTATTGGTTGTACCGGAATGGCGGCTTGCTTGTGGCGAACGTATACCGCGCATCCAGTTTGTCGTTACGGAAAAACTCATACAGCGATCCGTGTAGCAGGTTCGAGCCGGCCTTGGTCACCATGTTGATCACGCCGCCGCCCGTAAAGCCATACTCAGCCGACATCACGCCGGTCTGTACCTTGAACTCCTCCACCGCGTCCACGGCGGGGTTGATTGCCACTTCGCCGATGTAGCTCTGAATATTATTCCCGCCGTCGAGCGATTGCGCATTCATCGCATTCGGCCCGCCATTGATCGAGATCGACGAAAGCTGAATGCCGCGATCGCTGAAGCCCGAATTCAGCGGGCCCGCATTCGACTTCACGCTTGGTGTCAACAGCGTCAGCGCGAGTGCATTGCGGCCGTTCAGCGGCAGTTCGACGACACGGCGGTTCTCGACCACCTTGCCGACAGTCGCCGAGCCCGTATCGACGAGGGCCGCCTCGCCCTTGACTTCAATTGTTTCGGCAACGGCGCCGATGTCGAGGCGGAAATCGACTTGCGCGCGCTGATCGACCTGCAGCGTCAATCCTGTGCGCACCGAGCGTTTGAAGCCGGACTTTTCCACCTGGATGGAGTACTCGCCGATCTGGAGAGCGGTGGCTGTGTAGAGTCCGTCGTTATTGGTTTCCGTGGTCACCGCGGTGTTCGTGGCGACATTAGTGAGTGTGACCTTGGCGGCCGGCACGGCGGCGCCGGAAGTGTCGGTAACGGTTCCGAAGTAGCTGCCGCGGCCTTGCTGTGCGATCGCGGAAACGCTGGCTGCGAGTACGATGGCGGCGAATACGAGTCTCGACATGGGATCTCCTGAAGGGAAGTGACGCTATTATTTCACATTTCAGACGGACGTTGTCAAGGCACCGTCGAAATTTTGCAATGCACGGCGACGCGGTCCAATTGTTCGCGCCCGTCACGCCGCCCGAGCGAGACCGATTCGAAGTGTGTCACGGGAATTCCGGCGGCCTCCCCGAACAGGCGGGCGGCGAATCGGGCATCGTTGTGGAGAAGGCATCCACCGGGACGCAGCGAGCGCGCAATGTTCGCCAACGCGAGGGCGAGTTCGTTGTCGTCGAGATAGACAAGCACGTTTGTGGCGACGGCAAGATTGTAGCGGTTGGCGGCGAGAGGGTCGACGACCAGATCGAGCGTTGTGGCGCGACATGGTCCATCGGCGAGCGCGGCGGCTACCTCGGGCCGGATGTCGATGCAGTCATATATAGAAGGTCGAGATCCGAGCAGGGTCAACAGTGCGGAAGCCTGCGGAGAGCGAACGGGTTTCGCATCTTCGACGCCGAACCGGGAGCCGAGGTCCGCGCCAGGTCCGATGAGCAGGACCGCCCGCGGGGCGGCATTGCCCGACTTGGCAAGCCCACGCCCGATTGCCTCCATGGATGCGGGGAAGGGATCGGCGCTGAGGCCGCGCGCCTGATAGAGCGTATCGGCATCTTCCGTCGCGGAGCGTTGGATGAGGAAGCGGAACGCGGTCTGGACGACGCGGTCCGGCGGCCAGCCGAGATCGCCGGCTATCTCGCGCAGGATTCGGTGGCGTTGCGATGTCGGCGGCTGGTTGAAGAATTGATGGATGCGGTGTTGCACACTCTGGTTGAACGCCGCCTGTGACGGCGCGCCCCGCAGGAACGCTTGGCGCTCGGCGGCGGGCAGGGAATCGAAGTAGCGCCGCGCTTCGGCCGCGGGATTGAGCGGATCTCTTGAGCCAAGCGATTTCGTTTGGAGCAGGAAGTAGGCGATATGCTCCGCCGATCCCGCCGCCAGCCGCTCCTTTGTTGCTGCGGTGTGGCGATTGACCCAGTCGGAGTATCCGTGCGCGGTCAGGCCGTTTTCGGCAAGCAGGTGCGCCAGCGGAGCCGGAATATCCGTCCAGGGAAACGACGCGGCCGAGAGAATGGCTGACCCCGCGAGCAGGAGAAAGGCACGCACGTTCAAAGGGTATCTAACCGGCAAAAAAATCGGAGCCGCGCCCTGCCGGCGTGGCTCCGTGACTGAAGGTATTCCAGGGATAATTTCGCTTAGTTGAACTGTTCGCCAAGCTCGCGTGCTACGCCGCGCGCTTCCAGATGGACAAGACCCGCGTTGCAACCTGCAGGTCCGATCACCGCCAGAACGCCTTTCGAGCCGGCGGAGTAGAGGAAGATATGCCCTTCGGCGCCCGCGACGGAGATCTCCTCAAGGGATCCGGCATGGAGCGTGTCGCTCACTCGCCGTCCGAGGCTGCTCGCCGCAGCCGCCATGGCTGCCATGCGCGCGGGATCGGTGCCGTTAGACAACGAATGGGCAATAGGCAGCCCCTCCGTCGAAGCCAGCAACACTCCGCGCAATTCCGGGATTGCACTCCGCAATCCGTCTACACTCTTTTGAAGAAGATCCAGTTTCGCCATATTTCCGACCTCTCTCTGCCCAGCAGCGTTCTGTTTGTTGCACCTCGCCGCACCTTCCAATTCATCGCCAGAACCAGGGAAAAACTTTAGAACAAAAGTGTGAGACATCCTGTCGGCTTACAACACAGGTAGCGGGGACTGCGCGTAGGGTGTACTAAGGTGAAATGCCTGCTGGACGCGCCGGGTCGTAAGGTATTTCCGGCGAGTTAGGTGCTTTGCCGTCTGGTTTGAGCGCGATGGTTCCCGTACTCTGTGGTTGGAGAGTTTCGAGCCAACTCAATGAAGTGTCAGCAATGCGGAACTGAACTCGATCGGTTGTCGAAGTGGCGCGCTTCCTCGGAATACTGCTCCGAAGAGTGTAAGAAGGAGAGCCAGGAGGAATTCAACCGTCTGGCCATGACGCGCCTCATGCAGCCCCGTCCGGTGCGGACGAGTGTCCGTGCGGTTGTCGGCGCGGTTCGGACGGTGGAGGGCTCGACGGGACCTTTGACGATGGTGACGCATCCGCCCGGCGCGTCGAGCCCGATGGTCACCGAGCCCCCCGAAGCCGGATTCATTATGGAAGCGGCGGCCACGCTGGCGGAATTGCAAGTTCGCCATCAACCTCCGGTGACGCCAAGGCCGGGATTTCCCTTAATACCGGTAGCCGACCTTCCGATGGCCGGCGCCCTGATGGCGCTCGAAGGCATGATCCGTTCCGTCCGGCCCGAAGAGCGTCCTGCGCGCCGTTTGTCGAGTCTTTGGCGCGAAGCGCTGGTGCTCCCGAAACTGGAGCGGCCAGCGATCGTGCTTCCCGGCTGCGAACCGGAATGGCCTCCATCGCTCGGACTGGTGTTCCGAGTGGAAGGACTTGAGGACATTGCCGGTTCCACCCCCGCAGTCGCTGGGGTCTCGGAGCCGTCCTTGGGCGCACCGCCGGTCGAACTTCCCGGGACGTTCGCGCTCAAGCCGGTCGCGCATCGCTCCATTCCGCCGCGCCGGGGACAACGAGAACTTACCATTCTTTGTGAATTGGAGCTGGGGACCGAGCGTCTGCTGCCGCAACCGATCCTCCCGCCGCCGCGCCTGCGCATTCACCTGCCGAAGCCGGTTTTGAATCCGTTCCGTCCGCGCTATGCGTTTGCTCCCCGGGTTGTTGATGAACCCACAGTGAAGGAAGAGCCGCGGATCGAGGACAAGCCGGCTGCTAAGGAAGCGGCGCAGGTAGCGCCGTCACCAGCCAAGCCGAATGAACTGCCTGCCTCGAAACCTGCCCGTGAGGAACGGAAATCGGATCCTCTCCCGGAAGCGAAACAGGTTCGTATCGTTGCGCCCAAGCCGCAATTGGAGCCAAAGCCGGAGCCGAAATCCGAACCCAAACCTGAGCAGAAGTCCGCTCCCGCGGCAGCGCCAAAAGTTGAGGAAAAACCGAAGCCCGCCGTGGAGCGGAGGCCGGAACCAAAGCCGGAGCCGGAGGCCGAAAAGGCGGTTCCTATTGCCGCTCCGTCCTTTGGTGGACAGGCCGACGCCGCGCCGGAAGGATTTTTGTCGCGTATTCCAGGCTGGCAGAAAGCGATTGCCGCGCTGATCATCGCCGGTATCGCTGTTGGCGCGTGGGCGGTGCCCGCGATCAAGAGGGCTTCCTCCCGTCCCATGGTCTTGCCGGTGGCCGCGGCGGCAGCGCCCACGAGTCTCGGCGTGGAGAGTTGGGTATCCGAATCCGCCGGCGATACGGCGGGTAGTGCCCGGCGCCGTACCATTAGCGGCTACAAGCCCGGCCGGGACAAGCGCGACTACGTGTTCGAATTCAGCGGACAGATCGAGCAGCGAGCGATCGGTTGGGTGTTCCGCATGAAGGATCCGAAGAACTATTACTGCCTGAAGCTGGAACAGACCGGCGAGGGTGCGCGCGCAAAGACGCGACTGGTGAAGTTTGCCGTTGTCGATGGCGAGGAACAGCCGCACCGTCTGGTGCCGCTAAAAGAATCTTTGACGGCCGGCGCGACAGTGAATATCCGTCTCGACGTTCGCGGGCAGAGTTTCGCCACGCAAGTCAATGGACGGCCGGTCGATGTGTGGATCGACAATCAGATCGCGAGTGGGACGGTGGGCTTCTCGAACGAAAGCGGGGAGCGCGCCATCATTCGCACGGTGAAAGTGACTTACTAAGAGGTTGGCATGAGCAATCAGGACGATCGCTGGTTATGGTTTATCGATGACGCGCCGCTGCAAGCGCTGCTGAAGGCGGAGGGTGAGCTCGGCACGATGCGCATGCGCGCGGCGTCGTCGCCGGCGCTGGTGCGCGCGATGGCTTCCCATATGGAGGGCCGCACCACCGATGCGGCGGCGGAACTGCGGGCGGCCATCGACGGCGGCGAAAGACAGCCCGAAGCCTTTCTGTTTTTAGGTCAAATCCACTTCGAAGCGAGGCAGTTCGATGAGGCGCTCGGGGTGTATCAACAGCTTCTTTCGGTCGACCGCGACAACGCGACGGCGGCGTTCAATGCGGGCGTCTGCCAGGAGAAGCTTTCACGTTGGAATGAGGCAGCGGATCTGTTCCGGCGATCGGCTAAGACAGACCCGGAACGCCGTGAGGCGTGGCTGGGACTGGGGTTAAGCTGCCTGCACCTGCGCCGCGCCGAAGATGCGTTGCAGGGCTTTGACCGCTATCTGGCCTCCGACGCGGATAACGAACCGGCTCAATTCGGACGAGCGGTGGCACTGCAGATGCTGCGGCGCTTCGATGAGGCCGCTGCTATCTACGATCGCTTCCGCACGATTGGAGAACCTTCGGCCGAGCTGCTGACTAACCTTCTGGCTCTGGCGGTCGCGCGCAAAGACCCCGCTGAATTATCGCGTATCGCCGATGAGCTCTCGCGTATCCGTCCTGGCTTTCGCCAGGCGTCCGAGGCATTGGCTTATTCCGCCGTCGTTTCCGGCCAGTGGCATGCGGCGGCGGCCAATCTCGATCAATTGGCTGAGATTGATGCGCTGCCGGAAGACTGGGGCTACGCTCGCGCCTACGCACTTTGGCGCTGCGGCCGCGCCGCGGACGCGCTAAGTCTGCTCGATTCCGTATTGCTTGCCCGCCCGAATCACACGTCCTCCCTGCTTCTCCATGCGGTTTTGCTTGAGGAAGATGGCCGTGTCGATGAGGCGTTGGCCGCTTATCGCAAAGCCGCCGGACAGGCGCCCGATTCCGATAGCGCGTCCTGGAACGTAGCACGCCTTGCCGCCGGCGCCGGAAAACCCGATGTCTGCCGGCAGGCTGCAAAAGCGATCCTCGACCGCAACCGGCACTCGGCGGAAGGGTGGTTTGCCACCGGCCTTGCCGCGATCCTTGACCAACGGTCCAGCGACGCCGTGCGCGCTTTTTCAGAGGCGCTCCGGCTACGGCGGGAGTGGCCGGAAGCGGAATGGAATCTGGGTCTGAGCCAGCTCGATGAGGGAGACACGGTGAAGGCGGAAGGGACGCTCGATAAGGTGTACGGCAGCCTCCGCGATCAGGTTCCCGCCGCTCCGCTGATTCAGGCTGCTCTTGCCAACGGTAATCCCGATCGTGCCCTGTCTGTGCTTGACAAGGCCGGAGATACAGGTGTGCCGGCTGATCTCGTGTATAACCTGGCCGTCGCCTTTCATGAGAGTGGAAGGCTGGACAACGCGGAGCGGCTGTATCGCCGGGTGATCGAGGGTAAGCCTGGCTTCGCTGACGCCCACGTCAATCTGGGACATGTCCTGCTGGCCGCCGGAAAGCCGGACGAGGCTGAACAGATCTGGTCGGAGGCGGTGTTGTTGGAGTCGGCGGCGGCCTGAGGCCAGGCTACAGATCGATATCCTTCACCGGTTTTTCGTCCGGTGACGAACGCGCGCGTTTCAACAACTCGTCGAACTTGCGGTTCATGCGCTCCTCGCGCGTCCGTTCGGCTTCGAGCGACTTCTGGAACGCCTGTTCCCGTTCGGCGCCGGCGTTTTTCAACCGGCTGACTTCCGCCGCCAGATCGGTAATTGGCGCCGGAGCAACGGCGGGGGTGTGGTGGACCAAGGATTTCGTGACGGGGTCCACAACCAGCTCCGCGCCGCAGCACGGGCAGGAAATAGCGAATGACTCCAAAGTGTCGCGGGACGGCATCCGATTTCATCTTATTCGAACCGGAAATGCAAAAGGTACTAGCCAAAGTTAATGTGCTGGTTCGAAACTTCCTAAAGTTGTTCTCTTAGAGGGCCGATAAATACTCACTAGGGCCTTGTCGACCTCGAAGAGATGGACGCGGACCCACCAGGAGATTCGATGTTGCGCGGAATCATAATCAGTCCAGACGAAGGTCTTGCGGAACAGTTGCAGGAAATCCTTCACCAGGTGAAGTCGGTAAACGTTGTCCGATGGGTTGACAGTTACCCGAACGCGATCGATCTCGGCCGGACGCTGCGCGCCCACTCGCCACAGATTGTCTTTCTCGGTTTGCAGGATATGGATGCGGCCTTCGACACGGCCGGCAAAATCGAAGCGGCTGTGGCAGGCATGCCAATAGTGACGTTCGGCAACAGCGCCGATCCGCAGGCGTTGATCGCGTTGATGCGCGTCGGTATCCGCGAGTATCTCTCAGCACCATTCCAGCCGGCAGATCTCCTCGAAACATTGGAACGGGCGAAAGAGAGTCTGGAGCGGAGTCCCCTCCAGCCGTTCGAATCCGAGCACATCTTTTCGTTCCTGCCCGCAAAACCAGGCGTCGGCACATCCACCACGGCGATGAATGCCGCGTGGGCCTGTTCGCGCCAGCCTGACACGAAGACGCTACTGCTTGACCTCGACCTAAACAGCGGCATGCAGCGTTTCATGCTGAAGCTAGACAATGACTATTCCATCGTCGATGCCGCGGAGAATGCCTTCAAACTCGACGAGGCGCTGTGGCCGCAGTTGGTCACTTCGATCGGCAAGCTCGACGTCATTCACTCCGGCCATCTGAATCCCGGCTACCGTATCGAGGGCGCACAGATCCGCAGCATGGTCGAATTCGCCCGCCGCAACTATCAGGCTGTGTGTGTCGACCTCTCCGGCAACATGGAAAAGTATTCGATTGAGCTCATGCAGGAATCGAAGCGCGTGTTTCTGGTGACGACGCCGGAGATCTCCTCTCTCCACCTGGCTCGCGAACGATATCATTATCTCCGCCAACTCGATCTTGACGACCGCATTCAATTGATTCTCACCCGTGCGCAAAAACGCGCGGCGATCTCAATCGGCCAGATCGAAGACCTGCTCGGGCTCCCCGTCCTCGCTACCATTTCCAACGACTATCAGGGTGTCAGCCGGGCGCTGACGGCCGGCAAACCCGTCGATTCCAATTCCGAGCTCGGCCGGGAATTCGCCCTTCTTGCTGCCTCGATGATGGACCGCAAGATCGTAAAGACCGCTCCCAAGGCCGGTAAGTCCATCACTGATTACCTTTCGATCCTGCCCGGGAAATCGATCCTCTTCGCCGACAAGAAGACCGGCTAAGACCTGCTCCACGCAACGATCGCGATGGCGTTGCTCCGTGGCGCCATTGCGATTCTGTTTTGTTCGGAGCCCTCCGGGCCACCGGCCCATTCCGTTCAACTCTGAACGGCTGGGGAAAGCGAGGCAACGGGCGCCGGATGGGCGGACTGATCGCGGAACTTCGCAGCCTGGCCGAGCAGATCCCTCGCCCAATCCTTCTTGTTGGCCTGAAGAACGCTCCGCGCCATATCTGTGAGACGGCTGGCCTTGGTTAATGGAGCATAGAGTGTCGAGTCACAGATAAGCCGTGCGCCTTCCTGCACGTAGGCGTCAGAGAGCTCCGGATTCTCGTGTATCACCGACATCGCGAGTGTGAGAAGCGCAGGCGCCGCCTCGGGATGATCCACCGGCATCAGCAAGTCACAGGCCTTTCGCGCATCGGCGATCGCATCGTCGATCGAACCACTCCGGAACAGGGCCCACGATCGCAGCGCACGGCTGCGCGCCAGCGCGACGCGGGTGGTCTCCTCGCAATCCTCTTCCGCCCCCGCAAGCATCGAACTCAACACGGAAACCGCGTCGGCCGGCTTGTCTTCCGCCAGCAGTAATTGGGCGCGCAACGTCTCTACATCGAGCGCGAAGCCGATGCTCGCCGAATCGATCTGCCGCAATACCGCGGCCGACTCCTCCAGCTTGCCATTTTCATAGAGCGACTCCGCCCAAGCCGACCGGTATCCCGCGGCGATCGAGGGCGAAGCGGAACGATCCAATCCCTCCACCGCCGCGGCGAACAGCGGTTGCGCAAACGCGCAGTCTCCCGCGGTGCCCATCCGGACAGCCGCGTGTGCCAGCAGTTCCATCGCCATCGTACGCTGCGGATCCGGCAGCTCCCGCGCAATTTCGATCGCATTCTGCGCCAGCATATCGGCATGCTCGGGATGCCCGAGCCGAATCTCGCACTCGGCTTCGGCGGCCAGAAGCTCGGCGGCATGAGCCGTCACGCTGCGTCGAGCCGGACACTTCTCCCGCGTCTGCTGAATAATGACAATCGCCTGATGAAGCTCCCCATCCGACATCAACAGACGCGCGCACGAAACGCGGATCGGGACCAGGTCCTCCCAATCCATATTTTCGCCGCGGAGCCCTTCGCCCAACGCAAGAGCCCGTTTCCGCGCCTCGGCGGCGGACGAATAGTGTCTTCGCGCGGTCGCCGATTCAAAGGTCTCCACCCAGTAACGGAACCACACCACGTCCGGAACGCCCGTCATACTCTGGAGCGACCTTCCTGCCTCCTGCAGCGCATTGGCGGCTTCCTCGGCGCGGCCATTTCTCATCGACGCACGGGCGAACTCGATCCGTTGTATGGCAACGTCCAGTCCCGGAACCTCCGGACTCTTCTCTAATTGTTCCAACGCCTGCCGCCGCGTCTCAAGCAGTTCGGCCGGGTCCATCAACCCGCCCTGTCGCTCTGCCCGGTCGTTCAACATCGCCGCCTCCAGCCCTGCCAGAACCGCCTTTCCACGATTCGTTTCGAAAACCGTGTGGAAGAGCAATGCGCCATCGGTCAGCCCGAGCGGCAGCAGGTTGGAAACGCAGTCCGCCAGGCAGATGGAGGCAACATACGCCGCCCAATCCCAATATCCAGCGGCGGGCGTTCCCGGCAGACTAACCAGCGCCAGGAACCCGAGCATCGCCAGCAGAAGCGACGCCGCCGGACCCGCAACCACGACGAAGATCCAGTTCATCCGCAGGTCTTGCTCCGACTGCGGGACCGCGCGCAGATACCCGCCCGCCGTCAATAGACCGTCTAACTGAAAACGAAGCGCCCAACTGCCGCCCGGCCTCTCGGTGAGCGTCACCGGGCCGACATTGATCTGATGAAATTGGAAGCCGGTGGCCCACGCCGCCAACAGATGGCCCAGTTCATGCAGCAACGTGAACACCAACTGCCCCGCGATAATCCATTGCAGGCCCAGACGGCCGGATACGTTGGCGGGTAAGCCCTGGGCTACGGCAAACTGGCGAATCAGGTGCGAGAAGTAGACTACGAGCGCGAGGCTCGCGACGATTACCAGCACGTGCGAAACCGGCTCCGGCCGCTCGGCGATTGCCGCTGGTTGCTTGTCACTTTCCGTGGCCGGCTGCCCGGTCGTCTCCGTGCGTGAGAAGACGATCAGTCCGGCGATTCCGATCGGCGTGAACAGAGGAATGAGCGGAAGATTGAGTACCGACGCTACAATAGCCACTCGTTTACCCCATCGGGTGCCTTGCATGGCCCCCCATCCACCGCAGATGCAAAGCAAGCCGAAAGCCATCGCGATCCTCTGCAGAAGGGCGAACGCCGCGAGCAGCTCTTCCAGCCGTGCGGCCGAAAGGAGCTCGGGGTGCTGGATGAATGCCTGCCGCACTACATCCGCTATTCCCGGCGCTAGCCCCGCCGAAAGGAATATGCCCCCCTCCAACATCAAAAGAGTCGCCAATATCCTGCGAAACATGCCTATCCGAACCATCGGCACGCCGATAGGCAAACTGTAGCGGCCCAAAAAAACTTCGGGCCGCCGGTAGTACCAGCGGCCCGAGCCTACTAATCGATCTCCGGACTAATCGCCGAACGAGCCTACTTCCTCGTTCTTTTCCGAGGCTTTCGGAGCGGCCGGAGCAATTCCGCCCACCGCGCCGAGCGGCACAAAACCGCCTTCCGGCTGCGGCTCTTTCAGCACGTGCTGGCGATACAGCTTCGCCATCTCCGCGTTCTTGGCCTGGTCCTTCATCTTCTCGTCGCGAGCCTTGATCTTCTCTTCGCGAGCATTCTTGGCCATACCGTCGAGATCGTGCTGGCGTTCGCGATTCACGTCTTCTTCGTTCAGCAGCAGCTTGTGCAACTTCGAGTCGAGATTGACGCTCTTGCCGCCGGCGAAAATCTCGTGCCGCCCGTGCTCGTCGTACCACTTGGTGAGCGTCGCGGTCATGTGCATCTTTTCGATAATGTTCCGCCAACCCACACCGGTGTTGTAGGCGCAGAAGCTGATTTCACCCTGCTGCGTGGCGTAGGGGATGATGCACTGTTCCGTGCGCCGGAAGTCATAGTTGAAGAGATCCTGGAACCACATGCCGGCGATGAACAGGAAGTTCCAACGGTCGGCGCGGCGCTTTTGGATGTCTTGCATCGTCCGATCGCCGGTCACTTTGCCATAGCTGCGGCCGGTCGCGCCGAAGCACTTATCGAATTTCTGCAACAAATCGACCAGGCGGAAGTGGGTCGGAGCTTCAAACGGCTTGTAATTCCGCAGCAGCGCAAGGGAGACACCGAGGATCGACATCTTCTTGCCGCGAGCCGCGTCGTTGATGCGGGCGATGTCCTTGGCCAAACGGTCGGCATTCAGGAAGGCGGTCACCGGACGGGCTTCCTTTGTTTCCTTATCGACCATCAGCGCCATGCCGATGCCGCAGTTCGGGTGGCAGCCGCAGGAGAGCTGGCCCCACTCATGCTCCGGCCCATGGACCAGATCGGCCCAATCGGAGAAGGTGGACATGAACGAGATCGGGAACCAGTCGCGCGTGGGAACACCCAGACCGACCTGGTTTTTCACGTCGTGCGCCAGGTGGCTCAATGTGTAGCGCTGCGCCGCGCGGCGTTCCGGAGTCACTTCTTCATCGCGGCCCGTGAACGAAACCGGTTGGAACGAGAGGAAGCTGATGATCTTCGGATTGTCGAGCGCGAAACGGACAACGGCGCCCACCTGCTCATTGTTAATGCCGTTGACGATTGTAATGACCGGGACGATGTCGACGCCCGCGTTGTGCAGGTTCGTGATCGCCTTCAGCTTTACGTCGAACAGATTGCCCACGCGGCGGTGGCTGTTGGCTTCGTTGCCGATACCGTCGAACTGCAGGTAGGCGTAGCGGAGGCCCGCTTCGGCGGCCTGCTTACAGAATTCCGGGCTCTTGGCGAATTCGATGCCGTTCGTCGCGGCCTGCACCGAGTTGTACCCGACTTTCCGCGAGTAGCGCACGGCGTCGAGGAAGTACGGTGACAGCGTCGGCTCGCCGCCCGAGAACTGCACCGACATCTGGCGGCGCGGCTTGATCGAGATGGCGTTGTCGAGCATCGTCTTGATGTCTTCCCAGCTCAGCTCATGAACGAAGCCAACCTGGTTGGCGTCCATGAAGCACGGGTCGCACATCATATTGCAGCGGTTGGTCAGGTCGATCGTGAGCACCGAACCGCGGCCGTGGGTAATCGTCGAGCTGCCATGATTGTGCAGCTTCTCATCGTTGTGGGCGCGAATATCGCGGCCCGGGAAAACGTCTTCGAGGTGCTTGGAGAACGCCGGGTCGATCGACATCAAGTCTTCGAACTTGCCATGGATCGGGCATTCCTTCTCCATGACGATCTTGCCGTCTTTTTCGATGATGCGCGCCTTGATCTCGCCGCGCTTTTCGTTCAGCAGCACTTCCACCGGCGTTTCGCCGTTCACAACCTTGTTCCGCAACTCCGGGATGCACTTGGGACACAGCGAGTCGGTCTCGCGCGGCCATCCGAGGGTCGGCTTCATCTTTTCGTAGCTCTTCAGCAGCGGCTTCTCGGACCACTTCGGGGTGAACGAAGGATTGGGGCTGATTTGATTCAGCCGGTCGAAGACTTGCCAGGCGAGGTTCGCCGTTACGGTGACGGCCTTTTCTACGTACTTAATGGGCTTGTGCATATTCTCCCTGAATGAAGAGTTTGGAGTCCGAGCGTAGACGGATAGCTACGGTACCTTAGTGTACATTTGGTCCCCCTAGCACCCAAGTACTGGCCATCGAACGGGGATATTCGCGGTCGAACGGCGATATTCCGGGTTGAACGGCGCCGTTCGTTTGCTGCTCATCTCTATAGGAATGAATGACTTGCATAACCGCCGCCGCACGCCCCGGAACTCTGATAGCATTCCCCACAACAACACCATGTATCGCTTCCTGTTCGCTCTCGCCATTTCTCCGATTCTCTCCGCGCAAGGCACTAACGGAACCATTGCCGGCCAGGTTACCGATCAAGGCGGCGCTGTCGTCGCCAACGCCAAAGTATTGCTGCGGAACGAAGCCGCCGGAGTCAATCGCGAAGCCGTATCCAATGCCGGCGGCCAGTACGTTGCCTATGCTCTTCCGCCCGGCCAGTACAAAATTACGGTTGAACACCCGGGATTCCAGAAGCTCGTGCGGACGGCGATTGAGTTGACCGCGGCCGACGCGATTACGATCGATTTACGGCTCGCCGTCGGCGATGTCCGGCAAACGATCGAGGTTTCCGAAGCGGCGCCGCTGCTGCAATCGCAAACGGCGATGGTCTCGTCGCTCGTCACCAACGAGCAGATGATCGAGATGCCGCTGAAGAGCCGGACGTTTACATCGCTCGTGCTGCTGGGTCCGGGCGCTTACGCCGGCTCGGCGGGCAATTTGACAACGTCTCCCTACGCGATGCGCGGGGATGTGAACATCTCGGTTAACGGTTCCAGTCCGCAGAACAATTCCTATTTCATTGATGGCATGGTGAACCGGAACCTTTGGCTGAGCACGCTAATCATGGTCCCGACCGTTGACTCCATTCAGGAGATGCGCGTCCTCACATCCAATTATTCAGCCGAATACGGGATTGCGGCCGGCGCCGTAACCATTGTGCAGACGCGTTCCGGTACAAACCGCTTTCGTGCCAGCGCCTACGAATTCCTGCGCAATTCCGCGCTCGACGCGAACACGTTTTTCAACAACCGGCTGGGCGTCGCCAAACCCGCCTTCCGGCGTAATGAATTCGGAGGCACCGCCGGCGGCCCCATCCGCAAGGATCGAACCTTCTTCTTCGCCGATTATCAGGGCATCCGCGTCGCGCAACCCCGTTCGAGTATCTCCACCATCGCTACTCTCGCCCAGCGGGATATGGCGGCCACCGGCAACTTCGCGGCTCTCGGCACGCAGATTTTCGATCCATACACACTGTCGGGCGGGCTGCGCACGCCGTTCGCCGCCAACCTGATTCCGCGGACTCGCCTCGATCCGGCCGCGGTTAAAGTGATCTCGCTTCTGCCCGATCCAACTTCGTCCGCCGCCAATCGCAATTTCGCTTACAATCCCACGCAGACCCAATCCACCGGCCAGTTTGACGTCAAGCTGGACCAGAACATCGGCTCCGCGGACCGCCTCTTCTTCAAATACTCCTGGGACAACACCAGCCTTGTCATTCCCGGATTCATTCCTGTGCGCCCCGGAGCCACTGTGGACAAGAACCCATTCTTAGCCGCCGACGGCACTTACACCGCCACTGACACGCCTCTGCGCAATCAATCGGCGACATTCAATTACGTCAAAGTCTTCACTCCCTTTCTTATCAATGAAACCAGGCTCGGCGTTGTCCGCTGGAATCAGAACATCGAGCCGCTCGGCAACCCCTTCTCGACGGCATCGGCAATCGGCATTCCCGGCGTCAACGTAAACGACAAATCAGGCGGATTGCCCTCCCTTTCGGTTACCGGGTTCTCCGGGCTTGGCGATAACTCCACTTATCCGGAAGTCAGCCGCACAACCTCCTTCCAGTATGAAAATGTAATGACCTGGACGCGGGGGAATCACACGCTAAAAGCGGGCGGCGTTTATGTCCGTCATCGATTCAACGGATTCTCCGCATTTCCAACGCGCGGCGATTTCAGCTTTAATGGCCAGTTCACACGCCAGATCGGGTCGACAACTTCCGCAACGGCGCTCTCCGACTTCGCCCTCGGCGCCACCAGCGCTATTAACCGCAACATTCTCGTAGGTACTTTCGGTATGCGGTTCTGGAATATGGGAGCGTTTGTCGACGATACATGGCGCGTCAATAGCCGGCTGACCTTCAACGCGGGCCTCCGGTACGATATTCAGGCGCCGCCATATGAAGTCTACAACCGCTGGTCGAACTTCAACCTCGATACCGCGCAGCTCGAAATCGCCAAAGGCAGCGGCGTGCAGCGCAGGCTGCGCAACCTGGATCTGAATAACCTGGCTCCGCGAATGGGAATTACCTACATGCTGACCAAGGATCGCAGGACGGTCCTGCGCACCGGCTTCGGCATGTCCTACGTGGAGGCGGGGCAAGGAGGCGGCCAGTTATACAAGAACCTGCCGTTCTTCTTCTCGCAAGTCATCGCCACCGACCAGAACGCGGCGCCGCCGCGCCGGCTCTCGGACGGGATCCCGCCCGCCGTCGCGCTCGATCCCTCCGATAGCGTGCAACTCTCCTCCGGCAGCCCGAACGTTTGGGATTACAACCTCCAATCGACGAAAGTAATGCAGTGGAGTTTCGGCGTTCAGCGGGAGATTCTGCCTCAGATGCTACTCGACGTCTCCTATGTCGGAACACGCACGATTGGCCTCGTGTCGAACGTGAACATCAACCAGTCGGTACCAGGTGCCGGGGCTCAGAACCCTCGCCGTCCGTTCTTCACCGTAAATCCCAATATAGTCAACCTCACCTACCGGACCAATTACGGAGCGGCCAAGTATCATTCCCTGCAAGCACGGATCGAGAAGCGCTACAGCAAGGGGTTTACCGCCTCATTGGCATATACCTACTCGAAGTACATGGCCAACGGCACCAACATCAACGGCGGCGGCAATGGCGCGCCGCAGGATAGCCGCTGCACGCGCTGTGAGTGGGGCCCGATGCCGGAGGATAAGAATCATATCGCCGTCGTCAATCACAATTGGGAGATTCCGTTCGGCAAAGGCCGCCGGTTTCTCACGAGCGGTCCACTCAGCCATGTCGCCGGCAATTGGAACATTACAGGCATCTGGACGATGGCCACGGGCGAAAAGTTCACTGCTACGTCCGCGGCGGGAGTGTCCAATTCCGCGGGCGGCGGAGGCGACCGCCCCAACCGCATCAGGAACGGCAATCTCCCGCTCTCCGAGCGAACAATCGATCGCTGGTTCGACCTCACCGCCTTCGTCAGCCCCGGACAGTTTACCTACGGCAACTCCGGCCGCGGTATCTTAATGGGGCCTGGCAGTATCAATACCGATTTCGGCGTCCAGCGCGAGTTCCCATTCGGTGAAGCGCGCCGCGTGCAATTCCGCTGGGAGATGTTCAACGCATTTAACCGCGCCAATTTCAATTCGCCTAACTCCAGCATCGGCAATGCGCTGGCTGGAGTAATCTCAAACACCGCGCCAGCCCGCGTAATGCAACTCGGGCTGAAACTCTATTTTTGATTCGGAGACCCGCCCATGCTCAAGAAGATCGTTTTGTTTCTGGCCGCCGCCCTCGCCATACTCGGTGGCGTCATCGCTATGCAGCCCGATAAATACACCGTCAGCAGGAGCGCCGAAATCGCGGCGCCGCCGGCCGATGTCCATGCCATCATCAACGACTTCCACAAATGGGATGGCTGGTCGCCCTGGGCTAAAATCGACCCCAACATGAAAACCACGTTCTCCGGCCCCGGCTCGGGCCAAGGCGCGAGCTACTACTGGATAGGCAACGACCAGGTGGGGGAAGGCCGCATGACGATCATCGAAAGCCAGCCGCCACAGCTCGTCAAGATCAAGCTCGAGTTCCTCAAGCCCTTCGCCTCTAACTCCATCACGGATTTCACCGTCATGCCGGCGGGCGCTGGTTCGAAGGTGGAATGGACGATGAGCGGAGAGAGCAACTTCATATCGAAAGCCTTCTGCCTCTTCATGGGCGGTATGGACAAAGCCATTGGCCCAGACTTTGAAAAAGGTCTGACGCAGATGAAGGCGCTCGCTGAAAAGAAGTAAGTCCTACGTGTGCGGCACCCGCAGCCACTTATTGAAATAAGTGATTGTCTCCGCCCACGCCGCGCAGGCGGCCGTCGCATCGTATGCGGCGCCGGTATCGTTGTGGAATGCGTGTCCGACGCCTTCATACACACGGAAGCCGAACACCTTCTGCCGCGCAAGCAGCTCGGTCATTACCGGCGCCACTCGCCCCGTCAAAGCCCGGTCCCGCTCGGCATAGATCATCAGCACGGGCGTCTGAATATTTTGAACGTCTTCGACCGCTGGCACAGGCGATCCGTAAAATGGCACGGCCGCCGCGAGCTCCGGCAGGTTCACCACCAGGTCCCATACGTTGCCGCCACCCGCACAGAAGCCTACCACGCCAATCCGGTCATGATGCACGAACGGCGTGAACTTCAGGTAATCTAGCGCACCGATCAAATCCAACCGCCGCTCCAGCGGATTTGTCCGCCCATAAGCCGCCGTCTGTTGCTGCGCGTCCGGGAACTGCTGCACGCCGCCCTGCCGCGAGAGCAGATCGGGCGCAATCGCCGCGAAACCCGCCCGCGCCGCGCGCCGGCAGACATCCTTGATGTGATCCACCAGTCCGCGATTCTCGTGTATCACGATCACCCCGGGAATCTTCCCATCCACGCCCTTCGGATAGGCGAAGTGCGCGAAGATCCGCACGCCGTTCGCCGTGAACTCCACGTCCTTCGCCACAATATCGGGCGCATCGAGCGGCACTTTGATGTTGGCGGGACAGGCGCTTGGCGTCTGCGCCAACACCTCGGAGTAGCTCCCTAACGCCACCGTCGCAGCCGCCGCGCTGCCGAATAACTTCGTCACACGAGAGATCAACTCGCGCCTGTCAAACGCTCCATCCACATACAAATGGACGAGCTCATTTACCGGATCTTGCTCATTGTCGTTGTACATGCGACCTCCAGATTATTCTCTTTCCAGCGCCCGTACCAGATATGCAGTTGTTAACTGATTCAATCCGGGTCGCGCTCCCACACCAGTTCGGCCACCATTCCCGGCAGCGCCGCGATCAGCGCCATCCGGCCGTCGAAAAACCGGTACTTCCGCCGCAGATCCGTGCCCACCCAGCTCGGCACCAGGGCCGCCTCCACGTGGTGGATCACCATCTCCGCCAGCTCGTCCACATCGAAGGTGCCGAAGTACGCCGCGTACCCCTTCACCGCGTCGCGAATCTCCTCCGCGCCGGCCGTCGCCATGTTCATCCCCGGCCCCACAGTGGTCCGCCGGCCCCGCGCCATCAACTGCGCCGACATCCTCCCCGCGGCATCATACGTGATCCGCCCCACAGGATCTTCGCCGTAGGGGAAATCTACCGTTCCGTCCTCGCGCGTCCGCTCACAGCTCACCAGGCGCCATACGCCAATAAATCGATCTCGTATCAGGTACGCCTCCAGTCGTCTACTGTGCAAACTATATATCTAACAACTCATGCGCTACGCAACAGCTTTTCTTTTATCCATCGCCGCGTTTGCCGAAATCAAAATCACGTGGCGTTTCGAAGGCGGCAACCTTGGCCGTGTGGAGCGAGTCGACGCCGCTCATTACCGTGCGCATCTCGCCGGCGAGTCCGACCAGGACCGCCGCAACCGCCAGGCAAACTGGTATTACTTCCAGGTTGAGGCCCCGGCCAATCAAAGCCTCGTCATTGACCTCGTCAGCCTTCCCGGTGAATACAACTACAAGCCCAATCGCGGCGCCGTTACGGCCGACACTCCTCCTGTCATTAGCTTCGACAACAAAACCTGGAACCATGTCGAAGCGTTCGAGTACGACGCCGCCGAACCGCGCATGACGTTGAGAATCACCCCAAAGACCGGACGCTTCTGGATCGCCCATGTCCCGCCTTACACCAGCGTGCACCTCGCCGCGCTCCGCAAATTCGCCGGCTCGCAAATCGTCGAAACCACTGCCGGGTACTCGGTCGAAAAGCGCCGGATCCCCCTCTGGACCATCGGCAACGGACCCAAAACGGTGTGGCTGTTTTTCCGCCAGCACAGTTGGGAAACCGGCAGCTCCTGGGTGGGCGAGGGCCTCGTTCGTCACCTCATCTCCGCCGAAGGCGTGCCGCTCCGCCAGGCAATCACCTGGAAAATCTTTCCGCTCCCCGATCCCGACGGCGTATCCCGCGGCGGCGTCCGTTTCAACAAGTTCGGCTACGATCTCAATCGCAACTGGGACGTCAACGGCGTGGAGAAGATGCCCGAAATCACGGCTCAGCGCGCCGCCATCAAAGCGTGGCTTGCGTCCGGCCACACCATCGACCTCCTGTTCAGTCTCCACAACACCGAAACAGCCGAGTATCTCGAAGGTCCGCCCGCAAACGGCGGAGAAGGGAAGTACACGGCCCTCGCCGAACGATTCTTCGCGCTTCTGGAAACCCAAACATCATTCGCTCCCACGCGTAAGCTTTTCTTCTCCGATTCCTCCACCACCGCCGGCATGAACGGCCGCATGAACGTCATCCAGGGCCTCTATAAGGACTTCGGCATCCCCGGGTTCCTCATGGAACAGCGCGTCTCCGCGCAGCCGAAATACGGCCGCAAACCGCTCATCGCGGATCGCCTGCGCTTTGGCCGCGAACTGGCTGACACCATCGCTGCTACACTGCGAAAATGACGCGCCGCTCCCTCTTCCTCTTCGCCCCCACGTTGATGGCCGCCACTGACCCCGCCGCCTGGCCTAAATGGCGCGGACCCGCCGAAACCGGCGTCGCTCGCGGATCCGCCCCAACCGTCTGGAGCGACACCAAAAACATCGCCTGGAAAGTCCACATCCCAGGCCGCGGCCATAGCTCCCCCGTCATCTGGGGCGACCAGATATTTGTCACCACCGCCGTCCCCGCCAGGGATCCCGCGGCGGCCACGGCAGGGAACTCCGGCGGCGGTGGCGCGGGCGGCGGCTTCGCCTCCGGCGTCGAACACAAGTTCGTGGTATTCGCCTTTGACCGCAAAACCGGCAAATCCAATTGGGAGAAAACACTCCTGACCGCCACGCCGCATGAGGGCTACCACTTCCGCTACGGCAGCTTCGCGTCCAACTCCCCGGTCACCGACGGTAAGCTCCTCTACACGTTCTTCGGCTCCCGCGGCATCTATGCGCTCGATCTCAAAGGCAACATTGTCTGGACCAAGACCTTCGGCAAAATGCGCATGCGCCTTGGCTTCGGCGAAGGTGTGCCCACTGTTCTCGATGGCGATCGCCTCCTCCTAAACTTTGACCAGGAAGACGGCTCGTATCTGCTCGCTTTGGACAAAGGCACCGGCAAAGAGATCTGGAAAGTCGAGCGAGAGGAAGTCAGCTCCTGGTCCCCGCCCACCGTTGTCGAAGTAGGCGGACGCAAGCAGATCGTCGTCGCCGCGTCCGCCAGGACCCGAGCCTATGACTACCAGACCGGTAAGCTCATCTGGCAGTGCGCAGGACTGGGCACCAACGTCATCCCCGCTCCTGTCATCCACAACAACACCGTCATCGTCATGAGCGGCCACCGCGATCCCAATCGCATGGCTATCAAGCTCGGGCGCGACGGCGACCTCACCGGCACGGACGCCATTCTCTGGCAGAACACCAAGGGCAACTCCTACAGCGCGTCCCCTGTGCTTCATCAGGGCCGGCTCTATTTCGTCACCGACAACGGGATCCTGACCAGCGTCAACGCCACCACCGGCGAAGTCGTCTATCAGGAACGGCTCCCTGGAACTTATTCTTTGAAGGCTTCGCCCGTTGCCGCCAACGGCAATCTATACATCTCCACCGAACAAGGCGATGTGCTGGTTGTGAAGATGGGAGACAAGTTCGAGCTCGTCTCCAAAAACCAGATGCCCGACGAGTTCTTCATTGCCACGCCCGCCATCGCGGATGGCGAGATCTATCTCCGCGGCAGGAACACGCTCTATCTCATCCGCTAGAACGCGCGCACGGGCAGCGAGTACGGCGCAACACTCACGCCTTCCACAGTCACTTGCATCGTCTGAATGCCTTGCGGTACCAGGGATTGCACGGTGAACTGCAGCGACAGGAACCCGCCGCTAGGACTGATCAGCAGCAGCCGGTGTTCAATACCGGCTATCGTCAGCGTAACCTTCGGCTGCGATCCCGCCGGGGCCAGATTCTCCGGCAGCCCTACGACCAACATGCTCACCAGCTCGCCAAAACGTGCCGGTCTTTCCGGAGTGATCAATGCGCCAAAGCCGGCCGTCACGGAAGAAATCGTTGCCTGCGGCTGCACCACGGAAACCGCGAGCGGCAGCGCCGTGTCGGCTCCGGATTGCAGCTTCAGCACCGCCACGCCCGGCGTCAATCCGCCCGGTACGGTAAAGTTCACGTTGTTTCCATCGACGCCCAGGATCTGCACCGGCCGGTCGTTTACAGTCAGTGTCAATGGTGCCAGTCCGGAAATTGTCAAGCCGTTTACCTGAATCGTGGCTGTCGTACCGCCGACTAGTCCGCCCGCGGCCGTCGGCACAAGGCTGATCCAGGGCGCTTTATTCGAAGTCACCTGCAATGCACCGGGCTGTGTCGTCAGCCGAAGCCCGTTCAGAACGGTGATGGTATAGCTATTTGCCGCAGCATTCGGGGATACCCAGACGTTTGCCAGCGCCCGGCTTGGGGAAGGGAACCACACGCGACGCACATCGATATCCGGCGTGCCGAATCCGAACGACGTGAATCCTTCGGCAAAATTCGCGCCGGTTATCTCGACCACCGATTCCGTACCCGTCGGCAGCGTCGAGGTCGAAATCGTGGGCAGCGAGGCAATTAAGCCTTCGCCCACACCATTCGTGTAATTCACCGCCGGTTGCAGGAACAGGCTGCTCTGCCCATCGGAGTTGTAGGCGACGGCGTGCATCGTGGCGCCGGAGGGGGCGTTCGGAGGCGTCACTGTCAGACGTCCCGAAATTTCATCGAACGAACGGAACGTCGCAAAGGCGCCGTCAAAGCTCACTCGCGTTGACGCCGTCAACCCGCTGCCGGCGATCGTCACATCGTTACCGTCGCCGCGCGTGATCGAATCAATCTGCGGCGCGGCCCGCTCGGCCACCCGCAGCCCATAGGGCAGCACGTACAGGTCGTTGTTTCGCGAGAAGATCAGGTGAACCGGCCCTTCACTCGCAAACTGACCGAACTGAAACTCCGCTTGCAAATAGGAATCGGGCGCCGTCGCATAGGGCCGGATTCCGCCAGGCGCAACCGAGACTACGCCGCTAATCGAGCTGATCTGCAATCCGGACGCCGGCTGCGCGCCTTGCACCAGTCCATTTCCGGCAATCACCACCAGGTTTCGCGCGCCCGCCGTGTATACATGGGCCGGCTTGACGGCCCGCTGGCCGGGAAAGCTATACGTCTGCACCGAGTGGATCGACGTCGGCGAATTGCGCCGGGTCACCGAGAAGTTGATGCCCTCGACGGTCGAATTCGCCGTCACCGCAACGGTCGCAAACGGCTGGCGGCTGGCCGGGTAAAACACCGTGTCGAACTGCTGGCCGCCCGGCAGTGCCCGGTTGGAATTGTCGACGGGAAGCACGACATTTCCCGGCGTCGCTTCGGCCAGCAAGGCCGGCGGCAGGGGATGCGCGTACAGGAAATACTGCCCCGGCGCCAATCCTTCAATCCGGAACGTCCCGTCCGGATGGGTAAGCGTCCCAATGGCGGCGCCGCCCGGCGAGACCGCCACCACACTGGCCAAACCCATGGCATCGCTCGTGCCCGCGACGACGCGCCCGCTTACCGCGCCCAACCCGTCCTTGAACGAACGTGTTGGATAAAGTAACGACAAACCCACCATGTCGTCCGGCAGAATCGGCCGGATCTTAGTAGTCGCCCGCGTAATCTCGGTCGACATGGCGCCGGAAACAAAGGAGTGCTGCAGGCCCAGGGAATGCCCAAACTCGTGGACGGCAGTCAAAAAGTACTGTTCACTCCACGACGGCCGGTTTGAAATGTCGTTCGAAAGAACGACTACCGACCGCTGGATCGGTATCAGCGCGCCGGAGGAATTGGTCGCCACCTCGTTCCGCACGGTACGGCCGCTGTAGCCATTGACGCCCGGTGGCAGATCCTCAAACACCACGTCGATCGACGGTGTCGACGCCGATTGGCTCGAACCCTGTGGCGCCACTCCCCCGAACCGCAGCCGCAATTCGGAGGTCTCCACGTCGTTCCATACCTTCGCCGCTGCCCGGATCTGGCCCACCACCAGGGAGAACCCATCGGTCGCCGCGAAGGTGGCCGGTCCGTTCTCGGAAATCTGATAGGTGACCGTGTTGTTTGGCAGCGCCGACAGGTCGAATTTTTCCGGAATCGCGTTATACGGCCCAAGGGCGGAACTGTAGTGAACAAAGTGGTAGTATCCGAACGACGCCGAACTTACCAGCGCCGCCGCCACAGCCATCCGCACCACAAACCGCATCACTGCACCGCCCCCCGGCCTACCCGCGCCGCAAACTCCCCGGCCGTAAAACGCATCCCGGTATCGTTGGCCGGACGTCCCGTCCGTGCATCCACCAACCCTTCCTGAATCGCCCCCCGCGAGAAAATCGTCTCTCCCGCGGTATTCTTCGTTACCTCGAAAACACCCTGCGACAATCCGATGACGTGCGCCAGCCCCGATTTCGAAGTCCACAGGAACAGCACGAGGTCGGTATCGGCAGGAAAGCTGGGGACGCCGGAGAACGTCTGCTGGTTCCGGCCGATCGTACCGCCAGGTACTACAACATCAATGGTCTTTGCCGGCGTGCCCTTGTACTGCTCCGATACCTGCACTTTATAGTGTGAGTAGTAGATCGGTCCGTGCTGTTGTACGTTGGTCAGCGAAATCCGGCCCCGCACGATCTGGGTCGACTTCGCCACCATGTCGTCAAAAGTGAGCTTCTCGAGCGTAGTGCCGGTGAGGGTCGCCGCCAGTGCCGCCAGGATCGTCGTCAGGTGCCGCATAGAACAGGATTCGAAACTGCAATCGCTGGGCCAGAGAGTGGCCTGTTGTTTTGTTGGAGTTACGGAGGAAGTGCCGGGCAGCGCCGTGGCAGGGTGACACACGCTGTGGGACAGCTTGGAGCGCAACAATTTCAGGTGAACTTGTTTGGAAGCTCTATTGTACGACGAAAAGCGGGATTTTCAGCCCATGCCGCACGTGCTCGATCGTCTCCCCATATATGAAATCCCCGATCCTGCCGTGCCCATGCGCCGCCATGACAATCAGATCCGGTTGCTCCTCTTTCGCAAACCGAATAATTTCCTTCGCTGGCGATGTCGAGTGAAGGATGAATAAATCACATGTAACTTGTTGTTCAAACAGCCTGGCTGATATTTCATTTAAATAAGCCGACCCCCTCGCGACCTCGGCCGTCGAGCTTTGCGGCCCGTACACTTGACTCGTCGCTCCCTCTTCGACGTGCAGCAGAATAAGCCTGGCGCCCGACTGCCGTGCCAGCGCAACCGCATGGCGCAATGCAACCCTGTCAGACCGGGAATGATCCAGCGGCACGAGTATCTTCCGGTACACCGGAAGGATTCCCTCTGCCGCGACCTCCGGTGCCGGCATCGTGACCGCATCGCTTACCGTCCAGCGCCGGATCCACGGTTCCGCCAGCAGATACACCAGAAGACCGGTCAGGAGAACGCCCGGAACTACTACGATATAAACGTTTGTTCCAGATTCCATAGACCTTTCCAATGTGACCTTTACGAGCCATCCATTCAGGAAAAGGATGACGGATGCAACCAGCGAGGACAAGCCGATCAACCACGGTCCGTTCGCAAAGATTCCCATCCGCTCCCGGTCGCTCGTTAACCGGATAAGTGGAATGATTGCGAATGGCAACTGCAAGCTCAACACCACCTGGCTTAGAATGAGCAGGTTGTAGACTTCCTTCTCGCCCATCGTATATATGACCGCGACTGCCGGAATCAACGCCAGCGCCCGGGTCACTAATCGCCGCAGCCACGGACTCAAGCGAAGGTTTAGAAAACCTTCCATAACTATCTGTCCGGAAAGGGTTCCTGTTAATGTAGATGCCTGTCCGGAAAGCAGCAGGGAGAGTGCAAAGAGCCCGCTTGCCATCGCGGTTCCCAGGAGGGGACTCAACATCTGGTGCGCCTGCTGAATCTGGGTCACGGCAATCCCCCTGCGGTAAAAGACCGCTGCCGCCAGAATCAGAATCGCCGCGTTCACAAGCAGTGCCGCGTTCAAGGCAAAAACCGAGTCGATCAAGTTAAACCGGCATGCCTTCCGTTTTTCGACATCGCCGGCGCCGAATTGCCGGGTCTGCACTAGTGACGAGTGGAGGTACAGGTTGTGGGGCATTACAGTTGCTCCAAGTATGCCGATGGCGATGTACAAACTCTGGTCGTTCAGGGCGGGGACCAGCCCCTTTGCCACGGCTCCCCACTCGGGCTTGGCGAGAAATAGCTCCACCGCAAAACAGATCCCGATCACCGCGACAAGGGCGCGTACAATTAACTCGAATCTACGTACGCCAAGCTTTAGTAAATAAAGGATAAAGAAAGAGTCGAACGCGGTTAGCATCACCGCCCATAAGAGCGGTATCTTGAACAATAGATTCAGTGCGATCGCAGCGCCCAATACTTCCGCCAAGTCGGTGGCCGCGATCGCAATCTCGCACAAAACCCAAAGCGCCAGCGTCACCGGCCGGGGATACGCCTCCCGGCACGCCTGCGCCAAGTCCCGCCGCGTCACGATGCCCAGCCGGGCGCTCAATGTCTGCAGCAGAATCGCCATCGCATTTGAAACCACCAGCACCCACAGGAGCGCGTACCCGAACCGCGACCCGCCTTCCAGGTCGGTCGCCCAGTTGCCGGGATCCATGTAGCCGATCGAGACCAGATACGCCGGACCGGCAAACGCCGCCAGCCGTTTCCAGGCACCGGGAACGGACGTCGGCACACTCGAGTTCAGTTCGGATAGGGATCGCGAATCGGAGTGAAGCACAGTTTCGCCGAAAGCTTAACTACAGTTTATCATGCGATTGGCAGGGATCAACAGTTAGGTATTGACCTAAGTGTTAGAACTGACCTATACTCGACTGGCGATGCTCGCCGCACAGCCCGTTGACCAAGTCTTCCGTGCCCTCGCCGATCCCACCCGCCGTCAGGTGCTCGAGCGCCTGAGCCGCAGTCCGGCGTCGGTCTCAGAGCTCGCCGCTCCGTTCTCAATTGCCCTGCCGTCATTTGTCCAACATATGGCCGTGCTGGAAGAGTCCGGGCTCGTCACTTCCAAGAAGATCGGGCGGGTTCGCACCTATCATCTCGCCGAAAGCCGTCTCCGCATCGCCGAAGACTGGCTGAGCGAGCAGCGCGGGTTTTGGGAACGCCGCCTCAACCGGCTCGACAACTACCTCATTGAATTGAAGGAGAAGCAGCAGTGAAACTAGATCCCAAGCTCGACCTTGTCCTCGAGCGCGTCGTAGATGTTGCGCCGGAACTCGTCTGGGCATGCTGGACCCAGCCTGAGCATCTCATGAAATGGTTCTGTCCGGCTCCGTGGAGCGTCTCCGATTGCGAGATCGACCTTCGTCCTGGCGGCATCTTTCGGACCGTAATGCGTTCGCCGGAGGGCGTCGAGTTTCCGAATGTCGGCTGCTACCTCGAAGTAGTTGCAAACGAACGTTTGGTTTGGACGGATGCGCTACTCCCTGGCTACCGGCCTTCGCCGGATCCTTTCTTCACCGGCATCCTAACAATCCAGCCCTACGAAGCCGGGACGCGCTACGTCGCCACAGCCGTTCACCGCGACGAAGAGACCCGCAAAAAGCACGCTGATATGGGTTTCCATGACGGGTGGGGTAAGGCGCTCGATCAACTCGTCGCGCTCGCCAAGACCATCGGTTAGTGGCTGCTCGCCCGCTTCATCAACGCTGCCCCAGCCAAGCAAACCATCCCGCCCAGGACCGCCAATAACGCGACTTGCTCGTGCCGCAGAACGACGCCTAAACCAAGGGCGACAACGGGGATCAGGAACGCGGTGCTGGAAGCGCGCGCAGCCCCAAATCGTCCGGCCGCATTTGCCATCACAACATTAGCGATCGCGGTGCCAAACGCCCCGAGGGCCAGCAGCGAGAGCAGCGGCACAGGCGTCCACTGCGCCGCAAGCAGATCCGGAATTCCCAGCGGGGCTGTGAGAATGATTGCCAACCCCTGGGCGCGCCAGATCACCGGTACAGGCCCGTACTTCAGTTGGAGGGCCCGCGCTACAGAAAGCGCGAAGCCGTAGGAGATCAAAGCGGTGACAATCATCGCGACGCCGATGGTGCTGCTCTGTCCCTCGTTTAGAGCCGGAACGGCCATGAGCACTGTACCGGCCAACCCGACTACCAGTCCAATGGCCACTCCCCGCGATGGCGCCTTGCGAGCGATGTAGGAAGCGACCAGCGTTGCAAACAAGGGGTTCGCGCCATTCAGCATCCCGGTGAGCGCGGAGGAAACCCGCTGTTCCGCATAAGGGAACATCGAAAGGGGAAAGGCGAACCAGAGCAGCCCCAACCAGGCCACCTGCCCCCAATCCTCGCGTGCGACCGGCTTGCGCGCGGAGGGGAACATCGCGAGTGTGGCAAACCCAATGCAGATCCGCAGGAATGCCACTCCGTTCGGCCCAATCGACCGCAGCCCTTCTGCAATAAACAGAAACGACGCCCCCCAAATGAGGCCGGGAATGATTAAGAGGAACCAGCTGGACTTCAATTAGGATTAGCCCAATAACGCCGCAATCCGGTCCGCGTCGTTCGGCACGACAATCGGCTGATTCGCGAACGACGATTTCAGTCGAGCCCCATGCGGATCGTCCAAATGACCCGTATGATATTTATAAATGTAATCCGGGTCCTTCAGCACATTCCCCGTCAATACAGCCACCACATCCTCGTCCGGCCGCACGGTCCCCGCCGCCACCAGCTTCTTCAACCCGGCCAATGTCGCCGCCGACGCCGGCTCACTTCCGATCCCGCACGCGCCGATCACCGCCTTAGCGTCCGCAATCTCCTGCTCGGCCGCCTTCTCCACTACACCGCCGGTCGTCAACACTTCGTGCAGCGCCTTCGGGTAAGACACCGGGTCGCCGATCTTGATCGCCGTCGCCAACGTCTCCGGCTTCTCTACTGTTGGAAATTGCGAACGGTCCTCCTGCCGGATGTAGTCATAAAAGGGCGAAGCCCCGGCTGCCTGAATAACAGCCAACTTAGGCAGCCGGTCAATCAGCCCTAACTCAAATAACTCCCGCAGCGCCTTTCCAAACGCGCTCGTGTTTCCCAGATTTCCGCCGGGCAGCACGATCCAATCCGGCACCTTCCAGTCCCGCTGGTCCATCATCTCAATCACAATCGACTTCTGGCCCTCGATCCGGAACGGATTGATCGAGTTCAGCAGGTAGATTCCCAACCGCTCCGCGAGCACGCGCACCAACGCAAGGATCTGGTCGAAGTTCGCCTCCACCTGCAGCGTTTTCGCGCCGTAATCGAGCGCCTGGGACAGCTTGCCGAAACTGATGTTTCCATTGGGAATAAAGATAATCGGGTCCAACCCGGCCGCCGACGAATAGGCCGCCATCGACGCTGACGTGTTTCCCGTCGAGACGCACGCCACGCGCTTCATCCCTAACTTCACAGCCTGCGCGACGCCGCACGTCATTCCGTTGTCTTTGAATGACCCCGTCGGATTGAACCCCTGATGCTTGAAAACCAGCCGATCGAGTCCCGCGTATGAAGCCGCCTTCGGTCCGGACAACAACGGCGTATTGCCCTCACGAAGCGTGACGACGTTTTCAAAACCGCCCCCGAATAGGTCCAGCATTTCCCGGTACCGCCAAACACCACTCGTATCCAGCGGATCGTTGGTCAACCGGCGCTTCCGCCACCGGTCCTTCCACAACTTGGCGTCTTCTTTGTCGTAATCGATGGCCGCTTCGAGCAGTCCCCCGCACTTCGGGCAGTTGTAAATGACTTCCGAGGTGGGATATTGGGCACGACAGGTGGGCTCGAAGCAGACGAGCGCGGCAGGCATGAATCCTCGATTATACTCGCCCTATGCAGGCGACACGAAAATTGGGCGACCTCAGCGGCATAGGGAAAGCCATGCTCGCCGACTTTGCCTTGCTCGGAATTCGCACCGTCGACCAACTCGCCGAGACCAATCCCGACAAGCTTTACGAAGAACTCTGCGAACGCACAAATTCACGCCAGGATCCGTGCGTACTCGACACCTTTCGCTGCGCCGTCGCCCAAGCCCGTGATCCCCGGCTGGCCAAGGCAAAATGCAATTGGTGGTACTGGAGCCGCCTCCGCAAAGAGGGCAGGCTGTGATCGCTGCTCACATCGAGAACGGCGAAGTCTCCATCCGCGAAGTTCGTAAACCCAGACCCAGAGGCCATGCGCTCATCCGCCTGACCACCGCCGGCATCTGCAACACCGACCTGGAGCTCAAAGCCGGCTACTACGGGTTTCGCGGCATTCCCGGCCACGAGTTCGTCGGTGTGGTCGAAAGCGGCCCGGAGGAGTGGCTCGGGAAACGTGTCGTCGGAGAAATCAATCTCGCTTGCGGCAAGTGCTCATGGTGCCAGCGCGGCCTCGGCCGCCATTGCCCCAGACGCACTGTCCTCGGCATCGTCAAACATCCGGGAGCCTTCGCGGAATATCTTACCCTCCCCTCAGAGAACCTGCTTGCGGTTCCAAAGAACCTTTCGGATGAGGTGGCGGTTTTTGTGGAACCAATTGCCGCTGCGTGCGAAATCCTGGAGCAGTTGAGAATTCCCAAGGGCGGGGAGGCGGCCGTGCTCGGAGACGGTAAACTCGGCCTGCTTATCGGCCAGGTGCTGCTCGCCAATGGCATCAACGTGCATCAATTCGGCCGCCACCGGGACAAGCTGAAAATCGTGAAGCGCCGCGGCGCGATCATTGGCGGCAAGGTGCCCATCGCCCAGTTTGACTACGTCATCGACGCCACCGGCAGCCCCGAGGGCTTGATGACGGCTGTCTCCATGTGCCGCCCGCGAGGTACGGTGATCATGAAATCGACCGTTCATGGCAAAGTCGCCATCGATATGGCTGCGGTCATCGTGCCCGAGATTACGCTTCTCGGTTCGCGCTGCGGCCGCTTCGCCCCGGCGCTCAAGCTGCTGAAGGAGGGCCGGATCGACGTCGAACAGATGGTGCACGGCTGCCATCCGCTCCACGACGCTCCCGCGGCATTCTCCCATGCCGTGGAGAAGGGCACGCTGAAAATTCTGCTCACGAACCCTTAGAAGGTCCGCACTCCAAGCGCGCGCGCGGCAGCCCGGTAACGCGGATTATTTCGAATGGGCAGTGCTTCGGGAGAAGTAATGAACATCGCCGCTTCGACGTCACGCCGCCGCACAGCCTCTTCGATCAGCGTCAACGCCGCCTCCGTGTTCCGCTCTCCCATGCGTATCCGTGCAAACGATATCGGCGAAACGATGTGTGTCTGCGACCGTTGCTCGAGCGCCTCATACATGCGCGCCGCTTCGCTCTTCATCCCCGAGAGCGCCGCGACGTAGCCTCGATACGCGTACCACTCCTCGCGGTCGATTCCGCTCGAAGGCAGCCCCTCTTCCATCACCCGCATCGCTTCTTCCAACTCATCTTTATCGACCGCAATCATTGCCAGAATGGCACGTGCCCCGATGCATTTCGGATCGACCTCGATGGCTTTTCGCGCGGGAGCCACTGCTTCCGCGCCTCTCCCCGCGCGCCACAACACAAACGCCTGCACGGACCAGGTCTCGCTCCAGCGAGGCCGGATGCGGACGGCGTCCCGCGCCCAGAGCTCGGCAATTTCGTGATTGCCGCGAATGCTTTGCACTGGTGCGCAGTTCGCGAGTATCTGAAACGGATCGGGTGCCTTTTCCAGTGCGGTGCGGCATACACTCTCCACACTGCCGAAGTCCATTTCGATATCGCGGTAATAGCGGACGAGCGCCGCGAACCCATCCGCCAGGTGCGGGTCCAATTCCAACGAACGCCGGGCCTCTGCCAATGCCGTTTTGCCCAAATCATCGCGTCTAGCGCCGCCCACCGAAATCAGGGAGATGTAGGTGTGGGACAAGCCGGAGTGAGCGGTCGCCCAGTCGGGATCGGACCGGAGAATCGCCTCATGCAGCAAGCGAGCTTCCTTGATGGCCGCGGGTGTCATCTGCGCGTGCAGGTCGGAAGCTTTTTGGAAGGTCCTTCGCGAAGCCTTCCGTACCTCGGCGGCGCGTTGCGCCCGGTCGGTAAACTGCCAATAACCGATCCCGGCGACGACAACGACGCCAGCCAGAAGATACCAGACTCGCCGGTCAGGCTGCGCCAAAACAGGTGCGAAAGGGGGCAAAATTGCATCATTTTGTGTTGTTTTTGATGCTAAAACACCGTCAAAAGTGGGTATATACGTGCCCTTTGGGAGCTCGATCCTGACCGGATCGTTCTTTCCGGTGGTGTCATAATACTCCCGCAGCCGCGCTCGCAACCGGGATGCTTCCACTCGAACGATCGGGTCTTCGCGCGGGTCGTAGGAATCGCTGCGGTGATAGACCTTGGTGCCGATCTCATATTCCTTGATCGATGCCGATTCGCCAGCCAGGTGTTTTTCGATGACATAGCGGAGGAACGCGCTCTGCTTCTCGGCGCGTTGGAACAGCGGTGTCGCAAGGACAGCTTCCAACGCTCGCCTGATCCGCTCATCCGCTTCTGGATTTCCCGGCACAAGCATGAATGCCCACCATGTAACCACAATCGGATACTTGGCGACAAGTTCTTCAAAATAAAAGACGTTACCTGACGTTACCCAGACTTTTCCCACACGTATCCCCCTGGTAGCGGGAGACTTGCTTTTTCCCTGTCGATTTTTCGGGCAGGATTATTCTCAAGGAACAATGTTGACTGCCTTGACCAAGATGCTGCTGACGACCGTGCTGGTCGCGTGGGTATCCTCGTTGGCTTGGGCGCGGCTGCGGTTGCCGGTGAGCAATGTTGTGGAGGCCCCGAATTAGATATGCGGCGCGCACTTCCCCTTGTGGTTTGTGTTGGAATTTTAGGCGCGGCTCCGCCCGCAACCGTTCTGTTTTCAGAGACTTTTGATACTGCGCCGGCTGGCTGGACACTGGGACCGGAGTGGCAGATTGGGCAGGCGAAGGCTTCAAAGGGCCATGCGCAAGGAAATCCCGACCCCGCCAGCGATCACACCGGGCGCGTCGCGAATGGCATCGCCGGGGTGCAGATTGGCGGAAATGCTTTAGGAGCAAGCCATTCCGAGCCGTATTGGCTGACGAGCCCGATTATTTCTGTTTCCGGCGCGCGACGCGTGGCGCTGCATTTTGAGCGGTGGCTGAATTCGGATCAGGCCCCGTACATGACCAATCGCGTAGAGGTATACAACGGCAAAGTATGGGTTGTTGTTTGGGACTCGACCAACGCCGGAAGTGTCGCGGACGCGGGCTGGGTGCATCAGACATTCGATATCAGCGCGCATCAGAACGCAAAACTCCAAGTGCGGTTCGGATTTGCCCGGCAACCCGGTGCATTTGCGGCTAGTTCCTGGAATTTGGACGATGTGCGCGTGGAGGCGGAACTGCCGGAGCCGCGGACTTCGTGGGGATTGGGAGTGTTTGCCGCGTTGCTTGCGTTGGTACCGTTCCTTTCCGCTCGATAGCTGTGAGATGTAGTATTCCTAACAGCGAGAACCGCCTGCGTTTGCGATAATTTGCATATGGTTTCCCGGACCGCCGCAGTTGATCGGGCTGGTCTTAGCCGCTCCGCGTCGAAGCAGCTAGACCGCGCCACTTTGATTCATGCGTTGCGTGTTATGCAGACTTCCCGCCGAATTGATGACCGGGAAGTAATGCTGAAACGCCAGAACCGGATCTTCTTCCAGGTATCGGGCGCGGGGCATGAGGCGATACAGACGGCGGCCGGTCTGTATTTGCGTCCCGGATTCGACTGGTTCTATTCCTACTACCGCGATAGGGCGTTGGCGCTGGCATGCGGCATTACACCGCAGATGATGATGCTGCAGGCGGTGGGGGCGGGAGAGGACACGCAGTCGGGCGGACGGCAGATGCCATCGCACTGGTCGTCGCGTGAATTGCATGTCGTGACGGGATCGTCACCGACGGGATCGCAGTATGTGCAAGCGGTGGGTTGCGCACATGCGGGGCGGCTGTTGTACCCGGATTCCGATGAAGTAACGCTGGTGACCTCGGGCGACGGGGCGACGAGCGAGGGCGAGTTCTGGGAGGCGGTCAACGCGGCGTGTCTGGAGAAGCTGCCGATTATCTTCCTCATCGAAGACAATGGCTTCGCGATTTCGGTTCCGGTGGAGTATCAGACGCCGGGCGGGAGCATCTCAAAGTTGCTGGCGGGGTTTCCGAGCTTGCTGCGTCTTGAGATCAACGGATCGGATTTCGTGGAGTCATGGAAGGCGATGGAAGAGGCGGCGGCGCATTGCCGTGCCGGGATTGGCCCGGCGTTGGTTCACGCCCATTGCATCCGGCCGTACAGCCATTCGCTCAGCGACGATGAGCGTTTCTACAAGACTGAGGGCGAGCGGTCCGACGAGGCGCAACGCGATCCGCTGGCGCTGTATCCAGAGTGGTTAAAAAAGAACGGCATCCTGAATGAGGCCGAGATGGAAGGGATGTACGCAGAAATTGTGCGGGAAGTAGAAGCGGCGACCGAATATGCGCTGCAGGCCGCGCCGCCGGACTTGGGAACGGCGATGCGCTTTCTCTATTCGCCGGCGGTCGATCCGACGTCGCCGCGTTTTGCGACTGAGCCGCAGTTTTCGGGTGAGCCTCGGACAATGGTCGATTCGATCAGTCTGACTTTGGCCGAGGAGATGGCGCGCGATCCGCGCGTTGTCGTGTTCGGCGAGGATGTGGCCGATTGTTCGCGAGAGGAGAATCTGCCGGAGGTAAAGGGCAAGGGCGGCGTATTCAAAGCAACGCTCGGCCTCCAGCGGCAGTTTGGAAGCAATCGCTGTTTCAATACGCCGATCGCCGAGGCGTGTATTGCCGGGCGCGCGATCGGGATGGGGACGCGGGGAATGAAGCCGGTGGCGGAGATTCAGTTTTTCGACTACATCTGGCCGGCGATGATGCAGATTCGGGATGAGATGGCGAACATCCGGTGGCGATCGAACAACGGTTTTTCGTGCCCGGGCGTAATTCGGGTGCCGATCGGCGGCTATTTGACGGGCGGATCGGTGTACCACAGCCAGTGTGGGGAAGTAACGTTCACACATATTCCGGGGCTTCGCGTTGTGTTTCCGTCGAACGCGCTCGATGCCGTGGGTTTGTTGCGCACGGCGATTCGCTGCGACGATCCGGTATTGTTTTTGGAACACAAGAAGTTGTATCGGGAGCCGTATAACCGATCGGCGCATCCGGGTCCGGATTTTACGATTCCGTTCGGGAAGGCGCGCGTGGCGAAGCCGGGTGAGAGCCTGACGATATTGACGTACGGCGCGTTGGTGCAGAAGTCGCTGCTGGCGGCGCAGCAGGTGGAGGCGCGCGTGGCGCGCCGGACGGTGGAAGTGATCGATCTGCGGAGCCTTTCGCCGTACGATTGGGAGGGCATCGCCGCATCGGTGCGGAAGACGAACCGGGTGATCGTCGCTTACGAAGATACGCTGAGCTGGGGGTACGGGGCGGAGATAGCGGCGCGAATCGCCGATGAGTTATTCGAGTATCTGGACGCGCCCGTGAAGCGTGTGGCGGCGAAGGATACGTGGGTTGCGTACAGTCCGGTACTTGAAGACCACATCCTGCCGCAGGTGGACGATCTGGTAGGGGCAACTCTGAATCTGCTCTCGTATTGAGATGTCGTCGCGGACTTTCGCCTTGGAAGGACCGAGAAGTAATTGAAACCGGCCTAACGCCGGAGGAGTCTCCTTTTCCCGCAGAGTAAACCTGACTTACAAAGGAGATTGCATGCGATTTCTTCTTGTTTGGGCATTTTCTGCTTTGTTTGCTAACGGGGCAGAACTTTTTCGTGACGTGGTTGTCGAAGCTTCCGAGGCGGCGATTGCAAATGCAGTCGTCACGCTGACGTGCGGCGGCATGGACCGGAAAACAAAGACCGATTCCAGTGGGGCGTTCTCCTTCCTTGGAGTCGATGTGCGGGGGTGTGCTTTGAAGGCGGAATCGCCGGGATTCCGGCCGTTTCGCGTGACCAACATTCCGCGCGGAACGGCGCCGTTTGCAATCCGGCTGCAGGTAGGGTACGTGAGCGAGCCGGTGGAGGTTAGCTACATTGAATTGAACACGGAGAACTACCGGCGCCAGACCGAGAACGGGTTCCGGCATGTGAAGGATCATCCGCTGTCGACGTTTTCGAGCGATGCGGACACGGCTTCCTATTCCAACACGCGCCGGTTCCTTGCCGGGGGAATCTACCGCCTCCGGATGCAGTGCGAGTCGAAGAGTTTTTGAACTACTTTCACTACAAGCTGCCCACGCCGGAGGGGAATACAGCGCTCCGCATTCATACCGAGCTTGGTCCGTGCCCGTGGAATGGCGATCATCAACTGCTGTTCACCGGTCTGCGCACGAAGGAACTGAGCGCCGGCGACATGCCGCCGGCGAACCTGGTGTTTCTCATCGACGTCTCGGGTTCGATGATGGACGCGAACAAATTGCCGCTGCTGAAACAGTCGTTCCGTTTGCTGGTGGAACAGTTGCGGCCACAGGATAGGGTCTCGATCGCCTACTATGCCTCCGGCACAGGCGTAGCGCTCGAGGCCACGCCGGGCAGCGCCAAGGGAAAAATCCTCGACGCGATTCAGGCTCTGCACGCGGGAGGCAGCACGAACGGTGCGGGCGGCATCCGGCTGGCGTATAGCCTGGCCGCGAAATCCTACATCCCGAAAGGCAACAATCGTGTGATCCTGGCTACGGACGGGGATTTTAACGCCGGCGTGTCGAGCGACGGCGAACTGGTGCGTTTGATCGAGGAGAAGCGGAAATCGGGGATCTTTCTCACGGTGCTTGGCTATGGAATGGGCAATCTGAAAGACTCGAATCTGGAGCAGTTGGCGGATGCCGGGAATGGAAACTACGCCTATATCGATTCGATCCTGGAGGCGCGTAAGTTCCTGGTGAAGGAGATGGGCCGCAACTTACTCACGGTGGCGAAGGATGTGAAGCTCCAGGTGGAGTTCAACCCCGAGCATATCAGCGAATACCGGTTGATCGGCTATGAGAACCGGCTGTTGAATCCGGAGGACTTCAAGGACGATAAGAAAGACGCCGGGGAACTGGGGAGCGGGCACACGGTAGTGGCGCTCTATGAGTTGGTTCCCGCGGGCACGCCGGGAGTGGCGGAACGGGCGGATAGACTGCGGTATCAGACGGCCGCAAAGTCTGTGAAGAAAAAGCGCGAGGAAGCTGCGTTTGTGAAAGCCCGGTACAAGGCGTGGGACGAGGATAGTTCGAAGGAGATTTCGGTTCCGGTAGAGGCGGACCGAGCCGTTCCGCACCTGGCAAGAGCTTCAGACGATTTCCGGTTCGCGGCGGCGGTGGCCGAGTTCGCCATGATCCTTTCCGAGTCGAAGTGGAAAGGGAAATCGGATTACGGCCGGGCTATGTCGCTGGCGGAATCGGCGCTGGGCGACGGTTCCGATGAAGAGCGGCGGGGACTGTTGGAACTAATGAAAGCGGCGAAGGCAGCGAAGGCGCGGGCTTCCCGATGAAATAACGGTTTGTCCGGTATGTTAGACTCGCAGACCGAATGCGGTCCTACATATTAATGATTCCGATCCTAGCCGCGGGCGTGTCCGGTTTCGGGGACGACTGGACACGTTTCCGCGGCGAGAATGGAGCTGGGGTAGCAAGCGGAACAGGCTATCCCGCCGAGATTAACAAAGCCAGCGGGACCGTGTGGCGGACACCGGTGCGTCCGGGTAAGTCGTCACCGGTATTGACGAAGCGGCACGTATTTCTGACGGGTTACGAGGGTGGAAAGCTGTACACGCAGTGCTTCGACCGCGCAACCGGAAGGCTCCTGTGGGAGCGGAGCGTGGATCGCAGGTCCCACATCATCGCGAACCAGTTAAACCATCCCGCGGCGATTACGCCGGCGACCGATGGCGAAAGCGTCTTCGTGTTTTTCAAAGATTTCGGTTTCGTTTCTTACGACGCGAAGGGAAACGAGCAGTGGAAGACGCCGATGGGCCCGTTCAACAATACTATGGGCCTGGGTGCGTCGCCGGTGTTGGCCGGAACGAATGTAATTTTACTGGCCGATCAGGTGGAAGGCTCCTTTATTTCGGCGCTTGACCGGAAAAATGGCGAGTTGCGCTGGAAGGCGGATCGCGAAGAAGGAGAGGGATGGGGAACACCCCTCTTCTATCAACCGGAGGCGAGGAGGAGGCCATACATATTGACCACCAGCCGCGGACAATTTGGCGCATACACCCTTGCAGGGAAGCGGGTTAGCTCGCTGCGCGGACTGGCGACTACCGTGGTTGGGAGTCCGCTGATCGCCGACGGTGTGTTATATGTGCAGGGCTATGGTTCCGACGCGCCGGCGCCGTTTTCGCAGCGGCTGCAGAAGCTGGATAAGAACGGCGACGGGAAGCTGTCACAGGACGAGTATCTGGACGAGCCGTTTCTGGCCGGCATTGCGAAGTATGTAGGCAACCGGGACATGGTAATTACGGAAGACGAATGGAACGAAAAGCAGAAGGAAGTGATGGGCCCTAACTGCCTCGTGGCGTATCAGTTAGAGTATGACGCGCAGGGTGTGATCCAGCCCCGGGAACTTTGGCGGTATGAGAAGAGTTTCACGGCTGTTATACCGTCGCCGCTGGTATACCAGGGAGTGGTCTATTTTGTGAAGAACGGGGGTATATTGACGTCGCTCGACGCGAAGACAGGAGCGGTGTTAAAGACCGGCCGTGTGGCAGGCGCGCTGGGCGGTTATTCGACGTCGCCGGTGGCGGCGGACGGGAAGATCTACTTAGTGAGCGAAGAGGGAAATATAGCGATTCTACGAGCCGGCGGGCAGTGGGATGTTTTGTCGGTTACGCCGTTAGGAGAGGGAAGTTATGCCACACCGGCGCTGGCCGAAGGGGACCTTTATTTGCGCACGGATGGGGCGTTGTATCGCTTTCGAGGCGGCGCTAAATAATTGAATTTAAGTGCTTTCCCCTAGCGATTTGAGGTACGGAAGTAAGCGGGCCTGTGGGCCGTTTGACCTATAGTATTCTTTTCGAACTTATAGTCTACTGTAACTTCATGACAGCAACCGCCCTTCAGTCAAAGGGGGGAGTGAAACTGGGTACGTTTGGCGTGCCAGACGAATTCAGCGCGGCGGCTTGCGCCCGGCTCCGCTCCATACTGCCAGTATTGGCGGGCGCATACTTGCTCTATGCGGCCGCGGCGGCGTATCTCCTGCGGTCGGGAGAAGTGCGGCTGGCGGGCGGTGTATCGGCATTGGCGGCTGGCGCAATCAGTCTGGTGCTTTGGCTGCTGATACGCGCGGATAAAGTACCGATGCGAATGGTTCATCCGGCCGCAGCCGTGGTTGCGGGTGCGGTACTGGCGAACGGCTGGACGGGCATGCCCGTTTCCACTTGGCCGACGCCGGCGACGGTAGTTTTCCTTGTTGTAGCGACGAGCGGCGTGGCGCTCTACTCACTGGCGTGGTACTGGCTGATCGCCGGCGCCTGCCTTGCGAGCTGGGTTGCCGCCTCATGGCTGCTTCTACCCGCGAACGATTTGGCCTATTGGGCGCTGATTCTGCTCTGCGCGGCGGGACTCTCCGGCGCTAACTTGCAGTACCGGTTGTGGAAGTTGCGCAGGAAGAACAAGGGCGTCGCGTTCAGCAGCGAGTACTTGGAGAAGGCGATTGCGGGGACGCAGGACGGACTTTGGTATTGGGAGCTGAAGAGCGACGTCTTCCACTTTTCGCCGGCGTGGGCGGCGATGCTGGGTTTTGAGCCGCGCGAGTTGGCGAAGAGTCCGGAGGAGTGGATGTCGCGCGTACATCCGGGCTATCTGGAGCGCCTCCACAAAGAACTGAAAACGCATCTCTACGGAGAGGCTCCGCACTTCCGGAATGAGCACCGTCTGCGCCGGAAGGACGGGACGTACATGTGGGTGCTGGCGCGAGGCACAGTGATGCGGAATGGAGCCGGGGAACCGGTGATTCTGGCGGGCTCGCATAGCGATATTACGCCGCTTATCGAAGTAGAGAAGCGGTTGCTGACGGATACGTTCAAGGACCAGTTGACGGGGCTGGCAAACCGCAGTTTCCTGATGAGCCACCTGGGGATGGCGCTGGAAGAACGCCGTAAGCTTGGCCGGCAGGCGCCGCTTTTCTCGGTGATGTTTCTGGATCTGGACCGCTTCAAATTCGTCAACGACACAATGGGCCATCATGTCGGCGATGAGTTATTGATGGCCGTGGCCGGCCGTTTGCGGAATGGCGCGCGGCCGGACGATCTTGTGGCGCGGTTTGGCGGAGATGAGTTCGTCGTGCTGTTGCGAAACCTGGCTGGGCCGGACGAAGCGATGCAAGTAGCGCACCGGATGCTGACTGCGCTGATGACGCCGTTCCAGCTTGGTGAGCACGAGGTGCAGAGCGGCGGCAGTATCGGCTTGGCGTTGAGCAGCGAACGGTTCAAAGGAGCCGAAGAGATTCTGCGCTTCGGCGACATTGCGATGTATCAGGCGAAGCGGGGCGGAAAGGGGCAGGTAAAGCTGTTCCATCCGTCGATGCTCGAGGAGAGCAATAGGCAGGAAGAGTTGCAGCGGGAACTGGAGAACGCCGTTGAGCGCGGACAATTGTTGCTGCACTACCAGCCGTTGTTCCAGATGACTACGGGTCGTATTGTGGGTGCGGAGGCGCTGGTTCGCTGGCGCCGGGCGTCCGGAGAACTGATGTATCCGGCCCACTTCATTCCGTTGGCGGAGAAGAGCGGACTGATCCACGCGATTGGCGAATGGACGCTGCGCACGGCGTGCGCAAGAAGCGCAGCCTGGCAGCGGGCCGGTCTGCCGCCCGTGCGCGTATCGGTGAACTTGTCGGCCCGGCAGTTGCAGCAACGGGACCTGCCGGAGATTGTGCAGCGGGTGCTGGCGGAGACAAATCTCCGTCCGGAATGGCTGCAACTGGAACTGACGGAAATCGCGTTGATGCGCAGTTCGGAGATGGCGGCGGGCACGCTGAAGCGATTGGGCGACTCGGGAATACGCACGGCGATCGACAATTTCGGAACTGGCGACTCGTCGCTCATACACCTGCGGCAGTTCGAGTTCCACACGTTGAAGATGGACCGGAAATTCGTTTCTGAAATCACAACGAATTCGAAGACGGCGGCAGTGGCGCGGGGGTTGATTTCCATGGCGCATCATATGGGCATTTCGGTGGTGGCCGAGGGCGTGGAGCGTAAGGATCAGTTCCAATTCCTTTGGGCCGAACGCTGCGACCATGTGCAGGGCTACCTGACCGGAAAACCCGTGCCCGAAGAAGAACTGGTGGAGATAATGCGATCCAGACAGGGGACGCCGCCAACGTCGGCGGGACTGCAGGCCATGCATGCCGCGGCGGCCGGGCCCAACGGAAGCCCGGTGGCGCTGCGGTGGGCGCAGGAACGGAAACTGCGGCAGTAGGCGGCAATTCGCGCTAAGCTACTGTACTTGTTCCTCTCGATTCGTTTTCGTCTCAGCCTGATGATGCTCCTGGAGTACATGGTTTGGGGAGCCTGGTATCCGGATTTCTCGGCATACATGGGGAAGGCGCTACGCTTCAGCGACGGCGAGATCGGCGCTATTTACGCGCTGCTGCCGGTGGGTTGCATGATCGCGCCCTTTTTTGCTGGGCAGTTGGCCGACCGGTTCATGCCGACGGACCGGCTGCTGGTCATTCTGCACCTGGCGGGCACGGTACCGCTGTACCTGATGGCGTCCGCGCACAGCTATGACGGCGTCTGGATTTGGATGGCCTTGTGGGCACTGCTGTACGGTCCGACGCTGGCGCTGACGAATTCGATCTGTTTTCACCATATGCCGGCGGCGGAAGGGGAGTTCGGTCTGGTGCGGGTTTGGGGGACGATCGGCTGGATTGCGGTGGGGCTGCTGTTAGGTGTATTGATGCGCGAGTGGCTGCCGGGATTGGCCGGCGGTCTGGGCGGGTTCGACGGAATGTGGCTGGCGGCGGGGTTGTCGGTGATATTGGGGTTGTTCTGCCTGACGCTGCCGCATACGCCGCCGGCGAAGAAGAACGATAGTCCGCTGGCGTTTCTGGGAGCGTTGACACTGTTGAAGAACCGCGAGTTCGCGGTGTTCCTTGCGCTGGCGTTTGTGGTGGCTACAGAGTTGATGTTCTACTTCATCCTGACAGGACCGTTCCTATACTCGCTGGGGTTGCCCGAGGGACAGGCGCCGGCGTGGATGGCGATTGCGCAGGCGGCGGAGATCCTCACGATGATTCTGCTGCCGAAGATGCTGCGGAAGTGGGGCATACGCGGGACGATGGCAGTGGGAATTCTGGCGTGGCCGATCCGCTATGCGATCTTTGCGATGGGTGGGCCGTTGTGGCTGGTGCTGGCGTCGTTGACACTACACGGGATCTGCTACGTGTGCTTCTTCACGGCCTCCTACATTTACGTGGACCAAGTGGCCGGGCCGGAGATCCGCGCGTCGGCACAAGGACTGATCGCTTTTGTGCTGCTGGGAATCGGGCTGGTGGTGGGCAGCCGGTTCGCAGGCTTTATTGCCGGAACGTTCAAGAACGACTACACGCGCATCTTCATGGTCCCGCTGGTGCTGACGGTGATCTGTGCGATTGTGTTCATGGCCGTGTTCCGGCCGAAGGCGCAGACGCCGGCTTAACGACTTTTCCAGGATTCCTTCATCACTACCCAGGCGTCTCCGATCTTCTGCATTTTCACGGTGCCGACGTCGGCGCCGGCATTGCCGGAGACGGCGAGTTCGGCGGTGCCGCCAGCTTCGCTGGCGCGGAGGATCTGAATGTTCTTCGGCTGCATGGACTGGATGAACTTGAGCATTTGCGGGAATTCGGGCGTATCGATCATTTTGGCTTTCTCGGGGTCCACGGCCTTCATCAGCGCAGCTTTGTCGCCTTTCATGAGCACGGCGAGATAGGCTTTATAGGCCTTCGCAGAGGCGGCGTTTTGCGCGGCCGCTTTGTCGGCGGCGGTGGGCGGCGGCGGCTCGACCTTGACTTCGATGGGGGCGTCGATGTCGAACGCGAAGAAGTATTCCGTTTCGCCGAGCTTTTCCGGCTTCTCCATTTTTACGGTGCCGGTAATGCGATCGGCCGCGACAGTGAGTTTATAGGGGTCGGGAGTTTGAGAGCCGGACATGCTGGCCTTGATCTGGTTTGTCTTGATGGACCAGGAGATACCGCCGTCGGTCAGCTCTATTTCGATGCCGTTGAGCTTGCCTTCCCAGGCGAGTTCCCGGATAGCGTCTCCATCGGTGCGCTCGGCGGGGGAAAGTTCCCGGTCGGCGGCAAGGACGTAGGTGGAGATCTTCTTCGGCTCGAAGGCATTGGGTCCCTTGCGGGCATAAACGTGGGTGAGCGCGTAAGACTTGCCGCCCAGGACGAGCGTACCGGGCGCGGCCGTGAGCGCGGCGGCCAGCGTGGAAAGGAGGAGTGTGCGCAGCATGCTACCAGTAATGGCGCATTTGGCGGCGAATTGGAATCAGCGCTGGAGGGCCAGGAGGTTTTCGCCGAAGATGGCGGCAGCGTCGGCGGAGCCGATGCCGATGGATTGGAGTGCTTCGGATTGGGCGGCGAAGACAGATTGGACCCAGCCGCGCGGGAAGAAGGAGGAGTCCGTTCCGAAGAGTAGACGGCGAGGGCCGGCAACGTCGAGCGCGCGGCGGAAGACGGCCTCGAGCGTGAGCGGCGATTCGGAGAATTGCATCCAGTTGTTGGAGCTGGAGGTATCGAGATAGACGTTGGGGCAGAGGGCGGCGAGCATCAGCGCTTCGCGGAACATGCCCGCGCCGAAGTGCGGAATAATGAAGCGGACCGATGGGTGGCGCAAAGCGACATTGTGCACGTCGAGCGGGTTGGAGAACCGCATATCAAAGGGCGAGGGCAGGCCAAGTTTTTTGCGGACACCGACGCTAAGGACACCGCAGTGGACAAAGACGTTGTGGCCGGCCGCGAGCTGCCACAGGGGCTCCAGGCGCTCGTCGGCCATGGAATAGCGGTGCATGGCCGGGAAGAAACAGACAGTGCGAAGACCTGCGTCGAAGCCCGATTGCAGACGGACACGGGCATCCGGAGCGAGTGGATTGAACAGGAACTGGCCATGAAAGCGGCCGGGATGGCGGATTATGGCATGGGCGACAGAGGCTTCGTCGCCGGGCAAACTGGCAATCAAAGAGGCGGACGCGACATCGTGTTTATCGAGCTCACCCGCCCAGCGGTCCGCGAGACCATCGGCATGCGGGGACGGGGCATCCCAGTTGAGTTGCGCAGCGACTTCCGCCACGTCGCGGCCGCCGGTGAGAATGCTGAAGAAGCGATGAGAAAAGAAATGAACGTGAGCGTCGCGAACAGCGAACTCTCCCCACGGGGTTTGCACCACTCAGACTCCGGCGCCGGTGGTCGCCTCGCCGTTGGGGCCAAAGCGCGTTATTCCCGCGGAAAGGGCCAGTTGCGTGAGCGAGGCCACATTGTTCACCGCCAGTTTTTTCATCATCGTTTTGCGATAACTGCGGACCGTTTGCAGCCCGAGGTCCAGCAAAACGGCGATTTCCTTGCTGGTTTTGCCTTCCGCAACGAGGCGAAGGACCTGCAATTCCCGGGGGGAAAGGCCCTCCAGAACCGAGGGGACGGGTTTATGCTCCAAGTCGCCACGCTGGATGCGGACGAGGAGTTTTTCCGAGACTTGCGGGCTCATATAGAAGCCGCCTTTGGCGACGGTACGGAGAGCGTCGACGAGATCGCCGTCCGAGGCTTTTTTCAGGACGAAGGCCCGGGCGCCGCCACGAATCGCACTGACGACGGAGTGCTCGTCGTCGTACATGGAAAGGATGATGATCTTTGCGTCGGGCGTGTGACGGAGAATCTCGGCGGTGGCTTCGACGCCATTCAAGCCTTGGAGTCCAATGTCCATGACGACGACGTCCGGGTTCAGACGGCGGCTGAGTTGTACGGCATCTGTGCCGTTGTCGGCTTCGCCGATAACATCGAAATCGCCTTCGGCGCGGAGAATCGCCTTGATACCGTCGCGAAGTATTTTGTGGTCGTCAACGAGAAGGACTTGAAAAGGCATACTGGTACCGCAGCTATCCCTCCAGAAAACCATCCATCTTCAGGCTGTTTGGATCTCTATGATTGTACCCCGTCCAGGGGCAGAATCAATGCGCAAATGCAGGTTAGCACCCCCCGCATAAGAATCCATCAATATTAACCCAGTTCCGGGTAGCGTTACCCGCGTGTGCGGGACATCGAAGCCTTTCCCGTTGTCGACGACGCCGGCAACTAAACCGGCCGGGCCGGCGGACAAGGAGACTGTGACGGCGCTGGCTTCGGCGTGGCGGCGAACATTATCCAAAGCCAACTCGATGATCCGATAGACGGCGTGGCCGGTTGCGCCGGGGAAACGGTGTTGGGCATCGAGCTTGCACTCGATCGGGAGGGTTTGGCGCTCACGGGCAATGAGCGACTCGATCGCCATCGCCAGGCCGGAACGCTCTACGAGGTTCGAATGCAGTTGCGAACTGGCCGTGCGCACGCCTTCCATGGCGCGTTCGAGATGGTCACGGATGAGTTTGAGCGTCTCCGGATCGGCGTCCCGGAGCGCGTGGAGCTGGAATCCGGTCGCGCTGAGCAGCGGACCGACCTCATCGTGCAAAAGCCGCGCCACTTGCGCGGCGCGGCTTTCTTTCTCTTGCAACAGCGCAGCCAGCTTCAGGATGGCGGCGGGGCTGTCCATGATGGGAACCTACTTCTTTCGAGCGAGTGCTTTCCGCGCCGTGACCGCGAGGTCCTTGGCCGTCATCTTGTACTTGGTCAGCAGGTCCTCCGGCGTCCCGCTTTCGGCGTAGTAGTTGCCGATGCCGTGGAACTCCATGATGCACGGGTGCGTTTCGCAGACCGCCTGCGCGACTTTGACGCCGAGACCGGAGTCAGTGAAATGCTCTTCGGCGACGACGAGACAGCCTGTAGAGCGGGCGGCGGCGGCGATGGCCGCCTTGTCGAGCGGTTTGATGGTGTGGATGTCTATGACGCCGGCGGAGATGCCTTCCGCTTCGAGGATTTCCGCGGCGCGGATCGATTCGGCGACCAACAGACCCGTTGTAATGAAGGTCAGGTCCTTTCCCTCGATCAAGGTGTTGGCCTTGCCGATTTCGAACTTCTGACCGGCAGTGTAGATGACGGGCACCTTGAGGCGGCCCGCGCGAATAAATACGGGGCCGGGATGGTAGGCGGCGGCTTTCACGAGGGCGAACGTGGCGACCTCATCGGCGGGACTGAGCACAGTGAATCCGGCGAGCGAGCAGGCAAGGCTGATATCTTCGACAGACATCTGCGACGGGCCGTCTTCGCCGATGGAGATACCGCTGTGGGTGCCGACCACTCTTAGGGGCACCTGCGCATAGGCGACATTGACGCGGAGCTGTTCGAAACCCTTGTTGAGAACGAATGCGGAGAAGCTGGCGACGAAGGCGATTTTGCCGCTGGAGGCGAGGCCGGCGCCGATGGAGATCATGTCGGCCTCGGCGATGCCGCAGGAGAAAAAGCGTTTGGGGAACTCCTTGCCGAACAGGTGAGTGAAGGTGGACTTGGAGAGGTCCGCGTCGCAGACGACGACGTTGGAATCCTCGCGGCCAAGTTCGACCAGGGCCTTGCCGAATGCTTCGCGCGTAGCCGCGCCCATTTTCAATTCGAATTTCTCTTTCACGCTCATGCGCCGATCTCCTGCAGTGCTTTCTCGAGTTCTTCTTTTGTCGGCGCAACGCCGTGGAATTTGGGATTGTTCTCCATGAAGGAGACACCCTTGCCCTTGATGGTGTGGGCGATCAGAACAGTCGGTTTGCCTTTTGTCGCGGCGGCTTCGGCGAAGGCTTTTTGCAGCGCGGCGAAGTCATGGCCGTCGACCTCCAGCGTGTTCCAGCCGAAGGCGCGCCACTTGTCGGCGAGCGGTTCGAGCTCCATAATGTCTTTCACGAAGCCGTCGAGCTGGATGCGGTTGTAGTCAACGATGGCGCAGATGTTGTCCACTTTGTGGAACGCGCCGTACATGGCGGCTTCCCAGATCTGGCCTTCCTGGATTTCGCCATCGCCGAGGACGACGTAGACGCGAGTGGGGGAGTTATCGAGGCGGGCCGCTTCGGCCATGCCGAGGCCGAGCGAGAGGCCGACGCCGAGCGAGCCTGTGGAGGCTTCGAGCGCGGGAATGTAGCGGCGGTCGGGGTGGCCCTGATAGATGGAGCCGAGGCTGCGCAGCGTGTTGAGGCTGTCGATGGGGGTGTAGCCTGCTTCCGCGAAGACGCTGTAGAGAACCGGGGCGGCGTGGCCCTTGGAAAGGATGAAGCGATCGCGTTCGGGCCAAGTGGGGTTAGCAGGGTCATGGCGCATCACGTCAAAGTACAGTGTGACCAAAGTTTCGACGGCGGATAGTGAGCCGCCCGGATGACCGGACTTGGCCGCACAGATCATGGTGACAATGTGCTGGCGCACTCGTTTGGCGATTGCCTGCAACTCGCCAATATCACTCGTTTTTTGCATAGATTCTCTCTACTTTAGCATCTTGAAACACCGTAACTGCATTACCATGTAGCAAAGACCCCTGGAGGATTTATGCGTGCGACTCTGCTGATTCTGATGACCTCGGCGCTGCTCGCGGGACAGCCAGCCGCGGACACCGCGAACCATTGCGCCGTTGTGAGCGAAGGTGCGCCTCCGCTACCGGCGAAGCTGCTGGAAGGGCAGGGGAAAATCGATTTTCCGATTACGTCGTCGAGTACGGAAGCAAAGAGATTCTTCGAGCAGGGCGTGGCGCAGATGCACTCATTTTGGGCGCGCGAAGCGGAGCGGAGTTTTCTGCAGGCCGCGCAGTTGGACCCGTCAGCGCCGATGCCGTGGTGGGGCGTGGCGATGGTTGCGAATGGCGACTACAGGCCTCATTTCCAGTTAGTGCGGGATAAGCATTTGCCTGGCACGCCGCCTTCGACGCCCAACGCGAAACGGGCATTGGCGGCGGCGAAGCGCGCGAAGGAATTGGCCGCGGTACCGGGCAAGGCGACCGAGATGGAGAAGCTGTATATCGAAGCGATCTGGGCGCGGCGGAATCCGGACACGGCCGACCAGGATGCAGCGTACGTCGCGGGGCTACGGAAAGCGATCGCGGCGAATCCGAGGGACGTGGAGGCGCGGACCTACCTGGCACTGCACCTGATGGACGGGTTTGAGACGCCGGCGCGGGAGCCGCGCCCAGGCAGCATGGAAGCGGTGGAGACTCTGCGGCAATTGGCGAAGGAAGCGCCGGGGCATCCGGGCGTCCACCACTACATCATTCACGGCTGGGAAGGATCGAGCTTTGCCAAGGACGCATGGGCGAGTTGCAAACAGTACGCGGAGCTGGTGCCGAACATCCCTCACGCGCTGCACATGCCGGGACATATCTATGCGCAGACGGGCAAGCTGAAGGAAGCGCAGGAGGCGTTTACGGCGGCCGCGGCGCTGGAGCGAAAGTATATGGCCGAAGACAAGGACTATGGCAACGGACATCACGGGCACAACGTGCATTTCCTGGCGGTTTCCCTGGCGGCCGGCGGGCAGTTCGACGCGGCGATCCGGGCGGCAAAGGAGCTGCTGGGTTATGCGGAAACGGAGAAGGAGAAGAAGACGCCCGATGCTTACCGGACCGCTTACCGGCAGGGTTCGTTCGCGATGGTGCGGTCGCTTGTCTGGGCGGAGAAGTGGGATGAGATTTTAACCGGTTCGCTGTTGCCGGAGTTGACGACGCCCCGGGAAAAGTTCTGGCGGCACTGGGCGCGGGCGCTAGCCTTCAGCGCGAAGAAAGACGCGGCGAGCGCGGCCGCGGAGCTTGCCGCGATGCGTGCGGTGCAGACCGGATTCAAAGACGCGGTGAAGGCCGCGCCGCCACGTGAATTTACCGTGGCCTTGCAAGATGTCCAGGGCTTTATTTATCTGGCGCAAGGGAAGACGAAGCGGGGTTGGAAGACGCTGGAGATGGCTTCGGAAGCCGAGCGCGCGCTGCGCTACAACGAGCCGCCGATTTATCCGCGGATGGTTGCGGAAGCTTGGGGGCAGGCGGCTCTGCGGGCCGGGGAGCGGAAGATGGCCGAAAAGGCGTTCCGGATCGCTCTTCACGAAATGCCGGAGAGCCGGATTTCGGTGGAAGGATTGCGGCAGTTGACCACGCGGCGGCACGATTCGGCGGTTAGCGGCGGGAACTGAGGCCGGACTTGGCGCTGGTGCGGATTGCAGGCGCGGGGCTGGCGGGGTCCGCGGCGGCGATCGCTGCGCTGCGGTCGGGGGCTAGCGCGCGGATGTGGGATCCCTCGCGGATTCCGAAGCACAAGGTCTGCGGCGAGTTCCTGACGCCGGAAGTGCAGCCTGTTCTGGAAGAGTTGGGGTTGTGGGAGCAGTTCCTCGCCACGAATCCGGCCAGAATGCGGCGAATGAAGCTGACGTTCGGGCGGCGGTCGTCGGAGAGCCGGTTTGCCGAATCCGCTTTGGGGCTGAGCCGTTACCGGTTGGATGCGCTGCTCCGGGGAGAGGCAGAGACCCGGGGGGCGCAGTGGATTGTGGAGCGGGTACCGGGACGGGTGGATATTGTGGCTCATGGAAGGCAGTTTGTGCCTGCGGGGCGTGAGCGGCTGTTCGGGTTCAAGGCGCATTTTCGCGGCCCGGTGAGTGATGCGGTGGAGCTGTATTTCTTCGATGGGTTTTATGTGGGAGTGAATCCGGTGGAGGATGGCCTGACCAATGTGTGCGGGTTGGGACCTGAGTCCGGATTTAAGCGGTTGGGTTTCGACTACGACGCACTGGTGTGTGAGGGAAACCGTGCCCTTGCGGAACGGGTGCGGCCGTTGAGCCGGTCGATGGACTGGCTGTCGACGGGGCCGCTGGTTTTCGACACCCGGCTGACCACCCCACCGGTGGAAGAGTTGCTGGCTGGGGATGCGCTTCAGTTCGTCGACCCGTTCACTGGTACTGGTATGGCTATTGCCATTTGGACAGGTGGTATGGCGGGAAGATTTGCCGCGGAAGGCCGGCCGGCAGCGGAGTACTATCAATCAGTACGGGCAGGGTTAGAACGGCAGAATGAGTGGTGCGCGCGGCTTAGAGCGGCTTTGGAGTTCGGTTGGCCGCGCTTTTTGGCTCCGTTAGTCCCTCCGGCGTGGTTTTTTAGCCTGACGCGCCCCAAATTAGAAAGCCGGTGAGCACTCGGAGGAGGATGCTCACCGGCTGGTCGTATGTTCCGCTGCGGGCGGATCGATCGACCGAACTCAAATTGCGGCGGTTCTGGGCACTCGAAGTACCAGATCCTACCACCTATACTAACCCCGAACCAAGAGAATTGTGTAGTACCCCATCATAAAAATTGTGAAAAGAGATGCTACCCAAAGGCTGGCGGTAACCCAAGTCTGCGGGTAGACCTCTTTTGGCATGTGCTTATGACGAAGATAAAGCGTACCTACTGCGATTACCGGCAACATCATCGCCTGCGCAACGCCGCCGATTTTCACCATGAAGCTGGGGTCAACCTTAAGAAAATATAATCCGACGGGAATGAGGAGCAGCGCTACCACGAACCGTTTCCGCCAGAGGACGCGGGTTTGGTAGTCGCCGCGGTCGAATACACCGAGGAGGGTCATCATATCGGCATAGACGCGGCTGTTGGCGGCGGTGGCGGCGAAAATGGTGCCATAGAGTGTGGCGATTGCACCGGCGTAGAAGAGCCACAGCGCCCAAGGGCCGAGTGTCTCGGTGTACATCCTGGAGAGTACGGCAATCATTTCGTTGCCCTTCGGCAGGAGGCCTTGCGAGTGCAGGACGCCAGCGCCGAGAAGGTAGAAGGCGAGGGTGGCAACGGTGTAGATGATCATCGACGCAATGATGTCGACGTTCATCACCTTGATCCAGCCGTGCGCGCGGCGCTTCCAGTCCGCTGTACCGTCGATGGGTCCGGTGTAGCGCGCGTATCCCTTTTCCACGCACCAGTAGGGATACATGAAGAGCTCCGCCGCACCCACGCCGGTGATACCGAATACGGCAACCGCGGTGGTCAGTCCGCCGCCGGGCAGTCTGAACTCGAAGCCTTCCATGAGCTGCGCCCAGGAGAAGTATTGCGGTTTGCTGGTGAGCATCATGGCGCAGAGGAGGGTCAGCATGGTGAACAAGCCGACTTTCAAAGTGGCCAGATGTTCAATGCGATCATAGCCGCCGCCGAGAAGAAGCCAGAGAGTGAAGACCAGCAGCACCAGTACCCATGCGGATACGGCGAGGGCGGGCATCAGGCTGTTGAGGACTTGCGCAACGCCTGCGAACATTGCGCCGATCTGAAACATGGTGATCAGCACCATGATTGCCCACATCCATACGACCCAGCCGACACCGAAGCGGGGCCCGGGAACGAGGTTGAAAGATGCGAGGCCGGTCTGACCGGTGGCGATGGTGAAGCGGCCCATCTCCGATTGAATGGCCGGTTTGAGAAAGCAACTGATGATGATGATCCACAGCGCGAGGTAACCGACCTCGGCGCCGAGCGTCGTGGTAGCGATCAACTCCCCCGAACCTACAATGGAGGCCGCGAGAATCATACCGGGTCCGATGCGCTTCAGAATGTCGCCAAAAGCAACGGGCGGTTCGGCCACGTCTTCCGTGTGGTAGGCATACGGGTCTTTCAACACGGGCGCTGGCTGCAGGCGGGCTTCTGTGGACATCCCCGTTACTGTATCGCGTTTTCGCATCGGCGGTCGACGGCCGGCGGTTACATTTTCCGGATAATGAGACATGCTTGAAACGCCTGTGGAACCGATCTCGATCGACGCTCCGTTTCGCGTTCCGAGGCCGGTATTGCGGCAGTCGTGGCTGGCTTTGACCTTCCTCCACTGGAGCTTCGATCCGGTGGTTGTGCGGCCGCTCATACCGGGAGAACTTGAGCTGGATCTATGGGAAGGCCGCATCTACGTGGGCCTGGTTCCGTTCATTCTGGCGGATCTCACGCTGCCAATGGCTCCGGCGGTTCCGTGGTTTTCGCGATTTCCCGAGACGAATTTGCGGACGTATGTCTACGACAAGCAGGGCCGGCGGGGCGTTTGGTTCTTCTCCCTGGATGCGGCTCGCCTGGCGGCAGTGGTCGGGGCGCGGGCCGGTTATGCGCTGCCGTATTACTGGGCGCGGATGTCCGTGGATGCTACGGGCGGGAGCGTCGATTATCGCAGCCGGCGGCGGGTTGGCCCCGGTGGCCATACGGAGATCCGCGTGACGCCCGGTGAAATGATTGGCGAAACTTCGCCCCTTGCAGCGTTTCTCACCGCTCGCTGGAGCCTGTTTGCGTATCGACACGGCCGGGTCCTCCGCGCCGATATCGATCATGCTCGCTGGCCGTTGCAGCGAGTGCGCGTGGGTGCGTTGGACGAGTCGCTGCTGCGAGCGGCAGGGTTGCCCGATCCAAAGGGCGAACCGCTCGCGCACTATTCGGCGGTTACGCATGTGATGACGGGCTGGCGACGGCGAATCTAACAGTGAGACGGCCCCGATTGGCCCCTGCCCGCGCTTAGGAGTGCGAAAGGAGGCTTGTCATGGGGAAGACAGCGTTTCTCCTGTGGATGTTGGGATTGCCGGCGATTACGGCGGCCATCGCGTGGTTGTTTGAGCACGCGCACTTTACCATACGGAGATGAATCGCCGGCGGCACGGCTGATCCCAGCCCTGGCGCGCAGTCCGGTTTGCGGAACCAGCGGGTGTGTGAGATCATGCCCACAGCGAAGTATCGGAATGACCGCAGTCCACGTAGGGGTGGACCTGGAGTCCAAATCACCATGAGTCGTGAGAGTATCAGCGCGTTCTTCCCGGCATACAATGACGGCAGAACGATCGGGGACCTGGTAGAGAAGACCTTGGCAATGTTGTCCGGACTGACCGATGACTACGAAGTGATCGTCATCAACGACGGAAGCGCCGATGAGACAGCGGACGTTCTGGAGGGCCTGCGCCGGGCGAATCCGCGGCACATGCGCGTAATCACCCATGAAGAGAACCGCGGATACGGCGGAGCGCTGCGCAGCGGATTCGCCGCGGCTTCGAAAGATCTAGTGTTCTACACTGACGGAGACGCCCAATACGATCCGCTGGAACTGGATCTGCTGTTGAAGAAGATGGGCCCGGCGGTGGGTTTTGTGAACGGCTATAAAGAGAGCCGTAACGATCCGTGGCACCGCGTCGCGATCGGCTGGCTATATAACCGGTTCGCCCGCTTTATTTTCGGGATCCAACTGCGAGATATCGACTGTGATTTCCGTCTGATCCGCCGCAGCCTGCTGGAAGAGCTGTCACTGCGATCGACGAGCGGCACGATTTGCGTGGAGCTCGTCAAGAAGCTGGAAATGTGCCCCTACCTTGTCGAGGAAGTGGGTGTGAGCCACTACCCGCGTCTTCACGGCCGTTCGCAGTTTTTCCGGCTCCAGTCGCTTGCCGTGACGTTTTTTCAGTTGGTTCGCTTGTATGTGACGCTGGTCATCATGCCGCAGGTGACCGGCCGCGATGTGCGGACGGCCTGATCACTTGATGGCCATTGTCACTGTCTGGCTTTCGACGCCATTGCCGCGCACCACAACGGGAACTGCGTCTCCCGCCGGAGCGCCTTGCGGGATCACCGCGTTGACGAAGTAGATGCCGATCTGTCCGGGCGCCAGGTAGCCTGCGACGTTTTCCGCGAGAACCCCACCGATTGCCACCTGGAGGGCGCCGGAGACGGACAAAACGTTATCCGAGGGAACGGCTTTGCCTTCGTCAAAGAACGGATTGGTGGCGCCGAGCCCCGTTGTCACGATGAGCACCGATTCGCCCGCCGTGGCCGGATTGGCCGGCGTTGCGAACGAGGTTGGCACGTCCGAAGATATCCGATAAATCGCACCCTGTCCGGTCCCGCTGCCATTGGCGCTGACGATAGCTGGCGATGAACTCCCGACTCCTAACGCCGCCGGGGCGGAAACCAGATCGCCACGCCGAATCACCATGCGGTATTCGCTGGTTTCCAGGTCATATGGCACCTGCAGGTTGATCTGTCCAGGCGACGTAAAGAGCAGCGGCGCGGGCTTGCCATTGAACTGCACTTGCAAGCCGTCCAATTCGAGCGGGAATACTCCCGGAGTGTCGAACCCGAGCGTATCCTTGGTAGCGAGGTTCTCGCCGTAGATCGTAATGAACGCACCCGGCGCTGTAATGGACTTCGCCTGGTAGCTGATGGCATCAACAATGCTGAACGACTTCAGGCTTGGGACTGTTGAATCGGAGACGCGGCCACTTAACGTCAGCGTTCCGACGTAGATCTCCTTTTCGGACACGCCGCGCACCGCGACCACTTTTGCCACAATGTTCTCGCCCGTCCGTTCCGGCTTCCAGAAGATCTCCCAGAGCCCTTTGCCAACCGAAGTTACGGTGACGTTACCGTTGGCCGGCTCGGTACTGAAACGGATCTGCGCTTTGTCCGAGGCATTGACCAATTGATTGCACTCATCCTTCAGCTCCAAGACGAAGCGCATGCCGACGTTCCGGACAACGGTGTACGGAAGGCCCGGTTCTTTCGGCGATACCAGCAGGCGGGCGCTGGCGCACGCGCCGATCGCACGCTCTCCGCCTTTGGATTGAGTGGCCGCCTGGAGCGACGCGGTGAGCACATTGAGGTTATAGATCAGGCGTTCGCCATTCGAGAAGAGGATCACGATGTCCTTGATCTCCGAGGCTTCGACGGCAGTGCCGGTGCGTGAAACATCGAACTGAATCTCGTTCGTTCCCTTGCCCACGACTCCCTGCGTTGAGGGAACGGACACAGTACCCGAGTCGCCGCCGAGCGTGTAGGTGCTAAAGACCATGGCCGTGTCCGAACGGCTGAAAACCGGGATCGTCACCGTTGCGCTGCGCGACGTGCCCAGGTTGATGGTGGAACCCGCGGAACCGCTCTCAAAGAGACGTTGGACGGTAGCGCCCTCGGGGAAGTAGAAGACGGTGAGGAACCGGCGGGCGACGCCCTGCTGCGTCTGTGTTTCGAACGTGACGATATTGCTGGACTGTTTAGCAGGTAGAGAGGCGCGATTCAGCACGACGTCGTAGGTGATGACGAGTTTACCGTCGTCCGTACGTGTGGAAGCCGATTTTTGGATGGAGAACCAGGGCGATGCCGCAGGCTGGTCAGTGCGAATGTTGACGTCGGTTTCGTCCAGGCCGGAGAGCACGATGGAGGTAGCGGCCAGCCGTCCGGCATTGCGCGCATTCAAGCCGGCGATATCGATGAGGGCCGCTTCGGCCGAGATATCGATCGAAGTCGTGCGGCCGCTAATCTGGAAGCTCAGGTTAAGCGGAATGGGCTTTGCACATGCGTTGCAGGCCGCCTGGAGCGGAATCTGGTAGTGCTGGCGGAAGAGCTGTTGAGGCGAAATGGTGAACGTGAAGTCGCCCGACCGTTTCGGTTCCAGCGTGAGAACAGCCGGAGAGACCATAACGCCGTCAGGAAGGGCACCCTCCATGCGAATGTCCACGTTGTCCGGAGCATTGTTGAAGAGCCGAACCGTCTTCGTGATCGATGTTTGCGCGGGATCTACCTTGAAGGGCGTTAGCTGATCCAACATCGTAATAGCGGGAATGAGCGCCAGCTTGGCTGGATCGGGGACCAGGTCGATCGTCGTGTTGGCCATAACGCGGGTGCTATCGACTGGAGTCAGCTCGATCCGGCAGGACGCAGAGCGGGACGGCGCGGAGAGCGTATCGAGGGCCAAACGCAATTGTGTGGGGGCAACCGCAGCGGATGGGCCGAGCCGGACATACCGGCCAAAGCCTCCGTCGCAGGCGAGGCGTGTGCGGAAAGCCGTTGGGCCGAAGCCGGGAATTGCGGGGACCGCCAATTCCTGAATGCCGGAGTCGGGCGCGTAGGTCCAGGTTTGCCTATTGGGTAGTGACACCGCAGCCTGGCTACGGAACTGCGGATCCTCGAAATAGTAGAGGCGGCCCTGATTCGTTTTGATGAGGATGCCGCGCGGATGGGAGAAGAGCTTGTCGGGCGCCTGTCCTGCTCCATCGAAATAGGCGACCGGGCGCGATTGCCCGATGAGAACGTTGGTACCGCTTAGCTGAAACGAGTAAAGAAATCGGCGGCCGGACTCGTTGGAACTGCCGGCCGAACAGCAGGAGACCGCGAGGATGCGGCCGCTGAAATCGACAGCGACGGAGCTCAACCGGATGTTCACATCGTTGCGGAGAGAGTCGTCGAGCGTGACACGAACGAATGCACGCGTATTCGAATTGACGCGCCACAGGCTCCAGAAGGAGGGAGAGGCACCGTCGAGGACAAGCAAATCGCCGGTGGGAAGCACAGCGAAGGATCGGACGCTGCTCCCGGAGTAAGATCTGGTGAAGGTCCAGTCACCGGCCAATGGGTCACCCGACGCCGACATGACGCTACCTGTACCAACAATGGCGACATGCATTCGCTTTGCCTGATCGGCCGCCATGACGGCTTCCGTACAAGTGGAGCCCAGGACCGCGGCCCGCCGCGCTGTGGAGGTCCCAATTTGAATGAAGAAGTTGCAGGCGCGGTCGAGGAGGTATAAGCGGCCTTCAAAGTCGTTGCCAACGGCGACGATGGGGTATGGGAAGGCGTCCATGGCGATGTTCTCGCTCGTGAAACGACCGGCGGGAGGATTGTCCGGATTGAAGGTGCTTTTGCCGACGCGCTGAACGACTCCGTTTGCGGCGATTCGATAAACCGAGCCGTCTTCTCCTTCAACGGCGAATACTTGCCCCTGATTATCGGTGCTGACACTGACAGGATTGTCGAAGGCTGCGCGGAACGAGTTGTTCCCCGTGATCGGGATGTAGCGAAGCAGGCGGGCGACTTCCTTCGGCACGAAGATCTTCGCCGGATCCGCGATATAACTGAGAAGGCGTTTTTCGTTCAGATCGAGTGCGATCAGTTGACCGCCTTGGCGCGTCATGCGGCCTTTCAGCGCTGCAAAGCTATCGAGATCGAGGCCAAGCTCGCGGTAGCGAAGGCGAAATATGTTCAACGTGGATGGCGAGTAAAGGAAGATGTTGCCGTCGTCGGTCTGTACGATCGACTTTACGGGATTCGAATTGAGAACCGTATACGCGCCATTGACTAGAGCGGCCGGGCGGAGATTGGACTCCAGCCGGTACAGCTTTCCGTCCATCGCGTAAAAGATATTGCGATCCTTGTCGACGGACAGTGCGTCGAAATCGGGAAGCCGTTCGAGACCGGTAAGCGTTGTAGAGCCATCCCAGTGCAGGACCATCGCGGACACGTTGTTCTCAAGCCGGAATATGTACAGGTAGCGCTTCGTGACATCGTTGCCGCCATCTTTGGTGGTGTCCTGGCGCAGAATGCCGAGGTACGGGTTGCCTTGCGGGTCGATCGCGAGCTGCACCGAGTTAATGTAGGTATCTCGCGACATGGTGAACAGTGGAAGATCAAAAGTGCGCGGGTCCATCCTTTCGCGGATCACACGGTCAGAGCCGGAGCCCATGAGACGTGTGACGGTACCGTTGGGCGAGATCTGGGAGAGCGTCCCGCGGCCGAGATCGAGAACGTAGAGCGTGCCGTCAGGCGCTACCTTGGCTTGCAAGGGTCCGACAAATCCGTCGGCGACCTGCCGAATACGGTTGTCGGCGGTCCACTCGACGATCGTTCCGGAGTCAGAGAGACACAGGTAGCGGCTGCCGGAGGGAGTTGCCTCAAAACAGGAGACATCTGCGCTGCCCGGGAGGTAATAGGCATCGGCAGGGATACCGGCGGAAGGAATTCTCGCTTGCAGCCGTGCAGTGAGCGGAAACGCCAGCTCCTGACCATAGAGAGCCGATGCAATAGCGGCCCCGGCGAACATAAAGCAAAGGCGGCTCATGTTTATTTACCTGTCTTTCTCCCTTAAAGGTATAGCGCGGAAAAACTCCGTTGTGCCTTTAACTAATTTACATCGACAGGCGTCAGATTTTACTTTTTACCGAGCTATGGGGCAGGATTATTTCGCGGACCGTCCAGGGTCTGGGGGAATGGTGCCGCCTTGGACCGGTCCGGATGCCGCAGCCTCTGCTGCGCACCACCATCCCGATAGAGGGGCATGCTCATCCCGCCGGTTTGTTCAAGGATGGAAAATAACCGGCCGTTCATTGCCTTAACAGTTGGCGCGTGGGCCGGCTCGGCGATCAGGTTGCGGAGTTCGAGCGGATCTTCCTGCAAGTCGTAGAGCTCGTCGAGATCCCAAATGCCGTGGTAACGAATGTACTTATAGCGGTCCGTGCGGAGGGCGTGCATCGTGGGCGTTTGCGGGAAATTACGCTCCCAGAAGTACTCGTAGAGAAGGGAATCGCGCCACTCGGTTTTACGACCTTGCAGAATCGGTAGGAAACTGCGGCCATCGATGCCGGCGGGCGGCGTGACTCCCGCGGTTTCAAGCACGGTCGGCATGATATCGAGATTTGCGACCACTTCCGTGATTGTCTTTCCGCCGCCGAATAGCTCCGGACAGCGCGCGAGCATCGGCACACGCATCGATTCTTCGTACGCTGTGCGCTTGTCGATCAGACCGTGTTCGCCGAACGCGAAGCCGTTGTCACCCATGTAGATGATAAGTGTGGAATCCAACTCCCCGCGCTCACGGAGCACGTCCATCACGCGGCCCAGGCTCTCGTCGACAGCCAGCAGCGTCTCGGCATACATCTTGTAATAGGTTTCAATGTCCATGCCCGTGTGATACGGATACTCCACGCCGTGCCATGAATTGCGCTGATTTTGTACCCACATCGGGCGATTGACCGCGGGCCCGCTCATGCTGGCGGGAGGTACGAATTGTTCATTCTTGAACTTGCCCTCGTGTCGCTGCGCGGGGATAAAATCGCCATGAACGGCTTTGTGGCTCAGGTAGAGAAAGTACGGTTGCGTCTTCGGCTGCTGCTGGAGCCACTCGACGGCGTAGCCGGTCAGTTCGTCGGTGATGTAGCCTTTCTGCGGCACCTTCTTCCCATCGATATTCAGGCCGTTTTTCGACGGATTGTACGTACCCTGGCCGAGGAAGCTGATCCATTTGTCGAAACCTGGCTGGGGCGCATCGCTCTCACCGCCCATATGCCATTTGCCCATGAATGCCGTCTTGTACCCGGCCTGTTGCAGCAGTTGCGGGAAGAACGAAGTGCCTTTCGGAATGGCGGTGTTGTTATCGACAATTTTGTGTGCGTGCGCGTATCGGCCCGTGAGGATACTAGCGCGCGACGGGGAGCAGAGCGCAGTGGTGACGAAGGCATTCTTCATGTGGGCGCCTTCCCGCGCCAGACGGTCCATGTTTGGGGTTTGCAGCCACGACTGTCCGCGCAGGAAGCCGATCGCGTCGTAACGGTGGTCGTCGGTGAGGATAAAAATAACGTTCCGCCTCCTCGGCGCCGTCTGCGCCATGGCCGCCGAGAACGATCCTAGAAACGATCTGCGCGATTGACTCATCGCAGCAGTGTACCCTGTGTAGGAGTGCTGTTGTTGCTCGATGCGAATGGCGCGCTGCTTCTCGCGGCGATGGGTGTGCTGCTGATCTGCGCCGAGTTCTGCCTGCCGGGATGGGTGGCGCCGGGAGTGGCCGGTGGGATGTGTGTGGTTTGCGGTGCATACCGGCTGGCGGCGTTGGACGCAAACGTTTGGGGTGTCGCCGCGTTGCTGGCGGCGTTAGCAACGGCAGCCATTTGCGGTTACGGTTGGGCTCCGGAGTGGATTGGCTGGGGGGCCATCGCGGCCGTGCCCTGGCTATGCCGGATGCTGGTGCCGGGAGCCATTCAGTGGACAGCGGCGGGACTGGCGGCGCTCGCCCCCGCGGCGGTTTTCCTGCTGCTGCGCGTGGCGGCGCGGGCGGCGTTAAACAAAACATTACTACAATAAGATGTTTTGGCGGGCAGGGAAGTATAAACTCAGGAAGTGTTGAAGGGAGAGAACCGACATGCCTCGTAATGAAGACGGCGAAATGGAACTGGTGCTCGGCAACAAGCAGTTGCTGAGCGTACTCTTCATTCTGGTTGTTCTGCTTGGTGTGTTTTTTACGATGGGCTACATTGTTGGCCGCAACAACCCGAGCGATGAGAAAGTACGGCTTGCCGCCGCCAGGCAGCAGGCCGCCGTGGCAAGCAAGGCCCCTCCCGTTACTGTTGACCCGACTTCGGGCACGGTTTCCGTGAAGCCGAATCCATCCACCGTGGAGACGCCACCGGCCACGGGGCCGGTGACGGTAGAACCGGGCAGGAAGGAATCGGCAAAGAAGGAACCCGAGAAGAGGCAGGAACCGAAGAAGGAGGCGAAGAAGGAGCCAGAGCCGAAGAAGGAATCGCCGAAGAAGCAGGAGCCAGCGCCGGCAGCAGCCGAAGTCGCGAGTGCCCTGTTCCAGCAGGCGCCTGCTCCCGGACAATACCTCCAGGTGGCGGCCATCGACCGTCCGGGCGCAACCGGAATGGCCGAAGCGTACCGCAAACAGGGCTTCCCGGCGGTGATCACACCGAGTTCTTCGCCTACGCTGTTCCGCGTGGTAATTGGCCCGCTGAAGAATAGCGACGCGGTAGCGGACACGAAATTGAAGCTGAAGAAGATCGGCGTGGACGGCGCAATCCTGCGAAAATTCTAAAGTGAGCGATTTCGTTCAGATCGAGCCAGGCCGGCCGCGGCTTCCCGAGTGGCTGCGCAAGCCGGAAACACAGTTTGCATCCGTTCACCTGTTGAAACGCGGGTTGCGCCAACGGAATCTGCACACGGTATGCGAATCGGCGCGATGCCCTAACATTCACGAGTGCTTCCATCGGGGCGCGGCGACGTTCATGATTCTCGGTAACCTGTGCACGCGCGGGTGCGGATTCTGTTCGGTGCCGAAGGGTTCACCCGCGAAAAAGGAATTTTCGCTGGACGCGAACGAGCCGGTGCATGTGGCGGAGATGGCGGCACAGATGAATCTTCGCTACGTCGTGATTACCAGTGTGAATCGGGACGAACTGGCCGACGGCGGGTCGCACCACTGGGCGGAGACGATTCGCGAGGTCCGCAAGGCGCTGCCGGACGCAAAGATCGAAGTTCTAACACCCGACTTTTGCGGCGATACCGAGTCTGTAGCCCGCGTGCTGGACGCCGGCCCCGACGTGTACAACCACAACATGGAGACCGTTTCGCGCCTCTACCGCCGCGTACGGCCGCAAGCCGACTATCGGCAGTCGCTGGATGTGCTCGCCTTTGCGCGCAAGTACAGGCCGGACGTGCTCACGAAGTCCGGTCTCATGGCGGGCTTGGGTGAAACGGCCGAGGAGGTGCGGGAGTTGCTTCGAGATGTCCGCGAGTCCGGCGTTCACGTTGCCACGATCGGCCAGTACCTTCAGCCGACCCGCCGCAACCTGCCCGTGTCAGAATTTGTGACGCCGGAAAAATTTGCCGCCTACCAGAGCTACGGCATGTCCATTGGTTTCCAGATGGTCTTCAGTGGTCCTTTCGTCCGCTCGAGCTACATGGCCGATCTTGTCAACGAGCAAGCCAGTTCCCATTAGCGTGATCAACCGCGTCCTGTTCGCGCTGCTTTCCGGATTGCTGCTGGTGCTGCTTTATCCGCCGTTCGGATACGGACTGCTGGCGCCGCTTGCATTGACCCCTCTGTGTTTCGCTCTCGGCGGTGAGTTCCGGCCCGCTGGACGATTCGCCCTCGGCTACGCTATGGGGCTTGTCCTTTGGGCGGGCGTCTGCTGGTGGATCGCGCCTGTCCTGGCGGTGCACGGCGGCATGGGCGCGGCGGGAGGATGGGGGTGCTTCGCGCTGTTCTGTCTATTGAAGTCGATTCACTATGGGATTTTCGGCATTCTTGCCGGCGTGCTGGTCCGGCATTGGTATGGGCCGCCGGCGATGGCGTTGCTGTGGGCCGTGCTCGAACGGACGCAAGAGCCGCTGACGTTATTCGGCTGGCTGATGCTGGGGGATGCGGGAATCGACATGGGTGTGCCGCTGCGGATCGTACCTTTCGCAGGCGTGTATGGGCTCTCCTTCCTTTTCGCGCTCACGGCGAGCTGCTTCGCCGCGATATTCCTAAAGCGGCCGCGGCAACATGCCCTGTGGGCGCTGATCACGCTGGTGCCGGTTGTGCTTCCGGCGCTCCCCGCAAACGAACGTCCGCAGGCACATGCCGCTGTTATCCAACCGAATCTTCCCACCGCGGCCGAGTGGACGACCGCGTCTTATGAAGCGGCAAAAGAGAACATGACGGCCCTTTCGAAAATGCCGCTCGCCGAGGGCCCAGTGGATGTTGTGGTTTGGCCGGAGACTCCGGGACCCATTTTCTACGACACGGACAATGACCTTCAATCGCGCGTCCAGGACGTGAGCCGTGCCGCGAAGGCACCGGTCATCCTCGGCAGCATCTTTCGCGATCCGGCCGGGGCGCCCCGCAATTCGGCGCAACTGGTCCCCGGCGGCGTGCGTTATGACAAAGTCTTCCTGGTTCCCTTCGGCGAGTATGTCCCGCCGCTGTTTTCGTTCGTCAACCAGGTATCGGACGAAGTGGGCGCCTACACACCGGGCAAGAGCGTAGTGCTCATGCCGCTCGACGGGCACAAAGCGGGAACATTTATCTGCTACGAATCCGCGGTGGGCCACCACGTTCGTGATTTCGCCCGCGCGGGGGCGAGCGTGTTTTTCAACATTTCGAATGACGGTTATTTTTTTCGTACGCCGGCCCGCCAGCAGCATTTGCAACTCGTCCGCATGCGTGCCGCCGAGAACCGCCGCTGGATTGTTCGCGCGACGAATAACGGTATCACCGCGATTGTCGATCCAGCGGGAGTCGTTCGCGAACAGATTCCATCTTTCGACAGCCGTTCGGCTCGTGTGGCGTACGGCTATGTGGAAGAGACCACGCTCTTCACCAGGGCAGGGGATTGGTTTCCGATACTTGGCGCGGCGCTCGTAATCGCGGCGTTGGCCGCATCACAGAGGCCGCATTTCACGAAGCCGCGCAAGCCTACAGCGGCACCTCGATCAAAGTGAGAATCTCCTCAATGATCCGCTCGGCGGCCGAGGCCGTTCGTTGCGCCGCCGCCACGCGCGTCGATAACGCAACGCGATGGGCGAAGACCGGCACTGCAAGCCGCTTCACGTCGTCCGGCGTAGCATAGCCGCGACCATCGAGCAGTGCCATCGCCTGCGCCGCGCGGTAGAGCGCCTGTGCTCCGCGCGGACTCACGCCCAACGTCAGCGATTCATGCGTGCGCGTCCGTTCCACGATCGCGAGGATGTAGTCGACAATCGCCTCATCCACGCGCACCTGTTCGGCCTGCTCTTGCATTTCGATTACGTCCTGGCCGGTGAGAATCGCGGCGGCATGAGCGTTGGGATCGCCAGGACCGCGGCGCAAAATTTCCCGCTCATTCGCCGCGTCCGGATAGCCGATGCGGAGCCGCATCAGGAAGCGGTCGAGCTGAGACTCGGGGAGCGGATAAGTGCCGTGATGCTCCAGGGGATTTTGCGTCGCCAACACCAGGAATGGCCGCCCGAGCGGGTAGGTTCGCCCATCGACGCTGACCTGCACTTCGTTCATCGCCTCCAATAGTGCCGATTGCGTCTTCGGTGTCGCCCGGTTGATCTCATCGGCCAGCAGAAAATTCGTGAACACGGGTCCTGGTTTGAATTCAAACTCGTGAGAGTGCGCGTTGAAGACGCTCACTCCGGTGACATCGGCGGGCAGCATGTCAGCGGTGAATTGAAGCCGATGAAAACTGCAATCGACCGCTCGCGCCAGCGCGTTGGCGAGCGTGGTCTTGCCGACTCCTGGAACATCTTCAATCAATAGATGACCGCGCGATAAGAGGCACGCGAGGCTGAGCCGCACTACCTCCGCTTTGCCGCGGAGCGAACTCTCCAACCGAGCGGTCAAAGCGTCCAGCCGCGCCGTACCGGGAGCCGCTGTCGAGGTGGCACGATACCCAGCCGCAATGTCGCGCTCAGCCATTTCTCCTATGATAACAACGAGATGCCTGAATCCCCCGATCCGGCGTACTGGCTGCGGCACGCCGTGGCCCTCGTCGCCGTTGACAACGTCAATTCCGGTGCGGACGGACCGTTTGGCGTGGTGATCGTTCGCGACGGAGAATTACTGCGGAAGGTGTTAACCGCGTCATCGCGTTCTGCGATGCAACGATGCACGCCGAAATCAGTGCCATTGAAACGCGGGTCTTAAACTGAAGATGCACGACCTCACTGGCTGCGAAGTCTATACGAGCTGCGAGCCGTGTCCGATGTGCCTCTGCGCACCGTCCTTTGGGCAAGGCTTGATCGCGTCCGGGTTGCCGGCACGCAGCAGGCGGCGGCCGCCGGAGGGGTCCGAAAAACCGTTTCTCGCATGGCGGGAGTTTTCCGCTAAAGTACCGTATTGAGCCTTACATGGAAAACGCGCTGGAGCTGAAGACGCTCTACAAATCTTTTCCGTCCCACACGGTCGTCGACGGGATCTCGCTGGACGTGCCGAAGGGCTGTTTTTACTCGTTGCTCGGGCCCTCCGGGTGCGGTAAGACGACGATCCTGCGCATGATCGCTGGATTCGCCGAACCAGACGCCGGAGAGATCGTATTGAATGGCCGCCGCTTGAACGGACTGCGCCCATATGAACGCCCGGTGACAACCGTCTTTCAGAGCTACGCGCTGTTCCCGCATCTCACAGCCGCGGAGAACATCGCCTTCGGCCTCCAGCGGCGCGGTGAATCTGCCGCCCACATTGCGCCGAAAGTGAATCGTATGCTTGAGCTTGTCGGCTTGCAGGAGAAGGCGGGGCGGCTCCCGGCAAATCTCTCTGGAGGCGAAAAGCAAAGGACCGCTCTTGCTCGCGCCCTTGTGGTCGAGCCCGAGTTGCTGTTGCTTGACGAGCCGCTTTCCGCGCTCGACCCCGCTCTCCGCAAGCGGGTCCGCATCGAACTGAAACAGTTGCAACAGCGGCTGGGAATCACGTTTCTGTTCATCACGCACGACCAGGAGGAAGCCCTTTCCCTTTCCGGCCAGATAGCGGTGATGAACAAGGGAAAGATTGAACAGATCGGCACGCCGAAGGAGATCTATCTCGCGCCGGCCACGAGGTTTGTCGCCGGGTTTCTGGGAGCGGTGAATTGGGTGGATGGCATCGGCGTGCGGCCGGAGTCGACACGCATTTCCCGAACGGCGCCCGCGAATGGTGCGAAGGCCGTTCAGGCCGAAGTGGATTCGAGCACTTTTCTAGGCGACTGTTTCCATATCCAGACCCACACGGCGGACGGCACCGCGGTCACGGCGCAGGTCCCGCATAGCGATGAGCCGTACGCGATTGGCGATCGGGTTCATGTATGGTGGCACACGTCCGATGAACTGCCGGTGCGCGAATGAATCGCCTCCGCGCGATATTTCTTGCGCCCTCCGCGGCGTTCACAGTGGTGCTGTTTCTCATTCCCCTGTCGATTATCGTCGGCTACAGCTTCCATACGCGCGGAGTCTATGGCGGCGTTACCGCGCCATGGACCACGGAGAACTACCAGCGCCTGTTCGATCCACTTTATGGCATCATTCTTTGGCGTTCGCTCGTGATGTCCACGGCCGCGACGGTCCTTTGTCTTTTGATCGCGTTCCCGCTCGCGCTTTTCATCGCTCGCGCGGGGGAGCGCGCGAAGAGCATCTATTTGTACCTGGTTATTCTTCCTTTCTGGACGAGCTTTTTGGTCCGAACGTACGCCTGGATGTTTCTACTGCGCGACACCGGGCTTATCAACAGTGTGCTGCTCTCGCTGAAAATCATCAACGAGCCGTTGCCGTTGCTTTATAACGAGACGGCCGTCGTTGTGGGGCTTGTCTACGGCTACCTGCCCTTCGCCGTTCTGCCACTGTTCAGCAATCTGGAGCGGCTCGATAAAAACCTGATGGAAGCGGCCGCCGATCTTGGCGCGACGCCCTGGAACTCCATCCGCCACGTTGTTCTTCCACTCTGTGCGCCCGGGATGCGCGCGGCGGCCGTACTGGTCTTCATTCCCTGTCTGGGCGCCTATCTTACGCCCGATCTGTTGGGCGGCGGGAAGAGCATCATGATCGGCAATCTGATCCAGAATCAATTCACCACCGCACGCGACTGGCCCTTCGGTTCCGCCATTTCGCTCGCCCTAATGGCGCTGGTGATGATTCTGCTGACTACGTTGTTGAAGCAGGACGGGGAAGAAGCGCTATGAAGCAATCTCGCTTTCTGGCAGTTTTTGCCGCTCTTGTCTACGCGTTTCTGCATGTACCGTTGCTGATCTTGTGCGCATTCAGTTTCAACAGCTCCCGGTTCACCGTCTGGGAAGGCTTTTCTCTGGCATGGTATCGCGCCATGTTCGGCGACGCGCAGCTCGGCGAGGCGGCCTGGAATAGTCTTGTCATCGCACTTGCGTCCACGGTACTCGCCACCGCCATCGGTACGCTGTGCGCCTATGGACTTTGGAAACGTGGCTCAAAGTGGCTGAGCGGTTCGCTCTATCTGTCGCTGGTAACGCCGGAGATTGTCACCGGCATATCGCTCCTCGCCTTCTTTCAATGGGTCTTCCGCTATCTGCAAATTCAGCTCGGCATGCATACCGTAATCCTGGCGCACGTGGCTTTTTCCATCGCTTACGTGCTTCTGGTGGTGATGGCCCGTCTCCGGACCGCCGAACCGGCTCTGGAAGACGCCGCCCTCGACCTTGGCGCCAACGAATGGCAGGCCTTCCGTCTAGTGACGTTGCCGATGCTGCAGCCGGGAATCATTGCCGCAGCTCTGCTCGCCTTCACGGTGTCATTCGACGACTATGTCATCACCAGCCTCGTTGCCGGCGTTGATTCCGAGACGCTTCCGATGGTTCTCTATGCTATGGCGCGCCGCGGCGCTAATCCTGTGGTCAGCGCCATTTCAGCGGTTATCTTTCTTGGCTTCGGGGCATTGATCCTGCTCTCCGAACGGATGCAGAAACGATGACACGCCGCCGTGAAATCCTTATCGGGCTCGCAGGCCTCTCCGGTTGTGCGCGTCCAACGGCGCGGCGACTCAACGTGTTCAATTGGTCTGCCTACGTCGCGCCCGAAACGGTTCCCAATTTTGAAAAGCACCACGCGGTCAAAGTACGCTACAGCGTCTACGAGTCGAATGAGGAGATGCTCGCCCGGGTTTTTTCCGGCAACTCCGGATGGGACATTGTTTTCCCAACCCACTACATCGTTCCCCCCATGCGAGAGCAGAATCTATTGGCCGAACTCGACCATGCGCAACTGCCGAATCTGAAGAATATCGAGCCCGCCTTCCAGCATCCCGTGAGCGATCCCCAATTGCAGCACTCGGTTCCATACATGTGGAACGCCACCGGCATCCTCTACAACAAGAAAGTCACACCGGTGCCGAGCAAATGGGCGGACCTTTGGGAGCCCCATTGGAAAGGCCATTTGACGATGCTCGATGATCCGGCGGAAGTTTTCGCCGCGGCACTTCGCAAACTTGGCTATTCCTTGAATTCGCGCGATCCCAACGAGCTCCGCGCGGCCCAGCGCGAAGCCGTGAACCAGAAGCCGCTTCTTCGGGCATACCTCAATACGGAAGTGCGCGACCAGGCCGTCGCCGGCGACATTCTGGGGGCGCAGATCTGGTCGACCACGGCCCAGCAAGCGATCGACGCGTCGAGTGATCTGGCCTTTGTCTATCCGCGCGACGGATTCCCGCTAAGTCTCGATTGCGCGGTTCTCCTCCGCGAGAGTCCGCGCAAGGAGATCGCACACGATTTTCTGAACTATCTGCTCGAGCCCAACGTGAGCGCCCGCATTGCGGAGACGATGCGCACGGCTACTGCCAATGGCGCCGCACGCCCACTGCTCTCCGCCGCGACGCAGAATAATCGGACGCTCTATCCGCCTCCTGAGGTGATGGCTCAGGCCGAATGGTTCGCCACGGTCACGCCGGAGGCGCAGCGGCTTCGGGACCGGCTTTGGACGGAGATCAAATCGGCATGAAAATGGAGTCATGCCCCTCCTCCTCGCCGCCACGGTAGCCGCCCTCTCCGCCTGGGTGCCGATGCGCTGGCCGGCATCAGACCCCGCTACGCTCAAACTTCTGGAAGGTACTCCCATCAATTGCCTCTTGCTCGAACCAGGCAACTGGTCACCCGCCTTCACCGAAGCCGCTCACAAACAGGGGATCACCGTAGCCGGTATCGTCAGCAAGCCCTGGGACGCCGGCGACGCAAAGGCCGCGAAGCTCGACGCAATCTTCAGCGAGGGCCCGCAGCAGGAATCGGCCATCCCAATCTTGCCGCGGTCGGCGATGCAGTTCGAAGGCGTGCCCATCACTGCCACCAACCAGGGTGTCTGGCCTGGCGTAAATCCTGTCGATGCCGATCACGCAAAAGCGGCGCCTAGCGGTGGCCCTTGGATCGACACCAACGCCGGTTTCCTCCGCTTCGCCCGTGCGCTTACAAGCAATCCGGTGTGGATCGCCAATACGCCGCCAACGGGCAAGGCCTATCCGATTTCCCGCTACCTTCAAGTTGCCGCCGAAGCGGCCATGTGCGGTGCGCGGTGGGTCATCGCACTCGACAAGGATTTCGAAAAACGCCTCCTCAGCAACGATGCCAACGCCGTGCGCGATTGGCGCAAACTGGCCTCACTTCTGGCATTCATCGAGTCGCAAAAGGAGAAACTGCAATGGCCCGCCGCCGGGCAACTTACGCTGATTCAGGATGCCGCCAGCGGCTCTATGCTCAGTGGCGGAATCCTCGACATGATCGCGGTCAAGCACACGCCGGTGCGGCCGATTCCGGCCAGCAAAATGAAGCTGAAGGAGATGCGGGGCGCCGTGATGGCGGTAAACGTCAGCCCGTCCACGATGACGTCCGCGGAACGTGAGGTTCTCGCCCAATTCACCCGCTCAGGTGGCACCGTTCTCACTGGCCCGAAGAACTGGCAGTTTCCCACGCCTCGTGAAGGGCAAGTCGTTCTGGATGAGAGGGAACTCACCAAGCTCGATGCCATCTGGAAGGAGGTCAACACGCTCACCGGGCGGCGCAATCTCGGAGCGCGGCTCTTCAATGCCGGCACGATGCTGTCCAATCTCACCGAATCGCCAGACCATGGAAAACAACTCCTCCACCTTGTCAACTACACCGACTTTCCCGTTGAATCCATTACCGTTCACATGCTGGGCAATTGGAAGAAGGCGACTCTGCTGCAACCAGGCGTTCCGCCCAAAATATTAGAGACCTATCCAACCGAAGAGGGTACCGGAATTGATATACCTGAAATGAGTTGGTACGCCATACTGGAATTGGAGTAGTTGCGTGACGATTACCCGGCGAGAATTCCTGGCAGTGGCCAGCGCGGCGCCACTCATGGCTGCGCATGCCCCCTTACGCCCAGTGGTGATTGCAAAGGCAGACAGTTACAGCACCGGCCTGGTTGGTACGCTGCGTGTGATGTTCGATCAACTTGGCGGCCTGGCGCCGAAAGTCCGCAATAAGACCGTCACAATCAAATTGAATCTCACGGGCTCTCCCGCTCTGAAATTCGAAGGCAAAGCTCTGTCGCTGACGCACTACTCCCATCCGCGGATGGCGGGGGCCCTGGCTCATCTGCTCAACGAGGCCGGCGCGACGCGTATCCGGTTCGTCGAGAGCTGCTGGGGAACGGCCGGACCGCTCGAAGAGTATCTTCTTGATTCGGGTTGGAACGTCCGCCAGCTTCAATCCATTTCGTCCAAGATCGAGTTCGAAAATACGAACGCCATCGGCAAGGGCAAACGCTATCTCCGCCACTCCGTTCCCGGCGGCGGCTTTATTTTTCCGGCCTACGAGCTCAACCACAGCTACATGGATACCGATGTCTTCGTGAGCATGGCAAAGCTGAAGGACCACGCCACGTGCGGCATCACCCTGTCGATGAAAAACATCTTCGGCATCACGCCGGCGTCCATATACGGCGACGATGCCGGAATTGACGATCCCAACGAGGCCCCCACGAAGGGCCGGTTGAAAGTGTGCCATTTCGGAGAGCGCCAGCCAGCCCGGATCGCACCGGCGGAGAACGATCCGGCGTCGAGCCGCGCGGCCGGGCATCGGATGCCCCGCATAACGGCCGAGTTGAACGCCGCCCGCCCAATCGACATTGCCATTGTCGACGGTATCGAAACCGTCACCGGAGGCGAAGGGCCGTGGATCAAAGGGATTTCCGCGGTGAAGCCGGGCGTCCTACTCGCTGGATTCAATGCGGTTTCGACAGACGCGGCGGCGGCTGCCGTAATGGGTTATGATCCAAGAGCTACCCGCGGCACGGCGCCATTTGAAAAATGCGATAACACGCTGTTGCTCGCCGAACAGTTAGGCCTTGGTTCGGCGGATCTGAAGAAAATACCGATTCTCGGAGTCCCCATTTCCGAAGCTCGTTTCGCGTTCCGAAGACCGTAAATTCTATGATGCCAGCGCTTGAGACATTCCTGTCGCAGATGCCGAGGTTTACCTGGTCGGCCGCGTTGGACATCGCGCTTACGGCGTTCATCATCTACCAGTTCATCATCATCGTCCGCGGACGCCGTTCCGCCGCAATGCTGGCTGGATTGTTGGTGCTGGTTCTTGTCTACCTCATTTCCGTCTACGCCAAAATGGAGATGCTGCGGACGATCCTCGCGACAGCCGCGCCCTACACGGCCTTCGGCCTAATCGTCATGTTCCAAAGCGAGATACGCCGCCTGCTGGCCCGTATTGGCCAGCGCCGCGTCATCGGCTTCAGCACGCGGCTGCATCGCCGCGAGACAGTCGAAGAGATTCTCCTCACCTTGCAGCAGCTTTCCCAGCAGAAAATCGGCGCGCTCATCGTCATCGAACGTGAGGTTGGCCTTCGCACGTTCATCGAGAGCGGCGTTCCTCTGGACGCCAACGTTTCTCGTGACCTCCTGCTCTCGATCTTCTACCCCGGCTCTTCGATGCACGATGGCGCTGTCATCATCCAGGGCGACCGTGTCGCTGCGGCCGCCTGCTTCCTTCCCCTCACCATGAATCCCGAACTGCTGCGCATTCTCGGCACTCGCCACCGTGCGGGCATCGGCATCACCGAAGAGACCGATTGTATCTCGCTGATTGTCAGCGAGGAGACTGGCCGCATCTCCATCGCCGCGCGGAATGAAATCGAATACGACGTCACTATGGACCGTGTCGAGCAAAGGCTGATGCAACGCTTTGTGGATTTCCGTCACGGTTCCGCCTCCGCGCTTACTGCCGCCAAGGAAACCAGTGCATGATCGCTGCCGCGAAGCGGATGGTCACCGAAAACCTCGGCGCGAAAGTGCTCAGTGTCGCTATTGCGTCGCTCCTTTGGATCGCTATTGTGGGCGAGCAGGAACTCGCCACCGCCATTGATGTTCCTGTGGAATACCGCAATTTTCCCAAGGCGTACGAGGTATCGAGTGGCATGGTTAACCGGGTCAACCTCTTCGTGCGCGGGCCGTCCGGCAAGATGAACGATACATTCCTAAAGGATGTGGCTGTTGTGGTCGATCTGGAGGGTGTGAAGCGGCCTGGCGATTGGACGTTCAACCTGGATAATCGTGCCGTACGTGTTCCGTCCGGCTTGCAACTCGAACGGGCCATCCCGACGCAGATCCGCATGCGCTTCGAGGAACGCTTCGCCCGCGATGTTCCCGTGCAGATACGTTACGCGGGGAACCCCATGCCCGGCTACCGAATCGCCAGCCAGGAGCTCTCGCCGGAACATCTTCGTGTCGTTGGTCCGCGCAGCCATGTTGAGCACCTGCAGTCCATTGATACGGATCCGATCGATCTCAACGGAATCATCTCCGAATTCGAGACGCGAGTCAGTACCTTCGTGGACGACCCGCAGTTGCGAATTGACGGCAATTCCACTGTCCGCGTGAGGCTGGTGATGGAACGAATCGGGCCCGGGCTTGAGCAGTAAGCCAGAGCATTAGGTTGGAGCCGTACTTATGTCGAGACAACTATTCGGAACCGACGGCATTCGTGGCGTGGCCGGTGAATATCCGCTGGACGCCCGCACGGTGTTTGCCTTCGGACGGGCATTGGCCGAGTGGGCGAAGTCGCATGCTGCAGAACCCCGCGTCCTGATTGGCATGGATACCCGTGAGTCCGGACCGGCGCTTGCCGCGCAGGTCATCGCCGGATTAGCCAGCGACGGCGTGCAATGTACGGTGGCCGGGGTCGTTCCTACTCCCGGTGTCGCGTGGCTGACGCGGAATGGTCCGTATGCGGCCGGCCTCGTGATCTCGGCTTCGCACAACCCGTTTCAGGACAACGGTCTGAAACTCTTCGCCCACTCCGGGTACAAGGTTCCGGACGCTGAGGAAGTGGAGCTCGAAAGGCGAATATTCGCCCTGGCAGCCGATTCAACTCCAACTATCGGACACATTTCCACGCAACCTGCCGAGGCCGAAGCCTATGTCGATTTCCTCCGCTCTATTTGTACCCAATCGCTATCCGGTCTGAAGATCGTGGTTGATGCCGGCAACGGCGCGGCCAGCGCCTATGCTCCGCGGATCTTGCGTTCGCTAGGCGCTGAAGTGGTCGAACTCTACTGCTCGCCGAATGGCCGCAATATCAATCTCAACTGCGGCGCTCTCCATAGCGAGCGAATTCAGGACGCGGTGGTTGCTCACAGTGCCAGCCTCGCTGTTGCGTTCGACGGCGACGCAGACCGCGTCATCTTCGCCGCGCGGTCCGGCCGCAAGGTGGATGGCGACCATGTTCTTCTCATATGCGGCCGCGACGCGAAGAATCGCGGCAAGTTGCCAGGCGATATTGTTGTAGCGACCGTCATGTCCAACCTGGGCTTGGAAATAGCCCTCAAAAACCACGGCATTCGTCTCGTCCGCACCGCCGTCGGCGACAAATATGTCCTCGAGGAGATGATACGCATCGGCGCGAGTATCGGTGGCGAACAGTCGGGCCACGTGATTTTCCACGAACAGGCGACGACGGGCGACGGAATGCTTACCATGCTCCGTCTCGTCGAAATCATGGCTCGGTTGCAGACTAGCCTGGACGAACTGGCCGCGGAACTCCATGTCCTTCCGCAAACCCTCGTTAACGTGCGTTTTGGGCAAAAGCGTCCGCTCGAGGGCCTCGACTCGGTGCAGGCGGCGATTCGCGATTGCCAGGCCGAATTCGGCGACGCAGGGCGAGTCGTCGTCCGCTTTTCGGGCACCGAGCCGTTAGCGCGCGTCATGGTGGAAGGCACTACGCTCGATCGCGTTGGCCATCATGCCGAGACGATTGCTAAAGCCATCCAGCAAGAACTACGCGCATAGGCTGGGTTATACTTCCGAGACACCCCTATGCGCCGTCTCGCGATCGTTTCCGCAGCTCTTTTCTCGGCATATCTGGCGTCCGCGCAGCCGGCGATCACCGGCCTCCAGAATAACTACAGTTACCTGCTTCCCGGTACCCCAAACTACGCCATAGCGAGGGGAAGTATCTTCGTCATCTATGGCGCCAATATGGCTCCCGCGGGGCTGCTCACAGGAGCGTTCAGCCCGGCCCTGAATAAGAATCTCGGCGGCGTGTCCATAAAGGTCACCGTTGCCGGGACGGCCACCGAAGCGATTCCCTACTACGTCTCCCCAGGTCAGATATCGGCCATCCTTCCCTCCGCCACTCCGGCCGGCACCGGCACAATAACGGTCACCTACAACGGCGCCACCAGCGCACCTTTCGCCATCCAGGTTGCCCAAAGCGCCTTCGGCATCATGACCCTCAGCGGAAATGGCCTCGGCCAGGCTGTCGTGATGGACGCCGGATTCAACTTGCTCACAATCACCAATCCGGTCAAGGAGGATCAAACGGTCATCTTCTGGGGTACCGGACTGGGACCCGATACGAACGACGAAACACGCTTGATAGGCAGCCCAACCAGCCTCAACTCGCTTCCCTTCGAGTTCTACATCGGCCACAAATTGGCGGAGGTTTCCTACCACGGCCGTTCGCAGTTTCCGGGCCTCGATCAAATCGTCGTCAAAGTTCCGCGCGGCCTCAGTGGATGTTATGTTTCCGCCCAGGGCTGTCCAAATTAGGCCAGGAAGGTTGACGGCGGTTTGAAAACAAAGGAGTTTGCGTTGGAGAACCGCTAATCCGAAATTGAGGTTGGGGTATTGTCCTTTGTAGAGAGCCGTAAGTGCTATCCAAAATCGGCAGC
>JACPNQ010000024.1 GCA_016185425.1 Acidobacteriota bacterium | reverse complement strand
TGCCGATTTTGGATAGCACTTACGGCTCTCTACAAAGGACAATACCCCAACCTCAATTTCGGATTAGCGGTTCTCCAACGCAAACTCCTTTGTTTTCAAACCGCCGTCAACCTTCCTGGCCTAATTTGGACAGCCCTGGTTCGAGACCGAGTTACGCGCCTGACCCAAACGACGTTGAAGCGCTGGCCAAAGGTGGCAAAACAGCACTACAAAGCTCGATGTCATGTTGCTTGCGACTCCTCAACGGCGAGCAGGCTCGAACAGCTCAATCGGATTGCCGTCGGGATCTTCAATTTGAATCTGTTTGCCGCCGGGGCCTACCTCCATTTCATTTCTAAAGCGCAGCCCCGCCTCTTTCAGATCGGCAATGCGCGCAGGCAAATCCTGCACCTGAAGAAGCACACGGTTCCATCCGCCGGGCTCTTGTTGACGGCCATCGGGCATCGGTCGGGACCCAGATGCCCCAGGACCGCTCAAGATTAGCTTGAGGCCACCGATTGAAACCTGGCCGAAAGCGGGCAGGTTCTGCATGTCCAGATCGAAACCAAGCGTCTGCGTATAAAAGGCGATTGCCCGCTGAACATCTTTGACCTGATATCGAACACCCCAAAACCCCACAATGAAGGCCTGTGTTGTATGAGGTGATTCCGAGCGTTGCTTCTCGTTCTGCTGTGTTGAAGTCATAGGTAGACACTCCAGTCGCCACTCATTCCCTCGTGATCCTGCGGGATATGGCTCGCGCGGCGCATTGCCGCAACTCGAATCGACAGACGGTCGTTCATTCGGGACCGCTCTTGTGTCGCACCGCTAAATGCCGCAACTTGTCCGGATTGCGCACCACGTACAACGCTCGAATCACGTTGCCCTCAATCTCGAACGCCGCAGTCTGCACTGCTCCCTCGGATCCCTCCACGATGATGCCCGGCAAGCCGTTGATGATCGCAAAGCGCGGCCTGAAGTCCTCGCGCCACCACGCATCTGCGCGTTTGCGCGTGGCGTCCACCAGGAACCGCGCCGCCTTATCGGCGCCCTCGACCACTTCCAGCGCCGCCCTCACCTTGCCGCCACCGTCCGTCACGATGCGCACGTCGCTCGCGAGCAGCTGCGTCAGTGCATTGAGATCTCCCGATTGGGTTGCCGCAGCGAATGCGGACATGAGTTGTGCATGCTTCGCATCGATCTCGCCCGGACGCGCCGCCGGCGCGATCGCGCCGCGTGGCCGTAACGCGCGCACGTGAGCGCGTGCGCGGGTGGCAAGCTTTCGGCACGCTGCCTCGCTCCGCTCCAGTGTGGTGGACACTTCCGCGAAAGAGAAATCGAACACGTCGTGCAGCAGGAAGGCAGCTCGCTCAAGCGGCGACAGCCGGTCGAGGATCAAGAGCAGCGCGATGGACAGATCCTCGGCCAATTCCGTGCGGCTGTCGGGCGCGAGGGCCACCGTGTCCAAAACCGGCTCCGGCAGCCATGGACCGACATACTCCTCGTGCCGTGCGCGCGCCGAGTTCAGCATGTCGAGACAAATCCGCGTCGTCGTGGTCATGAGAAATGCCCTTGGGTCTGACACGTTGTCGCGGTCGGCCGCATGCCAGCGCAAGTATGTCTCCTGCACCGCGTCCTCTGAGTCAGCCATCGACCCGAGCATGCGGTATGCAAGACCACGCAGGCGCCGGCGGTACGGCTCGAAGCTCGCGGCCGGATTCGACATTGCGCTCGTGGAGCTCACGTCATTCGCCCCGGCTCTGAGGCGGTGCGGCGGCAGCGGGCCAGAGCGAGCCCGCTGAGGGCCAGGGCGATCAGCCCCAGCACGGATGCCGCTGCGCCACCGACTACTCCATTGCCTGTACCTGGGCCACCGTTGGCGATAGCCAAATTCAGCCCGCCATTGACCACGGCCATTAGCCCCGCCACCAGGGCGATGATGGCTCCGAGTCGCCCGGAGGCGGTGCCGAAACGACTGGTGGGGCGGGCCAGAGCCAGCCCGCCGATGACCACGCCGGCCAGTGCCAGCACAGCGACCGTGGTAGCCCAGAGTCGCCGTGGTGTCAGGCCGTAAACCGTAGTGGCTGCTGGCTCGGAAACGTGCGCGGCCACCAGCACGGCATACACAAGCCCCCCGAACAGGGCGGCTGCAGCCACGGCAGCGAGAATCATTGCGAAGGTGCGTTTCATAGATTTACCCTCTAGTCTCCAATTGTGGGACGGGATAGGGCTTCGGAATGTGACATGGCTGCCTGTGCCCCCCTAATTCCGAACGGGTAATTCGGTAAATCTAGCCCGCCATTGAGTCTAGCGGACTCCGAATTGAGTTGCTGCTGGATTACGCGTGACTTGCAAGTTAGCAGCCACTCTCCGGATAGCCGGCCATTCGCTGGCGATCAGTCGCGGCACGTCGGCGCTTCGGGCGTTTCTCGTCAACTCTTTTGGAAGCAGAACTAGCGAAACATCATAAAATGAGTGTGAGAGTAGAAATGATGTGAAGAAATCGCCCGGCCGCAACGGCAGAGGCGAAGGCGCAGTACTCGGCGGTCTTGCTGGGCGCGACGGGGAACGTGGGCGGACGCATCGTACAGCTTCTGATCAAGAATCCCCTGTGCGAGAAGGTGGTAGTGGTGACGCGCCGCAAGGCGGTTGCCTTCGCCGGCCCCAAGGTCTTCGAGGTGGTTGTCAACATGGACCGGCTCGAGGAGGAGGTTGCGCCGCACGCCCAGGGAGTCGACGTCGCGCTTGCCGCGTTCGGCGTCGGCAAGGGCACGCGAAGATGCCCGAGGACGAGGTGCGCAAGATCGAAATCGCCTACCCGCAGGCCTTTTGCCGCGCCGCCAAGGCTGGAGGCGCTCGTGTGTGCGGGGTCATGACAGCAACGGGCGCGGACCCTGAGGCCGGGATGAAGTACGCGAAGATTATCGGCGAGAAGGAGAAGGCTGTCGAGTCCGTCAAGTTCGACTTCCTCGGACTGTACCGTCCCGCAGTCATTCTCGGCAACTCCAACACGCCGGGCGTCCTTGGCTACGTCATGCCACTGCTGCACTGGGCCATGCCGTCCAAGTACCACTCAATCCACAAGAACGACCTCGCGCGCGCGATGGTGGCGCAGTCGGAGCAGGCGTTCCTCGCGATCGCGCAGGGCAACCCTCCCAAGAAGGCGACCGTGAAGATCCTGGAGTACAAGGAGATGGAACCCTTCTTCGTCAACGGCGAGAGCGACGAGCCTTGAGCCACGCCCGCGAACCCTGCCGGTCTACCCCATCGGCGGTACGCTTGCGTAATGCGACCCCTTCGGTATTCCATCAACGTCACATTGGACGGGTGCTGCGACCATCGTGTAATACTCCCCGATGAAGACTTGCATCGCCACGCGGTCGAGAACCTCAACCAGGCCGATGCCCTCCTCTTTGGCCGGGTGACTTACGAAATGATGAAGGCGGCGTTCCGGCCGCCGGCGCAGACGGGAGCGAGGCCTGATTGGATGGAGCCCTTCGCACGGACGATCGACGCGGCAAAGAAGTACGTCGTATCGAGCACCCTGGATACGGTCGATTGGAACGCCGAGCTCGTGCGCGGGGATCTAGGGAAGGCCGTTCAGCAGCTCAAGCGGGAGCCGGGCAAGGGACTGTTCACGGGAGGCGTGAAGCTCCCGCTGGCGTTGGCGGAGCTGGGATTGATCGATGAGTACGAGTTCGTGGTGCATCCCAGGCTAACGGGCCACGGGCCGACGTTATTCGCGGGACTATCGAAGTGTGTCGACTTGAGGCTCGTGAGCCGGATGGAGTTCGCCTCGGGGGCGGTGGCGATGCGGTATGAGCCGAGAAGGTAGCCATTGGGCTTCTTAAGCATCGAAAATCCAACTTGACGTGTGTGGCCTTCTACATGTGCTCTATCCGGGTTACGTGACGCCCGGCTCGGAAGTTAGCAGCCGCTCTCCGGATAGCCGGCGATTCGGACGGCATCGCTGCCACCTCCCAGAAGCTGACTTGCGGTCAGCGCAATGTGCTGATACCCAATTCCTGGACTGAACGTGATCCGGCGCAGTGGTCCGGAAGCATCCGGGGCACGCTCAAGTAAGAGAGATCTCAAGTTAGATATTGATGGTCCCTTGTAAATAAAGCTTCGCTTCACCAGTGATCTTTACGCGGTCGCCAATCAGGGTGCACCACATGCGGGCGCCGCGCGGGCTAAGTTGCCGAACTCGAAAGGTTTGCTTTCCGGTGCGCCCGGCCCAATATGGGACAAGAGTGCATTGAATTGAGCCAGTGGCAGGATCTTCGTGGATCCCGGCGGATGGAGCGAAAAACCTGCATACGTAATCGACATCGTCTTCGCCGGCAGCCGTAACAATTACTCCTCCGGTGCCCATATCAATTTTGGCCAACGCCACTGTATCGGGCGTGAGGTTTTCCACTATCTCGGCGCGGTTAACAGCAATGAGGAAGTCGCGGGGTTCGCGCATTACCTCTGCCATCTCCAGACCGAGGGCGGACAGCAAGCCCGTTGGGATTTCGCATGATACCGCCGGCCTCGCCGGGAAATCCATTTCAAAACGCTCGTGATCGCGATTGACCGTCAATAAGCCGCTGACTGTATGGAAGCGAACCGGCCAAGTGGCATGTTCACGCAACGAAAGTGCGCACGCGGCAGCCAACGTCGCATGGCCGCACAGATCATCTTCCACTACCGGGGTGAACCAACGCAGGTCGAAATCGCCATCAGCGCGGGCAACCACAAAAGCTGTTTCGCTGTGACGGTTCTCTGCTGCGATCTTCTGCATGACATGCTTGACCGGAAATGCGGGAAGGACGCATACACCGGCGGGGTTGCCTGCGAACAATTCGCTCGCGAAGGAATCGATGTGATAATACGAAATCGACATTCTCACTAAGTAGCACAGGTAAAAGACTCACCGGACGAATCGTCGGTAGTCTGGCAATCGACCCCATACAACGTTCTGGGAACCTGCAAGGTGCCTGTGGGTGAAACACGCGCGACTCGTCAGATGGTCGATCTAAGTGTGACGGCGAGGAGGCCGTCACACATGGCCCGAAAGCGCAAAGCCAACAAGCCCCGGCCGGCGCCAAAGGCAGTCCTCAACCTGCCCGGCCTTGACCAAGCGAAGTCCGCGGTCCTGAACGATCTCTCTTCGCCAGACGCACAACGCGGTAACCGCCACGCCATGGATGAGTTCATCGGCTGGTATTGTTCTGAGCCCCGGAATCGCGCAATCTAGCCCCGGGCCCGATCAACCTGCGTCTTGGAGTAGTGCGTCGATTGACATACGAGGCTACCGGCTGCGGTCTGCTCAGCCCTGACCTCGCGGCGGGAATCCGCCGCGTCAGGAGCGTAGAGAAACTCGGAGTACGCCTGGGGAATTGGCTGACGGCGGAGCAGGCGGCCGCTCTTTGGCAAACTCCCTCCGGCGATCGCCTGAAAGGCAAACGAGAACGTGCCTTGCTCGCCGTACTACTCGCATGCGGCCTGCGTCGGCACAAGGCGGTATCACTTGAGATGCGGCACATTCAGCAGCGTGAGGAGCATTGGGCGATCGTGGATCTCCAGGGCAAGGCCGGCCACATTCGGACGGTTCCTGTGCCGGATTGGGTCAAAGCCCCGTTGGACCGTTGGACGCAGGCGGCGGGCATCAATTCGGGCAAGATCTTTCGACGGGTGACGAAGGCCGGTACGGTATGGGGGACCGGCATGACGGAAAACGTGGTCTGGCACGTTGTGCGGGAGTACACCCAGGTCGCCAGCATCGCGACGTTGGCGCCGCACGATTTGCGGCGGAGTTGCGCGCGCCTTTGCCACGCAGTCGGAGGCGAGTTGGATCAGATTCAGTTTCTTCTCGGCCACGTGTCCATCCAAACCACCGGGCGCTATCTCGGCTGCAAGCAACGAATGAAGGCTGCCGTTAATGATCGCCTAGGGATCGAGCCACCAGTTTAAGGGACACGGGAGCCCTCCTGACGGATTGACGACTGCACACTCCCAGGACTTCTCTTCAGCGCGACGGGAGTAATTGTCCTCGAGATGTTCGTCAGCGATTCCGCTCAAGTGAGAGAAAGGTGCTACTCCAGTTTGACCAGCGTCTGGTAGGAGTTGACCCAAAGCCCGCCATCGATGGGTGCGATGTGGCCGAACGGCCAGTTGCGCTCGGCTGTCGGCCTAAAGAACGACCATAGGATTTGCCGGGTTTCGAGATCAAGAGCGTGGAGTGTGCCGCCGGCGTCGGGAGCGGGTTTCGTGTTCGGACTGCCCTGAAAATATAGGACGTTGCCGGCCACGGCAGTGGCGGGCAAAGAGTCGCGGTACTGGCCAGGTATCTCCCACGTCGTGCGCCCTGTATCCTTGCTGAAGGCGATGAGATAGCCCGTGGTGATCCCCACGAGGACGGCGCCGGCATCCACCAGGCCCTGCACCTGGACACCGCGCACGCGGCCTTCCACCGAACGGCGTACTTCCACCGGCGGCCAGCGATTGCGTCCGGTCGCGCGCGCTACTGCGTACAGATAGTTGTCGCCTGTCGCGAAGACCGTGTCGGCCGTTACCACCGGCTGATTCAGGCAAACGCCCGGGTGAACGTACGGCGCATCGGCCCGGTACCGCCAGCGTTCCCGGCCGGTCTTCGCGTCCAGCGCGAACAGGTAGTAGCCGGCGGGCTTGGCCGCGTCGCCAGGGATGGCCTTGCCGATCCCGGTGAGATAAATGACGCCGTCTTTCACCACTGGTTGGGAGGCGCAAGGCGCGAGGTTGGTTCCGAAATCGGCTTTCCATCGCTCGCGGCCGGTCACGGCGTCGAGCGCGAATAAGAAACCACCCTTCGCCAGGATATAGGCGAGGTCCCCGTCCACAGCGACGCCGGCGCCCTGTTCCGGATCGGGTCCACGCCAGACCTCCTTCCCGGTGGTAAGCGAGACGGCGATCACGGATCCAGGATGGGCCGCGGCAAAGGGCGTAATCACAAGGGCGCCCGCCACGGCAGGCGCCGTGGAAACGGACGCGGTTCCGCTCGAGAAAACCGGCCGGTAAGTCCATCTGGCCTTGCCGGTGATGGTATCGATGGCGAACAAGCCGCCGCGGCCGGTCTGGTTTCCGGCAATGACTGTCGATCCCGCGACTGTGGCGGGACCCCAGTCACGAAAGCCGAGATTGACGGTCACTTTTTCGGCCGGCGCGGTGCGCAACGGCCGGACGGTTGTAGCATCGATCTGGGCGAAGGCGGCGAGCAGCGGAATTGCACCAAGGACGACGAGTCTGGCGAGGCGCAGCATTGGATCGCAGAGCATAACGACTAGTATCGCCGAGTGTCGCCGCCGCCCGGCCGCACGGCTCAGATTCCTCGCAAGTAGTCGCGCGTCCTTTTTTCATCGCTCTTATCTTTTTCTTCGCATCGCTCCTGGATTACGCGCGACTCGGAATGTTGGCCTGTCTTAGCTTCGGATCTCGAAATCGATCCCAGCCAGCGATATGATTTAGAAGGTCAGGACGGGCGGCTGCCAATTTGAGACTGTCGGCCGTAGCAGATCGGCAGATGAACTGGTGGGGCACTGATGCGGACCGGCGCAAAGACCGCGCGGCGTTCGCCCGTGATCGAGCACAAGGAGCATACGAACATGAAGCCAAAGAACACGATCTGCCTCTGGTTCGACAAGGACGCGCATGAGGCGGCGCGCTTTTACTCCGTCACCTTTCCGGATAGTAACGTAACCGGTGTTCACGAGGCTCCCGGTGACTATCCGGGCGGCAAGAAGGGCGATGTGCTGACGGTGGAGTTCACCGTCCTGGGCATTCCCTGTCTCGGTCTCAACGGCGGCCCGGCGTTCAGGCACACCGAGGCCTTTTCCTTCCAGATCGCGACGGAGAATCAGGAAGAGACGGACCGTTACTGGAACGCGATCGTCGGCAATGGCGGCACGGAAAGCCAGTGCGGTTGGTGCAAGGACCGCTGGGGCCTCTCCTGGCAGATCACCCCTCGCGCGCTAACCGATGCAATGGCGGCTGGTGGTGGTGAGGCAAAGCGCGTCTTCGAGGCGATGATGACGATGAAGAAGATCGACATCGCCGCCATCGAGGCAGCGCGGCGAGGCTGACGGGAACACGCCGGCACGTCTTTATTCGTCCTGGCTCACGCACTACTCTTCTATTACCGGTTTATTGAAGGGTGGCCGGCGATCCCGTCTCAATCGGCCGCGGCTTCAGAAGGCTTGGGCGTGACACGGCGGTAGGGCCGTAAGCCAGCAGCGGGGAGGGTCCGGCGTTCCGTTTCCAAGTGAAAGCGCCGCCCCCCTACCGTCTCGCAGTAACAGATTTTGTCCTACAGCGGCCGCACAGGAAGACACATCTCGATGTGGTAGCGGCCTTCTGGGTCGGTTTCTGGGTTATTCAGATAGAACTCCATACCCGGACGGTGATCCGGCTGGTATCCACTTCCCGGAAGCCAGTCGGCCACCAGTGCGTCCCATTGTGCAGCGTAGTCTTGGATCAAGACTCGGACACGCGCGGTTGCGTAAAGGCCGCCCTCCATGCTCTTGATGCCAATCTCGCCCTTTGGGGCGGTGCCTTCGGGGACCACAAGAGCGACTTCCAAACGCTGTTTCGCCGCTGGCGTCAGGTTGGGATTGTCTTGAAACAGGCTGAGATAGATGGGATCTGACCCCATCAACCCGTGGGCTCCGGCCCAGGCAAAGAGCTGGGTGAAGAGACGCCGGAAGAGAGCAATATCGCCCTTATACGGGCCGGCGTGTCGAATATATGCGATGGTCGCAGGCGCCAAACGTTGCACCTTGACCTCAAATGGGATGTTCGTCATCGAGATCTCCTTGTCGCGAACCCTTGGGCTCGCCAGCTTCGAGAATCCCAGAGAAGCATCTTCGACCGCTTCCCACGGCTTGCGATTCGCTTGACAAATCTTGCGCTTTCGCCACTCGCCGGCCGATGCGCCAAAGGCCGCCTTGAAGGCGCGGGCGAATGCACTGGCGCTGGAGAACCCGCATTCAAGTGCGACGTCGGATATGTTCCGAACTTGATCGAAAACCAGTAACTGAGCAGCCCGTTCCAGACGCAGCCTATGCACGAATGCCTGTAGCGTCTCCCCCATCCAGGCGCGAAAGAGGCGGTGGAAGTGGAACGGGCTGAAGCACGCAACCGCGGCCAATTGCTCAAGGTCCAGCGGATCCGCTAGATGGCTTTGGATGTGGTCCACCACCCGGTTCATCCGGGCAGCGTATTCCAGACGTGTAGACTCGGAAGCTGCTACGGCCATGCAACCAACTTAGCAACGGATGAACAAGCAACGGGTCCTCTCCGAGCCGGCCGTAGCAGTCGCAAGTGGGGAGGGGGAACGAGCACGTAAATTCACGACGAGGAGAGAAGAAGGGCCATTTACATAAATTACTTTGTATAGTAAAGTATTCTCACGACCCGAGGAAGGTCTGTGATGAACCATCTCTTATTGCTCGCTGCGTTGCCTGGCGCGCTTCTAGCCCAGACTCTCGAAGGTACTTGGCAGGGAACCCTAACACCTCCCAATCAAAATGACGGAATCCGGCTTGCCTTCAAGATCGACAAGAACGGGAACACCTATCAGGGAACTTTCTATAACCTTGCGAACGGCCGCCAGCTAAACCTCGGAGCCATCACGCTCCAGGGTAACGCCGCTAAGATCGCCATTCCAGGAAACGGCATGAACTACGAGGGTAAGATCGAAGCCGATGGAAACTCAATCACCGGCACTCTGAACCAGGGGACGAATCCTATCCCGCTACCACTAAAGCGAGCCACATCCGAGACCGCCTGGGAACTTCCTCCTCCTCCCACTGCACCCAAGCCACTGCCCGAAGGCACGAAAGCGGAATTCGAAGTCGCCTCCATCAAGCCCTCCCCCGAAGGCCAGCCGGGCAAAGGAGGCTTCAACGTAACCGCCACCGAATTGCGCAGCCGGAACACCAGCCTCGCGGACATCATTACTTTCGCATTCGAAATCCACTTGACCCAACTCTCGGGGCGGCCGGGTTGGGCTGAAACCGAGAGGTATGACATTGCCGCCCGGCTACCTCAGGGAGGCGAGCCGAGCAATGCCCAACTCCGGACCATGTTAAAGAATCTGCTACAGAGCCGATTCGGCCTTTCCTTCCATACCGAGAAGCGCGAGATATCTGTGTATGCGATCAGCATCGGCAAGAATGGACCAGCCGGCATCAAAATGGTGAAAAATACCACCAACGGAACAAGGATCGGCTCGCAAGGTTTGGGAAGAGTGACTTTCAGCGGTATCACCATGGCTGGCTTCGCGGGCCAACTGCAGTTGCGCGTGCTCGACCGCCCCGTTATCGATCAAACCGGCCTTACGGACCGCTATGATTTCACGCTCAATTGGAGACCCGGCGAATTCCAGTTTCCGAGTGCTTCTGCGGCCCAGCGCGCCTATTGGGCCTCGGCGGCGGGTGCGGACGCCCTGCCCGATCTGTTCACCGCATTTCAAGAACAACTCGGCTTGAAACTAAACTCCACAAAGGCTCCTGCTGATGTATTGGTGATCGACAAGGTGTCGAAGCCGTCGGAGAACTAAAAGGGGGATACGCGCGAGGGAATATGTCGAAGAGCCGGATTCCTAAATCGGTTTCGCTGATCCTCTTGGGTGTGGGACTGCTTGCGGTGGGGATTCCGGGACTGTTCGTGTACATGAGTGTCACAGCGACGAAAGTCCACCACGATTCCCACGAGATTCCATCTGTGATGGAATCCCCGCCGCTGGCAAAGTGGGCCGGAGCCGCGGAGCAGGCCCGCCAAATCGTCCGCACGAGCATCTCCGAGAACAACCTGGCGGGGCTCTCGATCGCCGTCGGTATCGATGGCGAGATCGTGTGGACGGAGGGTTTTGGGTTTGCGGATATCGAGAATGGCTCGCCCGTTACGCCCAGTCACCGCTTTCGAACCGGAACCGCTTCCATCGTACTCACCTCGGCTGCAATTGGCCTGTTGTTGGACGAAGGCCGGTTGAAGTTGGATGACGAGATTCAGAAGTATGTTCCGGATTTTCCGGACAAGAAATGGCCTGTGACAATCCGTCAAGTGATGGGACAGGTGGCAGGCTTTAAGGGGGAAGACCCCGACGATGGCGTCCTGACTTCCAGCCACTGCGAGCGCCCGGCGGATGCAGTGGCGCTCTTTGCGAAAGAACCGCTGCTGTTCCAGCCCGGGACCCAATATCGCGATTCGACGTTTGGCTGGGTGCTTCTGAGCGCCGTCGTAGAGGCCGCCGCAGACACGCCGTTTGTCACGTTTCTCAACGAGAGAATACTTCGTCCGCTCGGCATGCCCGACACCTTCAAGGAATTGGTGACGGACCCACCGCCCGACGCGGCGACCCCGTACAATCCGAGATTCGCGGCGAATCCTACCTATGGCCTGACCCCATTGCCCAAATTCGATTATTCTTGCCACGCAGGATCCAACGGCTTCCTGTCCACACCGTCGGACCTGGTGCGTTTTGGGATGGCGATCAACCGCGGCAAGCTGCTGCGTCCCCAGACGGTTCAGATGTTGCAAACACCCCAGCGATTGGCTTCGGGCGAGCAGACGAGCTACGGGCTGGGCTGGGAGCTCAAGACCGTAACGCTGGCGGGTCAGCAGGTTCAGGCGGCTGGTCACAATGGCCATTTTTGGGTTGAAGAAGTGGCGTCCCTGCTCACGTTCCCGGAACGCGGACTGGCGGTGGCAGTAATGTCGAACGTCTCGTTCGCGGGCACACCCTCGGTAGCGGAGAGAATCGCGCAGGCGTTCGCGGAGGGGAAGAGTCCAGCGCGCAAGTGATGCGGCTACAGATCCCCAGCGTACGCGTGCGCACCGGATTCTCCCTGTTGATGGAAGGGCAGCGGAACGACAAGGCCGTGTGATCTTGACGCGATAACTCTCGCAAAACGGCAAGGAGCAGAGCAATCCACCGGCGGCAAGAACATCGGCGTACCGGCAACTTTGGCCAGAAACGGCGTTCTGGGAAGTCGCGGTGCCTCCGCCCGGAATACACGCGACATCGGGAGGTTGAGGCGGCCATCCCTGACGAGCGGCGTCTCGTACGAAGAGTCCAGTATTCGGAAACTGCCCCGAATCCAAACTGAACCACTACCGAATGATGAATAAGGTTCCCACTCCAGCTCTTTCGGGCTAGATACCCTCGGCTCATCCATCTGTGATGAGAGGATAATGCAACGTTCACCGCTCTATCCGGCACTGCTCTCGGCCAGAGAATTCATAAAGCAGTTCTTGTTCCGCCTGGCTCCGGGCAGGCTGATGACAACACATCGGTATGGCGGCTGACGCTCAAGTCAAGAGCCATGCCACCCACGTGGACGCTGAATAAGCTGATGAGAGCACATCAAAGCGACGCTCGAGATCAAGATCCAAAAGTTGGCCATTTCTAGCATGCCCTCGCACTTACCTCCCGCCCAGACGCGATCAAAGCAAGGCCCCTTCCCTCCGGCGTGTTGTGTTGCACACCTTCACGGGTACTACGAGCCTCTCGGACTCCCTCCCGGCTCCGCGCGATTTCAGCCTTCCGGCCTTATACGCCCGGTCTTTGCCCGACTCGGCTGCCAGGTAGGGTCTCTCCTGTTCCGCATTGTTCTTTCCCAACGTGCCACCGCCTGAGACCCCGGAGAGGTCCAGCATCCGTTCCGTTTCTCTGCTTTCAGAGCAAGGATGCTGTCTGTTGCCTTCGCCGTGAAATGAGCGGCTCGGCCCTCCCAAACACCTTTCGGTTGAAAATGTCACGAGGCTATTGCGTTCACTGATTGTTGCGGCCCGCTGGGTTGCTCCCTTCTCTTTCAAAGGCTTTCGACACTCCGCTTCGTACGGTCGGATCTCTCCTCCCGCCTGGAGTCTGCTACCGGGCGCTACGGCGCTTACCCGGACGGGACTTTCACCCGCGAGAACTATGCGACTTTCAGGACGCACCACTACGTATAATATTATATGCCTATCAATTTATTTTATTTGTTTTATACAAAACAATGCCGTACTCTCGGACACATGCCATATTGGCATCCAGGAGATAGAAATGCTTAAACTTATCTTTCAAATTGCGACATTGTCGTTACTCTCGGCGATGGCGATTTCCGCACAAATATCACTCTACTCTTCACAGCGCGGTCGGACGTATACTGTGACAACTACGGCAAAACAGTACACCTTTTCTTCCAATTTTGGGAAGCGCTGGCTATACCAGCCAGCCGTTATAAAACCAGCACCCGAAACCGGGTATCAATGGGTGCTCCTGTTTGTCACCTGCAACCAAGAACACCCCGATTGTGTTGTCACCGATCAGGGACTGTACATGGCGACTTCCAGCGATGGTCTCAACTTCGGCACACCCACGAAGCTTCTCAATAACCCTACTGGCGTGTCTGATTTTATTGCGCCGCGCGCGGTTTATGTAAACGTTCCTAATGAAGGATATCGCTGGTTTGTCTACGTACAGGGTGTTTACGCTAGTGCGCCGACAAAGAACAACGTCTTCGGCGCAAAAGGCACCTCGCTGACGTCGCTTGCGTGGGTATACTCGGGAGGAGTTGCGTATCCATTTGTTAACTCTGCAGCCGGATCTTCCGCAGGAATAGGCGAAGACTTCCAAGTCTACAACGTCACAAACTATGATGCCCTATCAGGCTACGGTGTCTTAGCCCTGTACAACGACTGGAACTCACCGTACGGAGGGCAGATGTTCGCGGCGGTAGGGGATGGCAACTCGTTTAACTATTGGTATGGCCCTGGAGGCGAAACATACGCATCTGGCACACTGGTTAAGTTTGGCGACGTTCTGCTAGGCGGATCTCTGGATGCTTCGACAAAAGGGAGCCCGTCATTGACGTTTCATGAAACGTGTACTGGGAATAACGTTCCTGGATACGGAATTGGAATTAATCCAGATCCGTATCCCTATGGTAGCGGCACCGGCTATCGCTCTCCAATTCCCGCTACGGGAATAATTCAATCTGGTACTGTGAATGTTATTTCAACGAGTATGTTCAGACCGCGCATGGCTCGGAATAGCCAAGGATTCTTGGATCCAGATAACCCATCATCGAATCCTCGTACGTGGACGACGTACGTATATTACACTCCAGGCGCCATCAATACAGGTAGCAATTGTAGTGATAATTATCATCAAGTATGGAAGAGCACTTCTCAGAATTTCGGTGTCTCTGAGGTAGTTATTACCGAAAATTAACCGAGCGTATCGGAATACACGAGTACGGGCTTCTGTTGTAGGCGCGGCTGGTCATCAGATGCGCGTAGAAGCGGCGCCCAAGTGAAGCCCTTCCTCTAGTACACTTTTCGACTTAAGGCGGAGTCTCGATGGTTCGGAGCCTCCGCCGCAATGTATCTTGACTCACTGTACACCAAAATAAGCGCACAACGGCTGAGGCGCTATGGAAAGGTTGGGAGTTGTTGGACGGCGCTGACCAATTGGAGACGGGAGGTCTTCGTCCCTTTGAGGCCGGATGTCCTGAAAACAAAGACGGGCTCAGATACCGCGATCTCCTCCGCCATGAAACGGGCCCGGCCGCTATCTGCTGACGAAAATTCTCAGTGAGTTCGGCTTCGGAATCGTTGATCTTTAGATCCACGCTTGGCCGGTACTGTGGCACCAGGGCCTTGCCTGGCTTTTGTGGCATAGAACTTGGATCGGGGACCGGCAAGGCTCTGGCGATAGCCGCGACACTATAGGGCCTGTCACAAAAAAACCGTTTCGTTTACCGAGGGCGATACTCTATAATTGCTGTTGCCGTGGAAAGGATTCCGCTCGAGGTCTTCGGCGGCGAGTCCTCGCAATAGGTCGACTACCATGCAGCCCGTACGCCGTGCCTACCACCGGCGGCGGCCAATTAGCGCCTCTCCAAAGCCCTAGAGGCCACGTTCTTTACCTTCGACATTCAACTCCTCCTTGTTCCAGACTGCTGTCCAAGGAACTCGTAGACGCAATTAACTCTTCGAGCGCGGATCAATCCCGATGCGTAGATGTTCTGGATCGCTAGGCGAGTGTGCCACAATGCATATAATGGCAGAATGGAAATTTACGTTGCCCGGCCACGTTAAATCTTCACTTAGTTCGATGTATCACCGTATCTTTCCCTTCTGGGTTCGGCTTAGGTGTATTGCATCTGATTTTGGGGATCGTTCTCCTTCACTGCCACCTGCATTGCTGCGATTCAGAGTCTCAGAATCTTTCTCAGTTGGTCAGTTCAATGCAATTGGCGAAGGTTGTGCCATGCAACTTGCGGATATAGCGTGCGCTTTTGGAGTAGATATTCTCAACGCTGGTGTCGCTCTCGATTTTGGGTGCGGGTGTGGGCGAACGATTCGACAATTGCTGGCGAAGACGCATTCGACGACATTTATAGGAACCGATGTTGATCATGAAGCGGTTGCATGGTGCTCGAGTAATCTCGCGGGCGCGTCGTTTTTTACAAACGAAATGGTCCCACCACTAATGTTTGATTTTGCATCCTTTGACCTCGTGTACTGCATTTCTGTATTCACGCACCTCGATGAGCGGCTACAGGACTTGTGGCTGGAGGAATTGTTTCGAGTCATACGGCCAGGAGGAATACTGATTCTAAGTGTTCATGGAAGAAACGCTCATAGGTCACTTCCGGAATTTCAGATACAGAAGCTGAAGTCATACGGAATACTTCATCTCACGAGTAAGAAGTTGTTGGGAATCGTCCCTGAACAATATCATACAACTTGGCATACTGAAGAGTATATCGTAAGTCGGCTGTCCGCCCAATCCAAGGTTGTCTGCTATAGGACAATACCCGATGGTATTCAAGATTATGTTGTAGCGATTAAAAAATAGGGGTAGTGAGATGCCAAAAATGCGAAAGTGGATCGATGTGATTGAATCTCGCAGACAGGTTATGTTGGGAATGTCGGGGCTGGCAATGGCTGCAGGTGATAACCAGCCTTACGCTCAAAACACACAGCCTCGCTGGCGCGGCTTTAACCTTCAAGAGAAATTCACAGATACGCCTCGGGAATGGCTAGCTGTCGCGCCGGAGTGGGGACGTCGGAACGAACGCTTTCAGGAGTTGGATTTCGCTTGGATTGCAAAGTGGGGGTTTAACTATGTGAGGCTTCCAATGTCGTACCGCTGTTGGACTAGACCAGAGAACCCTTACGAACTGAATGAAGCTACGCTCAAAGAAATTGACCAGGCAGTATTGTGGGGCAAACGGTATGGCATCCATGTTTGCTTGAATTTTCATCGCGCGCCCGGATACTGTATCAATCAAGCCTATCTGAATGAGCCCTGGGACTTGTGGACCGACGACAGAGCCCTTGACATCTTTGCTCGACAGTGGGCTTCATTTTCCGCACGTTATAAAGGCATTTCGTCTAAAGTTCTTAGCTTTAACCTCCTAAACGAGCCAAATAAATGCACGCAAGACCAGTATGCGCGAGTTGTGCGGGCGGCGGTTCTTACAATTCGAGCGAAAGATCCTGATCGACTGATTGCGATCGATGGTATGTTTGGCGAGGCCTGTCTCCCCGTCTTACAGCTTGTTGGTATCTCCAACAGTATTCAATGCACGAGAGGATACGCGCCCTTTTCTCTCACCCACTACCAAGCGCCGTGGGCCGGGCGGCCACAAGTTCTTCCTCGGTGGCCAATGCCAATAAACGAGACTCAAGTGTGGGATAACTCCCAATTGCAACGTTGGTGCATTGAACCGTTTTCTTCGGTCCCAGAATTGAAATCACGCACCTTCGTGGGGGAATGGGGCTGTTGGAATCAGACTCCGCATAAAGTAACGCTTGCTTGGATGGAGAACATGCTGACGCTGTGGAAAGCCGTAGACTGGGGATGGGCATTGTGGTGTTTTCGGGGATCATTCGGGATACTCGACAGCGCCCGGAAAGATGTGCGGTATGAATACTGGAAGGGCCATCGGCTCGATCGAGAGATGCTCGAACTACTTCGGGCATTCTAGTCCCCTTGCACCACAGCACACTAGATTCTTACATCTTCATTCGTAAACAAGAATACTTCAACAAATTTCAAGCGGCTTCCAGCAGTTGGATGATGTTACGAATGGAGGTGTCGGCCTTGTGATAGGCGGCTTCCAGTTTACTGTTCGGCTGGAAGCCGGGGTTTGGTTGGTGGTGAAAGAGACTGTTGGCGAGGGGGCCGCATAAGCGCTGGTGGAAAAGAACAAACGTGAGAGCGACCTTGATTCCTTTCCTGGTCAGCCGATAGGCGTAGCGTTTACCTGTAGCGGGCCACAATATTAGTTCGCTTAGCGGGTAGTTTTTCTCACATTAACTCCCGCCCGTTCCTGGCAGGAACGTGACTTGGTGCGGGGGGCCGGGCTTGCCACCGGCGGGGGGCGCGCGCGCCCGCCGCCTGTGGCAAGCCCGAGGGGTGATTTCGCATATAGGATGGCGAGTGTGTGTACGCGAGAGTTCGATTCGGTTTCAGCAGCCAATGAACTCTCCCGCCGCGCAGAACGAACCTTGGGAGTTGCCCCTCCCAGAAGCGATCCTACAATGCAAATCCTACACCCTTTCCCCGGTCCGGTGCAGCCGTATCTGGAACAGTTGGGCGATCCGGACCGCCATCGCCCCGTCCGTTGCCCGCAGTGCCAGGCCAATCAGCCGCTCATCGCGCACGGCTTCTACACTCGCACCCTCCTCGACTCCACCTTCGACGGCGTGATCCGCGTGCGCCGCTACCTCTGCCAGGCTTGCCGCCGCACCGTCTCGCTGCTGCCGGCGTTTGCGCTGCCCTACCTGCGATCCAGTGTCGCCGTGATCGCGCTGTTTCTCGTCGCTCGTTTGCTCCACGCTGCGCATTCCGACGAAGCCGATAACGATTCCGATCTGATGTCGATAGGAATTCCGAGCTGATGGCGATAGCCATCGGAGCGAAGCGACGCTGGTCTGAATCATGATGCGAAACTTATCGGCATCGCGTCAACAAATTGATGTTTAAGCCGGGGAGGGGGTGCAGGGCGAGGGGGCGGCGTTTGAGCCCCCTTGCCTTGCTCAGCCCGGGTGAAACATGTGTGCCGGTGCCCCTCGATCACACCTCCTTCCCCTTTCGTTTTTGGAGTTCCTTCCTTATAGATTCCCCTTCCAGCTCGAACCGGTGCGCATTGTGCACCAGCCGGTCCAGAATCGAATCGGCCACCGTCGGATCGCCGATCTGGCCGTGCCATTTGTTTACCGGCAGTTGGCTCGTCAGCAGCGTCGAGCGCACTTGATAGCGCCGGTCGCAGATCTCCAAACAGTCCCTTCGCTCGGTCTCCGACATCGGCGTCATGGCCCAATCGTCAATCACCAGCACGTCCACTTTGCTCAGTTGCGATAGCAGCTTCCGCTGGCTGCCATCGACCCGTGCCGTTGCCAGGTCCCGCGACAGTTCCACCGCCTTGTAGAACAGCGCCGTATACCCATCCCGGCATGCCTTCTGCGCAAATGCCCGGCCAAGCCAGGTCTTGCCGATTCCCGTTGGCCCGATCAGGAAAAGGTTCTGATGCTCCCGCACCCACACCGACTCCTGCGTCAGCGATCGCACCAGTTGCCGGTCCAGTCCGCGCGCCGCTCGATAGTTAATGTCCTCCACGCAGCATGGTCCCTGTAGCCGTCCGGTGCGCAACCGGCGGTCGAGTGCTCGGTTCTCCCGCCAATACCATTGGCGGTCGATGAGCATGCCCAATCGCTCTTCAAAACTCAGTTGTTGATAGTCGGCCTTCTCCTGTTGCTCACGGAAGGCTTCGGCCATGCCGCGCAGGCGCATGGCACATAGTTTCTCGATGGCTGGTTGTGTCAGCATTGGTTTCTCTTTTCCGGTTACTGCAATGGGTTAGCGCCGCCGCCTGCATAGTAGTCGGCGCCGCGTAGATTGGGGTGATCGATGGGCGGTGTGGAATCGGCGGGTTGCTCCACAGGCTGTCCATCAAGGTTGTTTTTCAGAATCGATTTCACGCTCTGATAGGTACAGGCATTGACGAGCAGCGCGCGCTGGGCCGCGGCCTCCACGCGTTCCGCCGTGTACTCATTGGTGAGGCGGATGAGGCCGAGACACGAACGGAAACCCTGCTCCGGATGGTGATTGGAGTCCAGGATCCGCGTGGCTACCGCCATCGTGGACGGTCCGATCTTGCCGACCCATTCCAGCACTCGCGAAGGCGTCCAATCCAGATACCGCTGATGCGCCTTCGGCCGGTGTTCACACGTGTCGTCGTGAAACGCCGCGCCACCGAAGAGCGCAGATGACTGGCCACGCGTTCGCCATGGTGGAAGATTTCCACCGTGGATGCCGAGGCGCGGATCTCCACTTCGCGCTGCGTCAGCTGATAGGGAACGCTGTACCAGTGACGGTCAAACTCGACGTGGTAGTCGATGTTGACGCGGGCCGTCTTCCACTCGCCGTAGCTGTAACGCTCGCTGGGCAGAGCTTGCAGCGCGGGCCGGTCCAGCGTGTCGAACAGCGTCTGGCGCGAACCTTCCTGCTTGCGGAAAGACCGCGCATTGAGCCGAGTCAGCAGTTCGCCGACGGCTTCGTTGACCTCGCCCAATGAGAAGAAAGTCCGCTTTCGCAACGCCATCAGAATCCAACGTTCAACGACCAGTACACCGGCTTCGACCTTGGCTTTGTCCCGGGGTTTTCGCGGCCTCGCTGGAATGACCGCGACCCCATAGTGGGCGGCCATCTCTTCGTAGGTGCGGTTGACGCCGGGCTCATAGCGGCAGGCCTTGGTGACGCCGGATTTCAGGTTGTCGGGAACGACGATCTCGGGCACACCGCCGAAGAAGTCGAAAGCCCGCAGGTGGGATCCGATCCAGTCGCCGAGGCCCTGTGTCCAGGTGGCTTCGGCGAAGGTGTAATTACTGGCGCCGAGCACGGCGACGAACAGCTGGGTGTCGCGGGATTCGCCAGTGGAAGGATTGCGCACGGCGATGGTGTCGCCGGCGTAGTCGACGAATATCTTCTCGCCGGCACGGTGCTCATGGCGAAGCACCAGGTCCCGCCTCTTTCGCCAGTGCTGATAGAGATCGCAGAACCGGCTGTAGCGGTAGCCGCCCGGATTGGCGGTTTGATACTCCTCCCAGACGAGCTGCAGCGTGAGGTGTTTGTGCTTCTGCAGGTCGAGGTGGATAGTGGCGAACTCCGGCGCCGGATGCCGGGCGGTTGGTGCTGTTGGCGGTTGCTTGGGCAGCAGCGCCGCCATCAGCTTTTGCTCCTCCCATTCGGTTACCGCCGCCCATTGGATGCCGACGGCATCGGCGGCCTTCAGATACGCCGACACGGTGCTCTGGCCGATGGAACAACTGCGCGCGATCTGACACTGGGTCAGCCCGAGCGAATGTAGTCTGAGAACTTCTTTGATCTTGCGCATGGACAACCTTTCTTGCGGCAACCTGTGCCCTCCACGTTTGAGTGAAGGGCAGGTTGCCGCTGGTGGTCCAGCGCGCTTTGCTTCGGTGGTTTTTCTATTCCGAAATGATGCCGATAGTCATTCCGGGAATCGATGGTTTCCCATCGGCATCGCGCCGGAATTGCTATCGGCTTCCCGTCGGAATCGTTATCGGCATCCGCCCGGAATCATTATCGGCTTCGCCCCGGAATCGCTATCGGCATCGAGCGGAATATGCACACTCCAGCTCTTTCGGGCTAGATACCCTCGGCTCATCCATCTGTGATGAGAGGATAATGCAACGTTCACCGCTCTATCCGGCACTGCTCTCGGCCAGAGAATTCATAAAGCAGTTCTTGTTCCGCCTGGCTCCGGCTTCGGGCAGGCTGACGACAACACATCAGCATGACGGCTGACGCACAAGTCAAGAACCATGCCACCCACGTGGACGCTGAACAAGCTGATGAGAGCACATCAAAGCGACGCTCGAGATCAAGATCCAAAAGCCAACTCTTCCAGCCGGCGTGTTGCACTGCTCTACCCGCCAGAAATTGTGATTGACCACCGGAACCACGGCAAGCAGACAAACAGCCGCGACCCACCTGGGTACGGATCTGTTCCGAAGGCCTTGAACCATCAGGACGGCAAAGGTTCCGATCCAGGCGAGCGCAGAGAAGCGAACACCCGCCGGAATCTGCTCCCACATGTCGCACATGTTGAAGGAAACCACGCCAGGCTCCGTCGCGGAATCAATCGCAGGCGCGGGAGTCACAGTGACCATCGAATCGATCACAGTGATCAAGGCATAGCTGACGATGACAAGTGCGCTGCTGACTCTATAGCTAACCCTCATCCCGCAGTCCGGAACTCATTCTCCCTCACTGTTGGACGGCCTCTTATTACGATTTGTTCCTCCTCGGACTCAACCTGAGTCGAGGCCTGACATTTCGCTCATCAATCTTCATCAGTCACAGATCGAAAAAATAATCTTTTCTCCATTACTCCCAATAACCTACCGCCAAAATCAATGGGCCCAAAGTTCGTTTTACCGACCTCGTTTGCTATAGCTTAAATAGGCTGACGCACCGCGCCAGCCTGGTGTACATAGACTCCTGCGAGGACTCAGCGAAGGCCTCTCCGCCTCACCGGCGCGAGAGGCCTTCGCATTTTTTGCGTCCAACGAAGGAATCGAAAAACGAGAAAGGAAGCCGATATGACAAAAGAACGAAAAGCCCAAATCGCCCGCGAAAACGGCGCAAAATCCAAAGGCCCCACCACGCCCTCGGGCAAAGACCGCTCGCGCGCCAACGCCCTCAAACACGGCAACCGCGCCCAAACTCTGCGCCACCTCGCCCACCCGCACCCGGCCATCTTCTGCAATGAGGACAGCCGCGTCTTCTTCCGCCTCCTCAACGACCTCATCGCCTTCTATAGGCCCATCGGCCCGGTTGCCGTCGACATCGTCCGCGAAATGGCAATGACTCGGTGGGAACTCACCCGCGCCCAGGTCACCAAAGCCGCCCGCTTCAACCGCACCTACATCCAGGAGCGGCACAAACAGCACAACATCCCCGAAGAGCTCGTCAACGTCCAGTGCAGCGTCAACTCGTCCGATGCGCTCCTCAAAACCAGCACCGCCTACGACCGCACCATCAGCGCGCTACACCTGCGCCTGGAGCGCCTCGAACGCCGCCTCCGCTATTCCACGTCCAACTTCCCCGGCATTGGCACCGAAATCGCCAACTGCAACGACGAGCAAACGAACTACGAACGAACCGATGCCGAATCCGCCGAAGCGCTTGAAAACACGGATTCCCGCCCGCTAATCACCGACGATCCGTCGGCGCAGACCCGCGCCGCCTACGAATTCTTCTTCCCCGGCCGCGAGCTCATCGTTATCGAGCGCGACAACGACGACGAAACGAAACCCAACTAAAGGAATAGGACTTGGAACGCATCTGGACAAACGGCTCGCCCTTCGGCGGCCTCTTCGAAGGCACCGCGTGGGGTGCCCCCTCGTGTCCGGACGCGGCCGAAAATACCGCCCCCGTCACGCTGCCCAAGCCCTCCGTCTGGGCCGAACAACAGTTCAACTTCAAACCGGCCAGAATCCAAAAGCAGGTCCTCGACTCCAAGACCAAGCGCCTCATCCTCTGCTGCAACCGCCAGTGGGGCAAGAGCTCCGTCACCGCGATCAAAGCCCTGCATCACGCAATCGAACACCCCAACTGCACCATCATCGTCGTCTCGTTCACCGAACAGCAGGGCGGCGAGCTCATCGCCAAAGTACTCAACTTCGCCAGCCTCGCCGGACTCCCTGACCGCCGTGTCCGCGGCTACAAGCACTCATTGCTCCTGCCCAACGGCGCCAAGATCTACGCCATCGCTCATTCGGCCGATGGAGCGCCCAGCCGCACCGCCGACATCGTCATCTACGACGAAGCCGCCCGCGTCAGCGACACCGTATTCTCCGCCACCCTGCCCTTCATCGCCCACACCAGGGGTGCCGTCTGGATGTTATCGACGCCCAAAGGGCAGACCGGTTTTTTCTACAACTTCTGGCACGACAGCGATCCGCAGTGGACCCGCGTCTTCTCCACAGTCGACGACTGCCCGGACATACCCAAGGAATTCATCGAACTGCACCGCAAAGGCGCGCCGCAGTTTTTCCGCCAGGAGTTCTACTGCGAGTTCACACCGGCCCCCGGCCGGCTCGTCTCTCGCGAACGCTTGCAACAGATGTACGACCCGGCGCTCGACAGCCGCAAGCTGCCGCCGCTCAAAAGAAGCTAAGGAGGCCATATGTGGCTACCCAAAGAATTCACCTACGATCCGACTCTCTATCAGCGCGTCCGTCGCACGATGCCCGACACGCGCTACTACTTCGGGCTCGACCTCGGCCAGCGGCGCGATTTCTCCGCCCTCGCCACGTTCGAGCTCACCTGGCGCAACGAGGGCCGTTGCCCCGTTACCTGGGAGTTGAAGTTCGTGCCGACGCTCTCACTGCTCGCGCTCGACCGGTTCCCGCTGGGAACCGACTACACCGAAATCCCTTATCTGCTCGAAGATCGCATGAAGCAAGTCGACGCCATGCCACGCCCCTACACGGGCGGCAACCCAATGAAGGATGTGGTGGTCGACGGCGGCGGCCCCGGCCCGGCGGTAGTCGAATCGATCCGTTGCAACCTCGGCCCCTACATCGATCTGAAGCCGATCATCATCACAGGCGGCCATACGGAATCGTCGCTCGACAAGGGCTACCGCGGCGTCCCCAGGCGCACGCTGATTTCGAACCTGCTACTGATGATCGCCAACAACAGCGTGAAGGTGCCGCGCGACCTCGACAACCGCGAAGAACTGGAAACCGAATTCGCCAACCTCCGGGCCGGCACCACACAACCCGAGCAATCCACCGCGCACGACGACCTCGTCCTGGCGGTAGCCATGGGTGCTTGGGGCGCCCTGTCCTTCGCCCACGAACTGGTGCCGAAGCAACCCGCCAACCGCGAAAACCCCTGGCGCTTCGAGAAGGAACTGATCAAAGAAGCAAAAGAAGAGGAAGCAGGGAAAGGGAAGAAGAAAAAGTAGCGGCGGGAGGGAGGGGAAGAAGGAAAGCCGGAAAAACCCCTCGAAAACCCCAAACGGGGACATTCGCCATCGCAGCCCGCGAAGCGGGCGTAGATGCGTGTGTCCCCCAACACCCAACCCATCTCCCCAACACCGCCAAAGAAGTAGGGAGAGAAGAAGGAAGTTGGGGAGAGAAGAAGGAAGTAGCGGAAAAACCCCTCGAAAACCCCAAACGGGGACATTCGCCATCGCAGCCCGCGAAGCGGGCGTAGATGCGTGTGTCCCCCCAACACCCAACCCATCTCCCCAACAGCGCCAAAGAAGAACAACGCACAAGGAGCCGGCGAGAAGGAACGAAAAGGAAGATCGGAAAGACAGGAAGTAGGGAGAGAAGAAGGAAGTAGCGGAAAAACCCCTCGAAAACCCCAAACGGGGACATTCGCCATCGCAGCCCGCGAAGCGGGCGTAGAGGCGTGTGTCCCCACACACCCAACACCGCCCAAGAAAAGAAAACCATGCCACCCGTCACACCACAAACGCGCTATCGTAACAACACCCTAACCTCTCACTGCTACCCTAACCGGAGCCACGTCTATATGAGAATTCTCGCAACCCTCTTAGCCCTATTCAGCCTGAGCGCATACACACAAACCGCCACCGGAACCATCACCGGCAGCATCACCGATTCAACCGGCGCCGCCGTCGCCAACGCCAAAGTCCTGATCACCAACACCGGCACCAATGCTCGTGTCGAAACCACGACCAACCACGAAGGCAACTACACCGCCCCTCTCCTTCCGCCCGGCGCCTACAGCATCAACGTCACCGCTAGCGGCTTCAAAGCGACCGACCAGGCCGGCATCATCCTCCAGGTCCAGCAGCAGGCCCGCGTCAACATTACGCTCCAGGTCGGCTCAATGGCCGAATCCATCACCATCCAAGGGGACGCCGCCGTGGTCGAAGCCACGACGTCCTCAATAGGCAAAGTCGTCGACAACAAGCGCATCCTCGAGCTCCCGCTCAACACGCGCAACGTCTACTCCCTCGTCAACCTCACGCCCGGCGTCACCGGCTCCATCGGCAACGCCCACAACGGCGTCAGCTACTCCGTCAACGGCGCCCGCGGTGGCACATTCGATGTCCTGGTCGACGGCTCCTCCGCCGCCTTCCCCACCGTCAACGGTTTCGCCGGCCTCTCCGTCTTCCCGTCGGTCGACGCAGTCGCCGAGTTCAAAATGCAGGCGCAAAACTTCAGCGCCGAATTCGGCCGCAGCATCACCAGCGTCCTCAACCTCGTCTACAAATCCGGCTCGAACACCTTCCACGGCAGCGCCTACGAATTCCTTCGTAATTCCGTGCTCGACGCCAACAACTTCTACGCCAACCAGCGCGGCGTCTCCCTCGCCAGCTTCAAACGTAACCAGTTCGGCGGCATGGTCAGCGGCCCCATCATCCGCAACAAGACTTTCTTCATGGGCGCCTACGAAGGCCTTCGTGAACGCAGCTTCTCGGACCGCGTCACCACCGTCCCCACCGGCCGCGAACGCGCCGGCGACTTCTCCCAGACCCGGGCCACCGCCACGCAGGTCATCACCATGTTCGACCCTAACACCACGCGGCCGAACCCCTCCGGCTCCGGCTCCATCCGCGACGCTTTCCCCGGTAACATCATCCCTGCCGCTCGCTTCGACGCCGTCGCGCGCAACGTCACCAACTACTTCCCCAGCGCCAACGCCGCCGGCGACTCCATCGGCCGCAACAACTTCTACAACAGCGGCGCCGCCGCCATCAATACGGACAACGCCGACATCCGTATCGATCACAACATCAACGATAAGAAACGCCTCTTCGGCCGCTTCTCCTACCGCAAGTCCTTCAACGGGCCGCCCCAGCTCTTCCCCGGCGATCTCGGTATCGCCGAAGGCCGCGTCAACAACAACGACTTCGGCCGCAACACCGTCGTCGACTATACCGACACCATCAGCCCCACGACGTTGCTGAACGTGCGTTTGTCCTTCGCGCGCAACCGGTTCCTGTTCGACAACCAGGGCCTCGGCTTCGTGCCCTCCAGTCTCGGTCTTCCCAAAGCCCTCGACGCCGCCGTCGACCGCTACATGTTCCCCCGTTTCGGCGTCTCCACGATGACGGCGCTCGGCGGCAGCGACCATCGTCAGAGCGGATTCAATAACTACGGCCTCGCCGGCAGCCTCACCAAGATTACCGGCAAGCACTCCATCAAGTACGGCTACGAAGGCCGCATGCTCCGCATCAACGTATGGGAAGCCCGCGCCGCCGGCACCTTTAACTTCAACGCCGGGATGACACAAGGCCCCAACCCCGTCACCGCCAGTTCCACCGCCGGCTTCGGCTTCGCCTCGTTTCTCCTCGGCGCGGGCTCCGATGGCAACTTCTACCAAAACTGGAAAAACGTCGCCTCGCAGAGCTTCTACAACGCCTTCTACGTCCAGGACGACTTCCGCGTCACTCGAAAGCTCACCCTCAATCTCGGTCTGCGCTATGACTTCGACACCCCGCGCACCGAGCGCTACAACCGCATGAGCTGGTTCGATCCGTCGCTCACCTCTCCGCTCGCCGCCAAAGTCCCCGCCTTCCCCAATCTCAAAGGCGGGCTCCGCTTCGTCGGCGTCGACGGCAATGACCGCGACCAGTTCGACGGCGACTTCAACAATTTCGCCCCCCGCCTTGGCTTCGCTTATCAGTGGAACGACAAGACCGTCATCCGCGGCGCATTCGCCCAGCTCTTCGGGCCCAGCACCCTCTCCGCGCAGGGCACCGTCGGTCCCTATGGCTTCCGTGTCGAAACGCCCTGGGTCGCCAGCCTCGATGGCATCACGCCGCTCAACCGTCTCGCCAATCCATTCCCGCAGGGCTTCCAACCGGTGCCCGGCTCTTCGCTCGGAGCCCTCACCGCGATCGGCAGCAACCTCGACGCGCCGCTTGCGAACACCAACACGCCCTACACACTCCAGTACAACTTGACCGTGCAGCGCGAACTCCCCGGCGCCGTGCTCCTCGAAGTGGCCTACGTCGGCAACCGCGGCCGCCAGCTCTCCCGTGGCGGCGAAGGCGGCTTCACGCTCAACCAGGTCAACCCGCAATACCTGAGCCTAGGCAATCAGCTCAATCAGCTCGTCGCCAATCCCTTCTACGGCCTCGGCGGGGGTGTAGTCGCCAATCCGCAGGTCTCCCGCGCTCAGCTTCTCCGCCCCTATCCGCAGTTCGGAGCCATCTACCCGCTCTTCTCCCAGGGCGCGACCTCGGACTACAACTCGCTCCAGCTCACTTTCAGCAAGCGCTACGCCAAGGGCATCGTCTTTGAAGGCAGCTACGTCTGGTCGAAGACCATGGACCAGGGCACCAGCTATCAGGACAGCTACAACGCACTCGGCAGCCGCGCCGTTTCGAGCGTCCACGTTCCCCAACGCCTCGTCTTCAGCGGCGTCTACGAACTGCCCTTCGGCAAGAACCTTGGGCGCCCGCTCCGTGTAGTAGCCGCCGGCTGGCAGCTCAACGGCATCTGGACCGCCCAATCCGGTAGCATCCTCGGCATCTCCGCGACCAACTCGGCCGGCATCTTCACCGAAGCCATCCGCGCGAACAGCAACGGCCAGAATCCCGCTCAAAGCGGCGACGCCCACAACCGCCTCGACCGCTGGTTCGACACTAGCGTCTTCAGCCAGCCCGCCGCATTCACCCTCGGAAACGTAAGTCCTCTGATCGCCAACCTCCACGGCCACCACATCAACAACCTCGACGCCTCGATCTTCAAGGTCTTCACCCTGACCGAAAAGTTCCGCCTCCAATTCCGCGCCGAGGCCTTCAACGCTCTAAACCGAGTCCGCTTCGGCAACCCCAATACAACGGTAACCGCGGGCGCCAACTTCGGCAAAATCACCACCCAGTCCAACGACCCGCGTCAAATGCAATTCGGCCTGAAGCTCATCTGGTAACAGGCCCCAGCACCACCAACCTACGAAGCTCCTCGTACTACGGGTAGCGGCCCCGCCAACCGCCAACAACAAAAACTCCGAAATCGGCAAACTCATCGGCTCACCTGCGTCTCGACTACGAAGCGCTTCGTAGTCGAGACGCAATCTCGGCAGCCGGCAGCCGGTTCCACGTCTCATTGACCGCCACCGTGATCCGCTCGCCAACCGGCGCGCCCACCATCACGCCCGCCTCTCGCGCCCGCTTCACAAACACCTCCGGCTTATTAACCCGAAGGTAAAATAAGTTCGTCCCGTTCTTCACCCGCTCCACCCGGTCCCCGAGCTCGGCGATCACCTTCTCCGAAGTCGCCACCGCACGCGCCAACCGCGGGCCGAAGCCCTCCATCTGCTGCAGCGCTACCGCCGCATACGGCCATGCCTCGTGCTGCCCGCCCCCGAACATCCGCCGCGCATGGTACATGTTCTCGATCAGCCGCTTCGGCCCTGCCAGCACCGCCCCGCTCGCCGCATTGAAGTACTTGTACATCGACACATAGACCATATCGAACAGCGCCGCGTATTCCTTAACGCTAACTCCCGTATACGCCGCAGCAATGTACAGCCGCGCCCCATCCAGATGCAGCCCAATCCCCTTCCCTCGCGCCCACGCCGTCACCCGCTTCATCTCCGCGAAGTCGAATACCTCTCCGGTCCGCCGCCGTACCGGGCACTCAATCTGGATCGCGCCAATCGGCACCGCCACACGCCCGCCGCCTCCGCGCGTGACCCACTCCTCGACCTCTTCCAACGTGAACGTCGCCCGCCCCATTGCCAGCGGCACCAAGTGCAACCCGCTCAGCGTCTGGCAGCAGTCCCCACAGTCGTTAAACAGGTGCGACTCCCCCTGGACGATCACCCGGCGCTTATCCCCCGCGAGCGTCCGCACCGCCAGGTGATTGGCCAACGTCCCCGTCGGCATCCACACCGCAGCCTCTTTTCCTAACTCCTCGGCCATCCGCTCCTCAAGCTTCTGCACCACGCCGCCAAGCGAAAAGAAGTCCGGCGTGGTCCCGCCCGCTAGCTGCCGCAGCAACTCCGCATAAGCCGCCGGCGACAATGGCTGTCCGTCTCCCGACGCCAGGATACGGCTGTCCCCCGAAGGAGCCGCCATCGCCAACCCGGTCATCGCCGGCCCTGCCAGAAATCCTCTGCGTCGCATACTCACACCCAAAATCGCACATACGGAGGCGCACCGGGCTGGGCGGCGGCAACACGGTCCGCCTCCCGGGAATCCGCGCAGTCCGGCCCGTCCGGGTAGCGGTATCGTGCCACGAACTCCTCTTCCATCTCCAAGCCCCAGCCAGGCGCCGATGGCAGCGCCCAGTGCCCATTCCGCACTACCAGCGGATTCTTGAACACCCCCGCCTGCAGGAACTCCAGATACTCTAGCCACCGCCCCTCGCTCCCGAACCACGCCTGGTCGAATATCGACATCGCGCCGACCAACTGTCCCAACCCGATCCCGCCACTATGCGGGCACACCGGCACCCCGAACTTCGCCGCCATCGCCACAATCGCGAAGAGTTCATTCACCCCGCCGACACGCGCCCCATCGATCTGGCAATGCGTCAACCCGCCTCCCGCCAGCAACTGCTTGAACGTCACCGCATCGGGCGCCTGCTCCCCGCCCGCCACGCCAATACCGAACGGCTCCAACGCCTCGCGCAACTTGATGTACCCGGCCACATCGTTATACGCGATCGCCTCCTCGATGAACAACAGCTTGTACTCGGCCAACTCCTTCATGTAGCTCGCCGCGTTCCGCCAGTCGCCAAGGTTCTGGTTCGCATCCGTCAACAGCAACGCATCCGGTCCCGTTGACTCGCGGATCGCATCCAGCATACGCCGGTCCTCATCGAGCGCCCGCGCCCGGTCGTACTGCTGCCCGCGCCCAACCTTCGCCTTGAACGCCCTCGTCCCCTGCCCATACAATCCCCTGCACAGCGCGCGCACTTCATCCAATGGCCGGCCCGACCAACCCGCGGTGCTGTAAACCCGGACCCCGGCTCGCTCCAACCGTTCCAGATTCGACTGGCGTGCCGCCATTCGCGACTGCAGCATCTCGAGCAACTCGTCCTCGGTCAGCACATCCCGCAGATGGTGGAAGTCGATGCACTCGACGATCTTCTCCGGCGGCAGGCTCGTCAGCAGCCGCCACATCGGCAGACCCTCCGCCTTCGCCCACAAGTCCCACATCGCATTGACCACGCCGCCGACCGCCATCCGGTAGGCGCCCAGCGCCAGCCACCGCAATTGATGATGCTCCGCCAGCGCCTGCGCGAACAGGCCCGGCTCGGCGATGAACTCGTCGAGCGAACGCCCGACAACGAATCGCCGCAGCGCCTCCACCGCGGCCGCCTCAATCTGCGTTCCATCGCCAACCGTAAAGATCAGCGATCGCCCCTCCAACCCTCCATCGGTCCGCAGAATCGGAATCGCGCAAGAGTAGTTTGGCGCCAGATGCCGCGGGTCCGAGCCAGCCATCCCCAACCGAACCGTTGGATACCGGATGTCCAGAACATCGAGAGAAAGGATCGTCTGTTTGGTTAGCACAAGTGAATTCTCATCATAGCTGTCACGATTTCCTCTCAATCTCCGCTAACTCTAGGTAAGGACGCCTGACGCCTATGAACTTAGAGATCCAAATAAACAACAGCACGCTGCCTAATGCCAGGTACGTCACCTGGTCCCCCAGTCCCTGTCGCATCCGCGTCACTGACCCCACCGGAATCACTGGCGCCACCGTGCCCGTTCGCCTGGACCGTCAGGGCCCGGCTACTGGTGGAGTCATCGAATTCGCCAACACCGCCGGCGGTCCTTACTCCGCAACTCTCAACCTCACGCTTGCCAAAATTGGCACTTCCGTCAATTTCTTCATTCGCGGCGTCTTTGGCAAACCGAGCTCGAACGATCGCGACCTCCAGATCCGCGCCCGAGCCAGCCTCGCGCCGCCCGCCTTTCAGAACATCGCCTCCGTTCCCCTGATGGTGCGCGTTCGGAAAAACGCCAACAAGCTTTCAAGCGCAGAGCGGGACCGCGTCATCGCAGCCTTCGCCCAGTTCAACAATCAAGGCATGGGCCGCTTCGCCGACTTCCGCGACATGCACGTCGACGCCGCGGATTTCGAGGAGCACCATCGCGCCGGATTCCTGCCCTGGCATCGCGCATACCTGCTAGACCTCGAACGCGAACTCCAGGCCATCGATCCCAGCGTCACCATTCCCTATTGGCGCTTCGACCAGCCTGCGCCGAAAATCTTCAAGGAGGATTATCTCGGCAAGTCGGACAACAACGGCACCGTCAGCTTCAGCGCCACGAACCCGCTCCAGTTCTGGACGACCGACAACGTCACGGGCATTTCCCGGACGCCATTGTTCAATACAAACAGCGCGCCACCCAATCCGATGAGCGAGAACTCCACCCTCGCCCTGGGAGCGGACTTTGCCAGCTTCCGCGACATGGAGGGCGATCCCCACGGCCTCGCCCACACCAGCTTCTCCGGGTCCATCATGTCCAAACAGACGGCCGCGCGCGACCCGCTCTTCTTCTTCCTTCACTGCAACGTCGATCGCCTCTGGGCCAAATGGCAGCGGACGAACTCCCGTTTCGATATCGCGACGCCGGCCTCATTCGACCCAGTGAATCCCGGCAACAAGGCCGGCCACAATCTGCCCGATACCATGTGGCCATGGAACGGCATCACCAATGGTGGACGTCCTCCTTTCGCTCCCGGCGGCGCTCTCGCGGGATCTCCGTTCATGAGCGCACCGGGGCCGCAACCCCGCGTGCAGGATTGTTTCGATTACCAGGGTTCGGTAAACCTTCTGAACAACCTCGGTTTTTCTTACGACGACGTCAGATAGAAAGGGACTGTCATGAGCAAGAAGAGTGCCACGACCATACAAGTGCCGAAAGACCTCGCCGGCATCCGGGCGGCGATTGCCGTACTCGCCGGCGCCAATCTATCCGCCTCCGATCGGCTGCTCGCTCTGCAGGCGATTCAGGCATGCAGCTTCAGTTCTCTCGACTACAACGCCGCACGCCCTGACTACCTCACCGCACTGCGCCAGGTTGCCACGGGCTCTGACGCGAACCTCCGCAAGCGCGCCCTCGGAGTTCTTTCCCGCGAGAACGACAAGTTCGCGCAACAACTCCTCGTCGACGGTCTCCGCGATCCTTCTAAAGCCGCCGTACCGCCGGAGAAGGCGCTGCAGCTCCTCACTTACAATGCGCACGCTGGCGCCTATCCGGTCGCGCGCGAAATCGTGAAAAATCCTCCCAGCGCCGCGGCCAAACGGGAAGCCATTCGCCTGCTCGCCAGCGATCCCCAATCCGCGAAGTTGATCGAGGAAACGCTCGCCGACAAAAAGGAATCGGTCGAAGTTCGCCGCCTCTCGGCGAACGCGCTTCACACCCTTCATCCGGAACGCTTGCAGCGTTGGGCGGCAAAGGCAGTCGCCGACAAGACCGAAAACAAGGAGATGGTCGCCGCCTCTCTCACCGCCTTGCACCAGTTCGGCAGCAATGAATCGATCGCGGGCGATAAAGCTCTCCGCAGCAGCGTCGCCAAACTGGCAACCGATGCCCCCGGTAAGGTCAAGCAGCTTGCCAAGCAATTCAACAAGAAGTACGGCCTGTAGCCCCCTCGATCTGTTGGACGAGAGCAATCCGATCTACGTCCAACAGACGTCCCAGGAGGTCACGCAAATTCGTGTTCACGCGCTCCTCGACCTGGCTCGCGGCCCGCTACCCGAGGCCGCCCTTCCCTTCGTACTCGAAGAACTCGACAACGGGATGGACCCGCACCTCGTGGCGGCCGCCGCCATTGCTCTTCGGTCCTACTCCGCGCCGTCTCCCGCATTCCAGCCCTTTGTCCGCCGGGCACTCGAAAACATCAGCGGGCATGACGACCTGATCAGTTTCGATACTCTCAATCCGGATTCCTCTTCCGCCAACGTCACGACCCCGATCCGCGAGTTGCGCCAAACTGACGAATGGCTGGCAGCCGGCACAACGTCATCCGGCTGCTGCCCCCTTCCGCCAGGGCTGGGCAAACTGTTTCATCGGCTCGGCCCTTCGCCCGTAGTTGATGAGCTCATCCTTGAAGATCAGGACGGCGTCCTCACAACCTATCGCGACCTTTTCACCGGCCATCCGACGGTCGTCGTCTTCTTCTACACGCGCTGTGATAATCCGCTGAAGTGCTCCCTCACTGTCTGGAAGCTCGCGCGCCTGCAAAAGCTGCTCTCCTCGCACGAATCGGGCACCAGGATTCATACCGCGGCCATCTCCTACGACTCCGCTTTCGACACACCCGCACGCCTTCGCCGCTTTGCCGCGAACCGTGGTCTGCAGTTCAGCGAGCAGCATCGCGTCCTTCGTGTGCAAGGCGGGATCGATCCGCTCCGCGATCATTTTCATCTGGGCGTCAACTTTTTCGACGGCCTCGTCAACCGGCATCGCATCGAACTGTTCCTGCTCGATAAACAGGGTCGCACCGCCGCGTCCTGCCAGCGTGCCCAATGGGACGAAAACGAAATCTGTGAGCAGGCCATGGCTCTCCTGAAATCCGCTCCCCCGTCGCACGCCTGGCCACTTGCAAGATCCGCCGCGGCCATCTTCACCGCACTGCTGCCCAAGTGTCCCCTCTGCTGGGCCGCATGGCTCAGCGCCGCCGGGATCTCTTCAATCACGGGCGCCTCCGTATCTCTCGGCGTGCAGATCGCAATCGCGGCGCTACTGCTACTCAACCTGGCCGCGGTCGCCTGGCGCGCCCGCGCCACCGGGAGCGTATTGCCAGTCCTCCTTGCCGCCGCCGGCAGCGCTTGTATTGTTGCGGATGCTACGCTCCCCGGTACGGTTCTCATCGTGCTCGGTGCGCTAATCAATTCCGCCGCTATGGCGCGGCGCACGCGAAGTTAGCGGCTTCGTCGATACTGCCACTCCCCTTATACTTCGCCACCTGCGGATAAGGGCACAACGGCCGCGTCCGGTCGACGGTGCCCTTTGTCGCATGGGTCGCCACCATCTGCTCGGGAGCCCGCCCGGCGCTTACCCATTGGTCCAGCGCTCCCACCGCGTCAAATTGATTCGGCCCCGGTCCGCCGCTGCAATGCCCCATTCCAGGCGCCATGAACAAGCGTGCGAATGGGAGTGTCTGGTGCGCACCTCCCATCGCCGCCGTCACTTCCTCGTAGTAGCGCACCGTATCCTCGGGCGCCACCACCGGATCACTCCACCCCGCGTACATCAGCAGCTTTCCACCTCGGCGCGCGAACGGCGCCAGATTCCTGTCCACGGCCTGCATGAAACCAAGCTTGTTCTCCGCATAAGCCAAGTCCCGGTCCCATTGAATCGTCCGCCAATCCCAATTCGGATCGTGGAACAAGAAGAACCGGAAGAAGTCCGCGCGCATCGGTTCCTTCGGGTTCAAGATGTACTGGCGCCAGCTCCCATCGCCGAAGTCCTCACTCCCCTTCGGCCACCCCGCGAAAATACGCTCTCCCGTCTTCGGATCCTTCACGCCTTCATAGACCTTCCGCACTGCCTCCACCTGGCCAACCGTCAGGCAGTGCCCATCGCCAGCGCCTTTGCACAACAGCGCCGCCGGATCGAACCCGCATTTCCGCGGATCTCCCACCAGTCCATCCTTCAAACCATCCGTCGTGTCGCACACATCTACGACGGCCTTCGTAATTAGCGGCAGTTTCTCGCCCGGCAGCACCAGCGCGCCGTCCGGATGCGTTGCCATCCATGACCATAAGAACGCAAACGTCTGGCGGATACGATTGTTCGCCGGCGCACCTGCCACGATCCCGTCATAGTCGTCCGGGTACCGCTGCGCTTCAGACAACGCCTGGTGTCCACCCGCCGAGCACCCGACGAAGTACGCGCGATCCGCGAACCTACCATAGTGCACGCGAACGAGCAGCTTCGCGTTTTCCGTCATCACGTGCACGGCGCGATACGCATAGTCGCGCAGCTTCTCCGGATGTCCCTGGGCGAACATCATGTTGTCGCCCGAATGTCCCGTATCGTGGCTCGCCGCCGCATACCCGGCCTGCAAGGCCTTCTTCAACGCCGCCGTGGCAATCGCCCCCGAGTACCCGCCATTACCAACGCCCTGAAACTTCCCGTTCCAACTTGCCGCGGCCGGCAGCCACACCTCAAAATGGATCTCTGAATCCGCCGTTGGCCGCGCCATGGCCTGCACCCGGCAATACTCGGGCAGTCCTCCCTCCGCACTCACAACGGCGGCCGCGGCAATCCGCACTTGCGGAATTGTCATCGCCGCCAGCTTGTCGCATTGTGTCCCCGCAGCCGCCGCCGGCAGCGCAACCAGGCAGAGCCTCAACAAGTGACGGGTCATCATGACCACAAAGCATATCGCCTCTGCTATCCTACCGGCCAATCCCATGCGCACCCTCGCACTTTTCATCGCCGCCGCCATCCCCGCCTTCGCCCAGCATCCGCTCGACTCGCTCACCACCGCCGAATACTGGACCGTCTACGAAACCCTCCAAGCGGCCAATCGCCTCCCCGATGGGACGCTTTTCGCCAGCGTCCTCCTTCGACCGCCGTCGAAATCCGCTGTCCTCGCCGGCACGGCAGCAGGCCGCCGCGCCGATGCCATCCTCCTCCGCGAGGGCAAATCCTACTCGGCCCAGGTCGATATCAACGCCAAACGCGTCGTCGATTTTCAGGAGCTGAAAAACGCACAGGCGCCCACTCTTCACACAGAAATCCTCAACAACGACGACACCATCAAGAATGACCCCCGAGTCTCCGCCGCCCTCAAAAAGCGCGGCATCACCGACCTCCGCACCATCTCTTGTGTCGCGATCCCCGGCGCGTATCAATCGGTGCCTGAACAGGCCACGCAGCGCGTAGGCTTCGCCTCCTGCTCGCAAATGCGCCGCGTCTATCACGGCTGGGGCCGCTCCATCGAGGGTCTCACCATCCTATTTGACTTCGCCGCGAAGAAGGTTCTCAAAGTCACCGACTCCGAAGTCCTTCCCATTCCCACCGGCGATATCAACTACGAAGAGATCCCCGAAAATCCTCGCCCACACACGACACCTATCTCCACTAGCCAGCCGCTCGGCCCCGCCTACAAAATCGACAAGGGTGAAGTCTCCTGGCAAAACTGGCGCTTCCGCTTCCGGATCGATCAACGCGTCGGCGTCGTGCTCAATCTAGTCCGGTTCATCGACAATGGCCGCCCGCGCTCCATCCTGTATGAAGGCAGTGTCAGTGAACTCTACGTCCCCTACATGGACCCCGCTCCCGGCTGGAATAATCGCATCTTTATCGACGCCGGCGAGTTTTATACTTCCGGCTTCCTCAAGCCTCTTCGTCCCGGCGTCGACTGTCCCGCTCATGCCACCTGGTTTGACGGTCTTGCTGTCAACGAGAACGGCTCTCCCAAACTCCGCAGCCGCATGGCCTGCCTCTTCGAACGCAATCCCGAGGGCCCCGCCTGGCGACACTCGGAAGACGGCGAGGTTTACGGCCGCCCCACGCGGCAGCTCATCCTTCGCTCAACCGCGACGATCGGCAACTACGACTATATCCTCGACTGGCGTTTCGATCCCGATGGCACTATCGAAGGCGCGGTCGGCGCTACCGGTGTCATTGAGACAAAGTCCACGGCGCAGAAGACCGCCCATAACAACCACACCGCATTCGAATACGGCCAACTCGTAGCGGCGAACACCATCGGCGTCAACCACGACCACTACTTCTCCTTCCGCCTCGACCTCGATGTCGACGGTCCCGCCAACAGCTTCATGACTCACCGCATGGTGCCGAAGCTTCTCGAAAACGACCCTATGCGCAAATCCATTTGGGTATCGCAGCCTTCCGTCGCGGCTCGCGAGAAGGACGCGGTCCTCGACATCCAGTTGGACAAGCCATCGATGTGGATGTTCATGAACCCGGCGGTGAAGGGGGCGCTTGGCCATTCCACCGCCTACGAAGTCATGCCCGGGATGACGGCGAAATCGCTCATGTCCCCTGATGACCCGCCGCAAAAACTCGGCGCTTTTTCCGAGCACCAATTCTGGGTGACGCCGTACGACGCGAATCAGCGCTACGCCTCCGGCACGTACCCAACGAGCGCAACAGGCGACGACGGTCTCGCAGTCTGGACCCAAGCCAACCGCTCTATCGTGAATACGGACATCGTCGGCTGGTACACGCTCGGCTTCCACCACATCCCGCGTTCGGAGGATTGGCCGGTGATGCCGACCATGTGGCACCACTTCCACATCCGGCCGTTTCATTTCTTCCAATCCAATCCCGTACTTGACTTGCCGAAGAACCTTGGAACACCCTAGCAAGTTGCTAGACTAGTCCTAGGAGACACTATGCCAACCCTCTATGTCGAAGGAGTTCCCGAGGAGACCTACGAGGCCCTACGCGCACACGCCCGGGCGAACCGGACTTCCATATCGTCGGAAGTTCTGAAGCTTCTCGAAGGAGCCTTTCCCACAAGAGCCGAACTGGCGCGACGCCGGAAGGCGTATGAAACAATCACTAAACGCTACAAAAAACCTAACCGCGACATGCCGTCGACCCTCGATCTGATCCGTGAGGATCGCGCCCGTTGAGCAAGTACATTGTCGACGCCAGTGTCGCCGCCAAGTGGGTCTTGCCGGCAGACCATGAAGCCCACCACGACGAAGCGCGCCGCCTGTTGATGCGACACGTAAAGGGGACCGTCCAATTAGCCGTCCCCGACCTCTTCTGGCCGGAAATGGGCAATATACTCTGGAAATCGGTCAAGCGCGGCTACATTAAGTCTTCAAACGCGCAGGATGGAATCGATGACCTGATCGCTCTGGGCCTCACCAGCTACCCTACGAATCCGCTCATTATCAGCGCGACAAAGATCGCATTTCAATTCGACCGAACGGTCTACGATTCGATCTACGCCGCTCTCGCGATAGCCATTGGCGCGCCGATGGTGACCGCAGATGAACGGCTCGCCAATGCCCTCGCGGCCTATCTGCCTGTCCGCTGGCTCGCTACGTTCGAATAAAGCTCATCGCAACACGCCGCTAGTGACCCGCTTCGGCACCGCTCCCACGCGAATCCGCTTCACCACCTTCATGCTCGCGGTGTCCACGACAACGGTCTCATCATCCCCGGCGACGGCAACATAGAGACTCTTCCCGTCGGGCGGGATCGTCAGCCAATCCGGATGCAGGCCCACGGGCACGGCTTTCAACACCTTCAGCTCCGGCAGCGACAACGCAAAAACCGCGTCGTAATACTTACTCGTAGCCCATACCGTCTTTCCATCCGGTGAAATGGCCAGCCCATGCGAGGGCGACCCCTGCAGACCCTCGGTCTCGCGCTCATGCCCCGGCAGATCCGGGAACTCCACGCGCCGTACTTCTTTGCGCGAGGCAAAGTCCACGACGGCCAGCCCGTGATAGTTCGAGAGCTGCACGATAATCTCCTTCGTCGACCCATCGGCATTCTTCGTAAACGCCATCGGCCGAATCCCGGCACTCAGCGTCAGCGTCCAAGCCAGCGTGTCCGCCGTCGTATCGATCACCGAAATCGTACTCGCCGCAATCGACCCCGCCACCAAAAACTTCCCGTCCGGCGTCACATATACGTTGTGAATCTCTCCCTTCACCGCGACAGTCTTCCCGTTCTTCATCGAACCGGCATCAATCACGTCCACGGCACCCGGCGCCTCGCGAATGCCGACATAAACCTTGCTGCCATCCGGCCGCACATCAACATTATTCGGCCGCCCGCTCAACGGGATCCGCTTCAATACGCGCAGCGACCGCCACTCCACCACGTCCAAGGTTCGCGACGCTTCGTCTGTCACATATATCCGCGTGCCATCCGGCGAGATCACCAGCCCGTGCGGCACTTCAATGCCATCAATCCGCCCTACAACCTCATTCTTCGCAGGATCGATAATGTGAATCGAGTCTCCCGCCGAGTTCGACTGCAGCACACGCACGACACCGGCGCCGCCCGGCGACTTCGCGCCACGCACCCATTCGGCGAGCGTCCGATAATCCTCGTCGCTCTTCGACGCGAAGTGCCGTCCGCCGGCGTGAAACTTGTCTCCGCCAGCAGATTTCGCCAGCGGGTGCAGCAGCATTTTGCTCTTCTCCGGCGCGCCCGGCACAACGAACTGCTTCCAGATGGCAAAATTCTTCCGCGACTGTTCCTCGCTCCAACCCGTCGCACCGGCCGCCAGCGGTTGCAACGGCGGCGTCCCATGTTCATGACAGGTCACGCATGCGGACAGCTCCGGCCGCTTCTTCAACAGCACGGGCTCGACGAAATTACGGAAATACCCAAAATCCAGAACAACCTGAGCGATCAGAATCAGGAACACCGGGCGATCTCCTTCGCCCGCGTATTCTATCCCTTTCCCGCCGCCATCCGCGCATACAACTCCGCCACCACGCCTACCGACGTTTCCGCCGCCTTCCTGTCGGGCGACTCATTCGCGTCGTTGTACCCCTCCATCTCTCCAATCCCCCCGTCCTGCACGACGATTCCGTCCCGCCGCGAAAGCACGTACACGCCTTTGTACATGACCCCGTAGTTCACTTCCGGCTGCGGCAGGAGCCAGGCAATCTGGCCGCGCACCGGCACAATCGACTCGTCCTTCCAAAGCGCTCGCGCTCCGTAACCGGTGCAATTGATCAGGACCTTCTCCGGCAACTCGGCCAGTTCCGAAGGCGAGTGAAACTCCCGCCGCTCCATCTTTCCGCCCTCGACCAAAAAGTCCGAAACGAGCAGCCGCGAATAGGCCGCAATATTGAACGTCAAACCGGTGTCCCGGAGCGCCCCCGAGGTTGGGAACGGATGGCTTCCCGGCGGCAGCACATGTGGCCGCGGCGTGAGATCCGCTACACGGTCCTGATAATGCGCAAACGACAGCGCACCATCCGGCCGGCTCCCGCCGGGCTGTCTTGCGCGCCGCCGGTTTTCGTCGAACAACTGGTAGCGATCCAGCCACTCCACGGGATTCCCCGCCATGCCCAAAAAACTTTCGTACATCTTGAACGACGTCCGGCACATCTTCTCCCAAAGAGCCGGAAAATCCGCCGAGACCTTGTCCTCCAGCGCCACGCGCGAATCCGGCGTCCACGACCCAGTCGCCCGCGCCGAGCGCACGTCCGGCGGGCGCTCCTTCGCGTAAATCGTAACTTTGGCCCCGGCTCGCTGCAGCAGAAGCGCCGACGTCAACCCAAGGGCGCCGCAGCCGATCACGCCAACGTTTTTCTCGCCGGCCGCCATCGCCTTCTCAACCGCAAGAGTGCTCGATCCCCACGACAGCGACCATCCGCTCCCGCCGTGGCCGTAGTTGTGAACGACGGTTTTCTCCCCCACCTTCTCGACGTCCATGCGCGGGCCGGCGGCGCGGAACGGCCGCAGGCACACGGTGATTCGGAACATGCGGTCCACGTCGGCCCGTATCGGCATCAACTTGGGGAGTATGTCCCTCGGCGCCAAAGGGGCGGGAGGCGCAACGGCCGATCTGGTCCGGTTGGCACACCCTGTCAGGCTCGCGGCGGCCGCGGCGCCGCCTAAAAAGTCACGCCGGTTCATGAATCTCCTCGCAGAACTGGTTTCGACATCCCAAGTCCGGCGCATCGTGGTGCCGACTCCCTCAACTCCGTGTAAAGACAACTATGCCACGATTTGGGAAAGCGAGGGCGCCGGGATCGGCGGTCACAGCGGTTGAAAATAAACTTTGGAAGCCTAACCGATTCTGTTTCTATTACTTGCGGCCGAGGCGAGATTCCTGAACGCCGGTTACCCTGGTGGCGGATGCTACCCGTTAGTTGAAGAGTAACCGTATGCAAAACATCCATTGCACTTTCGTGGGGCTCGACTTAGGCCAGCGGAATGACTATTCCGCCGTCGCCATCATCGACGTTGTCGAAGAGACAAGCAACCGCCGCGATCCTGTCACGTTCGCCTTTTATCAAACGACGCGCCTGCACTTGCGCGCCATCGAGAGGGTTTCGCTTGGAGCGTCCCCGGGGGAGATTCCGTCCAAGATCCGCCCGGTCGTGCTGAAGCCGCCGCCCGGCCATTTCGGCTCCCGGCTAAGCATCACACTCGCCGTCGACGCAGGCGGACCCGGCGTTCCGGTACTGGAGATGCTCCGTCAATCCCGGCTTGATTGCCACATACTCGGTGCGTCCATTGCGGCAAACGGTACCGGTGTCCAGCTTCCAAACGGGAACTATTCGGTTTCGCGTTCCGAACTGACCGGGATGCTGCGCTTCGTACTCGAAAACCGGCTGCTCGTCTTCCCGGCGGAGCTGCCGCTCCGGGACGAGCTGGCCGGCGAACTGGCTGCCATCGAATCGCAGAGCGGCCAGTCTAAACACGACGACATGGCGATGGCCATCGCTCTGGCACTCTGGGCGATTCCCAAGCGCCAGCCGACGCTCTTCGAGCGGTTGGCGGCATGAAGCCGTTTACCGCGCCCTTGCGCGCCAAAATCACCCGTTCCGGGCCGCCACGTTTGGGTAAAGGTGTATTAAGATAGTTCAGCGTTTCACTACCCTGCTATCACACAGGTGAAAAGATCAGAAAGGATGGTGTCCCGGTGAGTTCCACAAACGACTCCGATAAGGACAAGCGAGCTCAATCCGGCTTCTCCCGCCGCTCCTGGCTCCGCGGCGCTGGTATTGGTACCGGTGCTGTTGGCGCCGGTGTTCTCGCACCTGAAGCCGAAGCACAAGCCGCCCCTAAGGTACTCTCTGGGGAGGTCGAGATCTCGCTCGATATTAACGGCCGCAAACGTTCCGTTAAGGTTGAACCCCGGACGACTCTGCTCGACGCACTTCGCAATCGCATGGATCTGACAGGCGCCAAGCGCGTCTGCGATCGCGGCACCTGCGGCGCTTGCACTGTCTCCGTCAACGGCAAAATTGTCTACGGCTGCACCATGCTCGCCGTCGACGCCGTTGGCAAGAACATTCAAACCATCGAAGGCCTGGCCCCCGAAGGCCAGCTCCATCCCGTCTCCGCGGCCTTCGTGAACAACGACGCCCAGCAGTGCGGTTACTGTACACCGGGCTTCGTCATGGCAGCCAAAGGTTTCCTCGACAAGCACCCCAACCCCTCCAGGGAAGAAGTGGAAAAGGGCCTGGCGGGCAACATCTGCCGCTGCGGCACCTACGTCGGTGTCCGCGCCGCTGTCCTGGAAGCCGCCAAGAACTACAAGGGAGGTTCCAATGCCTGAGTACAAATGGCCGCCGATGAACAAGCGCAAGATCATGGGGCAGCGGATCAGCCGTCTCGACGGGCCCGCCAAGTCCTCCGGCCGCGCCAAGTATCCCAGCGACCTTAACCCGCAGGGACTCCTGCACGGCGTGATGGTGACGTCGCCGTATGCGCACGCCAAGATACGCAGCATCGACACCTCCGCCGCCAAGGCCATCCCGGGCGTCACCGCCGTTCGCAACTTCGTCGAAGCCGGCGCTGAAATACAGTGGGCGGGCGCCGAGATTGTCGCGATCTCCGCCACCACTGAAGAAGCCGCCCGCGACGCGGTGCGCGCCGTCAAGATCGATTGGGAAGTTCTCCCTCATGTCGTCAAGGACGAGAATCTCGCGAAAGTCGGCACCCGCGCCAAGGCCGCCGGCGAACAGATAACCGGCGATCCGGACAAGGCGCTCGCCGAAGCCGACGTCAAACTCGAAGCCGATTACGGTATCCCGGTCATCACGCACTGCTGCCTGGAACCACACGGACAGGTGATTTCGTGGAAAGGCGACCAGCTTGATTACTGGCCCTCCACACAGGCTGTCTCGACGGTCGCCACGCAGCTAGCGACACTGATCGGCGTGCCTGCCACGCAGATCAACGTTACCTGCGATTACATGGGCGGCGGCTTCGGCTCCAAGTTTCCACCGGATACATGGGGCGCCGAAGCAGCGAAACTGTCCAAGGAATCCGGCGGCCGGCCGGTGAAGCTGTTCCTTGACCGCGCCACGGAACTGACCATCGCGGGGGTGCGCCCATCGCATTACGCCAAGATCAAGATCGGCGCCAAGTCCGACGGCACCATCACGGCATGGCAGTCCGACTCCTGGTCCTCCGGCGGTTTCGGCGGCGGCGGTATGGCACCGATTCCGTACGTGTTCGTCAATATTCCGAACCGCCGGAACAACCACGCCGCGGTTGCCCTTAACGCGGGACCGCAGCGCGCGTGGCGGGCGCCGAACCATCCGCAGGCTTCGTTCCTCACCTGCTCGGCACTGACGGACCTGGCAGCCAAGCTCAATATGGATCCGCTGGCTCTCCTGCAGAAGAACGCGGGACTCACGCTGCGAGCGGACACTTACAAGGACCAGCTCAATAAGGCCGCCGAGCTGATGGACTGGAAGAACAAGTACCACGCGCCCGGCGAAGGCAAAGGCACGATCCGCCGCGGCGTCGGAATCGGCGTCGCCACATGGGGCGGCGGCGGTCACGCTTCCAAAGCCAAGCTCACCATCCATCCGGACGGCTCGGTGGAAGTCGAACTCGGTTCGCAGGACATCGGCACCGGCACGCGTACCTGTATCACGATGGTCGCCGCTGAATCGCTCGGCCTGCCGATGAGCGCCGTCAAGGTGAAGGTCGGCAAGAACAGCTATCCGGCGTCCGGACCTTCGGGCGGCTCCACCACCATTGGCGGCGTCAGCACCTCGACCCGCAAGGCGGCGATCAACGCGCTCGAAAAGCTCTTCGAAAAGGTCGCCCCTTCGCTGGGCGTCCCGCCCGATCAGCTCGAAGCCGTCGACAGCCGTATCCAGGTGAAGGGCAATCCGAACAAGGCCATGAGCTGGAAGCAGGCCGCTCAGAAGATTGGCCCCTCGCCGATCGAAGAGATGGGCGAAAACGTTCCGGCGCAGGCCGCGCGCGAAGGCTTGAACACGCTCGGCGCGGCCGGCGTACAGATGGCCGAAGTGGAAGTCGATACCGAAACCGGGATCGTCAAGATGCGCAAGATGGTCGCCGTGCAGGACTGTGGCCTCGTCGTCAATCCAAAGACGGCTGAGAGCCAGGTCTTCGGCGCCTGCATTATGAGCATCTGCTCGGCGCTCTTCGAAGAACGGGTCATGGATCAGGTCACCGGCCGCGTCCTGAACCCGGACATGGAGTTCTATAAGCTCGCCGGCCTTCCGGACATCGGCGAGATCGTCGTTCATATGGACATCCAGGAAGTGCACGATAAGCGCGGCGTCATCGGTCTCGGTGAGCCCTGCGCCATCGGCGGAACCGCGGCAATCGCCAATGCGGTCCACAACGCTCTCGGCGTCCGTATCCCCATGGTTCCTGTCACTGCCGACCGCGTGCTGAACGCTCTCGGCAACAAGAGGTACGCATAACATGCAGAGCTTTGAATACGCCAACCCGGCCAATCTCAAAGAGGCGTTTGCCGCCCTCGGTTCCACGTGGGAGGACGCTGCCGTCCTTGCCGGCGGGACTGACTTGCTGAGCCTCATGAAGGACTACGTTCAGTCGCCAAAGCGCGTCGTCAACATCAAGGGCATCAAGGAGCTTGGCGGCATCTCCCGCAAGGGTGGCCAGATGCGCATCGGAGCCACCGTCACACTCGACGAGTTGACCTCCAACGCAGCCATTCGCTCCTCCTACCCTTCGCTCATCCAGGCAGCCATGGGGGTCTCCAGCCCGCAACTGCGCAACATGGGTACGGTGGGCGGCGACCTCTGCCAGCGGCCCCGCTGCTGGTATTTCCGCCGCGGCTTCGGACTGCTCGGCAAAGGTCCGGGCGGTGAAGCGCTTGTGCCCAATGGGGAGAACAAGTTCCACGCGATCTTCTCCAGCGGCCCAGCCTACTTCGTCAGCGCGTCGACGCTTGGTCCCGCGCTTGTCGCGCTCGGCGCCACGGTTACCATCGCCAGCGCTTCCGGCCGCCGGTCGGTTCCGGTCGAAAAGTTCTTCGTCGCTCCGACCGCGGACGGCCAGCGCGAAATCGACCTGAAGCCGAATGAGCTCGTCACCGAGATCCTCATTCCGGTCCCGGCAACCAAGAACGCGACGTACGAAGTCCGCCAGCGCGAATTGGTCGACTGGCCGCTCACCGCGGCTTCCGTCGCCCTCCGCATGAACGGCAGTACCGTATCTTCGGCGTCCATCGCACTCGGCCACGTCGCGCCGACCATCTGGCGCGCCAGCCAGGCGGAGAAGATGCTTGTCGGCAAAACGATTACCGTGGAAACGGCCGAAGCGGCCGGCGAAGCGGCGGTCGCCAATGCCACTCCGTTGAGCGGCAATCGTTACAAAGTGCAGTTGACCAAAGTTGCCGTTAAGCGCGCCCTGCTCGCCGCCGCCGGCATCAAAGCATAAGGAGGCAGCGAATCAATGGAACGTGCCGGCTTAACCAGGCCAGACGACGACCGTTGCGACAACCTCCGCTGGAAGGGTATGTTCATCGACGCCATGTGGGACCCCAAAGTCCCGCATGGCAACGATCGCGCCTTCTGGTGCCATTTAACCCAAAAGTGTCTCGGCCCCGACTCCAAGCTGGTGGACGAGTACGAATGCAACGAAACCCGGAAGTGTTACAAGGCGCTCTAACGAGCGTTGTATCCTTAAGGCAGGAGACTCGGATGAAGAAAGCGCTAATGGTTCTGTGCAGTGCCTCGTTTCTGTTTGGAGCGGGCTTCCCGTCCAAGCAAATTCGCGGAACATATGTAGAAGCCCGCTCCGCCGATGTATTCGTCGGGCCCTGCTTCGCGAACTCCGAAGTGGAAATGGCCGGCAATCTTGCGGTCATGGGCTGGAAGATTGAAAAGGGGACCTGGGAAGGCGTCAGCCTTGACGGTCTCGGCGTAGTGGGAGTTGTCAAGGCATCGGCCACGCTCGGTGATGTGCATCACACGGCGTATCCGGTGAAATCCGTGCTGATCATCGACGAAAACGCGACGCCGGAACAGCGTCTTGCGCTCAAGTCCTTTGCGCAACGTATGAGCAAGGATCTGTTGAGCGACGTCGTTCGCATCGACTACAAACCGGTGACACTGACAGTGGAGGACAACAACGTCCACACAGCCACGGCGAAATTGCAGGCGGGCGCTTTGGCGGCGATCCAGACACGCGGCATTCGCAAGGCCGATCAAGTCTGCTCGCACGAAGATGTTTGGTATCCGCCGTTGACGGAAGTCGACCATGCGATGCCGGCCTATGCTCTCGCCCACAACTATAAGGGCGATGCTTTGGGAACGACCTGGTCGAGCCCGGAGAAGGCCAGCGCGTTTGTGGCGAATTTCCATTTGAGCGAGTAGTCGCCGGCTCACAACTTAATGAAAAAGCCCACGGCTTGCTGTGGGCTTTTTTATTGGTGTTCGCGCGCGCGTTCGTCACTGTGTGATCAGAAATTGAGGATAATTCGAACATGAGGAATCTACTGATTACACTCGCTATGTCGACAGCCGCCGCGTTCTCCGCTTCCAGCGTGCACGACTTCACGCTGAACACCATCGATGGAAAGGCAGCACCGCTCGCTTCTTATAAGGGCAAGGTGCTGCTGGTTGTCAACGTAGCCAGCAAATGCGGCTACACGCCGCAGTACACGGGATTGCAGAGTCTATACTCGAAGTACAAGGACAAGGGTCTGGTCATCATCGGTGTGCCCGCCAACAACTTCGGCGCGCAGGAGCCCGGTACGAACGAAGAGATCGCGACGTTCTGCTCACGCACCTATAACGTTACGTTTCCGATGATGTCGAAGGTTTCGGTCAAGGGTGGCGACACCACGCCGCTGTATCAGTACCTGACCGACAAATCGGCCAACCCCAATGTGGGCGGCGAGGTGAAATGGAATTTCACGAAGTTCCTGGTCGGCAAAGACGGCAAGCCGCTGCAGCGGTTCGAACCCGGCGTGAAGCCCGATTCGCCGGAGATGGCCGAGGCGATCGAGAAGGCGCTGAAGTAGAACTCAGCCGTGGCCGGGCGGCGGCGGAAATAGGGAATTGAGTATACCGTCCCCGTATTAGCCGTGGCCGAGCTTCATGAGCCACCCTAGACCGAACAGGGTGGCCAGGAAGCAGCCGAAGCAATATAAGCCGTAGTGCAGCCGCTCCTTATCGGTCTTCTTGGTGACCACACCGAGAACAACCGAGATCAAGAGCGCGAGGAGGATCGAAGCCTCCATGTGACTGAGGTTTACCTTGGGCATGGGGGCTTACTCTTTTTCTCCGGTGGCGATTTCCCAGGCATCGACCATGTTCAAAATGTTGAGCAGGCCGGCGCCAACCAGGAACTTCGTTCCGTAGTCGTGCACATGGCCGGCGACGTCGGGCTGGTTATAACCAAGCCAAGTCGCCAGGAAGTAGGGAATGCCCGTCATGATGTTGGCGATGTGGCCGCCGACGTTGATCAACGTCAACAGGAGGTCGCCGGTTTGCGGTTCGAAGAAGGCGCCGCGCATCATGAGACCGAACAGGAAACAGAGAATCGTGGCCGAGCCGATCAGCGCACCGCGCTGAGTTCGCTTCAAATAAAGATGGCCGGCGCCGGGAATCGCCCAAGCGATGAGGACCACCGGCAACCATTTCGAGATCGGCACACTGGGTTTGGCCGGTTGAGGGATCTTCGCTGCTTCCGCACTCATGAGTCTTCCTCCATTGTATAGAATCTCTGTCATGACACGGAGAACTGTTCTGGGCGCGGCCACAACCGCGATGGCGTTACAGGGGCAAAACGGACCTGCGAAGTATGTCCGGTTCCGCAAAGGGACTCGAGTAGCATACGGCGCGCTGGCTGGCGAAGAGATTCGCGAATTGAGCGGTGACTTCCTCAAAGGCGGCAAGCCGAACGGAACGGTTCACAAGCTGAAGGACGTGAAGCTCCTCGCTCCGGTTGCTCCGGGGAAAGTTGTCGCAATCGCGCGGAACTACAAGAGCCACCTGGGCACGGTGGCGCCGCCAGCTCGCCCGGAGATGTTCTACAAGCCGGTCGCATGCATTTGCGGCCCGGACGATCCGATCATCCTGCCCAAGGACTCGACCGACGTGCACTATGAAGGTGAACTGGTCGCGGTGATCGGCAAGAAGTTGAAGAATGCCTCGAAAGAGCAGGCCGCGGCCGGCGTCTTCGGTGTCACCTGTGGAAACGACGTCAGCGAACGCCAATGGCAAGGAGGACCGGATAAAGACATTCAATGGTGGCGCGCGAAGGGTTCGGATACGTTCGGTCCGCTTGGACCCTATGTCGTCGCGGGCATCGACTACGGCAAGCTGATGTTGCGCACGCGGTTGAACGGCAAAGTAGTGCAGGAGCAATCGACGTCGGAGCTGATCTACGATGTGCCCACCATGATTGCGTTCACGAGCAAGTTCGTCACGCTCGAGCCCGGTGACCTGGTCTACACAGGAACGCCGGGGACCACCAAAAAGATGAGCCCCGGCGATATGGTCGAAGTGGATATTGAAGGGATCGGGGTATTGCGCAATCCGATCAAAGCGGAGTGATTACTTTTTCTTTGCCGCTGGAGCCTGCTTGGCGATGATCTTGTCCTTGATCTTGTCGTAGGTCGCCTGGGGCACGCCCGCCTTGGAAACGATCTCGTCCTTGCCTCTGTAGGGACGGTTGGCGATGATTTTGGCGGAGTAGGCGTCGCCGATGCCGGGGATCGTCTTCAACGTGGCCGCGTCCGCGGTGTTGAGGTCGATAAGACCCGTTGTGGCGGGCGCTTCCTTCTTGACGGCTTCCTTCTTGACGACTACTTCCTTCTTAGCGGCTTCCTTTTTAGGGGCCGGTTGGGCAGGAAGGAAGGAAGCAAGGGCAAACAGCGCAATGAGAATTCGGGCAAGTTTCATAGGTAGGATTGTACTCAAATGGAAAGTGTGTGGAAAGCTCCAGTCGCGCGGCGCACCGTTCTGTTCGCGGGCATAGGGCTTCGCGCACAGGACTGGGTGAGTTTGTTTGATGGAAATTCCACCGCGGGTTGGATGCCGGTTGCCGGCGATTCGTTTCCAACCGATTGCTGGCGGGTTGAAGATGGCTGTTTGAAGGCCGTCGTGCATCAGCCGACGTTTCAGGACATCCGCACGGAGCGGGAGTTTGGCGATTTTGAATTAGTCTTCCATTGGAAGATCGCGCCAGGCGGGAACTGCGGCGTGAAGTACCTGATTTCGAAGTACGACTCATGGATGCCGAAAGGCGTCAGCGCCGCCCGGCCGCAAGCGCGGGCGCGGGGTTGTGAGTATCAACTGACAGACGACGAACGGAGCGCCGAAGCCAAACGCGATCCAACGCGGGGCACCGCATCTCTGTATTCGAAGGCCGCGCCAACGCAGCCTCCGCTGCGTCCGGCGGGCGCATTCAACGAGTCGAAAATCGTCGTGCGCAAGCCGTCGATTGAACACTGGCTAAACGGCCGGCTGGTCCTGTCGCTTCGATTGGAGGAGAAGCTGCCGGAGCGCTCGGCTATCGCGCTGCAGAATCATCAATCGGAGTGCTGGTTCCGGTCGATCCGGATTCGTTCGCTATAGAATGGCTGGATTATGATCCGGTTCCTTCTATTCGCTGTCTCTCTCGCCGCCTTCGGCCAGGAGATGGAGCTGTTCCTGCTGATCGGGCAGTCCAACATGGCGGGGCGCGGGGTGATCGAGGAGCAGGACAAGGTTCCCTTCCCCAACATCTTCACGTTGACCAAGGAGGAGACGTGGGTACCGGCGATTGAACCGATTCACTTCGACAGGCCGGACCGTTTGGGAACGGGCCTTGGACGGAGCTTCGCGAAAGTGCTGTCTGACCGGGCGCCGGGAAAGAAGATCGGGCTTATTCCGGCAGCGATGGGGGGAAGCGCGCTCGACGAATGGAAACCGGGCGGCAAGCTCTACAGCGACGCGCTGCGCCGCGCGAAGACAGCGATGAAAAACGGCAGGCTGCGCGCCATTCTTTGGCACCAGGGTGAGGCCGATTCGGGCAAGTTGGAGCTGATCCGGTCGTATCAGGAGCGGTGGCTGGCGGTGATGAAGTCGCTACGGGCCGAGTTGGGCGATGTGCCGATTGTGGTGGGCGAGTTGGGGCAGTTTTTATATACGAGGGAGAAAAACGATTATCCGCTCGCACGGCTGATGAACGAACAGTTGGCGCTACTGGCGGCCGCCGGTTCGCGCGTGGCGTTCGTTTCGTCCGGCGGGCTGGTTCATAAAGGCGATGTGCTGCATTTCGATTCGCCGAGCCTTCGGGAGTTTGGGCGGCGGTATGCGCACGCGTACCTGATGCTCGATCCGGGTTGGGGCAAGTAGTTGAAAACGGCCGTCAAAACCATCGGCTACATGGCGCTGATGGGGATTGTGGTGACATGGGCACTGATCATGGCGCGGCCGTTGTTTCTTTGGATGGGCTTGTCGGAAGAGGCTGCGTCAAGGATTCCCAGTTTTGGGTTCTTTGCGGGGATGGCGGTTGGGTTGGCGATTGGTCTTGCCCCGTCCGTGAAGGAGTTCTTTACCGGACTGCTGGGCGCGGTGGTGTTTGGCGCGGTGCTTTGGTTCTTCGGACTGTGCATCGAGAGTTTGCTGATTGTCTGCGGGGTCCGGAGCAGATATGTCGATTGGATATCGACGGCGCTGTTCTGGGTAGGGCTGATGTTCGGGCTCCTGCCGTCGGCTGTCATCGTCAAGGAGAGGGTCGAGAGGATGATCGGATCGGGGCGGCCCGGCGGGAAAACCAGAACGTGATCGTATTTGGCTTCGGAGCGGCGGAATCCCTCGCGCCAGGGTTCCTCAACGACGTCAAGATCGCGGACACGATGGGTAAGGGTTAGAGTGAAGGCGCCGAGATAGCTGGATGCCATGCCGGGGCTGTTGAGGATGAGCACGCGTTGGCCCTGGCGGAGTGGAAGGTGGATTTTGGCGAGAGTGCGAATAGCGTCTTGGCCACCGGGCAGTTCGCTGCGCTTGAAGGTGACGCGTTTCTGGTAGTAGTGGACCGTTACGACCACCGCTAGGAAGAGTACGGTCAACACGGGGCGGAGAAAACGCCGGGGCTGATGAGCGAGGACAGCGGCACGGATCCACGCCGCGAGCGAGCCAAAGGCGAGAGCGAGGCCGATGAAGGAGACATAGAAGACGTAGCCCGAATGACGGGGAGTCCCGACGAGCATTGGGGACAGGCCGGCCCAAAAGAACAGGATGCCGAAGGACATACGCCAGGAGCGGATGGCGGCGGCGACGGCGAGAAGGCCAAGCCAGAATAAGACGGCGGCTAACGGGGTGAAGGTCAGGCTATGGGAAAAGAGGATCGTAGTATACGTTGCGACACAGCTTCCGATCCGTTCCCAGGTGAATACGGGCGTGTAGGCTTCGTGCCCAGTAAGGAGGTTCTTAATCAGGAATCGTTGAGCGACGAATCCGGCCGAGAGGAGCGCCGTGAGCAGCAGCACCTTGCGAGAAACGGGTTTGTAATAGACGCCGTAAAGCAGTAACAGCAGCGGAAGACTTACACCTAACTCCTTTGCGCTCAACGCGGCGACTTGTAATATCCCAATGAGTATCCAACGGCCGGGCCGTTCGATCGCTATCAGTAGTGCTAAGTGGAGAAACGTGGCGCAGAGGACATCGTAGATCATCCCGGTGCTGGCGTATATCATCCACATACTGCCCTGGAAGCAGCCAAACAGGAGCGCGGCGGTTGCGGCGATGCGATTGCCGGCAAAGTGATTGAGGAGGCGCGAAAACAGGTAGAGATTGAAAAAGATCAGCACGAAACCGGCGATATGGAAGGCTAGCGGCTGAAAGCCGGCGACGTCGAAGATGGTGCGATAAAAAATGGCACCGGCGGGGCGAACTTGATCGCCGAACCGGTGCCACGCGCCATAGAGGTTCATCATATCGTCAGTGTCGAAATAGTTGTATAAGCAGGAATAAGTCAGCGCAAAAAGATACACGCCGACCCCAACTAGGAGGCGGTGGGGCATGGGATTTCCGGGGAACAGAGAGGACGGCGGGCGGGCAGCCTTCTTATAGCAATCGGCAGGCCATTAGTATAAGTGGCTTGTTTGTATTAGAAAAAGCGGATGCGGCGGGTAACTTGGACACGGAGTGAGTCGGAGTTACTCGTCACGAAGAGCGGTGAGGGGATCGATGCGCGCGGCGCGTATGGCAGGGGCGAGCATGGCGAGCAGGGCAACGAGAAGGAGGATTGCGCTGACGGCGGTGAGCGCCTCGGGATCCGATGGCGTCATGCCATACAAGAGGTTAGCGAGGAGACGGTTCGACGCAAGGACGAAGGCGGCTCCCGCGGCGAGACCGAGCACAACGGGCGCTCCGCCCTGGCGGAAGACAAGCCAGAGCAGGTGTCCGGTTTGTGCGCCGATTGCTTTGCGAACGCCAAATTCGGGGATACGCCGCGCGACGAGTTGAGAGACGACGCCATAGAGACCGACGGCAGAGAGGAGAAGGGCGGAGAGTGCGAAGAATCCGAGGATGACGGCGCGGAAGCGAGGATAGGCAAGCTTTTGGCCAAGTTGAACGGTGAGCGGCTCGATTTCACCGATTGGAATTGCCGAGTCGGCAGCGGCGATTTCGGCTTGGATGTGTTGTGCACTGTAGCCGCGAACGGCGAGTTGCATGGCGGGACGCGGCTCCTGCGACATGGGCCGATAGAGGATTGGCGTTTCGACCCACCGGGTCTCGTTCATGAACTCGGTGTGCTTTGTGTTGCCGACGATCCCTACGATGGTGAGCCATTGCATGTTGCCGCCGCCGATGCGGATCCGGCGGCCGATGGGATCGCCATCGGGGAAATACTTGGCCGCGAGGGACTCGTTGATGACAGCGACTTGCCGGGAGGCGGCCGTGTCGGCATCGGTGAAGACACGGCCGGCACGGAGCGGGATGCGGAGGAGGTTGAAGAATTCGGGACTGACGGCGTCGCCGCCTGTGTCGTGGATTTCTGCGCCTTTGACGACGGGCTTGTCCTGGCGCTCAAGCGTCTGATTGCCGCCGACGTTTGGCGGGAGCTTAGACGCAAGGGCCGCGCCGGGAATGCGTTCGAGGAGCCGCTGGTAGATGTCGTCGCGAGCGCCGATGCGGGTGGCGAGGATTCCGTCCGGGTCGTAGCCGAGGGGTTCGAGGCGCATGTGGAGGGCGTTCGAGAGGAGGAGCACCGCGCCGATGAGCAGGACGAAAGACAGGGACATCTCGATGGCGATGACGGCCCGGGCGAGTCCCTGGCGGCCATGAACGAGGCCACGGCCGGCGGCCTTGAGGTGATGGACGAGATCGACACGCCCGGCGCGAATGGCAGGGAGTCCGGCGAAGAACAGCGTTGTGGCAAAGGCAAGGACGACGCTGAACGCAAGAACCGGAAGGCTGATGCGGATATCGTGCTGCACACCGAGCTCGATGGGGCTGATCGCTCGGAAGATGCGAATGGCGGCAGCGGCGAGGCCTATTCCGAGGGCGGTACCCCATGCGGCGAGCAGAAAGCCTTCACCGAGAACCTGAGCACCGAGGCGGAATTGGGACGCGCCGAGTGTGGCGCGCACAGCGAGCTCGCGCTGACGGCCGGAAAGGCGGGCGAGGAGGAGGTTGGCTACGTTGAGGCAGGCGATCAACAAGACAAGGAGTACGGAGGCAAAGACGAGGAGGAGCGTGGAGCGGAGGTTGGGACCGGCGAGAGTGGTGAACTCGCTGTGGAGGTCGCGGACGATGGGTTGGAAGTCGCGGGTTTCGATTTCCTTATGAAGGGCGCGGTAGATGCCGATGAGCTCCGCCTCGGCTTGCGCAGTGGTGACGCCGGGCCTAAGGCGACCGAAGATGCCGACGAGCATATCGTTCTGGCCGGGCGTGAAGTTCGGGCCTAGGAGGATCCAGGCTTGGGTCTGGCGCGGGTAGAAACCGAACGTTGGCGGCATGACGCCGAGGACGGTACAGGTTTGCGTTTGGAAGGAGAGAGATTTGCCGATGATGGCGGGATCGGATGCGAACGTGGAAGACCAGAAACTATGCGCGAGAACGAGTGAACAGCCTTGGGTTTCGTCACCGGGTTGGAAAGCTCGGCCGATGGCGGCGTTGGCGCCGAGAGTGCTAAAGAACGATGCGGTGGCGGGGATGGTGAGAATGTCGCGGGCGGGGCCGCGGCCGGTAAGGGTGCGCCCAGTGCTCTTCGCCCAGGTGGCGGCGGAAATGGACTCGAAGCTCTGCGAGAGGCGGCGGATCTCTTCGTAGTCGCGGTGCGCGGCGAACATCTTGGAGAGTGTGCCTTCGCGGGTGCTGGTAAGCCAGACGGCGGCGAGACTGGCGGGGTCGCGGTAGGGGAGAGGGCGGAGGAGAACGGCGTCAACGATGCTGAATACGGCTACGGCCGCGCCGATGCCGAGGGCGAGGGTGAAAACGGCGAGGATGGCGGAACCGCGCATTTCACTTAGACGGCCATTGGAAACAAAGGTTATGTGGGCCGGGATCGTGTATGCCTGGTTGATAATGTAGGTTCTCAATGACAATGCTGGCGTGGATCATTGCGGCGGGACTGGGAATGGCCGCGGATTGGGATCCGGTGAAAGAGGCGGACCGGGTGATGGCGGGGCTGGTAACGGTAACGGGCCGGGAGGTGAAGGGTGCGCATGACGCAGAGTTCGTGATTGCCGGCGGGCGAGCTTATATCGTGGCGATGGCGAACGATGTGCAGCCCGGAGAGAACGCGGAGTGGGCGTTTGTCTATTGCACGCTGTCGGTGGTGGATATCAAGACCATGCAGGTGTTGAAGCGGGTGCCGATGGCGAAGGGAGGACAGGTCTTCAAGAATGCCACGCTGCCGGAGGGATCGTGCTTTGTGCCGCGAATCATTCGGAAAGACGCTCGGACCGTTCGGGCGTTCTTTGCCTCCGAGGCACCGGGGAAGCGTCCGGCGCAGACGTATTATTTGGATTTCGATGTGAAGCGCCTGGAGTTTACCGGGGTGCTGCGGAAGGCTCGGATTCGGACTCGTGCGGGGATCTTCGATATGCAGCCGAGGCGGTTCTACGAAGACGCCGTGGCGGCCGGTTTCAAAAGAGAGCCTCGGGATTTTGGACTCTATACGATTGATTCGTTCAAGGAGTTCGACGGCAAGACCTATGTGGCGATGAACAACTATCCGGGCGGACAGAATGGATTGGCGGAATTGAACAGGAAGCGAGACACGTTTCGCGTGGTGGGGCATGTCAATCCCGCCGGGACGGAGAAGTTGAGTGAGTCGGCGGTGAACCGTCTGCCGGATGGGACTTGGATGGCGATTATCCGCCAGGATGGCGGGACGGGGAATTATATGTTTTCAACGAGCAAGGACGGTGTGCGCTGGACGGCGCCGGCATATCGGGATCTGGTGCCGAATGGAGGATCGTCGAAGCCGAATTTTGAGAAGTTTGGCGGTGTGTATTATTTGGGCTGGCAGGAATCGACGCGGGTAAATGGGGTGTCGCGTACGGTGTTTAATGTGGACGTTTCGCGGGACGGAGCTCACTGGGAGAGGAAATACCGGTTTGCGACGGATAAGTCGTTTCAGTATGCGTCGTTTCATCAATATGAGGGCAAGGTTTATTTGACGGTGACGCAGGGGGACTCATCGCCTAGCCGGAAGGAGCGGATTATGTTCGGGCGGCTGGAGTAGTGTTCCGTTAGAACGTCACCCGGAGGCGCAGCCGGACGGCGCGGCGGAGATCGATGCCGTCTTGCGCGAAGCTGGTGGTCAGGCGGCCGAAGTCGGGGTTCGGTGTGACGCGGGCGATCGGCTTGATCTTCAGTGTTGCCGGATCGACCTCGATGGCGAATGAACCGAGATTGGCGATCGCGTTGTCGGCTGGTGAGAGTAACGGGTGATTAAAGAGATTGTTGATGTCGGCGCCGAAGTCGGCACGAACGCGCTCGCCGGCGCGGAACACCTTGTGAACACCGAGATTCACCCCAACACTGCCGGGCCCGATTAATTGATTGCGCTTGGCGACTTGCGAGTTGCTGAAGAAATCCGCGCCAACGGTGGGTACTGTAAAGCCGGCGGGGTTCCACTGCTGGTCGCCGACGCGGCCAGTGTCGCCAGTGACGCGGGCACGGAAGGACTGGTCGAATCCGCCGTAGGCGTCGACGAAGCCGCTGCCGATGTTGCCGGGGAAGGCGGGGCCGCAGTTTTCGCAGTACCAGAATGGCGTGAAGCCAGTGCCGGACTTGGCGTACATGTTGCTCGTGATCTGCCAGCCGCCGAGAACAGCGTCGGTAATACCGCGCGTATTGCCGCCGTACTTACGGCCTTTGCCGAAGGGCACATCATAGAGCCCGTAAGCCACCATGCGGTGCCTGCTTACGAAGGAATCCCAACCGAAATCCTGGCCGGGATTGAACTGATTGTAGGTGGGGCCACCGAGCGTGGAATTACCGGAGTCGAGGACGGCGGTCTGCTGATCGAGGTACGTATAGGCGATGTTGAACGTGAAGTTGGCGGCACGACGGTTCAACTCCGTCTGGAAGGCGTGGGAGCGGCCGTTGCCGAGGTTCTGATAGCTGGCCATGTAGTCGCCAAGGCCGGGGAACGGCAGGCGGCGAGTATCGGCCGCGGAGTAGTCGCAATCGAAGTCGTCGGGTGTACACGGGGTGACGCCGTCGCCGGTTGTTGTGCCGAACGGTGTGTCGCTCGGAGCGATCATATTGCGGTCGACTCCGGCGATCATATTGTTCATCCGTGTGCCGAGGTAGGAGGCGCGGATGGTCATGCGCGATAGCAACTCGTGCTCAAAGGTGACGTTGTACTGCTGAATGCGCGGCGAGATGAGGCCGAGCGGAATGATGTTGAACGCGGGTAGGTTGCCAGTGCTTCCCCGCATGCCGCCGGAAACAGGGCTGATGCCATGGGTGGCTCCGGGCCACGGCTGGAGCGGGGCGGCGGCGTTGTTGGTCCGGCTGACCGTTTGATTGAACGGATTGGTGGCGAGGGCGTCGCGCATGCCTTGGGCGGCGGAGGTGGGATAGAAGATGCCATAACCGCCCCGGAGTACCGATTTGTTGGCGATCCGATACGCCGCGCCGACGCGAGGAGCGAAGTTGTTGGTGTCCGTGCGCACGAGGCCACGGCCGACACCGGCGTCCTTAGCGAGTATGTAGCCGTAGTTCAGAATGCGGGGGTCAACCGATTTGACAGTTCTTTCCGACGGGACGATGAAAATACCCTGCTTGCCGTTCAGGCCTTTTGCGTCGGCATCGAAGTTAACCATGAGGTCGTTCTCTTCGACGAAAGGCGTGATGACCTCGTAGCGAAGGCCGAGATTGACGGTGAGGCGGGAATTGACCTTCCAATCGTCCTGGACGAAGAAGCCGGTTTCCCAGTTGTGAACCTTCATGGGAGGGCGGAGCGCGATGACGGATTGCGCGGTATTGGCGGGAAGGCCGAGGAGAAAACGGGTGAAGGCGTCGACGGCGTTGCCGGTGTAATTGATGGCTCCGCGGACCTGGCCGCGATTGTTGGCGAAGCCGTCCGTGGCGGCGTTGCGGACAAAGTCGGCGCCAGCGCGGAAGCTATGTTTGCCGAGGATCCAGGACATGGTGTCACCGAAGGTGATGAGGCGTTGATCGAGCGGGCGATAGGTGTTGCGGCCGCCGTTGTTGAATACGGCGTAGTTGCCCCACTGGATGCGCGGATGGCCGAAGGTGTCGAGTGTGTCGAGGCCAACGGAGGCGCCGTAGGCAGCGATATCCGCGTCGTTGAAACCGATTGAGGAGAGGAAGCCGCGCAGAGTTGTGTTGCTGTGGCGGAATAGATTCTGCTGGTTGAATCCGCCGCGAACTTCGTTAATGACCGATGGAGAGACGATGCGCGTATAGGACAGCGATAACGTGTAGTTGCGCTGTTCGGTCTGCGTATTTCCGAGGCCGGTAAACGGGCTCTGGACGAGCGAAGAATCGCTGCCCCCATCCAGCACATTGAAGACGCCGTAGACGCGGTTCTTCTCGGAGAAGTCATGATCGAGTCGCGCCGTGCCGAGGGTGCGGTTGGCGTGCGTGGGCAAACTTTGATAGAAGCGCGAGAGACGCCCGTTAGCGGCGTTGATAGCGGCATCGACCCCGACTTTCGGGAAGTATTTCTGAATGATGGCCTGCGTGACGGGATTGAGTAGCCGGGAAGGGATGGTGGTGAAGCGCTGACCGAGGCCTCCGACCGTATTACTGGCGACTTCGGCGGCGGTGAGGGTGACAGCGGCTGGTACGAGCGGTTTGGCCGAATCGTTCATCCGCGTGAAGTTGCCGGTCCAGAGCGTGGGGTGCGGGAGGGTGGTGGATGTGGCGGCGATGGGAGAGGCACCGAGGCGGCGCTCGAGCGCGAGCATGAAGTATGTCTTGCTGGTGATTTTCGCGGGGCCACCGAATGAGCCGCCGAATTCGTTGAGATTAAAATAGGGCTTCTTGAAATCGGGGCGTTCGGGAGAGGGCGTGAAGCGGGCGAGCTCAAATTTGTCACGCAGAGCCCATGCGGAGAGCGCGGAGTTACGGTTGTTGTAAAAGAGAGAGCCGTGATAGTCCTTTCCGCCGCGCTTAGTAGTGACACGGATGTTGGCGATGCCGGCGTACTCGGCGGAAAAGCTATTGGAGAGAACGTTGAGCTCGCCGATGACTTCGAGCGAGGGTTGGCTGCCAGTGGGTTCGCCGAAGATGCCGCCGTTGGAGCGCTGACCGTCGAGCGAGAAGCTGGCCCCGTAGCTCTGCGCGCCGAGGAACTTGAAGCTGCCGGTGCCATTGGCGGACTGCGTGATGTTGGGGTTGAGATAGAGGAACTGGTAGATGTCGCGGCTATCGCGGGGGATTTCGATAAGAACTTTATTATCGAGCGATGTGGCGAGGACGGGGGAGTCGGTCTGGACGGCGGACGCGGTTTCCTCGACGAGGACCGTTTGAGTGGCGGTATTGACGGAGAGCTGGGCGTTGCCATTGGCAACATCGCCGCCTCGTACCGTGAGGCCGGTTAGTTCTGTGGTGGCGAAGCCGGCCATGGAGACGACGACCTTGTACTGGCCGGAGCGGAGTGCGCCGGCTTCATATACTCCGGCGGAGTTCGTGGTTACTTTGCGGGATTGATTGGTGCCTAAGTCGACGACTTCCACAGCGGCGCCGGCAATGACCGAGCCGGTAGGGTCAGTGACTGTGCCGCGGATGGTGCCGAGGTCGGTGCCTTGGGAAAAAGCGGCGGAGGCGAGGAGGGAAAGAGTGAGGATGAAACGTATAGGTGAAGTCATTGGAACTCCCTTCAATTGCGAACATTGTGTCATGCGGAGGCTGAAAAGTAAATAAAGGAAGTCAAACGACAGAAAACGAAAGCTTGGACGTGTTTATATACTCAATCTTTGGTTCGAACAAAAAAGTACGGCAGCACGAGACTGCTCACAGAGGAGCGCCGGCGGCAGATACTTGCGATGCTGCAAGCGGGCGGGCGTGTAACTATCCCGCAGATCGTCGAAAAACTGGGTGTTTCGGCGGTGACGGCGCGGGGAGACCTGGATAATCTGGCGGAGCGGCGACTCCTGTCCCGGTCGCATGGCGGGGCGATCCAGAATCTGGATCCATCGCGGGACTATCCGGTGCGGTTCAAGGAAACCGTGAACCATCGGGACAAGGTGCGGATCGCGCAGCGGGCAATGGATTGGATTCAACCGGGAGCGACGATCATATTGGATTCGGGATCGACAACGGAGGAGATTGCGAAGTTGATCCGGGAGGGAAAGACGGGCGGGATTACGGTAATCACCAACGCGATGAATATTGCGGAGGAGTTGGCGCCGGCGCCTGGTGTAACGGTCTTGATGCTTGGCGGATTGCTGCGGCCGATTTCGCTATCGTTTGCGGGGCCGCAGGCAGAACATATGCTGCGGCAGTTGCGGGCGGACTATTTGTTTCTCGGCGTGGATGGGCTGGACGCGGAGGCTGGAGCGTCGACGCCGGACATACTGGAGGCGCAATTGAATGGGCTGATGATGGAGGTGGCGCGGCAGGTGACGATCGTGACCGATAAGAGCAAACTGGGGCGGCGGAGTTTGTCGGTGATTGGGCGGTTGGAAATGGTTCACCGGGTGATCACGACGGGGGCCGACGATGACGCGACGCTGGAGGCTTTGCGAAGCCGTGGGATTGAGGTGGTGATGGCGTAGAGTAGGAAAAGAGCTATGCGGCGCAGAGAATGGATGAGTTTGGCGGGGATTGGGTTGATCTCCTGCGGCGGGCAGAAGCTGGTGCCGGTGGAAGAGACTACGGCAAAGAAGATCCATGTGGCGCGGCCGAAGGTAGCGGCGCTTCCGGTGGAAACGGAAACAGGCGCTGAGCGGAATGACGGATTTGCGGAGGTGGAGTGGGCCGTATTGCGCGGGCTGGATACGCGGACGGGCCAGGCGTCGCCGCTGCTGGAAGCGATTACGGGCACGAATGTGAAAATCGCCGGGTATATGGTTCCGCTCGATGACGGTTTTCAGGAGGCGAACGAGTTTCTGCTGGTGGCACAGGCCGGGCAGTGCGTGCACACGCCGCCGCCGCCGGGGAACCAGATTGTGTATGCCACCATGTCGACCGGGCGGCCGGCGAAGGTGGAGTTAGTTTATTCGGTTTGGGCGTGCGGACGGTTGGAAATCGGAGCAACCGATAGTCCGTATGGGCAGGCAGGATTTAAGTTAGGTGTGGTGGAATTGCGGCGGAGAGGATAGTTAGTCATGAACTGGTCACGGCGGCAGTTACTGCAGGCGGCTCCTGCCGTTTTGCGCGGGAGGCGACCGGCGCTCGGGCAGGGTGTGGCGGCTGGGGATGTTACGGCCTCGCGAGCTCTGATCTGGAGCCGCGCGGATGGTCCGGCCCGGATGATGGTGCGATGGCGGGAGCGGCGGGCAGGAGCGCCCTGGACGGAAGCGATGGGGCCGCACTGTTTGGAAACCACGGATTACACCGGGCGCGTGGATATTGGTGGTTGGGCGCCGGGCGCGGATATTGAGTATGAAGTGGTGTTCCGCGATTTGGCATCGGGTGGCGGCGATTCGGCGCCCGCCAGAGGGAGTTTCCGGCCGGCGCCCGCGGGGCGGCGCGCGGTGCGGTTCCTGTGGTCGGGAGACACAGTGGGGCAGGGTTGGGGAATTAATCCGGCTTTCGGGGGGATGAAGATCTACGAGACGATGCGGCAGTTGCAGCCGGACTTCTTTATCCACTCGGGGGATACGATTTATGCGGATGGGCCGATTGTTAGTGAAGTGAAGTTGGCGGATGGGTCGATTTGGAAGAATTTGATTACAGCGGAAAAGAGTAAGGCGGCGGAGACGCTGGCTGAATTCCGCGGGTGTTACAAGTACAACTTACTCGACGATAACTTGCGGAAGTTTCAGGCGGAAGTGCCACAGATTTGGCAGTGGGACGATCACGAGGTATTGAATAACTATAGTCCGTCAAAGTCGCTGACGGACGATCCGAAGTTCTCCGAGAAGAGTGTGGCATTGTTGACGGCGCGGGGGCGCCGGGCGTTTTTGGAGTACGCGCCGATGCGGTATCACTCAATTGAGACGGAGCGGGTTTACCGGCACATTCCGTATGGGCCGCTGCTGGACGTGTTTGTGATTGATATGCGGTCTTACCGCGGGCCGAATTCGTATAACCGGCAGGAGCGGGAGGGAAGCGATACCGATTTCCTAGGCGCGCCGCAGTTGGGCTGGCTGATGGACGGATTGCGGCAGAGTAAAGCGCGGTGGAAGGTGATCGCGTCGGACATGCCGTTGGGATTGTTGGTGCCGGATGGAAAGGACAGTTCCGGACGGACGATGTTTGAGGCGGTAGCGAACGGGGATGGGCCGGCGCTAGGGCGGGAATTGGAGCTGGCGCGGCTATTGAAGGGTATTCGGGATGTGCGGAATATCGTTTGGCTGACGGCGGATGTGCACTATACCGCCGCGCATTATTACGATCCGCGGAAGGCAGTGTTTACCGAGTTTTCGCCGTTCTGGGAGTTTGTGAGCGGGCCGTTGAATGCGGGAACGTTTGGGCCGGGAGTTTTGGACAATACGTTCGGACCGCAGGTGGTGTTTCAGAAGCATCCGCCGGCCGGACAGGGGGGTGTTGGGCCGGCGGCGGGGATGCAGTTTTTTGGTGAGGTGGCTATTAATGAGGCTGGGGGCATGACGGTGAAGTTAAGGGATATGGCGGGGATGGTGTTGTTTGAGAAGGCGTTGGGAGGTTAGCTGCGCTGACGCGGACGAAATTACGGGATAAGCATACCGAAAGAATTTCGGAAGAAAACGGGTATTTGCCCCGTTTGGCTAGTTGGGACCACGAACATGGGATCTATCGGGCTAGCATTAACAGCGGGACCCAACGCATTGCCGCTGCCACCAACGTTTCAGGATTTGTATGAACAACATGCCTCGACCGTCTACCGGACCGCCCTGCGGGTAACGGGGAATGCCGCCGATGCCGAGGACGCGCTGCAGACCGTTTTTCTACGGTTGATGAATCAGCCCGTGCTCGACCTGTTGAGTTCTTCCGAACACTACCTGCGGCGGGCGGCGACGAATGCCGCGATCGATATTCTGCGGAAGAAGCAGACCCAACGGGAGACTCCCCTCGATCTCACTCCGGAACGGACCTCGCCCGCCAAAGATGCGCTGCTGAAAGAGTCCCTGCGGCGGGCGCTGGCGAAGCTGGATCCGGAAGATGCCCAACTGTTTACCTTGCGGAACCTGGAAGGGTTTTCGTATGACGAGTTAGCCGGGATGTTTGCGATTGAGCGCGGTACGGTGGCCAGCCGGCTGCACCGGATCCGCCAAGACCTGCTCGTGTTCCTGAGCCGCTAAGAAGGAGACCTACCGCCATGAACGAACAAGAGTTTGACCAGATTTTGAGTGAGATGCGGCAGGAGACGTGCGACCCGGCCGCTGAGGCCGCGGCGCGGGAGCGGGTTCGGAGCAACCTTGCGGCCGGGCCCGCCTGCTTGCAGTTTCGGTCCGAATTTGAAGAATACGGGGCCGGGAAGCTTGGCGAAGCGCAGGCGCTATTGCTCGAAGATCATTTGACGCGATGCGCCGGCTGCCGGCGTTCGTTCAATTCGGCGCCAGTGGTTGCGATGCCGGTTGCAGCGCCGTCGCGCCGATTTGCTATTCCCAGGTGGGCGATCGCGGCTGGCATTGCGGTGACGGCTTTGTATTTAGGGCGGAATGCACTGGATAGGGCAATGGCGCCGAGCGGGCCGCGGGCTACGGTGGAGGCCGCATCGGGCGTGGTGTATGCGTTGAACGCGGCTACGCTTGCCAACGGAGCGGGGATCGCAGATGGCGAAGTCCTGCGGACCGCCGCGGGTACGCGAGCGCAGTTGCGGCTGGCGGATGGATCGCTCGTGGAAGTGAATGAGCGGACCGAGTTGTTTGTGAATGCGGCATGGAGCGGATCGACGATTCACCTCCAGCGCGGAGATATTATTGTGCGGGCGGCGAAGCAACGGCGCGGGTATTTGAAGGTCGTCACGCGCGATTCGGAAGCCGCGGTGAAGGGGACGATCTTCACCGTCTCGACGGGCACAGCAGGTTCACTGGTTGGCGTCGTCGAGGGCTCGGTGGCAGTGACGCAACCGGGAACGGAAGCTGTGTTGAAGCCGGGTGAGCAGGCGACGACATCGGCGGCGCTGAAGAAAGTGTCTGTACGGGAAGCAGTTTCCTGGAGCGCCGAGAAGGACAAGCACTTCGCGCTGTTGTCGGAGTTGGCGGCGATTGAGAAACAGTTGACGATTTCGACGGCGCGCACCTCGGCGAAGCTGATTTCGCTGCTGCCGCCGGATGTTGTGGTGTACGGCGCGATTCCGAACCTGGGGCCAACGATGGACCAGGCGATGAACCTGATTGAACAACGGTCCCGCGACAACGCCGTGTTGCAGGAGTGGTGGACATCGAAGAGCGCGGCCGAGATGCGCGGGATGATTGACCGCGTGCGTGTGCTGGCGCCGATGTTGGGCGAGGAGCTCGTATTTGTTCTGGTGAAACCGAACATGCCACTGGTGATGGCCGAGGTGAAGAAGGGCCAGGAGGCGGCGCTCGATACGGAACTGAAGAAGCTGCTGCCGGGCGGCGCGGCGTACCGGGTGGCGAACGGCACACTGCTGATCACAAGGTCGGCGGCGGTTCTTGAGGCGCTGTCGCCCCGCCTGGGACAAGGCACAGGCACGCCGTTTGCACAGGAGATTTCGAAGCGCTATGCACGTGGGGTGGCCTGGATACTGGGGGCCGATGTGGAAGGGATCGGCATGAAGCGCGCGCCGGAACTGCTGGGTGCGAATCAGGTGAAGTACGCTTTCGTGGAGCAGCGGACCGTGCAGGGCGTGGAGGAGAACGAGGCTACGGTGACATTCACCGGGCCGCGAACGGGTGTGGCGTCGTGGCTTGCCGAGCCGGGCTCGGCCGGATCGACGGAATATGCCTCGGCCGATGCGGTGGCGGTATTTTCGGCGGCGACGCGAAATCCGCGGCAAATTGTCGAAGAGTTGACGGGCCTGGTGCCGGGAATTGCCGACAGCCTGCGCGAGATGGAGACCAAGACAGGTGTGAACATCGCGAACGATCTGGCGGCAGCGTTGGGCACCGACTTCACGCTTTCGCTGGAGACCGCGGCGGTGCCGATCCCGGGGTGGTTCGCGGCAATTGAGGTATATCAGCCGGCGACGTTGAATGCGGCGATCGCGAGGCTTGTGGACGCGTACAACCGCGAGGCGTCAGCGGAGCGGAAAGTGGTATTGAAGCAAGAGGTCGCGGATGGGCGGCAGTGGTATTCGGTGACCCTATCGGGCTTCGGGCTGCATTGGACCTTCGACCGCGGATACTGGCTGGTGTCGATGGACCGCGCGGTGACGCTGCGTGCGATTGCGACGCGGGCCGGCGGGTTCCCGCTGATTCGTTCCGAGCAATTCCGGGCCCAGATGCCGACACTGGCGGGTCTGCATCCATCGGGGTTCGCGTGGTTTAACCTGGGTTCGGCGGCATCGGTGATTTCGTCGTTCGTTTCGTCGCCACAATTGCAGAAATTCCTGGCGGTTCGCGAACCTTCGTTGATTACTTTCAACGGAGAAACGGAACGAATTCAGGTGGCTTCTCGTACTCGATTTACAAGCCTGATGATGGACACGATGTTGCAAGCACATATGGGCGGGAAGAAGAAGGTCATGAAGAATGAGCTCCGCGGTTATTGAAATTGATGAGCTGCGAGTGCGGCTTGGGCGGCGGGAGATTCTGCAAGGGATCTCCTGCCGCCTCGGCATTTCGGGCAAGGGGAAGGCGATCGGGCTGTTGGGACCGAACGGCGCCGGGAAGTCGACGCTGATCCAGGCCCTTCTGGGGTTTCACAAGCCGTCGGCGGGACGGGCGCGGATTCTTGGCTTCGACTGCCACACGCAGGCGCGTGAGGTAAAGGCGCGGATCGGGTACATGCCGGAGAACGATTCGTTTATCGGCAATCTGACCGCGGTGGCGTTTCTGCGGCTGATGGGGGAGCTGTCGGGGCTGCCGAAAGCGGCGGCGCTGGAGAAGGCGCATGAGGTGCTGTTTCATGTCGGCCTGGGCGAGTCGCGGTACCGGCAGATTGGCACGTACTCGCTGGGCATGAAGCAGATGGCGAAACTGGCGCAGGCGATTGTGCATGGGCCGGAACTCGTGATTCTGGATGAACCGACGAATGGATTGGACCCGGCGGCGCGGCAGAGGATGCTGCAGTTGATCAAGGAGATGAAGGAGCAGCATGGAATGAGCGTGCTGCTGTGCTCGCATTTGCTTACGGATGTGGAGCAGGTTTGCGATGAGGTGGTGATTTTGAAAGACGGTGTGATCGTGCACCAGGCGGACCTGGAGGCGGAGAGGAAGTCGAACCGGCGATTCGTGCAATTGGACGTTGCGGGGGATGACCGGAACCTGGCGGCGGCGCTGCGGGAAATCGGCGCGGAGGGGATGTCAGAAGCGCCCGGCGAGTGGAGGATTGTCCTGCCCGCGGACGTAGAGATCGGTTCCCTGTGGCGCGTGGCGGCGAGGGAACGGCTGCAGGTGCGGAAGCTGACGCACCGGCGCGACACGCTGGAAGAGATATTCCTGAAGGCCGTGGGACACATACGGCGGACACCGGGCGACGCGCCGGCGGAGGTACCTGTACATGGCCGTATATAGACGCGGTTATCAACGCTACGAGGGAGCGTTAACAAATCATTTCGGACGGATGATGGTGATCCCGCGATACTCGTGGGAACGGATTTTGAGCCAGCGGTTCGTAACGATTCTACTGGTGGTTTCGCTGTTCTGGCCGGTTCTGTGCGCGGGGTTTGTGTATCTGGCCAATCACACGGAGCTGTGGCAGGGCCTGGGAGGCGGGTTGAAGCGTTTCCTCGCGATCAACGGCCGCTTTTTCGCCGTATTCATGAATGTGCAGTCGACGTTTGCGTTGATTATGGCGGCCGTGGCCGGGCCCGGGCTGATTGCGCCGGACCTGGTGAATAACGCGCTGCCGCTCTATTTCTCGCGGCCGATGACGCGGCAAGATTACATTCTGTCGCGCTTGATTGTGCTGCTGGGGATACTGTCGCTCGTGACGATTGTGCCGGGCATGCTGTTGTTCGGGATGCAAGTTGGGATTGCCGGGTTCGACTGGTTCATTCAGAACTGGTATCTGGGCGCAGCGATTTTCTTCGGATTCCTGTTATACATCGGCGTCGTGAGTCTGGTGGCGTTGACGAGCTCGGCTTATGTGAAGTGGCGCGTGGTGGCGGGAGCACTGGTGTTGGCATTTTTCTTCCTGCTGACGGGCGCGGCGGAGATGGTGAATCATGTGTTCCGCGTGGATTGGGCTTCGGCGCTGAACCCTGCCTATGCGCTCAACACGGTTTGGGCGGGCATGTTGGATATCGACATACCGGACGACAAGCCCGGCGTGATGGAGTGCGCGACGTTCTTGTTGGCGATCTCCGGAGGATTGCTGGCGGCACTGGCACGGAAACTGCGTCCTGTGGAGGTGGTGCGGTGATCGTCTTCGATAACGTCTCCAAGTTCTACGGCGATGTGCTGGGTGTGAACCGTGTGGACCTGCATATCCCCCCGGGGATCACGAGCCTGGTGGGGCCGAACGGCTCCGGCAAAACAACGCTCATGAACCTGATGACCGGCCTGGTGTATCCGAATTCAGGCGTGATTCAGGTGCGCGGCATTTCCCCCTTCGCCCCGGAGAAACTGATGAAAATTCTGGGCTACGCGACGCAGTATGACGCGGGTCCACGTGGGGCGACGGGGTTTGACTTTGTCTATACGGGGCTGCTGCTGCATGGGTTCACGAAAGCGGAGGCGCAGCGGCGTGCGTGGGCGTCGATTGAACGCGTTGGACTAACGGGCGCGGCCAAGCGGAAAGTGGCCGGCTATTCGAAGGGCATGCGGCAGAGGATCCGGCTGGCCCAGGCGATTGCCCACGATCCGGAAGTGCTGATTTTGGATGAGCCGTTGAATGGATTGGATCCGCTGGTGCGCGCGGAGACGATTGCCCTGTTCCGCGATTACGGAGCCAGCGGACGCCACGTCGTGTTATCAAGCCACGTCCTGCAGGAAGTGGATGTGTTCAGCGATCAGGTCATTCTCATTGCGAACGGGATGATTGTAGCGGAGGGGCAGATTCGCAGCGTGCGCGAGGAGATTCACGAACATCCGAGCCAGTTCCTGCTGCACTGCAGGAATGCATCGCGCGTCGCGTCGATGCTGTTTGAGGAGGAGCATATCGCGGAAGTGAAGATGGCTCCCGAGGGGCAAGGACTGCTGGTGCTGACAAAGAACCGCGAGGCATTTTCGATGGCGTTGGAGCGGATTGCGCTGAGCGGCACCGATATTGACGGCGTGATGCCGACGGACGAGAATGTCGATGCGCTTTATGAGTACCTGATTGGAGGCGGGCGATGACGCCGTGGCAGCAGATTTGGACGATCGCGCGGCTGGAGCTGGGGCGGGTGTTCTTTTCGAAACGTTCGTTCTGGGTGTACCTGCTCGCGATTTTTCCTTCGGTGATTTTCACTGGACACGCGATTGACGCGACTTTAAAGGCGCGGCAGTGGAGCGGTCGCGGCGAGAAGATCACGGCCGAAGTGATGAACAAGTTGCAGACAGGCATGACCGATCAAGAAGTGCTGCGGCTGGCTGGCAAACCGGTGACCGACTTCGAACGTACAAGGCGGCCGCGGCGGCGCGAGGAAGATCCGGACGCGGAGAAGCAGCCGGAGGTGCGCCGTTACATGATGTATTTCGACGGGAAGCGGCGGGTGGATTTGCGGTTCGAAGACGGGAAGCTGGTTGGACGGAACACTCGTGACCTGCTGAACTTTGAGGAGGACCGAAAAGTGTATGCCGGGATGTTCCAGTTCTTCTATCTGCGGCTGGGCGTATTCTTCGGTTGCCTGGGGATTTTCATCAACCTGTTCCGCGGAGAGATGCTGGACCGCTCGTTGCACTTCTGGTTCCTGGCACCGGTGAAGCGGGAAGTGTTGCTTCTGGGCAAGTATTGCGCGGGGTTGATTGCGGCCTCGCTCATCTTCGGCGGAGGCGCATTGCTGAGTTTTCTCGCGATGGCGCTCCCGCAGGATCCGGCGGAGCTGCAGACTTTCTGGCAGACAAACGGCGTGGAGCACGCCGTTTGGTATGTGGCAGCGGCAATGCTGGGGTGTGTCGGATACGGGAGTGTGTTTCTGGCCGCGGGACTTCTGCTGAAGAATCCCATTGCCCCGGCGATTGTGATGCTGCTCTGGGAGTCGATGAACGGGTTCCTGCCGGACGTGATGCAGAAGCTGAGCGTGCTGCATTATCTGCAGTCGATTTGTCCGGTGCCAGTGCCTCTGCCAAGCGACATGCCGACGGTGATGAAGATGTTGCTTGCTCCGGCCGCGCCGTCGTCCGCCGCGGTGGCCGTTGGCGGACTGTTAGGCGTCACTGCGCTGGTGTTGTTCGCCGCGACGCAGGCTGTGCGCCGATTGGAGATCAACTATTCCACGGAGGCTTGATGGCCTGATATAGTCGCAAGCTAAATGCCTCCATCCAATCGCCGCCAATTCCTGAAACAGACCGCCGCAACCGCCACTCTCGCGGCACGGATGGATAGCGCCCCGGCGCGCCGGGCCAGGGAGTGGAATCACTACGGCGGGGATGCCGCGGCGACGCGGTATTCACTATGCGAGCAGATCAAGCCGGGAAACGTGGCGAAGTTGAAGGTCGCATGGACGCACAAGACGGGCGACGCGAATGCGCGGCCGGCGACAGTGATTGAATGCACGCCTATCGTGGTTGATGGGGTGATGTACCTATCGACGGCGCGGAACAAAGTTCAGGCGCTGGAGGCGTCGACGGGAAAGCTCCTCTGGACGTTTGATCCGGGCGAAGCGGTTCCGCCGGCTTCGGGCACTCCATCGCGGCGGGCGCCGGGAGTTAATCGCGCGGTGACGTATTGGGAAGAGGGAGATGACAAGCGGATCTTTACGGCATATCGCGACCAGTTGTGGGCAATAGCCGCGAAGACGGGTAAGCCGGTGGAGACTTTCGGCAAGAGCGGGATGATCGATTTGAAGGAAGATTTCGATCACGACATGTCGAAGCTGACGTTCAAACACAGCAGCCCGGTGGTCGTTTATAAGGACGTAGTGATTACGGGCGGTGGCGGCGGCGAGGGACCGTATCCGGAGGCGCCTGGACACATCCGGGGGTTTGATGCGAAGACGGGAAAACGGCGATGGATTTTCCATACGATTCCGAAGCCGGGTGAGTTCGGGCATGAGACGTGGTCGGGAGATTCGTGGAAGTATACCGGCGGGACGAATAATTGGGCCGGAATGAGCGTCGACGAAAAGCGCGGGCTGGTGTTCGCGGGAATCGGATCGCCGAGTTTCGATTACTGGGCGGGCAATCGACTGGGCGATAACCTCTTCGGCAACTGTGTCCTCGCGTTGGACGCGTTGACAGGCAAGCGCAAGTGGCATTATCAGATTGTTCATCACGACATCTGGGACTACGACATGCCGGCGCAGCCCGCGCTGATCACGATGAAGTTGAATGGGAAGACCATCGACGCTGTCGTGCAGCCGACCAAACAGGCGTACATGTTCTTCCTGGACCGCGAGACGGGCAAGCCGATTTACGGCGTGGAGGAGAGGCCGTTACCGGCGTCGAAGATGCCGGGCGAGGTGCTATCAAAGACGCAGCCGCATCCGCTGAAGCCGCCACCGCTATCGAGGCAAGGTTTCAAGAAGGAGTGGATCACCGATATCAGTCCCGAGGCGTACGAGCATGTGAAGAAGCAAGTGGATCAATTGGAACACGGGGAGCTGTTCCACCCAGCGCCGATGGAAGGTGGAATTGTGCATCCAGGGTTCCGCGGCGGCGCGTTGTGGGGCGGGTGCTCATTCGATCCGAAGCGGAATACGGTGTTTGTGAATTCCGACGAGACGACGAACGTGCTGGCGTTCAAGGATGCCGATCCAGGGATGAATGTGAAGTACGGCTTGAAGCGCCGCTCGGAGTTGCTGGACCACGAGGGGTATCCGGGCATTAAACCGCCTTGGGGATACATGACCGCGATCGACGCGGGGAAAGGCGACTTCAAGTGGCGTATGGTGAACGGGGAGTTCAAGGAGTTGACGGCGCGCGGTGTGAAAAAGACGGGAACGCACTCGCATGGAGGAAGCATCTGTACGGCGGGCGGCCTGGTGTTTATGGCGGGAACGTTCGACAAGATGATTCGCGCCTTCGATTCCGAGAGCGGAAAGGTTTTGTGGGAGTACGAGTTACCTGCCGGCGGCTTTGCGACGCCGATGACGTATGAAGCGGACGGGAAGCAATATGTGGTCATTGCGGCGGCGGGCGGGAAGAATGGCTCCAAGGCGAATGATGAGTTTATTGCGTTTTCGCTGTAGCATTTTGCTCCTGGTCGCGGTGGCGTTGACGGGTCAGCAGAAGGAGTACAAAGCCAAGGAGGAGAAAATCCCGGGCGATCCGGTGAAACAGCCGATCGCCTACAGCCATAAGGTGCATGTGGCCCAGGGGATGAAGTGTATGAATTGCCACACGATACCCGGCGAAGGGTTCCTGGCCGCGTATCCGAAAGAAACGATGTGCATGGGGTGTCATTCGACGATTAAGAAGGAGAGTCCGGAAATTCAGAAACTGGCGGCGTTCGCGGGGAGGAAAGAGGCGGTGCCGTGGGCTCGCGTTTACCGCGTGCCGGATATTGTGTGGTTTAACCACAGCGTGCATGTGAAGCAGGCGAAGGCGGAGTGCACGGTGTGCCATGGGGATGTGGGACAGCGGGAAGTGCTGTTCCAGGAGAAGTCGACCTCAATGCAGAGTTGTATGGCGTGCCATGCGGCGCAGGGGGCGCCGAATGGGTGTGATGTCTGCCATGCGAGCCAGTAGTTTATTCCTTCTTGCTTTTTGCACATTTGGTGCGGAGTACCGGCCAGTTGCGGAGAATGCGACACTGCGGTCCTTTGTGTTGACCGTTGCGGATTCGGGCTGGGTTTCGTTTGCCGCGGTGAAACGGGATGGCGGAACGTTTGGAGTACATGTACTGCGCGCCGGGGAACGGTATCTGTTGCAGGAGGGAACCGGACCTGTGCGCGAGTTTCGGCACGGGGTGACCGGACGCGCGGTGATGCCGGGTTTGGGCGGATGGGAGCAGTTGTTCCCTGCCATCGCTTCGGAGACCGTTTCGGTGCTGGGGCATACGTACCGCCGCGCGGGAGCGCGGGATATTGCGGTTCCGGCTGTCACCGAGACAGTGTATTTGCGGCCGGATATGTGGGTGGGCCCGGCCAGTAATGCGCGCCAGAAGGATGAGACGCGGCGTTGGGATGGATCGGAATATGAGTACGAGCGCATGGTGGAGGCGGACTATCGTGCGATGGCTGAGGCCGGAGTAACCTGTGTGCGGGTCGATGAGCAGCAGTCGCTGTGGGCGGAGCGGTTGGGACTATTCTATTGGGGAACGGCTTCCCTGCCCTATCCGGAGATGATGTACAAGCCGCAGTATCTGGGTCCTGTTTTGTTTCTGGATGAACCGGCGGTGGGGACGCGGGACCACGTGCTGCGGCCGCGGTTGGCGGCTGACGCGGCATATCGGAAAGCGATCACGCCGGCGGTAGCGATGGCGGAATTTGAGAAGTATTTCGCTGCGTCGACGAAGCGGGCCGGATCGGCATTGATGGGGGCACTGCGGGCGCGAAAAGATGTCGACATTGGAACCATGAACTTTGCGCAGGCGAATTTGTATAGCTGGGAGACGATGGAGGGTGCCGCGGGGTTCGAGTTGGGGTACGTTTCGGCGTTTGTATGGGAGCCGGCTGGGCGGGTTGGCACGTTACGGACGGTGCCGGAATGGAACATGAGTTATGGGACGCAGTTTCCGATGCGTCAGGACGTTGTACCGGCCGTAATCAATGCGTTTTTGCGGGGCGCGGCGCGGCTGAACGGGAAGCAGTGGGGGATCAGCATTTATGGGGCGGTGGATCGATCGGACGCGCCATATTGGCTGACGCGGGCCTATGACGACGGGGCAACCCGATTTTTCTTTTGGGACAACTATCAGCTCGCCTGTGTCCCTTTCGCGGAGGTGTTGGCGCTGTCGCGCCACCTGCGGGATCATGCGCGAGCACATCCGCGCTCGTCCGCCAAAGCGTCACTCCTGATTGCAATTCCACCGGGGTACAACCTGGGACATGTGCACATGGGTAAGGGGTTGCTGTGGGGCCTGACAGAGTTGCATCGGGAGCGATCGTTTGGAGGCGTCATGCAGGCGGCGTTCCTGGAGATGGAGAAGGCGATGGCGGTGGGCGAGGTCTTTGATGTGGTGTGGGACTTTCCGCAGTCTGCGTATGGGGATTATGAGCGGATCGTGAGGATTGGGGAGGATGCGCGGCCGGCGGTTGTGCGGAATGGCCCGCCCTTGGATGTGGAACTGTTTGTGGGAGCCGATCGATGGGTGACCGGGCGAGCGCTGACGCGCGGGGATGTTTATTACACAACCGGGGCGGATGCGGCGGGAGTGTATCGGAACGCGCGGTTTTATTGGGAATTGTATGGGCCGGAGGATGAGGATATGGCGATCATTCCGGCGGGCGAGACCGTGCGATTCCGATTGGGAAAGCGCGGGAAGTATCGAGTGCGCGTGGCCGCGGTGGACAGGAAGGGACGGTCGATGGTTGTGTGGCGCGAGTTGCGTTTGGAGAACTAGAAGTCGATCTGGGCGCGGCGGGATTCGAGGAGAGCCGTGTCAACGCCAGGGACTTTTTGGAGCTCCTCGAACGACTTGAATCCGCCGTGATCGGTGCGGTGCTTCACAATCGCGGCGGCTTGCTCGGGCTTCAATCGCAAAGCTTCGGCAATCGCGGAGGCATCGGCCTGGTTGACGTTCACGCGCACCGGGGAGAACTGTGCGACGAGATAGTCCGATACTTCGGCCCATTCCTCTTCCTCGCCCTTCGCGCCGCGGCGAATCATGTCCTCGATCACAGAGTTCCAGCCGTCGCGTGTCTCACGGCGGCGCACGAAGTTGCCGAAGCCGTGGCATGAGCCGCAAAGCCGCTGCGTCGTTGCGCGGCCCGGGCCTTCGGGTAGTTGCTTGCCATTGCCGGCGGCAAAGAGGCTGGCGCCGAAGATACATAGAACAAGAAATCGCATGCGGCTTCTTCCTTATTGTCGCTCAGGAGATAATGGAATCGGTTCATGACATCGAGGTTGATTGCAACGCTGGCGCCCGCATTGCTGCTGCTATCGTGCGGGAAGGCCGCTGGGGACCGGCCGATTGGGAAAGCGATCGAAATAGCAGCACCGCTCGGGCTGCCGCCGGTGCCAATCCCTGCCGATAATCCACCCACCGCGGAGACGCTCGCGTTGGGGAAGAAGCTCTATTTCGATCCACGCCTATCAAGCGACGGCTCTGTCTCCTGCGCGTCGTGCCATAGTCCGGAGCACGGATTCAGCGACGGGCGGAAGACGGCGATGGGCGTTCGCAAACAATTTGGAAAGCGGAACGCGCCGGCGGTGGTGAACGCGGCATATAGCCCACGGCAGTTTTGGGATGGACGTGCGGCGTCGTTGGAAGAACAGGCCGCCGGGCCGATTGCAAATCCAATCGAGATGGACCTCCCGCATACCGAGTGTGCGGTGCGGATCAACGACGACCCGGAATACAAAACGATGTTCGCGAAGGCGTTTGGCCATGGCGCGATCACGATGCCGCATATTCAGAAGGCAATCGCAACGTATGAGCGCACCGTGCTGAGCGGGGGCTCGGCCGTGGACCGGTATTTGTACGGCGGAGAGAAGAGCGCGCTTTCGGAAGCGGCAATACGCGGATTGAATGTATTCATGAGCAAGGACAAGGGCAACTGCGCGGCCTGTCATGTGGTGAAGGAGGATTTCGCGCTCTTCACCGATGGGCTGTTCCACAATATCGGCGTAGGTCTGAACGCGGAAGGCGAGTTGACGGACCTGGGACGGTATGAACAGACGCACGCGGAAAGCGACAAGGGTGCGTTTAAGACGCCGTCCTTGCGCAACGTGGCGAAGAGCGGGCCGTACATGCATGACGGAAGCTTGAAGACGCTGCGCACCGTCGTAGATTTTTACGTGGGTGGCGGGAGCTCGAATCCTTACCTCGACAAAAGGATCAAGCCGCTGACGCTGTCGGGGCAGGAGCGGGAGGACCTGGTCGCGTTTTTGGAAGCGTTAACGAGTGAGCCGAAGATGGTTCGGTAATACACTAAACTGGTGATCTCCTTCCTGTTGCTGATCGTGCTTCTTGCGGGGTGCGCGCCGCCTCCGAAACCCGTAGAAGCACCCTCATATTTTCGAGTGGACGCGAGCACGGCGGGGACGATTCGCGGGACGGTGAAATTCAGCGGCAAGAAGCCCGCGGCGAGGGTGATCCCGCTCGACGCGGATGCACAGTGCATGAAGCTGCACAAGGGTGGCACGATCACCGAAGAGGGTGTAATTCTGGGCTCCGAGGGCGGCGTGGGCAATGTGTTCGTGTACTTGAAGACCGGCCTTGAAGGAAAGGCTTTCGCCCCGGTGAAGGAGGCGGTAGTGATCGATCAGAAGGGTTGTTGGTTTACGCCGCGCGTGATCGGCATGCAAACAGGGCAGCCGCTGCGCGTAACCAATTCCGATCCGGTAACGCACAACATTCATCCGCAGCCGCGGAGGAACCGCGATTGGAACCAGAGCCAGGCTCCGGAGGACCCGCCCCTGGTGCGGAGGTTCGCGGTACCTGAGGTGATGATTCCGGTAAAATGCAACGTCCACAACTGGATGCGCGCCTGGATCGGCGTGCTGGATCATCCGTATTTCGCCGTGACGGGCGCGGATGGCAGTTTTGAAATCCGCAACGTACCGCCGGGTAGTTATACCGTTGCGGCGTGGCAGGAGAAGCTCGGGACCGAGGAACAGGCGGTGACACTGGCCGCGTCGGCAAAGAGAGAATTGACATTTCGTCTTAAGGGAAACTGATATGCGTCTGGGATTAACTGCAGTGTTGGTGGCGATGCTGTGCGGATGCGCGAAGGCGCCGGAGAAACCGAAGGGCTACCGGATCTACGTGACGAACGAGCGCTCGGGCGATCTGAGCGTGATCGACTCGACGACGCACGAAGTTGTATCAACCGTGCCGCTGGGGAAGCGGCCGCGGGGCATTCATGCGAGCCCGGACGGGAAGCTGATCTACGTGGCGTTGAGCGGGTCGCCGATCGCGGGACCAGGCGTGGACGAAAGTACACTGCCGCCGCCCGACAAAAGCGCGGACGGCATCGGCGTTTACGACGTGGCGCAGGGCAAAGTGGTGAAGATGTTGAACAGCGGTTCCGACCCGGAGGAGTTCGACATCAGCCAGGACGGAAAGCTGCTGTATGTGTCCAACGAGGATGCGGCGGGCGTATCGATTCTCGATCTGGCGACAGAGAAGATTATCGCGACGCTGCCAACGGGCGAAGAGCCGGAAGGAGTGAAGGTGAGTCCGAACGGCAAGTTCGTGTTTACGACATCGGAAGACGCGGGGACGGTCTATAAGATCGACGCGGCGTCGGCGAAGGTCGTAAGCAGCTTGAAGGTGGGCCGGCGTCCGCGGACGATTGCATGCATGCCCGATAACAAGATGGCATGGGTGAACGCCGAAAACGACGGGACCGTTGTCTATTTCGACACGGAGCAAAGCAAGGTGATCGAGACGATCACGCTCGGGGAGACGGGCGTGGTAAAACCGATGGCGGTGTTGTTGTCCAAAGATGCGGCGAAGCTGTTCGTCAGCACAGGTCGCGGGAAAAAGATCTTTGTGTTGGACACGGCGACGCGGAAAGTAGAGACGTCCTTCGAAGCGGGACAGCGGCCTTGGGGCATCGCGTTGTCGCCGGATGGGAAGACGCTTTATTCGGCGAATGGACCCTCAAATGATATGTCGGTCATCGACGTAGCGGCGAAGGCCGTGACGAAGAAGGTGATGCTGACAGGCTCGCCGTGGGGCGTGCTGGTGCTGCCTTAGTGTTTGACCCGCACGGCTTGCTGGCCGGCGGTGTAGGCGAGCGTCGTTGCGCCCTTAGCGACGGCGATCGTCTTTGATTTTTGGCCGGGCGACTCAATGGTGCGGACGGATTCGGCGTCCGGAGCGGCAGTGGCGCGGATTTTCAGCTTGGCGCCGTCGGGCGATTCCACCGTGTTCATCTGGACGGTAATTTTCGTGCCGCGTCCAACGACCAGGAACCGTTTCTTTTCGCGGGCATAGAGTCCAGCCGAAGCGCCGGCGCCTTTCGCGATGACGACTTCGCCGCCGACCTTGACGTCGGCCGTGACCCGAAACGGAATCGCGCGGCCGGGCTCGGCGTCGGCAGGAATGTCAGCGAGCAGTTCCAGCGGAACCGGTGTGCCGTCGGGAATGTTGACGAGCAGCGCGACCGGAGCAGCCGGCGTGATGGACTGCGCGGTTGGTGCCGCGGCCGGCGAGGGCGGCGCCCCGGGAGTTGCGGTGGGACTGGGTTTGGGCGTTGCCGGAGCAACATCGGCCGGAGGGTTTGCAACAGCGGCGGGCGCTGGCTCGGCCGATTTGTTACGGGTGAACCAGAGACCAGCCGAGGCGATGCCGATAGCGGCAACGGCAGCGAGCGGCCAGAGCCAGCCGCGCCGCGCGGGAGCTTGCACCGGCGGGGCTTGCCACGGAACGGGCTGCGGCGCGACCGCGACAGTTTCCGGGAGCGGCGTCTGTGCATAGAGGGTGCCGGAATCGGAGAGTTGGCGAAGCCGGACAAAGCCATCGCGAAGTTCATTCATCGTCTGAAAGCGCGCGTCGGGGTGCTTTGCCAGGCAGCGATGAATGACGTCGGAGAGGACAGGCGGCACATCGGGTATGATTTCGAGAATGCGGCGAGGCTCGTCACGGAGCACGCTGGACAACATGCTGATGCCGTTGTCACCGGTAAAGGCGCGGATCCCGGTGGCCATCTCATAAAGGACGGCGCCAAAGGAAAAGATGTCGGACCGCACGTCAGCCGGTTTGCCCTGCGCCTGCTCCGGCGACATGTAACAGAGAGTGCCGACGATGGAACCTTGCATGGTAAGAGGAGCCAGATTCGTCTCATCGGGATCGCTATTGAAGGAGGCGCCCTGATTGAGCTTCGCCAGGCCGAAGTCGAGGAGCTTCACGTGATCGCGATCGGTGACCATGATGTTGCTGGGCTTCAGATCGCGGTGGATGATACCAGCCCCGTGGGCCGCGGCGAGGGCGTCAGCGATCTGCGCGCTGTAGTTGATGACCTGCGGCACCCGAAGGCCCCCGCGGGGTATCACTTCATTGAGCGTCCGTCCGGGCACCATCTCCATCACCATGATGTCGATGCCGGACTCGGAGACGATGTCGTGAATGGTGATGATGTTGGGATGATTGAGCGCGGAGGCGGCTTGCGCTTCCTGAATGAAACGCTGGCGGCGTCCAGGGTCGTCACTCTGATCGGCGCGAAGGACCTTGAGCGCGACCGTGCGATTGAGCTTCAAGTCTCTCGCTTTATAGACTTCGCCCATCCCGCCGGAACCAAGTTTTTCCAGCGGTTGATACTGTCCACGTATCGGGGATTGCACTGTACCTGATCATCGCATGGCGGAGGGCCTGGTTCAATCCGGCCCTCCGATCCCATCGTTATATTGCGCCCCCGGCTTGGATGATTTTAACCGCCACGCCGTTGACCGTGATGTTTGCCGACCGCGTATACAGAGCTGCATTCGGCGCGGCCTTGAAGGTGACAGATTCGCCGCCTGCTCCAGACGATTTAACCAGCGTGATCCAGGAGGCACCTTCCGTTGCCTTCCAGGAACAGTAGTTCGGCGCCGTGACCGTGATGGAGAGAACGATGCCGTCGACATCGTTCGGAATCGATTTTGATGTTGGGACCTTCAGCGCGGATACGCAGATGAGATGCTTAACACCGGCAATGTCTCCCGTCGAGGCGTTGCTGGTGGTGCCGAGAATATACCCATTGGCGAGCGGCTGTAGAGGGTCAATGGTTGTGCCGCCAGTCGTAAAGGCATACCGCGAATAGTGCATCAGGGAGTAGTAGTCGTAGGCCCCGACGTCGAGTCCGTAGTTGCTCGGGACGATATCGAAATCATTAGCATAGCCGTCCTTGATTCTGTCGTAGTTGACCTTGATGTAGGTGTCTCTGTCCTGCCGGCTCTGCTCGTGCCAAAGGCCTATGACATGACCGAGTTCGTGGCGTATCGCCTGCGTTCCACACGACGAATCGAGAAGAACACGCTGCGAGCCGCCGGCCCGGCCGACGTGGGACTGGCAGACGCCGGGATACCAGTCGAATATGACGTAGTCGGCTTCGGTAGTGCGCTTGGCGAATAAGCCAGGGAATAGGCCATTCCAATAGGCGACGGCCGCGTTGATTCTGTCTTCCTCATCGGGTGAGAAGCCGACTGACGGAGGTTCGTAGGGGATCCTCGCGCCGGGCCAGTAACGGCTTGCGCCGATGTTTGTGATGGAATCGCGTTCGCCGTTGGTCTTTTTGCCTTGTTCTCCCGGCTGGAAGAGGATATCGCTTTCGAACACGGCACGGCCCTCGAAATCGCGATAGGCGACGATGGAGTTGTTGAGCACTCCTGTGCGGCTGAGACCCTTCCCGGGGCCGCGGCTGGGTGTGAATCGCTGTTTGAAAGCGAGGCCCTCACTACTTTCCCGGCAAGTGAGCGAACGGGTGAGGAAAGGCCAGGATGCGGTTGGTGTACCGGTTACTTCCACGGAGAAGCGATTGCCGGGGAGCCACTGGCTCTCGAAGCTGGGGAAGTTGATCGGCCCGTTACCGGTGTACGGGCCGTGAACGGCGCCGCCGGAAGAATAGACGAACATCTCTTCGCCATCGGCGAGGCCCAGGTAGTCGAACTCGAAACGGCAAGCGGCGGCGCCGGGTACTTCGACGGTCATACGGCCGACGGACTTGCCGTTCACGAACGACTGCCACTTGGGTTCGGCGGGCATGTCGATTTGGAAGGTGTTTTCTCCGCTGCCTGTAAGGACAGCGGGTTGGGCCGGCAGAATGAGAGCGCCGGCCAGCAGTATCGTGGAGCGGAGTATAGGTTGCATATTTGACCTCACTCGCATAGTGCGGAGAGGAGGCCGCAAACTGGTCAATCGCCGCGGAAGCCTGAATTATTTATCGATAGAACGGTTGCCAGGTGATCCAGCGCGGGCCCCATTTGGGTTCGGGTTTGCCGGATTCCAGTGCGCCCAGATCGGGGGCTTTGCCCGCGAAATTCTCGTTCACCGTCGGTATGACGACGCCCGCATCTACTGCCTTGCTACCCGCCTTCAGCCTGAAGTTGAGATCCATCGCATGATAGACGGCGTGGCGATTGGTGGCCGTAGGCGGTTCCAGCTTCTCGAAGATGTCGTAGTCCACCTCGATCCCGTGCGCCTCCTGGCCGGTAGCGGCGCTGAACTCCTTTAGCGCCGCGAAGGACTTCCAGTCGCCCTGTTTTGGCTCGTACACCCTTTGGCCCTTCGGCGGAGCGAACCAGCGGTACTGCGCATCGACGCCTTTGTTGGGGCGGAAGCCGTTGTAGTCCGAGCTGTAAGCGTCGGTGGCGTTGGCCCACGTCATCACGCCTCGGCCGGCGGTGTTCTTGCTGATGAAGAGATTGTTACGCCAGTGCGCGTTGGAGTAGGGCTCGGCGACGGCATGCTCGTTGATGATCGTGTTGTGGAAGACAACCAAGCCCGCCGGGTGGGCGCTGAATTTGAAGCTGGTGCCGGAAGCGACGTGGTAAAGAATGTTGCCAATGAAATAGATGGGTCCGCCGAACGTGGGCTGGGAGCTGTAGCCGCCGTGGAAAGCATTGACGCCGCGATTATTGAAGACGCGCACGTTATGGACGCCTCCATCGGTTTCCACGAAGTCGTCGTTGAGCATGTGGAAGTCGTTGTTGTAAATGTCGATCGACGAGGCGCGCTGATCGGGATCGGATGGCGGCGTGCCGTAGGTGGAGATACCCAGGGCGTCGTGGAAATAGGCGATGGCGTTGTGGGCGATGACGTGGCCAGGGCCGTAGACCTTGATGGCGTAGTAACTCTTTAGCTCGTGCGAGCCATAATTGCCGACCGGCTGCCACAAAGGCCCGGTCCATCCGATCAATCGAAACCGATCGTCGCGGCCAAGGAAGAGGTTGTCGGCGATGTAGAAATCCGAGGAGCCGGCGTACTCGGTCCAGACGCCGAAGCCGATGTTTTCAAAACGGCAGTTCTTGACAGTCAGGCCGACGGCGCCAAGCACCTCTTTTTGCCCGGCCATGAAACCGATATCGGTGTTGCGGATCGTGATGCCTTCAAAGATGTGATAGCGCGAGGCGGTGACGTCGAACATGCTGTGGTTGCCCGCTCCGTCGAAGATCACTTCGCCATCTCCCGCGCCTTTGATGGTGATGGGCTTCTCGGGCGTGCCTTTGAGCGTAAGCGACATGGAGCCGTCGAAGGGTGTCATCATCGGGTCGACGTAGTTAAGGCGCTCCGGCTTATAGATTCCCGCGTGAACGAGGATCACGTCCCCGGGCTGCGCGCGTCGCTCCCACACCACGCTCCAATCGCCAAGCCCCGCACCATAGTAGGCCTGCAGGACACTTTGGAAACTGGGCTCCTCCTTCGGGCCCTTGTACTCGGGCGAGTAGACGTGGAGCGTACGGCCGCCCGTATACGGCATTGGCTCGGTGCGCGTCTTCACTTTGACGGTCTGCGTGGTTTGGCCGGACGCGCCGTCGGAGTCCTTCATGGTGAACTGGCACTCGTACTCCGTACCGGGCTGAAGATTGAGGATGCTGCCCGCGAAGCCGTCGGGCACGGTATAGTCGAGGCCCTCGCGCCGGCGGTAGATGTTCTCGCCGCCAATGCGAATGAGCGGCATCGCCTTGCGCCAAGCGGCATCGCCCGACTTGCGGTACTGTACATCGACCGTTGCATTGCGATTTGCGTCGCCGCTAATGGCCCATTCGAAGCCGAGATTGAGGAGCGTGGGGTGCTCGACATGAAAGCGGCCGGCGGTGGTCCCGTTCTGGGCCTGGAGGGTCGCGACGACTAGGAAAAACAGGCTATGGCGCATGGCTGGCGGCCATTATATAAGCTTCACCAGCGAAGGTCCTTACGGATTTCAGAAGTATTGAATTGAATCCTCGGACCGAGAAGCTTGCCGTCCTTTTTCAGCTCGACGTCGTTACGTTGGCCGGCAATTTGCTCGATAAGAATTCGATTGCGGAGGGATTTCGGCGGCGCTTCCACACGGGCTTCAAGAAAAACGTCAATAAAATCGCGGCCGACCTTCATGCCAAGGCAGCGGGGTCTCACGGAGCGCAGTTCGAAGGATTTCAACACGTACGCGCAGACAAGCGATTCGGCTTGCTTGTCCCGGTCCACTTCAAGCTGCGCGTGCGTCTTGCGGAGAACAGCCTCGATGTCATCGGCATGGAGAGTGGCGATGATCTCCAGAGTCTTCGCGGCGGTGTTCCAATTGATTTCCGTCTTGCTGTAATGGAACTGGTGCGCCTCCGCCGGGAAAACGAAGGCGGCCAACAACATCAAGCACCGCATCAGTTCTGGCCGGAGGGTTGTTCTTTGTCCTTCAGCTCGCGCATCGGATTCACCTTGTCACGATCTTCCTTGAAAATCTGGAACTTGGACTTAATCGCCTGGCGCGGCCAATAGTTGTTGGAGACGTCGATATCGGCGGTTTCCAGATGCGGGTCGAGTGTGATCGACTTGATCTCCTTGCGCGTCGCGATGATCTTCTCGACTTGCAGGTTATTGCGGCGCCAAATCTCAGCGGCGACTCGAAGCTCCTCCCGCGTACCATCGTTGAATTCCACTGCAAGGATCACCGGCATCACCAGGCCGCCGATGTTGCGTAGCGACACCGAGTAGAAGTTCATCGAAGGATCGAAAAGCTTGCGCTCATCTTCTTCGAACTGCTTCACCCAGATTTCAAACGCCTTCTTTTCTGACGGCAGAACAGTGAACTCGTCGTACTTGTTGTAGAAGTCGATGAGTTCCGGGTAGTCCTCCACACGCTTGCGAAGCGGTTTGTTGCGCTGCGCGGAGAGCGTTACGGGTTCTGTCTCTTTTTCCTTCTTCGTGATGAGCTTTTCGACGTCCGGGTTCTGCGTGTCGACCGAATAGAGTTTCACCTCGTCGATGGAGATATCGACATTCTCGTTCGTATAGAACCAGCCGCGCCAGAACCAGTCGAGGTCGGTGCCGGACGCGTCTTCCATGGTGCGGAACAGGTCGGCGGGCATGGGCCGCTTGAACATCCAGCGGCGGGCATACTCCTTGAACGCGAAATCGAAACGCTCGCGTCCAAGCACCGTTTCGCGGAGGATGTTCAACGCGGTCGCGGTCTTGTGATAGGCGTTGCCGCCGAGGTCGATAATCGTCTCCGAGTTGGTCATGATCGGATCGTGACTATCGCCTTTCATGTACTCGACGATCTTGGCGGGCTCGCCGCGGCGCGAGGGGTAGTTGCCCTCCCATTCGCTTTCGGCAAGGAACTGAAGGAACGAGTTGATGCCTTCGTCGAGCCATGTCCACTGGCGCTCGTCGGAGTTGACGATCATCGGGAAGTAATTGTGGCCCACCTCATGGATGACGACGCTGATGAGCGCATACTTGGTGCGGGCCGAGTACGTTTTGTCGTCTTTCGGGCGCGGACCGTTGAAGCAGATCATCGGATACTCCATGCCGCCGACGGGGCCGTTGACGGAGATGGCGATGGGGTATGGGTACTGGAAGGTGTAGCGCGAATAGATGTTCAATGTGTGGATGATGGCGTGCGTGGAGTAGCGTTCCCAAAGCGGATTGCCTTCCTTCGGGTAGTAGGACATCGCCATCACAATGCGCCCGCCAGCGTCATGCCCCTGCGCGTCCCACGCAAACTTGCGGGAGGACGCGAAGGCAAAGTCGCGCACGTTTTCCGCGTGGAAGATCCAGGTTTTCTTGCCGGCAGGCTTGCTCTTTTCGTTCGCCGTGGCTTCCGCCCCGGTGACGATCATCACCGGTTTCTTCGCGGTGCGCGCGGTCGTCAGGCGCTGGCGCTGCACGGCGGTTAACACCTGCTCCGGATTCTGCAGTACACCGGTGGAGGCCACGATGTGGTCGTTCGGCGCGGTGATACGGACTTTGTAATCGCCGAATTCAAGTGTGAATTCGCCAGTGCCGAGGAACTGTTTATGCTGCCAGCCGTTCACATCGTTATACGCGGCCATGCGCGGGAACCACTGCGCGATTTCGTAGATCCAGTTGCCGTCCTTTGGGAAGAACTCGGCGCCCGTCCGTCCGGAGATCCGCTTGGAGTTGTTAATTTTGTAATCCCAGTTCACCGTGAACACGAACGACTTGCCCGGCGCGAGCGGCGCGGGCAGATCCACACGCATCATGGTGCGGTTGATGTGCTTGTGCAGTTCATTGCCGGCCGCGTCCTTCACCGGGCCGATGTGGTAGCCGCCTTGGAACACATCATCCATGTAACGGCGGAAACTGCCGATGGGAAACTTCTTCCAGTCCGGCGCGGTTTCGGTGAGCGTGGTGTCGGAGTGCGGTTCCCAGATGTTCTGATCAAGCTGCAGCCACAGGTAGGTCAGCGCGTCTGGTGAATTGTTGTGATAGTTGATGGACGCGCGGCCGATGATCTGCTGATTAACGTCGTCGAGTTCGACGTCGATATCGTAATCGGCCCTCTGTTGCCAGTATTTGTGACCCGGTGCGCCTGAGGCGGTACGGTATTCATTCGGTGTGGGAAGGATCTCTTCCAACTGGCGAAACTTGTCAATCGGGCTCCTCTTATTCTGCGCCGCCATGTCCAGCGACAGCAGAATTGCCCCCAATAGCAACCTGCGGATCATAATTCACGCTAACGAAACTTCCCCCGGCCGGCAAGGGGCCGTATCCTATTAGTAGAGATGTCGAGCCAAGCGGAAGCCGCCGAACCGAAGTCCAGCGTCAGCCTGGGAATGTTCGGGATGATCCTGGTGCTGGTGGCGATCGGGGCGTTTTTTGTAGCGTTGGCTGTGGCGTACGCGTTCGCCATTCATGACCGTCCCGGGCAGCCGAACGTCCATCTCAGCGACTGGTTCTGGATCTCCACCGCGCTAATCGTGGCGAGCAGCATCACGCTGCAATGGGCGCGGCGCGCTCTGCGCCTGGCGCACCTGGACGCTTACCGGAAGGAGCTGTGGCTAACGCTCGGGTTGGGCGTTGCCTTTCTGATCACACAGATATTGGGGTGCATGGATCTCGCCAGGCAGGGAGTTTACATTGTCGGTAATCCGCGCGGATCGATGTATTTCATGTTCTCCGGCGTGCACGGGGCACATTTGCTGGGCGGGCTGGGTGGCCTTTATTGGCTGGGCCGAAGGGCACAGACCCTGACCGACGGCGAGGAGCAACCGTTGCGCCGGCATCGGGCGGCAGCGCGGAACACCGCCGCATACTGGCACTTCATGGGCGTGCTGTGGGTGGGGCTGCTGGCGTTACTCGTCGCCTGGCAGTAGTTTCAGCACGGCGAGCAGAGCGCGGTGGTCGGAAGCGACAGCTTCGTCGAGCACCTTCGCCTCGACGACCGTCCAGCGTTTGGCGGGACGAAAGAAGACGTAATCGATCTGGTGTTTGGGTGCTTCGACAGGAATCGTGAGGAAGTTAGAGCCCTTCGTGGCGGTAGTCCACTGCTGGAGGATCGTGCCGACAACGAGGTCGTCCGGCGGGGCATTCAAGTCGCCGGCAAGGACGGCGGGGAGGCTGATGGGAAGATTGGCGATACCGGCGCCTGCCATGCGGTCCTCTTCGCTCTTGTGGTCAAAGTGCGTGGAAAGAAACGCCAAATCCTGCGAACAGCGGTACGGACGCATTTCGACCATCAATATCGAGCGCGGCTCCATTCCTTCGCTCGCCGCAATGGGGAAAACACGCGAACCGAGCACGGTGCCGTTAACGAGCACCGCGTTGCCGTATCCGCCGCCCTGGAACGGCATGGACGCGCCGAAAATACCGCGCATCCCAGTGAGGCTTTCGAGCTCCCGGATGGTGTCGCGGCGCTTGATCCGTTCCGTGCGAACATCCACCTCCTGCAGAGCCACAACATCGGGCTTGGCGTCCCGGATCACCCGGCCAATCCGGGCGAAATCAAGTTTCCCGTCCACTCCCTCGCCATGATGGATATTCCAGGTAAGGACCCGTAACTCGCAGGCCCAAACCGTCGCCATGATAAGGGGAGTCAACGCTAGCAATCGCATGTAACGCCATTGTCGCGCTTTGCGGCTCGCGGCGGTATCGTGAGAGACTGGAAAGGGTCGCGGAACGTATCCGCGGGGCATCCCTCGCGGTATGTATCCGCGTATAATTCTTGGAGACGCAGCATGAAATTCGTACACGGTGTCATCCTGGCGCTCATGTTCTCGGTGATGGTTTATGTGGTCAACCGCGACATGGCGCTTCAGGACTTCCGATCGAATGGCCAATCCTTACCGGACGTCAGCCTTGTGCCGGCCGCTTACGCCGCCGAAGAGCCGCCGACGAAGATGGATTGGCGGATGCTTCGCGAACTGAACTACCGCACGGGCAAAATCTCGCCGTCATTGAAGGCTCTGGATGGAAAATCGGTCCGGATTCCAGGCTACATGGTGCCGCTGGAAGACGATTCGGAGATCGTGAGCGAGTTCCTTCTGGTGCCATACGTCGGCGCCTGCATCCACACTCCGCCGCCGCCGCCGAACCAGATCGTCCAAGTAAAGATGAATAGCCAGAAGAAAGTAAAGATGAGCTTCTGGGATCCGGTATGGGTGCAGGGCAAGCTGCAGATTGCCACGGTGAAGAGCCCGTATGGCGACGTGGGCTTTCAGCTCACCGGTATCCAGATTGAACCGTACAAGGACGAATAACCTTCATGCGTTTGGCGCTGGCTCTACTCGCTGTTGGCGTCCTTCTCCCCGCCCAGACCCGAAGCCGCAAGGCGCACGAGCATGGGTCGGCGAAGGTAAATATCGCGTTTGAGTCGGCCAAGGGCGCGCCGAAAGGCGTTGTGGAATTTGAATCGCCGGCCGATAGCGTGGTTGGCTTCGAATATGAGGCCAAAACCGCGGCAGACAAGGCCAAGGTAACCGCTGCGTTGAACACGCTGAAAGCGCGGTTCGGCGAAATGGTAATCTTCCCCGCCGCGGCCGCCTGCGCGATGACAAACAAGTCGGCGAAGGTTGAAGCGGACGATCATCACGACGCGAAGTCGAAGGGCGCCAGGCAGGAACAGCATTCCGAAGTACATGCCGGGTTCGAGGTAGCATGCGCGAAGCCGCTTTCCGGGCTCGAAATCCGCTTTGGCTTCATGAAAGTCTTTCCGAAAATCCATGACGTGAATGTGGCGCTGTTGATCGGCGATCAGCAATTGAGCGCCGATGTTGAGAACGATAAGGGTGTTTTGAAGATCGCCAAATGAGCGCGATTCAACTGACCGATCTACGCTTCGCCTATGGAAAAGGGCCGGAGGTACTGCGCATTCCAACCCTTCAGGTGAATGCGGGCGAAAAGGTGTTTCTCTTCGGACCGAGCGGCAGCGGCAAGACGACATTGCTAGGCGTGCTAGCCGGTGTGCTGGCCGGCTATACCGGTGGCGTGGAGGTGCTTGGACGCGATGTGGCGAAAATGACTGGTACGCAGCGCGATGCGTTCCGCGGCTCGCATCTGGGCTATATTTTCCAGTTGTTCAACTTGATCCCGTATCTCTCGGTGATCGAGAACATCACGCTGCCCTGCCGGTTGAGCGCGGAACGGCGCGCGCGGCTGAACGGCGTTGGGCTGGAGCAGGCGGCCGGGGATGCGGCGAAGCGGCTGGGTATCGGCGATCTCCTGCATAAGCCGGTAACGAATCTGAGTGTCGGCCAGCAGCAGCGCGTCGCGGCGGCACGGTCCCTGATCGGCACACCGGAGTTGATCATCGCCGATGAACCCACCTCTTCGCTCGACTACGATCATCGTGAGAAGTTCCTGGAACTTCTCTTCGAATCGTGCAAGGCGGCTGGGTCCACACTCCTCTTCGTGAGCCACGACCGTTCGCTGATGCACTTGTTCGATCGCCAACTCTCCCTGCCCGGCATCAACAAGGCGGGTACGTAAATGCTCCTCTTCTCGCTCGCCTATCACTCACTGAAGAATCGCCTGCTGACTACGCTGCTGACCGTGTTTTCGATCGGCCTCAGCATCGCGCTGCTGATCGGCGTGGAAAACGTGCGGGTGGGTGCGCGGGAAAGTTTCGCGAATACGATCAGCCAGACGGATCTGATTGTCGGCGCGCGCGGCGGGTCGCTGCAGTTGCTGCTCTACTCCGTGTTCCGCATCGGACAGGCGACAAATAACATCACCTATCAGACGTACGAGCACTGGAAGAACCACCCGGCCGTCGATTGGACGATTCCTTACTCGCTCGGCGATAGCCATCGTGGCTTCCGCGTTGTCGGCACCAACGAAGAGTTCTACAAGCACTACCGGTTCCGCCGGGACCGTTCGATCACTTTCGAATCGGGCCGCGCGCCGGCCGATGTATTTGAGGTAGCGCTCGGCTCGGATGTTGCGAAGACGTTGAACTACAGGACGGGCGACAAAGTCACCATCACGCACGGAGTCGCGGCCGCGGCCGGGCGCGGAATTCTGGATCACAAGGATAAACCGTTCACCGTGACAGGCGTTCTGGCGAAGACCGCCACGCCGGTCGACCGGTCACTCTATATCCCGCTCGAAGGTATCTCCGCCGTGCACATCGATTGGACGGATGGCGCGCCGCCGATGCCTGGCGAAGAGGTGCCGGCTGAGAAGATCACGAAGCAAACGGTGAAGGTCGACCAAATCACCTCGTTCCTCCTCCGCAGCAAATCGCGCATCGACACGCTGCGGCTCCAGCGCGAGATCAGCACCTATACCGAGGAGCCGCTGCAAGCCATCATTCCCGGGCTGACGCTGCAGGAGTTGTGGCGAACCATCGGCTACGCGGAGGATGCGCTTACAGTGGTAACGTTCTTCGTCACTATCGTAGGACTGTTGGGAATGTTAGTGTCGCTCTACACGTCTCTCAACGAACGGCGGCGGGAGATGGCGATTCTGCGCGCCATCGGCGCGGGCCCGGCGAAAATTATCTCGCTGCTCGTGCTGGAATCCTTCCTGTTGAGCATTGCGGGCTGTGTGCTGGGCGTGGGCCTGGTCTACGCGCTCAGCGTGACATTCCAGCCAATCGTCGAAGAACACTTTGGGCTCTACGTGCCGATCCAGGCGCCGACGATAACGGGCTGGATCTATCTCGGCGCCGTTGCGGTCGCCGGACTGCTGATCGGCTTCATCCCGGCCTGGAAAGCCTACCGAAATACACTTTCCGATGGCCTCAGCGTCCGATTGTGATAATTTCTTGCAACCGAATCTGAGATCGTGTTATCAAATAAGTGATGTCGGCGCCACGCAGCGAGAGCAACAACCTGGTAATTGATCGATACGGGATGGCCTTGTCGATCGCCTGCGCCATCCACTGCGCGGTACTGCCCATCGCGGTGAGCCTGCTGACGGCAACGGGCCTCTCCTGGATTGCCGGTCCTCAATTTGAGTGGGCGATCATTGCCTGCACGTTCATCCTCGGCTCCTGGCGGCTGATCAGAAGCTTCGTGAGGCATCGCAACCCGCAGTCGCTCTTCATGTTCGGCGCGGGACTGATCTTTTTCGCCGCGGCGAAAATGGCGTGGTTCAGCTTCCCTTATAACGAAGCGTGGTTCATGACCGCCGGCGGACTTTCCGTCGCCACTGCGCATTTCCGCAACCTGCGGCTCTGCGCCTGCTGCCATTCGCACTCGCACTAACCGAACGCGATGCGCCCGCCACTGCCATTCGGAAACCGGCTGCGGCTCCCGGTTGTCGGCGCGCCGTTGTTCATCATCTCGAATCCGGATCTCGTACTGGCGCAGTGCAAGGCCGGCGTTATCGGCAGCTTCCCTTCCCTGAACGCCCGGCCTCTCTCGCAGCTCGATGAGTGGCTGCATCGAATCACGGAGGAATTGGCGTCCTACGACGCGGCGAATCCCTCTACACCTTCCGCGCCTTTCGCCGTGAATCTCATCGTGCACAAAAGCAATGGCCGGTTGGAGGACGATCTGGCGCTATGTGTGAAGTGGAAGGTGCCGATCACCATCACTTCCCTCGGCGCGAGAGAGGATGTCAACCAGGCCATTCGCGGCTACGGCGGCATCACGCTGCACGACATCATTCACAACCGCTTCGCGCGCAAGGCCATCGAAAAGGGGGCCACCGGGTTGATTGCCGTTGCGGCTGGTGCGGGCGGGCACGCGGGAACGATCTCCCCCTTCGCGCTGGTCTCGGAGATTCGCGAATGGTTCGACGGCGTCTTATGTCTTTCCGGCGCGATCGCCAACGGCGCGTCGGTACTGGCCGCGTTGGCAATGGGCGCGGACCTCGCCTACATCGGTTCGGCATTCATCGCAACCGATGAAGCGCGTGCGCCGGAGACCTACAAACAGATGATCGTCGATTCCACCGCGTCGGACATCGTCTACACAAACCTGTTCACCGGCGTACATGGCAACTACCTGAAGCCGTCCGTGGTCAATGCGGGTCTCGATCCCGACAACCTTCCGCAGAGCGATCCGGTGAAGATGGATTTCGGCTCCGGCGGCGACAAGGAATTCCGTGTCTGGCGCGACATCTGGGGCAGTGGCCAGGGAATTGGCGCAGTAAAAACAACGATGCCAGCCGCGGCATTAGTGCAGCGGCTGGCACTCGAATTTGCTGAAGCACGCGGACAATTCTCCGGAACGTAATCCGTCCCGGAGAATTACCGAGTTGAGACTAGTAGCGTCGGCCGCCACCACCGCCACTGCCGCGGCGCTGACCACCGCCGCCGCCGTAGCCGCCACGGCCACCACCGCCACCGCTACGCTCTTCGCGGGGACGCGCTTCATTGACATTGATCGCGCGGCCTTCCAGCTCGCGGCCATTGAGATCGTTGATCGCCTGGTCGCCTTCCGCGTTGTTCGGCATTTCGACGAAGCCGAAGCCACGCGACTGGCCTGTATCCCGATCCGTTACTATGCTGACGCGGTCCACCGCGCCGTACTGTTCAAAGAGAGAGCGGATTAGGCCCTCGGTGGCACCGAAACTCAGGTTACCCACAAATATGTTCTTCATGATTGTCCTTATCATTTGGAAACCGGCATATCGGAGCAGGATTAGACAAGGACGGCGTAACCGGATTATCGAAAGATGCCGAAACTAGCAGACTGCCAAACTTAATTCTCAGTCTAGCACATCTGGTACGCTAATCTACCATGAATCGACGCGCCTTCCTCTCCACGGTGGTGTTGCCCCTCGCGGCCGCGGGCGAGCCCAAACGGATCGCCGCCATCATCACGGAGTACAGGCCCGGTTCTCATGCCGACGTAGTGATCGGCAAGTATCTGGAAGGGTTCAGGCAGGACGAAAAACCGCCCTATCCGCGCTCGAAAATCGTCTCGATGTTCACGGAGCAGGTGCCGAAAGCCGACATGAGCCGTGAGCGCGCGAAGAAATTCGGTGTGCCGATTTTCCGCACCGTTTCCGAAGCATTAACGCTCGGCGGAGAGAAACTCGCGGTCGATGGCGTGATCCTCATCGGCGAGCACGGCGACTATCCAATGAACGACAAGGCGCAAAAACTCTACCCGCGCTTTGAAATGTTTCTAAAGATCGCCGACGTCTTCCGCCAGAGCGGGCGCTCCGTTCCCGTCTTCAACGACAAGCATCTCTCCTATAGCTTCCGCCAGGCAAAGCGCATGGTGGAGATCTCGCGCGAGTTGAAGTTTCCAATGCTCGCGGGCTCGTCGGCGCCGGTCGCGTGGCGCGTCCCATCGATCGATACACCCTTCGGCGCCCGCCAGTCCCACGCCGTCGCCATCTCCTATTCGGGCCTCGATATCTATGGGTTCCACGTCTTGGAAGCGTTGCAGTGCCTCACTGAACGCCGAAGTGGCGGCGAGACCGGCGTCCGCTCCGTACAGTGTTTCGAAAGGGACGCCTGTTGGGACTTCCTTTCACGGAATAGTTGGGCCCAGCGCTTGTTCGATCGTGCCCTAAAGCACTCCAGCACTCGCAAACCCGGCGATCCAAAAGCGCTGGTAAAGGAGCCTGCCGTCTTCGTCATCGACTATGCCGATGGTCTGCAAGCTGCCGCGTTTCTGCTCACCGGCCTTGTCGAAGATTTCACAGCGGCTGTCGACGTGGAAGGCAAGCCGGAGCCAGTGTCGATGCTCATGAATCTCCAACCGGGCAGGCCCTATCACCACTTCGGCTGTCTGGTGAAGAAGATCGAAGAGATGTTTGAGACGGGCCGCGCACCGTATCCGGTGGAGCGCACGCTGATGACGAGCGGTATCCTCGATTTCGCCCTTGAATCGCGATTCCAGGGCTACAAAAAGCTGAATACGCCGGATCTCGCGCAAGTTCACTATCAGACGCCGAACGCCAGCCACTTCTGCACCGGGGGCTGGAGCTAGACACCCAAAACCAAAACGCATACGATACGGTGCGATGCTCAGGACAAACTCTTTCCGGCCGCACCTTGCGGCGGTTCTCGCCGTATGGATGACTGGTGCGCCCGCCGCCGCGCAGACCGAAGGCGGAGAGTGGCAGTTGACGGTCTCGCCCATCAGCAAACTGCTCGACAATAACGACAACTTTTCGCGCGATGGACGCTTTCTCGTCTACGATACGCGGGACACATTCGGCGGCGGCATCGGCAACGGAACCACCATCATGAAGGTCTCAGTCACCACTGGCCTTGAAAACCTGGTCTACGCACCGGCCTCTGTATTTGGCGCCTTATCGGCACCCGGTCTTGGTGCGGCGTCGTATAGCCCGGTCTCTGACGAAATTGTATTTATACACGGCCCCTTGCTGAGCGAAGTCGCTGATCTCGGTTACTACGGCGCCACGAACCGCCACGGAGGAGTAGCGACGGGCGACGGATCGGGAGACATCCGGTTCATCGATTGCCGCGACGTGAAATCCGAGGTCACGCCGCGTGGCGCACTGCGCGGCGGCTCCCACCGTCATGAATGGAGTGCCGACGGAAAGCGCGTTGGCTTCACCTACGATGACGCTCTCTTCCCCACGTACGGCCGCACCATCGGTTTCATGCTGCCGAACGAAAAGGCTCCCTGCGGCGCATCGCATTGGGCGGCGCTGCTCGTGCCGGTGGTTCCAACAACGACGTCGAAACCGGGCGACATCGAACGCGCGGCCGATGATTCCTGGGTCGGGGCGCAAGGCCTGATGCGCGCATTTATCGGCAACGTGAAGGAGGCCGACGGTAAAGTCACAAGTTCTCTCTTCATCGTCGATGTGCCGGCGAATGTTGACATCACGACAGCCGATTCCGGCTCAAAAACGCGCTACCTGGCACCGCCCGCCGGCACGAGAATCCGCCGGCTGACGGCAACTCCCGCCGCTGGAATCGTTCGCGGCTCCCTGGACGGTACGCGCGTCGGATACTTCGCCACGGCGCAGGACGGCTCTCGCCAGGTTTTCCTCATCAACTCGCAGGGCTCCGATCAAAGTCAGGATCCATTGATGCGCCCCATCCAGGCAACTAGCCTACCCCGCGGCGCGACAGGCGGACTGCGCTGGCACCCGTCGGGCAACTCGATCGCCGTGCTGAGCGACAACGGTGTGGCGGCCATTTGCGTGAAGCCCGGCGCGCAGTTTGGAAAGATGCGCTGGCTGACGCAGCATGGGCCGCAAGTGCCTGCCGCCGACGCGCTGGTCTGGTCTCGCGATGGCCGGCGCCTCGCGTTCAATCGCCGCGTGCCGACATACGATGCCGATGGCAAATTGGTTAAGGACTTCGGCGGAAACGACTTCCGGCAGATCTTCCTGGTCGACTTCCCGGATACCGATGGTGACGGCATTGCCGAGGGGCTGCAGTAAGATGTGGCGAATTCTTCTCGTCACCGCGGCGGGACTGGCCGCGTTGGCGCAATCGCCCGCCGCATCGAACGTGCGCGGCGCACAGTATCCGCAGGTCCACACGGATCGCCGCGTGACATTTCAAGTAAAGCTGCCAACCGCGCAGAAGGTGCAGGTGATGCCGGGCGGCGGCAGCAACGGGTTGGGCAAAGGGCCGTTTGACATGACGCGTAATGCCGACGGTGTGTGGACCACCACCATCGGCCCCGTGCAGCCCGGCTTCCATTATTACTGGCTCCTGATCGATGGCGCCGCGGTGAACGATCCGAATAGCGAAACCTACTTCGGATGGGCGCGGCAGTCGAGCGGCATCGACGTGCCCGATGCCGCGCTGGATTTCTACGAGCCCAAAGACGTACCCCACGGCGATGTGCGGATGCATTGGTATCGCTCGAGAGTCACCGGGTTGATGCGGCGAGCCTTTGTTTATACGCCTCCAGGCTATGACGCCAATCCGCGCACGCGCTACCCGGTGCTTTACTTGCAGCACGGCTCCGGTGAGAGCGAACGCGGCTGGACGGCGCAGGGTCGCGCGAATTTCATCCTCGACAATCTGCTCGCGGCGGGCATGGCGAAGCCGATGATCATCGTTATGGAAAATGGTTACGGTACGCGGCCCGGCGAAACCACCCAGCGCGGCAACGAAGCGTTCCCCGATGTCGTAATCCAGGATCTGATCCCCGAGATCGACAAGGCCTACCGCACCAAAACCGGCCGTGAGTCCCGTGCCATCGCCGGACTCTCGATGGGCGGCGGACAGGCGATGCAGATTGGCCTCGCTAATCTCGACCGCTTCGCCTACATCGGCACCTTCAGCGGCGCCGGGGCCCGTAACTTCGACATCGCGACTTCTTACAACGGCGTCTTCAAGGACACGGCGGCATTCAACAAAAAAGTGAAGCTATTATGGATCGGCTGCGGCCGCGAGGATTCACTGTTTGCCGGGTCGTCAACGCTGCACCAGGCGCTTGATCAAGCCGGCGTCCGCAACACCTGGTACGAAGGCCCCGGCCTGCATGACTGGCAGGTTTGGCGCATTCATTTGCATGAGTTTATTCCGAAACTGTTTCAGGAGAATTAAATTACGTTCGACGAGGACTTAGGAAACCGTGTCCGGGTAACAATGGAGAAGGTCTGTGCAAAGGACGTTCTAACGGAGAAGCGCATGTTCGGCGGCCTGGGCTTCATGGTGAACGGAAATATGGCTTGCGGCATCATTGGCGACAAGCTGATGGTGCGGGTCGGCCCACCCGCGCACGACGCCGCCCTTGCGGAACCGCACACTTCGCCGATGGACTTCACCGGACGTCCAATGACCGGCTATATCTACGTTCACCCGCCCGGCACCGCCACCGCGGCGGCCCTCCAAAAGTGGGCCCGCATGGGCGCCGAATTTGTCCGCAGCCTACCCGCCAGGAAAACAAAATGAAACTCATCACGGTCCTTTTTGCCGCTTGCCTTCTCCCCGCGCAGCAAGCCCCGCGCGTCCTCCCCGGCAACGGCTATGCACTCCCCAACGGCTGGCGTATCACGCCGGCAGGCAAGCACGTCGTCACCAGTGACTACGTCCTCAACCTCACCACCGCGCCGGGCGACCAGCAGATCGTCGCTCTACACTCCGGTTACAATCCGCACGGCGTGCTCGTGATCGATCCGAAGAATGTCGAGATCACCCAGCGCACCCCTTTGAAATCATCGTGGTTCGGCATGGCTTGGGCGCCCGGCGGCAAGACGCTCTACATCTCCGGCGGCAACGCGGAGTCGCGTCAAAATCCCACTGCCGCGCCCGTTTATGGCTTCGCCTACGCAAACGGCAGACTGAGTGAGCAACCCGTGATGCAGTTCAAACACCACCTGCCGCAGAATCAGATTTATTGGTCGGGTCTTGCGCATCATCCCAAGCTCCCGATCCTCTACGCCGCAAACCGCCATACCAAAGCGGTCCGCGGACACGTCGTCGCCTTCGACACGCACACCGGCGAGCGCCTCGCCGAAATGCCGGTGGAGATTCATCCGTACGACGTCGTGATCGATCCCACTGGCGCCACACTCTATGTCTCCAACTGGGCCAGCGACTCGATCACCGTCCTCGACACCGCCACACAAAAGGTGAAGGCAACGATCAAAGTCGGCCGTAACCCGAACGACATGGTACTCGCCAGCGATGGGCGGCTTTTTGTCGCATGCTCGCAGGAGAACGCGGTCTACGTCGTCGACACACGCCAACTGCGCCCGGTCGAGGTGATCTCCACGGCCATGTACAAGATGGCGCCTGTCGGATCCACGCCGAACGCTCTTGCCCTCGACCCTGCGCAGAAGTTGCTCTTCGTGGCAAACGGCGATAACAACAATGTCGCCGTCGTCAACATCGGCGAGGACGAAGTCTCTCACGTCGAGGGCTTCATCCCCACCGCCTGGTACCCCGCCGCCCTCACTGTTTCGCCCGACGGTAAGTCGCTTTACGTTGGCGCGGCGAAAGGTCTCGGCGGCTACTCGAATATCGACGGCCCCACCAGCCCTCTCGCAAAACCAGGCCAGGGCTCGCGCCACGTCGGTGCGTTGCAGCGCGGCTCAGTGAGCGTAATTCCCCTCGGCAACCTGAAGAACCAGATCAAGGCTTACACGCGCGAAGCGATGGCCAACTGTCCCTACAACGACCAGATGCTCACGCGCGCCAAGCCCCCCGCCAGCGGTCCATCCGTCGTGCCGCAACAAGTTGGTGAGGGCTCGCCCATCAAACATGTCATCTATATCATCAAGGAAAACCGAACCTACGATCAGGTCTTCGGCGATATCCCCAAAGGCAACGGCGACCCGCGGCTCACCATCTTCGGCCGCAGAGTAACGCCGAATCAGCACCGTCTCGCCGAGCAATTCGTCCTCTTCGACAACCTCTATTGCGACGGCGAAGTTTCGGTCGACGGCCATTCCTGGTCCAACTCCGCCTATGCTACCGATTTCAATGAAAAACGCTGGCCTCCGCAATATGGCGGCATCTCGGCCGCTGTGAACGGACCGGCAAACACACCCGCTTCCGGCCACATGTGGGATCTCGCGGCGAAGAAGGGACTCACTTACCGTTCCTACGGCGAGTATGCCCAGCGCGTCAGCGAAGGCGAGCAGATGGACGCAGCCCCTGGAATCGCTGGGCTTGTTGGCCACGTCGCGCCGAAATTCCGCCTTCCCGGCATGCGCGACACCGACAACGTGAAGGCTTTCATCGAAGAGTTCGACCGGTACGAGGCAGCGTTCGACTCGCCCGACCCAACGAAGCGCCTGCCCAACTATATCGTGATGAGCCTCGGTGAAAATCACACGCAGGGAACACGCGCCGGCGCACCCACACCATCGGCCGCTGTCGCCAATAATGACTGGGCCGTCGGCCAGCTCATTGACCGTGTCAGCCACTCCAGATACTGGCCGCAAACGGCAATCTTCATCATCGAAGACGACGCACAGAACGGCCCCGATCACGTCGACTCACGCCGCACAACCGGCCTTGTCATCTCTCCTTACACCAAGCGCAATGCCGTCGACTCCACGCTCTACACAACATCCTCCATGCTTCGCACCATGGAGCTGTTGCTCGGCCTTCCGCCCATGACGCAGTACGACGCCGCCGCCATGCCGATGTACGCTGCCTTCATGGAGAAGGCCGATCTCACGCCTTATACCCACGTTCCGCCGCAAGTGGATGTGAACGCGAAGAACACGGCGCTGGCATGGGGCGCGAAGGAATCGGCGGAAATGGACTTCTCCGATTACGACCGCGCACCCGAATTCGCTCTGAACGAGATACTTTGGAAGTCGGTGCGTGGCGCCAACTCGCCCATGCCGCTACCCATCCGGCACTTCCATTTCCGGTACTAGCCCATCGCGTTTCGCCAGAACTGCTTCGTCCGCTCCGGAAATGCATCGTTGAACCGGCTCACGCCGTCATAAAGCCGCTGTGCCTCTTCCTGAAAACCCAGCAGCCGCAGGGACCGCAGTATCCTCGTAATCCGCAGATGATTGTGGTCCGCCGCGCACACCCACTGTTTCGGCCGCCCATCGGTATCCGCCGTCAGTCCATAGAAACGCAACATCCGCGCGAACGCCGCGCGGATGTTTGCTTGAATCGTGAGGTCGGAACGCGCCGCCGCAACGTCGGATTCACTCAATAGCGGCGCGCTGGAATTGAACATGCTCGGCTCGGACAGCGGGAACAGCCACTGAATGTAATCGTGAACGGCTTCCAGCAACTCGTCATCCCACGCGAGGATTTCCGCCAGCATCCGCCCCTCGGAGTCCGGCCCTGCCCCGCGATAGAACGTAACCCAACGGGAAGCCATTCCTCATCTTAGTCCGACAACTTCGGAAGGACCGCATCCACTCCTTTTCCGCCCAGCCTCGCTGCGCGCTGCACCCACTTCTTCCCGTCAATACCCTGCAGGCCAACCCGGATCTTCCAGTTCGCCTTCTCGTCGGCCGACAGCATGTTCCATTGATAAACAAGCGCCGCCTGCCGCACAGTTTCCACATAGTACCCGGCATCGAACCACGCCATCGCATTCGCCGCGTCGCTATCCAATACCCGCGCCGCCAGACGAAGGGCGATCTCTTCCGTCAACCTCTGATCGCTCACCGCATAGAGCGCCGCGCGCCGGAGCGTTTCCATTCGCAGTGGCAGCGGTGCATCCGGGGTCAACAGCGCCAGCGTGTCCGCCGTCAACTTCGCCCGGTCATAATTGGCCACTATGCCGTTCCAGCCGTCGCCACCGCTCCATGGCAGGGACTTCGCATTGCCGATCTCGATCCGGTGACAAATGAGCGGCGGCCCGCCAAGCGCCACTACCGCCGTCAACAAAGCCATCGTCAGTCGTTTCATGTTCTTTCGAACCTCCTGATTCAAATTTGGCCCTGTGGTCGCTGGTTACGCGAGTTTTTCGAGGTAATCTTACCGTTAAACGTGTTGAAAACAAACCAGTCGGGTGCCACAGTCAAAGTGATGAGCGACCCCGCCGCCGTCCGCGCCCACGTCGACAAGATTCTCGCAAGCCCTGGTTTCGCGAATGCCGACCGGCTTCGCCGCTTTTTGACATTCACGACAGAGGCCCATCTCAAAGGCGAATCCGAGCAGATCAAAGAGTACGTCCTCGGCCGCGAGGTATTCGACCGCGACGATAACTACGACCCGCGCATCGATCCCATTGTCCGCGTGGAAGCCCGCCGCCTTCGCCAACGGCTGGCCGAATATTACGCGGGCGACGGACGGTCGGAGTCGCTGCGCATCGAGTTCCCCAAGGGCAGCTACGCTCCCGCAATCGCACCGGCCAAAAGCGATACCACGCCCCGGAAGCGCATCTACGGCCGTCTGATCCTCGCCGCGGCGGTGATCGCTGTCGCCGCCGCGGCCTGGTACTTCACCCGACCCTCCGTGCCCGTGAATGCTCTCGCCATCGTCCCTGCCCGCTGGACGTTTCTTGATTCTTCCGGCCTCGACACAGCCGACGAGGCGATCGCCGAAGCCGCCACAAAACACGTCGCCAATCGCGGCAAAGTGCCTGTCATCGGTTGGCCCAGCATCATCCCCTTTCGTGCGCACAACAAGCCGTCACTCCAAGTGGCGAAGGATACCGGTGCCATCTATGTACTCGCCATCTCCGTTCGCGGGAATCGCGTCACCTGCTTTCTCGTCGAGCCCTACACCGGCCGCAAACGCTGGGCCGAAGACTTCTACGAAGAGAATCTGAATTCGCGAGCCGCTCTCGACAAACTCGCGCTCACCATCGCGCAGGATATCGAGATCACCCTCGGATATCATCAATAGCGGTCAATGAAATCCGTACTCTCCGGCAAAGAGCGCCGCATCGCAGCAACGGTCTGGGATCCCGGACAGCCGTGACGCCCGATGAAATCGGCGCCCTTCGCCGGAAGGTCGCCTGGCGCATTCTTCCGATTACGATCCTTCTCTACCTCGTCGCGTACCTCGACCGGGCCAACGTCGGCTTTGCGAAGCTGCGCATGGCGCAAGACCTCGGCTTCTCCGATGAAGTTTTCGGTTTTGGTATCGGCATCTTTTTCATCGGGTACCTGTTGCTTGAAATCCCCGGCGCGCTGCTCGTCGAGCGTTGGAGCGCCCGCAAGTGGTTCGCGCGCATTCTCATCACGTGGGGTCTCATTTCGGCCGCGACAGCGTTCGTGACGACGCCAGCGCAATTCAACGTCGCCCGCTTCTTCCTCGGCGTAGCCGAAGCAGGCTTTTTCCCCGGCGTAATCGTCTACTTCACTCATTGGTTCCCGCTGAAAGATCGCGCCCGGGCGATGTCCAGGTTCATCGTGGCCGTCCCATTCAGCCTGGCGCTCGGTGCTCCGATATCGGCGTTGTTGCTCGATGTCAATTGGCTCGGCCTGCAAGGTTGGCAGTGGCTCTTCATTCTCGAGGGCCTTCCCGCGGTCATTCTCGGCGTCGTGACACTCGCCATATTCACCGATCGCCCCCGCCACGCAAAATGGCTGACACAAAAGGAGCGCGATTATCTCGAAGAAACGCTAGCCGCCGAAGCCGCGGCGAAAGAAGCGGTACAAAAAGTGAGCATCGGGCAAGCTCTGCGTCTCCGCAACGTCTGGCTGTTGGCGCTAGGAATCTTCGCGACGAATACGGGCGGCTACGCGCTAGGCTTCTGGCTGCCGTCAACTGTCAAGAGCCTCAGCGGCGGCTCCGACAAAGCGTCACTATTTTTCAGCGGACTCTTCTACGCGCTAGGTATAGTCGGTGTTTTGTACTCGGGTTATTCGAGCGACCGCCGTGGCGACCGCAAATGGCACTGCGCGGCCGGCCAGATCTTAACCGGCCTTTTCCTGGCCGCGAGCGCAATCCCGGGCCAGCCCTTCTGGCTGGTAATGACTTGGCTCTGCCTAACGGGCCTGGTGGCGTATTCCTGGCCTCCGCCTTTCTGGGCACTCCCGACGGAGACACTAACAGCGTCGGCGGCCGCAACGGCAATCGGAATGATCAACATCTTCGCCAACGTCGCCGGCTATCTTGGTAATCATTTCTTCGGCTGGCTAAAAACCCAAGGCGCTACGGACAGCCAAAGCCTCTTCTTCCTCTCCTCCTGCTACCTCCTCGGCGCCCTCCTCACCTCCCAAATAGCAAATAGTGACGCAACCCCTCTGGCACCGCAAGGTACTAGTGACTCCCCCCAACCCCCTTATCCCCAATAACTTACCGCCCGCTTAACGATCTCAAAAAAACACCCCCTCCGCACCCCCCCAGCATTTTCCGAGTGAGATTTTCGGCGCGCCGCAAGCACTACCCTTTCGTATGCCCCGCAAACCTCGCTTCGCCCCAGCAGGCTATTTCAACCACATCACCCAACGCGGCAACTACCGCCAGCAAACCTTCTTCTCCGCGGCCGATCACCAACACTTCCTCGATCTCCTCGCCCGCCACGCCGCCGCACGTAACATCGATATCCTCGGCTATTGCCTCATGCCCAACCACTATCACCTCATCGCGCGCGGCAACGACGACACCGCCATCTCACGCCTCATGCAATCCGTCAATGGCCAATACGCCCAATACCTCCACGGCCGCCTCGTTCGCCGCGGCCGCCTCTGGCAGGAACGCTTTTACTCCAGTTCTGTCGGCTACCCCGTCCTACCCACCATCCTTCGCTACGTCGAGCTCAACCCCGTCCGCGCCAACATCGTCGACAACCCCGCTCTTTACCCCTGGTCCTCCGCCCGAGTCCATACCGCCTACGTCACACACCACTGGCTCGACCTCGCCACATTCCAACAACGCTTCACCGCCGCGGAATGGCGAGCCGAACTCGCCACGCGTCTCGAACGCACTCTAACCGCGGAGATTCGCATGGCCACGCAAGCCAACAAACCCTTCAATATAATTCCCCAATGAAATCCGCCCTCCTTCTGTTCGCCCTCACTCTAAACGCCCAGCAAACCATCGACACCTGGATGAAGGAGCTCTCCAACTGGGGCCGCTGGGGCGCGAAGGATCAGCTCGGCACCGTCAATCTCATCACGCCCCAGGTTCGCCGCCGCGCGGCCGCCCTCGTCAAGGAAGGCGTTTCCGTCTCCCTCTCTCGCGACGCCGACTCCGTACGCGCCATCGACAACAGCCGTCCCTTCAAGCGCGAAATGATCTCCACCGGCATCGATCCCGAACCGATGTTCGCCATGGACACCTACACCATTAGCTTCCACGGCGCTTCGCTCACCCACCTCGACGCCATGTCCCACATGGTCTACAACGGCAAAATCTACAACGGTTATCCAGCCAGCGAGATCAACGGTACCGGTGCGCATCAACTCGCCGTCGACGCCTACAAAACCGGCTTCTTCTCCCGCGGCGTTCTCATCGACATCCCGCGTCTGAAAGGCGTGAAATACCTGGAACTCTCCACACCCATCTACCCGTCGGACCTGGAAGCCTGGGAGAAAAAGGCTGGCATCAAAATCCGCTCTGGCGATATCGTTTTCATCCGCACCGGCCGCTGGGCCCGTCGCGCGGAGAAGGGGCCATGGGACACTGACAAAGCCTCCGCCGGCCTGCACGTATCGTGCGTGAAATGGTTCAAGCGACGCGACATCGCCGCGCTCGGCAGCGACGTTCATGCCGAATTAATGCCCTCCCCGGTCCCAGGCATTCCGTATCCGGTGCACCAGCTTGTCCTCATCGCCCTGGGCACGCCAATGTTCGACAACTGCGACCTCGAAGCTCTCTCGGAAGCCGCCGCCAAGCGAAACCGTTGGGAGTTCCTCTTCACCGCCGCGCCGCTGTCGGTCCCCCTCGGCACCGGCTCTCCGCTCAATCCCATCGCTACTTTCTGAGATATAGTGAGCCCAAATGCCCATCTCCCGACGCCACTTCTTCTACGGCTCCCTCCTTGCCGGTGCCGCTAAAGGCGCCACTCCCTCGCTGAAAGCCCTCGGCTACAAATCTCCATCGGAAAAACTCAACATCGCCGCCATCGGCGCCGGAGGCAAAGGTTTCACAGACCTCAACGGCTGCCACGGTGAGAACATCGTCGCCCTCGCCGACCCCGATGACGAACGTGCCAGCCGCGCCTATAACCTCTTTCCCGGCGCCCCGAAGTACAAGGACTTCCGCGTCATGCTCGACAAGCATAAGGACATCGACGCTGTCCTCGTCTCCTGCCCCGATCACATGCACGCCACCGCCGCCATGTGGGCCATGGCACGCGGCAAACACGTCTACTGCCAGAAACCCCTCACCCGCACGCACTGGGAAGCGGAGCAACTCACCACTGCCGCCGCCAAATACGGCGTCGCCACGCAGATGGGCAATCAGGGCTACTCCAACACCGGCGCCCGCGAATGCGCCGAAATCGTCTGGAGCGGCGAGATCGGCAATGTCACCGAAGTGCACGCTTGGACCGATCGTCCCGGCCGCTACTGGCCGCAAGGCCCCGATGTCGAACCGAAAACGGCGGCGGTCCCGTCACACCTCGATTGGAACGCCTGGCTCGGCGCATCCCCCGATCGCCCCTACAGCCCCGCTTACCTTCCCCGCATCTGGCGTGCCTATCCCGAGTACGGTTGCGGCGCAATCGGCGATATGGCGTGCCACATCATGGGCACGCCCAATATGGCCATGCGCCTAAGCCTCACCGGCCCCACGAGCGTCGAATGCCTAAAGAAGGAAGGCGAAAGCAAATACACCTTCCCCCATCAAACCGTCATCCGCTTCGACTTCCCCGCCCGCGGCCCCATGCCGCCCGTCAAAGTCTTCTGGTACGACAGTCTGAAATCGATGCCGAAATTCGAAGGCATTCCCGACGGCGAGCTCATCGGCGACAAGGACAACAACGGCAGCCTCTTCATCGGCGACAAAGGCATGGTCACCACCGGCTGCTACGGCGAGCGCACCCGCCTCATGCCCGACGCCCGCATGAAGGATTACAAACTCCCCGCGCCTCTGCTCACCCGCTCACCCGGTCACTACCGCGACTGGATCCGCGCCTGCAAAGGCGGCGACCCCGCCTGCTCCAACTTCTCCGCCGCCGGCCCCTTCGTGCAGTGGATGCTCCTCGGCGTCATCGCCATGAAGTACGAGGGCAAGCTCGAATGGGACAACCGTGCCGGCCGCTTCACCAATAATAAGGAAGCGAACACGCACCTCAAACCCACGTTCCGCAAAGGCTGGCAGTTCGCCGGCTAAAGCCAGGCGCTATACCGGTCAATAGCTGAAACACTGTAGCGCCTCGATCCGGAACTCAAACGGCATCGAATATTGACCGGCTCGTACGGGAGTACTGGACGAAATATCGTGCGCCGTACCAACCTGAAGTTGGAAGCCGGCGGGTGTCGAAGGATCGTTGTTGTTAACCGTCCCCCTTACTACCCAGGCAGGCTTCACTTGCCCGCCACTCAGGCAGTCGTAAGGCTGAGGGATCACCAAGGCGGGAGAACCTGAATACGGCATATTCTCCTCAGGCACTTCCGCCGGATCGATATGCAAGTCAGGAGCGTCAACGATAACCGGCATATACCGGAGTCTAAAGTCCCGGCGATTGATGAGGGAAGAGATCTGCATTCCCACATGCGTCGTAAAGGGCTTGTGCGCATCCGTACAGTTCTTGCAGATGAGATTTCGGACGTTGATAAAACCGGACTTCTGGTACGTGCCCGCCGGGATTGGAACGTCCACATAGGACGAAGGAATGGGCGATGGGAAGATAAAGGTCAGCCTCCGTTTCGAGCCTGCCAGCAAATTCAAAACGGCGTCATACGTACCGCCGCAGTTTTTGATCGATGCGTCGTACCAGTTACCGTCGCCAGTGACCGCGGCCGTCACAGTCGATACTCCATCGGGAAGCGTCGCCGCCGGATACAGGTAAAACCGCAGCGGCTGGTCGCTGCATTTCTGCGCGGCCACTGTTCCCGCGGAGGCTGCCAACACCATCACTGCCTTTGCGGCCGGTCCAAACCAAAAAATTGGTCGAATCATCTCTATTCCCCCACTCTCTTCTGTCTATGTCTGGCCGGTCGCGTACATCTGATCGCAAGGAGGCCTAAAAGGACAATGACTCAAAATCCAGGATTATCAAGGGCCAAAACTGGCACGCCCAAAATGACCGATACGAAAGGCGCCCTGATAGCTCTTCCCTCCGAGTTACAATTGGGCGGTTCGCAACCCCTATATGACGGCGCAAGGACACGATGAAAAGCGGCTGGATTCCTGGAAACAGATCGCCGCGTACTTGGGCAAAAGTGAGCGCACAGTGCGGCGCTGGGAGCAAACCGAGGGCCTTCCCGTGCACAAGCATCAGCACCTGCAAAAGGGTTCGGTTTGGGCATTCGCCGGCGAGCTGGACGAATGGCGATGCAGCCGGTCGCCGGAGCGCCCGGGCCTCGTGGAACTGCCCACGAATCGGACCAGCGACAGAATTGCCTGGCGTTGGATCTTACTTGCCACCGCGGGCGCGACCGCGGTTGCCGCAACTGTGGCTTGGTTTGGCGTCCGAACATGGCCCTCGGACGAGTTCGTCTCCCAACCGCTCACGGTGCTGCAAGGAAGCGAATACAGCCCCTCTTTCTCTCCCGATGGCAATCGCGTTGCGTTCTTTTGGAATAACCCCGGCGCCGCCAAGCCCGGCATCTACACCCACGGGATGAACACGGAACTTCCTGTTCCGTTAGCAATCTCCCAAGACAACTTTCAATACAGCCCCGCCTGGTCTCCGGACGGACGCTCAATCGCCTTCCTCCGTCGCACTCTAAGTCACTCCACTTTCGCGGGCGAAACATGGTTAATGCTGGTCCCCAGCGGGGGCGGCCCCGCGCAGAGTTTAATCCAGCTCGCGTCAGGCTTCGCCTTCATGGCCAACAACTCCCATCTGTCTTGGACCCCGGACGGACGAGCGATCCTCGCACCGATGGTGGACGGCGAGCACCGCGGTATCTATCGGATACCAATGGACGGTGCACACGCGAATGTTTCGCGGCTCACGAATCCCGTGAAAGGCGTCGATATTGGGCCGGCCCTGTCTCGCGATGGCCGCTCCTTCATCTTTTTGCGGCGTAATGGCCCGATCGAGGCCGCCGTTGAATCGATCTACCGGCAGGAACTCACCGCCAATGGGTTCCCGGACGGCCCGCCCCGGCTGCTCTATCACGATCGCGGAATGTTGTCTGGCGTCGTTTGGCTTCCCTCCGGTAAGGATCTCGCTCTATGCCGCGGCGGTTATCTTCCGGACAGTTCCAATGGTCTCGGACTCTTCCGAATTTCCGCCGAAATCCGGCGCAGCCCGGTGCTCCTCAAGTCAGGGCCATGCCATACTATCGCGATTTCTCCGCCTGACACCTCGGGAAGAACCACGCTCGTGTACGGAACGCATCAAGGATTCGCCGCGCGTCTCTGGCATGCCCGGCTGCAGTCACTGCAAGACCACACGCCTTTCGCTCCGGCGTCTTCGTTCGATTCCTTTCCCAGTTACTCTCCCGACGGTCGCCTTGTCGCGTACGCATCCGCAATGGACGGAAAATCTATCGTGCGCCTGGTCCGCGCCGACGGCAGCGAGCCGCGCAAAATTTGGCAGGGTCCATCCTTGTCCGGTGGTCCTCGCTGGTCCCCCGACGGCAAACAAATCGTAATTGGCCTCGCGGACCCGATCCACGGAGGACTCTTCTTGCTCCCCGTTTCCGGAGGTAATCCGGCTCCCTTGAATATCGGCGGTCAGCCCGCCGGTCAGCCCTTCTGGTCGCCCGGCGGAAAGGAGATCATCTATTGGTCCGGTACCGAGTTGTGGCGAACCAGTATGGATGGTCGCGATCGATCTTCGCTCGGTCCTTCATTACGTTTAGGTGCGCAAGATAGCCGCTTCACATATTTTGTGAAAACAGGGGACCTGATTCGCGTCCCCGTCTCCGGCGGGAAGGAGGAGAAGATCGCGGAAAACCTCGCGTCCAACTTCATCGCCGCGACGCAAAAGTTCGTCTATTTCGTCCGCGCCGGTGATCGCATGCTATGCGCCATCCCCGTCGCGGGCGGCGCAACTCGCGAACTCGGTGTTCTTCCGGAGCTGGAAGGAAAACGGTTCCTGCAGGGCCTTTCCGTCTCCCCGGACGATTCCTCCATTCTCTGGGCCGCCGCCGGCAATCGGGAAGATGAAATCGATCTGCATGTCATACGAGATTTCCGGTAATGCGCCGTGCCCTCCGGCTAACGCCCTACAGCAACCGGCCCAGCAGCCAGCACAGCAACATTCCCAGAACCACACCCGCCGCGCCCGCATACAGCAGCGCGCGTTTCGCCTCATCCAGCAATACGTTATTAAACACATTCGCCGACAGATGCAGCCCCACCACCTTCCATTGCCCATCAATCTTCGCTATCGTCGTTGTCCACCGCGAACGCAACCGGAACGGCCCGCGAATCACGGGAGTAAATTCATCCTCCATCTCCCCATCCGCAATCGCCACCGTCCCGTCACCCAAAAACCGCGCGGGCCCGCTCAACTCCGCCTTCGTCGTGTACTTTGTCAGAATCGCGCCCTTCGCCTTCACCATCCGGTCATAATAAGCGAGTATCTCCGCCGGCCCCCTCGATACCTCACAATTCGCCCAAACCACCGTCGCCTTCGCATCCATCTGCTGGACCATCCCGTCCAGACTCTGGGCGTTAATACTCGCCTCCACCTCGCGCAATATCTGAATCAGTTGTTCGCGATCTTTCGCATGCGGATCAATGTTGTCGGCCATGTCCGACAACGTTACCACGACTTAGTATCCAACTCGCCGCGCCCTACTCCGCGCCAAACGTATAAACCACGCTGCCGTTCACAATCGACACATACTGCTTGTTGTCGAACATATATGTCATCGGCGACGTGTGCAGATTCTCAGTGAACGGAAAACTCCACAAGCGTTTCCCCGTCGCCGCATCCGCCGCCGCCAGCGCGCCGCCATCGTCGCCAAAGATCACAATCCCTCCCGCCGTCGTCAACGTCCCCGTCCACGTGTCGCCCGGCCCCTCCTGCGGCAACTCCCACACCGCCTTCCCGGTCTCAATATCGAACGCCCGCAAAATCTTCTCCGGCTTATCGTTCGGGTCGCGCCGCCCGCCGCCGCCCTGATAGCCGCGCCCAGCCTGCCATTCCGGCGTCGTCCGCTTCGTGTACACCGCGCACCGTTCCAGCGTGTTCACATAGAACAGCTTCGTCGCCGGGTTATACGAAGTCGAAAAGAAATTCGCCGCCCCCTCCACCGCCGGACAAATCAAGCTCCCTTCCGCCGTCGGCACTTGGTTTGCCTTCATTCGCGGCCGTCCATCTGGCGCGATGCCGTCCGCCCAGGTCAATTTCTTCACCAACGGCGACGCCAGCAGCATCTTCCCATCTGTCCGGTCCAGTACATATAGGAAACCATTCCTGTTAGCCTGCAACAGTAGCTTCCGGGGCTGGCCCTTCCACAGGCGGTCCACCAGCACCAAAGGCTGCACAGCGTCCCAATCCCATTCATCGTGCGGCGTCGGCTGGAAGTGCCACTTCAACTTTCCCGTCATCACGTCCAGGGCCAGGATCGAGCACGTATAGAGGTTGTCACCCTTCCGGTTATCGCCGTTGAAGTCCGGTCCCGCGTTCCCCGTCGGCCAATACACCGTCTTGCTCGACGGATCGTAGCTCCCCGTCAACCAGGTCGGTCCACCGCCATGTTCGATATCCGGTCCATCCCAACTCTCCGCGCCCGGCTCACCCTTAGCCGGAATCGTCCAAAACCGCCAGACTTCCTTACCGGTCTGCTGGTCATACGCCGCCAGAAATCCCCGCACGCCTTCCTCGCCGCCGGCCGTCCCCGCAACAATCAGATTCTCCACCGCAAGCAGCGAACCCGTTGCGTTGTAGTTCTTCCGGAAGTCCGCCATTTCCGTATCCCACACAACCTGCCCGGTATGCCGGTTCAACGCCACCAGGTGCGCATGATCGGTCTGCATGAAGACCTTCTCTCCCGCCACCGTCACGCTACGGTTATTCCCCGGCGACCGCGCATTTCCCACCAATCCGGCCGTCGGCGGTTTCGTATACTCCCACAGCCGCGCTCCCGACCCCGCATCCAGCGCAATCACCGTATTCGTATTGGTCACATACATCACGCCCTCATGCACCTGCGGCGTCCCCTGCAGCCGGCCCGCATTTGGAACGGCGTACACCCACTTCACCGCCATCTTCCCAACACTGTTCCTGTCGATCTGCGTCAACTCGGAATACCGGTTCCCGCTAAACGAGCCATGCATGCTCGTCCAGTCCGCCTGCGAAGTAACCGCGCGATACTGCTCCCCGTTTGTCTTCCGCAACAAGTGAATCTTCTGGTCATCGGTCCGAAGTTGCAGTTCACGGCTCGTCCGCGCAATCGCAAACCCCTCGAGCTTGCCCCCATCTGCCAATGAAACCGTCATCCGCACTGGCGCAAACCCGCGCCGCCGCGGCCGCTGTAGCGTACGCATAAACGCGACTAGCGAATTCAATTCTCCCGCTGGCATCGAAGCAAACGCCGGCATTCCCTTCCGCGGCACGCCATCCCGGATTATCGCGGCAACGTCCGGATCGTTCTTAGTCGCAAGCGTCATTAATATAGACGGCGCATGTTCCCCGCCATTGCCATCCGTCCCATGGCACCCCGAGCACCTCGTCTGAAACGTCGCCCGCCCATCCTGCGCCCAAGCTGCTACAACCGCAAAAACACAAATTAGCTTCTTCATGAAATTGGTGTCAGGCACCAATTTAATCAAAACTTCCTCCTCCCTCGCTGACCCAATTCGGCTGCTCCACTGCGCCTATCCAATCGAACCCGCGCCCCTCATCGAAGAACCGGTGCACCGGCCGCCCGCTAACATTCAAAACTCGTAGCCTTCGGCTTGCCAAAAACCGGCCGGGGGGGAAGCGTCACGGGCAAAGCCAGCCTCGCGGACGCACGTCACACCGCGAACAGCAGCCCGCGCCCCCAATAGCCATTCCGTGCAAATATGGAATCTCATTCCAGATTTGCACGCTCAACCAACCGTCGCGATCTATGCAAATCTGGAATCTCGTGCCATAATTGCACACATGATCGTCCGCCGTTTCCAGGCCGCGGTGCGGGACAGCCTGCGCCATCTCCCCGCTGTGGCATTGCTCGGCCCGCGCCAGGTCGGCAAGACGACTTTGGCCCACGCCGTCGCCGGTTCCCAAAAAAGCGTCTACCTCGACCTCGAATCGCCCCTGGATCGCGAAAAGCTCTCCGATCCCACCTACTACCTCCTCGAACACAGGGACCATCTCGTAATCATCGACGAAGTGCAGCGGATGCCCGAGCTCTTCGCCATTCTGCGTGGCCTCATCGATCGCGGCCGCCGCGAAGGCAAAAAGACTGGCCGATTCCTCCTCCTTGGCTCCGCTTCTGTAGACCTGCTCCGTCAGTCGGAAACGCTGGCCGGCCGCATCGCCTACATCGAGCTCCCGCCGTTTGACGTCCTGGATCTGCCCGCGTCGAAAACCACGCAACTCTGGGTCCGCGGCGGCTTCCCGGAAAGCTACCTCGCCAGGAATGACGGCGCCAGCGTTGCCTGGCGCCACAACTTCATCCGCACCTACCTCGAACGGGACATCCCGCAACTCGGCCCCCGCATTCCCGCTACCACCCTGCAGCGATTCTGGACGATGCTCGCCCACGTCCAGGGCGGCCTGTTCAACGCCGCTCAACTCGCGCGCGGACTCGCTGTCGACGGAAAAACCATCGCTCGCTACCTGGATCTCATGGTGGACCTCATGCTCGTGCGCCGGATCCAGCCCTTCCAGGCCAACATCGGCAAGCGTCTCGTGAAGTCGCCCAAAGTCTACGTTCGCGACAGCGGCATCCTCCATGCGCTTCTTAATATCGGAGATCGCGAATCCCTCCTCGGCCATCCCATAGTCGGATCCAGTTGGGAAGGCTTCGTCATCGAAAACCTCATCGCCGCTGCGCCGTCGAACATGTTGCCCATGTTCTATCGCACCGCCGTCGGTGCCGAAATCGACCTGCTCTTCGAGCATCCCCGGCATGGCCTCTGGGCCATCGAAATCAAGCGCGGTCTCTCGTCCAATCCCGAAAGAAGCTTCTACGCGGCGTGCGAGGATTTGAAGCCGGCGAAAAGATTCCTGGTCAACGCGGGTTCCGAACGCCGCGCATTGGATCGGCACACAGAGGCAATCGGTCTCCAGGATTTGGCGAATGTAATAGCCGCACTGTAATGTTCGGCGCCGGCTCCTCGTAAAATCTCGAACGCTCGGCACTCACAAATCCCAGGTGCCTCGCGACGATCGCAAAGTTGGGCCGGTTTCGTCTCGGTAGTGTCTCAGTTTGAAGTCGTCAAAACCAATAATCATGCTTTTTCGGCAATCCGTCACGCCCTCGCCGCAAGCGGCGCGCAGGTATCCGCACGAATTCCAACCGCTTCCGCACCCACGTTCCCACGACTCGAAAATACTCCATCTGATTCATAACACACAGCTTACATACCCATCACCCCCACTTACCCCTTGACGGATTGATATAATGAAGTTAGTAAGGGCCTGACTGCACAGCGCAGCAGGCCCTTTCTGCATGAAGCGGCCGATCCTCTTCCACGTAGCAACGCGGATCGGGAAGGACAACCGCGCAAGCTCTTTGATAACCGCATACACGCCAACACTCGAAGTGTGTCCGCGCACCGGCGGCAACAGGACGCCCGGACACACGCGGATGAAACCCAGAAAAAATTATCCGGAAATCAAACCCACTTTTGTTACAGCAAAAGAACTTACACCCATAGGCAGCGGCAAACGAACCATAGCAAACCCAATCGAAGATAGAATGTACCCACTCATGTCCCTCTTCGACCTCACCGGCAAAGTCGCCATCGTCACAGGAGCCGCCCAAGGCATGGGCCGCGCCATGGCCACCGCCTTATCGGAAGCCGGTGCCCAACTCCTCCTCGTCGACCGCAACGCCGAAGGCGTCCACAACACCGCCGACAAACTCAACGCCAAAGCTGCGGTCCACGACATCTCCGACCCTGCCCAGGTCCGCGAGCTCTTCGCCACACTCGACCGCGAATACGGCCAAATCGACTTCCTCGGCAACGTCGCCGGCGAATCAATCATGGGCGCGCCCGAAGACATCTCGCTCGACGACGTCGAACAAGTCTGGCGCAACCTCGTCCTCGGCCGCTTCTGCGCTTGCCAGGAAGCCGGCCGGCGCATGCTCAAATCCGGCGGCGGCAGCATCGTGAACATCGGCTCCGTCGCCAGCGTCACCGCCCTCGGCCGTGGCCACATCGCCTACTCCATGGCCATGGGAGCCGTCGTGCAAATGACCCGCGAGCTCTCCACCGAGTGGTCCTCCTCCGGCATTCGCGTCAACGCCATCCTGCCCGCACAGGTCCTCAACCCCGGCCTCGACGCCCGCATCGCCGCCGACCCTCTTCTAAAAGACAAGTTCCTCAGCGGCATCCCCGCCGGCCGCTTCGGTCATCCCGACGACATTCGCGGCCTCTCCGTCCTCCTCGCCTCCGACGCGTCCAAATGGATCACCGGTGCCATCATCCCCATGGATGGCGGCAACTTGGCCTGCAACGCCGGCGGCTCTCCCCGGAAGCCCAAATGAACCTCTACCGGACCATGCAGCTCATCCGCGCCTGCGAGGAGCAGCTCGCCCGCTGCCACGCCCGCGGCCTCATTCATGGCGCCTGCCACACCTACGTCGGACAGGAGGCCATCGCCACCGGCGTCTGCGCTCACCTCACCGCGAACGACGCCGTCTTCTCCACACACCGCGGCCACGGCCATGCCCTCGCCAAAGGCATGAACCCAGCCGAACTCTTCGCCGAGCTCTTCGGCCGCGAAACCGGCTGCTCCCGCGGACGCGGCGGTTCCATGCACCTCTTCTCGCCCGGGATCGGCATGATGGGCACCAGCGGAATCGTCGGCCCATCCATCCTCCAGGCCGCCGGAGCTGGCTACTCCTTCGCCCTTCGCAAAACCGGCCACGTCGCCGTCGCCTTCTTCGGCGATGGAGCCGTCAACAACGGAGCCTTCCACGAAGGCCTCAACATGGCGTCAATTTGGAAACTACCCGTCCTCTTCGTCTGCGAGAACAACCAGTTCGCCACCGAGGTTCCGTTCCAATACGCCGCCGCCAACCCCGACGTCGCTGGGCGTGCCGCGGCCTACGGAATCTCTAGCGTCCAGCTCGACGGCAACGACGTGCAAGCCGTTAGCGGCGCCGCTCAAGCAGCGATCGAACGCGCCCGCCTCGGCCAAGGCCCTACGCTCCTGGAATGCAAGACCTACCGCACAAGGCCCCACTCGGAAGGGATGGGCGACTACACCTACCGCACGCGCGGCGAAGTCGCCGCCTGGCGCGAAAAGTGTCCCATCAAACGTCACCGCCAAACGCTGATCGAAACAGGCCGGGCCACGGAAGCCCAGCTCAATGCCATCGATGCCGAAATCCAGGCGGAAGTAAACGCCGTCACCGAGGCTGCGGAAAAAGCCCCGTTGCCCAAGCCCGCCGCCGCGACAACCCACGTCTACGCCCCGCAACGTCCGGCAGCGGAGCCTGCTAATAAAGGAGTCCGCGAACTCACCTTCGCCGCCGCCACTCTCGAAGCCCTCGATCGCGAGATGGCCGCCAATGCCAACATATTCGTCTTCGGCGAAGGCATCGGCGCCCGAGGTGGCAACTTCGGAACCACCGCCGGCCTCTTCGCCAAGTATGGTGAGCAGCGTCTCCGCGACACGCCCATCGCGGAACGCGGCTTCGTTGGCATGGCCTGCGGCGCCGCCATGACAGGCACCCGCCCCGTCGTCGACTTCATGTTCATCGACTTCATCAACGATGCCTTCGGCGAGCTCGTCAACCAGATCGCGAAGATCCAATACATGAGTAGCGGCCGTTTGAAAATGCCCGTCCTTCTCCGCGGCTGCATCGGCATCGGCCACGCCGCCGCCACCCACCACTCCGGCAGCTACTACTCGATTTACGGCCACATCCCCGGCCTCCGCGTCGTCGTCCCATCCACGCCATACGACGCCAAGGGCCTCATCACCCACGCCCTCCGTTCGGATGATCCCGTGCTCTTCCTCGAACCGCGTGAGCTCATGGCCGTCAAGGGCGCGGTCCCCGAAGAAGATTACGAGATCGAATTCGGCAAAGCCCGCATCCTCCAACACGGCCGGCGCGCAACAGTGGTCGGCATCGGCTTCATGGCCCAACGCAGCCTTGCCGCCGCGAACGGCCTCGACGTCGAAGTCATCGACCCGCGCACTGTCTCGCCCCTCGACACCGATACGATCCTCAACTCCGTCCGCAAAACCGGCCGCCTCTTGATCGTCGACGAAGCTTTCGCGCCCTTTAGCTTCGCCTCCGAAGTCGCCGCGCAAATCGTCGAGTCCGGTTTCGACTATCTCGACGCTCCCATTCGCCGGCTCAACGGTGCCTTCGCCCCAACACCTTACAGCCCAACGCTCGAAGCGGCCGTGATCCCGTCGCAAGACGAGATCGCCGCCGCCATTCGCGCCCTCATCGAGGAGTAGTCATGGCCATCGAGATCACTGTCCCCCGCCTTGGCTGGTCGATGGAAGAAGGAATCTTCGCCGCCTGGCTCAAAGACGACGGCGACCCCGTCCAACCCGGCGAGCCCCTCTTTGCACTCGAAAGCGAGAAGGTGACGATGGAAGTAGACTCCCTCGACAACGGCCTCCTCCACATCCCCGCCGGCGCCCCGGAAGTCGGAGCAGTCGTCACAGTAGGTCAGCTCCTCGGCTACATCCTGCAGCCCGGCGAACCCAAGCCTGCCCTCGCGCTGCCATCCGCGCCGCCGGATCGTCACACCCCCGCCAGCCCCCGCGCCCGCGCCGCCGCCAAACAACTCGGTGTCGACATCGCCGCCGTCACGCCCCGCCCTGGCGCCGCCCGCATCATCGAAGCCGATGTCGTCAACGCTAAGCCCCAGCCTTCTCGCGCCGCCATCGCCGCCCGGATGGAGGACGCATTCCGCGCCCCGCATTTCTACCTCCACGCCGACGCCAACGTCGAAGCGCTCGTCCGCATCCGCAATGAGCATCGCCCGGCGTCCTACAACGACTTCCTTATCAAAGCCATCGCCGTCGCACTCACACGCCACCCGCGCATCAACGCCTATTGGCACAACGGCGCCGTCGTTCCCCGGACTACCCACCACGTCGCCCTGGCCGCGCAAATCGGCAGCACCCTCTACACCCCGGTCATCCAAAACCCCGCCGAAAAATCGCTCGCCCAAATTGCTCGTGAACGCGAACTCGCGATGCAAAGCCCAACCGCAACCGTCGCCGCTAGCGCCACGCTCTCCAACCTCGGTCCTTTCGGCGTCGATCGCTTCGAAGCCATCCTCAATCCGCCGCAAAGCGTGATCGTCGCCGCGGGCCGTATCGCCAGGCGCCCCGTCGTCGAGAACGATCAGGTCGTAGCCCGCCTCACCCTGCCCATCTCGCTCTCGGTCGACCACCGCGTCGCCGATGGCATCCCCGCGGCGGCCTTCCTGCAAACGCTGATCGGCATCCTCGAATCGCCCGAGGCCACATACAATGAATGGGAATGAGTTGGACCTACCTCGAAGACGCCAGCGGTACAAAGGGCCACGCCGACAGGATCTGCGTCCCCGCTGACGAATCCGAGCTCCTCGCTCTCCTCGCCGAGGCCCGCGCGGAAGGCGCGCCAGTAACGGTCGCCGGCGGCGGCAGCGGTTTAACCGGAGGCCGCGTCCCTTTCGGAGGATGGCAGATATCGCTCGAGAAGTTCCGCCGCCTCGAAATCAACGAGGGTTGGGCCACCGCCGGTTCCGGTGTCACCCTCCACGAGCTCCACGCCGCCGCCAAAGCGGGGAACCAGTTCTATCCGCCTGACCCTACCGAAACCATGGCCTTCCTCGGCGGTACGATCGCCTGCAATGCAAGCGGCTCCCGCAGCTTTAAATACGGCGCCACACGACGCTGGCTCCGCCGCCTTCGCGTCGCCCTCGTCGATGGCCGCGTCCTCGACGTTCGCCGCGGTGAACCCATCGATTTCGACGTTCCCTCCATCCCCGCGCCCGCCGCCCGCAAACACTCCGCCGGCTACCTCCTCAATCCCGGCATGGACTGGATCGACCTGTTCTGCGGCTCCGAAGGCACCCTCGGCATCGTCATCGAAGCCGGCGTCAAACTCCTCCCCAATCCCAAAGAGCTCCTCAACGGCATCATCTTCTTTCCTTCCGACGAAGCCTGCCACAACGCGCTCGACCAGTGGCGCAACGTCCCCAACATCCGGATGCTCGAATACGTCGACGACCCCGCCCTTCGCATGATCGCCCAGCGCTACCCCGACGTGCCCGCCAACGCGCGCGCCGCCATCATCACCGAGCAGATCATCGAGGAGGAGTCCGACCTCGACGCCTGGGCCGATCGGCTCGCTGAAACCGGCGCTCTCGAAACCGAAAGCTGGTTCGGCTCTTCCGACTTCGATCGCGAGCGCTTTCGCAAATTCCGCCACGCGCTCCCCGAGACCGCCCTTGCCATATCGCAGCGCAACGGCTTCCCCTCTCTCGGCACCGACTTCTCGGTTCCCATCGACAAGAACCGCGAGATGTTCGCTTTCTACCGCGAGCATATGGAGCGCATCATGCCCGGTCACTACTGTATCTTCGGCCATGTCGGCGACGCCCATCCGCACGTCAACATGCTCCCCGCCACGCAAGAAGAGTTCGACGCCGGCACGGAAGCTCTGATGATCTTCGCCAGGAAAGCAGCCTCTCTCGGCGGCTCCGTATCGGCCGAGCACGGGCTCGGCAAGCGCAAGGCCAAATTTTTGGCAGTGCAATACACCCCGGATCAGATCGAGTCGATGAAGGCGGTCAAGCGCCGCCTCGATCCCGGCTGGCGTCTCGGTCGCGGAACCTTCTTCGAGCAGCCGTAATGCCGACCCGCCGCGCCATCCTCGCCAGTCTCGCAGCCGCCGCGGCCGCGCCGAAGCTCTCACCCGTCGAGCACACCAGCGAGTGCCTCGCCAAAATTGAGAAGCTCAACCCGAAACTCAATGCCTTCATCACGGTGATGGCCGAGGAGGCACTCGCCGGCGCCAAGGCACTTGAATCGTCGAAGCGCCGGGGCCCGCTCTACGGCATGACGGTCGCCGTCAAGGACCTCTACGACACGAAGGGAATCCGCACGACCGCCGCGAGCAGGCACTTCGCCAACCGCATTCCGGAAGAAGATGCCGAAGTCGTCCGCCTCCTCAAGGCCGCCGGAGCGATCATCGTCGGCAAGGCGAACATGGACGAATTCGCCTACAACTACACCGCCGGGACCAGCCACTTCGGCGCTGCCCGCAACCCCTGGAACACGGCCCTCTCGCCCGGTGGTAGCAGCGGCGGCTCCGCGGTCGCGGTAGCCGCTGGGATGTGCGATGCGGCCCTCGGATCCGACACCGGCGGCTCCATCCGCCTGCCTGCATCTTTCTGCGGTATCACGGGCTTCAAGCCAACGTGGGGCCGGCTCAGTGCGAAGGGTGTGCTGCCGCTCGCGTGGACCCTCGACACCGTCGGCCCTATGACGCGCACTGCGCACGATGCCGGGCGCCTCTTCCTCGCCATGGGCGGACAACCTTCGCCGATCCGCGCCGCGAAGTACGGGATCTGCCGTAAGCCGTTCTTCGACGACATCGACCCCGAGACGGCGAAGCTCGTCGAAGAAGCCATTCGAGGCCACTTTCCCGGCGCTCACGATGTACCCTTTCCCGCCCTGCCCCCCGCGAAAGAAGTGCCGTTTTTCGCCGAAGCCTACCTCGCCGTCATCAGCGCCGAAGCCTGGGCCTATCACGAGCAACGGATGACCGCCTCGCCTCAGGAGTACAACCCACAGATCCGGGACAACATCGCCAACGGGCGCGGCATTCCCGCTGCCCGCTACATACAGGCCCGCCGCGAACTCGAACGGCTCCGCGCAACTTCGGGCGATCTCTTCCAAGGCGTCGACCTGCTCCTTACGCCAACCGCGCCCGGTCCTGCCTTTCCGCTTGGAAAACCCGGCAGCCTTATCTATCTCCGCAACACCGCCCTCTGGAACCTCTACGGGCTGCCGTCGATCTCGGTGCCGTGCGGCCTCACGAAAAACGGCCTTCCAGTCGGCCTCCAGATCACCGGCCGTGCCGGCGAGGATTCGCTCGTCCTGGCCGCCGCGGCCCGGCTCCAGCGCGAAGTTATGGTTCCGTCAACGCCGCCGCAAGCAGGATGATCTGCTTCGCGCCCAGGCGCGCCGAAGCGATGTCCGCCCATTCCCGGAGAGTATGGTTCGCGCCGCCGTGCGCGCGGCCAACCGAAATCGACGGAATCCCATTCACGACGCCAACGTTGGCATCCGTGGAACCCGTGGCGACCGCTTCACTTCCCTTAATGAGCGGAATCCTTAGATATCTGAGCACGTCGATGCCGGTTTGTACGATGGGATGGCGGCGGCGATCCTCGAGTTGCTCTGGCCGGCCGCCGGCTTCCGACTTTTGAATCCACTCGCGGGCAAAGGTGACTTTCTGCGCCCGCGCCGCCGCGTCGCACTTGGAAACGATCGCGTCATCGAGCGATGCCAAAAGCTGTTTGTCCACCGTGCGTAAATCGACCGTGAAGGTGACCTCCTGCGGCACGGCATTGACGACGTTTCCCGCGGTCATCATGCCGCCGGCGTTGTAGACACTGTCACCCGGGGCCGGAACGGAATAGATCTCCGTAATACAGTGCGCCGCGGCCAGAACCGGATTGGGCGCTCCTTTAGATCGATTCGTGTGGGCGCCGGGCGCGGTGAACTTCATCCTCGACCAATAGATGCCCAGGGCGCCATAGTTGACGGGCCCAAGCGCGCCATCGAGCCCAACAAGCAGATCGGCAACCTTCGGGTTGCGCTCCAGCCAGGCATACATGCCCTTCAGCCCGACCTCCTCCTGCACCGTGAACAGGTAGAGGATGTCGCCCTTGGTATTGAGGTTCGCCTCGCGAATCGCGCGAATGGCCTGCAGCAGGTTCGCCACCGACGCGCTGTTGTCACCGACACCCGGCGCATGAAGCCTTCCATCCGGCGTGCGGGTGACATGGACATCGGTGCCCGCCGGAAAGACAGTGTCCATGTGCGCCGCGAAGACTACGGTTGGGCCGCCGCCTGAGCCCTTGCGCCGGGCCTCAACGTTGCCGCTTGCATCAATGGAAACGGTCAGGCCGGCCTTCTCGACCTCGCCTTTGATGTACGCCGCGCGGACACTCTCGTGGCCGGATGGCCCGGGAATCTCGGTAATCTTGATCCACTCCGCGACCTGCGCGTCAAAATGCGCGTCGATAAACGCGAGCGCCTTCTTCACGTCATCCCGTTGCGCCACCGCCGGCGAAAACTTGGAAGGCTGCGCGATCAGGCAGGCGGCGAAGAGCAGGAGGATAACGGGCATCGATTGCCATGAGTCTAACAGAGGGTGTACGATTCAGGTAACCGATATATATTGGTAACCGAACATGAGCAAACCCGCCGCAATGCTGCAAGGAACCCTCGATCTGCTGATTCTCAAGATTCTGCATCTGGAGCCGCGCACAGGCTGGGCGATCTCCCAGCGGCTGCGGCAGATGTCGAATGAAGCCCTGCAAGTGAGCCACGGGTCGCTTTACCCCGCTCTCCATAAGCTGGAGGCCGAAGGCTGGATCAAGGGGGATTGGCGCACTCCGGAGACAGGCAGGCCAACGAAAGTCTACTCGCTGACCGCGGCGGGACGGAAACAACTCAAAGCCGAAGCGGCGAACTGGGCCAAGCTCTCGGCCGCGGTAAACGGGATTTTGGAGACCTTATGAATCTTAGAAAGCTTCGGGCGATTTTCCAGCGGAACGAGATGGAGCGAGAGCTCGACCTGGAACTCACCGATCATCTGGCGCAGGAAGCCGAGACGCTGATGGCCGCGGGGATACCGGAAGACGAAGCGCGGCGGCGGGCGCTGGCGACGATGGGTAAGTTGCCGTCGATACGGGAGGAGTGCCGCGACTCGCGCGGCATTCGTTTGTGGGACGAACTGCGGCAGGACGCGCGGTTTGCGCTGCGGCTGCTCGGCAGGAACCGGATGTTCGCGGCTCTTTCGCTGGCGACGATTGCGCTGGGGATCGGTTCCACCACGGCGATCGGGAGTTTGGTCGACGCGGTGTTGATACGGCCTCTGCCCTTCCCGGCGCCGGGTGAGTTGTACGCGGCGAGCGATGTCGGGATGCGCGGACCTCTCGATGTGTTGCGCGCCAACGCGAAGGCGGCGGAGTACGCGGGCTATCTCGGTGCGCGCGACTTTACGACGTTGGGTGAGGCGGGGCCGGAGCGGACGCGCGGTGTGGAAGTGACGGCGAACTTCTTCCGGATGCTCGGCGCCGTCCCGTTGCTCGGGCGGACCTTCACCGGTGGTGAAGACGGCCGTCGCGTCGCGGTGTTGAGCCATCGGTATTGGAGGAGGCAGTTTCAGGGGAGGCCCGATGTCGTAGGGGTGCACTTCAGCGCCGACGAGATCGAGTACGAGGTGGTTGGCGTAATGCCGGCGGCGATGACCTTCCCGGCGGAGTCCGCGAACTTCTGGGTGCCGATGCGAATGGACCCGCGGCTTGCCGGCGAGTATTGGGGGACGGGCGGAGTTATGGCGATCGCGAGGTTGCGAGCGGGACAGACGGCGGTGAGCGCCTCGGCCGAGTTGCGGTCGTGGGTACCTCGGATTCGCGGGATGTTTCCGTGGCGCATGCCGGACGCGTGGGGCACGGGCGCCGGGTTGACACTGTTGCAGGAGAGCCTGTCGGCCGGTTCGAAGGTGCCGAGCTTGTTGCTGCTCGGCGCGGTTTTCCTCGTGCTGCTGATCGGGATCGTGAATGTGGCGAATCTGCTGACGGCGCAGGCGGCCGCCCGACAGCGGGAGTTCACGATGCGGGTATCGCTCGGCGCGACCAGCGGACGGATCGCGCGGCAGTTACTAACCGAGGCGATGCTTCTGGCGTTAGCGGGCGGTTTGGGCGGAGTCGTGCTGGCCTATGCGGGCCTGCCGCTACTGCAACATTGGATGCCGGCCGGCACACCGCGGATTGGCGAGGCTACGCTGGACGCACGGGTGCTGGCGTTCAGCGCGGTATTGGCCTTGGGCAGCGGTCTGCTGTTCGGTTTGTGGCCGCTCCTTCGCTCGCGGAGGGCTGGGTCGGGCGCGGCGTTACTGGTAGCGGAGGCGGCGTTCGCCACGATGCTATTGATCGGCGGCGGGTTGCTGCTTCGGAGCTTGTGGCTGCTGATGCAGGTCTCGCCGGGGTTTCGGCCGGAGTCGATTGTGACGGCGGAGTTCACGCCGTCGCGTTCAATTGGGGCGTCACTGCCCCGCGTTGTGGAAGCGAGCGATTCGCTGCGCGCAAAGCTGCTTGCGTTTCCCGGAGTGAGGGACGCCGCGGCGACGAATGTGTTGCCCGTAACGCCGGAGATATCGGCATTCACGGCAGCGATTGAGGATCATCCGCGGCCGCCGCAGGATCCGCAGATTCCACTGTGGAGCACCGCGGTGAGCCCTGCATACCTGGACACGCTGGGAGTTCGACTGCTGCGGGGGCGAGGGTTCACAGAGGCCGACCGGGCGGGATCGGAGCTGGTCGTGATGATTGGCCAACAGACGGCGCGGCGGTATTGGCCGGATCGCAGCCCGATCGGCCGGCGGCTGAAGCCGGTTTGGGAACGCGACTGGCGGACGATCGTGGGCGTTGTGGAAGACGTGAAGCACTACGGGCTGAAGGGGCCTCCCGATTGGATCGAGGGCGAAGTCTATCTGCCGCTCGCGCAGGCGGTGGTGCTGCCGAGGAAACTGTCGATCGCCGTGCGTGTGGAGGGGCCAACGGAAAACGTAGAGGCGCGGTTGCCGGTAATCGTGCGGGAGATCTGCGCACAGTGCGCGGTGAGCAAAATTGCAAGGATGGAGTCCGTGGTCTCCGGTGCGGCAAGGGCGCCGCGCTCACTCGCGTGGCTGGTAACGGCGCTGGCCGGATTGGCGCTTGTGATGGCGGCGGCGGGGATTTATGGGGTCGTCAGCCATTCGGTGATCCGGCGAACGAAAGAGATTGGCGTTCGCATGGCACTGGGAGCGGCGTGGAGGCACGTGGCGTGGGAGGTGGCACGGCCGAGCGTGGTCTACACGGCCCTCGGGGCGGCGATTGGGTTCGGCTTGTCGTGGGGATTGGCGAAATTGGTTAAATCGTTGCTGTTCGGAATAGCCGAGCACGATGGGTTGACGTTCTCGGCGGCTCCGGTGGTTTTGGTAGCCGTAGCGGCCGCTTCGTGTGTATATCCAATTTTGCGAGCGTTGCGTATCGACCCGGCGCGCTGCCTGCGGGAGGGCTGACGTAAAGGAGTGTAAAGGTCATGCCGCGGGCTGCAACCCTTCCGCGCCATTGCTGTTCTAAACACTATGGCTCGGACTCTATTGGCGATGGCACTGGCGATGCCGTCTCTCGCGCAGACGGCGGCGTGCCTGGCGCCGCTGAAGCCGGTGATTACGGCAAGCGGCGTTGTGAATGCGGCAAGCTTTCAGGCAGGCGTGGCGCCCGGGGCGTGGATTTCGATTTTCGGGCAAAACCTGGGCGCGTATAAGCGGACGCTGCTGTCTTCCGATATCGCGGGCAACGCGATTCCGACGGCAATTGGCGGCGTCAGCGTGCAGATCAACGGGAAGCCGGCCTACATGCAGTACGTGAATGCTTCGCAGATCAACGTGCTGGCGCCGGGCGATTCGGTTAGCGGGTCCGTGCAGGTTGTGGTCACCAATTCGGGAGTGGCGTCCGACGCCGTGAGCGTACCGCTCACGCAATCGAATCCGGGGCTATTTACGGTTTCGGGGTACCTGGCGGCGGTGACGCCGGCCGGCTCGTTGGTCACTTCGGCGAAGCCGGGCGATGTCATCCAGCTTTATGGGAATGGATTTGGCGCCACGAATCCGGCGGCCCCGATTGGCACGGTATTCACGGGGTCGTACCCGCTGGCAGCGACGCCAACGGTGACGATTGGCGGAGCGCAGGCGCAAGTAAGCTATGCCGGTCTTGTGGCGGCCGGCTTATATCAGATCAATCTCACGGTTCCCTCTCTCGCGAACGGCGATCACGAGGTGATCGCCGTTATCGGCGCGGTACGGACACAACCGGGCGCTCTATTGAAAGTGGGGAACTGACTCGTGAAGACGACTACTGGAAATCGCGCTCGCGGCGTGTTCTTTGCCTGCTCGGCGCTACTGTTGGGCGTGGCTGGGTTGATACGGGCGCAGGGCCCCGGCGGGGGCGGGATCACAGACACATTCAAAGGGATCACGACGGACGGGAATATCATCGCCGGATTGTTTCCGCTGCAGACGACGGGCGTATCGACGGAGCCTGTCCGCCTGGCGGCCGCCGCGTTTCTGGCATCGCTGACCGATGCGCAAAGGGCGGCGACAGTCTACGCGGCCGACAACATCGAGTGGCGGCAGTGGAGCAATGTCGACGGGTACGCCAGGCAGGGTGTGAGCCTGGCGGCGATGACCGATGCGCAGAAGACCGCGGCGATGAGTCTGCTGGCGGCGGCGCTGAGCACAAAGGGGCTGGAGACGGCGAAAAACGTCATGAAGTTGAATACGACCGAGGGTGAACTGTTGAATCAGTTGACCCGATTCAACGAGAACCTGTACTACTTCACGGTGATGGGCACACCGTCGGCGACAGACCCATGGGGGTTTCAGCTTGACGGGCATCATCTGGTGATCAACTTCTTCGTGCGGCGCGACCAGGTAGTGATGGCGCCCGTGTTCATGGGCGCGGAGCCGGCAGTCGCGACAACGGGAGCCTACAAGGGAGTGTCCGTCCTCCAGACGGAGCAGAACAAGGGATTGGCGATGATCAACGCCTTGACGGCAACGCAGCGGGCAACGGCCATCAGCAGTTCCTCCAAGCCGGGCGACGATCTCAAGGCAGGCGCTAACGGAGACAACACCGTGCTGCCGTACCAGGGAATCAAGGGTTCGGACCTGACGAACGACCAGCGGGCGCAGTTGCTGGACTTGATCGGCGAGTGGGTGGGAAATATGCGAGACGGCCACGCGGCGGTGAAGATGGAGGAGGTAGCGAGGCATCTGGACAACACTTACTTTTCGTGGCGGGGCGGGATCGGCTGCGACGCCGTGTTTTACTACCGCGTGCAGAGTCCGGTGATTTTGATTGAATTCGATCACGAGCAGCCGGGACCGCTTGGCCAGAATCCTGCGTACGCGTCAAGCGTGCCGACGCGAACACACATTCACAGCATCGCGCGAACGCCAAACGGGAACGATTACGGGAAAGATCTGTTGCGGCAGCACCTGCTGGCGTACGACCATGTGCGGACGAAGGACGGCGTAGTGCATGTGGCGCGCAAGCGCGAGAGAAAGCCGGCCGGCCGGGGTTAGTACAATGGTTATGGAGGTACCTTGGGTCGAGTACTGTTCTTATGTTTACTCTTCCTCCCCGCCGTATTTGCTCAATTCCCAGCGATTCGCTGGGAAAACGTTGTGACCGGACTGCGTCAGCCTACATTCGCGACCAGTGCGCGGGATGGGTCGGGACGTTTGTTTATCGTCGAGCAGGCGGGACTGGTGAAGATTCTGTGGCACGGCGAGTTGTTCGAGAAACCATTTCTCGACATCCGCTCGCGGGTCAATTTCGGAGGAGAACTCGGGCTGCTGAGCATCGCATTCCCGCCAGGATTTTCCGATAAACAGCACTTTTACGCTTACTACATCGACAAGGACCGCGCAGTAATCATCGCGCGCTATCGCGTCTCCGAGGATCCGAATATCGCGAATGCCGACAGCGAGGAGATCGTCCTTCGCCTGCCGCAGCCGTTCGGCCAGCACAATGGCGGGCTGATCGCCTTTCACCCCTTGGATGGAACCCTCTATCTGGCGACCGGCGACGGCGGGTTTTCCAAGACCGGCGACCTGGCCGATATCCCGGACCCATTGGAGAATGCGCAACGAACCGACTCGCTCCTGGGCAAGATGCTGCGGATCGATGTCGGCAAGGGAGAAGGCCCGTACACGATACCGGCGGATAATCCGAAGAAAGAGGGCTGGCTGCCGGAGATCTGGGCGCGCGGGTTCCGGAATCCGTGGCGGTTTTCCTTCGATCGGCTGACCGGGGATTTGTATATCGGCGATGTCGGCGATAACGAGAAGGAAGAGATCGACTTCGAGGCGGCCGGAACGGGCGGGGGAAGGAACTACGGCTGGAGATTGCGGGAGGGCACATCATGCCTGCCGGAGATGCCGTGCGATGAGGTGCAAGGCCTGACCTGGCCGCTGCATGAGTACGACCACACGGAGGGCTGCTCGGTGATCGGCGGTGTTGTCTATCGAGGGGCCAAATACCCGGAGTTACAGGGCACTTACATCTATGGCGACTTCTGCAATGCAATGGTTTGGGGTATGCGGCAGGGAGAGGACGGTTGGAAGAGGGCACAGTTTGGGTACTCGTCCGGGCTGCCGGTGACCTTCTCCGAGGACGAAGACGGCGAGGTTTACCTGGTGGACTGGGAGGGGAACCTGTTGCAGTTGATTGTGGAGCCGCCGCCGGCCGAACCGGTGCAGGAGACGATCCGTCCACCGGATGGGCAGAAGTTCCGGCGCGATCGGCCGACGCGCGGGAAGCGGCCGGTTCGCCGTTGACTAGCGGACCGTGCCCGCCGATAATGTGGGCATGGTCCGTTCTATATTGATCGTAGGTTTGCTGAGCTCCACGATGTTTGGCGTGACGTTCCACAAGGACGTTCTGCCGGTGTTGCAGGCGCGGTGCCAGGGGTGCCATCGAGCGGGAGAGGCCGCGCCGATGTCTCTGATGACGTACGCGGAGGCGAGACCGTGGGCGAAGGCGATTCGCGCGGCGGTGGCGAGCGGCAAGATGCCACCGTGGTTCGCCGAGAAGGGCATTGGCCACTTCACCAATGACAAGTCGCTGACGGCAAAGGAGCGGGAGACATTATTGGCGTGGGCGGATGCGGGCGCCAAGGAGGGCAATCCAAAGGATGCGCCGCCGCCGGTTTCGTTCGCCGGGGGCTGGACGATCGGGAAGCCCGACGCCGTGATCGACATGGGCGCGGACTACAAAGTGCCGGCCGGCGGGACGGTGGAGTACACGTACTTCGTCGTGAAGGCGCCGTTCGCGGAAGACAAATGGATTGAGAAGGCGGAGCTGCGTCCGGGTGCGCGGAGCGTGGTCCACCATGTAGTGCTGATGTCGCGGCCAGCCGGAGACGCTTATCAGAAGGAGATGAAACCGGGCGAGCCGTTTGTGCCCAAGCGAAAGAAGATCGTGAATCCGCCCACCGACAAAGGCGAGGGGATGCTGAACATTACGGACTCGTTGGAGGTGGTGTCGGTGTATGTGCCGGGCGGCGATGCCTACGCGACGAGGCCGGGGCAGGCGCGGCTGTTGAAGGCGGGGAGCGATCTGATCTTCCAGATGCACTACACGGCCAACGGGAAAGAGGGGGTGGACCGCACGCAGGTGGGGTTCGTGTTCGCGAAAGAGCCGCCGAAGGAGAGGGTCGTCAACACGTTCGTTTCGAATTTGAATCTGCGGATTCCGGCGGGCGCGGAGAATCACCGGGTCGATGCGCGGGTAAAGATTGAGAACGACGTCGTGCTGCAGTCGATGTTTCCGCATTCGCACCTGCGCGGGAAGGCGTGGGAGTATGCAGTGACTTATCCGGACGGGCGGGAGGAGATGCTGCTGCGCGTGCCTCGCTATGACTTCAATTGGCAGATGACTTACTTCATGGAGAAGCCGTTGGCGCTGCCGAAGGGGTCGGTGCTGCGGATGTCGGCGTGGTACGACAATTCGCCAAACAATCCGTCGAATCCAGACCCGAAGGTGGAGGTGCTCTGGGGGGACCAGAGCTGGGAGGAGATGCTGGCGGGATTTGTGGATTTCGCGATGCCGGTGACAGAGGATCCGAATAAGCTGATGCCGCCGAAGAAGGCGAAAGCGAAGACGGATTAACGGCGTTTTTCGGAGGCGGAGAGATAGCTGTAGGCCGTGCGCGCGGGAAGCGTGTTGCATTTTGCGCCTTCGTTTCGATACCAGAAAGCCTGGCCGTTGTTTACGGTGACTACGATGTCGACCCGGCCGTCGTTGTCGATGTCGCCAAAGGCGGCGGCGCGGTGAATGGCGGGCACGCCGATGGGGATACTCTCGAAACGGCCGTTCACTTGGCGCAGTAAGAGATTACGCTCTTTGAAAGGCTCCTTCTGGCCTCGCTGTTCCTCACGGCGGGTAACGGCGCCGTTGGCTATGAAGATGTCGAGACGACCGTCGCAGTCGATGTCGAGCCAACCGACGCCGAAGCCGGTGAAGAGAAAGCTCAGGTTGTGCAGGCCCGTCCTCGCCGACACGTCGGCGAAGTCGCCCTTCCCGTTGTTGGCGAAGAGGGTAGCGCCTTCGCGCATCAGATTGACGACGATCAGGTCTTCGTGGCCGTCGTTGTTGTAATCGCCAAGGGCTACGCCCATGCCCGCCTTCGCTAAGCCACTTTCGCTGTAGGCGACGCCCAGCTCCAATGCCTTCTCGGTGAAGGTTCCGTTTCTGTTGTTGATCCAGAGATGGTTGGCACTGGAGTCGTTGGCGATGAAGACATCCTGGAAGCCGTCGTTGTTGGCGTCGAGAGTCACCACGCCGAGAGCGGGGCCGGAGGCTTTGTCGAAGCCGGATTTAGCGGTGACGTCGACGAATTTGCCCTTTTCGTTGTGGAACAGGTGCGACGGGAGAGACCGGTAGGCGCGCGGGGTGCAGTAGTCGGGTTCGCCGGTGGGAGCCTGGCAGCGCTTGTTGTTGGCGAATTGGAAGTCGATGTAGTTGAGGATGACGAGGTCCTGCCAGCCGTCGTTGTCGTAGTCGAAGAAGGCGGCGCTTGTGGACCAGAGATTGGGGAGGACCAGTGCGGCTGGCGTCACGTTGGTGAACGTGCCGTTCCCGTTGTTGCGGTAGAGTGTGTTGCCGTTGAAGGCGGTGATGAGGAGGTCAGTGCGGCCGTCGTTGTCGAAATCGCCGGTGGCGGCTCCCATGCCGTAGTTCGAATGTTCCAACCCGGCGGCCTTCGTGACGCCGGTGAATGTGCCCTTGTCGTTGCGGAGGAGGACGTTTGAGCCGGCGGAGGGATGGCCCTGGAGGAGGAAGATGTCCTGATCGCCATCGTTGTCGTAATCGATGAGGGCGACGCCGGAGCCCATGATTTCGGTCATGTAGAAATCACCCTTGGCGCCGTTGGAGTGAGTAAAAGGGAGAGGGACCTGTGTGAAGAATTTCGGTTCGCTTGGGGTTTGCCGGCAGGCGGTCAGAGCGCAGACAAGAAAAATCCCTGTCCAGCCGCGAGGTCCGGACAGGGATTTTGTTTTAGCGGTATTAGAATCCAACGCGCAATCCGAGGCGGAAGGCACGTTGGACGAGACCGTCGCGGCCGGTGTTGGCCGTGCCGGTGACTTCGAACACGCCACCGCCGAAGGCGCCGCTGGGGGTGGTCCGAAGGCTGGAGATATTGGACGACGGATTGGCGAGTTGCGGCGTATTCGAGATGTTCAACGCTTCGGCGCGGAACTGGATGTTCACGCGTTCGGTCACGGTGAAGCGGCGGAATAAGCCGATATCGAGATTGGCGATGCCGGGGCCGCGGAGGTTGTTGATCCCGCCGGTCCCGAAGCGGATGCCGGTGGGACCGGAGACGGCACCGAATGTGGTCCAGTCATAGAAGGCCTGGCCACGGCCGTAGTTGCCGAGTTGCTTCGGCGTACCGAAGACGTCGGCTGTCTGCGTGCTGCCGGGCATGTTGAGCGAAGCGCCATCGGAGTTGGCGGTGAACGGCGAGCCGGAGTACTTCGAGAGAAGCCCGTTCACCTGCCATCCGCCAAGTACCCAATTGCCGGTCTTGCCCGAGTTGGCCCACTGTTTACCCTTGCCGAACGGCAGTTCGTAGACAAAGGTGGATTGGAAGTTGTGGGGGCGGTCGAAGGACATGACCGTGTGATTGCGGTTGAGGTAGGCGCGCGCGGCGATGGCCGGACCGCCGTCATTCGACGCGTTACAGCAGAGGCCGATGGCCTTCGACCAGGTGTAGGCAACACTAACCTGGAAGCCATTGGCCATACGGCGAGTCAACTGGGTTTGCAGCGAGTCATAGTTGGTGTGGCCCAGCGGCTCGACGAGCGAGGTCTGCACGGTGCGGTTGAACCCCGGGCGATTGAACGGGCGCCCCGCATTGCCGGCGCCGATGACCTGACCGGCGTTCAGATCGAGGTAGTTGGTCTGGCGGACGGTACGGTTGGCGACATAGCCGGCTTGCAGAGTGAAGCCCTTGACGAGCTGGCGCTGAATCGTGAAGTTCCAGCTCATGATGTACGCCCTCTTGAACTCGTCACCGGTTGAGGTGAGTGCGTAATTGTTCGGAATATCGATGATGCCGTTGCCGAGACTCGGCACGACAGGGAGCGGGATGCCCTGTTCGAGCCGGCTGACCGGAACGAACGCATCGGTACCGGGGCTGTTCAGGATAAGCAGCATCGGGAAGTTGGTACGCAGCGCCCGAATCAGGTTGAGCGGATCGTAGTTGATGCCGAAGCCGGTGCGGACGACGGTCTTGTCGTTGGGCCGCCAGGCGATGCCGACCGATGGCGTGAACAAGAGGTTCGAATTCTTGGTGCCGCAGTCAACCGGGACTTGACCGACGCCGCAGACGAGCATCTTGTTATTGACAAAGTCATAACGCTCCATTCCACGGCCGGGACGGCGGGGCATGGGGATATTGAGGTAGCGTACTCCGTAGTTGAGAGTCAACTTTGGCGAAACCTGCCAGGTGTCCTGCACATAGGCGTTAAACATACTGGTGCGGGTTCCGTAGACATCGTCAACCTGATACGTGGTGCCGTAATTGTTGGTAAGGCCGAGGAGGAACGAAGCATAGGAGTTGTAGGCAGACGCCGACGGGCCATTACGAATTTGCGTTGCTCCGCCGGTGAACGAGAAGCCGCCTTGCGCACCGTGGTTCTGGCCGGCGAATTCGGCTTGCAGGTGGTTCAGGTCCTGCTTGTAGAAGTCCATGCCATAGCGGATCTGGTGGCGGCCCTTGGTCCAGTTCATGTTGGCTACGTATTGGAATTGCGGGTCGCGCCGCTCGTAGGGCATGAAGGAGTCCTGCACGCCGAGCGTGAGGAAGTTGGAAATCTGGAAGCGGGGCCAACCGCCTTCAAAACGGCGCTTGCCGTTGGTGCCGGGGATTTTCAGGACATCGAGACCGATCTTGGTGTCGAGGCTATCCTGTTCGACCTTTGTGCCGTAAGTCGTGTAGCCGAAGTTGGCGTCGAGCACCAAGTTTGGTCTGAGCACGTAGGTTGTGGCAATCGACGACGACTGTGTGGTGCCGCTGGCGACGCCAGTGTTGCCACCGTTGGGAGAGATGCCAGTGCCCCCAAGTTCTCCGAGCATGCCCGGATTGTTCATGTTGTAGTGCAGCGCCGAATAGCGGCCATAGGCGGTCCACTTTTCGTTGATGTTGTAGTTGAACTTGGTGTCGACGGTGTGGCGGTCGAAGAGGAAGCCGCCGACAGCGAAGAAGTTGTTGTCGCGGAAGGCGCCGGCTGGAACAGCGGGCATCTTCTGCTGGATCTGATTGACGATCGGCGAGATGCGCGCGGCGGGAATGCGGTTGCCGGGAAAGGCCATGCGGTTGGAGCCGTCGGGATTTCCGGTTGTGGGGTCGTGGATGATGGCGCGCTCGCCAAAGCCGGAACCGGCGATGTCGGAGAAGTCACCCGTGCGCATGGCGGCTGTGGGGAGCGTGCCCGTATTGTTCGCGAATTCACGGCGCGTGGTGGCTTCGTAGGAGACGAAGTAGAAGAGCTTGTTCTTCTTGATGGGACCGCCAACGGTACCGCCTTCCTGATTGAAGATGTACTTGGGATTGCGCTGATCCTGTTGGCCGAGCAACGCGAAAGTGAACGGCTTGGCGATCATCGCGTTGTTGACGTTGTACCAGAAGGCGGAGCCGTGGATGTCATTGGTGCCGCTCTTGATCTGCACGTTCACAGCCGCGCCGCCGGCGAGACCCTGTTCGGCCGAGAAGCTGTTGGTGACGACGTTGACCTGCTCGACGGATTCGAGCGCGGGCACGTAGGCGGTGATGTGGGGGAGCCAGGTTTGGACGCTGGTGGCGCCGTCGATGCGGACGTTGACGCCAGCGGTGGGCGCGCCGTTGACGTTGGCGTTCAGCGCGCGCGACGGGTTCGTCGGGACCGAGTGCGCGTTTTGCGGCGGAGAGAAACCGGGGATTGTGACGAGCACATTCTGATAGTTACGGCCGACGGGAACGGGGAGGTTCGTCAAGTCCCTTCCCTGGACTTCGGAGCGAACGTTGGCGGTGTCGGTCTGGAGGACCGCGGCAGTCGCTTCAATGGTCACGGTATCGGTGACAGAGCCGACTTGCAGGTTGATATCGACGCGGGTAGTGTTGTTCGACGTGACCTCAACGCCCTGCTCCGCGCCGGGGCGGAAGCCGTCCTTGGTGATTTTGACTTCAAAGCTGCCCGGAGTTACCGCGGCAAAGGTATAGCCACCAGCATCGTTGGTAGTGGTTTGACGTTGAATTCCCGTTTGCTTATTCGTAGCGGTGACAGTCGCGGCCGGAATGGCGGCGCCACTTGGGTCATTTACTGTTCCGACGATGGATCCATAGAGTACTTGCGCGGAGGCCGTATTGGCGGTCAACGCGCAAAGCAAGGCCATAACGAGGCCAACACGAAACGTGCGTGTCATTTTGATTGGCAACCCCTCCCAGATGACTGGGTGTTAATGTCTCGGGCCGGTTAATGCCCGTGTAGCTGGGAACATTCTGCCCCTTCGCTGGAGGGGTTGTCAATTAGTAGACATTCAGAATTCACCAATTCGACGTGTTATGAATTTTCATAGCGGGATTGTATGGAAATTGGGTATCCACTTGGGGGAGGTGTGAGAATTTTGAGGCTGGGCCGGCACTTACCTATAGATGCCTCGACCTGATCGATTTACGCCTTCGGGGGTGCCAGTGCACATCACGCAGCGTGGAAACTTCCGGCAGCCTGTTTTCGCGCGCGAATATGACTACCGGATGTTTTTGGAGTTCCTGGGGAGGTATGCCGTGGAATACCGGAACCGGGTGGTTGGGTACTGCCTGATGCCGAACCATTTTCATTTGGTAGCGATCCCGGGGCAGGACGATGGGATTTCGGCGATGCTGCGGGCGCTGAATTCCAAGTATGCCCGGACGCTGAATGAGCGGCTGGAGAGGCAAGGACATGTCTGGCAGGCGCGGTTCGGATCGGCATCAATGAGCGAGCGGCATTATCGAGCGGCGTTGTCGTATGTGGACTTGAATCCGGTGCGAGCGGGGTTGGTGCGGGATGCGATGCTCTACGAGTGGTCGAGCGCCAGGGCACATGCGGGATTGGTTGCGGCGCCGGCGTTTTTGGATTCGGTGGAGTTCTCGCGGATGTATTCGGCGGAGGAGTGGGGGGAAATAATGGGGCGGGAGGAGGGGAAGGAGGATATCGCGGCATTGCGGAAGGCGACAAAGCTAGGGACGATATGCGGTGACGCTGCGTATGTGGCGCAAATGGAGAGGCAGTATGGGCGGAGGTTGGCGATTCGACCTCCTGGCCGACCGAGAAAGGAGTTGGGGAAGGCGGCAGGCGTGAAAGATTAAGGTTGGATTAAATTGGTCTTTGACACGGTTTTTAGGTGGGTGTAGGAGTAGATGCCGGAGTTGTGGCCGTCGTTCCAGTAGATGCGGATGGCGTAGTTGCCGACCGCTTCGACGGACTCCATCTTTAACTTCGGCTGAAAGATCCTTAGCGGATTTGTATCGGGCTGCCACTTCTGCGGAGGCGTGCCATGGGCGCCGGTACATGTCGCACATGGGCATTCGCGGCGGAGGAGCTCGAGACCTAGCGAAGAGTGGGTGCCATCGGCCCAGTCAATTTCGATTCCTTTCGATTTACTGATCGCGATGTGTTCGGGTTCGGCGTTCATGTTTTACTAATTCACGCGCTCCACGTCGCGGATGCCGCTGATACGGCGGATCGCGGCGACCACGCGTTCTAATTGTTTCTTATCCTTAACGTCGAGCAGCACACTAATCACGGCACTGCCGTCACCGCGCTGCTCGTCGGGTTGCGCTTCCAGCGCCTTGATATTACTGCCTTCGTGGAAGACTACGCTGGTGAGGTGGCTTAAGATTCCGGGCCGATCATCGGCGTAGGCCGTCAGGCGGACGGCAAATGTATCCTCAGCGGTGCGGACCCACTCCACGGTGATCTTGCGCTCTACTTCGTACATCAGGTTCTGTACATTCGTGCAGTTCACGGAATGGACCGCAACGCCCTTGCCGCGAGTAATGTAGCCGACGATCTGTTCGCCACGGATGGGGTTGCAGCATTTGGCGCGGTAGACCATGACATCGTCGATGCCCTTCACCTTGATGACGAGATCCTTGTCGCCGGTGTCCTTCGGCGGGGCGACGACGGCGGGCTCGGCCGGCGCGGTGGCACGTTCGGAAGCTTCCACCTGTTCGGGTGCGAGTTTGATCAACACCTGACGGGCGGAGAACTTGCCATAGCCGAGGGCGGCGTGGAGATCCTCCATCTTCGGGAAGCCGTATTCGTTGGCGACAGAGATGACCTGCTCGCGGGTGACCTTCTTCCACTGCACGCCGAAGCGGCGGGCTTCTTTTTCCAGATACTTTTCGCCGATCTCAATGGCGCGGGCGCGCTCAGTGGTGTTGATGACCGCCTTGATCTTGTTGCGCGCTTTGGAGGTCTTGGCGATCGACAGCCAGTCCTTGCTGGGAAGGTGACCTTGCTGGGTGAGGATGTCGACGACATCACCGTTCTTCAAGGCGTATTTCAGCGGGACGATGCGGCCGTTAACCTTGGCGCCGACACATTGGTTGCCGACTTCGGTGTGGATGGCGTAGGCGAAGTCGATGGGAGTGGCTTCGCGGGGGAGAACAATGACCTTGCCCTTGGGAGTGAAGGTATAGACCTCTTCGGGGTAGAGGTCGACCTTGAGGGTGGACATGAACTCGCCGGGGTCGTGCATTTCGCGCTGCCACTCGACGAGTTGGCGGAGCCAGGCGATTTGCTGCTCGTCCTGAACCGCGTTCTTATTGCCTTCCTTGTATTTCCAGTGGGCGGCGATACCGTCTTCGGCGATGCGGTGCATCTCCTCGGTTCGAATCTGTACTTCGAACGGCTGGCCGCCGGGGCCGATGACGGAGGTATGGAGGGACTGGTAGAGATTGGGCCGGGGGATGGCGATGAAGTCCTTGATACGGCCGGGGATGGGGTGCCAGTCGCCGTGGAGGGTGCCGAGGGCGGCATAGCAGTTCTTGACGGAGTCGGTGATGATGCGGACGGCGAGGAGGTCGTAGACCTGGTCGATGGAGATTTTCTGGCGCTTGAGTTTTTGCCAGATGGAGTAGGGGCGTTTGAGGCGGGCTTCGATGCGGGCGGGGATGCCTTCCCGGCGGAGCTTCACTTCGACAGCGCCGCGGATTTCGTCGAGGAGGCCCTGGTTGGCTTTTCGTTTGGACTCGATGGCTTCGACGATTTCCTGGAAGGCTTCGGGATCGGTAAATTCGAAGCCGAGATCTTCGAGCTCGGCGCGGACCTTACCCATGCCGAGGCGGTGGGCGATAGGGGCGTAGATTTCGAGGGTTTCCTGGGCGATGCGTTCCTGGCGGTCGCGGGGGAGGGCGCCGAGGGTACGCATGTTGTGGAGGCGGTCGGCCAGTTTGACGAGGACAACACGGATGTCCTTGACCATGGCCAGGAGCATTTTCCGGACGCTCTCAGCCTGGCGTTCTTCGCGGGAGTAGAACTTGAGCTTGGCGAGCTTGGTGACGCCGTCGACGCAGGCGGCGACATCGTCGCCGAATTGTTTGCGGACCTCTTCGATGGTTACACCGGTATCTTCGACGAGGTCGTGGAGGAGGCCGGTGACGAGGCAGGTCCGGTCCGTGGTCATGTCGGCGAGGATATGGGCGACTTCGAGCGGATGGATGAGATAGGGCTCGCCGGACTGGCGCTTCTGGCCGGCGTGCATGAGGTAGGCCAGTTGGAAGGCGGATTTCAGAGGCGTGGAATCTTCGCCGGGATGGGTGCGTTCGAATTTTTCGAGGAGAGATTGGAAGAGGCGGGCGAGGACTGGATCGATAGACGCAGGGGGGACGGGCTCGGCGGAAAGCGAGCGTTGCGGGAGATCAGACACTTTGGCCGGCTGACTCAATGAGTGCGACCCCTATGGTTACAGGGTACACGTAAGGAGAGGCAGCCGGCTACGATTGCCACGAAATAGGGAATTGCGGTTACTGTCCCCCAATTACTTGAGATCGTTCTTGATGCCCTGCGCCGCCTTCTTTTCGGCTTCTTCCGCCTTGCGCTTCTTGGCGTCGAGTGTCTTTTGGACGAAATCATCGGCCATGGCGATTTCCTTTTTGTACTCGTCCGATGAATCGGCAAGGTCGGCCAATTCACGGTGCATGAGGTTCAGATAGGCGAGGGCGTCGTCGTAATTGGAATCGATCTTTATGGCCTTTTCCAGCGAAACAATCCCGTCCTGGACGATCGCGAAGTTCTTTGCCTTAACCTCAGCGCGCACCTTCTTATCCTTGATCGGGCCCGGGTCTTCCGGCCTCATGCTCAGTTTGGCGCGCGCCTCGCCGCGAACGGGGTAGGCCTTACCCCAGGCGATGACACCGAGAGTGTAGAGGGCTTCCTTGTTCTGCGGATCGACCTTGAGGAGCCGCTCATTCCATTCCTTGGCGGTATCGAACTTCTTCTGATTGTAGTAGATAGAGCCGATGGAGGCGATGGCGAGCTTGTCGTTGGGATCCTTGTCGAGGACTTGCCGGAAGTTGTCTTCGGCTGCCTTGGCGTATTTGTTGTTCTCTTCCGAATCGGCGCCGGGAATCCACTGGCTCATATAGGCGGTGGCCAGGTAGAGGCGAGCGGTGGTGAAATCGGGGTCGAGTTCGATGGCCTGTTGAAAGTACTTCACGGCCTCAGCGAACTTGGCGCCTTTGTATTCGCGGACGCCCTTGTTGAGGTTATCGCGGGAGCGAAGGCGGTTACAGCCGGCCGTGGAGAGGAGGAGGCCCAGGGCGGCGAGAGCGATTGTAGCGCGTCGGATATTGAGTTTCACGCGAGATCTCCTTGATTACTGGCCGGCTTCGATCTTGGGAGTCATAAGGCCGACTTTGTCGATACCGGCGCCTTTGGCGACGTCGATCGCTTTGGCGACGTACATGAATTCGAGATCGGGATCGCCCTTCACGAAGACGACGCGTTCGGCGCGGGTCTTAAAGACTTCCATCAGGCGCGGTCCGAGCCTCTCCTCAGTGACGGGCTCGGTGTTGAGCATGATCGATTTGTCCTTAGCGATGATGATGACGACGGTGCGGTCCTGATTGGGAGGCGGGGGCGGCGCGTCCTTCGGCGGAGGTAGGGGGACGAGCGCATCGAGGCCCTTCGGCGTGAGCGGGGTGATGACCATGAAGATAATCAGCAGCACGAGCAAGACGTCGATGAGAGGCGTGACATTAATATTAGCCGCGGGTCCACTCCCGCTGCCCATTGCCATTGCCATATTAGTGCTCCTTTAAGGTGAGGTCGAAGAAATAGAGTGACTTCAGATTCCAGCGGGGGGCGCGGCGGCAGCGGGAGCGCCACCTTCCTTGACCTGTTCCGTTAGCAGACCGAGCTGATCAACGCCGAAGCCGCGAAGATCATCAATGACTTCGACGACGCGTTCAAAGCGGGCGCGGGAATCGTTTTTAAGATAGACGGTTTTGTCGAGCTTGGCGGAGAGGCGATCCTTCACTTTCACGCCGAGATCGCTGAGGTTCGTGAACTGATCGGAGCCCAGATAGACCTTGCCATCTTTAGTGATAGAGACGAGAATTGCGTCATCTTTATCGGCTGCCTGCATGGCGATCGGGTTCTTGGTTTTGACGAGGTCGACGCTGATGCCTTTGGAAAGCATAGGCGTGATGACCATGAAGATGATGAGCATGACGAGCATCACGTCGACCATCGGGGTGACGTTTATTTCGTTCATGGGGCCGGACAGCTTCGCTTTTTTTCTTGGGTGGTAGCCGGACATTCAATCTCCTTAATTACCGGGCAAGGGGGCGGCGGAAGAGCCTCCGCCCGCGCTCGGGATTCAACTCGCCGATTGGGCGAAAAGGGAGAACGGGAACGGAGAAGCTTAGTGCTTCGCTCCGATCTTTTGCATCCGCTTGATGAAATAGTCAACCAACTCCGAGGAGGAGTTGCCCATTTCGACGGTGAACGATTCCATACGGCCATTGAAGTAGTTGAACATCATGACGGCCGGGATGGCGACGAACAGACCGATAGCGGTAGTGACCAAGGCTTCCGAAATACCGCCGGCGACAGCGCCGAGACCTGTGGACTTTTCCGACGCGATGCCTTTGAACGCGTTGATGATGCCGACGACGGTGCCGAACAGACCGACGAAGGGGCCGGTGGAACCGATGGTGGCGAGAGAGCTGATGCCGCGCTTGAGTTCGGCGGAGACGATGGCTTCGGCGCGTTCGAGAGCACGGCGGGAAGCTTCGATCGTTTCTCCGGAGAGTTCAGCGGAGGCGTTGTGGGACTGGAATTCCTGGAGGCCGGCGACGACGACCTTGGCCAGGTGGGACTTCTTGTAGCGATCGGCAATCTTGATAGCTTCATCGAGCTTGCCTTCGCGGAGGGCACCGGCGACAGCGGGCGCGAACTTGCGCGATTCGTTGCGGGCGGCATTGTAGGCGATGAGACGATCGATCATGACACCAATCGACCATGCGGACATGATGAAAAGGACGATGACAACGACCTTGGCGAGCCAGCCCATCTGAGCCCACATGTCAGCGGGGTCGAAAGAGACTGCACCACCGCCAGACATCAGGTTGAGCGCCCAAACCTGCATTTGAAGAACCATGATTTTCTCCTGCGAGTTGAATTGAATCAGTATGCCGGGATACCGGCTTTTTGGTACGGGATCCCCGAGGGGAAGCCGTGTGAGGCCGTTGGATTAAGAACGGCCGGGTTGGGCGCTTTCAGGCGGTTTTCGTGGCGCCTGAAAGCGTGAGCTGCTTTGACCGCCGATGCGGCGGCTGATGCCGGCCCGGTGGGCGCCGGTATCGAAACTTAAAACCGAAGCGTCCAAATTAGTTGCTCAACGTGAAGTTCACGTCGATCTGTGTTTGCACTTCGACCGCTTCGCCATTGAGCTGCGTGGGTTTATAGATCCACTGGCGAACAGCCTCGGTTGCGGAGGGGATCAACAGCGGGTGACCGCTGACCACCTGAAGGTTCTGGATAGTGCCGTCCTTGGCGATGACCGCGTTGAAGCGGACGGTGCCCTGAATACGCGCCTGCTTGGCGAGCGGCGGATAGGTGGGACGCACCATCTTGGCGATGTTGGCCGCCTGGACCTGGCCGCCGACGCGAATACGCTGCGGGGTGACAGGCTTGGGCTTTTCCGCGGGAGGCGGAGGAGGAGCGGCGGTGGGAACGGAGCCGATGATACCGCCGATGACGCCGCCGGGGGTGCCGCCAGGAACGCCGCCAGGAACGCCGCCGACAACGCCGACCGCGCCGGTCATGGGAGGAGGCAGCTCCTCTTCCTTAATCATCGCGATGTCTTTGGGGATCTGCTTGGGGGCGACAAGGCGGCCGGCGTCAAACTGACGGGGAATGACCTTGACGACCTTCACGGGAGCCGCGGCTGGCGGGGGCGGAGGCGGGGGCGGAGGCGGCGGGGCAACGAGCATCGAGGCCAACTGCGTCGGCTGGAGGCCTTCGAAAAAGATCATAGGAAGAATGACGCCGACCGCGATGAGGCCGGACTGAATCAGAAAAGAAATAGCCACCGTCATGGGCTTATTTGTTTTCCCGGTTCCATCCACGAATGTTTGTTCGAACATTTCCGCTTTTCCTTTCAACCGGAGGAGAGTCCGGCGCGACAACTACTTTACGGATTTTGCTTTGGCGGCGACCGCCGGCACGGAACCCGCGGATGGCGGGTTGGTGTTGCGGCGGCTCTCCATCCAATCCCGCCACCAGATGAGGATTGGGCTGGCAATGAAGATCGAAGAGTAGGTTCCGACGATGATACCGACAACGAGGGCGAAAGAGAAACCGTTCAGGACGGCGCCTCCGAAGAGCCAGAGCGACGCGGCGGTAACGAATGTTAAACCTGAAGTGAGAATCGTCCGGCTCAGCGTCTGGTTGATGCTGGCGTTGACTACGCTGTCAAACTTCTCCTTGCGCATGAGAGGGAGGTTTTCCCGGATGCGGTCGAAGACGACGATGGTATCGTTCATAGAAAAGCCGACAAGGGTGAGGAGCGCGGCGATAACGGTGAGTGAGATTTCCTTGTCGAATATCGAGAACAGGCCGATGGTGATGATCGTATCGTGGAAAACGGCGATGACAGCCGCTAATCCGTAAATAAATTCAAAACGGAAGGCAATGTAGACCAACATGCCGGCCAAGGCAAGCAGTGTCGCGTTAAGCGCCTGTGTGCGAAGTTCCGCTCCGACCTTCGGACCGACGAGGGTGAATCCGCGGACCTGATACGGGGCCAGGAATGTTTCCTGTTTCAACACATTCAGTACCTGGGGGCTAATACCACTGACACCTGAAAGGGCGTCGATGTTCCCGAGAAGTCCGCGCTTCTGGGTATCGCGGTAGCTGGTGATGGATTTGGCCAGGTCTTGCAACTGCTCTTCGTTTACCGCGCCGGCAAGGGGACCGCGAAGGCGGTCGGCAATCGCGGAGGCGCCAGAGTTGCTGAGGTCGAGTTTACCGCCCCCTTCGCCGCCGAAATTAGCGCGCAGCGTGGTAAGCACGAGTTCGCGCGCGGCGTCGAGCGCCTTTTCGTCGCGGAGCTCCGTGGAGATCAGGACTTCGTTGGTGCTGGTGTCGCGCTGCACGACAATCTCACCGGGAATCTTAGCGCTTAGAGCGGTGCGAATCTGTTCTTCGCTCACCGCATTCTGGAAGAGGACAGTGGTGACCGTACCACCTTTGAAGTCAATGCCGTACCGGGGACCACCCTTCATGATCAGGCTGCCGAAGCCTGCCGCGGTCAGTACAAGTGAGGCGATGATGAAGGGCCATTTTTTCCCTAGGAAGTCGAAGTTCGTGTTCTTGAAAATTTCCATGAAGTACAGCTAGCGGTCGCCTTGACGGTTGGACACCAAGTTCGAACAACTAGTTCCCGCTTGATCTCAGAAAAAGTATCACAAAATGCAGATTGCGTACAAACACCGGCAGGTACTGGGCCAGGGGACAAAGTCCTATCCGGCGCCGGCGTCAAAATCGAATCAGATGCTCAGAGTAGTGAGCTGCTTCTTGCCGTAATTCTCCCAATCGAAGATGAACTTGGAGACGAAGACGGCGGTGAAAACATTGGCGATGAGGCCGATAACGAGGGTGATTGCAAAACCTTTGACAGCGGTCGAACCGAAGGCGAACAGGAAGGCGCATGACACGACGGTCGTGACGTGCGTATCGATGATCGTTAAAAACGCTTTACCGAAGCCGGTTTCGATCGCGGCGACCACGCCTTTCCCATGGCGGAGCTCTTCCCGGATGCGTTCAAAGATGAGCACGTTCGAGTCGACAGCCATGCCAATCGTCAGAATGAAGCCCGCGATGCCAGGAAGAGTTAACACGGCGCCGAAGTAGGAAAGGGCCGCGAGGAGGATGATGGCATTGAGAACAAGCGCAAGCGTGGCATTGATACCGGCGCGCTTGTAATAGAAAAGCATGGCGAGGACCACCACAACTACGCCGACGACACCGGCGAGCAGGCCGTCGTGAACGGAGTCAGCACCGAGCGAAGCTCCGACGGTGCGTTCATCGAGGTAGACAATCCCGGCCGGCAGCGAGCCGGAGGTGAGGGTGAGAGCGAGATCGCTGGCCTGAGTCTGGTCACCGATGTTGGTGATGCGGCCGGAGTCCTCAATCTTGTTTTGGATTGTTGCGACGCTGAAGATCTGGTTGTCGAGGACGACGGCGAGCTTGTTATTGATGTTGGCTTCCGTGAAACGGCCGAAGCGCTTGGAGGCGTCCTGCGACAAGGTGAAAGAGGTTTCCCATTTGCCGAATTCGTCCTGGGACGGACGGGCATTCCGAAGGTCGCGGCCAGTGATTACGGCGTTCCGTCCAAGCAGCCACCAGGATTCGCCAGTAGCACCCGGCCGGGCGCGTTCGCGGGCGAGCTTAGTTCCCAGCGGCAAGACGCCGCCGTTCTGGGCGAGCGCCTGCGGGCGATCCGGGAAGGGGCCGCCCTTCACATCGGTGATCTCGAGCATGGCGGGCTGGCCGATCAGGGTCTTCACGCGGGCAGGGTCGTCAACGCCGGGCATCTGCACGAGAATCTCGGCTTCGTTCTTCGTCCCGCCGCGCTGCTGCACAGTCGCTTCGGCGAGGCCGAGACCGTTGATACGCGCTTCGATGGTCGAGATGGAACGCTTGACCGTGTCCGACCGAAGGAGGATGGCTTCGGTGGGTTTGTAGGTGAGGCGGAAGTCGGAGCTGGAAATGGAATTGAAGTTCCAGTTGGCGAAGCGCGAGTTCACCACCTCCCGGAAGGCGGCTACTTTGTCAACGGCGACGCCCTTCACGAGAATTTCGATGGTTTCGGCGTCTTCAAACTTCTGCGGATCGTTGCGGTCGATGACCGTGTAGGTGACGCCATCCTTCTGCATTTCGGTGCGAAGGCGATCAATCGTCTGATCGGCTTCGGCTTTGAAGGCGTCCTGGACCTGGACCTGGAGCACGAGTTGACTGCCACCACGGAGATCGAGGCCGAGCCGGATGTTGTTGTTCCAATTCTTCAGCAGCTCAGCTTTCGATTTCGGCAGGCCGATGATGCCATAGACGCAGACCAAAATAATCGCCAATACGAAGAGGGCTTTGTTACGCAAGGTACTGTTCATTGCTAATGCTCGTGTTCGGAATTCGTTATGAGGACGCGGCGTCCGATTTCTGGATCGAAGCGACAGCGCTGCGGGCCAGTTGGAGTTTCACGTTGTCGGGCTTCACCTTGATCACAATGGTGTCGTCTTCTTTGCTGACATCGACGATCATCCCGACCAATCCCCCGCTCGTGACGACGATATCGCCCTTTTTTAGATTCTGCAACATTTGGGAGGTTTGCTTCTTCTGGCGCTGCATCGGGAGGAAGAGCAGGAAATAGAAGATGGCGAAGATCGCCACCATGGGCAGGACTCCAATGAAGGAGCCAAACGGTGTGGAAGTGAGAAAAAGGCCGAGAGTCACGCGCGTTCTACCACCGTAGCAATCCGGCTTGCACGAAGAAGTTCAGGAAATTCCCCAAGCAAAATAGACTGCCTGATCCGTCTCATGATGTCAAGGTAATACCGGATATTGTGAAGGGTGCCAAGGACGGAAAAGAGGATTTCACCGGCCAGAAAGAGGTGGCGGAGATAGGATTTCGAGAAGTTTTGGCAAGTGTAACAGGGGCAGGCGGGGTCGAGCGGGCCGCTGTCGTCTCTATATCGCGAATTTTTAATGATTACGCGGCCGCCGGAAGTGAAAAGGCACCCGTTCCGCGCATTTCTGGATGGCATGACGCAGTCCATCATATCGATCCCTCTGGCCACGTATTCAATTAATTCTTCCGGTTTGCCGACGCCCATGACGTAGCGGGGCCTATTTTTCGGGAGAAGCGGGGTGGTGACTTCGGTCATGGCCATCGATTCTTCGCGGGGTTCACCGACGGAGAGGCCGCCGATGGCGTAGCCGGGAGCATTGAGCTCGAGGAGCTTTTCCGTGCATTCCAGGCGTAGGGACGGGAACATGGAGCCTTGCACGATAGGGAAGAGGGCCTGATTGGTCTCCCGCTGGCGATAGTGGCGGAAGGCTTGTTCGGCCCAGCGAATGGTGCGGTGGATGGACTGGCGCACCTCGCGCTCCGGGGGAGAGGGGTATTCGAGGCACTCATCGAGCACCATCATGATGTCCGAGCCGAGGGCACGCTGTACGTCGACGGTGGATTCGGCGGTGAAGAGATGCTTGTCGCCATTGAGGTGGGACTGAAAGACGACGCCTTCTTCGGTGACCTGGCGAATCTTGCTGAGGCTGAACACCTGGAAACCGCCGGAATCGGTGAGGATGGCGCGGGGCCAGCGGATGTATTCGTGGAGGCCGCCGAAATCGCGAATGAGTTCGTGGCCGGGACGGAGATAGAGGTGATAGGTATTCGAGAGGATGATCTTTGCATCGAGATCGTGTTCCAGTTGCGCGGGGGTGAGTCCTTTCACCGTCCCCTGCGTGCCGACGGGCATAAATACAGGGGTTTCGACGATGCCGTGCGGCGTATGGAGCAGGCCGGCGCGCGCGCCCGTGACGGGGCATTGGGCCTGCAGCTCGAAGTGCAGGCCTTCGGTGAGAGTGGGGTTAGAGTCCACGGTACTTGCGGAGATGAGTCTCGTCCTTGATGAAGATTTCGCCGGAGGCAAGGGCGGTGTGGGCCCAGATGGGGGAGTTGGCGAGTTTGTATTTTTTTGCGAGGGCGAATTTTTCTTTGTCCTTTTTCAGGATGAGAAGATCGCCTTCGACAGTAGTGGCGAGGATGGCGTTGTCGGCCTGAATGAGAGACGCGCCGGTTGCCTGGTGGCCTTCGGTCTGCCAGAGCAGTTTGCCGGTGGCAATGGAGAGGGCGGCGAACTGGCCCTTGTTGCGCGCGGAGAAGGCGTAGAGCGTATCGCCATCGAGAACGGGCGAGCTCATGTACATCGTGACGCCGGCGTTTTGCCAGGCTTCGGCGACTTTCCACGACTTGTCCTCCTGCATCTCCATGCGCAGGAGATGGGTGCCATTACGGACGCCGGAGACGAGGACGCGGTCCTGATCGGCGAGCGGCGTGACGATGTTTTCGAGCCACTGATCCTTGAACGGGAACGACCAGAGCAGGCGGCCGTCCGATTCGGCGATGGCGAAGACGGAGGAGTTGGAGAGCGTGATGAGCATCGACACGCCGCGGTAGTTGTGGATGATGGGCGAGGCGTAGCCGGGACCGGCACCGGGATCGGTGGCCCAGATTTGTTTACCCGTCGCGGCGTCGAGCGCGAGGAACTTGCCGCCGCGATCATCACCCATGTGGATATAGACGCGGCCGGCGTTGCCGATGGGGGAGGCCGCGACGCCGGTGAAGAGATTATCGGTTTTGATTTGCGGCGAGTAGTCGTTGCGCCATTCGAGTTTGCCGCTGGCGGCGTTGAAACAGGAGAGAATTCCAGTCACGCCCCAGGTGATGAGATGGGTGTTGTTGTAGAGAAGCGGTGTGGAAAAGGGACCGTCCTGCATGTCAGTGGCGTAGCGGTTTTTCTTGAACGGGGCGGGGTAATCCGCTTTCCAGAGCGGCTTGCCGGTAGCGCGATCGAAGGCCTGGACGACTTCCCTGCCCTGACGGCGAGTAAAGGTGAAGACACTCGCGCCGCTAACGATGGGACCGGCGTAGCCGGTTCCGGTTTCGACGGACCACTCAGGAGTGAGCTCGGCGGGGAGTTTGTCGAGGTCGAGTTTGTGACTCGCGAGGCCGTTACGCGAGAAGCCGCGCCACTGGCGCCAGTCGGAAGCGGAGAGTGCGGCTATCAGCAGCACGAAACAAAACGCGCGCATTATTCGTAGCGTAACGCTTCCGTGGGGTTGAGCCGCGAGGCGCGGTTGGCGGGGAGGAGGCCGAAGATGAGGCCGACGAGGAAAGAGGTGGAGAATGCGACGGCGACGGAGACCGGGGAGATGGGGATGTCGATGCCGCCGAAGTAGCCGGCGCTCCAAGGAACGGCGACGCCGACGAGGATGCCGAACAGGCCACCGCCAACGCTGATGAGCACCGCTTCGGCGAGGAACTGCGTCAACACGGCGCGGCGCGTGGCACCGACGGACATGCGGATACCGATTTCCCGCGTGCGCTCCGTGACGGTGACGAGCATGATGTTCATGATGCCGATGCCGGATATGAGCAGCGCGATGGCGGAGACGAGCACAAGGACGATGGTGAGGATAAGAGCGATATTTTCCGCGGCGGCGAGGATACCGGTGAGGTTATCGACGTAATACTTGGCTCCGGGGCGGTGACGGGACTCAAGCAGCGCCTGCACCTGTTTGGTGAGGCGGACGACATCGCCTGGCTCGCGGGCCTGGACGTACATGGGGTCGATGCGTTCCTCGCTGGTGAGGTACTTGAGGACGGTGATGGGGACGAGGATCGTTTCGGTGGAGAGTTCGGAGAGGCCGAAGCTGTCGGTTTTCTCGCGGAAGGTACCGATGATAGTGAACTGCAGGCCCTGGATTTTGACGACCTGGCCGATAGAGTTCGATTGGCTGCCGTAGAGCTTGACGGCGAGTTTCTCCGTTAACATCGCCACGCGATTGCGGAGCGCCACGTCGTCAGACTGCATGAAACGGCCGGCGACGTTGACGAGGTTACGAACCCGGGCATACTGCTCGTCGGAACCGATGATTTTTACATCGCGCACTTTGCCTTGGATCACCATCTGGTCGTAGACGGTCATGACGCCGGTGGCGGCGGCGATGCGGCCGGGGAAGGCGTTGCGGACGGCGGCGACGTCAGCGATTTTGACGAAGTCGGCTTCGACGGCGGTACCGGTGCGGTTGCCGGCTTCGTAGTAAGCGATGATGAGGTTCGAACCGATGCCGCGGATCTGCTCGAGGACGTAATCTCGGCTGGTGAGCGAGATGGTGACGACGAGAATGACCGAGGCGTTGCCGATGACAAGGCCCAGGGCGGTGAGGAGAGTGCGGACGAGATTCGCCTGGAGCGCATGAAAGCTAAAGCGAAGAGCTTCGCGCCAGTTCATGGCCCTACAGGCCGCCGGACGCTCGTTTGAGCAGCTTCTCGGCTTCGGCGCGAGTGGGGAGGTCCGGGTTCAGCGGAGCCCGCAGATAGGCCTCGAGCAACGCTTTGGCGGCGGGCAGGTTCTTTTTGGCTTCGACGTAAGTCTGGGCCGTTTTGAACATCACCTGGGGATCTTTTGGAGAGATCGTTTCAGCGCGGCCAAGCCATGTGACGCTTTCGGAGAAGCGGCCCTGGCGGGCAAGGAAACGGGCGACGTCGAGAACACGGCCGACGGATCTGGGGGCGAGCTCCGCGGCACGGCGGAGGTGCTGCTCCGCGCTGCCGAAGTCTTTCCGGGCTTCCTGGAGCTTGGCGAGGGCGTACTGTTCTTCGGCCGGGTCGACCGCCTTGATCTTGGAGAGAAGGGCTTGCGCTTTATCCAGGCCGCCGCCGAGGAAGCCGGGAGCCTGCAAGTAAAATTCGAAGAGATCGTTCAGGGCTTCGCCGTTCGAGGGGTCGAGTTGCACGGCCTTTTCGAAATTCTGACGCGCTTTCGAGGCGTAGTGCGGCGCGGTGATTGGGAGACTGGTTTCGGCTCTCATGCCGAAGGTGCGGCCCAGCCAGTGGTAATACGTCGAATTGCGGGGGTCGGACTGCACCGCTTTTTCGAGGAATTCGGTAGCCTTCCGATAGTCGCCCAAGCCAAACGCGGCGCGGCCGGCCAGAAGGAATGCGTCGGCATACTGGCCGAGCAGCGGCTCGACGGCCTGGAGCGCGTCCTTGTAGCGCGTCTGCTGATATAAAGATTCCGCTTTACGGAGTTCAGCAGGCGCGGCGGAAAGGAGCGTCGCAAAAACGATACCAAGAAGTGTGACTCTCATCCCGTTACGCTCAGTTAACCCGTTTCTTTTGATGATACGACAAATTGTTGGATTCAACTCTCTATACGCAATACGCGGGAAAACGGTTTCCCGGGGACCAGGGAAACGGCGGGAGGGAGGGAAACATCCCTAATACTAGTGGCGAGTATAGTATCGTGGGACTTGGCAAAGACTCACCCTGTTGGAGATTGGAAATGAAGACATTGCAAAGATTGGCGAGTTTGACAGCCCTGTTAGCGCTGTTCACATTTGGCGCCATGGCGCAGACGGCATCGCTGGAAGGCGAAGTGAAGGGCGAGGACGGCAAGCCGTTGAAGGACGCCCTGATCAAACTGGAACGCAAGGACATCAAAGGCTCGTACAAGGTAAAAACTAATAAAAAGGGCCAGTGGTTCCACGCGGGCCTGCCGTTGGGGACCTACGATGTGATGCTGGAAGTCGACGGCAAGGTGATGGACACGATGAAGGGCGTGCGCACGCGCCTGGGCGATCCGCTGCCGGTGAATTTCGACCTTTCGAAGATGGCGGCGCAGCGCCAGGCGATTGAAAAGGCCGCGGCGACCGGGCAGGTGACCGAAGAGCTTTCGCGCGAGATGTCGAAGGAGCAGAAGGAAGCTCTGGAGAAAGCGGCGAAGGAACGTTCGGCGGCGTTGGCGAAGAACAAGGAATTGAACGACGCCTTCAATACCGGCATGGAGAACTTGAAGACGAAGAATTTTCCGGCCTCGATTGAAGCGTTCGACAAGGCCGCCGCGATGGACCCGAAGCAGGTTGTGATCTGGGCGAACAAAGCCGAAGCGCACGTCGCGTTCGCGGGAACCAAGACGGGCGATGAGCAGGCGGCGGAACTCGCGAAGGGCATGGAGGCGTACAACAAGGCGCTGGAACTGAAACCCGACGACGCCGGCATGCACAACAATTTTGCGCTGGCGCTGGCGAAGGCGAAGAAGTACCCCGAAGCGCAGGCGGAGCTCGACAAGGCGGCGCAGCTCGATCCGCCGAACGCGGGGCGCTACTACTACAACCTGGGCGCGATTCTGACGAACGTGAACCAGTTGGAGCCGGCGAGCATTGCGTTCAAGAAGGCGATCGGCGCGGACCCGAACTACGCGGACGCCCACTATCAGTACGGGCTGTACCTGTTCAGCAAGGCGACGATTACACCGGACGGCAAGACGATGCCGGTGGCGGGGACGACGGAAGCATTCCAGAAGTATCTGGACTTGAAGCCCGACGGGCAGTTCGCCGAAGCAGCGAAGGGAATGCTGGCGGCCGTTGGCGCGCAGGTGACCACGGAGTACAAGAATCCGAATGCGCCGGCCGCGAAGAAGGGCACGACCAAGACCAAGAAGTAACGGCTTCTCGACGAAGGGCGTCCATTTGCGTGGACGCCCTTTTTCTATCCGACCTCCATGTTGCGATACCTCATCGGCATACTCATTTCGCTGCTCGCGCTCACTTTTATACGGGCAATCTGGGGAATTATACAGAAGGCATTGGTCGACGAGGTGACGTCGGCGGTGAAAGACGGACCGGCGCAGAGTTCAGCGGGCGGTACGCGGCCGGCGCCGACCGCCGACACGACGCTGCGGAAGTGTGTAACGTGCGGAACCTACAAACCGGAATCGGCGATGACGCGGTACGGGTCGGGCACGAAAAGCGTTTATTTTTGTTCGGCGGATTGCGAGAAGAAAGCGCATAGCTGAGATATGATGCTGCCAAGGAGCAGCTTCAATGTCTCGCAGCTTTGGGAAGGCCCTTGTAGGCCTTGTGTTGTTGTCGGCGGCCGCGTGGCCGCAGGCGTCGAATGGGACGCTAGTGGGGACGTTAACGGACGCGTCGGGCGCGGTAGTGCCGAACGCAAAAGTAACGGCGGTTGAAATAAACACAAACCTGTCGCGATCAACGGCGACGAATGAGTCGGGGAACTACATATTCGCCAACCTGCCGCAGGGGCGATACAACGTGTCGATGGAGCAATCCGGCTTCCGTAAAGCGACGCGGGAAAACGTCGATGTAACGATCAACTCAACGGTGCGCGTCGACGCACAGTTGCAGCCGGGACAGATCACGGAACAGGTGACGATTACCGCCGAATTGCCGGCGTTGCAGACGGACCGGACGGATACGGGACGGAAGATGGATTCGCGCCAGGTGGCAGAGCTGCCGCTGACGCAGAACCGCAATTTTCAGGGTTTAGTGAACCTGGTGCCGGGCGCGGCGCGGGCGCAGCGGAATCATTCGGAGTTTTTCAATTCGAACGACTCGATGCAGTCACGCGTAAACGGGCAGAGCCGATTAGGGAACAACATTCAGCTCGAAGGTGTGGACAACAATCACCGCACCGGTTTGCTGACGGTTTATATTCCGCCCGCCGAGGCGATTCAGACGGTGGATGTGACGACTTCGAACTATGAGGCCGAATTGGGCCGCGCGGGCGGCGCCGTGATGAACGTTGCCTTGAAGTCCGGCACGAACGATTGGCACGGCAGCCTGTACGAGTTCAACCGTGTGAGCGCGCTGGCGGCGCGGCGAACGGATCTGACCGCGAAACCGCCGATTACCTACAACTACTTCGGCGGGACATTCGGCGGTGCAATCATCAAGAACCGCACGTTCTTCTTCGCGGATTATCTGGGTATTCGCGACCGGCTGGGCAAGGGCCAGCGCTATACGATTCCGACCGTGGATTTCCGGCGGGGGAATTTGTCGGCGGCGCCGACGACGATTTACGACCCGGCGACCGGCGATCCAACGGGCGCGGGGCGCCAGCCGTTCCCGGGCAATATCATTCCGGCCGCGCGGATTTCAACGATCTCCGCAAAGTTGAATTCGCTGATCCCGGCGCCAACCTCTTCCAACGTAACGGGTGTGAATTATGAGGGTTCAACGGTGCGCGTGAAGGACACGGACGGTTTCGACGCGAAGGTGGATCACAACCTGACCGCGAACCACCGGCTGAGCGGGCGATACAGCCTGCAACGGCCGAAGCTAACCGATCCACCTCTCTCGTCGTATGGCACCGCGGGCGGCCCGGCGAACGGCGGCTTTGCGGGAACGGGAACAACCAAGACGCAAACAGCCGCGTTGAACTATACGGGCGTATTGTCACCAACGTTGATCACGGAGTTCCGCATCGGGATGTCGCGGTACCGGAACGACGCTTACGCGACCGACTATGGGACGAAGGCGTCGGACGAAGTGGGCATCAAGGGCGTGAACATTTCAGATCTTACGTCGGGACTGACGAATATCGATATCTCCGGGTTTTCCAATCCCGTAGTCGGCTACTCGCTGTCGCTGCCTTGGATCCGGTTTGAGACAAACTGGAACTTCGTCAACAACTGGACGAAGACACTGGGCAATCACACCGTGAAGTTCGGCTGGGATTACCGGTTCAACCGGGATGGGCTGCTGCAGACGCAGGTCTATTCGCTGCGCGGACAGTATCGCTTCCGCACCGGCCAGACGGGGCGCGTTGGCGATTCGAACCAGGGCTTTGCGAACGCGTACGCGGCGTTCCTGCTCGACTTGCCGAACGACTACGGGCGCGATCTGCTCTCCGCGTTTCCGGAGTACGTGCAGTTCCCGCTGTTCACCTACATTCAAGACAAGTGGGTTGTGTCGCCGAAACTGACCGTGGACATCGGGCTGCGGCATGAGATGTATCCGCCGGCGACACCGCGGCAGAAGGGCGGGTTCTCGAACTACGACATCGCGACGAATTCGCTGATTGTCGCAGGAGCCGGCAGCAATCCGCGCGACTTGGGCCGGAAGAACTACCTGGCAAACTTCGCGCCGCGGCTTGGCATCAGCTACCGCTTGAGCGAGAAGACCGTGATCCGTACCGGCTACGGGATCAGCTACATTCCCTACCCGGACAACCGCTACGCGTACAACTTCCCGGTGCGGCAGAACAACGCCTTCAACCCGGTGAACAGCTTTGTGGCCGCCGGGCGCATGGCTGACGGACTCCCCGCTCCGCTGCCGTTTACGGTGCCACAGGACGGTATCATCCGCAACGCGCCGAACCAGAACTACGAAGTGGTTCCGCTCGACTACCACGAAGGCTACATCCAGAGCTACAACTTCGCGGTACAGCGCGCGCTGCCGAAGAACTTCACGCTCGACGTGGCCTACGTGGGCAATAAGGGCACGCGCGTTTCCCAGCAGTTCAACGCGAACGGCGGCATGGTTCTCGGCGGGGGGCGCGACGGGCGTCCGTTGTGGGCGCCGTTCCGCCGCGATACGGATACAAACATGAGCTTCATCGGCACGTCGACGAACTACAACTCGCTGCAGGCGAAGTTCGACCGGCGGTTCTCCGGCGGCTTCCAACTAACGACCGCCTACACATGGGCTAAGGCGATCGACTATTCGAACGACAACGGCGGGTTTGCGTATTTGATCAATCCGCAGCGGTCGCGCGCACGCAGCGATTTCGACCGGCGGCACATGTTCAACCAGAGCTATGTGTGGGAGCTGCCGTTCGGCAAAGGGAAACGTTGGACGAACAGCGGCCCGGCCGCGGCGGTCCTGGGCGGGTGGCAGGTGACGGGCATCCTGACGATGATGTCGGGGCAGGTATTCAATGTCAGCGCGCCGGCGGCGACGCTGAATGCACCGGGCAATTCGAACAATCCGAATTACATCGGCTCGGGTTCGCTGCCGGTCTCCGGCACGATCAACTTCCGCGCCACAGGACGCAACCAGCCGACATGGTTCGATGTCAACGTGTTCCAGGCGCCTGCGCAGAATACCTTTGGCAATGTGGGCCGCAACGCGTTCACCGGGCCTGGGTTCTTCAACGTCGACCTGAGCGCGTTCCGGCGCTTCAAAGTGAAGGAGCGGTTGACGCTGGAAGTGCGGGCGGAGTCCTACAACTTCACCAACACGCCGCAATATCCGAACCCCGACGGCGGATTCGGCAACGCTACATTCGGACAGATCACGAGCGCAAGCATCGGCAACTCCTCCGATGGAGGATCGCGGCAGATTCAGCTTGGAATGCGGATCCTGTTCTAACGCTTACTTCGCGCGGGCGATCTGTGCCATGCGGGCATTCAACACCTGCAACTGGCGCAGATCGTCCTCGGACTGCTGAATGGCGGATTGGATGCGCGAGAGGTCGCCCGCCTGCAGGCCCGCGATGGGCGTGTCGCGGGTGGGCGCATTCAGCGTGAAGTTGCGGTAGAGATCGTTCACCTCGCGGAAGCGGCGGAGGATCGCCGTCATGAACGCCTCACGGCGGCGGTTGAGGTCCTCAAGTTCTCTTTCTCCGGAGGAGACTTTGGCGGCGGCGCCTTCGGAGCGCGCCGCGCGCTCCTGCATGAGCTTTTCGGAGGCTTCGGATTTCACCAGACGTTCCGACTTGGCGCGGAGCTCCACCTGCAGCGCGTCGGAGAGGCGGCGTGCGGATTGTATATTCTCGCGGAGGTCTTCGATCTGTTCTTTCAACTTTTTCGACTCCGCGGATTCGGCGGCGACGCGGGCATCGGCGCGAGAGGTGTCTTCCCGCGCAACACTGAGCTCTTTCGAAAGCTCCCTGACCTGTTCGCGCAGCTCGTCGATGGTTTTGATGTAAGGGGCGGGATCGGAACCCGTGGGTACGCGGACGACGCGGGTTTGTGAGGTAACCGCCGAGGACTCCGCGGAGATCCCGGGCGACGGAGCGGGTACGGCGCCGCCGGGATTTTGTGCGCGGGCGGCCTCCAGTTGCGCTACGCGATCCAGCGCGGCGCGGCGGCCCTGATCGGCACGCCACCAGAAGAACGAGGCAGCCACAGCCGGGATGAGCAAGACGTAGGGAAGGACTGGGCGCATACGGGGCCTCACTTTCTCAATGAAAATCTGGCACGAGCACGGACGTCGCGATCTCCGTTAGAGAGATCGACGGTAGCCGTACGCGATTTGACGCTACGCAACTCCACGGCGACGCTCCAGTGCGTGGCTGCCGCGGCAACTATTTTCTCCACGGCGTCGGGAATCTCACCGCGGCTGCGGCAGAACGCGCCGGCGCCGCCGCTCTCCTCGACAAGCTGCATCAGACCGCGCTGGTAGGCTTCGTTGATGGGATCGGAGAAGTAGTTGAGGTGAACGAAAAAGAGCGGTGTTTCCGAAGCGGCGAGGCTGTCGGATAGCTTCTGAATCTTTTCGCGGATGAGCTGATCCGGGAAGCGGCGGCTGAGGTCGCGGGAGTCGCTGGAGTTGATGACCGGATTGGTAAAGTCTTCGCGGTAGTTATAGATATTGCTGTCGGTGACGTAGAGAACGGCGACACGGACGTTGGTGCGGCCGAGGAGTCCGTCGCCTAGCGACGCGGCGGATTCGATTGTGGTGAGCAGTCCTGCTTTGCCCGTAGGGGCGTAGTCGCGAATGGCGACGGCGACTCTATCGCGGTCCGGCGAGGGATCCTGGATGACTTGCAGAATGTCCTGCGACTTCAGCACGGCCACCCAGTTGTTTTTCGGCAGCGCGGCGATGCGTTCGGTGAGGGCGTTGCGGGCCGCGTCAACGAGTGTAAGGTCGCCTGTGAGATCGAGGACGATGAGAAGGATGAGGTCGTCCTTTGGGCCGCGAACGCGGAGCACCTTTGTGGGGTTGCCGTCGAGTGTTGCCTTGAACGCGGCGCTATCGAGAGGCGGGTCCTGCTCCGCGGCGGCGACGCGCAGTTGCGTACGCAGAGGCCGGCGCCCTTCCGCGGCGGACAGAAGGCACGGGACGAGAAGCGCAAGCAGGAAGGTACGCATCAGAAGCTCAACCTCATTCCTACCTGAATTACGCGGCCGCCACGGGAGCCAATAATTTTGCCGGCGTTAACGTTGGGCGCCGAGGCCGGGCCGATCATCGTATCGGGATCGGCCCAGTTGCCGGTGTTCGTGAAGTTGAAGCCGGTGGCGGTGAGCTCGACGACGCTTTCCGTTGTGACGGCGAAGCGCTTGGTGACGGAGAGGTCGTGGTTTTGGCCGCCGGGCGTAAGAATGTGCGGGTGGGTGCGCGGGCCGTTGCCAAGTGTAAAGTCGGCGGGTTGCTCAAAGGCGGCGGGGTTGAACCAGAGGCCGGGACCCTGATCGGGAACGTTGGGATCGACGCCAGGAACGAGGTTTACGCGCAACGAGTCGACAAGGCCGCCGGTGTTGTTGAACTGCGGACGCAGCGCGAGCGGCTCGCCGCTGGAAACGGAAGTGATACCGCTGATGGACCAGCCGTCGACAAAGTGCCGCCGCCAATCGCTGTAGGTGAGCAGCGCCTTCTTGGAACCGATGGGCAGTTCGTAGGCGAAGCTGAGTGCAAGGCGGTGCGGGTTGTTGCTCGAAGTGAGCGCCCATTCGTTCTGGCGATGATAGAAATCCTGGATGCCATAAGGACCGGAGTAGTCGTCCATCTGCTTGGAGAACTCGTAGGTGGCGTTGAGTGTGAGGCCGCTGGAGGAGCGTTTTTCCATGCGGAAGACGGCGGCGTTGCGTTTGTAGTTGCCGGCGGGCCAGGAGCTGAAAACGTCGAATCGTTGATACTGCGGATAGGGCCGGAGCGTGCGGCGGAAGGCCTCGTTGTTCAGCGCGTCGCGGTAGACAAGATTCGAGAGCGGGATGGCGTTCGGGTTGGCGGCCGAGTTGGAGACGAACAGATGCTGCCCGCGCGCGTGGCCCAGATTTATGGCGACGATCAATTGGGCGGGGAGCTCGCGCTCGAAAGAGAGGCCGGCGGATTGATACATGGGCACAGTGCCGGACGCGTCGACGAGGTCCGCGTTGGTGAAGTTGCCGGCGTCGGGACGGAGATCGGGCAACGGCCGCGGCAGCGCGGGAAAGCCATCGACAAGGCGCAGGGCGGGCTGCAACTGAATATTGGGCGAGATAACCGTGGGGATGCCGACGAAGCCCTGGGTGGCCCACTGCGTGGTGTAGATGGGAACGCTGCTGTAGCTGAGGCCGTAGCTCAAGCGGACGACGCTCTTCGCATTGCCGCGCGGATTCCAGGCAAGACCGAAGCTGGTCTCCGGGCGAATGCGCGCCGGCTGGAGGGAGCGGCCGCGGCCATCGCGGTTGGCGAAAACCAATGCGCCGGGGTGATTGTTAAACGGGTTCATCGCGTCGAGGCTGACGGAGGCGAAACGGTCGTACTTTTCGACGCGTGGCGGAGAGACTTCCGTCGCGAAGGTGACGCTGAACGTGAGGTTCTTCGAGTACTCGTAGCTGTCGGAAGCTTGCAGGCGGAAATAACGCCCGCGCCAGTAAGAGGGGTTATCCACGACCGTGGCCGAAGCCGACTCCGATAAACCAAGCAGGAAGCCGGCCCACGGATGGCCCGTGTTCACGATGCCCGGAAGACTGGTAATGGACGAGCCGAATTGAAAGGCGCCCGCGGGATTTTCAGGAAGATAGGCGTTGACCTGATAGCGGCGATACTGCCCGCTGGCGCGCAGGCGATGTTTGCCGCGCCGCGTGGAGAAGGCCCCGGTGAAGTAGAAATAGTTATGCGAGCCGACCGAGAGCGGGTTGTTGCGGCCCATACCGAGATAGCCGGAATAGCGGAAGACGGGAAAGGCATCACGCAATGGACCGCCAAGGCCGATGGCCGCAAGCGCGTTCTGCTGGCCATCGCGGCCTGCCACGCTGCGGTCGGATTGCACATCGGCGGATAAAGTATGAATCGTGGCGGCGCTTTTTGTAAACGTCCAGTCCAAGGCCGCGCGCCGCGCATTAAAATCGCGGTCGTTGCTGTTGGAATCGGCGATGGTGTCGAAATAACGTGGAGCGACGGCTTTGCCGTTGGTAAACGATCCGTTGAAAGTGAGCCGCTGGCGCTCGGTGAGAGAGTGATCGAGCTTGAGGATCATCCCATTGGCGTGATTGGTTTCGGGTGAGAAGACAAAATAGTTGTTGCGATAGAACGGGCCGGCGTTGGAGTTCGGCAGCGGGTAGTAGCTCACCGCCTTGACGGCCACAGGATCCAAACGATTCGCGGCGATGCGATTGTCCGGAAAGGGATCGCGGAGGTACTGGAGGTTTCCTTCCGTAACAGGACTGGCGGGGTTGAAGCTTGGGTTCGGACGCGTCGATTGAGGATCGTAGACGGGCAGCGGGTTACCGGCACTGTCAACGGTTTTGGAAAAATTGCCGGTGCGTTCTTCCGGAATAGCGACAGTGTTCAAAAACGAGCGGCCGATGCGCTCGCGGACGCCTTCGTAGGAGACGTTAAAGAACGTCTTGCGGGATCCGTCGTAGAGTTTTGGGATGACGACCGGCCCTCCGAAATTAAAGCCGAATTGATTGCGTCGCAGAAGGTTGCGGGAGCCGCCGCGCTGGACGACTTCATGGGGGGTGGCGTCCAATTTGTCGTTGCGGAAATTCTCGAAGAGACGGCCATGCCAGCTCGGACTGGAAGCGCCGCCGCGAGCCCGCTTCACCGGCGCATCGGGCCGCAGTCCGAGATCGCGCGTAAGCACCTTGAACTCATCTACCGCTCTTTCCAGTTCCGATTGCGGCTTTGGCGGCTGCGTTCGTGGCCGCTGCGGTTGTTGCCACCCCAAGGCGACCGCGGCGGACAGTACGCAAGCTGCGAGCCACCGCGTGGAGTGTCGCATACTAACAGTGTACTCAGATGAGACTTGGCGAACTAGCGCAGCGGCTGGGAGCGGCCCTGCATGGCGATGCGGAGATGGAAATTCACGGAGTGGCGGGCATGGAGCACGCCGGTCCGGGGCAGTTGACGTTCCTCGCAAACCCCAAATACGCTCCGAAAGTGAAGCACACGAAGGCATCGGCAATTCTTGTCGCGGAGCCGCTGGACGGACTGCCGATTGCGTCGCTGGTGAGCGCGAATCCGTATCACGATTTCGCGCGCGCGCTGGAATTCTTTTATCAACCGCCGCGTCCGGAGCCAGGTATTCATCCGCTGGCGTACGTCGATGGGACGGCGGAGATAGGACCGGACGCGTCGATTGCGCCGTTCGCCTATGTCGGGCCGCGGGTGAAGATCGGCGCGCGGTGTACGTTGTATCCGCACGCGGTGATCTATGAGGGCGCCGGGATCGGCGACGATTTCCTGGCACACGCGCATTCGACGGTTCGCGAGTTTTGCCGCGTGGGCCACCGGGTTATTCTGCAGAACGCTGTAGTGGTCGGCGGCGACGGTTTCGGCTTCGCAAAGACAAAGCAGGGAACGCACTACAAGATCGTCCAATCCGGCATTGCGGTGATTGAGGACGACGTGGAGATCCAGTCGCTAACGGCGATCGACCGCGCGACGATAGGCGAGACGCGAGTGGAACGCGGCGCGAAGATCGACAACCTGGTACAAGTAGGCCACGCGAGCGTGATCGGTGAGGACAACATCATCTGTTCGCAGGTGGGTCTGGCAGGCAGTTCGATATTGAAGAAGAATGTGCTGCTGGCCGGGCAGGTGGGCATCAGCGGGCATTTGACGATCAACGACAACGCGGTGATCTACGCGCAGAGCGGAATCGGCGGCGACGTACCCGCGGGTGCGGTGATGTCTGGCTCGCCGGCGTTTGACGCGCGCGTGTGGCTGCGGGCGATCACGGCGTTCCAAAAACTGCCGGAAATGCTGCGGACGATGCGAGAATTGGAAAAGCGAGTGGCCGAGTTGGAAATGCCCGCCGAGGGCCAAGAAAAATGAGCGAAAAATTGGTCCGTCCGCCACTGGCGTTTGAAGACGAGCAGTTCCTCCATTCGCCGGAAGCCCGGAGCGTGCGCATTTTGAGCGAGTATTTGAAGCCGCTCGGCGTGTTCCGCAAACACCGCATTCGCGACACGGTGGCATTCTTCGGCTCGGCGCGTATCACGGAAGACGGGCCGCTGAACGAGTATTACGAAGGCGCGAGGCTATTGGCCAACAAGGTGACATCATGGAGCGATGCGCTGCCGCACAGCACGCGCAGATTCGTGGTATCGACGGGGGGCGGACCGGGCATCATGGAGGCGGCAAATCGAGGCGCGACCGAGGCCGGCGGAAAGACGATCGGACTGAACATCCGGTTGCCGTTTGAGCAGACGCCGAACCTGTTTATCTCGCCGGATCTATCGCTGGAGTTCGGCTACTTCTTCCTGCGCAAATTCTGGTTTGCCTACCTGGCAAAGGCGCTGGTTGTGTTTCCGGGCGGCTTTGGCACGATGGACGAATTGTTCGAGATTCTGACGCTGGTGCAGACGCGCAAGCTGCACAAGGAGATGATAGTCATTCTTTACGGCAGCGCGTTCTGGAAGGAGATTTTCAACTTCGAGGCGCTGGCGAAGCATGGGATGATCTCGCCTGAAGACCTGAATATCTTCCAATTCGCCGACGATCCCGACACGGCATTTGCATTGCTGCGAGAGGGGTTGACGCGGCTGTACCTGACGCCAGAGGAGATGGCCGAACCGGACGTCGCGCCCGGCATCGCCCATACGCGGAACGAGTGAAATCGGCCGATTCCAAGATGAAGCTGATTGGCGGCGCTCCGCCGCGGCCGCCCTTCTCCTGGCGAGAGGTGCTGGGGAAGTTGGAGATCACGACCCTCGCGTTGCTGGCCGCCGCCATCGTCGTGTCGAACGTGATGCCGGGCTCGGCTCTCGTGCCTGTTACATCCATGGCGCTCTTCGTCGCCGGGACGTGGACTGCGTTCCGATGGATTCGGCGCCTGGTGCGGCGTGCGATCTGGCGGCTGCGGAACCGGCTGTTGATGAGCTACGTGTTCATCGCGGTGGTGCCGGTTCTGCTGCTGGGAATACTTGGCGTGTTAGGGGCGTGGGCACTGGCTGGCCAGGTGGCCGTCTACCTGGTTACGCAGGAGTTCCTGAAGGATCTCGACTCGCTGCACACGAGCGCGTCCGCAATGTTGCGGGCAACCAATGACGCCGGGGCAACCCAGCCGTCGCGGCTGATAGAGTTCCTGTCTTCGCAATTTCCCGATATCGAAATCGTCCTCAGCAACGGGCGCGCGGACAAGTTCCGGTACCCGGAGAGTTCGAAACTACAACATCCGGCAACGGCCAGCGAGGATCTATCGAGCGCGGTTTTGAAAGACGGCCTGCTCTATTCCGGCGTGCACATGCACAACGGAGACCGGCAAGTAACGCTGCTTGTTCCTATCCGGAAGCGCTATCTCCAGAAGCTGGTTCCGAACCTTGGCGAGATTACGCTGGTTGACCTTATCAGCGATGAGTCGGAGGGGCGCGTCCGGATGCGTTTGCACGAGGAGCCGGCCAATCCGAATGCGGACTTCTTCTCTTCACGCGCCGTCGCGCCATCGATTAATCTCCTCGATTTTCAAATCCTGTGGGGAATGCCAATCGGCGTCTTTGTCTGGGACCATCCGTCCAAAGAGGGGAAGGCCGTACTCGGTGTGCATACGCGAATTTCGCAAGTGTTCCGTGTCATCTTCTCGCAGAAGGCGGATTGGGACCAGCCCTGGTTGATTTACGGCCTCTATCTGTTCGCCATCATGTTTCTGATCGTGGAGCTCATCTCGCTGGTGATCGGCATCTCCATCACGCGCACGATGACGCGGGCCGTCCACTATCTCTACGAAAGCACCGAACGAGTACAGGCCGGGGACTTCAGCTATCGCATCCCGGTGAAGGGGTCCGACCAGCTCGCCGACCTTAGCCAAAGCTACAACACGATGATCGAGAATCTGGACCGCCTGCTCAAGGTGGCCAAAGAGAAGGAACGATTACAGGCCGATCTCGACATCGCAAAGGAAGTGCAGGAGCAGCTCTATCCGCGCACCGTGCCGCACGTGGAAGGACTGCAGATTACGGCGATGGTCAACCCCGCCAAGAGCGTCTCCGGCGACTATTACGACTATCAAAAGATCGACGCGCATCGCTGCGCCATCGCTATCGGCGACGTGGCGGGCAAAGGGATCAGCGCCGCGCTGCTGATGGCGAACGTGCAGTCCGCCATGCGCGCGCAACTGCGGTCGGCGCAGGAGAGGGCGGCCGGCGTCTGTACAGCGACGATGGTGTCGCAAATCAACAAGCACCTGGAAGCAAACACCACGACGGAGAAGTACGCCACGTTTTTCTTCTCGGTCTACGATGAGCGCACGGGCGAGCTGGTGTCAACGAATGCCGGCCACTTGCCGCCAATCCTGCTGCGCGGCAGCGAGGTGCACAGGCTGGACGTGAATGGGATGGTGGTCGGTGTGTTTCCGTTCGCGAAGTACGATGCCAGCCGCATCACACTCGAAAAGGGCGATCTGTTGCTACTCTATACGGACGGAATCACAGAGCCGGAAAATGAGTACGAGGAGATGTTCGGCGAGGAGCGGCTGATCGAAACCGTGCAGCGCGTTGTATCGAAAAGCAACGAGGAGATCCTGAGCGAGGTGTTTGAGGCGGTGAAGCACTGGACGTTCGCTCCGGATTCGGCCGACGACATGACGATGATGATCATCCGGAGAGTGTGATGAGAACGCGCGGAAGCGACGCCGAGTGGGCGCGGTTCAAACGTCGAGTCGCGCAGATCGTGCTTGCCATAGCGACGGTCATCAGCGTCGGGTGCATTGGATACATGACGTTCGCGCACTATCCGCTGTTCGAGGCGGCGTATATGGCGTTGACGACGATCACCACGATCGGCTACGGCGAGGTGATGCCGCTGGGCCGGGCCGGGCGCCTGTTCAACATGTTCTATATCGTCATAGGTGTGGCCACCGTGCTGGTCGCCCTTGGCGTGCTGACGCAGGCGATGATCGAGCTGGAGCTGAGCGGGTATTTTCAGAAGAGGCGCAGGCGCCGCATGATTGACAACCTAAAATCGCATTTCATCGTTTGCGGCTATGGCCGCGTGGGGCGCAGCGCTTCGGAAGAGCTGAAGAAGTCCGGTGTGCCGATTCTGGTCGTCGACCGGAACGAGGAGCGCGTGGAGCGCGCCCTTCAGGCCGGCCTGCTGGCCGTAGCCGCGGATTCCACGCGTGACGAAGTGTTGCGCGATGTCGGTATCGATCGTGCCCGCGGCCTGATCGCCGCACTCGCATCGGACGCCGACAATACTTACCTGATCCTCACTGCCAAGGCGCTGAACCCGCTCTTGCCGGTCGCCACCCGCGTGAGCGAGGAGGAGTCCGAACGCAAGCTGCGGCGCGCGGGCGCCGATGTGGTCTTCGCGCCCTATACGATCACCGGCCAGCGCCTATCGCAATCGTTGCTGAAACCGCACGTCAACGAATTCATCGATTTCACTACCGGCAACGACATGGGCCTGGATATCCGCATTGAGCAGGTGCTGGTGTCGGAGCGCTCCGAGTACGTGTCGAAGTCGCTGCGGCAGGCGCAGCTTCGCTCGGAGCTCGGCGTCATTGTCCTGGCGATTCGCAAAGTCTCAGGCCAGATGATCTTCAACCCGCCCGCGGACGCCGAGATCGGTTCCGGCGACCATCTGATCGTCATGGGTCAACCGACGCAGCTTCGCCGGCTTGAGGAATTGATGGAGGAAAAGCTCGCGTGAAGATCCTGACGGCGGCCGAGATGCGCGAGGTGGACCGGCGGACGATTGAGTCCGGAATCCCGGGCTTGATTTTGATGGAGAATGCCGCGCACCGCGTGGTGGAAGTACTGGAACGCGACTGCGCGCCGCTCCGTGAGCAGCGGATCGTGGTCTTCTGCGGCAAGGGGAATAACGGAGGCGATGGGCTGGCGATCGCGCGGCTGCTGCACGTGCTTCACCGGCCCGCATCGCTCGATGTGGTTCTCGGCGCGCGGCCGCAAGAGTTGCTGGGAGACGCCGCCACGAATCTGCAGATGCTGCGCGTGTGCGGATTTGAAGCGATTCACGATCATGTCCCCGACGATGCGCGCGGTGCTACGCTGATCATCGACGCCCTGCTCGGGACCGGGATTGAAGGCGATGCGCGCGGCCGCGCCGCGGAGCTGATTATCGAACTCTCCTTCGGCTTCCCCGGAGCCAAGATCTGCGCAGTCGACATCCCCAGCGGCATGGCCTCCGACAGCGGGTACTCCGGCACGCCCGTCGCTCGCGCCGATTTCACCGTCACTTTTACCGCGCCCAAACTCTGCCATGCGCTGCCGCCGAACTGCGACCGCATCGGAGCGCTCACCGTCGGCCGCATCGGTTCGCCCGATTCACTGATGGAATCGGTTCTTCGCAATCTGACCCATCCATCGGCCTTCGCCGATCTCCTGGAGCCGCGAGCGCGCGCAGGGCACAAGGGCACGTACGGGCACGTGCTGGTAATCGCGGGAGCGCGGTCAAAGCCAGGCGCGGCGGCGATGGCGGGCATCGCCGCGTTGCGCGCGGGGGCGGGGCTTGTCACTGTGGCGTCGGCGGAGTCCGCTATCGGCGCGATCGCCGCGCATGCGCCGGAACTGATGACCGCGCCGCTCGCAGAGACCGCCGGGGGTGCGATCGCGGAGCAGGATCTATCGGCGTTACTGGAAGACAAAACCGTCGTGGCAATTGGCCCCGGCCTGGGGACCGATCCGGACACGATAAAACTCGTGCGCCGGTTGGTGACCGGCACGAAGCAGCCGATGGTCATCGACGCCGATGCACTCAACGCGTTGGCAGGCACCGGGTGGCCGGGCGCGGCGGGTCCGCGGATTCTTACGCCGCATCCGGGCGAGATGGCGCGGTTGCAGGGCCGCCCTGTGGCCGACCGCCTGGCGGACGCGATGGAATACGCAAAACATTTCGGCGTCACACTGTTGCTGAAGGGCCAGCGCACCGTCATCGCCAATGCCGATGGCGAGTGCTGGATCAACCCAACCGGCACGCCCGCAATGGCCACTGCCGGCAGCGGCGATATTCTTACGGGACTCCTGGCGGGTCTCGCGGCGCAGCATCCGGCGCGCCTGAATGAAGCCGTCGCCGCCGCCGCCTGGCTGCATGGCAAGAGCGGGGAACTGGCCGCGGCCACGCTCGGCGAGATGCCGGTCATCGCGACGGATCTACTGCAATTCCTCCCCGCAGCCCTTCGCGCCGCCCATGCCTGAGACGCGCAGCTGGACCTCCGCAAGTCCCGAACAAACGGCGCAGATCGCCATTGCATTGGCCGCCTGGATCCCGGAAAGGACGGTTATCCAACTCACCGGCAATCTCGGCGCCGGCAAGACCACGCTCACCAAGTCACTCGTGGAAGCCTGGGGCGCCGCCGGGGCCGATGAAGTCTCCAGCCCTACGTTCACCCTCATCCACGAATACGGCGAGCCGGTCACGGTTTATCACATCGATCTCTACCGCATTGAAACGCCGGCGGAATTCTACTCGCTCGGTCTTGACGAAATCTTCGACTCCCCAGCGCGCGTCCTGATCGAATGGGGAGAAAAGTTCGCGCCGTTTCTCCCGGAGAATCGATGGCTGATCCGGATCGAACACGCCGGCGGCGACGCACGAACCATTACAGCAAGTCGTCCGTAGCCGCGTACATCTCAGCGACCTCCGCGGCGTACTTGTCCAGCACTTTCGCCCGCCGCACTTTCATCGTTGGCGTCAATTCGCCGCCCTCCACGGTGAATTCATTCGGCAGCACGCGGAACTTCTTGATTTGCTCATAAACCGCCAACTGTTGATTCGCCGCCTTCACGGCTTTCTTCACCACCTGCTGCACAGCGGGTGCCGCCGCCAGCTCCGCCAGCGGCTTGCCTTTTAATCCGTCCATCAGCTCCGCCACCGGCGCATTGATCGTGAACAATGCCGATATATACGGCTGCTTGTCGCCGGCCAACACCATCTGGCTGATCAAGGGTTCCGTTTTGAAAAGCTCCTCTACTCGCGACGGATAAATCTTCTTGCCGTTTGAGGAAACGATGATCTCCTTCTTCCGCCCGGTGATCGAGACGTAGCCGTCCTTCGCGATCTCCGCAATGTCGCCCGTGTGCAGCCAGCCATCGCGGAACACGTCGGCGGTCGCCTTCGGATCGTTGAAGTAGCCCATCGAAAGCGTCGGCCCGCTCACCAGCAATTCGCCATCGTCGGCGAGCTTCAACTTAATTCCCGGCAGCGCCGGACCAATGGAACCGATCTTCTGCCTGCCCGGCAGGTTCAATGTCAGGATGCCGCCCTCGGTCAGTCCGAACCCTTCGTGCAACGGCATGCCGATCGCTTCGTAGAACAGCGCCAGTTCCTTCGCAAGGGGCGCCGCGCCCGACACCGCGAACGTCAACTCCCCGCCAAATCGCTCGCGAATTTTTGAAAAGACAAGCTTGTCGAACAACGCCAAAGGCGCCTTCATCCATAGCGGCACGGGCTTGCCCGCTTGCCGCAGCCGCACGGCATCGGCACTCATCCCCACCGCTGTGTAGAACAGCCTCTTTGCCGCTCCGCCGCGCTTCTGAATCTCCGTGCGCACACTGGCGTAAACACGCTCCCACACGCGCGGCGGTGCCAGGAAAAACGTCGGTTTCACGATCTTGAACTCATGCGGCATCCGCGCCAGACTCTCGGAAAAGTGGACCGGAATCGACATTGCGATCGGCAGGATCTCAATCGCCAGCCGCTGCGCGATATGAGCTGACGGCAGGAAGGCAAGCACGCGATCCCGCGGCCCCAGCTCAACGACTTTCTTCCCGATGTCGACATTGGCGACGAGCGCCGCGTGCGACACTTCGACGAACTTCGGGTCGCCCGTGGCTCCGGAAGTGAGGTACAGAATCGCGCGCTGCTCCGGCATCACGTTCAGCCGGATTCGCTCGAAGTATTCGCCGTCGTCCTCCATTGCCGCGCGGCCGCGCGCGCGCACCTCTTCGAGCGTCATCACGCCTTCGATCAGTCCCGTCATCACCACCCAGCGCGCCGGCAGATCGGCCCCGCCAGCGCTCTGCAACGATTTATAGACCTTCGCATCCTCGACGAAAATCACCTTCGCGCCGCAACGCCGCAGCGCGGACACCAGGTCCGCCGGCTGGCTGTTCATGTAGAGCGCCGCGGCCGTCGACCCATTCGACATCACGCCGATATCCACCAGGTAGAACTCGGCTCGCGTCTCACACCCAATGCCCACGATATCGGTGCTACCCACGCCCATCGCGCGCAGCCCGCACGCGATTTCCCGCACGATGTCGCGGTACTCCAGCCACGTATAGGTCCGGTAACTCCTGCCCTCCTTCGTGACCACTGGCTGGTGCAGCGCCGGCAAATCTCCGTGCGCCGCTACTGCTTCAGCGAGGAGCGAATAGACCGTCCGTTTCGTCATCGAGAGCCATGCTAACACGCGCCCCTGTTTACAATGGAGGAAGATGAATTTCGAACGGGAATTGGCGGTGGCGCGCCGCATCGTCACGCGTAGCGCGGACCTATCCATGCGCCATTTTGAAGCGGGGATTCAAATGGAAGACAAGAGTGACGATTCGCCGGTCACGAATGCCGACCGGGAGGCGGAGGCCTTTATCGCCGCGTCTCTGGAAGAGGCGTTTCCCGATGACGGGCAGATGGGCGAGGAAGGCGTCGCCAAACCCTCGCGCTCCGGCCGCACCTGGATCATCGATCCCATCGACGGCACACGCGACTTCATCCGCGGCAACGCGCAATGGGGCGTCCTGCTTGGCCTGGAGGCAGATGGAAAACCCGCGGCGGGCGTGGCGCATTTTCCCGTAATGGCCAAGACGTATATGGGCTCCATCGGCGGCGGCGCGTGGTGCAACGATCGCCGCATCCAAGTGTCAACCGTCGATCGGCTGGACCGCGCCGTGCTCTGCTTCAACGGTATGCAGAATAACAAGAAGTGGGCCTATCGAGATATTGTGCTCGACTTCATGTCCAAGTTCTGGTGCATGCGCAGCATGTCCGGTTCGCCGGACATCATGATGGTTGCCAGCGGCCAGGCCGATGTGTGGGTGGAACCGAGCGCCAGGGCCTGGGACCTCTGTCCGATGAAGGTCATCGTAGAGGAAGCCGGTGGACGGTTTTTCAACTTCGAAGGCACGGACTCCATCTACGCCGGCAACGCACTGGTCTGCACGCCGCCGTTCGAGCAGTTCCTGCGCGATACGTTCGTCACGCCGGGTGCCGCGAAGTAGCCAGACGCTCCACGCGGTCGAACCATTCCTTCGTCAGGTAAAACGTATCGCCATTGGCCGTACGGGCGACGTTATAGACGAAACCCCATTCCACACCCGGTTCCAACGCGCCCAGGTGCATCTTTTTGCGCCGGCCCCAACTGTAAAAGTAGAACTCGCCGGTGTCGGGCCGCAGCCAACCGGAGGCCAGGCGCGGCACGCCTTTCACTGCCCGCGCGAAAACACGCACGGCGCCAGGTACTTCCATCGCCGGCGTAACGGCGAACCATGAGGAGAGGCGGCCCATCAGTCCGGCGATCAGGAAGCGGATGATGCGAAGCAACAGTGGTATGAACATCGCAATCGCCGTAATGATTGCCGCCAGTACCGGCAGCGCCACCCAGGGGTATTGATAGGCCAGCAACAGCAGCGCCACGACACCGAAATCCTCCGCGACGCTGATCGCCGAATGTGTCACGGGCTCCGGCGTCGCATGAGCCAACAGCCGCAGCCCCATCTTGGAGGAGTGCGTCCCCAAAGCGAGCGTGCCCGCCACCAGCATCGCCACGACCTTCACCAGCGGAACCATGTCCGCCGTCGCGCTCAGCGCCAGTAGCGCAGCGCCGATCGGCCGGATAAAGGTGTGAATACCGTCCCATATCGGCGTGAAGAACGGCACCTTGTCGGCGATGAACTCCGCCAGATACATCACCGCGGCGGTGCCCAGTACGATAGGGTTCGCCAGCAGATTCAATTCTCCGGGAAGGTTATGCAACCAACCGAAACGTATACCCAAACCTGTGACCAATACGGCGGCATACAGGTTTAACCCCGCGCCGATCGCCAGCCCCAGGACGTCAGACAACAGCGCCCAGTTACCCATTACTTCTTACGCCCCCGACTTCACCATCCGGTATCCAAACAGGAGTACGATCGAACCGGCCACGGACATCAAAAAACCAGCCGACTGGCCCGCCGCGTAAAGACCCATCGCCTGACCGGCCCAACTGCCGAGAAACGATCCTGCAATACCGATCAGGATCGTGACGACGAATCCACCGGGGTCCTTCCCAGGCATCAACAACTTGGCGACAATCCCCACTACCAAACCCGAAATCAACGTTCCGATGAGTCCGAACAAGGGGCACCCTCCAAGTGAACAGATAGGTTCAGCAAGAGGATTGTTTCAGACTACGCGGCGCCGTTTTGCTTAAACCACTCTTGGAGCCGTTTGAAACCGTCCTCCGCGCTTGCCTTATAATACGCCGGATGGTAGTCCGCGTGGAAGCCGTGGCCGGCGTCCGTTTCCGCCGCCTTCAACGCGGCGCGCACCTTCTCCAAGGTGTCGAGCGGAATTCCGCGATCTTTTCCGCCGGACAGCCCGTCTTGATCTCCTAGGCGGAGGCGCATCGTATCATAGAGGTTTACCCTCCCCGCGATGCCGATCCGTCTTTACAACACACTCACCCAGAAGGTCGAAGACTTCGTTCCCGCCGACGGCAAGACCGTCCGGATGTATGTCTGCGGCCCCACGGTCTACAACTTCGCCCATATCGGCAACCTCCGCACGTTCACCTTTCAGGACATCCTCCGCCGCTGGCTCCGCGCCCGCCAACTGGACACGCTTCACGTGATGAATATCACCGACGTGGACGACAAGATTATCCGTTCCGCCGTGCAGCGGCAGATCTCGATTGGCGACTACACCAGGCCATTCGAAGACGCGTTCCTGGAAGATATGGCAACCCTGCGTTTCCAGCGGCCGGAGAAGCTCGTCCGCGCAACGGAACATATCGATGAGATGGTAACGCTCATCCAGGCGCTCACCGAAAAGGGCATGACCTACGAGAGCGACGGCTCCATCTATTACCGCATCGCCAAGTTCCCCGAGTACGGCAAACTCTCCCACAACGATTTCAGCGGCATGATCGCCGGCGCTCGCGTCGACGTCGACGAGTACGAAAAGGAGAACGCCCGCGACTTCGTGCTCTGGAAACAGAAGAAGGATGGCGAGCCGAGTTGGGATACGCCCATCGGCGACGGCCGCCCAGGGTGGCACATTGAGTGTTCGGCGATGGCGATGAGATATCTCGGCGAAACGCTCGACATTCACGCCGGCGGCATCGACCTCACCTTCCCGCACCATGAGAACGAGATCGCACAGAGCGAAGCCGTCACCGGCAAGCCCTTCGCCCGTTTCTGGATCCACGCCGAGCACCTTATCGTGGAAGGTCAGAAAATGTCGAAGTCGCTCGGCAACTACTACACCCTTCGCGACGTGATTGAAATGGGATATCAGGCGGAGGCCGTGCGCTACCTGCTCGCCTCGGTGCCCTATCGCAACAAGCTGAACTTCACCTTCGACGGCTTGAAAGCCGCCACCACCTCGATCGGCCGTCTGCGCAATTTCGAACTGCGTCTGAAAACGGACAAGTTCGCGGCGGGCACGAACGAGGACGCGGAAAAGCGGTCGGCCGATTCGCTCGCGCGCTTCGAAGAAGCGATGGACGATGACCTCAACACGGCCAGCGCGCTCGGTATTGTGTTCGAATATATCCGCGAGACCAATACGGCCATGGATTCCGGGGCTTTTCTCGCCGGCAACACGCCGGCCGCACTGCAGTTTCTGTCACGGTTCGACGAAGTGTTCGACGTGCTCAAGCCCTCAGCCGCCGAAAGCGGCCTGAGCGATAGTGAAATCGACGCGCTCGCCGCCGAGCGCAACGCGGCCAAGAAGGCCCGCAATTTCGCCCGTGCCGATGCCATTCGCGCCGAGCTGCTCGAAATGGGCATCGTCCTCGAAGACACCAAAGAGGGCACGCGTTGGAAACGAAAAGCATGAACATCCATACCAAGGCGGTCCACGCTGGAGACCGCAAAAAGCAGGGCGATCACATCCCTGTCACGACCCCGATCTACACGGCGTCGAGCTTTGTCTACGAATCGATCGAGACGACGGACAAGGTCTTCGGGAATGAAATGGAGGGCTATGCCTACGCCCGCTACGACAACCCGACGAATCACGCACTGGAAGATCTCTGCACGGAGCTCGAAGGCGGCCACGGCTCGCTGGCCTGTGCCACCGGCATGGCGGCCATCGAAATGGCGCTTTCCACCGCCTTGCTGGACCGCCGCAAGAAGGTAGTCGCTGCCAATGCTCTCTACGGCGCCACCATCAACATGCTGACGAAGGTGTTGGAACCGTTCGGTGTAGAGACTATCTTCGTCGATATCTGTGACTTCGATAAGGTGGCGGCCGCGATCGCGGAGGAAAAACCGGGTGCGGTGCTGATGGAGACAATCTCGAATCCGCTGCTCCGCGTGGGCCCGCTCGACAAGATAGCCGCGTTGACGAAGGAGGCCGGCGCCGCGCTGATCGTCGACAATACGTTTGCCACTCCGCTCCTCGTCCGGCCGATGGACCTTGGCGCGAACATGGTCGTCCATTCGCTGACCAAGTATTTGGCCGGCCACGGCGACGTGATGGGCGGCCTGATCGTCAGCGACGACGCGCACTTCGACGCACTGCGCACGCTGGCGCGCACGTATGGTCCAACCCTTGGACCGTTCGAAGCCTACCTCGCGATGCGCGGCATCAAGACGTTTCCGTTGCGGATGGAGCGGCAGTGCCGCAATGCGATCGATGTCGCCGCATTCCTCCGCCAGCATCCAAAAGTGGCGAAGGTGAACTTCCTCAACGATCCATCTCACCCGGACGCGGCCACACTGCAGCGGTTGTTGCCGAGCGGCCTCTACGGCGCCATGATCAGCTTCGAGATCAAGGACGCCGGGCGCGAAGAGGTCTTTGCGTTTATGAACCGGTTGAAGCTGATCGTGAAGGCGACATCGCTGGGCGACGTGCATTCGATGATGCTCTACCCGGCGATGAGCTCGCACCGCGACCTTTCGCCGAAGCAGCGCGAACGGCTGGGCATACGCGACGGCCTGGTCCGCCTGTCGGTGGGCATCGAGGACGCCGCCGATATCTGCGCCGATCTCAACCAGGCATTCCGATGACAAAAACGGCCGCCCCTCGGGGCGGCCGTTTTTTGTTTTGAGCGGGAACCGTTCGCGGAATTAGAATTCCACGCGCAGGCCCATCGTGATGGCGCGGGCGCCAACTTGCGGCGCCGTCGCACGGCCGAACGCCGCGTTACCGACGGTTCCGTTGACGCCGCCGAAGCGGGTGCGGTTGAACAAGTTGAATGCGTCGGCGCGCCAGGTCAGGCTCACCGGGTTCTTCTCGTTGCTCCACAGCGTGGTCTTCTTCACCAGCGAGATATTTTCGAAAGCAATCATCGGCTGGCGGAAGTCGCCGTAATACAGCGCCGCGGTTCCGAGGGTAAACGGCGCCGCCGGGCTAAACGCGCCGGCGTTAAACCAGCGAACGTTCGGATCGTTCGGATCCAGCGAGTCATAACCCGTCGAGGTACGGATCGGCACGCCGGCGTTCCGGACAGCCTTGGTCGTGGTCGAGAACAGAGTGGCGCCGAGCGGGTTGCCTGGCGTCGTCAACTGAATCAGGTTGCCCGAGTAGTAGCGCTGCGCGCCGGCCAGCGTCCAGCCCTTCACAAGAGCGTTCGCCACCGGGTGGAGGCTGCTCAAGTAACGGCCGCCCTTGCCGAACGGCAGATCGTAGGTCCAGAGCAGGTTGAACACGTGCGGCTGATCGAACGGGTTGTAGCTCTTCATGTCGCCGATATTGTAAGCGTCCTGCGCGCCGATGTTGAACTGCTGGCTGAAGATCTGGCGCCAGTGAGAGTTCGACAGCGACTTCGACCAGGTGTAAGCGGCCAGCAACTGGAAGTTGCCGAAGCGGCGTTCCACCTTAGCCTGCAGCGAGTCATACCAGGTGCGTCCATCGCCGGAGTTGCGGCTCAGCACGTCGAGGTACTGCGGGAACGGGCGGAGAGCCTGCGCGACCGAACGGTTGGTCGGGAAGCCGGCATACGGCACCGGAATACCCGCCGCCGCGACCGTCTGCGTCAACTGGCTCCCGCGGGACAGCGCGCTCGTCGGAAGTTGATTCAACGAGATGGTCGAGTTCAAGCCACTGCCGCGGTTGCCGACGTAGCCGACATCGAGCAGGAAGCGCTTGATCTCGTGCTGGATGTTGACACTCCAGTTGTAGACGCGAGGTGCCTTGCCGTACTTCGGTCCAAAGTAGTCGATGGATTGGAAGTTGGAAAGGGTCGGATCAAGCAGCGGCGGAGGCTGATAGCCCGGACGGAGCGGAATACCACCATCCCAGTTCAGGATCGGGTCCACACCGTTGCTCAGCACCTGGTTCGAGTTCGCGAAACCCTGCCGGCAACCGCAGCCGCCGTTGCCGAGCGTCTGGTAGTAGATGCCCCAGCCGCCGCGGATGACGGTCTTAGACGACGCTTGATATGCGAAGCCGAGACGCGGTCCGATGTTGGACCAGTCCGTCGGATAAGGCCGCAATTGGTTCGTCCGTCCCGGACCGTTGCCGAAGAACACCAGTGCGCCGGGCAGGTTGCCCGCGCCGATGTTCGGCTTGGTCAGATCAATACCCGAATAATTGCCGAGTTCCACGTGCCAGTTGATCGGCACTTCGTAGCGGAAGCCGAGGTTAAAGGTCAGCTTCTTGTTGAAGCGCCAGTTGTCCTGGAAATAGCCCGAAGTGTAGTAGTAGCGGATCTCGTTCAATAACACGGGAAGAACCGTGTTGTCGGCCTGGTCCACAGCTCCGAGCAACATGCTGGCGAATTCATGACCGCTTCCGCCTGTGCTATTCGGAATCGCCGTCTGCAGCCGGTTGAAGACATAGCGCCCGTTGGAACCGGCGAAGTCAAAGCCGAAGGTCGACAGCTTCCGGTAGTCCCAGCCAAACTTGAATTCGTGAGCGCCCTTCAGCCAGGTGAACCCTTGCGTGATCATCCGCGTATCGTTGTCCTGGCCGCCGTTGCCGACCTTGCCGTCTTGCACACCGTACGGCGTCAAGCCGGCTTGGCCGGAGAACTGCACGCGAGGCATTGCATCGCCTTCGACCGGGACACCGGGAATTCCGAGCTTCGAGGCGTAGCCGCGCTGCGCCGGATTGTCCCAGCCCTGACGCGTAGCGGACTTGGCGAACATCGTGTGCATCAGGAAGGTCGGGGAGAAGGAATAGTCGTGGTTCACGCGAACGTTGTACGGCTTCTGCGTGCTGCTGCCCAAGGCGTTGCCGATCGGCCCAGCAAAGCTGCCGGTGTCCTGACTGCCGCCGTCTTCTTTGCTTAAAAAGAAGGCTAAACGGTTCGTAGCCGAAAAGGCATGGTCGAACTTCAGGCTCCAAATTTTCTGCTCAATTACGGAGAGATTCACGAAGTCGTAGTTGTTCAGTAACGCCGAACGGGTGGGGTCCGGAATGAGCGGGACCAGGTTCGTCGACACTTTGCTGAAGCGAGCCGTTGGAATCCGGTTGTTTGGGAATGGGGCCCGCGTCGCGCCCGAAGTGGTCGCCGGGTCGTAAATCACCGGAACTCCCGCCTGCGAGAAATCGCCCTGCTTCATAGCCGCCGTCGGCACGGTGCTCAACGGGAAGCCGATCGAAGCTGGCAGCAGGCGCTGCGTATAAGTCATGTACCAGAACGTCTTGTCCTTGCCGTTATAAACCTTCGGGATGAACACCGGGCCGCCGGCCGCGCCGCCTACTTCGTTCTGCCGTTCCTTCGGACGGAAGTTGGTAGCGGGATTCGTCGAGGCGTTACGCGACCAAGCGTTCGCGTTCCAAATATCGCGGCGCATGTTAAGGAAGGCCGTGCCGTGGTACCAGTTCGTACCACTCTTGGAAACGTAGACTTCCACGCCCCCCCCAAACCGGCCGTATTCAGCCGAGTAGCCGCCGGTAATCAGCTTGAACTCGTTGAACATTTCCGCCGACGGCATATTAAACACCGTGCCGCCCGATTCCGGAATGATCAGCGAACCTCCGTCAATCTGTACTTCCTGAGCGCGTCCGCCCGAACCAGAGATACTCACTTCAGCCCCGGCGTTCACGCCGGGCATGTAGCTCACAAAGGTACGAGGATTGCGGATGCCGCCCGTAAACAACGGGAGGTTGGTCATGAACTTCGGAGAGAAGGTCTGGCCCTTCTCGCTCGTCGATGTTTCCAGCAGCGGAGCCTCCGCGGAGACTTCCACTGTCTGCACCACATCGCCGACTTCGAGCGACACATTCATGTCCACGCGTTGGGCGATGCGGATTTCAATGTTGGTCCGGTTCAGCTTCTTGAACCCGGTCTTTTCAACGATCACGTTGTAGACGGAGACTGGCATCGTGGGAAAAACATACAGGCCTGCATCCGTCGACGTCGCCTCAAGTTTTGCGCCGGTCACCACGCTCGTGGCGACTACTTTCGCACCTGGAACTGCCGCACCATTCGGATCGGTGATCGTGCCCGCCAGCGAACCGGTGGCCGTCTGCGCCAGGGCAGCGACACCGCTCAATAGCACGAGTCCGACTAACGAGGTCATCTTTGTTCGTGTCATTTCACCTCTTCGGATTTCAATAGCCAAGTCTATTATTTTTCATATACTTGGCCCACTTGGGGAGATTGCTTTGGCCCAGTATAACAAACACATTTAACTTTGCCAGCCCTCTTGTGAAATTCCACTTTGGGGCCGCTCACGGGCGAATTGGGCCCGTTCACAAGATTTGCCTCCCGGTTTTGAATGGACAGGCCGATTCTATAAGTGAGAATCATGTATCACTTTCTACTTCTGGCCGCCAACCTTCTAGCCGTCAATAATTTAGAAGGTACGGTCACACTCGAATCCACCGGAAAACCCCTCCATCACGTGACTGTTGTGTTGCCGCAGCTCAACAAATCCACGGAGACGGACGACGATGGGAAGTTTGTTTTTGTTGGCTTGCCGGAAGGGCAGTTCGATGTCGTGGCGCAGTCGGCTGGACTGGCGGACGAGCGGAAGAAGGTCGTCGTCACAAAGGACAATAAACCTAGTGTTTCGTTTTCGTTACGCCTGATGCCGATCCGGCAGGAGATCACGGTGACGGCGTCGGGAAAGGTGGAAACAACGCTCGAAGCGATCAATTCCGTAACCGCACTGGATACGCTTGATTTAGCGTCTAAAACGGGGGTTTCGGTAGGAGATTTGCTCGATTCCGCACCCGGAGTAGCTAAACGATCGTTTGGACCGGGTACAACCCGTCCGGTGCTGCGGGGATTCGACGGCGATCGCGTCCTTATTATGCAGGACGGCGTGCGGACCGGATCTCTGTCGTCGCAATCGGGGGATCATGGCGAGCCGGTGGACCCGCAGTCGCTGGAACGGGTGGAGATTGTTCGGGGACCCGCGACATTGTTGTATGGGTCGAACGCGATTGGCGGGGTGGTGAACATGATCACCGAAAACAGGAGCACGCACAACGGATACCTGTCGGCGATGGCGGGTTCGAACAACGGGCTGTTTGGCGGAAGCGCGGGAGTGAGCGCGGGAACGGGGGCCTGGTTGCTGCGGCTGAATGCGGGCGGGCAGCACACATCGGATTACAATACGGCGCGGGAGCGGATCGTCAATTCGGGCGCGCGCGCATTGAGCGGCGGTGTGTCGTTGTCGCGGTATGGCAAGGACAAATGGTTCACGCTTGCCTACAACACGCAACGGGGGACGTATCAGATTCCGCAGTTGGACAGTGAGGATGAGCGAGTACAGTTGCCGTTCACGCGGCACAACATCCGCGTGACAGGCGGGCTGCGCGAGAAATTGAACTTCAGTCTTTCCTATAGCGACTGGCATCACGACGAGCTGGCGAACGGCTCGGTGGACAATCAGTTCTTCAACAAACAGTTCGACTATCGCGTGACCGTTGAACAAAAGCGGCGCGGTCCGTTCAGCGGGAGCTTCGGGGTTTGGGGACTGAACCGGGATTACAAAGCTGTCGGAGTGGAAGCGACCACTCCTCCAGTTGGGCAGCGTTCGTTTGCGGCATTCGGATTGGAGAGCATTCAACTCGAACGGATGCGATTGCAGTTCGGGGGACGCGTGGAGAACACGAGGTATAGCCCCGGCGGATTGCCGGAACGGTCGTTCACTGGGTTTTCGGGATCGGCGGGCGTGAATGTGCCGTTGTGGCGCGGCGGCGCATTTGTATCGAGCTTCAACCATTCGTTTCGCGCGCCGGCGCTCGAGGAGTTGTATTCGAATGGGCCGCACGTCGGAAATCTGACGTTTGAGATCGGCGATGTGAATCTGCGCGGAGAGCGGTCCAACGGTTTCGACGTCGCGCTACGCCACACATCGGCCCGATACAAAGGTGAGGCCAATTGGTTTTACTACCGGCTGAATCAATATGTCTACCTGGCGCCGACCGGCGAGATTGAAGATGGTTTAATCGCGGCGCGGTATTCGCAGAACAATGCCCGGTACGCCGGCTTCGAGGGACGATTCCAGGCAGCGCTGCACTCGAAGGTGTGGATGAATCTCGGTTTCGACATGGTAAACGCGGAGTTGCGGCTGAACAATACGCCGGTGCCGCGCATTCCGCCGGGCCGGGGCCGGGTTGGATTGGAGTTTCGACAGGGCGCATTCAGCATCGCGCCCGAACTGGTCCTCGCCCGCCGGCAGGATCGAATTTTCCCGACTGAGACTGAGACCGCCGGCTATGCGACAGGAAGCATCCGCGCCAGCTATACGCTCGCCCGCCAACATGCGCTTCACCTGTTCTCAGTGAATGTGTTCAATGCCAACAACGCGTACTATCGGAACCACCTGTCCTTCATTAAGGACGCGGCGGCGGAGATCGGGCGGGGCGTCGTTGTCAGCTACAACGTCCGGTTCTTCTAACTGACGCCGACTTCGGCACCGTAGTGGGATTCGACGTACTTGTTCAGGATCTCGATGAACTCGGGGACGATGTGATCGCCGCGGAGGGTGATCTTGAGTTTGCCGTCTACATAGACGGGCGCTACCGGCTCTTCAAATGTTCCGGGGAGCGAGATGCCGAGGTTGGCGTGCTTGCTTTCGCCGGGTCCGTTGACGATGCAGCCCATGACGGCTACTTTCATCTCTTCGACGCCCGGGTGGCGCTCCTTCCAGATCGGCATCTGCGTTCGCAGATAGGTCTGGATGTCATCGGCCATCTGCTGGAAGAAGGTGGAGGTTGTGCGCCCGCAACCGGGACACGCGGTGACCTGCGGAGTAAAGCTGCGGAGTTCGAGGGCCTGCAGGATCTGCTGGCAGACGATCACTTCATCCGTACGGTCGCCGTTCGGGAGCGGAGTCAGCGATGCGCGGATCGTGTCGCCGATGCCTTCCTGCAACAGCACTCCGATGGCCGCGGTGGAGGCAACAATCCCTTTTGACCCGAGGCCGGCTTCGGTCAAACCCAAATGGAGCGGGTAATCGCACTGGGCGGCGAGCATTCTGTAAACGCCGATGAGGTCCTGGACACCGCTGACCTTTGCGCTCAACAGGATCATGTCGTGCGCGAGGCCATAGCGCTCAGCGGCCGCCGCGTTTTCGAGCGCGGAGACGACCATCGCGTTCATCGTGACCTGCTTGGCATCGAGAGGTTCGGAGAGCTTCGAATTCTCGTCCATCATGCGCGTGAGCAACGCGCCGTCAAGCGAGCCCCAATTGACGCCGATGCGCACCGGCTTGTTGTGCTCGATAGCAACTTCGATCATCGTGCGGAAGTTGTCATCGTGTTTCTTGCCGATATTGGCGTTACCGGGGTTGATGCGGTACTTGGCGAGTGCACGGGCGCATTCGGGATACTTCTTTAACAACTGGTGGCCGTTGTAGTGGAAATCTCCGACGATGGGCACGCGGACCCCGAACATGTTCAGCGTGTCGACGATCTTGGGCACCGCGGCGGCAGCTTCCTCGGTGTTTACGGTAACGCGAACGATCTCCGAACCCGCCTGTGCGAGCGCCATGACCTGGTTGACGGTGGACTGAACATCCGCGGTGTCGGTATTCGTCATCGATTGGACGACGATGGGGTTGTTTCCGCCCACCTTCACGCCGCCGATATTCGCGGCCACGGACTTGCGTCGAGGACTTGCTGCCATCCTTCTAGTTTATCAATGGAACAGCGCGGCAATCTTGCAATCGCGACCATAAGTTTTTTCGATTGGATGTTCTGAGAATTCGTTCGTAGAGTGAATATATAGACCGTTTAGTCCGGCGGTCGCTCTCCCCGTTAGAGAACGAGATGTTCACGCGGGCTTCACTCAGAATTGATCGCCGTTGAGTGAAATAGTTCAAAGGAGAGTCAGTGTCCATACGCATACTGTTGTACGAGCTTCATGAAGACTTGCTTTGTGAACTTCGGGATGCGTTGATTTCGGCACGGCTCGTCCCGGCGATCGAAGAGGGTGTTGCCCTGGAAGCAGTGGATTGGAGTCAGTACGATCTGGTTTTTTGTCCCGCTTCACGCAACGCGTTACAACAAGTTCTGTCGGCCGCTGCCGGGCAAATGACGCGCATGCGCGTTATCGCTGTCAGCAGGCTGCCAGAAGTGCAGGAGTGGCTCGACGCTTTAGAGCTCGGTGCCATCGACTACTTCGCACCTCCGTTTGAGCAATCCCAGGTTCGCTGGCTCATACAAACCCATTTCCCAAGCGGGAAACTGATCGCCGCGTAGACCTAGTTCGCTCGAAATCCAAATACCCAACGGAGGCATTGTTACTCGTGTCTTTCGACATACGATTCGTGTTTTTTCCCGCCGTCTTAGTGGTTGCGGCCGCGCAGCCACCGTCGGCGAGGTTTGAAGGAAAGCTAATCACTGAAAATCCCGCCGATATGCTTTGGGTGGAAGTGTACGACAACCCGGGCCATATGCTGACCGACCGGCAGCCAGTGCAGCGCGATGGCACTTTCACAGTAAACGCGGAAGGCTCGAAGATTTACGAACTGCGTGTAGTGACGCGGCATGGCGACCGGATCACGAGCGACCACGTGCAATTTCGTCCGGGCCAGCCTGTGGAGATCCGGATGCCAAAGAGCTACGGAGAAGGGCCGCGTCCGGCCGGACCGATCAGCGCGCTTCGGCTCTCGCATAAACCAGTGAAGGCGGCGAAGCGGCTGGTGCAGGAGGCGGAATCACTGGCGGTGAGCGGGCAGATCCCGGCATCGGCGGAGCGGCTGACCAAAGCATTGGAGGCGGACCCCAATTGGTTTGAGGCGTGGAACAACCTTGGCACGCGGCGAATGCAGATGGGGGAGTACGGCCCGGCGGCGGAAGCGTTCCGCCATGCACTGGCCATCGACGCGAACAATTCGACGGTGCAGTCCAATCTTGGGCTAGCGCTGCTCTTCTTACGGGAGCCGGCCGGCGCGGAAGCGGCGGCACGGCGAGCCCTGCAGTTGGAACCGGATTCGGTGCGCGCCACGTACGTCGCAGGACTCGCGATGTTGCAGCAGAACAAGCAGCCAGCGGAGGCGCTCGCGAATTTGCGGACGGCATCGAAGTTACTGCCGAGGGCGCTGCTGACAACGGCGGAGTGGAGTTGCCGCCACAACGACATGGAGGGATGCGCAACCGACCTGCGCGCGTTTCTGAAGACGCCGCGGGGACCGAATCACGAGAAGGCGGAGAGGTGGCTATCGGAGGTAAAGCAAAAGATGAAAGACACTGAACGATAATCTCCTTAGTGAGTACACGGAGAGAGTTCTTCCAGCGGGCAGGGTTGCTGGCCGCGATTGAGAAGGCGTTTGCTATCGATCCGCCGAAGGGGAGCACGTATCTCGACGCGGAGCATATCGTTGTCCTGATGCAGGAGAACCGTTCGTTCGACCATGCCCTGGGATCGCTGCGCGGAGTGCGCGGGTTTAACGACACGCGAACCGTCACGCTTCCGGACCAGAAGCCGGTATGGCAGCAGACGAACGCAGCGGGCAAAACATTCGCGCCATTCCGTCTGAACTTGAAGGAGACGCGGGCGACGTGGTTAGGCTCACTGCCGCATTCGTGGCGGGACCAAACCGATGCGCGCAACGACGGCAACCATGACAAGTGGCTGGACGCGAAGCCATCCGGGCGCAAGGAATGTGCCGGGATGCCATTTACGATGGGCTATTACAACCGCGAGGATCTTCCTTTTTATTACGCCCTGGCGGACGCATTCACGGTATGCGACCACAACTTCTGCTCATCGCTGACGGGTACGACGCCGAACCGGCTTTATCTGTGGACGGGAACAGTGCGGGAGAAGCCGGATGGGTCGGCGACGGCCAATGTGCGCAATTCGGATGTGACGTACACCGCAACGGCGCGTTGGACGACGTTTCCGGAGCGGCTCGAAGATGCCGGTATTTCCTGGCGCGTTTACCAGAACGAACTGAGCCTGCCGACGGGGTTCAGCCGGCTGGAGGATGATTGGCTGTCCAATTTCACCGACAATCCGCTGGAGTGGTTTGACCAGTATCACGTAGGCCACCTGCCGACCTATCAGAGGGAGTTGGAGAAGCTGGCGGGGACACTGCCGGGCGAGATCGCCGCGTTGGAAAAGAAGGGCGACCCCAAACTCCTGGAGCGGAAACGCGCGGCCCTGAAAAGGGTGACTGCCGAACGGAAGAAATGGACGGCAGAGGCGAAGGCACGCATGACGCCGCGGGAGCGGCAGTTGTATGCAAAGGCGTTCACGACGAATACCGGTGACCCTTCGTATCGAGAATTGAAGACAGTGCGGTATCGGGACGGCGACAAAGAACGGCAGATGGCGGTTCCTAAGGGCGATGTTCTGCATCAGTTCCGGCAGGACGTCCAGAACGGGACGTTGCCCACGGTTTCATGGGTGGTGCCGGCGTCGCACTTTTCCGATCATCCGGGTTCGCCCTGGTATGGGGCTTGGTACCTGGCCGAGGTGTTGAACATTTTGACGAAAAACCCGGAGATCTGGCGCAAGACGATTTTTGTGCTGACATACGACGAGAACGACGGGTATTTCGACCATATGCCTCCGTACGTTGTTCCCGATCCGTCGAATGCGGAGACCGGCAAATTGTCGCCGGGGCTGGACGCCAGTGTCGAGTACGTGACGCTGGCACAGGATTTGGCGAAGCATCCGGCGCGGGAGGCGCGCGGCGGACCGATCGGGTTGGGCTACCGCGTGCCGATGATCGTGGCGTCGCCATGGAGCCGCGGCGGATATGTGTGTTCCCAGGTGTTCGACCATACGTCGGTGCTGCGGCTAATGGAAAATGTACTGAGCCGCAGGACGGGCAAGGCGATCCGGGAGCCGAACATCAGCGCGTGGCGGCGGACGGTGTGCGGGGACATGTCGCCGGTGTTCCGGCCGTTTCGCGGCGGTGCCGGCGCCGCGCTGCCATATCCATCGAAAGATTCTGTGCTGGAGGGCATTTATAGCGCCCAGTTTAAAGAGATGCCTGCCGCCTGGTGGGAGAGCCCTACGACGCCGGCGCGCCAGGAAAAGGGGACGCGGCCCGCAGTGGCGTTGCCTTATGAGCTGTTCGCGGATGGGGGTTTGCGTTCGGACGGGTTTGTATTGACTCTGGCGGCGGGTAAGGGGGCGGGGGCGGGATTCCATGCGTACACGCCTGGGTTGTTTCGCGGGCAAGCGAAATTACGGACACGGGCGTATGCGGTTGTTGCCGGTGGCACGTTATCGGATACGTGGGCCTTGGATGGATTTGCGGATGAGAGGTATTCCGTCCGGCTGCACGGCCCGAATGGATTCTACCGGGAGTTTGCAGGGAGTGTGGATGATCCGCCATTGACGGTGTCGTGCCGGTATGTGGGCGGCGATTTGGAGCTGCGAGTGGAAAACCACGATGCGGCACGAGGATTCGCGTTGGGGATTGCGGACGAGTCATACGGTGGGGCGCGGCAAAGGGTTTGGGTCGGGGCAAAGGAGGCGAAGGCGATACGATTGCGGCTGGCGAAGAGCCTACGGTGGTACGACTTCGGCATTTCTGTGGAAGGGGTGCCGGGTTATTGGCGGCGCTACGCGGGTCATGTAGAGAACGGACAGATCGGGAGCAGCGACCCGGCAATGGGAGGGTGATGATACGATTTGCGGCGACGGTACTTTACGTCGATGATGTGGCGGGAACGCTGGCTTTTTACGAGCGCGCGTTCGGAACGACGCCGCGTTTCCACGACAAAACTTTTCAGTTCGCGGAGATAGAGGTGCACGGCACCGTGCTCTCCTTCGCGGCACATTCGGTGGGCGAATTCCCGATGCCGGATGCTTACGTGCAGCCCGCGAATGGAGGGCCGGCCGCCGTGGAGCTCGCGTTCTTAACCGAGGACGTTCCGTCGGCGTTTGCGAAGGTCGTCGCGCGGCGCGTGGTTCGCCGCTGGCGGAGCCTCGTGCGATGCCTTGGGGCGCGACAGTGGCGTACGTGCGTGCTCCGGAGGGTACGTTAATCGGCCTTTCAACGCCTGTTGGGAATATGCAGTTGTAGATCCCGGGTTCGAGGACTTCCGTCCGCGGGAGTTCGCGCGGCTATGGCGAAACTAAGCCGCACGACACCGGAGCGCTACTCCTCGCGCAGGGCGGCCATGGGCTCCATGCCAGCGGCGCGGCGGGCGGGGCCGTAACTGGCGGCTATAGCCACGACAGCGAGGAAGAGCATAGCGGAGACAAGTGTCGCCGGGTCCCAGGCTTTCAGACCGAACAGAAGTGTCTCCGCCTGGCGGCCGGCCAGAACCGCCAAGCCGCCGCCCAGGGCCATTCCGATTGCCAAGAGCACCCAGGCTTCGCGGAGAACCAAACGCACTACTTTCCGGCGGTCGGCACCGAGCGCGATGCGGATGCCGATTTCATTGCGGCGTTTGGCGACCATGTAGGCGATAACGCCATAGAGGCCTAGCGTCGCGAGGGCTCCGGCAAGCAGGCCGAATGCTCCGGAGAGCGTCGCCATCAGCCGTTCCCTGGTCAGAGAGTTGGTGAGCTGTTCCGTGACGATTCGAAATTCGACGGCGATCTCCGGATTCACCGCCGCTACCGCTGACTTCAGTTCGCGTGTGACGTCGCCGGCGCTGCCCGCGATACGTACGACGTAGGTGTGGCCGGCTCCGGGGTTCTCGTTCTGGCCTTCGGGATAGAAGCCGATCGGTTCGAACTCTTCGCGCAGCCCTCCATACTTCGTTTGCTTCACGACACCTACGATTTCATACACGGGGTCGGCTTTGCCGGCTTCGGCTTCAATGCGGACGAGGCGGCCGATCGGGTCCTGGCCATTGAAGATGCGTTTGGCGAGGACCTCGTTGATGATCAGGACTTTGGGCGCGTTGATGGTGTCGCGGTCGTTGAACTCCCGGCCGCCGATCAACTGAGTACCCATTGTTTTGAAGTAACCGGGGCCGACGCGGTTGAAGAGGGTGCGTTTGCTCTCGACATTTACTCCGTCGGGGCGGATCTGTCCGTCCCAGGACGAGCCGCTGACCGGCGTGAAGTTCACGTCTGCCGCTGAGACCACACCGGGCCGTGTGCGGATCTCGTCGAGTAACTGGCGGTACACAATTGGGAAGCGCTCCTTTGTATAAGCGGCCTTGCGCGTGTCGACAGAGACCGAGATGAGGCCTTCGGAGAGGAAGCCGGTCTCAACCGTCATGAGATTGCGCAGGCTACGTACGAAAAGTAGTGCGCCGACGAGTAGGACAAGCGACAGGGCGACCTGCGCGATGACGAGGACGCGCCGGGCGCCGAAGCGTTCGCGATTGGCGGTCATGCCGCGCCCGCTGGCGCGCATGGCGGACGATGGAGCGATGCGCGTTGCGCGAACGGCGGGCAGGAGTCCGAACAAGAGGCAGGTCGAGACGGCGATGGCGGCGGTGAAGCCGAGTACGCGCCAGTCGAGACCGACGCCGACGAAGAGGCGATTCTGATCCGTGGTGAGGAAGGCAATGAGGCCACGGCTGAGGGCTTGGGCGAGGACAGTTCCGAGCACGGCGCCGAGTCCGGCGAGGAGTAGGCTTTCGGCAAGGAGCTGGGCGATGAGACGGAAGCGGCTGGCGCCCAGGGCGAGGCGTACAGCGATTTCGCGTTCGCGAACGCTGGCGCGAGCGAGCAGGAGGTTGGCCAGGTTTGCGCAGGCAATGAGGAGGACTAGACCCGTGGTTGCCAGAAGCAGCCAGAGAGGCGTTTCGTAGGTCCGGCGGAGCCCGGAGACACCGGTGGCGCCCGGGAGCGCTGTGAGTTTGTTTGCGAGGAAGCGCTTAGCCATATCCGGCCGGTAAATAGGCGGAATGGCGGCCTGCATGATGCCGGGAGAGATGGCTTCGAGTTGCGCGGTCGCGCGCTCAACGGTCCAGCCGGGTTTGAGTCGGCCGAACATGGAAAGCCACCAGGCGTGTTTGCTCGGCGCACGCCCTCTGCCGTCTTCAGAGAGCAGACGGTCCGCACAGAGAGGTATGGCAACGTCGAAACGGTTGCCGACTTCATAGCCGAAGAAGCTGGGAGGGGTGACGCCAAGTATGGGGAACTTGCGACCGTCAAGGCTAATGGTACGGTTGAGGACGGCGAGGTCTCCGGCATATTCGCGCTGCCAGAAAGCATTGCTCAATACGGCGCCTGGCGAGGCGCAGCCTGGAGAATCATCGCTGGCTGCCAGGACACGGCCGATGGTAGCGTTGACGCCAAGCGTTTCGAAGAAAGCCCCGGAAACGTAAAGGCCTTCGGCGTAGCGGACTTCGCCGCCGTTGGCGAGATTGAAACGTGCGGCAGAGGCGGCGGCGACGGTTTGAAAGGCCTGCTGCTGGTCGCGAATCAACTCCCAAAGCGTGGACGTCATGCGGGCACTGCGGGTTGAGAACCAGCCGGAGCGGGCGGAGCCGGGGGGAAAGTCGATGAAAGCGATCTGCTGGGGGTCGCGGACGGGAAGGGTGCGGAGGCGGACGGAGTCAATGAGCTGAAAGATGGCGGTGTTGGCGCCGATGCCAAGGGCAAGGGAGAGGACGGCTACGGCGGTGAAGCCGGGGCTCATGCGAAGCTGGCGGGCGCCGTATTTGAGGTCTTGGGAGAGGGAGTCGAGGGAGACTGCCGAGGCCATGTGTTGTTATACGGCTCGGTGGCGGGTTGGTTTCCAGAGAATTATCATCAACCACCGTGGCCGACGCCACCGCATGGCATCGGCCACAGGGCGAGAGGGGCGAGCGTATCTACTTCAATGTAATCGGCTGGTATGTTGAACCTGCCGATACCTGCACCATGGTGATGCGGACCTTAGTAGGAAAGAATTTCTCATGGTCCTCGCGGCGGTGGGCATGGCCGCGTCCGCCGCTGTTGTCTTTGATGACGAGGTCCATCTGCTTGATGCCCTCGGTCCAGACAATGGAGTTGTTTTCCCACCATGAGGTCATGGGCACATCCTTTTCGAAGATGCCCGTCGTGGTGTAAAGATCGGTTCCAGTACAGCCGTATTTGTTGCCTTGGCCTTTGTTGGGGATGTAGCAGAGAGTCCAAGTCGTAGGTTGGTTGCCCGGCGGTTTTTCGAGGACTTCGAGACGGATGTGAACGGTGCCGTTGCGATAGTCGACTGGGGAGGTCCAATCGACGGGGCGGTTGGGGTTGATAAGAGGACCTTTGACGTAATAATGCGATTTACTGGGTGTGGAGTTGTCGGCGTCGGATTTGGTGTAGGTGAAGGTAACGTCGAAAAGGATGAACTGCCCGGCGGGAGCGATGGCGGCGGTGAGCGCCGTGAGAAGCAGCCACTTCATGCTAGAAACTCTTCCCTTTCTTGAGGCGCTTCGCTCCGGCGGTGTAGAAGCTGATTTCATGACCGTCGGGGTCATCGAGGTACGCATGCCGCCAGCCCCACGGCATGAGAGCCGGCGGCTTGGAAAAGACGACGCCGGATTTTATGAGCGTGTCGCAGTACCTCTGGAGGTACTTGACCTCAAAGTAGAGGCGGATGCCGCCTGTGCGGAGCTCGGCGCCGCGTTCCACGGCGTGGAGGGCAATTGTCGAAGTCGAGCCCGGCACGCGGAGGCGGGCATAGTAGATCACCGGAGCGCCCGCGGGGTACTCTTCGAGGAGCTCGAACCCGAGCTTTTCCTTATAGAAGGCGGCAGACCTGGCCACGTCTTTCGAATAGATCATGACGTGATTCAGGTCGAGTGCGGCGGGCATTTCGACAGCATAACGCCTGCCCGGCCCAAAAGGGAATCGGAACCTCTTGCTACACTAGGAGCATCTAAGTTTCTGGAAGTATGTCTATCCGTTCCTATCTACGGCTTGCGCTCCACACGCAGATGCTGCCGATTCTCGAAAGCGGGGAAGAGACGCTGGTCGGCGGGCAGGCGGTGATGGAGGGCGTAATGATGCGGGCGCCGCACAGCTACTGTGTGGCGGTGCGCCGGGCCTCCGGCGAGATCGCCACCGAGGAAAGCCCTTTGCCGCGGGTATCGGAGAAGTATCCTCTGTTCAAACTTCCCATTTTGCGCGGCGTCGGCACTCTGGGCCAGGCGATGTGGCTGGGCGTCAAGGCATTGAAATTCTCGGCCAACGTGGCCATGGCGGATGAGAACGACAAGCAGGGCAAGCCGGAAGCGCCGGAGATTCCCGCCTGGGTGATGACGGCGAACATGGTGTTCAGCCTGGTGTTCTTCATCGCGCTATATAAATTGGTACCGCTGTGGCTGACGACGCAATTGCAGAACATCTATCCGGTGATTGAGAACCGGGTGCTGTTTAACCTGGTGGACGGGTTGATTCGCATCGTTATCTTTATCGGCTTCCTGTTCGCGCTATCGCGGTACAAGGACATTCACCGCGTGTTTGAGTTTCATGGCGCCGAGCACAAGGTGGTCTTCAATTTCGAATCCGGCAGGCCGGTGACGACCACAAACGCACAAAGCTTTGTTACCTTCCACCCGCGGTGCGGAACCAGCTTTTTGCTGGTGGTAATGGTGATCTCGATGATCCTCTACGCGCTGCTGCCGTTGGATAGTTTTGCCGCGAAGTTCGCGGCCCGCATCGCGCTGCTGCCGGTGATCGCCGGATTGAGCTATGAACTGATCCGCTTCGCCGCCCGCAAGCGCGGATCGCTGTTGGCCATGATGACCGCGCCTGGCCTATGGCTCCAGAAGATTACGACGCAGCCGCCGGCCGACGCCCAGGTGGAAGTCGCCATCCATGCGCTGGAAGGCGCGATGGGCCTGGAGAAGCAGCAGGGCGGCGAACTCGTAATCGCTTAGCAGCCCCCACCCGTTGCCGCTGCCCCTGAAACGGGAAAGGGTACCTCCATGCAATATTCCGACAAACTCGACTCTTTAGAAAAACGCTTCGACGAATTGAACGCGCAGATGGCCGATCCGGCCGTTATCTCCGACAATGAGACATATCGCAAGACGGCGAAGGCCCATCGCGATATGGAGGAGATTGTCTCGAAGTATCGCGAGTATAAGACCGCGTCGGACAACCTGCGGCAGGCGCAGGCGATGCTGGTCGAAACCGACGCCGATATTCGCGCGATGGCGGAGGAGGAAGTGGCGTCGTTGACGCCGCAGATCGCGACGTTGGAGGAAGATCTGAAGGTGCTGCTGCTGCCGAAGGATCCGAACGACGATAAGAACGTCGTAATGGAAATCCGCGCGGGCACGGGCGGCGACGAAGCGACGCTTTTTGCCGCCGAGATTTTCCGGATGTACACGCGGTATGCGGAAACGCTGAAGTGGCGCGTGGAAGTGACCGATTTGAGTGAAAGCGAAGTGGGCGGCGTAAAGGAAGTAATAGCCCTGATCAGCGGCGACCGCGTGTTCAGCCGCATGAAGTACGAGAGCGGCGTACACCGCGTGCAGCGTGTTCCGCAGACCGAAACACAGGGACGCGTGCATACTTCGGCGATTACGGTGGCGGTGCTGCCGGAAGCGGACGATGTGGAAATTCACATTGAGGCGAAGGACCTGCGGATCGATACGTTCTGTTCGTCGGGGCCGGGCGGGCAGTCGGTAAACACGACGTATTCGGCGGTGCGTATCACGCACTTGCCGACGAATACGGTGGTCTCGTGCCAGGACGAAAAGTCGCAGATAAAGAATCGCGAAAAGGGCATGCGCGTGCTGCGGTCGCGCCTGTATGAGCTGGAGTTGGAGAAGCAGCAGGCGGCGATCAGCGCGGACCGGAAGAAGATGGTGGGGTCGGGGGACCGAAGCGAAAAGATTCGCACGTACAACTTCCCGCAGAACCGCGTGACGGATCACCGGATTGGGTTGACGCTCCATCAGTTGGACCTGGTGATGGAGGGGCGGTTGGATCCGTTTATTGACGGATTGACCACCTATTACAACGCCGAGAGATTGAAGCAGCAGGCCGAGGATGACCCTACAAACGGCGCTGGCGCAGGGCGCAAAGCTTCTTAAAGACGCGGGGGTTACCACTCCTAAGCTGACGGCGGAGGTGCTGCTGGCTCACGCGCTGCGGCGGGATCGCGTGTACCTGATCGCGCATGGCGATGACACGTTGAGCGAGCTTGGGTGGATTCACTTCGGGCGGTATCTGCACGAGCGGATGCGGGGGAAGCCGACGCAGTACATCACCAAGCGGCAGGAGTTTTACGGGCGCGAGTTTTATGTCGAGCCGGGCGTGCTGATTCCGCGGCCGGAGACGGAGTTGCTGGTGGAGCAGGTGTTGCGGCGGGTGCGGCCGGGATTTCGCGTGTTGGACATCGGGGCGGGATCGGGGTGTATTGGAGTAACGCTGGCGTTGGAAGCGGATGTCCGCGTGGTCAGTACGGATGTGTCGGAGGAGGCGTTGGGGATTGGCCTGCGGAATGTGACGGCGTTGCAGGCGCGAGTTTCCCTGGTACGCTGCGACTTGGCGGCGGCGTTGGGTGATGGAGTATTTGATGTGGTGGTGTCAAATCCGCCGTATGTGCCGGAGTCGGACCGGGCGATGCTGGCCGCGGAAGTCCGCGAATGGGAACCGGCTGGGGCGCTGTTTGCGGGCGGGGATGGGTTGGAGATTTACCGGCGGCTGATTCCGGAAGCGGGGAGAGTGCTGAAGCCGGGCGGGTTGCTGGCGATGGAGTTTGGGTTTGGGCAAGATGAGGCGATCGCCGCATTGCTTGGCGGGTGGGGGGATGTCCAGGTATTGCCCGATTTGGCGGGCATTCCGCGAATGGTGTTTGCGACCGCCGTACACTGAAAAGCGGCTATGCGCTCCATCTTCCATATCGATATGGACGCGTTCTTCGTCTCGGTGGAAGAGCTGTACGATCCGTCCTTGAAGGGGAAGCCTGTCGTGGTGGGCGGCAAGGGGACCGAGCGCGGTGTGGTGTCGGCGGCATCATACGCGGCGCGGAAGTTTGGCGTTCATTCGGCCATGCCGCTGCGGACGGCGGCGAAGTTGTGTCCGCAGGCGATCTTTGTCGACGGGCATCGAGACCGGTATGAGTTGTACTCGAAGAAGGTGCGGGAGGTTTTGGAAACGTTCACACCGAAGTTTGAGATGGCGTCGATTGATGAGGCTTATCTCGACATGACGGGAACGGAGCGGCTGCACGGGCCGCCCCTGGCCGCGGCGCATAAGCTGCACGAGGCGATTCGCGCGGCGACGGGGTTGAATAACTCGATTGGCTGCTCGACGGCGCGGCTGGTGTCGAAAGTAGCGTCGGACCAGGCAAAGCCGAATGGCGTGCTGTGGATTCCGCCGGGGCAGGAGGCTGCGTTTCTGGCACCGCTCGATATTCGCAAGATTCCGGGCGTGGGCAAGGTTTCGGAGAGGCATTTGGCGGATATCGGGATCTATAAAGTTGGCGATCTGGCGCGGTTGGACGACCGGTTTCTGACGGAGCGGTTCGGGAAGTTGGGGCTAGCCCTGGCGGGGAAGGCGAAGGGGTTCGACACCGGGGCGTGGTTTGAAAAGGAGATGGCGGCGGGCGATGATCCGAAGTCGATTAGCCATGAGCACACGTTCCATGTGGATACGGCGGACCAGGCGCTGCTGGAGTCGACGCTGGCGCATTTAAGTGAGAAAGCCGGCAGACGGTTGCGCGAACACCGATTGCACGCGCGGACGGTGCAGATCAAGTTTCGCTATTCGGATTTTTCGACATTCACGCGCGCGCAGTCATTAGATCACGCGACACTGCTAGATACCGAGATTTTTCGGACAGCGCGGGATCTGTTTTTGCGGAACTGGGAGGGGCGGAAACCGATTCGCCTGATTGGCGTGCATGTGTCCGGGTTTGCGGAGGCGGAGGGGCAGTTGGATTTGCTGGACGGCGGGAAGAGTGAGCGATTGAAGAAGGTCTTTCATGCGGCGGATGCGCTACGGGACAAATTCGGCGATGGGTCGGTGAATCTGGCCGGGGCATTGAAGGGGCGTTTCCGCGAGAGGGTGCACGACGCGCTGACGAAGAAGCCGGAATGAAATACCGGTTCTATGTGCTGGCAGCGGCGCTGCTGTTTTCGACTGGGGGCGCTGCAATTAAGGCCACTACGCTGACAAGCTGGCAAGTGGCGGGCCTGCGGTCGCTGGTGGCGGCGATCGTGCTGTTCGCTTTGTTGCCGGAGGCAAGGAGGGTATGGTCGCGGCGGGTCTGGGTGGCATCTGTGGCCTATGCGGCGACGTTGGTTTTGTTTGTGCTCGCGAATAAGTTGACAACGGCGGCCAATGCGACGTTTCTGCAGGCGACCGCTCCGTTCTATCTATTGGCAATTGGGCCGCTGGTGCTGAAGGAGCCGAACCGGCCGAGGGATTATCTGCTTGGCGGCGTGATGGCGGTGGGGATCGCCCTGTTCTTCCTTGACTCGTCGAGCGCCTCGGCGCTGGCGCCGAACCCGGCGTTGGGGAACATTCTGGCGGCGGCGACGGGTTTGACCTGGGCGTTAACGGTGACGGCGCTGCGGAGCCTGTCGAAGCGGGAGGGCGGCAGTTCCCTGCCCGTGGTGAGCGCGGGGAACCTGGTGGCGTTCGCGGCCGCGCTGCCGTTCGCCTGGCCGATTGAATCGATTGGGTTGACGGATCTAACGGTGCTGCTGTACCTGGGTGTCTTTCAGATTGGGCTTGCCTATTACTTCATGACGAACGGCGTGAAACACGTGCCGGCGTTTGAGGCGTCGGTGCTGATCCTGCTCGAGCCCGCGATGAACCCGGTGTGGACATACCTGTTGCATAATGAACAGCCAGGCCCGCTGGCTTTGTCGGGCGGTGTGATTATCATGGCGAGCACGCTGGTGCACACGTTGACGGGACCGGCTATGGGAGCGCGTCAAGAAACGCCGCAATCTCCGCCGGACTGATATAGAAATGCGGGGAAACGCGGAGCCAGCCGGCGCGCGGGGCGGTGATGATGCCCTTCGCCTTGAGGTCGCGCCAGATCATGCGGCAGTCGACGCCTTCCTTGCGCATTGAGACGATGCCGGCGCCCGTTTCGGGGGTGCGCGGGGCCAGGAGTTCGTAGCCTTTGGCGAGCGCGCCTTCGGCGACTTGATCGGAGAGAGATTGGACGACGGGGGCAATGTTATCGATGCCGGCGCCGTTGAGGAAACGCATGGCGGCTTCGAGGCCGAAGCAGCCGATGGTGTTGAGCGTGCCGGGTTCGTAGCGGCCGGCGTCAGAGCGGAGGGTCATGTCGCGGCTGCCGTAGTCGGCGTGGGAGGCGGCATTGGTCCACCCGAATTCGACGGGCTCGACGGAATCCTGAACGTCCTTTTGGATGTAGAGGATGCCGCAGCCTTCCGGACCAGTGAGCCATTTGTGGCCGTCGGCGGCGGCGGCGTGGATTTTGGATTGGCGGACATCGAAGGGGAAGGCGCCGAGGCCTTGAATAGCGTCGACAAAAAAGAAGACGCCGTGGCGGGCGCAGATTTCGCCGATGGCGGTGAGGTCGCAGCGGTAGCCGGAGAGGAACTGGACGTAGGAGATGGCGAGGAGTCTTGCCCCTTTAGCGGCGCGATCGATTTCTTCGAGCGGGGCATCGGGGCGCAGCCACGTGATCGCCATGCCTTTCTCCGCGAGTTTGATCCAGGGGTACTGGTTGGCAGGAAACTCATCGTGGAAGGCGACGATGCGGTCGCCGGACCGCCAATCGAGACCCAGGGCGACGGTGGCGATGCCTTCCGAAGTATTTTTTACAATTGCGATTTCGCCGGGATCGGCGTTGAGCAGGCGGGCGGCTTCGCGGCGCACGCCGTCGTAGCAGGCAAGCCACTTATCATAGTGAAACGAGCCGAATTCTTCGGCGTCGGTGGCCAACCAGCGCATGGCCCCGGCGGCGGCGCGGCAGACGGGGGAGACCGCCGCGTGATTCAGGTAAATCAGATTTTTGGTGACGGGGAAGTCCGGGCGGTGCCGTTCCCACAAAGATTCGAAACGCATTCCAGATTCTATGCGTAACATGAATTGAGCCTGACGGGCGACACTGTGTCCGAATTGCGTCAGCGCTATAATGAGGGCAACTTTGCAAGGAGTCACATGAAACACCTGCTCCATCTTCCGTTAGCAGCCGCGATTGCCGTTTCCCTTGCGACCGCGCCTGTGTTTGCCGAGGAGACGAAGGACGCCGACAAGAAGGCGGACGAAAAACCCAAAACCAACGGCAAGAAGAAGCCGGTGAAGAAGGACGTCGAAGCGATCGGTGAGCGCGACGTGGGCAAAGGGACGAATTTTTATTCGATTGAGAAGGAGATCGCTCTCGGCAAAGGCTTGGCACAGGAGATTGAGCGGTCGGCGAAGATTGTCGACGACCCGGTGATTGCGGAGTATGTGAACCGCGTCGGGCAGAACCTGGTGCGCAACTCCGACACGAAAGTACCCGTATCGATCAAGGTGATCGACAGCGAGGAAGTAAACGCGTTCGCGCTGCCGGGAGGGTTCTTTTTCGTCAACACAGGGCTGATCCTGAAGGCCGACAGCGAGTCCGAGCTGGCGGGCGTGATGGCCCATGAGATCGCGCACATTGCGGCGCGGCACGGCACGAAGCAGGCGACGCGCGGCCAGATTGCGAACCTGGCGACAATCCCACTGATTTTCATGGGCGGATGGGCGGGCTATGGTATCCGGCAGGGCGCGAGCGTCCTGATCCCGATGGGTTTCCTCGCGTTCTCCCGCGGTTTTGAGCGCGAGGCGGATCTGCTGGGTTTGCAGTACCTCTACAAGGCCGGGTACGATCCGACGGCGTTCGTGGATTTCTTTGAGAAGCTTCAGTCGCTGGAGAAGCGGAAACCCGGCACGATGGCGAAGGTGTTCTCTTCGCACCCGCTGACGGACGACCGCATCGAAACGGCGCAGAAGAATATCCAGGAACTACTGGAAGCGAAGCCGGAATACGTGGTCACCACGTCGGAGTTTAATGAAGTGAAGGGCCGGCTAACCTCTCTGCTGAACCGCCGCAAGGGTGAAGAGACCGATTCCAACCGCCCGCGCCTGCGCCGTATGCCTGGTTCGACGACCGGACCTGTGGATGCGGACGAGGACGGCAAGAAGCCGAAGGAAGACGAAGATGAGCGTCCGAAGCTCAAGAAACGTCCTAACGCCGCGCCCGAAAACTGAGGGTGAGGAAACTTTACGAAACAGCCGGGGTCGCGGTGGATGCCGCGACCCTTATAATTTAGCTATGCGCCGTTCCGCATTTCTCCAGTGTCTCGCCGGCTCCGCTCTGTACGCGCAGCAGCAACCAGCATCGATCAACGTGTCCGTCAACGAGGTGATCGTGCCCGTGACGGTGACCGACGATAAAGGCCGCTTTGTGTCGGATCTGAAGAAGGAAGACTTCAAGATCTACGACGAAGGCAAGCTACAGCAGATCTCCTACTTCAGCCGCGAACGGAATCAGCCCGTGGTCGTGGGGCTGCTGCTCGATTTGTCGAATGCGAGCCGGCTGCATTGGAAGAATTATCAGGAATCGGCGATTGAGCTGGCGCTGGCGTTGATTCCGGACGATGACAAGCGGTTCTCCGGATACCTGATCACGTACGGGAATGAGGCGGAGCTTGCGGTGAATACGACGCAGGAATCGTCGAAGATCGTAGACAGGATCCGGAAGCTGAAACCGGGCGGGGGCGCGGCGCTCTATGACGCGATTTATACGGCGTGCACGTCGCGAAGCTTGGTGAAGGGTGAGCCGCTGGAGCCGCGCCGTGTCATCGTCGTGATCGGCGACGGGCACGATAATGCGAGCAAGAAGACCCTGGATGAAGTCGTTGAAATCGCGCAGCGCAACCTGGTGACGGTTTACGGTGTGTCGACGGTGGCGTTTGGGTTTAACACCGTTGCGGAAAAGAATCTGCTGCGGTTGGCGGAGGAGACGGGCGGGCGCGTCGAGTATCCGTTGCAGGGTTTGTACAAGGATGTTTCGGGATACCTGTCGACGCCGTCGGATGAAGGCAATTATGCGTTGAAAGTGGGAACAGGCGGGTATGCATCGGAGATTGCGAAGGGCATGTTCCGCGCTGTTTCGGCTACGGCCGGCGAGGTTACCACGCAGTATATTCTTCGCTATGTGCCGGAGAATGCGGACCAGCCGAAGGTCTTCCGCAGTATTCGCATTTCCGTGCAACTGCCGAATGTGACGGTACGGGCGCGAAAAGGCTACTATCCGTATGCACCGGAAGTAAAGCGGAAGTAGATCTGGTCGATAAGATCGATTCCCCTGTTATTATGACCTCCGCCCTTCAGATGCGCCCTTTGGAGTACATCGTGTTGGAGGTCTGCCTACCGGGCGCTACACCTGAACGCGCCGGAGTGATACTCCTGGATAAAGCAGCGAACCGGTTGTACGTAAAGGCACGGCGGGATTGGGAGTCGTTCGAGACGGAAGAGTCCGAAGTGCTGTCCGGACTGGAAGAGACGATCGAGTCGATGGTTCGCGACCATGGAGCGGCCGAGACGCTTGCCTACATTGAGTCGACGTTCGACGGAGTCATCCGCTCTACAGACCGCCAACAGACCGTGGCCGCCGATCCCGAAGCGCGGCTCCGGCGCTTGTATCGTGAAAATGTGAACACGGTCGGCGCCGTACCTGTCATCAAGCTCAGCGCCGCCGCGGGCGGATTGAGCGAAGAACAACTTCCCGGCGACGTGATTGGCTCGATTGACCCTCCCTCCGGAATACGGCCCGCGCCGGGGATGTTTGCCGCAAAAGTCGTGGGCTGCTCGATGGAGCCACTGATTCCCGACGGGAGTTATTGCCTGTTCAAGCCTCATGGCGGCGGCAGTCGAAGCGGCGCGAAGCTGCTGATCGAAAAATTCGGCTCGACCGATGCTACGGCTCAGTTCACCGTCAAAGTCTACCGCAGCGAGAAACGCATGAACGAAGATGGCACCTGGGAGCACGAGCGTATCCGGATGATCCCGTTGAACCCGGAGTTTGAAGAGTGGAATCTAACGCCGGACGAGTTTAAAGTGATCGGCGAATTTGTCGCCGTGCTGCCCGCCGAAGAATGAGCGGCATCGATCGCGCGCGGGAGATTCTGGCCGCCGCGGACCGGGTCTCGGTTCTTACCGGCGCGGGTATCTCCGCGGAGAGCGGCATTCCGACGTTTCGCGGCGCAGGCGGATTGTGGCGCAACTTCCGGCCGGAGGAGCTCGCGACGCCGGAAGCCTTTGCGCGCGATCCGGAGCTTGTGTGGGAGTGGTATGTATGGCGGCGCGGACGGATCGGCGAAGCGCAGCCGAACGCGGGCCATCGCGCGATTGCCGAGCTCGAACGGCGGGCGCCTGTCTTCACGCTGATCACACAGAACGTCGACGGGCTGCATGACCGCGCCGGATCGAGAAATATCCGGAAGGTCCACGGCGATATCTGGATATCGCGGTGCTCACGATGCGCGTATCAGCGGCGCGACACGGCCACGGTATTCACGGGCGTCCCAGTTTGTCCAGAGTGCAGCGCGCCACTGCGTCCGGGAGTGGTGTGGTTCGGCGAATCGCTTCCACGCGCCGTGTGGGACGATGCGGAACGCGCGGTTCACGGCTCTCAGGTGCTGCTGATCGCGGGTACTTCGGCCCAGGTCTATCCGGCAGCCGGACTCATCGATCTGGCGCGATCGGCCGGCTCGTCGACAATTGAGGTCAATCTCGACGGCACGGCCTATTCGGGAGCGGTCACGGTCTCTCTTCGCGGCCTATGCGGGGAACTGCTGCCACAGATTGTCGCCTAATACTCGACCAGTTGTATTGCCAGGCGATCCGGGCCTTCGATCATCGCCGTTCGTATTCCCCGGCTCCTGCGTGGAGGTTCGAGGATTAGCACCCCCTCCGCACGCAAGCGGCGCACAGTTCCAACCAGGTCGTCGACGCGCAGGCCAACATGGTCGACCACGCGCCCTCGCGTCGAGACCAATCGCACCGGAGGCCGTAGGTACTCGGCCGGGAAGATGATTACGTTCACGTTGTCCAATTGAAAGCTGACAGCCGGCCCCACTTGAAAGCCTTTGTAGAAACGAGCGTCCCGATTGGGCGTGCGTCCGGGCGGGGGCCAGACGACGCCAAAATGTTTCGCCCACCAATGGCCGGCGGCGACGGGGTCGGCACTTAAGAGATGAAGATGGCCGAAACGGTGGTGATTCGCGGTATTCAGCTCGATCAGGGCACCCTCCGGTCCGCGCACATAGGCGTAGTAAAAGCCGGGTGTGCGGGTGAGATCGCTGATGTCGGTTAGCGGCGTATCAAACGGTGTCCCGTTTGCCAGTTGCTCTGCGTAGGTCTTGGGCATGTCTTCGGCGCCCCAGCCGAAATGCCAGATGGCCGATGCAATCTCCGGCGGCGGAGCTTGCTTCACTTTTCGAAACAGCAGCCACGACTTCTGCGCAAACACGGCATCGGAGCCGTCCATATATTTCGCGCGAGTGCAATCAAAGCGGGACGTGTAGAAAGCGATCGCAGCCGCCGGATCGCGCACATTCAACTGCAAGTGATGGAAATGGGTCGCCGCCTGCAACCCGCAACTGAGCACGGCCGTAAGAAAGTATCGTCTGTTCCACATATCCGGTGATTCGTTATTCTCTCAATATGTTCCCTCGCCTGGCGATTATCCTGTCTGCCGCCCTGACCCTCTCTGCCCAGGAGCCGGTCCTCACAGCGGCAGAGAAGAACTTTGCGGAGTCGCTCAATAACGTCACCCTCTCCGGCTATTACACACGCGGAGATGGTTCCGAGCTCAAACAGGACAAATACGTCATCGAGAAAATCAGCAAAGCCAACGGAAACCTCTGGAAATTCGAAGTTCGCATTCAATACAACGGCAAGGATCTCGCCGTCTCCCTTCCCATCCCGATCGTGTGGGCCGGCGACACACCGGTTGTCTCACTCACTAACTTCGTCGTCCCCGGGTCCGGCACGTTCACGGCGCGCGTTCTGTTTTACGACGGCAACTACGTCGGCACGTGGGCGGCGGTCGACGGGCACGGCGGCAAATTATTCGGCACGATCAAGAAGAATCCGCCACCCGCTGCCAAACCCTAGTGCCGGGGATATAATCCCCCAATGCTACGGCGCGAATTCCTTCCGTCTCTCCTCGCATCCACGGCTCTCGCTCAACAAGCTCCGGCCCCAAACGTCGTCCTTGAGCGTCCCAATGCCAACCAGCCGCACAAGGGCAAGGTGCTCCTAGCGGTCCAGGCTCATTCCGACGATATACCTCTCTCCGCCGCCGGTACCGTTGCCAAACTGATTGAGGAGGGCTATACGGGTTATCTCATCCGTGCCACCAACGACGATATGGGCGACGCTCCCGGCCTCGGCACGCCCGGCACCATCGGCGAGCATGTCCTAGGCAACGAACGCGACAACGCCGAGATCGCGCGCATCCTCGGCTGTAAAGGCCACTTCGACCTCAACTACAACAATCACCGCATGGCTGACGTTTCGCTCAACGAAATCATAGGCCGCCTCATCTTCCTCATTCGTGCGCTTAGAGCCGACACGGTCGTCTGCTGGGATCCCTGGGCACATGATGAGGAGAACCCCGACCACTACACGATCGCCCGTGCCGTGGAAGCCGCTAGCTGGATGGCAGGGCGCGCACACGACTTTCCGGAACAGATTGCGCTCGGCCACGCTGCGCACGCCGTCACGGACAAATACTACTTTGCCCGCCGTCCTGAGATCACCCGAATCGTTGACATCGGCAAACAGATCGACAAGGTGATCGACGCAAATCGGGCCAACCGCGCCAAAGGACCCGCCGGGCATCTCGGCTCCCGGCTCCGCGCCGATCTCAGTAAGCAGGGCAAGCGTTTGCCCCTCCTCGGCGACGACGACACAACCGCCGAGCGCAACTACATTCGCGAATTCGTTCTGGCCCGCAGCAAAGCGCTGGGAGCAAAATATGGCGTCGAATACGCGGAGGCGTTCCACTATATCGGACCCGGCGCCGGCCGCAGCCGCGTCGAGGAATACCTTCGCCAGCACGCCGCTCCCAAGTGAGCGTTCCCGCGTTACGTTCGCGCCTGAACAAGTGGAGGCGTGAATGGAGGATCAAGGAATGGTTGCCGTATTTGCCGTTTTGTCTTTTGCCATTTATTTTGGCGCGGGCTACGGCGTCGCCTGGATCTTCAGGGCGGAACCGGCGTGGCGGATTGCCGTGGGAGTTGGGTTGCCCGTGGTGCTTTTCGCGATCTGTTGGTGGCACGACCTGCATGACGACGGGCCGCACGGATTCATTCCTATCCCCGCGCGTGGACTTTGGTTGATGCCGGGGATCTTTTTGCTCCGCATGCTCATAGCTCATTAGTACTGTTGGCCCACCTCGAAGTATAGGAAACGAGACTGCTCCGGTACATGTTGGACCGGAGAACTCGTACTGTGCGTAGGCTGATCAGGCCGCGCGTTTCTTCTGGATAGACACCCTGGCTGAAGGCTCGATCCTTCGCCGCACTCGATACGCAACCTAGCCTAATTGCAGGTATTCGGGTGCATGGGCGCCGCCTCGCCTGGGCATGGGAGGTCGGAAATTACGTCCTGGTACGGAATCCCTGGCTGCATAGCCGGCCATCGCAAGCGCACTTTTTCGACGACGGCGATTGGCAGTACGCCGTCGCCGATAGTATCGGTACGAAATCGAAGCATTCCCAGGATTCATGTACCGTGCGGATTGCAACGAATGCCTCCATCCTGATCTCGACCGGATTGGGCAGTACAAGCCCACCGCAATCAGGAGACAGCACAACATGAAAATCTTTGTCATTGCCGCAGTCGTTGCGTTTGGCACAACGGTGGCGTTTGGAAACGCTATCACCTTGACTCAAGTCGACGGCAACTTATATCAGCAAACGGTGCAAAGCCCTTGCATCTTCTCAAATCCATCCTGTACCGCCCCGCCCGCCGGATGGTCCGATACCGCATTACCGACCGGCGGTGCGCTCACTGGATATGACTCATTGTCCCCGATCTACACGGGCGCACAGATCTTCGCGCTTATTGGCGCAGGCAATCCGCTTCGGATCGGCCTCGACATCAATCAAGCGAGTGGCCAACCCGCGCAGACGCTGACCTTATTCCAAATGATCAAGAACGGTTCCGTTGTCGACACGTTTACCGGGTCTACCGGAAACGTGCCTGCGGGCAACAACGGGAATGGATATGCCGACTTCTTGCTCGGCAACTTCTCGTCTTTCGCATCCGGCGATACGATCCAGTTTCATTTCGTCTTCAACGACGCCAACGATGGGACCGAGAACCTGTTCGTGATCGGTCAAGCCGGGACGACGGGCGTTCCTGAACCCTCCACCTGGCTTTTGATCAGTGGCAGCTTAATCGGAATGGGCCTGGTTCGCCGCAAGCGGAGCTAATCTCGCGTTCGTCTCATCGGCAATGAATGAAAAGCAATGGCGCAGGAATCGCCTTCCTGCGCCGCCTTTCAGACCTGAAAGCGTGGAGGCCGGCGGGGAGCCTCGGTGTTTGCAGGCATGTCCTTTCGCCATCGTGCAGGGCCACCGTAGAGGATCGTGGCGTGGCGCCGGTGATCGGTCACTTCGCGCTATGCCGGTGGCACGATCTGCATGACGATTAGCCCGCACGGTCTGATATATGTTCCCGCACGCGACATCTTAGTACCTCGGTAACAGACCAGATCGAAAGAGCTCACAGTACTGAGGCCCTGAAAGATAGTGACCTGAGTACGGGCGGAGCATACAGGCCTAAACGCGATGCTATTTCCATGACCAAGACGAAGTTCCCTCTACTCGGCGGTCTCTTAGCTATCGCCCTTTTTATAGGTGTTCCAGCCACTGCCGCACCGATTGCTGTCGGCAACGGCTCCAGTGTGACGCTAAACTTTAACGGCTACGAAATCTTCAACAATAGCCTGATTAACATTCCAGGGCTCAGTGGGCAGGTCACCCTCTCCAACTTCCTGCTATCCGGGTCCCAAGTTACCTTCAACTATGCGGTCAGCAATACATCCGGCGCGGAGATCCTCACGAGCCGCATCACGAACTTTGTATTTGATGTCACCAACGGCGTCGTAAATAGCGGGTCGGTGACCGGCGTTTTCACTGGCATTGTATTGAATGCGAATCAGCCAAACGGAATCGGCAGTGTGGAAGTTTGTCTCACGCTTGCCAGTTGTCCCGGCGGTGCAGGCGATAACGCTCTTGCGAAGGGCGCATCCGGCAGTGGCACGGCGACGTTGAACTTCGCAGCGCCAGTTGGGTCCAGCATTACTCTGGACAACCTGCATCTCCGTTATCAGAGCGTGACTTGCATTGCGGGCTCTCCCTGCAGCCCCCCAGGCTCGGCCAGCGGCGACGTCGTCACGCCCCCCAACGATCCCGGCGTTCCGGAGCCCTCCACCTACGCGCTCATGTCTCTTGGTCTGGCATGCATCGCGCTCGGCTCCCGCCGCCGCAAGTAACTCCTCCTCCACGGGAGGCGATGTAGGTAAGTCGCCTCCCATTTTTTTATAGCGGCCGATGCCTGAATCGGGTACGCTCACCACATGGTCCGACTCGCCTTTCTCCTCGCGGCCATCTGCGCCGCGGCACAAGATCTTCGCCTCAGCTACACCTCCGAGATCGACAATACTCCCCAGCCGTACCGGCTCTACATCCCTCCCAAACACCCGGCTCCCGCACCGCTGGTCATCGCCATGCATGGAACCGGCGGCGATGAAAACACTCTCTTCGACGCTCCTCCCTATCAACACGTCAGCCTGAAGGCAGCCGCGGACAGACACGGCTTCCTCGTCGTCAGTCCGCTCGGCCGCGGAATCACTGAATATCGGGGATCGGGTGAGCATGATGTGCTGCGGGTGCTGGAAGAAGTCAGACGGAAGTACCCGATCGACCCCGAGCGAATCTATCTGACCGGCCACTCGATGGGCGGAACGGGCGCGGCGTATCTGGCCATGCGCCATCCCGACCTCTTCGCGGCGGCCGCTCCGCTTGCGGCGGCCTACAGCTTTCCCTGGCTCGCCCGCAATCTGGCAGCGCTTCCGACGCTTTGGATCGGCGGGGCCAATGACGAGGAGTTTTATCATCGCGGCGTGGCCGTGGGAGTCGAGCGAATGCGCAAATTTGGCGCAAACACCGTTTTCGAATCGCTCCCCGGCGAAGGGCACAATGGGCCTGTCAAGGACTTCGACAAGGTATTCGCGTGGCTTGGCAAACACAGGCGGGATCCGCATCCGCGCCGGTACGTGTTCGAGGCTGACACGCCGATGCACGGCTGCGCGTTCTGGACGTGCCTCACCGTGTTCTCCGAGCCGGGCCGCATCGCCACGATCCAAGCCGACGCAAACGGTGGCAACCGCGTCAACCTCGCACTCGACAACGTGGCCGAGTTGACGTTCATTCCCGACTCGACATTCCTTGACACCACCAAGGCCGTTCCCATCGCCGTCAACGGCAATCTCATCTGGAGCGCGCCCATCCCTCTCGATCGCCAGCTCCGCATCACCGCCGGATGGACGGCCGCGCTGGAGCCGATCGAGCCACGGGCCATCTCCTGGCGCAATCATCCGGTTGGCCGGGCGCCGCACACTCTCGACATGATGGGTACGCAAAAGCCGCTCGGCACATGGATCGCCGATGCGATGCGCGCCGCGGCGAAGGCCGACATCGCTCTCTACGGAGGATGGGCTTATCGTGGCTTGCCGATCCCCGAAGGTACGGTCGATATCGTCGATCTCCTCCAATGCTCCCGGCCGTTCGACCAGTATCTGGTCACAGTGCAACTAACGGGCCATGCGATCGCGCAGATCCTCGACGACAACGTTCCGCACCCCAAAAAAGACCAGCCACTACGCGTCGACTCTCCCGGGGCCAGCCGCCTGGTACAAGTCTCCGGCATGAGTTACGCATTCGATCCGAACCAATCCGACGGCCACAAGATCATTGCGACCTCGCTCGATCCGGAAAGAGTCTATACGGTGGCGCTGGAGGGACAGGTGGTCGAGCGGCAGTCCATGTTGCTGGCCGGCAGATTCCGGCGGCTGGACTATCGCAGCACGGAAATTCCTCTGACAATGGCCCTGTACGGCTACGCCGCGAAGTCTGCAAGTATCGTCGCGCCGCGTGACGAGCGCATTCGCCAAGCGAAATAGCCGCCTCGTCAACTCGACCATGCGGTTCATCACAAAGTCACTTGCACATTGCAAGCGATTGGACTAGGCTGTCTGAAGTGTCTGATCGAAAACGCCGGTCCGACTGTCCGGTGAGCGTTGCTCTCGAAATCCTTGGCGATCGATGGTCGTTGTTGATCGTCCGCGATCTCATGGTGCGAGGGTATCGGACATTCAAGGAGTTTCAACAATCGGGTGAAGGGATTGCCACAAACATCCTGGCGGATCGCCTTCAAAGACTGAAATCATCGGGGATCATTGATGCGGAGAGTGCGGCAGACGATGGCCGGGGCATCCACTACCGGTTGACGGAAAAGGGGATTGAGTTGGCCCCTGTCTTGCTGGATCTTTTGATCTGGTCGGCACGCCACGAAAATACCGCCGCGCCTTGCGCCCTGGTTGAAAATCTTGCGCAGAACCGGGACACCGTGCTCGCCGAAACGCGGCGGCGCTGGGAGGCCAGGGACCGCACCCCGCTGCTCCCCAGGTTTCAAACGGCAGTTCAATCTACAAACGGAGAAAAACAGCAATGAGCAAAGTGCGAGTTCTGGTCGGGACAAAGAAGGGCGCATTCATCCTGGAGTCGGACGGCAAGCGGCAAAATTGGAGCATCAACGGTCCTCACTTCGGCGGGTGGGAAATCTACCACATGAAGGGGTCTCCCGTCGATCCCAACCGTATCTATGTGTCGCAGTCCACCGGGTGGCATGGGCAGATGATGCAGCGCTCCAACGATGGCGGCCAGACCTGGGAGACGGTTGGCAACAAGTTCACCTACGAGGGCGTACCCGGCACGCACCAGTGGTACGACGGTACGCCGCATCCCTGGGAATTCAAACGCGTCTGGCATTTGGAGCCATCGCTGTCGGATGCCGATACGGTTTACGCGGGCGTTGAAGATGCGGCCATCTTCAAAACGACGGACGGCGGGCAGAATTGGAAGGAGTTGCAGGGCCTGCGCGAGCACGGCACGGGGCCCAAGTGGCAGCCGGGCGCGGGCGGGATGTGCCTGCACACGATCCTTATCGACCCAACGAACCACGACCGCATCTTCATCGCCATCTCCGCCGCGGGGGCATTCCGCACCGACGACGGCGGCGCGACGTGGAAGCCGATCAATCAGGGACTTCGCTCCGAATACATTCCCGATCCGAAGGCCGAAGTCGGCCATTGCGTACACCGCATCGCGATGCATCCGTCGCGGCCGAACACGCTATTTATGCAGAAGCACTGGGACGTAATGCGCAGCGACGATGCGGGCGACTCCTGGGTGGAAGTGAGCGGAAATCTCCCCACCGACTTCGGATTCCCCATTCAAGTGCATGCGCACGAGCCGGAAACCATTTACGTTGTCCCCATCAAGAGCGACTCATTGCACTTTCCGCCGGATGGGCAACTGCGCGTCTACCGGAGCCGCACGGGCGGCAACGAATGGGAAGCATTAACGAAGGGGCTACCGCAGAGTGACTGCTACGTGAACATCCTGCGCGATGCGATGTCGGCGGATTCGCTCGATTCATGCGGCATCTATTTCGGCACGACTGGCGGCCAGGTCTATGCGTCGGCCGACAGCGGAGACACCTGGACGGCAATTGCGCGCGACCTGCCCTCTGTTTTGTCCGTTGAGGTACAGACGATCGCATGATCCGTGTCGTCATTCCGGCGCACCTGCGAACGATCGCGAAGGTGGACGGCGAGGTGGAGCTGGACCTCAACGGTCCGGTGACTATCCGAGCCGTCCTAGACGCGCTGGAAGCGAAATACCCGGCGCTGCAGGGTACTATGCGCGATCACGTCACGGGCGTGCGACGGCCGTTCATCCGGTTCTTCGCGTGCTCGGAGGATCTCTCTCATGAGCCACACGATACTGTTCTGCCCGATGCCATTATTAACGCCACTGAGCCGTTTCTCATTGTAGGAGCTATTGCCGGCGGATAGAACGCAGGCGATCAACTTTTCGCGCGCCGCTGGCGTCATCTGGGCATGTGGCGATGGCTGCTGGCGGCGTTTGCGCTGGTGCAACTCTGGATCCTATCGATCGCGACGCCGCATACGGATCGCGCACCGGCCAAGATTGTCGCGATCCGCCAGCAGATCCGCTCATTCCATGCAGCGCTCGATTCTCTTTACAAAGACATCGGCCGCTTCCCCAACGAGGCCGAGGGTTTGCAACTTCTCCGCAAGCCGATTGGCGTGACCGGCTGGAAAGGTCCCTATCTCACGCAAGATATTCCGGATGATCCCTTGGGGCGCCCCTATCAATACCGGCTCACTCCGCTGGGCTATCCGCTTATCGAATAGGCACCCTACAACTGCATCGATTCCCCAACGGGCCGGAACATTTCCGCCACAGGGTCCTTCAAACTCGTCCACTGCTCGTAGTCCAAAATCTCCTCCACGGCGTCCGAACCCGAATATTTGATCACCTGGACGATCACCTCATCCGGCGGACGCACAGTCCCCGCGGGCGCACGGAGCAACAATAACGGGAAGCCGCCGAATTCGCTGGTACGATCCGACTGAATGGGATAACGCAACGCTTCAAACAGGCCCAGCAACTGCGGGTTGCGCATGACCACGAAATGCAGCACTGCGTAGTGCAAGGCAAGCGCCCGCAGCTCCTCCACGGGGCGCTTCGGCATCGCGATCACCTCACGCAGGCGGCTGAACGGATAATTCGGAAAGCTCAATATCCATTGGAGCGGGGATGTCACTGTCACCGCCTTCGGCCCCGTGCGTGTCGTCACCTCGTAGGTGTAAGTGTACGGATTCAGGACGGGCGTCCCGAAGTTGATTTCCAGAATGTCGGGAAGAGTGCCATCGAGAAGCATGGGCTTCGATCCGGCTGCTTCGGCAAAGAACGTCCGGAATTGCGCGATGGCCACTGCGGCGTCCCGGGGAGCATCCTTGTGGCTGCCGGCCAGGTAGGCTCCAAATACCGCCGCGGGGCGAAACAGATGCCGCAGCGTCTCCAGATACCCGTTCGCCCGGGCCTCCAACGTGCCGCAGAAATTGCGTGAAATGTCCCGTAAATCGGCGTAATTGTCCAGGTTGATGCCGTCAGCCACCTTGCGTGTCCTCCAGACTCATCGAATGCCCATTCTAGCGCTTCGCCTTCACATCGGGCCGCTGGTCGGGGACAAACCCATTGCGGTTTGGCATCAACACCTGGGGTAGAGTCCTTTCATTCAACTCGCGCGCCGCGTCCACAATGCCGTTGAGATGCAGGACGAACGCGGTTACCGCATACACCTCATCCGCGGACAACGTGCGTGGATGGTCGAAGGGCATGGATCGGTTGATGTAGTCCCACACCGTCGTCGCGTAGGGCCAGTAGCTGCCGACTGTCTTCACGGGGCGCTGCGCCGCCAAGCTGCCGATACCTCCCACAAGTGCGGGATATTGCCGCTCCCGCCCTTCCCCTTTGTCGTTGTGGCAAACGGCGCATTTCGACTTGTATACTTTCTCTCCCTGGCCCGCCGTTCCCTTCCCGGCCGGCAAACCGCGCCCGTCGGGAAATACGGTGATGTCCCGATCCTTGATTTCTTCGGCGGTCGCCGGGCGTCCGGCTCCGGGCGGCTTTGGCTGTGCCCATGCGACGCAGGCGGCGACCAACCACAACATTGACCTACACATGCGTCACGCTCCCGTCGGCGCTCACCTGCCAGGGCTTAATCGCGTTGTAATGATAGCCGCTATTCAGCCCTCTCACGGCAATGAGCTCATCATGCGTTGGCTGCAGAAATCCCGTTTCGTCGGTGCATCGGGATTGGATAACAGCCGGTTTGCCATCCCACATCCAGGGAAACCGGAACCGCGCTACCGCGAGCGACAGGACGGGCTCCTGCAGCACGGCGTCGGCCCACGCTTTCCCGCCGTCGACAGACACCTCGACACGCGTGATCTTTCCCTTGCCCGTCCATGCCAATCCCGTGATCTCGTGAAACCCGCCTCCCGGCGCCAGCCTCTGCCCGCCGGATGGGCGCGTAATCACGGACCGCGCCTCCATCACAAACGTGAATATTTGCGCCTTCCCGTCTTTTCCCAGCTCGGTGTAGTACGCCGTTTCCTTCGCCGACATCGCCGGCTCCGCCGTGAATTGCAGGCGATGCAGCCATTTCACGTTTGTGTTTCCCTCCCAGCCGGGGAGCAGCAGCCGCAACGGATAGCCTTGTTCCGGACGTAGCGCCTCTCCGTTCTGTCCGTACACCAGGAGCGCGTCGTCCAGAACTTTCTCGATCGGAATGCTGCGTGCCATTCTTCCCGCATCCGCGCCTTCCGCGATCATCCACTTTGCCTCCGGTTTCAGTCCCACCTCACGAAGGACCAGCGCGAGCGAAACTCCTGTCCACTCCGTGCAGCTCAGTAACCCATGGCTCTTCTGCACATCCGGCTGCGTATTCCCGCTCTGCTCACCGATGCTGTTTCCGCCGCACTCCAGGAAGTAGGTTCGCGAGAAGGACGGGAACCGGCGGACGTCGTCCATCGTGAGCACCAGCGGCCTGTCGACAAGGCCGTGAATCAGCAGCTCATGCGTGGCCGGATCGATGCCGGGGACGCCGGAATGATGACGCTCAAAGTGCAGTGCAGATGGAGTGATTGTCCCGAACAGGTCCTGATGCGGCGTGCGGCTGGAACCGGTTCCCGGGCTGGCGGTCAACTCACGGATTACGCGCTCGGTGGTCTCATACGGCGAACGCTCACCGTAAGCACGCATGTGTGCGCCTGACTCCGATTTCTCCGCGGTCCGTTTGCAAGAGACAGTAGCGGCTCCCGCGCCGATTGCCAGGAATTTCCTTCGATTCTGAGGCTTCTTCACGATGTTTGCCCCAATCTACCACGGGGCGTTGCGGGCTTACCTCACACCCCAATCGCGAAACCACAGGTAGATCAGGCCGCCAACGAAGACGACCAGCGATAGCGCCAGTCCCAACCTTTGGTACATCACCATATCCTTTTGCGTCTCCAGTTCCCACACGTCCGCGCCATGGCGTTGTGGCTTCAAAAAATATAGGGCTCATCACCTAATGCGCAAACGAGCCGCAATAGATGACAACAATTTAACAAATTATACGCCGGAAAGGTAGCCCAACTGGCCGCTGCTATCGCCAAGAGTCTGAACGGGGACACCCATACGATCGAGCATTGCCACAAATAGATTCGCCATTGGCGTCTCCCTGGGATGACGCACATACCGGCCCGGCCTAACGGTGCCGCATCCTCGCCCCGCCAGCACGAGGGGCAAGTCCGCGTGGTCATGCGCATTACCGTCGCTCAATCCGCTCCCGTAGGTCACCATCGCATGATCCAACAGACTCCCGTCGCCATCGGGGGTCGATTTCCATTTTTGCACCAGGTAAGCGAACTGCTTCATGTGATAGCAGTTGATCTCAATGACCTTGGCGATCTTGTCTTTGTCGCCCTGATGATGGGTCAACCCGTGGTGCGCCTCGGGGATTCCTATCTCCGGATACGCGCGCGGACTCTGCTCCAACGCGAGCAAGAGTGTCGCCACACGCGTTGCGTCCGTTTGGAACGCCAGCGTCAATAGGTCGATCATGATGCGCGCGTGCTCGCCAAATTCTGCGGGTATGCTGCGGCCGGGGGCGGGCATGCCGGGCCGTTTCACGGCCTGCTGATTCTGCTCGGCGGCCTGTATCCGCTTTTCTACATCGCGGATGGAGGAGAGATACTCGTCCAGTTTCTGCCGGTCGGCGCCGCCGAGATTCTCCGACAGCCTCTTGGCATCGCCCGTCACGACATCCAGAATGCTTTTTTCATAGCGCGCCCGGCGCGCTCGCCGCACTGGATCGGGATCTTCGTCCGCCGCGCCGAACAATCTTTCAAACACAGCACGCGGCCGGATTTCGGCAGGATTCGGTGCCGACGGCGTCCGCCAGGAGATGCTGTTGCTGTAAGCGCAGCTATAGCCGTTGTCACAACTTCCGCCCTGCACGCCCTCTTCACAGCCCAGTTCCAACGATGCCAGGCGTGTCTTTCCCTGCAACCGCTGCGCCGCCACCTGATCCACTGAGATCCCTACGCGTAAATCGCGGCCGTTGGTCTTCTTTGGATGCATGCAGGTAAGATAGTTTGCCCCCGCGCGGCCATGGTCGCCAGGCCCATCGCCAAGCGCGCGCCCGCCATTCTGCGTCAATCCGCCGATGAACAGCACATCCTTCCGGAAGGGAGCAAGCGCCGCACTCACGCGCGGCAACACGGCCGGCAATTCCGTTACACCAGATTCGCCACCCGGAAACCATTGGTCCATCATGATGCCGTTCGGCACGTACAGGAACGCCATCCGGTTTGGCGATGGAGTCGCGCTTGCGAACGCGGGCGTCATGGCGTCCAGTAGCGGCAATGCCACTGTGGTTCCGATGCCCTGGAGCAGGGCGCGCCGATCCAAACGCTTATCTGGCCGCAATCCTTCCTCCTTCACCTTTTCCTCTCATCTGAAAAGGCGCGCTGTTCACGATCTCCTGCACTAAGACTGTCATTCGAAACCCGTTCGATGCCATCCGCGCGGTGATCGCATCCACCGCTGGCCGGTCTGTACTCTCCAGGCCCCTGCCCAAAGCATACGTCAAAAGCTTCTCGGTCAGGTTGCGCACGAACAGTTGCGACTGGCCCTGCAACTGCTTCCGTAGTCCATCCGGCCCGCGAAAGGGCGCGCCGCCCGGAAACGCTCCCGAGCTGTCAACGGGCAACCCGCCGTCTTCCTCGCGCCACGCCCCGTCGGCACCGTAGTTCTCCAGCGCAAACCCGATAGGATCCATCTGGTCATGGCACACCGCGCAACTCGCGTTCGCGCGGTGTTGCTCCAGTTTCGCCCGCAGCGTCGCGGCGACCGCCGCTTTCCCTTCATCAAGGGCCGGCGTGCCGGGTGGAGGCGGCGGAGGCGGCGTGCCCAGCAGATTCTCCAGGACCCATTTGCCGCGCAGTACGGGGGACGTGCGAGTGGCGTAGGACGACTGCGTGAGAATTGACCCGTGGGTGAGCACGCCGCCCCGCCGATCACCCTGGAGTTCCACTCGTTCGAAGCCTTCTCCGCGCACTCCGGCAATCCCGTAGTGATGCGCCAACGGGCCATTCAGAAACGTGAATCGGCCGTGCAACAGCTCCAACACACTGCGATCTTCCCGCAGCAAGGCGCGGACGAACAACTCCGTTTCCTTGCGCATCGCTTCCAGCAACTCGTCATCTATGCGCGGAAACGATTTCGGATCCGGCTTGCGCCGGTCCATCAGCCGCAGCCCCAGCCACTGTCCAGCAAAATCCTCGACGAGGGCGTCCGATTTGGGGTCAGTCAACATGCGCCGCACCTGCGCGGCTAATTGGCCGGGATGCCGTAACCGTCCCTCATCGGCGGTCCGCAGCAACTCCTCGTCCGGCATGCTGCTCCACAAGAAATAGGAAAGGCGCGAGGCAAGGTCGTGCTCGGAAATGATCCCCGCCTCCGGCGGCTCAGCACGAAAGAGGAAATGCGGCGATAACAACATGGCCTGCAAACCTACTCGAATGCTCTCGTCGAAACTGTCACCCTGCTTTCGCACCATGGCCGCCAGATTAGTCAATGGATCGAGCTCGCTCTTTGCCACCGGCCTGCGATAAGCGCGCCGCGCCAGCGATCCGAGAATCTTCTCCGCGCACGCGTCCGACTGTTCCCGGCAAACGAAGATCCGCTCGTAACTGTCGGGCTTTTGCGGTTGCGCGTTAAACGGTCCGACGATGTCCAAGTAGTCGATAAACAACTTGCGGCGTCCGTCGAGGTTCATGTTGTCCAGGGGATTGTCGATGCCGGCGAATTCCGGGAACGAGGCGCGGAACGAGTGCTCCCCGGCCTTCGCCTTCACCCGCGCGATGGACTCGCCATGCGCGTACTGGTAGTCGATATTGCCTTCCACAATCTCCGTCAGAACTTGCGCGCCGTCGAAGTTCAGCACCATTCGGACCGGCGGATACGCCTTCCGATTTTCCTCGTCGAGCTCCTTTTTCTCAGCCTCACTTAAGTTCCGCTTGCGGCTCAATTCCCGTTGGCGCGCTGTGGCTGTAGTCCGCGGCCGATAGTTGCCAACTCGCATCCGTAATTCATATTCACCGCTCACTGGAAACTGGAAGCTCCCGTAGAGTGCGCCGCGATTCGAGAATGGCAGCGCGCCAGGAGTAGGATCGTCCTGCGACTTCTTCGTCATAAGCCGCACCAGCTTCGCCGGCATCGCAGGCGCGGTCTCGCCATAGACCGCCGCATGCGACAAGCGACGCGCCGCGGCCATGTATTTCTCCATCAGCAACGGCGAGGCCGACAGGACATCGCCGATCGTGTCAAACCCATATCCCGCGTCATCGAGCGGGAACTCATCGGCAGGGCGAAGAGTAACGCCCAAGAGATCGCGCACCGTGTTGTTGTATTCCGCGCGATTCAATCGGCGCGACGTCACACGCCCGGGTTCCACCACAGTCTGGCGGCGTCCGGTCGAACGCTCGATCCATGCCACAATTTCCGCCACTTCCGCTTTCGCCGGCTGCGGCGATCCAAGCGGAGGCATTCTTCCTGTGCTCAGCTTGTCGAGCACCTTCTCCCAATGCGAACCAGCCGCGCCATGGTCCAGCAAGTTCAGGCCGCCCGCCTTCATGCGTTCGTTGTGGCAGGAGGCACAATGTTTCGCGAAGAATGGAACAACACGTTCCTTGTACCCATCCTGTCCAGCCGCGGTTCCGCAGCCAAACGCCACGCTAACTGCAACCAGCCAAATGCTCCGCAAGCGGAAATACCCTCCGTGCAACCGGGTCCGGCTTGATGGCCGGACCCGGCCGCCGATTGTCAGAAGTAGTATTTGAACCCGAGTTGGACGCTGCGGGCACCGACCTTCGTGTTACTGATCACACCGAAGTTGCTGGCGCCGAAGGCCGTCGGAGGATCGCTGAAGATCGGATGATTGAGCGCGTTCGAAGCTTCCAGCCGGAACTGCACCGAGTGGCCTTCCCGAACCTGCCAATTCTTCAAAAGCGCCGCGTCGAGCAGCCTCACGCCAGGACCGCGGAAATTCAGCACGCGCGGAGCGGTGCCGAACACGTCCACCGCCGGGCGCGTGAACGCGTTCTGATTGAAGTAATTGTTCAACCGGTCGTAGATGGAGCCGCTCGTGCCCGGGTCACCCACCAGGTTCGGCCGCTGTGTGCCGTTCCAGATGTTGCCGCCGGACTGGCTAACCTGCAGCGGGAAGCCGGATTGGAACGTTGCAAAACCGCTCAACTCCCAGCCTCCAAGCACGGCGTCCACCAGGCGATTGACGTTTCCGCCCCAGTGTTTGCCGCGGCCGAAGGGCATTTGATACGCGCCCGTCATCACCATTCGATGCTTCACATCATGCTGCGAAAGCGAACGCTCCAGCGCGAAGTTCAGCGGGTTTTGCAGGCTCGTGCTGCCGCCCAGCCAGGTCAGGTTGCCGTCCGTCACCGACACGTCGTCGATCATCTTCGACCAGGTGTAGTGCGTCAACAGCGACAGACCACTGGAGAACCGCTTTTCGAGTTTCACCTGCATCCCGTGATAGATGGAATCGGCCGAGTTCGGGTCCGATCCGCTCACGCCGTCGTACTGCGGCATGTTGCGGAACAGGCGATACTGCTGAATCGTCCGGCCATTCAGGTTCACAGCCTTCGGTTCGGTGATATAGCCGAAGAAGGGATTGGGCACCGCCGCCGTCAACTGCGTGCGAGTCAATGCATTCGGGCCATTCCAGTACTGCAGCGCAAGCGGGCTCAAGCTCGTATACGGCGAATAAAGATGCACGCCGCGGCTTCCTGTGTAGTTGATTTCGAAAACCGAGTTCCAGCCCACTTCGCGCTGGATCGAAAAGTTCCAAGAGTACATTTGCGGATTGCTGTTCTTCCGCGTGATCGTACCGACGCCCAGTCCGATAAAGGTCGCATCGCCGGCGACGCCGCCCGGAGGCGTCAGGATACCCTGCGGGTAGGGATTCGATAGCGTGGCATTCCGAGTCGCGCTGCTGTCGAGCGTCCACGGGATCGTTGCATTGGTGTTGAACGCCGAGCCGGTGTGTCCCGCCACCGTCGCGCGCGACAGCACATAGAACATGCCGGCGCCGGCGCGAATGGAAGTCCTGTTGTTCGCCGCATAAGCAAAGCCCAGGCGCGGCGCGAAATTGTTCGTGTCTTTATCGAACGGCGAACGCGTCTTATCGTCCACGAACTTCATGACGCCCTTCAAGTCGAAGCCCGGAACCACCAGAGGTGATTTCGCGTTCAGGTCCCAGTAGCTATACCGGTTCAACACTTCCGTGCGCGGAATTTCCATCTCATATCGCAGGCCCAAATTGATCGTGAGCTTCCGCGTGATCTTCCAGTCGTCCTGGACAAACGCGCCCCAATAACCGGCTCGCGAAAACGCCTTCGGATCGAAGTGGAAATCGGAACCGCTGCCGAAGCCCAACAGCATCGACGCGAAACCGTTGCCCTGCGTGCTGCTCGCGGTGAACAGATCCTGGCTTGTCGTCTGCGCGTTAAACGTGAAGTGCCCCGAAGGATATCCGGGCTGCGCGTAATCGAGGAAGTTGCGCCGATACTCCGTGCCGGCCTTGATGTTATGCGCTCCGGTCGTCTTCGTTATCGATCCGGAGAACTGGTGCACGCCTTCCTGGCGGTCCATCTTCCAGTAGCCCTGCGTGCCGATGTCGTTGTAGCCGCCGGCGCTGAACATCGGAAACACGTGGTAGGTGGCCAGATCCTGCATCTGCTTCGGGAGCCCGAAGCTCGTGAGGTCGACATTGTTCACGAACGGGTCACGGTTGTAGTTCGAATAGATGAACCCGTACGTTGCCGTCCAGATCGTTGTCGCGTTCTGCGCGAACGTCACGTTACCTGTGGCCGACTGCGTCTTCGTCTGGCTTGGGCCGTTGTAGGGGTCCGCGCCCGAAAGTCCCGCGCTTGCGGCGCCAAACAGGTTCGCGGGTGAGTTGGCGCTGAAGTTCATGCTGTAGCGGCCCGTGAAACGGAGGCGATCGGTGAAGATGTGATCACCCTTGAAGTCGAACACCGGCTTGTTGTGGCTCTCACCGATGTCCTGTTGGAACCAGTTGTTGATGTGCGTCAGCGGGTTCGGATCCTGATTCGGAACCGGGTAGAATTGCGCGCCCTTCAGCGACACCGGGTCCATCATCGACTTCGGCACGAGGTTGCCTGGGAACGGCAATCGCTTCGTCGCGCCGCTCGCATCCTTGAAGGTGTCGAACGGGTTGTAGATGGTGATCAACTGTGCATTGCTGAAAAGCGTCTTCGAGAAGTCGCCGTTCCGCTGATCGAGTGTTGGGAATGTCGCCGTCGCGCTCGATGGACTCTTCGACTTCGTGTACTCGTAGGTGCCGAAGAAGAAGGTCTTGTTCTTGCGAATCGGGCCGCCGATGTTGCCGCCAAACTGATTGCGGTGATAGTAAGGAATTGAAGAACCGTTGCGGTTCGCCGACCAGCTATTGGCGTTCAGATTCGAATCGCGCATAAAGTAGTAACCCGTACCGTGATACTGGTTCGTCCCGGACTTCGTCACCATGTTCACAACGGCGCCGCCCGACTGCGCATACTCGGCCGCGAAGAAGTTCGTCTGCATCTTGAACTCCTGGACGGAGTCCACCGACGGCGTCCATTTCAAATCCGTCGCACCGGAGTTTTGCTCGGTGGTGTTCACGATAGCGCCATCGACCAGCACATCGGAAGTGGAGTTCCGTGTACCGTTGGCGACGAAGTTGGTGTTGCTCGGGCTGATGGTGCCCGCCGCGCCGACGACGCCTGGAGTGAGGTTCAACAGGCTGAGCGGATTGCGCCCGATATTCGGCAGAGCAAGCATGTAGCGGTTCTCGATGACTTGCCCGAGCGTCGAGATTGTCGTGTTTAGGAGCGCCGCTTGTCCTTCCACGGACACCGATGTTGCGATATCGCCAACTTCCAGCGCGAAATCAAATGTCGCTTGTTGCTGCACGGCGAGTGAAAAGTCTGCCTTGTTAGCTTTTTTGAATCCCTGCGCTTCCACGCTCAAGCGATACTTGCCTGGCTGTAACGCTGTAATCACGTAACGGCCCGCCTCATCGGAAACAGCTACGTGCTGCACGTTCCTATCGGCTTCGGTAATAATCACACGGGCGCCAGGAACCGCGGCTCCGCTGGCATCGGTAACCACTCCGCGTACGGCGGCGGTAAACGATGATTGTGCGGAAAGCAAACTGGCGAAACAAAGTGCGAAAAACGACCATTTCGCAATTTTCTGAAGCATACGTTGCCCATCCTTTTCAAAGTGAGAATGATCTGACCTACTGACCCTTGTTGCGAGCGGGGTTGCGATCGGATCGATCCCAACCCGTTCATCCCTTTTTCGCTTCGCATTCTATCCCATCCCGCCCCCCAAAAAGGTGACGTAGCCCCTCTGGCACCGCTTGGTACTAGGGATTCTAGTAACCCCTGTGCTTGCAACGCCTTGCTGACAGTCCTGTATGGCAGCGAGCATACCCCCCTCGCGCCCTCCCCCTTGCTAGACTATTGCCACGATGATCAAACTCCGCCTCGCCCCGCTATTGCTTCTCACGGCGTGCACCCGTCCGGTCCCGATGGAGTTCGTCAGTGTCTGCGCCGCCGAAAACGAGAAGAAGACAGTCGAAGTCACCGGCTACATCGACGACGGTGGACGCGTCTTTTGTTCCAACCATGGCGGCCGGATGGAGTGTGGATTCCGATTCACCCAAAACCCCGGCGAGAAGAAGGGCTTCAGCGCCGAGATTCAGCAGGGCTCCGGCGCCAATGCGGTTGAAAAGCTTCCCAGCGGTTACACGCGCGCCGATCTCAAGATCCGCGACGACAACGCGAATCCCATCAACCTCGCCAACAAAGTCAAAATCACCGGAAAGATCAGCGTCACCCCCGACCTCTCCGTTTGTTTCGTCACCGTGACGAAAATCGTTCAGTAGGCGCCGGGAACGCCAGTAGCTCCCGCTGATACACCTCGTTCACTTCCGCAAACGGCTTATGACCTCGTGTGTACAGAACAGCCCGATGCTCAAACAGCGCATCCGGCATCGACAGCGCGTCATTCCCGTTCTCAGCGGGGCGGGCTCCATTTCTCTCCCAACCGTTCGGCAGAGGGGACCATAAGATCTTTACTCCGAACGTCTGCCGGTATGGCTCCAAATCCTGTACCACACGCCCAAACGGCGTATCGGTCGTCTCGAGCAGCCGGTTCATCTCCGCAGTCAGACGAGCAGGCACATACCAATTTTCCGCTTCCGACAACAGCCGGTTTCCGCACCGTAGCTGCACGCGCCGATACTTCACCTCTTCAGCGCCGTTCACCTGCAGACGTTGGATCTGCTCGACATTCGGAGCTTTCGCCACACCCTTCACTACTCTCGCGATCACTATCGGCTCATCGGTGAGTTGATGCTCCCGGCACCAGCGCTCCAAGGTCAACGTCGCGCTCCGGCTCCCCAGCACTTCCGCGTTGAGCGTCTGCAATAGCGCCAGGGCCTGCAATCGTGAAACGTAGGTATTCGGCCATGACGGAGATGCCTCCTGGGCGAGCGCGGGCACGCAGACTGCCACGGTCGTCGCCAACACCAGCAATCGCGGCACGCGCAAGCCGCTCTCGAACCCGTCGGAACAACTCGCCGAATGAAATCCGTTCCAACCGCCCCGCAACCATGACATACAACCCAACGTTAGCAACGTCGAGTAGGGTTCGTCCTCAAGAGGCATAAAGGACGGCTCGAACTCACCAGCAGACATGCGCCTCCGAAGGGCTCGGACTGGAATCCAACTGACCGGCGCATACCCGAATCATTACTTAAAGTCTATCAATGTACTCCTCTCACACGCCGTAACCATCTGCCGTCCCGCAAAGAACAGGCACATGCAGCCGCCTACCGTTTCCTCGACGGGGCGCTTCTGCCAAAAATGCGGGACGCCCGGTCAAGTATTCAAGGTCGCGGATTGCGCATAGTAATTCTGGGTCGCGAAGATTTCCGATCCAGACCAGACCCAAAGGAACCTATCGGAATGAATATGAGGGCGAGTGCAACACGTCCGGCCACTGAGTTCGCCCAACTCAAGGCTCGTCTGAAAACAACTTGGATGACCGGCGATTACGACCTTTTCTCCCGTTACATGGAGAAGGACGCGGAACAGTTTGTCCGGCGTTTGGGAATTCAGCCGAAAGCCACGGTGCTCGATGTCGGCTGCGGAGCCGGACAGTTCGCACTGATCGCGGCGCGAGCCGGCGCTGAAGTTACCGGCTGCGATATCTCCACCAACTGGCTGGAAAAGGCCCGCGCCCGTGCGGCGGCCGAGGGACTGGAAGTCACGTTCGAGGAAGGCGATGCGGAATCGCTGCCCTATGAGGACGGACAGTTCGAGGTGGTCGCCAGCCTGATCGGCGCGATGTTCGCACCAAGGCCAGAGCGTGTTGCGGCCGAACTCACCCGCGTCTGCGCGCCAGGAGGAATAATCGCGATGGCTAATTGGACTCCCGACGGTTTCGTTGGGCAAATGTTCAAGACCATCTCGAAACACATCGCCCCGCCCGGCATGCCTTCGCCGGTGTTGTGGGGAGACGAAGGTACGGTTCGTGCGCGCCTTCGCGAGGGAATCTCGGGGCTGAAGTGCACGCTCTACGCCTACCATTTCGACTATCCATTCGCGCCGGACGCCGTCGTGGATTTCTACCGGAAAAACTACGGTCCGGTGTCGCGCGCCTTCGGTTCGCTCGATGCGAACGGACAGGAGAGCCTTCGGAGCGAACTCGTCCGGCTATGGGCCGGACATAACTATGCCGACGGCAACGCTACCAAGGTTGACGCGGAGTTTCTGGAAGTCCTCGCGATCCGCGCCTAGAGCGGCACGACGGCGCCTTCCCATCTCGTCCGACGTCTACGGCCGATGATCAGTTCCTCGCCGGCGCCAGTGCTCGCGACCAATAGCCGTCCGTCCTCAGACCAAATGGAACTCCTTCCGGCCGGCACGCAACCGCCGGTAACGCCACTATAGTTCGCCATCAGGACGGCCATCCTGTGGTGTTGTGCGTAGTTCTGCAGTAACCCGGCTTTCCGTGCGTACGCATCGGCGGTAATCATTACGCCAACGGCATAAACGTTCGCGCCTGCCGTGGCCGCCTTTGCCGCGTGCTGAGGGTGCGTCGCATCGGCACAGATCGCCAAGGCAACCGATGCGTCGTTGACCGGAAACGGCATGGCGCCAGGGCCCGGCGCGAAGACGCCTGCTTCACTTTCGTGGACATGCTCTTTGGTATAGACGGCCACCGTGCGATCCGGCCGGAAAATGAGCGACGCAATGTGCAGCCTTCCGCCATCGCCCAGCACTGGCGCGCCGGCTACCACCGTCATATCGGCCTGCGCCGCTAACTCCCGGAGCGGATCGAAGTCCGAACTCTCCGGCCGGACGATGTTCGACGATGCAATATCCAGCTCATAGCCGATTAACGACAACTCCGGGAAAACCAGCAGTTGCACGCCACGATCCGCGGCGATTTCGGCAAATCGGAAATGATGAGAGACATTCCGCGGAACATTGCCGGGAATCGACGCCGATTGCGCAGCCGCAATGGTCAGATCCACGTCGTGCTACTTCCCAAGGTCCGCATCTTTAAGCAATTCGCGCAGCGCCATAAGGCCGCCTGACCCAGCTTGCGTTCCGGCGAGATTACCCTCCCGGTCGATAAGAATGTAGGCTGGGACCCCCGTATCGTCGAAGAGCCTGGAAAGATTCGTGTCCGGAGAGAGCACGATCTTCGCGGTGCGTTGGTGACTCTTTAGGTAGCTCTTGACGATGGCCCTGGGTTCGTTTGCGTTGATGGCAATGACTACCAGACCATCTTTGGCATGGTCGGAAAGGATGCGCTCGATCGCCGGCTCGTCTTTGCGGCAATAACCGCACCACGTGGCCCAGTGTTGGACGAGGACTACTTGCCCCTTGAGTGCCGCGCCGTCCAATTGTTCGCCATCGATCGTCTTCGCCTGCCACCTGGACATGCGGGTTTTCGCAGCGAGTGGCGCGGCCGCGGCCAGTGTGAGCCATCGACGGCGGTGCATGATTCCAAGCTATCATGCGGTTTAACCAATATGAGGTTCTTCCCTTCCATGCTGCTACTTGGACCGGTGGTGGCAGGCGCGCCGTGGTCGATTGAGTCGCTCTTTTCGAGACCGTACGTTTGGGGAACGCCGCCACAAAATCTCACGTGGGCGAAGAGTGCACCGCGGCTGGTATTTCTTTGGAATGAATCCGGGCGGCGATTCTTGGACCTTTATGCCTATGACGCGGCGGCGAAACAGCGCGTGCGCCTGACCGCGCTCGAGTTTGTAAAGGACGAATTCAATCCGCCTGCCGATGACAACGACGAACGGTTGAAGTCACATCGGCTACCAGATGCCGGCTTGACGGCGTTTTCGCTTTCCGGCGACGGAACCCGCGCTGCCTTTGCTTGGAAAGGGGACATTTATTGGGTCCCGGCAGACGGGAGTGCCAAGCCATTTCGGCTGACACAGACTCGCGCGAACGAGGGCGCGCCGAAGCTCTCGCCGGATGGGAACCAATTGGCGTATTTCCGCGGCGGGGAGATTTTCGTCCACGATTTGCGCACTGGAGCGGTCGTGCAGGTCGCCGACGGCGCGACTGCCGGGTTTCAGTTTTCCCCCAACGGGGCGCGCGTATTGTATGCGGCTTCGGCGACGGCGGGACGCTCACAGATGTTGCCGCTTTACTCGGGGCGGTTCGTTTCCGCGCGGCCGTTCCCGCGAACGGTTGCGGGCGATGAACCCGCGCCCTCGATTCTGTTCGTAGTGCCGGCAAAAGGCGGCAAGCCGGTCCGTTTGGGCGAAGGCGCTTCGCCGGACTGGTCGCCGGACTCGAAGGAAGTCTTGGCTCGTGTGGTTTCCCAGGACCGCAAGAAGGCCACATTCCGGATCTACGACGCGGAAACAGGGAAGGCGCGGGTGCTGCACGAAGATTCGGACACGCGATGGGTAGCCCAGTCGTTTTTCATGTGGTCCCCAGACGGAAAATGGGTGGCCCTGACTAAAGACGCCGATGGCTTTATCCATCTGCATCGCATTCCGGCGGCAGGCGGGAAACTTGAGCAAATCACACGAGGAAATTGGGAGATTGATACCGAGCGATTTGGGTTCGCGCCGCAATGGGCCGGGGAGCGCCTATATTATGCGTCGACGGAAGCCGGAACGAACGAGCGGCAATTCTATTCGATCCTGCCGGATGGAAACGGAAAGCAGCGGATCTCCAGACGTGAAGGCGTCAACGTCGGCGTCGTCTCTCACGATGGAAGGAACATCGCGCTGCTGGAGGCGGACTTGCGGATGCCTCTCGACCTGTTTGTCAACGGCGAGCGCGTGACTGTATCGACGCGTCCGGATTTTGGAGCCTACAAGTGGCCAGAGACGAAGTTTGTCGAGTTTCCTTCGCGCGGGGACAAGGCGATCGTCAAGGCGAAGATGCTGCTGCCGCCCGGATACGACCCTTCGCGTAAAGATGGCAAGAAATGGCCGTCCGTCTTCTTTGTTCACGGCGCCGGAATCGCATCGAGCGTTCTAAAGCAATGGGGCTCCTATCAGGACGTGCGATTCGCGTACAACGCATATTTAGCTTCGCAGGGCTATGTGATTATGGACCTCGACTACCGGGGTTCGTCGGGCTATGGAAGGGAGTGGCGGACAGGAGTCTATCTCCACATGGGCGGGCCCGACCTGGGCGATGTGCTTGGCGCCGTCGACTATGTGAAAGAGTTGGGGAATATCGATATGGGGAAGCTGGGCATCTGGGGTGTCAGCTACGGGGGGTTTATGACCAACATGGCGATGTTTCTTGCGCCAGGGGTGTTCAAGGCGGGGAGTTCGTGGGCGGCGGTGAACGATTGGGAAAACTACAACCACGCCTATACACGGGAACGGCTCACGACTCCGGCGGAGAATCCGGAAGCCTACCGGCGCTCATCGCCCATTACATTCAGCCACAATCTGCGGGACCATTTGCTGTTAGTACATGGCATGGTAGACTCGAACGTTTTGTTCCAGGACACCGTGCAATTGACGGAGAAGCTGATTCAGGAAGGGCGGCCGTTTGAGGAGATCTTTTACCCGGAAGAGGACCACGGATTCGTTCGGGACGAGACATGGATCGATGCGTTGAAGCGCACGACCGCGTTCTTCGAGAAGCATCTGCGATGAGCCTGCCGAAACTGTATCCGATTCTCGATACCGCGGCGCTGGAGAGGGCGGGAGTGCCGCTCCTGGAGGCCGCGATCGGAGTGATTGAGGCGGGTGCGGAGATATTGCAGCTCCGTCACAAGGGACATTTTTCGCGCGATCTGTTCGAAACAGCGGCGCACCTGGCCGTGTTATGCGAACAGGCGCGAATCGGATTAGTGATCAACGACCGCGTGGATATGGCAAAGCTGCTCAACGCACATGTGCATTTGGGGCAGGACGATCTGCTGCCGGCATTTGCGCGGCAACTGACGGGACCGGATACGATTATCGGCCTGTCAACGCATAACCGGGAACAGTTGGAGGCAGCGAACAACGAACCGGTGGACTACCATGCGGTCGGACCGATCTTCGGAACTTCGTCAAAGGAGAATCCCGATCCGGTGCTGGGGTTGGAGTTGCTGCGAGAACTGCGGCCGCTGTCGAAGCGGCCCGTCGTAGCCATCGGGGGTGTCACAATGGCAAACGCAGCCGAAGTGTTGCACGCAGGCGCGGATTCCGTGGCGGTGATCAGCGGTTTGATTCCGCAGGATGCGAGCAGAACGACAATACGGGGGAGAACCGAGGCATGGCTGCACGCACTGAAAGCATAGAATTGACACGGAGCCTCGGGCTCTTCGATGCGACGACGATCGTGATGGGATCGATGATCGGTTCCGGCGTGTTCATTGTGGCGGCGGATATCGGACGGCAGGTGCAGTCTCCGGGTTTGTTGCTGGCGGCGTGGGCGGTGACCGCATTATTGACTCTGATCGCCGCACTAAGCTACGGAGAGCTCGCCGCCGCAATGCCTCATGCGGGCGGACAGTACGTATATTTACGCGAGGCGTTTGGACCGCTATACGGATTCCTGTACGGCTGGACGTTCTTCCTGGTGATTCAGACGGGAACGATTGCAGCCGTTGGAGTGGCGTTCGCGAAATTTCTCGGCGTGTTTGTTCCGGCGGTATCCGCCGCGAACAAAATCCTGCCGTTCCTATCGACGCAGCAGGCCGTGGCGATTGCGCTGATCGCACTCCTGACGTGGGTGAACTCACGCGGAATTAGAACCGGCGCGCTCGTTCAAAACATCTTCACGGTGGCGAAGACAGCGGCGCTGCTCGGACTGATTTTCGCCGGATGGATATGGGGGAGGAACGAAGCGGCAGTGGCGCGAAATTTCGCCGATCCATTTGCCGGAGTCGAATGGGGCTGGAAGACCGTGCAGTTGGTGGGTGTTGCGCTGGTGGGATCGCTGTTCAGCGCAGATAGCTGGAATAACGTGACATTCACGGCGGGTGAGATGCGGAACCCGAAGAGAAACTTGCCGCTTTCGCTTGTGTTGGGAGTGGGGTTGGTGTCTTTGCTCTATTTCGCGTGCAACTACGTTTATCTGCTCGTGCTGCCCCTCGAAGCGATTCAGACGGCACCGGAGGATCGCGTAGGCACGGCAGTGGCGCGAGGGATTTTCGGCGGCCAAGCCGTGCAGATGATGGCGGCTGCCATTATGGTCTCAACCTTTGGCTGCCTGAATGGATTGACGCTGGCCGGCGCACGGGTCTACTACGCGATGGCGTTGGACAAGCTCTTTTTCCGGGCGGCGGAACGGCTCGATCCCCGCACACATGCACCGGTCACAGCGCTTTGGATCCAATGCCTTTGGGCCTGCGCCCTTACGTTGACCGGCAGCTATAACGAATTGCTGGACTATGTTATATTCGCTGTTTTGCTTTTCTACATCCTGACAATTGCCGGGATCTTCGTTCTCCGTAGAACCCGTCCAGAAATGGAGCGGCCATACCGGGCATTCGGTTATCCGGTGCTACCCGCGGCCTACATTCTGCTGGCCGGCGTAGTTGAGTTGCTGTTGTTGCTCTACAAACCGAATTTCACCTGGCCCGGACTGCTGATTGTGTTATTAGGAATCCCGGTCTACTTCGTATGGAAGAAGAGAGAGGTCTGAGAATGAGTCTTTTCGCGACCAAACCGCTGAGCCGGATTCTTGCGGAATCAGAAGCGGGCGAGCACAAGTTAAAACGGACACTCACGGCGACACAGTTGACTGCCCTGGGCATCGGCGCCATTATCGGCGCGGGCTTGTTCTCTCTGACCGGTCCGGCGGCGGCGCAACACGCCGGACCGGCGATCATGCTGTCATTCGTGGTCGCGGCCGTGGGTTGTGCGTTCGCCGGCCTCTGCTACAGCGAATTCTCGACGATGATTCCAGTCGCGGGCTCGGCGTACACGTATTCGTACGCGACGATGGGTGAGCTCTTTGCCTGGGTGATCGGGTGGGACCTGGTGCTGGAGTACGCCGTCGGCGCATCCACTGTGGCGACAAGCTGGTCGCGATACGTCGTCAGCCTCTTGAAAGATTTCGGCTTGAATTTCCCAATGGAGTGGGCGGCAGGTCCTTTTGAGAGCGTTCAGTTGCCGGACGGCACAATGATCGCCTCCGGCATCGTGAACCTGCCCGCCGTATTCATCGTGTGCATGGTATCGGTGCTTCTCATGATCGGCATCCAGGAATCGGCCAGGGTGAACGCGGTGATCGTGGTGGTGAAGGTGGCTGTAATCATCCTGTTTATCGGTTTCGGGTGGGCGTATGTGAACCCTGCCAATCATGTACCGCTCATTCCGGAGACTGTAACCGGGGAATTCGGCAACTATGGCTGGTCGGGAATCGTCCGCGGTGCGGGCATCATCTTTTTCGCCTACATCGGATTCGACGCCGTGTCGACCGCGGCGCAAGAGGCGAAGCGCCCACAGCGCGATATGCCAATCGGCATTATCGGTTCACTGCTGGTGTGCACCGTTCTCTACATCCTGTTCAGCTACGTGCTGACCGGAATCGTCAACTACAAGGAGTTGAACGACCCGGCGGCCGTCGCTGTGGCGATTGATAGGACGCCCTATATCTTCCTGCGGAAACTCGTGAAGTTCGCGATCATCGCCGGCTACACGTCCGTGATTCTCGTGATGCTGCTTGGCCAAAGCCGCGTATTCTTTTCCATGTCGCGGGATGGCCTCCTGCCTCGCCTGTTCTCGGCGATCCATCCAAAGTGGCAGACACCGTGGCGAAGCAACATGCTGTTCATGGTGTTCGTCAGCTTGATGTCGGCCTTCCTTCCGCTGTCGAAATTGGGGGAGGCGACCAGCATTGGCACGCTGTTCGCATTCGTGCTCGTCTGCGCGGGAATCCTGGTGATGCGCCGCACGAACCCTGGGCTGGAGCGGCCATTCAAGACGCCACTGGTCCCCGTGGTGCCGATTCTCGGCATTGTGGTGAACCTCTACTTGATGTACGGACTCGGCACGGAGAACTGGCTACGGCTGTTTATCTGGATGGCGCTAGGGCTGCTGGTCTACTTCACCTACGGACGGAAGAACAGCCGGCTGACGGCCGAGAGCGTTGCCAGTCGAAGGTAGCAATTGGGGCGCCAGCAAGGCCACGAAAATAATTAACTAAAGTTTGCTTTAAAGACTTGCTTCGTTAGGGTCCGTTCATTAAAATGCCTTTATCGGCATTCGAGGTCCGATAACGACATGTCCAGAAAAGTGTTCATCGGCAACGTACCGTTTCAGGCACAAGACGAAGATCTGCGCGGATGGTTCGCAGGTCATTCCATCTATCCGGCCGGGGTGGCAATCGTGAAGCATCGCGTCACCGGGAAGTCGCGAGGGTTCGGCTTCGCGGACTTCGAGCGTCCAGAGGACGCCGAGGCGGCCGTCAATGCATTGAACGGTATGGAGTTACTGGGGCGGCGACTAATGCTCAGCCTGGCTCATAGCGAAGGGCCGGCGGTGCAGGTCGGCGAGAGCGTGGGCGCAGCGCAGCATTAAGCGCTAGACACATCACCCTATAGCCAAGTGGATCTGGTCATGCGAGTATAGGAGTGTTCGCACTCCGGGCGCCTGATGGTTAACTATTGGATTCTAAAAGGGTGGAGTTTAGTACTTCTCGGGATCCTACCGATACCTGCTGGAGTCGCAATCGCGCTGCAGGGCTGGTTTTGGCGCCAGGACTCGGCCGCGTTTCTGGAAAATCTTCGTCAGACAGAGGGGCGAATCGTGCGATTTACGCCCCTTGCCGGCGCGCTCCGGATCGATGTCGAGTACACAGACGAGAATGGCGTTCTCTTCCAAAAACCCTTTGTAGTCGACGAAGCGCAGGAACCCGAGTTGCGCGCGGCCGGAAAGATCAGCATGGTGCACGACTCTCGCGAGCCGCGGCGAGCCGAGGTTGGCCACGTAGTGAGCGTGAGCAACACGTTCTTGGCGGAAACCGCCGTGCTGGCCGCTGGTCTGCTGGTGATGCTGGCGGGATTTTGCTATGTGGCGAAGTGCGCCAGGCAAGTCATCCAGACTGACCGGCTCTTCCGCTACGGACAGATCGTCGAAACCGAGGTACGCGACGCCGCAATGGCTCCCGGAAAGGAGACCGGCCGCTTCACGTACGCCTTCAGAGGGTCGAATGGCCGGTGGTTTGAGGGAAAGTCGCCGGAACTGCCGTCGGCAAAACTGAAGGCTTGGCCGGTCGGACGCACCGTACTGGCCGTGTATGACCCAATGGATCCGCGCCGGACGGAAGCAGATATCTTTGGTGTGCTGGCAGGCCGCCGCCGCGATTTGCCGCAAACCGCCTAAAGAACAAACGCCAGCGAACTGGAAAGCTCATTCATGCGAATCCAGCCGCCGGGGTTGATCAGGCCGAATGGCTTCGGATTGATGTACTGACGCGCGTCGAAGCGTAGCATGAAGCGTTCCGAGACGCGGATCTTCAGCCCGCCGCCGTAGTTGACGCCGAACTTGGTGCTGCCGCCGCCGCTGGTGGCGCTGGCGCCGGGAGGAACATAATTGGCAAAATGGACTCCGCCCGCGGCGAATGGACGGATACGGGAGCCTTCGCGCGTGGGATACAGCAAATAGTCGTAGAAGCCTTGATGAATCGCCATTCCCTGCTTGGATGTTGTGCCATCTGTCGAATGCTGTACGAGCTGCGTGCGGTTGTAGGCGTAGCCAAACTCGTGACCGGAGCGATCGCCCGTGTTCGTGGTCATCCGGAAATTGATGCGGAAGCCGCCCTTCAGGCTGTAGTCATTCGGCTGGCCCGAATCGGTCGAAACGGTGCCCAGTCCGGTGTTCATGAGACGGGACAGCCCGCCGCCCACGGCGAGCTCCAGTGCCTGCGGCCAGGCAGGGATCGTGAACAGCAAGAAAAGATAGCGAATCATTCCGGGGGATTCTTTCCGCTGACGATGACCGCATGAACGGCGCCTGGGCCATGCACGCCGCGCACGAGGAACTGCTCAATATCTCCGGTACGGCTTGGGCCGGTGATAAATACCATTGCGCTGGAGGCGTTAACGGGCCGAGGGATCATCGAGAGCATCTCATCCAAGTTAGTGAGCAGGCGGTCCTGATGAACTACGGCAATGTGAACCGGCGGGAGGAGAGAGATGAGACGTGGCTCCTCCGGAGTCGCGCGGAGTACAATCGTGCCGGTATCGGCCAACAGGCAATAGGCGCCTGTTATACCGACGCCCGCGGTAACGCATGCGTTACGCAATTCGGCGGAGTCCCTGATACCTGACGTGACTCCGGAGATGTCCGGAATACCGCACTTGGCGAGGAAAGGATTATTCGAAGCGATGGCGGTCCGTCCGTTAAGCAACTTCTCGACGGCCTCACGCACGCCCGCGACTTCCGGAGCAACAGTGACTGTCCCGGAAAGCGATTCAAGGGCGTTGCGGAAGATCTCTAACTTCGACGCAGCGGGCTCACTGCGAATGCGGAGGAGGGGCTCCGGCGGAGGCAGTGGCTTCTGACCGATCTTGCGGCCCAGCGCTTCGCGCACGCGGCCGAAGAGGATGTCGCGCGGGTCCAAAGTTATCGCCTTCTCTCTTTCCACAAATCGCGGAAGGACTTGGGCGGCGGCGCCGGGAAATCCCGCTCGGCGAGCCACGCGACGAGGGGGCCGCGATTCGCTGGCCACGGCACCCTTTTCAGCCATGAATTCGGCTTTCGCCCAAGGAAACCGAGGCCAATCTTCGCAGCGAACGAATAGATGCGCGGCCTCCGCATTAACCATGCCCAGCGCCGGAACATCGTCCGTTCCTCACTGCCTTGCGGCGATTCGGAGTGCTCGCGGCGAAGCTGGAGCAGAATGCCGGGAATGTCGATCTTAACGGGGCAGACTTCCGCGCAAGCGCCGCAAAGGCTCGATGCGAACGGCAGCCATGGATCCTTCTCGCGGCCCTGAAACTGCGGCGTAATAATCTTTCCGATTGGGCCCGAGTAGACCCACGGATAGTTGTGTCCGCCGATTTTTCTGTACACGGGACACGTGTTGAGGCAGGCGCCGCACCGGATGCATTGGAGAGACTCGCGCTTTTGAGAATCGGCAAGCACCTTCGTCCGGCCGGAATCGAGTAGCACGACATAGAATTCCTCGGGGCCGTCGAGTTCGCCTTCGCGGCGAGGCCCGGAAACGATAGACGTGTAGCTCGTCAGAGGCTGACCCGAAGCGCTGCGGCCAAGGAGGTCGAGGAAGACGCCAAGATCGCGCATGCGCGGAATCAGCTTTTCAATTCCGGCGATAGCGATGTGAATCTTCGGAGCCGAGTGAGTGAGCCGGGCATTCCCTTCGTTTTCGACGATGACAACAGCACCGGAGTCGGCGATGAGAAAATTTGCTCCGGTGATGCCGATACCAGCCGCCATGAATTTCTCCCGCAGGACACGGCGGGCAGTCATCGCCTGATTCTCAATAACGGTGTCGCGTTCGATGCCTAGCTTTTCGGTGAAGAGATCGGCCACATCGTCGCGAGTCAAGTGGATCGCCGGCGCGACGATATGAAAGGGCCGTTGACCGGCGAGTTGAAGAATGTATTCGCCCAGGTCCGTTTCAACGGCCTCCAATTCGTGCTCGATAAGCCTCTCGTTGAGATGAATCTCTTCGCTGGTCATCGATTTCGACTTGACGATGAGATTGTGGCCTCGCTCCTTGGCCAGATTCAAAATGAAGTCCGCCGCCTCCTGGCCGGTACTCGCCCAGACGATTTTGCCGCCGTTAGCGGTGACCGCCGCCTCAAGCTGCATCAAGTACACGTCAAGAAAATCGAGCGTGTGGCGTTTGACGGCCGCAGCCTGGGAACGGAGTTTCTGGTATTCGGGAAGCTTTTCCGGCGCGACGGCTTTGCGGCGGTTTTCCTTGAAACGGCCGGTGTTATTGTAGATGGCCAATTGCAGATTGGCATCGGCAAGCGTTTTGCGAATGGCCGGTTCCGGGGCGCTCATAATAATCAATCGCGGGAGGCAAGGACCTCGGCAAGATGAATCGTTTCTATTTTATGGCCGGCGCGTGAAAGAGCGCCGCGGAGCTGCATCAGGCAACTGGAGTCGAGCGAGACGACATAGGAGGCGCCGGTCTTCACAATAGAGTCCATCTTCGTGCGGGCCATCGCTCCGGAGATCCCGGCGAACTTGACCGAAAACGTTCCCCCGAAACCGCAACACTCTTCGGCCGTTTCCATTTCGATGAGCTCAAGATCCTTTACTTTGCTTAAAAGCGCACGGGGAGGGGCTTTGAGCTGCAGATCGCGAAGCGCGTGGCAGGAATCGTGATAAGTGACCTTGTGCGGGAAGCGCGCGCCGAGATCGCCGGCTTCCGCGACGTCCACTAAGAAGCGGGAGAATTCGTAAACGCGCGGCGCAATGGTGCGCACACGTTCGAGTTGTTTGGCGTCGCCGGCGAAGAGCTCCTCAAAATGATGCGTGATCATCGACGTGCAGCTCCCCGACGGGACCACAATCGTTTCGGCATCGGAAAACACGTCGAGAAAATGGCGCGCGACGGCTCGGGCTTCGGTGTGATAGCCGCTATTAAACGCCGGTTGAGCGCAGCAGGTCTGCGCGGCGCGAAATTCGACTTCGAAGCCAAGACGCTCGAGCACTTCGACCATCGCCATACCGGCCTTTGGAAAGAGTTGATCGACGATACAAGTAACAAAAATCGCGACACGGCGCGGCATGCCTCCCGATTGTAACAGGGCTACAATAGAGACGTGCGACGCCGTTATCTGCTGCTTTTTCCGTTGATAGCCGCAAGAGCCGCCGAGTTAGGGGCTGGAACCATCCGTGGGTGGCTGACCGCTGGGGACCAGCCGCTGGTGGTGACATCGGACGGCCGGCGGATTCCGGTCGACGGGGACGAGCAGGTGCGCGGCGTTTTGCGGGACAAAAGGGTGATCGGCAGCGACTTTGAAGTGGTGGGCCAGATGGGCGCCAATGGCGTATTTATGGCCGCGCCGATCCACGAAAATCCGCTGTTCGTACACAAGGGCGGCAAACGCCTCTATGTGACATACTGGTGCGACGTCTGCGCTATCCGGACACGCACCCCGGGAGTCTGCTGGTGCTGTCAGGAAGAGACAGAACTTGACCTCCGGGAACGTAAAGACTAGTGAGACCCAACACCCTCATCCCTGCCCTTCTTGCTATGACCGCACTCGCTCAAGGCGCCCAATACGAGGCGCGCACGAGTTCCGATGACGGTATCGGAACGTTGACTCTCCGCGACAACACAAATGATGTGACCGTGTCGATTGTTCCTTCCCTCGGCAATAATGCCTACCGGATGCTGGTGAAAGGGAAGGATGTGTTCTGGTCGCCGTATCGGAAGCTTTCCGAGCTGAAAGCAAAGCCTACGCTGCAAGGCAATCCGTTCCTGGCGCCATGGGCGAACCGGCTGGACCAGGCCGCGTTTTTCGCGAACGGCAAAAAGTACCTGTTGAATCCGGAACTGAAGAATTACCGGCTGGACGGCAATCAACTCCCCATTCACGGCCTTGTGAACTACAGCCCGCATTGGAAGATGATCGGCATCGGCGCGGATGAGAAGAGCGCGTGGGTGACAAGCCGCCTGGAGTTTTTCCGGCTGCCTGAATACATGGCTCAATTTCCGTTTGCGCACACGATTGACATGACCTACAGACTCGCCAACGGCGCGCTGGAAGTGGAAACTGAAATCACGAATCTGTCGTTCGAAAAGATGCCGTTGATCATCGGTTATCATCCGTACTTCCGTGTGCATGACGCGCCGCGCGCGGAGTGGAAGGTGACGCTGCCCGCGAAGCTCCACGTGACCCTGAACGGCAAGTTGACGCCGACGGGTGAAACAACGCCGAATCCATATGGCGATCCGCATGTGCTGGCGGCAACGCAGCTTGACGATGTGTTTACAGGACTAGTGCGGGACGCCAAGGGGTTGGCTGAGTTCTCCGTACAGGGAAAACAACAGAAGGTATCGGTGATTTATGGGCCGAAGTACCCGGTGGCCGTTGTCTATGCGCCTTCCGGACCGAACCGCGACTTTATCTGCTTCGAGCCGATGACGGGTGTGACCAACTCCATGAACCTGGCGCATGAGGGCAAATACAAGGAGTTGCAATCGATCGCGCCCGGTGCCGTGTGGAAAGAAAGTTTTTGGGTGAAGCCTACAGGGTTCTAATGGAATCGGGGGACGATCCTTTCGAATCATCCCCCGATTTCCGTTTGCGGGACGGAAAACCTATTTGACTGGCGCTACGGGCTTGGGCTTAACCGGAGCGGGTACTGGGGTCGCGGGACCGGCGGCGCCGGCGGCCGGAGCATTCTTGTCGTAGAGATCCACCACCTGGCGGGTTACGTCGACGGCCGTTGAGGCGTAGAGGATCGGGCTGGATTGGGCGCTGACATCAATGACAACGGCGAAACCATTGTCGCTCGCGTACTTGTCGATGACGGCCATCACCTTGCCGCCGATCTCCTGGAAGAGCTTCTGCTGTTCCTGATCGAGCTCGGCCGAGGCGTCTTCCCCATCGCGCTGCAGAGCTTTCTGCTTGGTGTCGATGTCGCGCATCAACTTATTCTTCTGTTCTTCGCTCGCGGTGTTGGAGCTGGCGCGAAGCTGCTGCTGCAAGGCCTGAATTTCACCCTGCCGCTTTTCAATCTCCTGCCGCTTCGGCATGAACCTGGTTTCGAGTTCCTTAGCGGCCTTCTGCCCATCTTTGGTGCCGATAATGGCATTCTGCAGATGGATGATGGCAATCTTGTTCGGGGGCGCCTGCGCGGGCAGCGAAAGGGCTGCGCTAGCGATCATAGCCGGCAGCCAAAGCATCATTCGATTCACTTTTTGAGACTCCTCAAGACGGTGCACTTCATTGTACTAAAGTTGCCGGGGACGACAGGTGGCGACGGTTTGGCGCGGCCTAGAACGTACGGCTGATGGTAAAGCGGAAGGTTTTGCGCTGTTCGAAGAACGGCGTCGCCGTCCCCCATGTGGCGACAGAATTCAGGAAGGTAGCCTGATTGGGGAACGTAGAGCGGTCCAAAACGACCGGGGGTTGCAGGAACTGCCGCACGATGGTCGGATTGTACGCCCAGTAGAAACGGAACGGCGCGTTGACGACAGGCATCATGATCTGCATTTCAAGGCCGGTGGAGGTACGGAGCCGCTCTGTACCCGGTGCCACGAGCACGCGGTTGTCGAAGCCTGCCGAAGGATGGTTGAAGTTGAGCGAGTCGACGCGGTCGGGATTCATCCGCAACTGCTTCCGCAGACTGATCTTGTTCAAGCCGGCGTCGAAAAACGCGGCCAGTGTGACCGGCCCAAAGATCGGAATGCGGTATTCGAGGTTCGCGATGCCCTGCGTATCACCGCCGGGGAAGATCAACTGGTAGATCGGAATCTTCTGCGCGACAGGCGAAAAGATGTAGCTGCCGTCAGATTGCAGGATGCGTTGCTGACGGGCCGACCCATCGTCATTCAGCACCGGCACCGACGACTCCGAAGCGATGTACGCCATCGGACTGACGCCCCAGATCTGGAACCCGCGCACGTCGTTTTCGCCGCCCATATAGACGCGATTGAAGGGAGGCGCCGTCTTGCCGCCGTAGCCGCTAATGAGACGGCCGAGAAGGCGATAGCCGATAACGTGGCCCTTTTTGAACCCCGCCCGGAACATGGTGTGGCTGATCGACGGCTCAATCATGTTCACATTACCGCCAAGGAAGCTGCCGGCGAATGTCACCGAAGCGTAGAGACTCTTGCCGCGGCTGGGCGTGATCGGGTGATCAACGGTGTTGTATTGGAACGAAGGGACGATTTTGCTGGTGCGGATGCCGCTTAATTGGTTCGGACCGCCCAAGCCCTGGAAGTTGACGTAGGTGAAGTATTGGTTGGCGGAGTCGGTGAGCGTTTGGATTTTCGAGCGGTCGTACCCATAGCTCAGCGTCCACCGCGCGAACGTGCGGCGGAGCTGCGACGATGCGAAGACGGTGAAGCCGCGCCCATTCGATACGTAGTTGAGCAGATTGTTCGTACCAAGGGCCTGATAGAGCGGGATCAGGTTGCGGCCGCTCAACAGCGACACTTCGCGCGCCTGATCGTAGTTGTACCGCTGCATGTAGACCGTGAAGCCGGTTTGGATGGGGCGGTCAAAAAGGTAGGGCTCGGTAAAGCTGAAGGTGACATCGCGAATGCGGTCACCGAGTTGGCTGTTGATGCCCAGCGTTTCACCGAGGCCGAGGAAGTTGTTGGTGGAATAGCCAAAGGCCACGAAGCTGCCCGCGATACCGCTGACGCCGCCCGAAAGCTGGACGGAGTTCTTCCCGCGTTCCTTCACCTTCAACGTGATGTCCACGGTGTTGGTGCGCGTATCGCGTTTGATTTCCGCCGCTTCCCCTTCCTTCAACGCCTCAAAATAGCCGAGCTGATTCAGGCGAAGAATGCTGAGCTCCCAAAGCCGCGTGGAGAACATGTCGCCTTCGTCTACAAGGAGTTCGCGGCGAATGACCTTATCGCGCGTGGTGGTGTTGCCCGAAAAATCGATGCGGCGCACGAAGAACTGCTTGCCTTCGTCGACGTTGAGAGTGAAGTCGATCTTGTCGGTACCTGTCACTGGGTTAATGTCCGGCTCAGGCACCATGTCGATGTAGCCGAATTCGCCGTAAAGCTTACGAATCTGCTCCAGACCCTTCCGGAGTTTGGCGGTGGAGAATGTATCGCCCACCTTCATCTGGAAGATGTTTCCGAGGATCGTTTCCGGCGTGCGGAAGAGCTTCATGCCCACCGCGTTGAGACTCTGCAGCTTGTAAAGCCGGCTTTCCTCGATGTTGACGGTGAGATCGGCCTTCTTGCCCGGCTTGTTCGGATGGAGAAGGGGGATCTTGAGACCGCCGCCACCCGTGTCGCGGATAACGACTTTGTGTTCACCGGCGCGAGTGGTGAAGTAACCCTTTTCCTGATAGAAGCTCTGGACGCGCTGCTTGTCTTCTTCCAGCTTCGACGAGTCAAAGGTCTTGGCGAAGATATTTTCAAACAGGATGGATCGCGGAACGCCGATCGGGTGCAGATTCTTCATCGCGCGAATCACCACGCGATCACTGAAGATCTTGTTGCCCTCGATCTCAATGTGGCCCATTTTCACTTTCGGGCCTTCGGTGACCTTGAATACCACTTCCATCGTGGAAGGGGGGATCTGGCGCAACTCGGGTTCGACGGTAGCGTATTGCCGTCCGCGTTCCGCGAGGAACTCCTTCAGGACAACCGCCGCGCGCTGAACCCTGTTTGGGTCGTACTGCGTTTCCACAGTGAGGCCAACGCGGCGCTCTTTGAAGCGGTCCAGAATTTCAGAGACAGTGACGGACTTCGCGCCGTCGTATTTGATCGAGCGCACGATGCGCCGTTCCACAACGACGAAGCGGATGATGTAACCGGTGCGGCCCGCTTCCTTTTCGAGCGTTATGTCATCGAAACGGCCCTGGTTCCAGAGCGTCATGAAGTCGCGGCGGAGCGTCTCTTCGTCAAGCCGGTCGCCTTTCTTCGTAAGGATCATCGCGCGCAGCGTGTCTTGTGGAACGCGGCGCGCGCCACGGAATTCCACGAGCTCTACAACGTCATCCACTTTTCCGGCGGGCGCAGTCTCGGGCTTAGCCGGTTCTGCAGCGGGCTTGGGAGACTCCAGTTGAGGCGCACCAGGTTTGGCAGGAGCCGGCTTCGCAGGCTGCGGCTGTTCAGCCGGCTGCGGAACCGTCTCAAAGGGGTTCTGCGGACCGGGCTTAGCGGGTGCGGGTTTAGCAGGAGTAGTAGTGGGTGGTTGCTGGCAATATAGTGAACCTGCTCCGAGACAGACACACAATACAGCCAGAAGTTGCAGGCTTCCAAGCCCGGCATGCTTCATTCAGCGCTAAATCCTTTCCACTCTGCGACTCTTTTGGTGACGCACCTGGACTAGCCCCGGTTTCCACACAGGTGACCAGCCTCCCTCGATTCGGCACACAAACTAAACAGTTTACCTGATCCGGGTGAATGGGTTCAAACTCCGGCTATGTTACGTTTCCCAAATCATGCCCAATTGACGAGCCCGGTGCGGGATCCGGCTGATAGCAGCTCCAAAGAGAAAATAGGCGAGAAAGGTGGCTGGAATCGGCGTGATACGGCTGACGACCGGAGCCACCACGGGCCAAAAAGCGTGCATTAACAAGAGATACCAGCCGGCGGCGGCCGCAAACGAAAAGAGCAGATGGAGCCAGTAGTTGGACATCCTTCCGCCAACCAGCGACCAGAGCGCACCGCCGACGCCATGTAAAAAGAAATGAGTAGATGCGCCGGCCAGCGTCGCGATGCCGAATCCCATGGAAAAAACGCGATTGTGGTAAACGCCCGCTCCCCACAAGTTGAGCATCGCCCACCAGTATTGGCGCTCCAGCAGGGAGTCGATCGCGAACCACCCGATCATGACGAGCGCACCGAGGATACCGCTCTCAATGCCCGCAAGCACTCGAGGCACAGTGCCGGGGAGCGGCAATTTCGGCACTACGATCGGCGGGGGCGGCGGCGGTGCCGGAACAAAGGGGTTTAGCTCGGAGAGGACCGGAGGCGGCGCCTCGATTTCGTTGGGAGTGAAATCCGCATCCATGAAACTTGGCTCGGGGAAAAGGCCTATACTAGCACCTTCATGCCTTTTATCCACTCTCGCACAACCGCCCGTCGGGCTGTCATTACGGGTATCGGCGCGATGAGCCCGAACGGCATCGGACGTGAATGTTTTTGGGCGAATACGCTCGCCGGCAAGAGCGGCGTCGGCCGCATCCGGCAGTTCGACGCATCGGACTTCCAAGTTCGGATTGCGGGCGAAATCGATGGGTTTGATGAGTCTGCGTGGCTGGATCCGAAGGAGCGCCCGCACGTTGGGCGAGTGACGCCCTTGGCGCGCGCCGCCGCGGCCGAGGCACTGGCCGACGCGGGGATCGAACCGCACACAATGAACCGGGATGCATTGCGGAAAATCGGCGTGATCCTCGGTTCGGGTGGTGGCAGTCAGGCGTTTACGGAGGAGCAGTACCGGCTGTTCTACACGGGACAGACCAAGCAGTGCAGTGTGTATGTAATTCCGACGTCGACGATCGGAACGCTGGCAAGCGAAGTATCGATGTACTTCGGGTTGCGTGGGTTGTCTCATATTGTTTCGACCGGCTGCACGTCGTCGACGGACGCGCTCGGCTATGCGATGCGTGCGATTCAAACAGGCATGATCGACTGTGTTGTCGCGGGAGGAGCGGACGCGCCGCTGGCGCCGCTGATAGTGCGTGGATTTCAATTGATGCGCATCATGACGCAGCGTTGGAACGATGCGCCGGAGCGGGGTTCGCGGCCGTTTTCCAAGGACCGGGATGGATTTGTGCTCGCGGAGGGTTCGTGGCTCTTTGTGGTCGAGGAGCGGGAAAGAGCGTTGGCGCGCGGAGCGCGAATCTACGGGGAGTTAGCTGGGTACGGTTCGACCTGTGAGGCCTATCACCGTGTGCGCCTGGAGGAGTGCGGGGAGGAACCGGCGCGGTCGATCGAAATGGCGCTGACCGAAGCCGGAGTCCCGCCGGAAGAGGTCGGTTATCTGCAATACCATGGCACCTCGACGGAACTGAACGATCGAATAGAAACCGTGGCGATTCGTCTGGCCTTTCGCGGGCACGCCGATAGAATACCCGGCAGCGCGCTGAAGAGCCTGCTGGGACATCCTCAAGGAGCATGCGGGGCGGCGGGAGTAGCCGCAATTTTGTTGGCGATGCGCGACGGCATGGTGCATCCGACAATCAACCTGGAACAGCCGGATCCGCAGTGCGATCTCGATTACGTTGCCGGAGCAGCCCGGCCGCTGCGGTTCGAGTACGCCGTCGCAAACTGCATTGCGTTTGGAAGTAAGAATGCGGCGTTGGCAATTCGCCGCCCGGACTGATCACTCATGCCGGGGGCGGCTCGTCGAGCTTGCCTCCGCCCGTACGGGCATTTTCGGCAGCGTAGTAATAGGAGTGGTAATAGGTGTACTTGCTATAAAGCTCGCCGCGGCGGGCGCCGTTGACCGCGATTCCGAGCACATTGTTCTCGCAGAGCGATTGCATGGCGCGCGTGACCGAGTCGATCGTCGTGGTGCCGATGCGAACAACCAGTACAGTGCCGTGGCAAAGAGTGGAGAGCAGGCTCGCGTCGGCCGCGAATAACAGCGGCGGCGTATCGAGGATCACCCAGTTGAACACGGAAGGCAGGCGGTCCAGAAGGACCTTGACTTCATTCAGGTTCAACAGTTCCAGCGGGTTCAGAACGGCTTCGCCGGCCGGCATGATGTATAGATTGGTACCGGCAACTCTTTTGATGACGTCATGGAGCTCGGCCTTCCCCATCAGGTAGTCGGTGATACCAGGGCTGCGGTCAATTTGGAACAAAGAATGGACGATCGGACGCCGGAAATCAAAATCGGCGAGCAGTGTGAAATTGTCGGAGAGCTGGGCCTCGGCGAGCGCCAGATTCACAGCGGTGAACGATTTACCTTCCGCCGGCGAGGGCGACGTAATGACAACGTTGTGAATGGGGCTCAGGCTCTGCAGATGATTGAGACGGGTCCGAAGGGTGCGAAACTCCTCCGCGGGTGCTTCACTCGGCCGAGTTGCGTCGAGCAGGTGAGCGTCGACCAGCGGCTGGAAGGGAATTTCCTGCACACGGCTCAGGACCTCCTGCATCGTTGGGCCGGCGGGCGCGACAGCGGCGCCATTGCGGTAGTAGGAGCCCACCTGCTGCGGCGCCTGCGGCGCCGGCGGGTGAGGTGCGTTCTGTCCCGGCGGAGGCAGTATGCCTGTCTGTTCCGCCCGGCGCAACGCTTCGTGTACTTTACTCATGGATCTGGACCTCTCGAATCACGATTCTCAGTTAACTGTTAGTGAGCATGTAGTAGGCGACAGATCCGCCCATAACAAGGCAGCCGAGGACGATTGCGGTTGACCAACCAAGAATCCCCATCCGTTTGCGCCGTTTGACAACGATGTCTTCTTCAATCAGCGGGACACAGCCGAGCACGGTCAATTGTGTGTAGGCCCGGACATCCTTCAGGTTCTTTAGCGTCGAATCCTTCATCTCCCGGACACCGACCGCGATGAGCCCCAGCATGAGACCGATGGCGGCGCCAATGCCGATGATTATCGGACGGCGCGGTTCGCTCGGCGTAACAGGCAGCGACGCCTGGTCGAGCAGATCGAGAGTTTCTCCCTGCTTGTTCCGAATGATCGCCGTGCCGCGAGCCGAGTCGTCCTGCTTCGACTTCAGTAACGTGTAAGAAGCCTTCGCCTGTTCGTAATCGCGATTCAACTGGGCAAATGCCTGGCTGGAATGGGGAGCGGAGGTGATGCGGCTCTGATAGTTGCGCGCTTGCTGGCCCGTGCGGTTGATCTCCGAGTTCAGATCCTGCAGTTCCACGTTTTTTGCCTGGATCATCGACTCGTATTGCTTGATGTTCGCGTCGAGAGCCAGCATTTCCTTCGTCGCAACAACCGGACGGGGTACCTTGGATTTGGCCGCCGCGGCAGCTTCACGTGCGTCCTTATCACGAGCTTCTTTGTCTTGCCGCGCCAGTTCGTCGCGCTGGCGCCGAAGCAGGGCCAGATTCGCTTCCAGCCGCCGCACATCGGGATGCGTCTCGCGGTACATCTCCTTGTACTGCGTCAAGGTTGCCTCAGCGGCGCTGATTTCGCGTTCCTTCCGGCTGAGCTCTTCGTTCTTCAGGACGGCGCGCGCCGGATCGGCGGGAACCACGGCGGCGGCCTCCGTCGCTTTGCCTAACTGTTCCCGCTGAATGCGCAGGGTGGACTCCAACAGCAGCTTTTCCTGGTTGACACGGCTGATAGAAGAGTTCAACTGGCTGACGCGCTGATCGAGCGAGTTCATGGCGGAGAAGTTCACGTTCTGATCTTCCGGCAAGGTGCCCGCGTTGCGGATCTTGAAATCGGCGAGGCGTGCTTCGATCTCATCCAGGCGCTGCTTCGCCTTCTCGACTTCCTGGGTGAAGAAGTCGGTGGTCGTCTGGCTCTGGGTGAGAGTCGTGCGCTCGTTTTCGTTGATCATCCTGCTGACGATGTCGGCCGTCACGGTCTGAGCGAGATAGCGATTCTCGTACCGGAAAGACACCGGGAACGCCCCAATGCTTTTCGCGCCGGTCTGCAAATTGACAACGCCGATCGTGATGTCTTTGTTCTTCATCTGCTCGATGATGTCTTGAATCGGCAGGCGGCGGCGCTCGCGCGGATAGAGATCGTGGGTCTGGATGATATTGGTAAGCGTGCTGCGGCTGAGAACGCCCTGCGCAATGGCGCTGATACGTTCGGCGAGAACCTGATTCAGATTGTCTTGCACCAACCGGTCCGGCACTTGCGACGAGGTGATCCGGATGAGCGCCGACGACACGAACGTGTCGGGCCAGAGAAAGGCAACAACGGTGGAGACAACAATTCCGGCCCAGAGGGGTCCGAAGATCCAGCTCTTGTGGCGGCGCGCGATGTCGACGAAGTCTTCGAAATCCGGCGCGCGCCTGGCGACTTCGAAATTCTCTATAGCTTGCATCCGATCTATTGCTCCTTCAAACGTTGCTGCCGCCGCGACGAACGATTTGAAAATCGCCGCCTACTTAACGATGATGTGATCCCCGTTTTCCACCAGGATATTTTGTTCCATCTTTTTCCCCTTGATTACTTCTTCATAGTTAAAGGGAATGATCTTGTTGCCGCGCAGAATCGTCACCTTTTTGCGGTTGGCGAATTCCTGGAAACCGCCGGCCGAATTAATGGCTTCGAGTATTGTCGTGGGAACTACCAGCGGGAAGGTGCCTGTATGCATTACCTGGCCCACGAGGTAATACTTCTTGCTGCCCACGCGCGCGAGCGAAACACTTACTTCGGGCTTATTGATGTATTTCGAGTAGGCTTCAATGACCTTCGTCTGCACCTGCTCGGGCGTCTGATCGGACACGGCCATCTCACCGGCAAGAGGCAGTGTAATCCGGCCGTCCGGGCGAACAACGAACATCCCGGACATGTCCTTCTCGCGCCAAACCATGATTGCGATTACGTCTTCAGGCCCAATTTTGTAGGTTTTCGGATCGACGGGCGCGGCAGGGCTGTCCGCCGCCGGCAGTTCCGTTTGGGGCGTCGTCACCTTCGGCGACTCCGGCCCTTTCGGCTTCTCCTGCGCCTCTGCCGCGATTCCTATCGTCAAGCCTAACACTATCAAAACGAAGAACTTTTCCAATGAGCTCCGCATCTTGTTTAATATCTCCGTCCGTCGTTCAAACGCGCAATCGTCCCGCGCATCCAGGAACGCCACGCTCTATTATCGACTTTTTATTGTATCTCAGTAGGGCGAATGTGCATCCCGCACGCCCTACAGGCTAAACTCTTTGGTTGGTAAGGTATACACATCCATGACCTACTTTCTCGCGAAAACAGATCCCGACACCTATTCGGTTGCCGACTTTGCCCGCGACAAGCGCACCACGTGGGACGGCGTCACCAACCCCATGGCCGCGAAGACCATTTCTTCGATGGCGAAGGGCGATATAGTGTTTCTCTACCACTCACAGGGAGAATCGGCGATCGTCGGACTTGCGCACGTCGATTCGGCGCCGCGTCTCGACCCCAAGAACCCCAAGTCCTGGGTCGTCGACATGAAATTCATTCAGCCGCTTAACCCGCCCACAACCCTAAGAGAAATCAAGGATTCGCACCTGTTCGAAGACTTCGCACTGGTTCGGAATTCACGCCTCTCCACGATGGCTTGCCCGGAGAATTTCGTCGCCTGGCTCCGTCCGCGCTACCCGAAGGCGAAATTCTAAAGGAGGCCGATTTTACGCAAGTAACGGCAAACAAGGGAGACAGGGAGCCCGACAACATTGAAGTAGCAGCCTTCGATCCCGGTTATGTATCGGGACGCAATGCCTTGGATCCCATAAGCGCCCGCCTTGTCCATCGGCTCGCCGCTGGCTACGTACGCATCGATTTCCGCCGCGCTCATCGGAGACATGTCGACACGCGTGACGGAAGCGTCGATGAAAAGGTCCTGGCGGTAGCGCAAACAGATGCCCGTAATCACCTCGTGAGAACGGCCGGCCAGCGCCCTCACCATGCGCACGGCGTCCGCCTCATCCTCCGGTTTCCCCAGGATCTCGCCGTCGAGAACGACCGTTGTGTCCGCGGCCAGAATGCACTCGTCCGCGGCGCGGGACACGGCCATCGCCTTCCGCGCTGCGAGCCGCCTGACGTAGGATTGCGCCGCCTCCCCGGGGTGAACCGACTCGTCGATGTCCGCGACGCGGACCGTAAATGGAATCCTGGCGCGCTCAAGGAGTTCTTTGCGCCGGGGAGATTGAGAAGCAAGAACCAGCATTGCAATTCATGGTAATCCGCCCGTAAGACGAAGTTACAATGGAGGAATGAACTTCAGGGTCGTTAGGACATTATGCGCTCTGTCTCTCTTTTCCTTTTCGCTCTTCTCGCAGGGGACCACATCCAGATTGCTCGGCGTCGTTACCGACGGAAGCGGCGCGGCCATCGTTGACGCCAACGTCACACTGACCAACGAAGGAACCGCTGCGGCTTTCCGCACGAAGACCACCGTCAATGGCTCGTACGCCTTCGAATCCATTCAGCCTGGTACATACGATCTTACGGTCGAGGCAAGCGGCTTCAAAAAGTTCTCGGCGAAAGGCAACCGCGTGACCATCGGCCAGCCGGCCACGGTCAACGTCACCCTGCAGTTGGGCACTGTCACCGAAGTGGTCGAAGTATCTGGCGCCGCGGAAGTGGTGCAAACCGCCACATCGGGCAATCACGGACAGTTGCTGGACGAAAAGACGATCAAAGATCTGCCGATTGTCGGCACGCGCGGGCGCAATCCGCTGCAGCTCTTGGAGATTCAACCCGGTGTCGTCAATGGCGCCAACACCGGTGGCGGCATTCACATTCACGGCGCGCGCGACAGGTCGTGGAACTTCACGCTCGACGGCATCGACGTGAACGAGACTTCCGCGGGCGGCTCGAACTTTACGCCGCTGCGGCCGAATCCCGACATGCTCGCCGAGTTCCGCGTGCTCACCGGAAACTTCACGGCCGATTCCGGACGCAACTCGGGTGGACAGGTCGCGATGGTCACGAAATCGGGCACCAACGAATTGCACGGTTCCGGGTTCTGGCTCTATCGCACGCCTCGCTTCAACGCCAACGAGTGGGAGAGCAATCTGAACAACGTTGGCAAGCGGCAGTTCGTCCAGCACACCTTCGGGGGCACGCTAGGCGGGCCGGTCATCAGGAACAAGACGTTCTTCTTTGCCAGCGGCCAGGGCTTAAAGGCGCTGGAAACCGCCATTGTCACGCGCACTGTCTACACCGAGCAGATGCGGCAGGGCAACTTTCGCTTTGTGACGAACGGCCGTAATCTGCCGGCGGGCGTCGCCGGTGCAAGCGTCGACTTTTCCGGCAATCCGACGAACCCGGGCGTCCTGAAGAGCTACAACATCTTCAATAACGACCCGCTCCGCGCGGGACAGGATAAGACCATTGCCGCGATCATCGCGCAGACTCCGCTGCCGAACCGTTTTGACTTCGGCGACGGCCTGAACACAGCCGGCTACAACTTCACCGCGGGGCAGTTTGAGCGGCAGAACGACATCGTGATGAAGGTCGATCATATCTTCGACAATCAGAACACCATCTACTTCCGGTACGGCTTCGGCAGGCAAGACAGCAACTGCGACCGCGTGAACGGCGGTCAGCCGTTGTTCCCGAACTCGACGTGCCTTGTCAACACGGAGCGCACGCCGCGCAATCTAGCCGTGAACTGGCGCACCAATCCGACGCCTGCGATAACGAACGAATTCGTCATCGGCTTCAACAAGTTTGGCTTTATCTTCGATCAGCCGCTGGCTTCGCTGTCGAACTACTCGCTTACCGGCGCTCCGGTTACAGTGCTCACCGACTACTCGTTCGGCAACAACCGGTCCGTCCGCACCGCGCAGTTCGTCGACAATTTCTCGTGGATCAAAGGAGCGCACTCATTCAAGTTTGGCCTCAACGCCCGCCTCCAGCGCGAGGTGGATGACCGCGGCAGCGTCGGCGGACAGAACGCCAATCCCTCGGTGAATTTCTCGACCACCGTTAATCCGGTCGATCCGGTAGCGTTTGGGCTTCCCGCCGACATCAACACTGCAAATGACCGCCCCGCTCTTCAATCGAACATCAATTTCTTGTTGGGCCGCGTCGGGCAGCGCTCGGCCGGCTTCGTGGCGCAAGGCGACAAATTTGTTCCGGGACGATTCGCCTTCGTCACCGACTATCCCGAATACGACCTCTACGTCCAGGACAATTGGAGGGTAAAGAAGAATCTGACCATCGATCTCGGCCTGCGCTGGGAAGCGAAGCTCTCGGCAAGCAACATCGACAACCGCATCCGCCGCCCCGATGTCCCACTTGTTGCCGGAGCTGCCGGAACGACTACCGCCAAGTGGGTTAACGGCAAACTCTACGACAACGACATGAACAACTTCGGTCCGTCCGTGGGCTTCGCGTGGGATCCCTTTGGTACCGGAAAGACTTCCATCCGCTCGAACTTCCGCACCGCGTTTGACCGCATCCCGACGTTCCTGTTCGCCTCCACAATCTTTCCGAACCTGCCCGGCGAAACAATCGGCGTAACGGATCAGACCTATGGGCAGTCCGGCGGGCGGTTGGCCGGTCTGCAGCCGATCGCGCCTCCCGCGCAGTCTCCTTCGTCGCTTGCACAGCCAGCCCCCTTCAGCAATAACACCATCACCGTCGTCGACCCGAACTTCCGCTCCGCCGTCACGAATCAGTGGTCGTTTTCCTTCCAGCGCGAGATTTTGAAGAGGACTGTTCTTGAGGTCTCCTACTTCGGCCGCCGCGGTTACGGATTGATGGGCGCATACAACGCGAACCAGGTCGATATCTACAAGAACGGCTTCTTGCAGGGCTTTAACGAAGTGAAGGCCGGTCGAGAGTCGGCTCTTTTGAATCGTGTACTCTCGGCCGACTCTCGCATTAACCCCGGGGAATCCGCGTCGCGAATGATCCAACGTCTTTTCCCCAGCGATCTGACAAACAACAACGCCGGTGGTCTCGCCGCGAACTTCGCCGCACGGCTGCAAAACGGCCGCTCCGTCACGGACCTTTCCGGCGCCGGCCCCAATTTCTTCTGGGCCTACCCGCAATTCAGCACGGTGAACACGATCGACTCCAATGACTTCTCGACGTACAACGGCGTGGAGTTGCTTGTGGAGCGCCGCTTCTCCACAAATCTCTTTGTCAATGCAAACTACACCTTCTCTAAGTCGCTCGACACGCGCAGCTTCGATCCTGCCTTCACCGTCGCCAACACTGGAGCTGCCCAGAGCGCGTCGTCCACGCCGTTCGACATCAACAATCGCCGGCTCAACTATGCCCGCAGCGACTTTGACCGTACCCACGCCTTTAAGTCCACATTCAGCTACGACCTTCCCTTCGGCCGCGGCCAGCGTTTCGGTTCGAGCGCGAGCCGGACGATCAATTACGCGATCGGCGGATGGCGGGTGGCCGGGATCTTTACTCTAACCTCGGGCCGTCCCTTCAGCGTCTATTCCGGATACAACACGTCATCGAATGTAGTGAATTCTCTCGCCGACTGTACCGGCTGCACGCGCAAAGATGGCGCCGCGCTGACCGATCCGGGCACCGGCCTGGTCTTTTACTTCGACCAGGCACAGCGCAACAAGTTCTCATTTCCCGCGGCCGGCTCCATCGGCAACACGTCGCGGAACTTCTTCGAGAGCTCGCGCTTCGTTAACTTCGACACCAGTGTCGCCAAGAACGTCATCTTCGCTGAAAAATACAACCTGGAAATCCGCGCGGACGTGACAAACCTTACGAATACGCCGACGTTCGGATTCCCGACGGCCACCTTGAGTTCGGCGACTTTCGGCCGAATCCGCGACACGGTTTTGAGCACGTCCCGCAAAATCCAGTTGGGTGCGCGGTTCTCGTTCTGAAGCCATGAAAGAGATCCCCGCCGGTACTTATTGTCGAATCGCCATCGGCGATCCGCTGCATGGGCCATATCATGACGAAGAGTACGGTTTCCCGATCGATTCCGATGAGGGTCTCTTCGAGCGGTTAGTCCTCGAAATCAATCAAGCGGGATTAAGCTGGGCGACAATCCTCCGAAAGCGCGAGGGCTTCAAGAAGGCCTACCGGGGATTCGCAATCGATAAGGTCGCCATGTTTGGCGGTGCCGACATAGAACGGCTGCTCGGCGATGCGTCGATCATTCGCAATCGCTTGAAAGTGGAGGCCGCCATCGAGAACGCCCGGCGTCTCCGCGAGATTCGCGAAACCGGCGGTTCATTCCGCGCATGGCTCGACCGGCACCATCCGCGCGACAAAGCCGGGTGGGTCAAACTGTTCAAATCCACCTTCCGTTTCACCGGAGGCGAGATTGTCGGGGAATTCCTCCTGAGCACCGGCTATCTCCCCGGCGCTCACCACGAAAACTGTCCGGTCTACAAAAAAGTTAAGGCAAAGAAGCCGGCTTGGAGTAGGTTATGATGAGTATTTGCTGGGGAGGTTTGTACGTCCGCGCGTAGTTCGTTCTTACCCTTTCTTATACTTCCGCTTTTATTAGTTACTCTGGCCGGTTGTACCCGAAGCTCGACCGAGGCGAGTGGTGTCAAAGCCCAGATACCGGAGAACCGGAGCTTCAACGACGCCGCTCGATTTCTAGCCGGAATGCCGTCGCGCGATGGGAGTGCCTATGCAACGCTCCAGAAGACGCCGGCTTGGCGAGAGTACTCCGCTGAGATGAGCGCCGCCTGGACGCGCGCCGAAGCGCGCCGTGTTAAGCCTGTGCGCGAGTTCCAGGCAGGTGAACTCGGCGGCGCGGGCGCAAAGTCGAATTTCGTGTTTTACCCGTTTAGCGGCCCGGATGTAGTTTACGTTCAAGGCTTTTATCCGAACGGTTCAACCTACTTGCTGGCCGGATTGGAACGTCCAGGCACCATATTGGAACCGTCGGCTTATGACGAGAAGAACCTGGAAGCGCAGTTGGACGGTATCCGGCGCGGGAGCGCTTCGCTGTTCGAGCGTAGTTTCTTCGTCACGGGCGAGATGTCGCGTCAGCTTCGCGGACAGTTAGTGGACGGCGTGCTCCCGGTACTGCTCATGCTGCTCGCGCGCACAGGCAATACAATCGTCAACGTGCGAAACGTGGAGATCGATGACGGCGGGAAGTTGGCGGATCTTGCGCAGGCGCAATCCAGGGCGGGGGCCAAACCGGACGGTATCGAAGTTTTCTTTCGAAGGGACGGCGAGGAGAGACTGCGCAAACTGTACTACTTTAGGCTCGATTTGGGCCTTGGATTGGTCAAAAAACCGTCGTTTTTGACGTTTTGTGATCAATTTGGCAAGCCCGAGACCCTCATCAAGAGTGCTTCGTTCCTGTTGCATTGGCCGAACTTCGTCAAGTTGCGCGACTATATCGTGGCGAACTCGACCCGGATCGTGCAGGACGATACAGGCGTTCGCTATGAGCTGCTGCGAAAGCAGAATTGGAAGATGCGCCTCTACGGCGAATACAGCCGGCCGGACCGGCCGTTTCAGGCGCAGTATCAATTGGACATGAAAGCGGCCTTCGAGGAGCCCGGCCGCGCGAAGCCCTTGGGGTTTTCGATGGGCTACGGCACTGGGCGGCGTCCGACGATCGTGATGGTCGCTGAACACCCTTAGCTTTGGCGTTCGACATGCTTACACACAGGCATGTTGGACCGTATCGCCGCAACACATGAGCACTACCTGAACCTGCTGAGCACCCGGCAGAAGCTGGTGGCGTCGAATCTCGCCAACGCAGAGACCCCCGGCTACGTCACCAAGGACATCGATTTTCAGACGGAATTTCTGACGCTGACCAAAGGGGAGCAGGCAACCGTTCAGGAACCGGAAGGCCTGGAATTCCGCAATGACGGAAACAACGTCAGCCTGGAACGGGAAACACGGCTTCTGTCTGAAAACGCCCTGCGCTTTCAGCTAGTTAGCATGATGGCGAAAGGGCAGTTCCGCGCGGTTCGTTCGGCGCTGCAGGAAGGGCGCGGCTGATGAGTCTCTTCCACCTGTTATCGGTCAGCGCATCGGGACTCGAGGCGCAGCGGCGGCGTGCCGAAGTGATCACCGAGAACCTCGCCAACGCCGAAACGACAAGAACTTCACAGGGCGGTCCTTACCGTCGAAAAGATGTCGTTTTCGAAAGTGCCAAAGCGGAACAGCCGTTCCAGTCCGTGTTCCGCAGTGAACTGGGGAGTGGCGTTCAAGGCGTGCGCGTTGCGGAAGTTGTCGAAGATCAACGGGAACCTGAGCGGCGCTATGTCCCGGGCCATCCGGACGCTGACGCGAACGGCTATGTCGCATTCCCTCGGATAAATCCGGCCGAAGACATGGTCGACCTGCTGAATACGACGCGAAGCTACCAATCGAATATCGCGGCCATGAGCGCCGTGAAAGACATGATTCAGCGTTCCCTGGATTTGTTGAGGTAGACCGGTATGGCCACCATTCACGGAATGAATGCCATTGCGCCGGTACCGTCAATCGACGGCATCAAGAAGCCCAGCGCGGCGCCGGAAAAAGGCGCGGCGTTCGGAGATATTTTCCAGGAGGCGGTCGGCCAGGTGGAGCAGTACCGCGTCCATGCCGAGGGTGCAGCCAATCGATTCATGAATGGAGAGACCGAGGAGATTCACCAGGTGATCCTCGCCGGACAGCGCGCCGAAATCGCGTTTGAGACTTTCCTGCAAGTCCGGAACAAGGTTGTCCAGGCTTATCAGGAAGTAATGCGGATGCAGATGTAATCGATGGCCTACTTGCTACAACTTCGGGAGATGTTTCTGCGGCTGCCGGTGCGCCAGCGGATTGGTGTGGGCATGGCGGCTGTGCTCATCTCCGGACTGATCTTTGGACTTCGATATTGGCAGACCGAGCGCAGCTTTAAGCCCCTATTCCAGGATCTTTCCGGCGAGGACGCCGGCATGGTGCTCGCCCGGTTGAAGGAGTCAGGCACCGAAGTACGTCTCGAAAACGGGGGAAAGACAATTAAAGTTCCCGCCGAACGGGTCGATGAGTTGCGCATACAAATGGCATCCGCGGGCCTACCGAAATCGGGCCGGATTGGATTTGAGCTATTCGACAAAGCCAATTTCGGCACGAGCGAATTCGCCGAACAGGTGAACTACCACCGCGCCGTCGAGGGGGAACTGGAGCGGTCGGTCATGTCCCTGCAGGAGGTGGAGTCGGCGCGTGTTCATGTCACTTTCCCGCGGCAGAGCCTATTCCTTGAAAACCGCCAGCCGGCGAAAGCCAGTGTGCTGTTGAAGCTGAAGCCTGGCGCCAACCTGTCAAAACAGAACATCCAGGCGATCACGCATCTGGCGTCGAGCGCCGTCGATGGTCTCCCGCCGGATAACGTCTCCGTGCTGGACATGCGCGGGAACCTGTTGAATAAGGCGCGCAAGGAGGGCGAGCCGGAGGACGAACCTTCAAAACCGCTAATCGAATATCGCGAGCGAATGGAACAGGGCTTGCGCGAAAAGATTCGAGCCACACTCGAACCGCTGCTGGGGCCGGAAGGATTCCGGTCGGCGATCTCTCTTGAATGCGATGCGGCGAGCGGCGATCAGAGCGAAGAGACTTTTGACCCTTCCAAGTCGGTGATGGTGAATTCGCAGCGATCCGAAGACGGATCGACGCCAGCTTCGGCAAACGGAGTACCGGGAACGGCCTCCAATTTGCCGCGGCCGGCCTCGCGTCCGGTTGGCGCAGCCGGCGGACCGCTGTACCGCCGGTCGGAAAACACGACGTTTCAGACCAGCCGGGTGATCCGCCACATTAAGTTCCCGCAGGGACAGGTGAAGCGGCTATCCGTCTCGGTTCTGCTCGACTACACCGTGAAAATGGAAAATGGCAAGCGCACGATTGAACCGCCGCCGCCGGAGCGGCTGCGCGCCATTAAAGATATCGTTGCCGCGGCTGTTGGCTTCCAGCAGGAGCGCGGCGATCAGTTGATCGTCGAGGCCTTGCCGTTCGATGCAACACGCACCCCCTTCCCGCCAGTCACCGATGCCAGACCCGCACCGGTTCGTTCGCGCCTGCAACTTCCTGCGACGGTTCCCGATTGGCTGCGCATTCCGCTCGAGGGCCACCTGAATTGGTTCGTTGAACAAAGCTGGGTGCCGGGCGTTGTCGTCGCCCTGGTATGCGGGTTGCTGTTCCTGGTGTTGCGGCTCCTCCGGGCCATGGGACGAGGTGTTGGGCGGGCCATGACCGGTATGCGGAGCCGGCTGCCACAGGACAGGTCGCGGGGGCAGCACGTCGATGTGACCCTCTCCCCATCCATCGATGGCGCCGAGACAGCAGGCCAGTTGGCTGCCGGCGGTCAGGGATCGGAGGTTGTGCACAAGCCTTTGGATGAACAATTGCGCGAACGCGATGAGCAGCGGGAAAGACTGACTCGTGACATGATGCGGCAGTTGGATAATCCGAAGGCGGGCGTCCGCCGGGCCGAAGTATTGACGCGGCACGTTGTCGAAATGGCGAAGAAGGATCCGGAAGCGGTCGCGAACCTGATCCGCGGTTGGGTGGAAGGAGCCGGCTAGAAGGTTATGCCCGTTATCGATATCGACATCGACCAGGAAGAGGTCCTCAGCGGCATCAAGAAAACCGCGATCCTCCTGGTGACGATCGGCGAGGAGGCCAGCTCCAACGTCTTGAAACACTTCTCCGAGGACGAAGTGCATCAAATCGGCCGCGAAGTAGCCCGATTGCAAAATGTACCGACCGAAACCGGCGAACGCATTCTGGAAGAGTTCTACCAGATGTCGGTCGCCCACGACTACGTTCTCAAAGGCGGCGTAGAGTACGCGCGCAAGATGCTTGTCAACGCATTCGGTCCCGAACAGGCCCGCAGCCTGCTCGACCGGCTTATGAAAACAATCGGCACCGACGCGGCGAACTTTGACGCCCTGCAGAAGGCCGACCCGCAGCAGCTAGCCAAATTCATCCACAGCGAGCATCCGCAAACGATCGCGCTAATCCTCTCGCATTTGAAGTCATCGCAGGCCGCGGCGCTGCTTTCCTCCCTTCCCGCCGAAATGCGTGCCGATGTCGCCCTTCGCATGGCGAATTTGGATCAGATTTCGCCCGATATCATCGCGCGCATCGCGACGATTATCGGCCAGAAGTTGAAGGCCCTGGGAGAGTTGAACCGTGAGTCGTACGGCGGCATCCGCGCCGTGGCTGAAATGTTTAACCGGCTCGACACCGGATCGAGCAAGGAGATCCTCGACAACATCGAAGTGCAGGATCCGAATCTCGTCGAGACCGTGCGCCATCTGATGTTCGTCTTCGAAGATCTGCTGACCGTCGACAGCGGCGCAATCAAGGAGATTCTGTCTCGAGTCGACCGCAAGATGCTGACACTGGCGCTGAAGGGCACAAGCGAAAACCTGCGGAACCATTTCATGAGCAACATGTCCACCCGCGGTTCGGAGATGCTGCGCGAAGAGATGGACACGATGGGTCCAGTGAAGATCAAGGACGTTGAGGGTGCGCAGCAGCAGATCATCAGCGTGGTCCGCCAGCTTGAAACCGAAGGCGTCATCAACATGAAGGGCGGAGGCGGAGGCGAGCAGTACGTGCTCTAACGGACAACCATGCCATCGCGAGTGCTGACAGGCCAGAAGCTTTCGGTAGTGGAGCCGGTCCATTGGATGACGGCATTGGGCGAGCCGGTGAACGCCACCGCGTCGCCCAATGACCCATTCAGCGGCCGGGTCGGGCCTGGTGGTTCCATTGAACTTGAAAGCGCCATGCAGCGCATCCAGGTGTTGGAACGCCGGATTCAGGAGCTGGAATCCGAGTTGCCGCGACGCACGGAAGCGGGACGGCGGGAAGGGCGGGCTGAAGGGGAGCGCATAGCTTCGGCCGCAGCGGCCGAAGCTATGCAACCGCAAGTAGCGCGACTGGCGTCGTCGATCGGTGAACTGGCGACGTATCGTGCGCGTTTCCGTAGGGAATCGGAACCGGAATTGATCAAATTGGCGCTGGCGGTTGCGCGGAAAATTCTGCGGCGGGAGCTGACAGTGGATCCCCACTCGCTGCTCGGCGTGCTCAAGGCGGCGCTCGAAACAATCAACCGGTCGGAAGTCCTTTGCATCCGGGTTTCGCAGGACGATGCCCCGATCGTTTCCGCACAGGTCGCCGCACTCGGCCTGCCCGATCCTGTTGAAATCACCGGCGACCGGACCCTCGAGCGCGGCACGGTCGTCGTTGACACCAGGCGCGGGCAGGTGGACGCCAGCATTCAGACACAGCTCGCCGAAATCGAGAATGGTTTTGCCGACCGTATCGCCACGCACAAATCCCAATGACTCTGCATCCCGCAACCAACTCCCTACCCGATCGCTTCATCGCTGCGCCTTATCTGGGCGATCTGGAGCGTATCGCGCCGTACCGCAGCAGCGGAAAGGTCACCCAAGTTGCCGGACTTCTTGTCGAATCGGAAGGACCGGCCGCGGGGCTCGGTGATTTCTGCGAGATCATCCTTTCCGGGAGCCGGCGCGTCCGTACGCAAGTAATCGGCTTCCGGAACGGCCGGTTGCTGTCGATGCCGCTGGAGGAGACGGACGGACTACAACTTGGCGACACCATCATCGCGCGGACGGCGGCGGCGCGCGTACCCGCCGGGAAGGCACTGCTCGGACGCGTGCTCGATGGGTTCGGCAGGCCGATGGACGGCGGCCCCATGATCGACGCAGCCGATGCGTATCCGCTCTACACTGCCCCGCCGGGACCGCTGTCGCGACCTTCGATCACGGACCCGCTCGTTACCGGAATTCGCGCGATCGACGGAATGCTGCCGTGCGGCAAGGGGCAGCGCATCGGGATCTTCGGCGGCAGTGGGGTAGGAAAGAGCACCTTGCTTGGAGCGATGTCAAAACACAACGCCGCCGATGTCAGCGTGTTGGCGTTGATCGGCGAACGAAACAGGGAGGTCCGCGGTTTCATCGAGCACGAGTTGGGCCCGGAAGGGTTGGCGCGATCGGTAGTGATCTGCGCGACATCAGACCAGCCGGCGCCGCTGCGATTACGCGCCGCCTTCGTGGCGCTCGCCATAAGCGAGTATTTTCGCGACGAAGGCGCCGACGTGCTGCTCGTGATGGACTCCGTCACACGGCTGGCTATGGCACAACGCGAAATCGGTTTAGCCGCCGGCGAACCGCCAAGTCAAAAAGGCTATCCTCCTTCCGTGTTTAATCTGCTGCCGCGCATCTTCGAGCGCGCCGGAAACTTTGAAGGCGGCTCGATCACGGGTCTGTTCACTGTCCTCGTGGAAGGCGACGATTTCAATGAACCCATTTGCGATGCCGTGCGCGGCATCCTTGACGGCCACATCATCCTCTCGCGCGAACTTGGAGCGGCGGGCCACTATCCTGCTATCGACATTCTGCAGTCGGTCAGCCGATTGTCGGGCGCGGTATCGACGCAGGAACAGAAGGCGAATGCCCGGAAGGTACGGGAGGCAATGGCATCGTACCGCCGATCGGAGGACCTGATCAACCTCGGCGCTTACGCGGCGGGTTCGAATCCGGTACTCGACGCCGCCATTCGCACGCGTCCGCAACTTGAATCGTTTCTAAAGCAGGACGCCGGATTAAGAGTGCCCCGCGAGGAAACACTCCATGCACTTGACCGTTTGGCCGGAGCGATGGCTTGAAGAAGTTCCGGTTCTCGATGCAAACGGCGCTGGAGCTGCGAGAACGCGGCGTCGAGGCCGCCGAGTGGGCGCTGCGGGCCGTACAGGAGGAATGGAATGTCAATCAGCTTCAACAACAGGCTCTCGTCGAGGAAGTGCGTGCCGCGGAAGCCGCGGCGGCCGAAGGAGAGATAATACCGGCCGACTTACTTGCTCTCGACCGCTTCCGCGCGGCCGCCCATCGGCGCCGCGCGCGAATGGCGCAGGAGGCTTCCGCAATTTCCCGCCGCCTGGCCGAACGGCGGGCGGCTTGGCAAGCGGCCGAACGGGACCGGACGCTGCTCGTCCGCCTAAAGGAAAAATCTCTCGCCCGCTGGCAAGTCGAGCACGAAAAAGAGCAACAGCAACTCGCTGAAGAGGCCTACCTCAGCCGATGGGCCCGCTGAAGGGTGGCCATATGAAGAGGGCCGGGCACGTTTCACCCGTGGTGTAAAAGACATGGCGCGACGGCGGCCCGCGCGGCGAAGACTGGTCCGAATTCAGTGGCACCTATCACGCTGTAAGGCGCGACGGGCTGATCTTAGACGCAGCCCTCGCCGAATGCAAATTGCCTATTTCTTCGTGCGCACCTGCACATGTAACTCGCGCAGGTTCTTGTCCGGAACCGCACTCGGCGCATCGCACATCAGGTCGGTACCCTTAGCAGTTTTCGGGAACGGAATCACATCGCGCAGCGACTTCTCGCCGGCGAGGATCATCACCAGCCGGTCAAGGCCGAGGGCAATGCCACCATGCGGCGGCGCGCCGAATTCCAGCGCCTCCAGCAGGAAGCCGAATTTCGTCTGCGCTTCCTCCGGCGAAAGACCCAGCGAGTTGAACACAGCCGACTGCACGTCGCGCCGATGAATACGAATCGAACCAGAACCCAGCTCCGTGCCATTTAGCACAATGTCATAGCTCTTCGCGCGGCAGCGCGCCGGATCGGTCGTCAGCTTGTCGATATCCTCATCATGCACGGACGTAAACGGATGATGCGCCGCCACCCAGCGCTCATCTTCCTCGTTCCACTCAAACATCGGGAAGTCGAGTACCCATAGGAACTTGAAAACCTTCGGATCCAACAACTGGTGCCGGTCATTGAACTTCTGCGCGGCGAAGAGGCGCAACTGGCCCGCAGCCTGCAGCAACGTTTCCTCCGGCCGGCGGCCGTTCGGCTCGCCGACCCATCCGCACAAGAACAACAGATCGTTCTCTCCCGCGCCCGTGCGCTCGCGGACCTTCGCCATCGGCTCCGGCGCGTCGCGTTCCAGCCGCTTGGCGTCGTCGAACACGCGCAACCCGCGTTCCTGTCCGAACGCCTTCAGTTCATCGCGCTCCTTGCGAGTCGGCGCCCCGGAATTGGGGATGACGATCGCCACCAGCGGCAAGCCGGGCGTGGCAAAGTTCGGGTCTTCCGGGAACAGATCTTCGACACAGTAAAACGGTGGAATGCGCATGTCCGGCTTATCGATACCGTAGCTGCGCATCGCCTGCGCGTGGGTCATCCGCGGGAAAGGCGCCTTCACTTCGAAGCCAGCCTCAGCGCAGACGCGCTCCAGAAGAGGCTCAATCACGGAGAAGATCGTCTCCTGCTGTGGGAAGCTCATCTCCAGGTCGATCTGGGTGAATTCATACTGGCGGTCGGCGCGCAGATCTTCGTCGCGGAAGCAGCGAACGATCTGGAAATAGCGCTCGAATCCGCTCACCATCAGCAACTGCTTAAAGATCTGCGGCGATTGCGGCAGCGCATAAAACTCGCCGGGATACATGCGGCTCGGCACGAGGAAATCGCGCGCACCCTCGGGCGTGGATTTCGTTAGGAACGGCGTCTCGATCTCCAGGAACCCAAGGCTGTCCAGCACCTCGCGAATGGCCAGGCTCAACTTCGCCCGCAGCATGATGTTCTTCTGCATGCGCGGCCGGCGCAGGTCCATGTAGCGATACTTCAAACGGGCGTCTTCGCTGACGTCCACGTTGTCTTCCATCGGGAACGGAGGCGTGCGGCTCTCGTTCAGAATCCAGATCTTGTCCGCGACGACTTCCACTTCGCCAGTCGGAATAGCCGCATTGATCGTCTCCGGCGTGCGGAGTTTCACAACGCCCTCAACGGCAACCACATATTCCGAACGCAGTATATCGGCCTTATCGTGCACCGCGGCGAACTTCTCGTCCGAATGAAAAACGATCTGCGACACGCCATCGCGGTCGCGCAGGTGAATGAAAATGACTCCGCCCAGATCGCGGCGGCGGTGCACCCAACCCATTAACAGGGCGCGCTTGCCTTCATCGGCCGCGCGAAGCTGACCGCAGGAATGGGTACGGCGTAGATCTCCGAGGAAATCCAGAGGAACTTGTTCTGGCATGACTTGTTTGGGTTTGCGAGGAAGAGGCTCTTTGGCGGGATTTTCGCGAAAGCCTATCCCTTCAGTATAGCGAGCAATTCGTCCTCAGCCACCGGACGCTGCTCGCCGCTCGCCATGTTTTTCAGGCCATAATGGCCCTGTGCCAGCTCGTCATCGCCGATCAGAAGCGTGTAGCGCGCGTTGGCTTTGTTCGCCAACTCCATTAGCCGTTTCAGCTTCGCCGGCGGCGCCACTTCCACGGCCACTTCCGCGCCGCGCAATCTCCGCGCGATCAGCGCCCCCCTCCGGAACGCCGCCTCCGTCATTGGCGCGATGAACAATGGCAGCGACAAGGCGGCCAGGCCGCCGCGCGCCTCCTCCACAGCCATCACAAGGCGGTCCTCGCCAATAGAAAAGCCTATTCCCGGCGCCGGTACTTTCGATCCCAGCGCCTCCGCCAATCCGTTGTACCGTCCTCCGCCGCAAATCGCGTTCTGCGCCCCCAGCGCGCCGTGCAAGAACTCAAACGTCGTGTGCGTGTAGTAATCGAGCCCGCGCACCAGCCGCGGCGTCACCTCATACGCAATATCGCGGTCGTCCAGATACCGGCACACCGCCGCAAAATGCTCGCGGCAGGCATCGTTCAAATACTCGTGAATACTGGGCAATTTCTCGACAATCGGCTGATCCTGCGGGTCCTTCGAATCGAGTACGCGCAGCGGATTCGTCACCGCGCGGCGTTGCGAGTCGGCCGAAAGCGCGGGCAGGTGCTGTTCCAGGTCCGCCTTCAACCGCGCGATGTAGCGTCCGCGCGAATCCGGGTCGCCGACGGAGTTGATCAACAGCCGCGATCCCCTCACGCCGTTTGCCTCCAACAGCGAAGCGACAAGTTCAATCACCTCAGCGTCCACGGCCGGTGAATCGGAGCCAATCACTTCCGCGCCGATCTGTGAAAACTGACGGTATCGTCCTTTCTGCGGCCGCTCGCGTCGAAACATCGGACCGATGTAATAGAGCTTTTTCACGCCCGCGATCTGGTCCATCCGGTGCTCGATATACGCGCGAATCACCGATGCCGTGTTCTCCGGCCGCAGCGTCAACGAGGTGCCATCGCGGTCGTCGAACGAATACATCTCCTTCGAAACAATATCGGTCTCTTCACCCACGCCGCGCGAAAAAAGCGCGGTTTCCTCGAAAATCGGCGTGCGAATCTCGTGAACGTTAAACGTGCGGAAGACGCGGCGGGAGTTTTCTTCAATCTCGTTCCACACCGCGGACGCGGGCGGAAGAATGTCTCTTGTGCCTTTAACGGCGCGAATACTCATGATGATTTTCTTTTACAGCGCGGGTTCGTTACGGTACTTCTCGCGCAGCTCCACATAGTGTTGGGCATTCACCCGGAAGCGCTCTTGCTCTTCCGGCGTGACGGTACGGCGTACCTTCGCCGGCACCCCCATCGCCAGGGAGCCTGGCGGAATCTCCATGCCTTCGGGCACCAGGGCGCCCGCGGCGATTACCGATCCTTTGCCGATCCGCGCGCCGTTCAGCACTATCGCGCCGATACCGATCAGCGAATCGTCCTCCACCGTGCAACCGTGCAGAACGACCGAGTGGCCCACAGTCACGCGGTTACCGAGCGTCAGTTCATACAGCGCGTGCTCTACATGCAGCACGGAGCCGTCCTGCACATTCGATTCGTCGCCGATCGTAATCCTGTTCACGTCGCCGCGGATGACTGCATTCGGCCAGACGCTCGAACGCTCGCCGATGGTGACATCGCCGATGACCACAGCCGCCGGGTCCACCCAGGCGGACGGCGCGATCTTGGGAATTGTGCCTGCAAATGCTCGGATCATGGGGCCAAACTGTCTATTATCGCCCTGTTTCTGTAACGTTCGCGAACGGGCCGTCATCTACAATGAAAACTATGCTGCGGTATTGGCTCCTGTGCCTTTCGCTGGCGGCGCCGCTCGTTGGCGCGCCCGGTCTCGATATCGAAACAATGATGCGTATCCAGAGGATTTCGGATCCGCAGCTTTCGCCCGACGGCAAGACGCTGGCATTCGCCTCTCAGAGCGTCGACCTGGCGGCAAATAAGAAGACCACGCAAGTCTACACCGTGCCGCTAAACGGCGGCACGCCCCGCGCCCTTACGACCGAAGGCAGCAATGAACGCCCCCGCTGGTCGCCGGATTCCAAGCAGATCGCTTTTGTTTCGACGCGCGGAGGAGCATCGCAGATCTGGTTGATGAAGGCCGACGGCTCGGCTCAGAGACAGGTGACGAAACTCGCCACGGAAGCATCGGGCGTGTCATTCTTCCCGGACGGCAAACGCCTGCTGTTCTTGAGCGAGGTCTATCCCGACTGTCCGGACGAAGCTTGCAACGCACGCACGCTCAAAGAGGAACAGGACAACAAAAGCAAGGCGCGCATCTTTACCTCCCTGCTCTACCGGCATTGGAATCAATGGAGTTCCAAACGGCGTAGTCACCTGATGGTGACCGGCGTCGACGGCGGTGAGGTCAAGGACCTTACACCTGGCCGCTTCGATGTCCCCACATTCTCGCTCGGCGGCCAGGACGGCTACGCGATCGCCCCGGACGGCAATGAAGTTTGCTACGTCATGAACGGCGAGAATGAGCAGGCCCTCTCCACTAATAGCGATCTCTGGACGGTCGCCGCGGATGGCGGGGAACCGCGAAAGATCACCGCGACGGCAGGCGCGGATGTCGGCCCAGTCTACTCACCCGATGGGAATTGGATCGCCTGGCGAGGCCAGAAGACCGCCGGATATGAGAGCGACCGCTGGCGAATGTTCGTCATCAAGCGCAAGGAGGGTGCGGTCAGGGATCTCACGGAGACGCTCGACCGGAGCGTAGAAAGCATCTACTGGTCGCCCGACTCCACCCGCCTCTTTTTCACCGTCGAAGATCGCGGCCGCCAAGGCATTCAAATGCTGGCGATCAACGGCAACGGCGGCGCGCGTTCCATTGTCTCCGGGAGCGCCACGTATGACGACGTGCAGCTAACTCCCGACGGCAAGACGATGATCTACACCATGCAGACCGGCTCTAAACCCGTCGAGATCTATCGCGTCAACTCCGCCGACAATAAGCCCGAGCCGATGACACGATTCAACGAGAGCCTGCTCTCGACGCTGACCCTGCCCGCTTTCGAAGATTTCAACTCTCCGGGCGCCGAAGGCGCCAAGGTCCACAGCTTCGTGTTGAAACCCGCCGATTTCGACCCCAAGCAAAAATACCCGGTTCTGTTTTTTATTCATGGCGGGCCGCAGGGCGCGTGGCACGAGTCCTGGAGCTACCGCTGGAACCCGCAGATCTTCGCCGCCGCCGGTTTCGTAGTGGTGATGCCAAACCCGCGCGGCTCGACAGGCTACGGGCAAAAGTACACGGACGATATCAACAACGATTGGGGCGGCAAGGTCTACGAGGACATCATGGCCGCCGTCGACGGCATCGCGGCGCAGCCATGGGCCGATGCCGACCGGTTCGCGGCCGCCGGGGGGAGTTTCGGCGGGTACATGGTCAACTGGATCCTCGGCCATTCCAACCGCTTCAAAGCGCTGGTCAGCCACGCCGGCGTATACGACCTGCGCAGCATGGCGGGCGAAACGGAGGAGCTCTGGTTCCCCATGTGGGAGTTCCGCGGCATGCCGTGGGACAACCCGGAGGTCTATGCAAAATGGTCACCCAGCTACTTCGTGAACGACTTCCAGACCCCGACCCTCGTCATCCACGGCGAGCAGGACTACCGCGTCCCAGTGGGCCAGGGTCTGCAGCTATTCACCGGTCTGCAAATGAAGAAGGTGCCTTCCAAGATGCTCCTCTTCCCCGACGAAGGGCACTGGATTCTGAAGCCGCAGAATAGCGTGGTCTGGCACAGGAACTTCCTGGACTGGATCACCGAGTGGACCAAAAAGCCAGCCGCAAAACCCTGATTTTATGGGGTTTTCTCTGCTTTTTCGACCGGGCGGGGCGTGGTACCCTGGAATGTAGTGTCGTCGCCGCTCCATGTCCATTTGGAACAGTATGAAGGTCCGTTGGACCTCCTGCTCGACCTGATCCGCAAGCACCAGATCAACATCCACGACATCCCCATCGCCCAGATCACCTCCCAGTACCTGGAGTACGTGCAGAAGGCGATGGAGCTCGACATGGAACTGGGTGCGGAGTTCGTGTACATGGCCGCGACACTGATTCACATCAAGTCGAAGGTGCTGCTCCCACGCGATCCCGAGCTCGAAAAAATGGATCCGCAAGAGGACCCGCGGCAGGAACTGGTCGATCGCCTTCTGGAGCATGAACGGTTCAAAAACGCCGCCGAAATGCTGCAGCAGAAACGCCTGCTCGAAGAGGCCGCCTGGTCCAATCCCGCGATGAAGGATTTCCTCAACGACGAAGAGGAGCCCGGCCTCTCGGTTACATTGTTCGACCTTGTGCAGACTCTGCAGAAAGTCCTCGAGCGCGCCAAAAACCGCCCGCAATTTGAGGTCAACAAGGAGGACGTTACTGTCCCCGACATGATCCAACTATTGCGGAAAGTGCTGGAGCATGCACGGAAGGGCGAATCGATCTCGGCCACCGGGCTCTTCGAGCGCCAGCACACCCGATCGGCGATGATCGTGCTGTTTCTCGCCATCCTGGAGATGGTGAAGAACCAAGCCGTACGGCTTGTGCAGCAGGAAGCGTTTGGCGACATCGGCATCACGCGCCATACCGGCTTTGAAGAATTCGCCGCGAACGATGAGTCGGTTGCGCGGCTGGAAGAGGAATACAAGTAAGCGATGGAACCGGAAGAAGTTCAGCCGCCGCAAGAGGCGGTGGAACAACCGTTGACGACGGACGAAGAAACGGCTCCAGCGGGGGACGCGGCCCCTGTTGCAGGGGAAGCGGAAGAATCCGCCCCGGTGGCAATGGAGTTCTCCGACGTTGAGTTAAAGGCGATCCTCGAAGCGGTCATCTACATTACCGACGAGCCGCTGGAATCGAAACAGATCGCGCAGGCGTTGCAGCAGTCGCAGGAACGCGTCGATGCCGCGCTGGGCGAGCTGGTCGAGGAGTTCTCCCGCCCCGGGCGCGGATTGCAGATTCGTGAGATCGCCGGCGGCTTCAAAATGGCCACGAAGCCCGAGCACCACGAAGCCGTTCGCCAGTTTGTCAAGAACCTGAAGCCGTCGTTCAAGCTCACCGGCGCGGCGCTGGAAACTCTCGCCGTGATCGCGTACAAGCAGCCCATCACCGCGCCGGAGATCATGGAGATCCGCGGCGTACAGGGAGCGGGTGTGTTGAAGACGCTGCTCGATCGCAAGCTCATCACCACCGCGGGGCGCAAAAACGTCATCGGAAAGCCGATCCTCTACAAGACCACCAAGGACTTCCTCGTCCAGTTCGGACTGAAGAGCGTCAATGAACTGCCAACATTGAAGGAGTTCGAGGAATTGCGGCGCCTGGCATTCAGCGAGGACGAGATGCCGGAAGAAGCCGAAGGCCCGTCGACAATCGCCGAAGCACAAGCGGCCGAGGCCGCGCAGCCCGCCGGACAACCTGCGGAAGCCGAAGCAGCCAGCGAAGCCTGATCCATGCCCGAACGTCTACAAAAGATCATCTCTTCCGCCGGCATCGCAAGCCGCCGTAAGGCGGAACAGCTAATCGTCGAAGGCCGCGTCACCGTAAATGGCAAGATCGTCACGGAGCTCGGCACGAAGGCCGAGTTTGGGGTCGACCACATCAAAGTCGACGGCAAGCTCCTCCATCCGCCGCAGGAGTTCCACTACATCGCCATGAACAAGCCCGTCGGCGTAGTCACCACAATGAGTGACCCCGAAGGCCGCCCCACCGTCGCCGATTTGCTAAGAGGCGTGAAGCAGCGCGTCTATCCCGTCGGCCGGCTCGACTACAACTCCGAAGGCCTGCTGCTATTGACCAACGACGGCGACTTCGCCAAGGCTGTCATGGCCGCAAAGTCGGAACTGGTCAAGACCTACGTCGTCAAAGTCACGGCGTCGCTAACGCTCGAGCAGGAGGAACAGTTCCGCCGCGGCGTATATCTAAGCGGCAAGAAAACCGCCCCTGCCGGCCTCAAAAAGCTGAAGCACGCGATCAACCCCTGGTACGAAGTCCAACTCGTTGAGGGGCGCCAAAATCAGATCCGCATGATGTTCCGCTCCTTTGGCGTGCTGGTGGAAAAACTGAAGCGGGTGAAGATCGGCTTTCTCGAGCTCGGCCCGCTGCGGCCGCGCGAATTCCGTCCGCTGACGCCGAAAGAAGTGGCGCGTTTCTGCCGCATTCTGCATCTGAAAATCGCAGAAGATGAGTAACGACGCCGATATCGTTGAGATGCTCCGCGCAGCCAAGACTGTCGCCGTTGTCGGCCTTTCCGGCAAACGGCTTCGCCCCAGCTACGGCGTCGCCGGCTACCTCCAGCAGCACGGCTATCGCATCATCCCCGTGAACCCGGCGGAGACCGAAGTGCTCGGCGAGAAAGCCTATCCGTCGCTCGCGGAGGTGCCCGCGAAGATCGACATCGTCGATGTCTTCCGCCGTCCGGACGCAGTGCCCGAAGTGGTTGACCAGGCTGTCGCGCTCGGCGTGAAATACCTCTGGCTCCAGGAAGACGTCATCCACGAAGAAGCCGCCGACCGCGCCCGCAAAGCCGGAATCAAAGTCGTCATGGACCGGTGCATCCTCAAAGAGCACCGGCGCCTGCTTCTCTAACTACCGCGCCGGCGCCCCGATCCCGCCGCGCAAATTGTTCAACATCGTCAGCATCGCCGGCACCAGGGTGATGATAAACACCACGGGCAAAATAAAGACGACCGTCGCCAGCACCATCTTGATGCCCGCCTCGCCCACCGCCTTCTCCCCGCGCAATCGCCGCCGCATCCGCAGCGCGTCCGCGTAAACCTTCAGCGCCTGCGAAAGGCTGGTGCCGAATCGCTCCGACTGAATAATCATCGCCGCCAGCGATTTGATGTCCTCAATCCCCGTGCGCTTCACCAACTGCTGGAACGCCTTGCTCCGGTCCTGCCCTGCCTTCACTTGCATCACCACGGTATAGAACTCCGCCGACAGTTCCGGGTAGATAAACTGCATCTCCTCGCATACGCGGCTGATCGCTTGGTCCAGCGCCAACCCCGTCCCCAACACGATGCCCAGCAGATCCACCGTATCCGGCAGCGCCTCCTGCAACTTGTTTTTGTATCGTCTCATCAGCCGGTAAAGCACCTGCTTCGGCAGCAGCCAGCCCAGCAAAAATGCCGGCGCCAGTCCCAGCGCCTTCGAGAACAGCGGCTTCGAATCTTCCTGGACCATCCAGGATCCAACCAGCAGCGCAATCAAAAAGGCGAGGTTGAAAATCGCATACCAGGCCAGCCCCTCGCGATTGCGAAACCCGCCTTGCCGCAACAACTGCTCGCTCTCTTCCAACACGCTGTCCACGCCCGGAATCAACGACACAAAATACAGGAAGCTGTTCAGGAAACCACCGCCAAGCCTTCGCTTGTTCCCCCCGCGCGACTCGCTCTGCCGCCGCGTCGCCATCAATTCATCCAGGCGCTCATCCAGCGGATTTTCCTGCGGCTGCAAGAGTTGCATTCCCGCCCACACCATCGCCGCCAGCGCCGCGAACATGAAAACGAAAAAGAGAGCGTTGATCATATTTTTGGACTCGACATCTTACGAATCACAAGGATCCCCAGAATCTCGGAAATGACCGCGTAGATAAAGAACTTACTGCCGGTATCGTCGTTCATCAGAATATCGATGTACTCCGGCTTCATGAACCACAGCACAATCGCGAATCCCACCGGCATCCCGCAAAGCAGCGTCGCCGAATAGCGCTGCTGCGCCGTAGCCGCTTTCAATTTCTCCTGCAGCGATAGCCGCTCGCGCACCAGCATCGACAAATTCTCCAGCACCGCCACCATGTTCGCGCCAGTCTGCCGTTGCAGAATCAAACCCGTGATAAAGAACTTGAGGTCGATCAGCGGCATCCGCTCACCAAGGTTATGAAGTGCCGCGTCGAGCGTCGAACCAAGCCCCATCTCCTCCATCACCTTCTTGAATTCCTGCTTCATCGGATCGGCCGATTCCGTCGAAATCGTCTCGAGGCCGGATTGGATGTTGTGCCCGGCACGCATCGAGCGATTGAATAGATCGATCGAGTCCGGCAGTTGATGTTCGAACTTCGCCAGCCGCTTCGTGCGCCTCCGCGAGATGATGAATAGCGGAATCAACGCGATCAGCACCGCAAAAACCGCGCGTAGCGCCATCAGCGGAATAAACAGGCCGAGCGCAAGGAACGCGCCAAGAAACAGCAGCAGGGTCAACCCCGCCACATCGGCCGCTCGATACTTCATGTCCGCCTGGTTGATGATCTTCTGCAGTTTCAACAACGCGCCGCCACCGCTGATCAACTCACCCAGCCAGGCAAAATTCCCGCGCTCCTCCCGCCGGAAGAGGTCCGCCCGCGACGTCCGCCGCTCTCCGCCTGCCGCATGTGCGCGCAACTCCCGCAGCCGCTGCTGCACCGTTCCCGCCGCCGCCTTCTCCGGAATCGCGAACACGTAGTATCCGGCCGCGAAAAGTGCGCCAGCGAAGATCAGAAACGCCACCAGGAAGAAGAGGAGCATCAGTCCCTCACCTCATGGACTTCATCGTAAACAGCATCCTCCACGTGAATGCCGTACGCGCGAATTCGATCCGCGCAGATCGGCCTGTAATTCTGCCCGCGGAACCGTCCGAGTACCCGCCCATCCGGACTGATGCCCTCCCGCTCGAACCGGAAAATATCTTCAATCCGCAGTTCGTCGTCTTCCATCCCGGCGACCTCGGAGATGCTCACTACCTTGCGCGTGCCGTCCGTCAATCGCGCACAATGCACTACAAGATTCACCGCACTCGCGAGCATCTGCCGGATCACGCGATCGGGGATGCTGGAGCTCGCCATCATCACCATCGTCTCCAGCCGCGAAAAGGCGTCGCGCCCGGTATTCGCGTGGGTCGTCGTCATCGATCCGTCGTGGCCCGTGTTCATCGCCTGCATCATGTCCATCGCCTCAGGCCCGCGGCACTCACCGATGATAATGCGGTCCGGACGCATACGCAGTGCATTGATCACCAAATCTCTCTGCGTAATCGCGCCGGCGCCTTCAATGTTGATCGGACGCGTCTCCAACCGCACCACGTGCTCCTGCTGCATCTGCAGTTCGGCGGTATCTTCGATTGTCACCACACGTTCTTCCTCGCGAATGAATCGCGAGAGCGTGTTCAGCATCGTCGTCTTTCCCGAGCCCGAACCGCCCGACACAACGATATTCAACCGCGCCTTCACAGCCCCGGCAAGAAACTCGATAATCCCCGGCGTAAAGGAATCGATCCGGATCAAGTCCTCCACCGTCAGCAGCTTCTTGCCGAACCGGCGAATCGACATCACCGGGCCGTTCAACGACAGCGGCGGAATCACCGCGCAAACGCGGCTCCCGTCGGCCAGGCGCGCGTCTACAATCGGTGACGAATCGTCGATGCGCCGCCCGATGTTCGACACAATGCGGTCGATAATCGTCCGCACATGCGCCGTGTCCTTGAACCGTACGCTCGTCTCCACCACTTTCCCGAACCGCTCCACATAGATCGAATCCGGCCCGTTCACCATGATGTCGCTGATGGTTGCGTCCTTCATCAACCCTTCCAGCGGACCCAGCCCGAAGACTTCATCGAGTACTTCCTCAATCAGCCGATCTCGCTCGCCCGCGTTAAGCGGAATACCCTCGTCGCGAACGATTCGCTCGATGTTCACGCCCAACTGCTCGCGCACGCCGTCTTTGTTCAGCGAGCGCAGTTGCTCCGGAGTCAGCACCGTCAGCAGCTTCGCGTGGATGCGCGTCTTGATGCTGAACCAACGGTCGGCGCCGGCGGCGGGGCGTGGTGTAGCGCGGCTTGCCATGCGTCGTTACGCCGTCTGGGCGAGCTCCTTTTTCACACCGGTCACCTTATCGGCGAACGCGCGCAGCACGCGATCCATATCGGGGAACGCTTGGCGGTCCGTCACCAGCGGCCGCGCCCGGTTAATGCTCGCCAGCATTGCCGTTGAATCCGGAATGCCATAAAAAACAGGCTGATTCAGCGTCTGCGTCACCTGTTCCAGCGATGCGACCTGCGAATTCGCCTTCTTCTGATACTTGTTGATGACAATCTTGATCTGGTCCTGCGTGAAGCCCAGCCGCATCAGGTAGCTCAGGTATCGCTGCGTGTTGCGAATCGCGGGGAACTCCTGGGTCGTCACTAAGAACACGGTTGTCGAAACCTGCAGCGCGCCTAAAGTCAGATCGTTCGACAGATCGCAACCCGCGTCCATCACGATCGCCTCATACTTCTCCACCAGAAACGTCGTGAACTCCCGCAGCATCGAATCGGAGAACAGCGACCTCGGCTGTTCCAGGGAATCCGGCGGCCCAACAAGCAAAAACCCGGCTGGGTCGCGTGTCACGAAACCCTCGAACAGCGTCTGGTCCATGCGGTCGAGATTCTCGCCCACTTCCAGCAGCGTGTACTGCGGCGCCGCGCCCAACTGCATCGACACATCGTTCGCCGTCCAGTTCACATCCAGCATCACCGTCTGCTTTTTCCGCTGCGCCAGGATCGTCGCGAAGTTCACCGCCAGCGCCGTCGTGCCGACGCCGCCCTTCGCTCCCAGGAATGTATAAATCCTTCCCAACTGGCTGCCGCCCATAATGTTCCGGCGCGGCGTCCGTTCCAGCCGTGTCAATGCGTCCCGCAGATCACTGCGCTTCACCGGCATCGTCAGATAATCGTTCGCGCCGCTGCGGATCGTCAGCAGAATGCTTTCGCCGTCCTCGGAGTAGTCGCAAACGATCACGTACAAATCCGGCACCGCCTGCTTCAGCTTTTCCAGCGATTTGATCCCGTTCACCGGATCGGCCGAAATGTCCAGGAAAAGCGCCGCGTCCGGATGCCGCTCCACGTCCTGCAACACGCGGATATACAGGTTCGGGCTCACGTCCGGATACTCGCCAACAACGCGCGCGTTCGGCGTGTTGGTTACACTATCGCGAACCAGGTCTCGCACCTGATCGTCAGAGGAAGCAATTAGTAGCGTGAACGACATCTATTCTCCTATGGCAGGCACGTGCCGGCCTCCGGGTCGCAACCCGCGCTCTCAATCGGCATCGACGTCATGAAATTCGGAATCGTGATCGGCTGAATGCCCAGATAGTTCAGAAACGTGCGGTATTGGTAGCCGCCAATCCGGATCGTCACGGCGTCCGGCACGCATTCTGTGCTGCAATCGCCTCCGCTGCATGCGAAATCTTCCAGCGTTCCCGTTTCCGCGTTGCGTGTGTAGTAGTTGATCTGAATCTCCGCTGTGCCTTGCGAAAACTCCTGCTGATCGAGATGCGGCGGTACGTGTGTCCGCATCCATGTCCGCACATTGTCTCCACTTGCCTGATAGCAATGCGTCGCCGCGTACCTGGCGCCTTCCCGCGTCCACTCCACACCGGAATGCCACACCCACATGATCTGCGCCGTGAATACCAGCATCATCGTCACTGGCAGTAACACGCCCCCCGAGACGATCACGTACTCCGTCGCCGCCTGCCCACCTTGCATCGCGCGGCTTCTGCTGACGCTGCGGTTATAGCGCGCCATAGGGCACCCTCACCACCGGCCGCAGCAGGAAAGTTTCCGAAGGCACAAACGGTATGTTCGTGCGCACGGAGTAGCCGCCGTTCACCGACACCACGACAAAATCCGGTCCGCGTCCGCCCTGCGCGTTGTCGCAGCCCGCCGCCGAGCATTCACAATCTCCCAGCGATGGCGTATCCGTCCGCACCCGTTCCAGCCGGATCTGAATCAGGTCCGCCGTCAGCGCCGAAAGCTGCAAGTCGCCGGCCGCGTCGCCGATTCCTCGCAATGCCAGGTTTTTGGCATCGGCCAGTATCGGGTCCGCATCGTCGCAAAAATTCACTGCCGGTTGCACCGCCGCGTAACGTCCGATGGTGTACAGAATCTTCTGCAGTGTGAAGTAGGTCCACGAAATCCGCGCCAATTCCACCATGCCGAATAACAGCATGAACGCAACCGGCAAGAGCAGCATCGCCTCCATCAGCGTGTTTCCGTACTCGCCCCGCCGTGTCATTGATGCAACACCACCTTGCCGGGGCCCGTCGTCAGCGAGCAGCCGTCAAACCGGCCCGCCCTCACTGGCATCACCGACCCCAAATATAGCGCCGCGAAACGCCCATTGGAGTCGGACGCGTTCAGCGTCACATCACCCGCCGCCGGCTCAAGCAGGAACTGCCGGAACCCCAGCACCACCATCGTCGAGCTTGATGCCGTGTCGACAATCGCCACCGTGATCACGCGCCGCCGGTTGCCCGTGTACGCCGTGTAGTCTTCGGTATCGGTGATGTCGCTATCGATGTTCGACGCGCCCAGAATCGTATCCGTCTCCGGCACGGCATTGCATATGGCAGGAACCGTTGTATTGTCGAACCGGGCCGCTAGTCCACAAAGGAACGTGGAGATCTGATTATTCACGCGGCTCTGGTTGCACGCCAGCGGCGCCGCGTTCACCCAGATCGTCTCTTCCGCGTTGTACCGCACGCAGGAAAAGGTCGTGTCCGTGTTCGCGGCCAGGCCCATGGCTCCAAAACGGTAGAGCTGTGTGTACTCATCGGAGAGCACTGTCGCGCTCTCGTTGTATCGATTCAGCAGCACGTACGGCACGCGTTGCACGGTATTTGCAATCGGCGCCGGCGTCGGCCCGCCGTTACACAAATACCCGAGGGTGTACCGTGACCCGGCGGTAAACCCAAAGTCGGCCGGATCGTCCTGCGAAATCGCCTGCAGCGCGATCGGTTCGATACCGCACGCCTGGCACACCGGCGCGCTCACTCCGGCCACAGCCTGCGCAACCAGGTTCAGCCGCCCCTCCTGCGCCAGAGAAAGGAATCGCCAGAATACCAGCGGCGCCTCCCCGCGCACTGTGACCTTCACATGCTTTGCCGTCGTCGCGCCCGCCTCTCCGCCCGTCGCGCCCTCCGTACCGAGTGCCGAGGCAATGGTGTCGAAAAATGTCAGCGCCGGCGCCTCGCTATTCAGATTTCCATTCGACTGCCCGATCTGGTTCCCGCCGAAATCGTAAAGATTCCCCCGCCCGTTCGCGGTGCTGATCGCGTAATTTCCCGCCGTCGCCGCGTTCTCAATCGAAACCGCTGTCCCGGCCAACTCCGCCGCGGCCGCCTGCGCCATCGAGTTCGCGGCTATCTTTAAGTCGTTGCGCGCGCTATACAGCCGGCCCAAATCAACGGCAAAACCCATCAGGCCAAACACGACCGGCACCAGCAGCACCACCATCTGGAAGGACGCAGTTCCGCCCTCGCCGCCCGCGCGCCGCGGAGTCGTCGCAACGTTATTTGGGTTCCTGGTGTCCACGCGGTCCAATAAACTCCGGCTTCGCCGCGTCCTTCTTTTGATTCGCGCTGATCTTCGGACGTTTCTTCGCGCCAGCGTCTTTATCTTCCACTGTTGGCGGCAGAAAGTCCTCCACCCAGTCAGGCATCTTGGGCTTCTGGTCCGGCGCGAGCGGCTTCACAAAGCGCGGCGTAATCACCACCAGCAGTTCTTCATTCGTCTTGCGCGTCGACCGGCTGCGGAACAACTGCCCCACTACCGGAACATCGCCGAGCCACTTCACCCGGTTCATCGACTGAATCACCCGGTTGTCGATCAACCCCGCTACCGCGAAACTCTCGCCGTCGTTCAAAATCGCTTCCGTCTCCGCGAACCGCGTCGCTACCGCGGGAATCAAAAACCCCTGCAGCGTCACCGCGTTCGCAAAATCGAGCGAGCTCACCTGCGGCCTCAGCTTCAGATGGATGCGATTATCAGTCGTAATTTCCGGCTTGAAGTCGAGCTGCACTCCGAACTTCTTGAACTGCACCGTCACTACCGGCGCCGTAGCGCCGCCTGTCGATGTCGCCGTCAGCGTCGGAAACGGAAATTCCCCGCCGGCCAGAAAACTGGCTTCCCTTCCCTCCAACGCAATCAGGTTCGGCTCGGCCAGCATCTGCAGCAGATTCCGGGATTGCAGCGCCCGGATCGTCGCGCCGATATTCAAATCCGGCCGGAACACGAACATGTTGAGAAGGTCGGCGAAGTTAAGCGTCGTATTCGAAAAGTTCTGATTCTGGAACTGCAACTGGCTGAATCGCGGCGTCGAAAACTGCTGCGTGGAGAGAGCGCCCAGCGTGTTCGGATTCCGGCTCAAAAAGTTGAAGCCAATCTCCTGCAGCGCAATGCGGTCAATCGCCGCGAACTTCACTTCCAGCATCACCTGCCGCAGTTCGGCCGGCGGCGGAGTCTGAATTAGGTTCACCACCTTTTTCGCGAAGGTCGACGCAATCGCCTCCGCCTTCTTCGCCGCTTCCGCGTTCTGCGCCTTTCCGCTCAGCACCATGGTCTCCGCGTTTCCGGTCACGGCAATCGAATTCCCCGCGGCCGATTCCAGCACAGCTTTCTTCACGGCTTCGAACTCCATCGTGTCGGCTAACACGGAGATGTTGTATCGCCGCGGAATATCGCCCGCTTCCCACACGATCACGGTCGACTTGCCCAAACCCCTCGCGTTCACCATCACTTCGCGGGGAGACACAACCGATACATCGGCGATCTTCGGCTCGGACGCGGCCACCGTCTTTACGTCGTTTGAGAATTGCAACAACTCGCCGCGTCCGATGATCAACGTTAATTCACGCGGCGGCGCGGTCTGCGCGATCATAACAGCCGCAGTCGCCGTGACGCTTAGCACCGCCAACTGAAAGAGAGGACGAATATTGTTCATGTGTGATTTGGGGATGGCTGGCTGCTGTTAGTCTTGAAACGTTTCCTGTACGTGTTTGTCCCCACGGAATACATCGATTACCGCCCGCGGCTTGGGCGGCTCTTTCTTTTCCACGGCCGGCTTTACGGGCGCCGGCGGGCGCTGCGCCGGGTCATCTCCCACCAGCGCGGCCCAGGCCTTGTCGTCTTTTAGATTCGGAATGTTGAACAAGCCGCGCGACGGCATCCGCCCTGTTGCCATGGCCCGTGCCCTCGCGGTTCGAAGGACAAGGCCCGGATCAATCGTCTCCGATGTCGCCGACAGCACCTCTTCGCTCTTCACCGCATCCTTGGGATTGCGCAGCGACAAGCTGATCTTTCCCTGATTCTTGGCTAACTCCACAACTCGCGCCTGCTCCGGCGTAACCAGCAGCGTCACACTTCGATTGCCCGTCGATGTTGCCGCTGGCGCGACCGTTGTGCTTCCCGCAGCGGGCGTGGAGGCTGCGCCGGCGGCCTCTACGTTGCGCCCGATCGATAGCACGATCACATCTTCCAGCACCGTCGATGTCACCGCTTCCGCCATCGAGCCCGTCTTCGTAAACAACACGTCCACATGCGCTCGCGGCTGGATCAATCCGCCCGCGCTCGCCGCATCCGCCACCGACACGCTAACGGCACGCTTACCCGGCTCGATTAACGATGCCACACCGTCCGCGCCCGTTACGCTCGAAAGCCGGTTTGCCAGCAGCGGCTCATTCTGCATCACCGGATACAGCAGCGCGCGGTCCAGCGCCAATCCCTCCTCGGCCATCGTTCCCCGCGGCGCCGTTGTCTGCGGAATCGAAACCTTCTTCAGATGAACCTTCTGTACCCGCGTGCCGGCCGGCAAATCCGCCGACGCAGCCAGCACCGTCACCATCTTTTCCTTCTTCGGTGCGATCGTCTGCGAATACAGAAACCACGTCAACAGCGTGGCGGCCGCGAATGCGCCCCCAAAGATCATGAGTAGTTTCTGGCGATCCATCTACTTTCCTTAACCACGATTACCAGCCGTACCGGCAACGCCAGGCGGAAAGGACACAGATCGAGCCTTTGCGCGGACACGGGAGGCAGTCCTGATATCGTAACAACACAGCATAGCGCTAAAAGTTCCGTTCCAACAATACCGAAGTTGCGTCGGAATAGAGGGGTTTCCACCCCTCTTTTTCGAGCGCTGGAATCAGCGAAAACCGCGCCGGCAACAGCGCCTGCGTGAAGCCGTATTTCTTCATCGTTTGCTCCCATCCGGTCCGCAGCTCGATCAGCGCGACGTACTCCTTCAGAAACTCCGCGCCGTAGTAATCGCTGCGGCCATCGAAGTAGACGCGCCGGGCTCCGTTGAATCGGTAAATTAAAAAACCCCCGTATTTGTCCGGCGCGAGTAGGTTCCCCCCATCCGTCAAATGTTCCACGGCCGCAACCGGAAACTCGCTCGGCGGAAATCCAGGCTTACTGCCCAACACTGCCAGCGCAGCCAATACCACACAAACCAGGCCTAAGACCCACCCGCGCTGCGATACGTCCAACGCTCGTAGCCGGTCCCCATACGCCATCGCCTGGCGTCCGCGCACGGGCCAATATGTCCACTGCGTCAGTGCGGACGTTATCGCCCCTCCCGCCAGAGGCAGGCCCGCTAGCGCCAATACAGGCAGGCCTCGGGCCGAGCGCAAGCCCATCGCGCAAAACAGGAGCAGCACCGCTGCCCTGCTCCACTGCCCGCACGCCAGCGCGCACACAAACCCAGCCATGCCGGTCAGCACGATCGCCGCAATCTGCCACGCGCCATCCACATGAAAATTGAAGCTCTGGAACTCCGCGATCCGGCTCAGCAACTCGTTGTCGCCCAGGTACCGCGCAAGATGCGCATGCAGCGCCCATCCATACGGATTGCAAAACGTTCCTAACACGGCCGCGCCAATGACGCGCCACCCCGCGGCATACAGCGCGCACACTACAGGCAGCAGAAAGAACGAGCCATGCGTATTCGCCCACACTGCCGCCAGACCAATCGCCCAGCCCCAGTGCAGCCGGCCGCGCTCCAACAGCAACAAACTCACCAGTAGCCAAACCCACCCAAGAACGTGCGGCCGTGCCAGCCAATGCAGTTGCGCCGCCGTCAACATCGGCGGCGCCAACAAACACACTATCCAAAAGTTCGCCCCGCACGCCCAGTGCAGCCGCACCCACAACCACGAACAAACTCCGATCGCCGCCAGATACAGCAGCCCCACCCCCCCCAGCCCGGACACCCGATGCGCGCCGCCCATCGCCGCATCGGCCGCCCACTCCCACGCGTACCAGTCCCTGCCAGGCCGCGAAAACGAGTAAGGATCTACGCGCGGCACACTCCAATCGCGCAAAATGCGCTCCCCCGTCCGAATGTGCCAGCCACTGTCGGAATCGCGAAATAACTGCTCCGGCGCGCGATAAAACACCACCGCGTAGATCAGGGTGAATAACGCCAGCGCCAGCGCAAGGTCGGGAAGGAGCCAGGCCGTCGCGCGAGAGGGCTTACGCGGCTCCATCCACAGATTCCCGAGCGGGCCTACTGACCCGAAGCGCCGATGCTGGTCAAGCCCTGCGTGATGCTCGAATAGAGCGACACAACGGCCGTCGACAACTGATTCACCGTCGTGATCAGCGCCAGCCCGACAGCCGCGACAATCAGCGCGTACTCAACCAGGTCCTGGCCCTGCTCATCGTTCCAGACACGCAACATGAACTGTTTAATCATGGGATTCCTCTTATCTTAACGGCCCGCTTCCGCGGACCCAACCAAACGCTTCTCCTCGCTCGTGACGAAGGTGTGCTTCAGTCCCCGCGCGAAAGTTTGCCAAAACGAATGCCTCTCTTTTTGCGGCATCCGAATCGGAACTCCGTCCACTGCCGATATCTTCCGGAGATTGTCCAATATCTGGGGCATGTCCTTGCGGTACTCCAGCGCCAATTCCAATTCCTTGCGCGCCCCCGCCACATCCCCCTTCTCATACAAATACGCCGCCAGGTTATTATGCGCAACCGCTATGTCCGATGCCTGGCGAAACTGCGAGATCGCCGCCGCCGGCTGGTCGCCCAGCGCCAGTCCCAAATTGTTCCGCGCCGTCTCCGACGCCGGATTCAATTCTAACGCCCGCCGGAACTCCTCCGCCGCTTCGCTCTTCCGTCCCTGCATCAACAGGTTATACCCAAGGTTGTTGTGCAACTGGTCTCGCGACGGCGCTTTCTCCAGCGCCTGACGGTGAAATGGCTCGCCCTCTTTGAATTTGCCCTGCTCATCGTTAGCGATACCCGTCCACGACAGGAGATTCGCCGATGGCTTCTCGGTCTTAACCAGAAACGATCGCAGGTGCATCGCTGCTTCCTGCGCACGATCCACGCGCACCAGCGATCGCGCCAGCGCGATCACCGCCGGCTCGGATTCCGGAAACCGCTCCAGCGCCAACCGCAGATGCTCCAATTCCAGCTCCGCGTATCCGGCCTTCTGATACTCTTCCGCCAACTCCACCCGCGCCCGAACGTTCTGCGGCTCTTCGGCGATTTTCTCCCGCAGCGCCCGTATCCGCGGATTCCCTTCGCCCGCGTCAACGGCGTTCAGCACCTGCCGCTGCATCACCGGCTGAATCGAGTTCGCGGGCACAGTCACGCGGCTCGTCTTCGCCTTCGACGCGCATCCGCCCAGCAGCACACCCGCCGCAACAGCCGTCATCGCCATCCGCATCAGCTATTCACCGCCTCTTTCGTGAACTCAAGCTGATCCCCAACCACTGTTCCCGTCTCCGCCGCGCGGCCCGCCGGCAGTTCCAATACCGAATGCGCGCGCAGACACAGCGACATGCGCGACTTCCTCATGTTGTCCCGGATCTTCAACACTCTCTTCTGTCTGCTCAGATACAACACGTCAATGGGAAACTTCATCCCAAACGTGTGTACCGCTTCGCAGGGTACAATCCACAACCCCTCTCCGGCAGCAAGATTATCGTGTTTTAACAAACCGGTCCTTCGCTTTTGGCTCGTGTCGGCAATGTCCGCGTTAGTCGTCACGACACTATTCCGGCTCACGTTCTTTATCAACAGTTTGACTGTCACTGTGCCGTGGGACCCCTCTATAACCCCGGCAGGGCGATTTTGTTGCGCTGCGGCGAGGAACTTTCCATCTCTGTAAGGGTTTAGACTAACGAATTGGCTATGTCCCTGCAATCGACCACTCTTCGGCTGGGCGCCGCGGTTACGCTCCTTGCCTCCACCGTTCTCGCGCAGACCACCGGTGCCACGTTCGGCTCCGTTGTGAACTTGGGCGGGACACCCTCCGACATCGTGCTCGATGAAGTGCGCGGCCGCATCTATTCCATCAACTCCACCGCCAACCGCGTCGACGTCCTCAGCCTCAGCGAAAGGAAGCTGATGAAGAGCATTACCGTCGGCAGCTTCCCCCTGGCCGCCGCCATCTCTCCGGACAGCGCCTATCTCTACGTCACCAACACCCAGAGCGCCTCGCTGAGCGTCATCGACCTCGGCTCCGATGGTGTCGTCAACACGGTCAGCCTGCCCGCCAAGCCCGAAGGCGTCGCCGTCGGCGCCGATGGCCGCGCCCTTATCACCACGCAGGGAACCGGGACCAACAACGCGCTCAACACGCTTCTGCTCTACGACCGCGCGCAGGGCGCCGGCCAGCAGATATTCTCCGTCCCCAATCCGCCGGCCATCAGCACTCCGGCTCCCCTCCCCGCCGTCTTCGCAGGCCGTCCGGCCACCGCCTTTCCAGGGCGCCTCATTGCAACGCCGGACGGCAATTTCATCGTCGGCATGGTGGCCATCAACCAGAACGCCAACACCGCGCAGACAACGCTCTTCGTCTACGAAACGGCCTCAAGCACCGTCATCCGCAACCGCACTGTGACGGGTCAGTCCACCGTCCTGTCCATGTCGCCCGACGGCAGCAGGTTCATGGCCGGCTCCACGCTCTACGACACGGCCACTCTCGCCGTCGCCGCGCAAATGAGCACCGCCAATTTCACGTTCTTCATTGGTAACGGCACGAACCCCGGTTTCAATGTCCAGCGCAACCTCGGCGGCACCGCCTATTCGCCGGACAACCGGACTCTCTACAGCGCCTTCAACACCGCCGCCACTACCGCACGCCCGGTGTCAAATGTCCTTTACGTAGGCACTCCTAACAACCTCGGCGTCCGCCTCGGTCTCCGCCTGAAAGAGTCCATCCTCGGCGCGATGACCATCACCAGGGACGGCAACGACGTCTTCGCCATCTCCGAATCCGGCCTGCTCTATCTTCCGGTCGGCAATCTCTACGAATACCCGATCCTCCAGCCCGAAACCACGCAGGTCTTCCTTGCCGTTGACAACTGCAACAAAGGCGTCGCCAAGGCGACTGTCAAAATCGGCAATCTCGGCAAAGGCCGCCTCACCTTCTCCATCCCCAACACCACCACCGCGCTCGTCATGCAACAGTCGAGCGGCGTCGCTCCATCCACCATCACTTTCACCATGGAACCCGGCCGCAGCGGAGTCGTTCGCCAGCCGGGCACTAACCTGTTCACGGCCGCCGCGGGCGGCAACGGCGCAGCCATCAACGTCACCCTCCAGTCGCTCGACGCCATCAATTTCCCCGATGTCATCCGCGTCTACATGAACTATCGGGAGAGGGATCAGCGCGGTGTCATCTACCCCCTGCCGGTCACCCTCAACAACAACGAGGGCCTCTGGGACATGGTGCTCGATTCCAAACGGAACCGCATCTACATCTCCAACTCCGGATTTAACCGCGTCGAAATCTTCGACACCAAGGCACAGCGGTTCCTCGCCCCTCTCGAAGTCGGCCAGCTTCCCCACACCATGGCAATGACTCCCGACGCCCAGACGCTCTACGTCGGCAACACCGGCGGCGAGTCGATCGACATTGTCGACCTCGACACACTCTCCATCTACGGCAAGGTCGACTTCCCCGCCATCCCCCGCATCGGCCAGCAGGCTCCCGTCCGCCCGGTCGCCATGGCGTTCGGCCTCTCCGGCCTGCAGTTCATGATGTCGAACGGCTCCTTCTGGCGCGTCATCGGCAACCAGGCCACCGTCCGTCCCGCCAATAGCATCACGCCAGTCACCATCACAACACCGATCTCCATGATTGCGTCCCCGGGCGGCGAATACATTCTCACCATGGCCGGCAACGCCAATGCGTACCTCTACGATGCCATCGCCGACGCCTACACAGCCTCGCGCCAGTTATACGATCAGGCGCCCGTTTCCTACTTCGGCCCTTCCAGCTCCGGTCCTTCCGGTTCGTACTTTCTCGCCAATGGCCTCATCTTGAGCCCCAGTCTCGCCGTCATCGGTGGTACCGAGCGCCCTGGCGTCACGCAGTTCGGCGCGCCGGCGGCGCCCGGCCAGCCGCCCACACAGACCATCGTTTCCAACGGCCAGCGCAACGTCGCCAGTGTCTACGCGGTCGACGAAAACATCTTCCTCCGGATGACCACCCCAGTGCGCCAAAACCTCACCTCCGTCACACGCGACGACGCCCGCGCGACCCTCGAAATGGTCAACATCGCAACGGGCTCGGAAACCGTCATCGCTGTCGCTCCCGAAAACCCGCAGTTCAGTGTCTTCGGCGCCGCGCGTGTCAACACGCCGGCCCGCCAGATCCTGGTCGACAATCAGAATCTCGCTTACACCATCGGCGTCAGCGGCCTCAGCGTCATTCCCGTTTATCCAACCGGCACTGCCCCTCGCCCGGCAATCACCGCCGGCACCCGGGGCGTCGTCAACAGTGAAGACGGCACACCGAATCTCCGCCCCGGCAGCTTCGTGACCATCAACGGCACCCTCCTCGCCAACCCCGCCACCGCGACCACCATTCCCGCGCCCACCGTCCTCGGCGGCTCCTGCGTGGTAATGAACGAGCTTCCTCTCCCCCTGATCCAAACCTCGTCCGGCCAGATCTCCGCTCAAATCCCCGAGAACCTCCCAGCCGGCCCCGCTGTCGTGCAGGTCCGCTCCCTCCTCCGCGCCGAACAAAGTGACCCGGTGGTAATCACCATCCGCCGCTAAAAACATCTGCCAGAATGCTTCGGCGCACAACTATAGCAAAATTTGCTATAGTTGATTCTGCCATATGCCCCTCCCAGAAGACTTCCTCCCCCTCCACAAAGACACCTTCCACATCCTCGTCTCCCTCGCCTGTCAAGACCGCCACGGCTACTCCATCATGCTCGACGTCGCCGACCGCACGAACGGCGATCTCAAACTCAGCCCCAGCAGCCTCTACGCCTCCATCAAGCGCCTCCTCACCCAAGGCCTCATCGAAGAACTTTCTGAACGGCCCGACCCTGAGCACGACGACGAACGCCGCCGTTACTACCGCCTCACAACCCTCGGTCGCAATGTCGCCGTCGCCGAAGCCCGGCGCCTGGAAAAACTACTCGCCGACGCCCGCATGACCGGCCTCCTCCCGAGCCGGAGCTAGCCCATGCCTAGCCGCCTCTTCCAAGCACTCCTCCACCTCTACCCAGCCCAATTCCGCGAGGAATACGGCCGCGAGCTCCAACTCGTCTTCACCGGCCGCTACAAACGGACAAGCTCGACAGCCCAACGAATCGCCCTCTGGCTCAGCGCCATCGCCGGTCTCCTGATCGAAGCGCCCAAAGAGCACACCCAAATGATCCGCCAGGATCTCGCCTACGCCGTCCGCATGATGCGCAAAGGCCCTCTCTTCTCAGCCACTGTCATCCTAACGCTCGCCCTTGGCATCGGCGCCAACAGCGCCATCTTCTCGCTGCTCAACACGGTGATCCTCCGTACCCTGCCAGTCGCCTCGCCACAGGATCTCTACGTCATCCGCCAGGAAGCTAGCCGTCCAGTACCGCAGCGCTTCACTTGGCGCACCTTCGAGCACCTCCGCGCCGCAATGCCCGCAGGCACGATCGCCTCCATGTCTCGCGTCGCCCGCATGCGCACCGGAACGGCGGAATCCGACGTCGCCTCCGTACAACTCGTCTCTGGCGAATACTTCCCCACTCTTCAAGTCCCGATGGCTCACGGCCGCGCCATCACAGCGGACGACAACCTCTCTCCCGGAGCCGCTCCCGTCGCCGTCATCAGTCACAGCTACTGGCAGGACCACTTCGCGGGCGATCCCGCTATCCTCAACCGCACCCTCCTGCTCAACAACGTCAAACTCAACATCGTCGGCATCGCCGCAAAAGGCTTTCAAGGTGTTTGGCTCGAATCGCCAGTCCAGGCGTGGCTGCCCATCGCTATGCAGCGGGAGGTCCGTTATGCCCAAAACTACAGCGCCGCCGGTCCCGGACAAGACAAGCCGTGGATGACGCAGGACCGCATCTGGTGGCTCGAGATCGTCGTTCGCGCCCCCGCCGGCACACAGCACGCGGCCCTCCTCAACACGGCCTATCAGCGGCAGCTCGCGGCCGATGCGGAATCTGCGCGGGATCCGCTGCAGCGGAGACTGGTGCTTGAATCGTTCAGCCACGGCTTCTCCGCGCTCCGCAATACTTTCTCCAAACCGCTCTTCGCCCTGATGGCAATGGCCGGTCTCGTTCTGTTGATCGCCTGTGCCAACACGGCCAACCTCCTCTTCGCTCGCGCGGCCGCACGTCAGCGCGAGATCGCTATACGCCTCTCGCTCGGCGCTGCGCGCACCCGGATCGTCCGGCAGCTTCTTACCGAAGGTCTGCTGCTCGTCACTATCGCCGGCGCCCTTGCCGTCTGGTTCGCGCAATGGGCTGGCGGCGCGCTGGTCCGCCTGGCCACCAGCACGAATACTTCTCTCTCGATGACCGCCGATGTCGACACGAGGGTCCTCGCCTTCACCTCCGCCATCGCACTTTTCACCGGCATCGTCTTCGGCCTCGCTCCCGCCCTCCGCGCTACACGTCCGGACCTCACCGATGCGCTCAAAACCGCGTCCAAAGGAGGCGCAGCCGGCCCGTCCCAACGAACCGCTCGCGGCCTCGTCGTCGTCCAGGTCGCCCTTTCCATTGTTCTCCTCGCCGCCGCTGGCCTGCTCATGCAGAGCCTTCGCAACCTCCTGCATACCGATCTAGGCTTCGACCGCCAGCATCTTCTCTCCGTCTGGCTCAACCGCGCTCTCACCAATTACCCGAACAATCAATTGCCCGAAATCTACCGCCGGCTTACCGAACGTATCGAAACGATCCCGGGTGTGCGCTCCACGTCCATCTCGGTTTGTGGACTCGCCAACGGCTGTCGTTCCCTCTCGGGGCCCTTCGAATTCGAGGGCTACCAACGTCGCCCCGGCGAGCAGACCGCATTGCTCACCAACATGGTGGGCCAAGGCTATTTCTCCACCGTCGGCACGCCGCTGCTCTCCGGCCGGCAATTCAACGAGCATGACACTCAGGGCTCCGCGCGGGTTGCCATCGTCAACCAGGCCGCCGCCCGCAAGTATTTCGCGAACCGCCAGGCCGTCGGTCAGCGTCTCGGCATGGAACGCATCGATACCGAAATCGTCGGCGTCGTCCAGGACGCCCGTGTCCTCAATGTGAAGGAAGCCGCCATTCCGATGATCTATTACCCGATCTTCCAACTCCCGGTCACCGCCGGCGCGATCGAGATCCGCACCGGGGGTGATCCCGTCCCGCAAATCACGGCGGTTCGCGGAATCCTCGCCGAGCTCGCGCCAAAAATCCCCGTGGAGCGGATCACCACGATGTCCGCACAGATCGAATTGAATCTCAGCCAGGAGCGCCTTGTCTTATGGCTCACTTCTGCCTTTGGCGTTCTCGCGCTCGGCCTCGCCGCATTCGGGCTCTTCGGCGTTCTCTCCTACGCCGTCGCGCGCCGCACCTCGGAGTTCGGCATTCGCATGGCGCTCGGCGCCGCGCCCGGTCGCGTCATCGGCGATGTTCTCCGCGAAGCTCTCGTCATGGCCGTCATCGGCATAGCCGCCGGAATCCTACTCGCCATGGGTGCAGCCCAGCTCGCGTCCGGATTGCTCCACGGCGTCGACCCGCACGACTGGCAGACAATGCTCGCTGCCGGCCTCATCGTTATCTGCGGCGCCGCGCTCGCCGGACTCTTCCCCGCTCTCCGTGCCGCCCGCGTCGATCCAATCGTCGCCCTCCGCAACGACTAAATGGCATATGATTGCCTGCGAAACGCTATGCTTCGCACTGCAATCCTCCTCGCCGCCGCCGTCACCGCGCATGCCGAAATGTCCTGTGACCTGTCGGCCTACAAGCCCCTCGACGGTCTCACCGCCAAACTCGCCAACAACGCCCTAACCGTCAACTGGCAAGGCGCCAACCGCGAACCCATCCGCGCCGAATTCACAATAAACAACGGTATCCCCACCATCCGCGAGCTCGCCATACGCAACATCACCCTCGGCCAGAATCTTCAACCCGAATTCCAAATCACCTCCGGTGTCCGCCGCCTCTCCACGCAGCAGGCCCAGCCACTGGAATTCCTCAAAATCGATCTCACCCCTGAAGTCGTCAACAAGGAAAAATGGAACGCCTTCTGGGACGCCCCGCTTATGGTCCCCGGCCGCCTCAACACCAACATCGATCTCCCGCGCAAACGCGAAGAGATCCAGCTCGCCAAAGCCAAATTCAGCGCATCAAACTGCAAAGTCAAAACCGATGGCGCCCGCCTGGAAGTCAGTTTCCCCGGCGTCGAAGCCGGCGTCTTCTCAGGCACTCTCCAATACACCGTCTATAAAGGTTCCAACCTCCTCCGTCAGGAATTAATCGCCAAGACCCAACAACCCTCCGTCGCCTACAAATTCAACGGCGGCCTAAATGGTTTCGCCATCAAGGACGACACCAAAGTCGTCTGGCGCGACACCGCCCGCGGCTGGCAGCGCTACGCATTCGGCGGCGCCGTCAATGACGACAGCGTTGGCCTCCGCGCCCGCAACCGCCTCGCCATTCTCGAAACCAATGGCGGCTCCATAGCCGTCTTCCCGCCCTCGCACAAATTCTTCTTCTCCCGCGAAATCGAGACCAACCTCGGCTATGTCTACTACCGGAAAGATAGCGAGACCAGCCTCTCCATCGGCGTCCGGCAGCCCGACAAAGAAGTCGGCGCTAAGCCATGGGGCATCTCCGACACGGTGTGGAACCGCCGTGTAGGTGAAGCCCGCGGCCACCTTCACAATTTCGCGCTCTACAACGCCCCGGCGGGCACCGAGCAGCGCATGCCCGTCTACTTCTACTTGAGTGCCGCCAACGCCCGCTCCACCCACCAGGCCGTCATGGCGTTCACCAACGACGACGTCTACAAACCTCTCCCCGGCTACAAAGTCCTCGTCAGCCACTTCCATTTCCATTTCAACGAACAACTCACCGACTCTGGCACCATCGACTTCGAACCCACTTGGCTCCCGGTATTCCGTGACCTCGGCATCAACATCGCCATCCTCGCCGACTTCCACAGCGACGGGCATGCCACCGACACCACCACCGTCCGCCTCGACGAGCAAAAGGTCTATTTCAAAGGCTGTGAGCGCTTCTCGGACAAAGAGATGCTCCTCATCCCCGCCGAAGAGCCCGACGCCAACTTCGGCGGTCACTACATGTTCCTATTCCCCCAGCCCGTCTACTACACCCACGGAAAGCCCAAACAACCGCAACCTTTCCTGGAAAACCTCCCCGGATTCGGCAATGTCTACCACACCAGCTCCGCGGCGCAAGAACTTGATCTCCTCAACAAAGAATCCGCCCTGGTCTGGCAGACGCACCCAAGGACGAAAGGCTCGACAGGCTATCCGGACGCTATTCGCGAGAGGGATTTCTTCAAGAGCGATCGCTTCCTCGGCGGCTCGTTCCAATCGCTCCCCGTCGACCTTTCCGAGCCGCGCATCTGCCAGGAACGCTGCTTCGGGTTGCTGGATGACATGAACAACTGGGGCAAACCTAAGTACATGCTCGCCGAAGGCGACACGTATATGAAGTACCCCGGCGACGAAACGTATCCGCAGCTCATGGTCAACTACGTCAAGCTCAACCAGGTTCCAAAATTTAGGGACGGCTGGCAGCCGGTAGTCAATGCCCTCCGTGCCGGCGAATTCTTCGTGACGACCGGCGAAGTCCTGATCCACAACTGGGCGTTGGAGAAGAACGCGTACTCCGCCGGCGTAGAGTGGAACTTTCCGCCCGAATTCGCCGAGCTGGTCTATAGCGACGGCAAGAAGGTCGACCGCCAAATCGTCAACCTGAAGGATCTCCCGCCCACGGGAACAAAGAAGCTAAGAATCCCCTTCGATCCAGCAAACAAGAAATGGGTCCGCTTCGCCGTCTGGGACTCCGCCGGCAACGGGGCGTTCACGCAGCCGATACACCTGCACTGATCTTCGCATCGTCACGCGGCATGGCGCGCCTCTCTTCGAGCGTCCCGGCACATGCTATAACCAACTCAGCGCATGGGGCGGAAAGGAGATTCGTATGTCCGACGCCCTTCCCCTCCCTGCCCGGCCCAACCTCGAGCAATACAAGAAACGCGCCAAAGATCTGCTCAAAGCGGAATCATTCCTCGACTGGGCGGCGCGCTGGCTCAAGGCCATCGACAAAGAGCAACGCCCGGAAGCCCACATCCATTATTACGCCCGGCAGATGGAGAAACGCTGGCAAAAACAGGCTCACAACCTAACGGGCGCCCAATTCTTCATCGCCCGCGAGCACGGCTTCCTAAGCTGGCCGAAGTTCGCGAAACACCTCGCGGAACTTGCCCGTAAACAATCCGTCACGGCCCAATTCGAAGCCGCGGCCGGCGCAATCGTGAGCGGCGACATAAGGACCCTCAAAAAACTCCTCACCGAATATCCCAAGCTCATCAAGACGCGCTCCAACCGCGACCACCGTTCCACACTTCTCCATTACGTCTCCGCCAACGGCATCGAAGACTTCCGCCAGAAGACGCCAAAGAACATTGTCGCCATCACGGAACTCCTCCTAAAATCCGGGGCCGATGTCAACGCCGAATCGGACGCCTACGGCGGCCGTTCGACAACCCTAGGTCTCGCCGCCACGAGCTGCCATCCCGAGGCCACAGGCGTCCAACTCGAGCTCCTTGATCTCTTAATCGCCAACGGCGCCATCATCGACGGCCCGGACTCCGGCAGCGCCATCGTCGGCTGCCTGCACAACGGCCGTCTCCAGGCTGCCGAATTCTTCGCCAGCCGCGGAGCCCGTCTCGATCTCGAAGCCGCCGCCGGCCTTGGCAATCTGAAAGCGGTCAAAGCCAGTCTAAAGGCGCAGCAACCCACCGAAGACAACCTCAACGGCGCATTCGCCCAAGCCTGCGCCTACGGCCGTTTCGACGTCGTCAAATTCCTCGCCCCCAAAATCGACATGAAGCGCAAACATCGCGGCCAAACCTGGCTGCACGATGCCGCGCTTGGCGGCAATGTCGACATCATCAGGCTCCTCATCAAACGTGGCGTCCCGCGCGACGTGAAAGACGACACGCACGACGGCACTCCTCTCGATTGGGCCATATACACAAGGAAAAGCGAGGAAGCGATCAACGCGCTCCGCGAAGGCTAGCGCCAGTTTCGTTCACACTACTCTCAACCCTCCTAATCCTTTGAAAACACACAACAATCCACCCGTAACGCTCCCATCACCCCTTGACGTGGCGATATAATGTATTTAGATAGGGCCTGTCCGCCGGGGAAAGTGGACAGGCCCTGTCCGTTTTCAACCAGCCGGCAAGCGGTCTTGGCCTCGCCATCGTCGCCCCGCCGGTGCCGCTCTTTGACATCTCGAATATCCAAATGACATACCCGCAGTGTGTCCGCGCGCTGGGCGTTCGCCGGACACACGGAGAGGCCGGAAAACTCCAGGAGAGCGGTCGGGCAGGGTCCCAGGATTTGTTGCAATCATTGGGATTTACGCGTTGCGCTATACTAAAAGCGTCCCAACGAAAGACCCACCCCGCCTAGGATTTCCCCAATTGAAAATCGGTTTTGTCAGCCTCGGCTGCCCCAAGAATCTCGTCGACACCGAGGTGATGATGGGCAACATCGCGTCCGCCGGCCACTCGCTTACCGCGAGCCCGGAAGACGCCGACGTTATCGTCGTTAATACCTGCAGCTTTATCGACCCGGCCAAAAAAGAGTCGATCGACACCATCCTCGAAATGGCCGAATACAAGAAGTCCGGCAAGGCTCAGCGCCTCGTAGTCGCCGGCTGTCTGGTCGAACGATTCCGCAACGAGATCGCCACCACTTTGCCGGAGGTCGACGCCGTCATTGGCACGAACGAGCTCGATAAGGTAGTCGCGATGTGCGAAGGCCTGTCTCCTAAAGACGAACCTATAACACCCTATCTCTACCACGACCTCACCCCTCGTATCCGCACCACTCCGCGCCACTTCTCCTACATGAAAATCGCCGAGGGCTGCGATCACCCGTGTACCTTCTGCGTTATCCCTCACTACCGCGGCGCCTTCCGGTCTCGCCGCTTCGAATCGGTCATCAACGAAGCCAAAAACCTCTTCGCCGACGATGTTCGTGAGATCAACCTCATCGGCCAGGACACGACCTGCTACGGCGAAGACCTCGGCCTCAAGGACGGCTTGGCCGTCCTCCTCGAACGCCTCGCACAGATCGAAACGGAGCATCAGAAATGGATCCGGTTCCTCTACTGCTATCCCAACCGCGTCACGCAGAAACTCCTCGACACGATCGCCGCCAACGAAGCGCTCGTCAAGTACATCGATATGCCGCTCCAGCACGCGTCCCGCGAAGTCCTCAAACGCATGAAGCGCGGCTCTAATGGAGACCAGTTCCTGAAATTGCTCGAACGCATCCGCAAGACCATCCCCGGCGTCGCCATTCGCACCTCCATGATCGTCGGGTTCCCCGGTGAAACGGACGCCGATTTCAGCGAACTCTGCCAGTTTGCCGAGGCCGCTCAATTCGACCGTCTCGGTGTCTTCAGCTACTCCGACGAAGACACCAGCGCCAGCTTCCACCTCGATGCCAAGGTCGACGCGAAAACGATCTACAACCGCAAACGCAAGCTTATGGCCATCCAGCGAAAGATCAGCGCCAAACGCAACAAGGCGCTGATCGGCACGGAAACGACCGTCCTCGTCGAAGGCCCATCGGCCGACTCCGACCTCGTCTGGCAGGCCCGCATGAGCACCCAAGCCCCTGACATCGACGGCGTCTGTTACATCTCCGATCCCGGCGACGGCCCCCTCGCAAAAGGCCAGTTCCGCCGCATGAAGATCACCCAGGCCCATGACTACGACCTCGTCGGCGAGCTCATCGATGAAGGCCGGCCGGTGGCCGTGCCGCCCCAGCCGCTCTTCCCGATCCTCGCCTCCCATCAAACTCCTAACGCTCTTCCGCACCGATGAAATGCCCAATCTGCAAAAAGGCCGTGGAACTCACTGACCCATTCATGCCCTTCTGCTCGGAACGCTGCAAAAGCACCGACCTCGGCAACTGGGCCACGGAAAAGTACGTCATCCCCGAGCCGCTCAAACCCGACGAGATCGACGAGTTCCTCAAAGAGCAAAAGCCCAACTAATGGCCCGCCTGGCGACGCTCATCGCAACTCCCATCGCAACATGGTTCGGCGCCGGCTACGTCCCGAAAGGGCCGGGCACCGCCGGCTCGCTCGCCGCACTCATATGTGTCGCAGCCTGGCCGCAACACATCACATGGATCGCCGTCCTCGCCATCCTTCCTGGAATCTGGGCCGCCCACGTACACGCCGCCGCGAAGCAAAGCAAGGACCCGCAGGAAGTCGTCGTCGACGAAGTCGTCGGCCAGTGGATCGCTCTCGCCGGCGCCACGCATCTCCATTCGCTGACACCCTGGCTCATCGCCTTCGCCCTCTTCCGCGCCTTCGATATCTGGAAGCCGTTTCCGGTTCGCCAGTTCGAAAAGCTCCCGGGCGGCGTGGGCATTGTCATGGACGACGTCATGGCCGGCCTCTATGCGGCAGTTGTGATGCGCCTCCTTGGGTGGAACAATCTGTATTAGGACATGCCACGAAAACCGGCCGGCAAATCGCCAAACATTCAGACGCTCTCCCCGGAAGCCGCCATTGCCGGTGGAGAGATCCGCATTCACGGCAAAGGCTTCGCCACCGGCGCCCATCCGCGTGTCATGCTCGGCGACGTAAACGCTCCGCTCATCGTCGGGTCGGACTCCTACATCGTCGCCCGCGTCCCCGATGATGCGGTCGACAACGTCGTCAAGATCGAAAGCGGCGACTTCACCAGCACCGAATGGGCCTGCGAAATCGGCATTCCCATCGGCGATAACCTCCACCCGGTCGCCAATCCGGCTGTCGATTCCGCCGGCTTCATCTACACCACCTTCTCAGGCAGCCGGGGCCAGAAGACAACCACCAGCGTCTACCGCGTCCACCCCCACGAAGGCCCGGCGCCGTTCCTCTCCGACATCATGAACGCCACCGGCGTGGCTTTCGACAGCGATGGCATCCTCTATGTCTCCAGCCGCTACGACGGCATCATCTACGAGGTCACCCCGCGCGGTGAGATGGCCGTCTATGTGGAAGGCATGGGTGTCGCCACCGGACTCGCCTTCGACGCGGAAGGCAACCTGTTCGTCGGCGATCGCAGCGGTACTATTTTCAAGATCAGTCGCGGCCGTCAGATCTATGTCTACGCGACGCTCGAACCCTCCATCGCCGCCTACCACCTGGCCTTCGGCCCCGCTGGCTACCTCTACGTTACCGGCCCCACCACGTCGAGCTTCGACTGCGTGCAGCGCGTCTCCGACAAGGGCGAAGTTGAAGTCTTCTATCGCGGTCTCGGTCGTCCGCAAGGCATCGCCTTCGACAGCAACGATAATCTCTACGTCGCCGCTTCCCTCTCCGGCCGCCGTGGTGTTGTTCGTATCACGCCGGACCGCGAGGCCAGCCTGTTCCTCAGCGGTCCCGGCATCGTCGGCCTCGCCTTCTCGCCATCGAAGAGCGCCATCGTCGCCACCAACAGCATGCTCTACCGCGTCGATTGCGGCATCGGCCCTCGCGTCCTCTAGTCCATGAACGCCGAAATCATCGCAGTTGGCTCGGAGATGCTGACTCCGGATAAAATCGACACCAACTCGCTCTATCTCACACAGGAACTCAACACGCTCGGCATCGAGGTCGTTGCCAAGTGCATCGTCGGCGATGACCGCGTCCGCCTCACCGATGCCATCCGCGCCGCCTGGGCTCACTCCGAGCTTGTCATCCTCACCGGCGGCCTCGGTCCTACTGAGGACGACGTCACGCGCGATGCCGCCGCCGCGGCCCTCGCCGTAGCGATGCACGAAGACGCCGAGGCCTGGCAAGCCGTCCTCGACCGCTTCAAGAAGTTCGGCCGCACGCCAACCGAAAACAACCGCCGGCAAGCCTTCATCCTCGATGGCGCGGATCGCCTCCCCAACCCCAATGGCACAGCGCCCGGCCAATGGTTCCAGCGCGACGGCCGCGTCCTCGTCATGCTCCCGGGCCCGCCACGCGAGCTAAAGCCGATGGTTCCAGCCGAGATCGTTCCTCGACTCACCGCGCTCCTTCCGCCTCTCGTCATCCGGACGCGCTGGTACCGCGTTTCCCTCATCGGCGAAAGCGATCTCGACGCGCTCATCGCGCCGATCTACACCAAGTACACCAACCCGGCCACCACCATCCTCGCCGCCGCGGGCGACATCGATATCCACCTCCGCGCGCGATGCGCTACCGCCGAAGAGGCCGAAACACTCCTCGCCGAAGTCGGCGATGCCATCGCCCAGGTCATCGGCGACAAGATCTACTCCACCAACGGCGACGCCCTCGAACAAGTCATCGGCAAGCTCCTCATCGCTCGCGGCCAGTCCGTCGCCGTGGCCGAGAGTATCACCGGCGGCATGCTCGGCCAACTCATCACGTCGGTTCCCGGCTCGAGCGCTTACTTCCGCGGCGGTTTTTTAACCTACACCAATGAGATGAAGGAAAGCCTCCTCGGGGTACCCACCGAAACGCTCAAGTCGATGAGCGCCGTCAGCGAGGATGCCGCAAAGGCAATGGCCGCCGGCGCGCGTGAACGAAGCGGTGCCGATTACGCTCTCTCTACCACGGGCTACGCCGACGCCGATCAGGCCGGTCTCGTCTACGTCGGCCTCGCCACACCATCTGGCGTCCACTCACGCAAACTCCAACTCACCGGCGATCGCCACCGCGTTCGCAGTATGACCTGTGTCAACGCTCTTGACTGGCTCCGCCGGGCACTGGCCTAAAACGGCCGCTTTTTCTCTGGATCCTTCTTCTCGCCGGCAAACAGCAGCGTAACGTTGATGATTCCGCGCCGCTCATCGAAATCGACCTTGGACTTCGTTTCGCCCAGATTGTCCATGATGCCGTCGTCGCGCACGCGGCGCAGGAACTTGTCCGGGTAGCCGTCGCGGAACACGCTGCCCTCCTGCAAACCCCACATCTTCCGGATCACCGGCTCGGTCGTAATGTCGAGCCCCTGGATCGTCAGTTTGCCCATCTTGTACCGCGTGCCCAACGTCACCGTGATGTGCATGTTCACCGTCTTCTTCTCGTCGTTATACGCTCTGGTGGTTTCGGTCGAAACTTTCATGTAGCCTTGGCCCCGCAGCGACCCGCGCAGCCGCTCCAGACCGTCCACCACCTCGTGCAAACGGAAGACGTCGTCCGTCTTGAATTTCACCTCCGTCAACAGATCCTCCGGATCGGGCGCGCCGGTTAGCGTCACCTTCGCAAGCTTGTACTCCGGCCCCTCCACAATCTCGACCGCCACGTCCAGACCTTCCACATCGCCCGCGCGCTTGGCCTCGATCTTTGGAAACGTCACTCGCAGCAGGCCCTTGGTCTCATAGATCGGCCGAATCTGATTCTGCAGCAGCTCACGGAAGCGGTCTTCGGTAAACAGCACGCCGATCGCCACCGCCGCCATTTTTGCTTGCAACTCGGGCGTTGGAAAGGCCTTGTTCCCCGTAAACGTCACGGACGCCACGGTTGGCCGCGGCTTGTTCGGCCTGAAGAGCAACACTATCTCGCTCGGCGTATCGGCGAGCACGCGGCCGACAATCGGCGGATCGATCTTGTATTTCGCATTCAAGGCCGCCTCTAAACGCTTGATGACTGATTCTGTTCCGGGAACGGGGTTTGTAAACAGCGGGTCGGCCGCCAGGAGGACCTTCAGGAGCTCTTCGTCGGCCGCCGGCAGCTCCTCGAACTTCACGGGGAACACCTGATCGACTTCGGCCACTTCGAAGGTCAGCGCGTAACCCTTTCCGGCCGCGCCCGATGCGTAACGGTATCCAACGCTCGCCAGGACGCCGGTCGCGAGCAGCCGCGCCTGCGCCGCTTCAAAATCGGGCTTATCGGCCTGCTGGCCGACCTTCAATCCCGAGGCTGCGATGACCTGCGCGGGCTTTAGCCGCTTCAGCCCCTCCACTTGGATCGACTCGATCGGGAACATGGCCGCCAACAGCAGGAATCCGGTCAAAATGCTCATACATCTATTGAAATGCACCCCGAAGGCTCGATGTTACACTCAAAAATAATGGCATACGATTTAGTTGTGATCGGTTCCGGCCCCGGCGGGTACTCCGCAGCCGTTCGAGCCGGTCAATTCGGACTCAAAACAGCAATCATCGAGAAGGATCCCAAACTCGGCGGAACCTGTCTCCATGTCGGCTGCATCCCCACCAAGGCGCTCCTCCATACTGCTGAGGTATGGGACTATTTCACCCATCCCGCCGAACAGGGACTTGCCTGCGAAAACCCGCAATTGAACCTGCCCGCGGTGATGAAGCGCAAACAGGACATCGTCGACAAGCACGCCAAGGGCGTCAGCGGCCTGATGCGCAAGAACAAAGTGGAAATCATTGCCGGTTACGCCACGCTCAAAGGCGGCGGACGCATCGACATTCAGTCGCCCGAGGGCACCCGGACCATCGAATCCAAGGCCATTATCATCGCCACAGGTTCGGAGGCGCGCATGTTCCCGGGTATGGAGCCGGACCCGGAGTTCATCCTCACCAACGTCGAAATCCTTAAGCTTCAATCGGTTCCCAAGTCGCTCGCCATCATCGGCGCGGGCGCCGTCGGCACCGAGTTCGCATCCATCTTCAAACGCTACGGCTCCGATGTAACGCTGCTGGAAATGATGCCGCGCCTGGTTCCCGTCGAAGATGAGGAAGTTTCGAAAGAGCTCGAACGCTGTTTTCGAAAGGCGGGCATACGCTGCGAGACCGGGGCAAAAGCGAGTGACATTCAAAAAACGGGCAGCGGCGTTTCGTTGAACGTAACACTTGCAAACGGCAAGGTCGAACAGCTTAACGTCGATAAGCTGCTGATCGCCGTCGGCCGGAAGCCGAACACCGATAACATTGGCCTGCAGAACGTACCGGGCGTGCAATTGGATCGCGGATTCATCAAAGTCGGACCGGACCAGCAGACCGGAGAGCCCGGCGTTTATGCCATCGGCGACGTGGTCGCCGGAACGCCGCAGCTCGCCCACGTAGCAACGGCCGAGGGAATGGTCGCCGTGGCCGCCATCTCGGGCCGGAAGTACATTCCGGTCAACCGCAACCGCATCCCGGGCGCGACGTACACCGAACCGGGCATCGGCTCCGTGGGCCTCACCGAAGCGCAGGCGCGCAAAGAGGGTTACGACGTGAAGGTCGGCAAGTTCCCCTTCGCGGGTAATTCGAAAGCATCGATCCTCGGCCACCACGAGGGCTTTGTCAAGATCGTCAGCGACGCCAGGTTCGGCGAGATCCTTGGCGTTCATATCATCGGACCGCACGGCTACGAACTGGTCGCCGAAGCTGTCGCCGCGATGGAAGCGGAAGCAACTGTCGACACGATGATCAACACCATCCACGCTCACCCGACGCTCTATGAGGCGCTCGGCGAAGCATTTAACGCCGTCTACGGCCAGGCCATTAACTTCTAGCCTCTCCCGCATGCTTGTCCAGGCTTCAGCACGCCTCTGTGAAGCGCGCGACCTTGGTCGTATGCGCTGGGCGGAGGCGTTTGCCTTGCAACAGGAGTTGGCCGGGCAGCGCAAGCGCCGCGAGATTCCCGATCAACTGCTCCTCGTCGAGCATCCGCACGTCGTTACCATGGGCCGCAACGGCCACATGGAGAATCTGATCGCCGGGGAAGAAGTTCTCGCGCGCACCGGTATCGACTTCCACCACACCAACCGCGGCGGCGATGTGACGTATCACGGCCCAGGACAGTTGGTTGGTTATCCGATCATCGATCTCAACGAATGGAAACGCGACGTGCACGCCTACGTGCGGGCCGTCGAAGAGACGATCATTCGGACAATCGGCCAGTTCGGCGTGGACGGAGAGCGGCGTGGGGGCGCCACCGGAGTCTGGGTCAACGGCGCAAAGGTCTGCGCCATAGGCGTCCACATCAGCCGCTGGGTGACCTCTCATGGGTTCGCGCTGAACGTGGAGACCGATTTGCAGTACTTCCAATACATCATCCCTTGTGGACTTACGCTTCCTGTAACATCCATGAGGGCACTCGGCGTTTCCGCCAGCATGGCTGAAGTCAAGCTGGCGCTGCGCCAACAGTTCGCGAAAGTGTTCGGTTACGAAACGGAGAAATAGGCATGTCTGATGTTGTGATGCCCCAGATGGGCGAAAGCATTGTCGAAGGAACGTTGACGCGCTGGCTGAAGAAGCCTGGCGACCGTGTCGAGCGCGACGAGCCGCTCTTTGAAATATCCACGGATAAAGTCGACACCGAGATTCCTTCGCCCGCCGCTGGGACGTTGGCAGAAGTCCTCGTGCAGGAAGGCCAGACGGTGGCGATCAATACCGTTGTTGCGCGCATTTCGAACGGCGGCGGTGCGGCCACACCGGCGCCACAGCCGGCCGCCGCTCCCGCCCCAGCGCCTACGCCTGCACCTGCTCCCGCGCCTGCCGCCCCTGCGCCTGTGCAGGCCGCGCCTCCGGCGCCGGCGCCAGCGCCAGCCCCCGCTGCGCCGGCGATCGAAGACCTCGGTCCGCTGTCGCCGCTGGTGCGGAAGATGGCCCGCGAGAACGAAGTCGATCTGACGACCGTATCCGGCACGGGCGCCGGTGGCCGCATCACAAAGCAGGACGTAGAGGCCGCGATTGCGAAACCCGCGCCTGCCGCCGCTGCTCCTGCCGCACCCGCGGCGCAGCCCTCCTATCCGCCGCCTCCGCCACGCTCCGAGGCCGCCAAGTACCGCATCGAGCCGATGTCCACGATGCGCAAGAAGATCGCCGAACACATGGTCCACTCGAAGCAGACCTCGGCGCACGTGACGACGGTTCACAAGGTCGACATGACCGCCGTGGCGAAGCTACGCGAGAAGTCCAAAGCGGCGTTCCAGGCGCAATACGGATTCAGCCTCACCTTCCTGCCGTTCGTCGTCGCCGCGGCCTGCAAGGCGCTGCGCGAGTTCCCGATCTTGAACGCCTCCATCGACGGCGGCAACATCGTCTATCACAACGAGATCAATATGGGTGTCGCTGTGGCGCTCGATAACGGCAGCGGATTGATCGTCCCGGTCATCCAGAACGCCGACGAGAAGAATGTCACCGGTTTGCAGCGCTCGGTTGTCGATCTTGCCGCGCGTGCGCGTTCGCGGCAGTTGAAGCCCGACGAAGTAAAGGGCGGCACATTCGCGATCACAAACTTCGGCTCGTTCGGATCCGTCTTCGCGACTCCGGTGATCAACCAGCCGAACGTAGCGATTCTCGGCGTGGGCACGGTGGAAAAGACGCCGGTCGTTATCAACGACGCCATCGCCATCCGCTCCATCTGCTACCTCGCGTTGACGTTCGACCATCGCCTGATCGATGGCGCGCTGGCCGACATGTTTACAGGACGAATCAAGCAGTTGCTCGAAAACTGGACCGATTCGGTTCTATAGTCCCGCTACTGCGACGCACTCATCTCGCCCAAAGGCCCGACTCGGTTTCGCACCTTGACGGGCCTTCGCGAGATTACCTTTAACAGATCGTCGATATCGTAGTGGCGAATAGCGCCCTGCACCACATGCTCGAATGCGTTGCGGTGCAGGCGGGCGTCGACAATCGACTGGTACGACGTGAGGAGACCATCGAGTTCGAGCGACCGGAGACGATCGTCGAAGACCGCTGCGTAGAGCATGCCGACGCTGGCGCGGCCAATGCCGATTCCCGTTATCTTTGCGGGGTCGACATCGGGGCGAGCGGAGAGGAGTTCGACAGCGCGCACGATATCGAGCGCTCTCATGCCGGGCATTGAGCGGCCAATGAGAAGCGCGGCAAAGATATTGGACGTATCGCCAAACCAGGCGTCGCTCATCGTGCGCTCTTTCGCAAGTTCACCGAGACCACGGATGTCGATGGCCAGCACAATGGAGCCTTGAGCCATCCAGGATTCGAGCTTTGAGGCAACAGAGGCTTTGCCGGTCCCGGCGGCATAGATGATGGCGCTGCGTTTGCCGGCGGCGCCATCGGGAATCGCCAGTATCGCTGGAATCGAAATGCCGGGCTCACTTTGATACGTAAGCTTTTCGATGCGATAACCCTTCTTCCGGATCGTTCCGTAGCCCGTAACCGGCGGAGCGCCGGGAATCGGTTGATAGCCGCTCAGCCGTCGCGCGTCCTCAACGGCGTCTGATTTCACTCGAACCTGCTGGGCGCGCTGCTGATTCAACGTGAAAACAGTCTCGCCTCCGAGGGACGTCGAGACCTGGCCGGTATCGGTGCATTGTAACTCGGCCTCCGTGGCGAGCGGGAATTGCGGTTCGACTCCATCGTCCTCCTGGCCCTTCAGCCATTTGCTGAACCAGGCGTACGCGGCCACGCGCCGCGGCAGCGTGTACCCGTGCCCGTCGTCGGCTTCGACCATCTTGACCTTTTCCGCGGCGCCGAGTGAATCGTAAACGCGCTGCGCCTCGGCGAACGTGGCACGCGCCCCGCCGATGGGGAAGAAGTCGCGTATCGCAGACAGAACCAAGTACGGCTTGGGCGCGAAGGCATAAAGGAAATCGGGGAAATCGTAACCGAGGTTCAGGAACGGCGGCAGATTCTGCTCGGCGTCCTGAGGACCAAGCTGCGCAAGCAGGCGAGTCCAATTGGTGATGTAGCAACTTGGCGCGGCGACCTTGAGGCGATCATCGATAGCGGCCAGATAAGCGGTGTGCGTGCCGCCACCTGAGTTGCCGGTGACCCCGATCCGTTCGGGGTCAACCTCCTTGCGGCTTGCCAGGTAGTCGAGCGCGCGAATACCGTCCCAAATGGTGTAGCGGGCGAGGCTGTCGCCGACAACCAGCGCCTGAATGCCGAGCATCGTGTGCTCACGGGTCGAACCCGGAATGCGGGAGCCGCGGAGGTCGGGATCGAAAAACTGTACACGCTCTCCCTGGCCGGCTGTGTCCCAGGCGAGCGCTACGAACCCCTTCGTAGCAAAGCTCCCGAGCACGTACTGCCAGGCCTCGTGGGCCTTGGCGCCCGATTCGTGGCCAAGCGGAAAGAGAATGGCGGGGTACGGCCCGGTTCCCTGCTTCGGCAAGTACAGATTGGCCGTGACGTAGAACTTGGGCTGGCTTTCGAAGATGACTTTTTCGATACGGAAGTGCTCGCGCTCGATGACGCCGACGGTCCGGGCGTTGAGCGGCGTGCGTTCGGGAAGGCCGCCGATATTAGCGAGAATCTGCTCGCGGAATGCTTTGCCTCGTGCCTTCACCGCGGCCGCGTTGTCGAGCAGCGGCCGGTTGGCGAGGTACTTGCCCGCCTCGGCGCGGAGCCAGTCGGGGAACTGCTGCGGGAGGTCGCGGAGCTCGCCGATACTCTTCGTGAAGTTGAGCTCTTCGGCCGGCTGGGCAGGCAGGATAGAAAGGACGGCGAGGACAAGTATCAGGTGTCTCATCTGGTGGCCTCATCATAACGCCGATTCCGTGCTCTAATTCGAAGTAGATGCAAATCCACTCGCCGGCCGTGCTGTTGCTGCTCGCCTTGGCGGGCGCCCGCGGCGCCGCTGGTTCGTCTTTGGACGACCTTCTCGACCGGCTGGAGCAGACATCGCGGAACCAGGCGCCACTCGCGCACATCGATACGTTGATCTCGGCAGCGGAGTTGCTGCCGCCCGGCGAACGGCGAAAGTATCTATTGAAAGCGGCGGTTTCCCTGCTGGGTGCGATTCGCGAAGAGGAGCCGCGCTACTTCTATCTGGCCGCGGCGGCACACCTGATCGCGAAACAGGATAGGGAAGAAGCGGAATCGATCTGCCTGCGGATTCCGCCTCGGCAGTCACCAAGATGGCGCGCGGATTATCGCGGGCGCTGCTGGCAGTTCCTCGCGCTATCGGCGAAGAACAAGCGCGCAACTGTGCTCAAGGGACTGCAAACCGGCGCATTTCAGATACCCGCGGCCCTGGATCTGATCAACGCTGCGCCGGAGGATGGCGGCGAGATTCTACAGGCGCTGATGACGTCATTTCCCGGACCGAAGGCGGCGCAGGAGGATGTAGCCCTGCTCGACAAGTCGCTGCGCTCGGTGGCGCCGTTCAACCTGGGCTTGGCGCGCGAAGCGGCGCTGCGGCTGCGAACCGCACCGCCACCTCCACCGAAGCCCGATCGGGAACCGGAAGAGCCGGAGCAGCCGGACAGGGCTGAAGAGCTGTTCGCGGTGGCCGACGATTTGAGCTTGCCGCCCGGCGAGCGATCGACGCTGCTTGTAAAGGTGTTGGACGCGACCCCTGCAATGAAAAGCCTCACACGCCGTTTGCAGCTGCAGTCGTATTTGACGGCCTGGTTTACCAGCGAAGGCGCTACCGGAACCGCGACCAAGGCGGCCGATTTCTTGAACAACACGCTTTCGCGCCATTGCCACGGTGAGGGGTGCCTGGAGAGTGTCGACGGGCTGGTGGAGTTCATTGTGCAGAACCGGATTGACCCGGAGAACCTGCGCGTGCGTCATCCGTCGCTGGCGGCGCGGCTGCTGCTGCGCGAGCTGCGTATTCAACTCGAGCGCTAATATGCTGCTGGCGGCCTCAGCGCTGATTGTTTCCCTTTTGCAGCAGATTGAGGAAGCTTCGCACGCGGAGCCTCCGGTGCTTCAAGTGGAGACGCTGCTGGCGGCGGCGCGGCTGCTTCCGGCGGAGAAGTACGCCGTGCGGCGCATGGAATTTTTGGAGAGCGCGCTGCGGGTAAGCGCGGCCATCCGGCATGAACCCTCGCGATATATCTTCGTGACGCAGGCAGCAGTGCTGATGGCAAAACAAAATGCGGGCGAGGCGCGGCGGCTGTGCCGGGAGATTCCCCCACGACAGGCGATTCGATGTTGGAGTGCCGTAGACCCAATGGAAGGATTGCGGGCAATCGAGGGCACGACGACGATTGAGAGCGCGGAGCAGGCGCTGGAGGCGTTGGGAAAGTTGGAGAAGGCATCCAAACAGAAAGAACCGGAACGGGTCAGAAAGCGAATCGCGGTACCAGTATCGATCAAAGAGAAGATGGACCGCGCCGACGACGAGGCCTTATCGGACCATCGGCGATCCCTGCTTTTCCGCGAGGTGCTGGACATGTCGGAGACGATTGAGGACGTAACGGAACGGTTGATGCATCAAGGCTATATTTCGGCATGGTTCGCCGGGCATCGCGAAGAGGCGACCGCGGCCCTGGCTGCGGTGAAGTTACACAAGACCTTCGAGGAGGCGTGCCACTGCGAGGATGCGCAGTGCGATTCGCTGGAAGGGCGAACGGAGTGCTCGGAAAACATCGACACATTCGCCCAATTCTTGAAGGAAAATAAGATCGACCCCGCGGTACTGGCGATTCGTCACCCTTCGCTCGCCGCGAGAGCGCTTGTCGGAAAACTGGAGGAGGCACTCCGATGATTGGAACCACATTTGCGAATATCGCGGCCGCCACGATTACGCAGCACGCTGGCCGGATTGACGTGAGTCTCGGAAAGCTGACAACAGAACAGGTTTGGACGCGAGGCAGCGAGAACGAGAACGCGATCGGCAATATCGTCCTGCATTTGTGCGGGAACCTCCATCAATACACACGCCACGCGATCCAGGGCGAGTCCGACATCCGCGAGCGCGACGATGAGTTCAATGCGCACGGCGGAGTTGACGTCGATAGCTTGCGAGAGCGGCTGAAAATCGTTGTCGCCGACGCGGCGGGGATTATCAAAGGTGTGACTGAAGAACAGCTCATGACGAAGATCGTGGTACAGAACCGGGAGATGACGATGCTGGAAGCGATCTTCAAGACGACCGAACATTTCTCCCTGCACGCCGGACAGATCTACTTTGCCACGAAACTGTTGACGCACCAGGAGCTTGGATTCTTCACCCATAAGAAGGCGATCGCATGAAGATTTGGCTTGGCATTGCCACTGTGCTGGGGTTGCTTGCACAACCGGCGACTCGCTCATTGAACGACATCAACTGGATGGAGTTCCAGGAATTGATCCCGTCGAAGATCGAAACGATTCTGATTCCCGTCGGCACAATGGAGGCGCACGGAGTGATCAACAACGGCGCGGACAATACGGCGCCTGAAGCGATCGTGAAAGAGATCGCGGCGCCGCTGAACGCCGTTTACGCACCCGTGCTGCCATATGGCGTGACGGGCGCGCTGGCGCCGTACGCGGGGTCGTTTTCAATTAAGGAGAGCCATTATCGGGCGTTTGTGACGGATGTCCTGGAGGGATGGGCCGGACATGGGTTTAAGAACCTGATCATCGTGAACGGGCATGGCGGTCCGCAAACGGCGATATTGGAGAGCATTGCGACGGACGTGGGTTCGCGGCTGCGGGTGCGCGTGATGGTGATTAATTGGTGGGCGCTGGCGAGCGACTTGACGAAGGAGATATTCGGCGAGGACGGCGGCCATGCGGGTTGGAACGAGACGGCGTATGTGCAGGCCGTGAATCCGAAGCTAGTGGACGCCAGGCGCTATTCGAAGGAGCTGGCGACGGCACGGCCGGCGGCGAATACGTGGTTTGCGTATCCATTCCCTTCGTCGATTATTCTGTATCAACCGAATCAGGGCTATGTGCGGTTTGATAGGGACAAGGCGGAGCAGTATCGGAAGGCCGTGAATCAGCGGATGCAGACGTTGATTGGCGAAACCATCGGGAAGTGGGACAAGGCCAAAATCTTCCGCGATTAAAGGCCTACACGTGGCAAGGGTTTTAGGCAGGGTCGCCGGATTGTTTTAACAACATCTTCATCAAAATGTCGAGTTGGGTGCAGGTCTCCTCGTTTGCAGGTTCCTTGGACACATCTTTCCTCTCCCAAGGGTCGGCGGCGATATCGAAGAGTTGCTTTGTCTGCACACCATCCACGTTATAGCGGATGTATTTCCAGCGTGTGGTCCGGAGCGCACGCTGATAATGACGATAAGCGAACACCATCCCATCGCGCAGCTTGTGCTTCGGATCTTTCAGGACCGGCATCATGCTCTTGCCATCGACGGTGGGCGGCACCGGCAGGCCGATCAGTTCGAAGAGCGTCGGGAAGATATCGAAGAGATAGACCATCGTCTCCGTGCGCTGTCCGGCGCGAATACCGGGACCCGCCATGATGAGAGGGACGCGAATGGAGTGGTCATATAGACTCTGCTTGCCGAGCAGGCCGTGCTGGCCCACAGCAAGACCGTTGTCGCCGGCGAAAACAACAATCGTTGAACGCGCAAGGCCCTCGCGGTCGAGGGCGTCGAGAATGCGGCCGACCTGCGCGTCGAGGTGGGTGATGAGCGCGTAGTAGTCGCTGCGCTCCTTGCGGATCGCTTCGGGCGTGCGCGGCCATGGGAGAAGGGCTTCGTCGCGGACTTTCAACTCGCCGTTGTCGAAGGGATGCTGAGGGAGGAAGTTCGGGGGAAGCTCGATGCGCTCTTCGGGGTACATGGCTTTGAACTCCTTGGGCGGTTGGCGGGGATCATGGGGAGCGGTGAAGGCGCAGTAGAGCGCGAACGGTTTGGACTTGTCCCGCTCCTGGATGTGCTGAATGGCGGCATCGGCGAAGATTTCGCTCGAATGCGCGGCACGAGGTTTGGCGGCGTCCTTCGGGTACTTGCCGGCGGGATTGAAGTCATGGATTGGCGTCCGGTAGTGATCGGCCATCCCGCCGAAGAGAATGGGTCCGCCCTTCTGGAAGGCGCGATGGAAGAGTTCAGGACCGTTGTGCCACTTACCGATGCCGATGGTTTGATAGCCACTGCGGCCAAGAATCTCAGGCCACAAGTGGAAATCCTTGGGTGGGCCCCATTCGCTCTGCCGGACGACGTTGGCGGTGGCATGGAAGAGGTTCTGACCGGACATCAGCATGGCTCGGCTGGGAACACAGACGGCGGGCTGCAGGCCGCCCATGATGAACGCGTGGGTGAACGCGGTGCCGCGCGAGACGAGCTTGTCCAGGTTGGGCGTCTTGATCTCGGGATTATTCAGCGAGCGGATGGTGCGATAGCTCATGTCATCGGCGTAGAGCACGAGGACGTTGGGACGGCTGCGCTGCATCTGCAAGGCAGCGCCCTGCAGAAAGGACCGGCGCGAGATGGACATAGGAGCCATACTATCCGAAAATGTGTCATGCTCCCGCCAATTACGTTAGAGGGCCGCTACGTCCGCCTGGAACCGCTAACCGAAGACCATCTGGACGGTCTTTGCGCGATTGGATTTGAGCCGGCGCTGTGGGCGTTAACGACAGTGCGCGTGACGAATCGCGAAGAGATGGCGGAGTATATCCGCGCCGCGCAGGGGCCTGGACAACACGCGTTCGCGGTGATCGAAAAGGCGGGCGGGAAGGTGGCCGGGTCGACAAGATTCATGAACTACGAGCCCGCGCACAAGCGCGTGGAGATCGGGTCGACCTGGTATGGGCAACCGTTTCAGCGGACCGCCGTGAACACGGAGTGTAAGTACCTGCTGTTTCGCCACGGGTTTGAAACTATGGGAATGAACCGCGTGGAGCTGAAGACGGACTCGCGGAACACGCGTTCGCAGCGCGCGATGCTGCGTGTTGGAGCGAAGGAAGAGGGGACGCTGCGCCGGCACATGGTGGTGCCGGGCCATGTGCGGGACACGGTGTATTTCAGCGTGATCGTGGAGGAGTGGCCGGAGGTAAAGGCGCGGCTGGAGAAGATGCTGGAGCCGCGCGGGTAACGGGGAACTTTTCGCACAGCCGGGGTGTCTATTCGGAATCGAACCGATTCTCGAAGCACGGAACCTGTCAAAGCGCTATGCGAGCCTGCTGGCGGTGGACGCGGTGCAATTCTCCATCGCGCGAGGCGACATTCTTGGATACCTTGGGCCGAACGGTTCCGGCAAGAGCACCACGGTGAAGATGCTGACGGGCCTGCTGGAGCCGACGAGCGGCGACATTCTATTCCACGGCCGGCCGGTAAGAGAGGATCTGGTTGGCTATAAGAGAGCGATCGGCTACGTGCCGGAAGAGGCGCAGCTCTACAGCTTCCTGACCGGCTGGGAGTACTTGGAGCTAATCGCGACGCTGCGCAATATTCCCCCGCGCGTGTTTGAGGCGAAGACAAAGGCGATGCTGGAGGCGTTCACGATTTACGCCTATCGCGACGTCACGATCGGATCGTATTCGAAGGGCATGCGGCAGCGGATTGCGCTGATCAGCGCGACAATGCACAACCCGGATCTGTTGATACTCGACGAGCCGTTCACCGGACTGGATGTGTCGAGCGGGATTGTACTCCGGCAGGTGATCGAGCAGTTAGCGCAGGCTGGGAAAGCGATCTTCTTCGCGAGCCCGGCGATTGAGGTGGTGGAGCGGCTGAGCAATCAACTCGTGCTGCTCCGGAAAGGCAAACAGATCGCAGCGGGAAACATGGCGGAGACGCTGGCGCAGCTCGGGTTCACGCGGCTGGAGGACGCGTTTGTGCAGATGGCCGAACAGACGGACACGGCGCAGACGGCGCGGAATATTGTGGCCGCGATTGAGGCGGCATAGCCATGTTCCGGACGCTGGTGAAGCATTTCGCGCGGCGGCTGGTGCAATCGGGCTCGGAAGACTCCGGCGATCTGGATATGAGCCTGGGAGCAATGCTAGCGCTGTTGGCATCGCCGGGTGTGTTTGTCGCGATTGGGCTGTTGGATAAGTACTCGTCGCTACTGCGGTATTTCCGCGGAAAGCCGGTTTTTGCGGACCATTATCCTCGAGCCGTGGGCGATGGGTATATGCTGCTGGTGTTTTCGATGGCAGTGACAGGGCTGGTGACGTTGTGGAAGTGGGACCGGATTCTGCCCGACATGACTGACCGGTTGAATCTTGGGCCGCTGCCGATTGGGGCGCGGCAGACATTCTTCGCGAGCCTGGCGGCGATTGGACTTGTAGTGGGTGTGTTCATCATCGACGTGAACGCAGGGTCAATGTTTGTGTTTCCGATGGTAGTGACGGCGGAGTCGCATGGGATCGGGCCATTTGCCGCTCTGGTTCTGGCACACGTGCTGGCGCTGGTGCTCGCTAGCGTCTTCACGTTTTGTTTGTGTTTCTCGACGATGGGGCTGCTGATTGCGGCGGCGCCGCCCCGATGGTTTGGGGGACTATCGATTCTGCTGCGGTCTGCGATGGGGATTGCGCTGCTGGCAATGTGGATGACGTCGTCAAAAGGGCATGTGTGGCTGCGAATGACGCGGGAGGGGACGGCGACGTGGCAGACATGGTATCCGCCTTTATGGTTTGCGTCGTTATACGGACCGCTGATTGGAAGGGAGGATTTGGCAGTTGCCGTCCTGTGGCAGCGGGCGTTGTGGGCGTTGTTGGTGACGGGATTGGTGGCGCTGGCGGGATATGTAATTGGCTACCGGCGGGGAATCGATGGACGGTTGGTTCGATCGTCGCAACGCCGGCGATGGCCGGGTTGGCTACTGTCTTTCGGAAAGACGCCATTGGAGCGCGCGGCGTTCCGGTTCAGCATGCAGACGTTGTGGCGGAGCGAGCGGCATAGTTTGCTGGTGATCGCGCTGTTGGGTGCGGGGCTGGTAGCCGGTGTGATGTACGGCGACGCGAACCGCGTGCCGTTCTTTGCGGGGTTTTCGTTAGTGCTGGCGATCCGGACGGCGTTTGGAGTGGCGGCGCTGCCGGCTGCAAATTGGCCTTTCCGGCTACTGGCGGTCGTTGAGGGCGACGAACCGGTGCGTGTGGCGCGGCGGTTGTTGTGGCTGCATTTCGGCGTGCTGGTGGTCCTGCCTGTTGTGGCCTTGTGTCCGCTGGCCGTAACGCTAGCACTGGTGCTGATCCATGCAGTGCTGATAGAGGCGTTGTTACTGGGGTTCCGGCAGATTCCGTTCACGGTGCGGCCAGCGGGGTTCCGGAATACACGGCTGGTCCATGCACTGATGGCTCTCGTCGGTTTGTTGTTCGTTCCTTGGGCGGGAGGCTGGATTGCCGCATGGATAGGCGGGCAGCCGTTGCGGGCGATTGTGCCGCTCGCGGCGACAGCGGTGTTGTTCTACTACCGGCCCATGGCGGCTGAGGCCGTGGAGGCGGGAAGGGCGAGGCTGGTGTTTGAGGATAGGGAGGAGGATCTGATTCGGTTGCGGCTCTAGGTGACGGGGCCGGGGTTGAAGGGGGCCAGCGCGTTGTGGAGCCGCCAGTGTTCGGCCCAGGTTTTCTTGCGGCCGCTCGCTACGTCGAGCAGAAAATGGAAAAGCTGCCAGCCGACATCGGCGATGCTCTGTTCCCCCGTGGCAATGGTGCCGGCGTTGACATCGATCAGATCGGGCCACTTTTCGGCGAGCGCCGTGCGCGACGACACCTTCGCCACCGGGACCATTGCCAGGCCGTACGGTGAGCCTTCGCCTGTGGTGAAGACGTGAAGGTTCATGCTCGCAAGCTGCTGCGTGCCGCAGATAAAGTCGCTCGCCGGCGTAGCGGCGAAGACTAATCCCTTTGCGGTCACCTTTTCGCCGTGCGTGGCGACGTGGTGAATGGTGCCCGAGCCGGCTTTGGCGATGGAGCCGAGGGCCTTTTCGACGACATTGGCAAGGCCGCCGCGCTTGTTGCCGGGAGTTGGATTGGCGGAGCGGTCGGCGCCGCCGCGGGCGAGGTACTCGTCGTACCATTCCATTTCGTCAATCAGCTTGCGGGCCGTAGTTTCATCGGCACAGCGAGGAGTCAGAAGGTGTACGGCGTCGCGAACCTCGGTGACTTCAGAGAACAGGACGGTTCCGCCGGCGCGGACCAGCAGATCGGCAAAGTAGCCGACGGCAGGGTTGCATGTGACGCCGCTGAAGGCGTCGCTGCCGCCGCATTGGAGACCAACGTTGAGTTCGCTCGCCGGGATAGCGGTTCGGCGGCGCGTGTTGAGTTCGGCGAGGCGCTTTTCGGCCTGTTCGCAGATTGCGGCGACAGTGGCCGCGAAGCCCTTGTTGTCTTGCAGGCGAATGACGCTGGGCTCGTAGAAGGGGAGCAGACGGCTGGGTTGCATCTTTTCACAGCCGAGGCTGACAACGAGGGGGTCGCCGGCGATGTTGGCGTGGCGGCTGATGTGGCCGAGAGTTCGGATGGGGACGCGCGCGCCGGGAGCGTCGATGGCAACACCGCACCCATAGGTGTGGGTGACGGCGACGACGCCGTCGACATTGGGAAATTTGGGGAGAATCTCGGCTTCGATGCGGCGGACGGCGTATTCGACTGTAGGCGCAACGCATTGCACGGTGGTTGTGATGCCCAGCATGTTGCGAGTGCCGGCAGAGCCGTCGGCGTTACGGTAGCCCTCAAATGTGTAGCCCGTGAGAGGCGCTGGCAGCGGGAGTTTTCTCGTGGCAAGGGGAAGCTGGTCTAAGGGCGGCGCGGCGGGGAGGGTCAGCATGTCCTCGCGGATCCAGCGGCCGGCTTCGACGTCGTTGATGATGTGCCCGATGATTTCCCCGTAGCGGATGATGGGAGCACCGGCTTTGAGCGGCGCAAGAGTGATTTTGTGCGATTGTGGAATCGATTCCGCGGCGGTGAGGCCGTTCTGGAAATGCGCGCCGGACGAGACGCCTTCCGGATTCACGATGATGGCAACGTTGTCGTTGGCGTGGACTTGAATGAAAAGAGGATTCACGAGTGCAACCAGAGAGTGTCTTTTCAGTCTGCAACACATTGGCTCTGGCCGGGTGGATTGCGCTGGCGGCTGGATTTCGCAAGCCCTGGGGAGTGAATACGGCTCGCTGGCTGGCTGCTCTATTCGCGGCGGCTTATGTGGTGTTGATGGGCGCGCATTTCGGCGAAGCGGAGGGCGGGTTTGGCACATTGCCGGAGGTGATGAGGCTGTTTACTTACAAGTGGGTGGCGCTTGGCGGATGGGTGCATTACCTCGCATTCGATCTGTTCACAGGAGCTTGGATTGTCAGCGAAGGGCAGCGGCTGGAGTTGACCTGGTGGCGTGTCCTTCCGGCGCTGCCGTTGACCTTTCTGTTCGGACCCGCGGGTCTGCTCCTGTTTTTTGCTTTGCGCGGGAGGATCGCGTGACTTGGCGGGAGAGACAACGGCTGCTGTTTAACACGGCTGTTTTGCATGCTGTCGTGCTGGTGATTTGCGCAGTGCTGGCGCTGTTTGACGGAACGCAGATTCTGGGCGTGAACCGATGGGTGAAGCCGATGAAGTTTTCGGCGTCGATCGCCATCTACCTGGGAACGATAACGTGGTACTGGCCAATGGCGGAGGCGTCAGCGTTGGCAAAGAGCAGAGCCGCGCGCATACTTGCCGGCACGATGGTGTTTGAGATCGCGATCATTCTGATGCAAGCGGCACGTGGGGTACGGAGCCATTTCAACTTGGACACATGGTTCGATGCCACGCTATTTAACCTGATGGGCGTGGCGATTATTGTGAATATCGTGGTGGCCCTCGCCGTGTGCCGGTGGACATTTCGAACAGGGCCGTCGGCCTATGTTTGGGGCGTGCGGCTGGGGTTACTGGTGTTCGCCTTGTTTGCGTTGGAGGGCGTGATCATGGCGCTGCGGCTGGGACACGCAGTGGGAGTGCCTGATGGCGGACCGGGGCTCCCGTTTCTGAATTGGAGTACAACGGGCGGGGATTTGCGCGTCGCGCATTTTTTAGGGATGCATGCGCTCCAGGCGCTACCGCTGGTTGGATATGTGTCGAAGAGTACCGGAGCAGTAGCGGCGGCGGCTATTCTGTGGGCGCTGGTTGCGTTGACGGCGTTGTGGCGGGCGCTGGCCGGACTGCCAATTATCTAGCCCGGCAGCCGGGCGGGAGCTTGCCGGTAGCGCCCATGAGTAGCCATTGACCCTCCCCAATGTTTTGGACTCTGAAGACGGCGTGATTAAAGACGACGGCCCATTCCTGGCTGCCGGTGCATGGGACGGTGTCGATGTACCGGTTCAGATAGCCTTGGAGCAGTATCGGGCCGCGGTCGCGGGCGGCGGGATCGATCCAGGCGTAGTTCAGCTCCGTGGCGAGCTCTTCGATGAAATCGCGCGGGTTCGCGGCGATGGGCGGGACGCGTTCAAGGGCGCCATTGTGTAGGGCGAAGGAGACCGTGCGTTTCCATGCGAGACGCTGATCGAAAGCAACGCTGCGGGCATGGTGATCGAGACGGAGAGTTGCCGGCGTGAGGGTGAGGGACTGATCGAAGTCAGTGTAGTTGGGGTAGTCGAAGGCGCCGATGGGTTTGGCCGAGTTGGCGGCGAGGAGCCAGACACGCAGGTGAAGAGTGCCCCACACGCCGCTTAGGCGTCCGGTGTCCATGGTGAGTGCGAAGAGCGCGTCGCCAGTCGAAGATGGGACCGAGGCAGCGTCGCGGATGGGAAACCAGGGATGGTCCGCCTGGGCGGTCTTTTCGTTCATCGGATGGTAGCGGAGGAGAAGCCGCCAGCGGCCGGCCTCGCGGCGGTACAGGGAGAAGGAGTATTCGGCGAGGCCTGCGTCCTCGAATTTAGGAAGCGGGATGCGGAGTGTCGCGAGGAGGAGGTCGGGTTGCTCGGGGAAGTGGCGCCAGGCGAGGCGTTTGTCGGGGAAGGATTCGGGAGTGTTGGACTGGAGATGGCGGTCGATCAAGCGCCAGAGTGGATTCTCGGCGGCAGTGAGCGCATGGAGCAAACACCAAAGGACGAGGGCGCGGTGCATCCTGTGGGAATTATATGGACATTCCGGCGGTCACCACGGCAAGTGCCGCTTAGGCTGCGCTCTCTATAGCCGCCCTTTGGCGCGCACCGCCGGAGTGTCCATACTTTCTGCTTATCGCAAGCCACTGGACGAACTTTAGCTCTTTTTCGTACCAGGACTAAATCTCACGAGTCCTAGGAGAGGAGGTCTTTTCGGATACAAGTCCAACCCGCAGACTCTTTTGTGGTGACTCTCCTACTGCAGGATGTCGTGCTTGTGCTTCGCTACACCCGAAGGTGGATTCAGTATGGGATTATGGGGCACGCCGTGTTGTGCATCGTTATCGCGGCCATCGAACAGACTGTAAGATAGATAGAAATGCAATTGTTGCAGGCAGGCGCGCACCGGCTGGTGCTGCTGGAATACGATCTGGAGGCGCTTTCGTCCGTCGCGCACCAGAACGATTTTCAGGTGGAGATCCAGGAAACGCCGCGGGCTATCATCCTCGACATCTGGACGGAGAAGCGGCAGGTCCCGCTGCTATTGTTCGACGCCGCCGAACCGGCGAATCTGGGATGGTTTTCGCGCTGCCAGTTTTATGTGGACGGCGCGACGGGGAACGTCCTGCAGACGCCGATTAGCGTCGGGAACAAACGGGACCGGTCGGGAAACTTATTGCCGGACGCGCTGCGGCTGCGGCTGGCGAAAGAAGTGCCGGCGGATTTCCGTTTGCCGGGGAAACAACCGTTGAATGAGCAGGTGGTGTACGGGTTGCTGTTCAACCTGCTGCAGGCATTTCAACAGGTGGGCGTGGCCGTGTGCGGCGGGCCGGTGTTTCAGGCATTGTCGGGGCGGAGAGAAGTGCCGGTTTCGCGGGAGTAACCCCGATAAGTGTGCCGAAAATCGCTTCGACTCCCTGAAGCCGGCCGTTTTTTTGAGGCTAATGTGCCTCCGTCTTTGCTAGCAGCGAAAACCGCGAGCTGCTCTGAAACCCCATGTTTTCATACAGGGGAAGACCCATATCGGAGGCGTGGAGCGTTGTACGTGTCAGGCCTGTCGCCCGGCGGCCCTCAGCGATTGCATGGCGCATGACGGCTTCCGCATAGCCTTTGCCATGGCAGTCCGGGAGCGTCGCCACCAGGGCGGCATAGAGCGTCCCTCCGGCCGGAAATGTTGCCGCGGAGGTTACCGCCTGACCGTCAACGTAGCCGACGTATCCATGCGTGTCCGGAGCCCAGATATCGAGTTGGCCAACGCAATCGAACCACTGCTCCGGTATGCCGTAAGCTTTCGCGTTGATCGATGCCATGTCGCCCGCAGTCGATGTATTGTTGACCCGGCGGAATTCGAGGGCGGGAAGCGGACGGCGCGGCGGAAGCAACTCGTCTGTTTCCATGCCGGTGACATACATGACATGCGCGCGGCCAGCCTCGGCCGCGACGGACGTCCACTCGCCGGGTACCCAGTCCTCGCGTACAACGAGCATAGTGGGATACGGACATTCGGCGGCGCGGTCCTCAAACACAGCGAGGTAGCGGCGGACATCGTCCAATGCCGCGAGCGGCGCATCGTGGAATCCGACATTGAAGAATGGCAGCGGGACATGACCGATGCAGGAGACCACGCCGTCACTATGGCTGATCCGGCCCGAAGGCAGACGGCCCACCATCAGCTTCCAGGCTTCAATGAACGTGCGCGTGGTCTCTTCCATTTCAGTGTGTCTCCACTAAAGGCGCCCCGGTTTCGCGGACGAGAACATCTTCCACTTCGCGGCGGTAGGCGTTGAGGAGCTCTTCACTTTCCGCTTCGAAGCGCATCACCAACACGGGTTGGGTGTTCGACGCGCGGACCAGCCCCCAACCCTGCGGGAAGATGACGCGCGCGCCGTCGACATCGACGATTTTGCGAGTATTGCGGAAGTGCTGGGCTACGCGGGCGACCACGTCGAACTTGGCTTCGTCGGTGGTTTCGAGACGAAGCTCGGGGGTGGACACGGTCTTAGGCAGGCCGTCGAGCTGGCGGCTGAGAGGCAGGCCGGATTTGGCGACGATCTCCATCAGGCGGCAGGCGGCGTAGAGGGCATCGTCATAGCCGAAATAGCGATCGGCGAAAAACATATGGCCGGACATCTCGCCGGCAAGTTCGGCATGCTCTTCTTTCATCTTGGCCTTGATAAGCGAATGGCCGGTCTTGTACATGATGGGCCGGCCGCCCAGGCGAGCCAGCTCGTCATACATGATCTGGCTGCACTTCACCTCGCCGATAAATGTGCTGCCGGGCTTGCGGGTGAGGATTTCACGGGCGAAGATCAGCATCAGCATGTCGCCGAATACGGGATCGCCGTTTTCGTCAACGGCGCCGATGCGGTCCGAATCGCCATCGAAACCGATGCCGAGGGCGGAGCCGGTTTCGCGGACCTTGGCGGCGAGCATGGCGAGATTGGCCGGAACAGTAGGGTCGGGATGGTGATTGGGGAATCGGCCGTCCATGTCGCCGAACATGCTGACATATTGTACGCCGAGGCGGCTGAGGATCCTCTCAATAACGGGGCCGGCGGTGCCATTGCCGGAATCGACGACTACCTTGAAATCGCTGGAGAATTCGAATTGCTTGGTGACTTCGTCCACGTAGTCGGGAACAAGGTCGAGAGTCTGATAGGTGCCGGCGCCAGAGGCGTAGTCCTGCTTTTCGATGATCCGGTAGACTTCCTGGATCGCTTCGCCGTGGAGGGTGCCGGAGCCGCAAACGGTTTTGAAGCCGTTGTAGTCGGAGGGATTGTGGCTGCCGGTAATCATAATGGCGCCATCGGCCTGCAGTTTGACCGCCGAATAGTAGGTGACGGGTGTGGGAACGACGCCAATGTCGGTCACCTGGCAGCCCGCGGCGAGGAGGCCTTTACGAATGGCGAGATTGAGCCGTTCGCCGGACAGACGGCAGTCGCGGCCGATGTTAATTCTAGGGCCGGAATGGCGCTGCAAATAGGTTCCAAGAGCGCGTCCGAGGTGCTCTACGCCTTCACTTGTCAGGTCCCTGTCGGCGATTCCGCGGATGTCGTATTCGCGGAAGATCGTGGATTTCAGCATATCGATTTGAGGGTAACAAATGGGTTGCGACGAACCGCAGCGGCCAGTCGGCACAGTGACGTATACCGATGCGGGGCGTCACTTCGATCGCTTGCGGTTGCCAGCCTTCGTCACGGACGATGATGGGTGCGGATGGTTCAAAGACGGGCAGCTCATTGTGGGCGCGGGAGATACCGAAGGCGCGCGTAAGGCGGCCGGGGCCGGAGATGCCTTGAACGCCGCGGATAAGGATGCAGCCCGGCACGCCATCGGTCTCGGCGATCAGATTAAGGCACTCATACATGCCGTAAATGAGGTAGACATAGGCGCGGCCGGGAGGACCAAAGATTACTCTGGTGCGGGGTGTAATGCCGCGAGCGGCGTGGGCTGCCTTATCGTCGAGGCCGAGGTAGGCCTCGACTTCCGTAATGGGAGCGGCATGGGGGCCGCACACAAGAACTTTGCCGAGAAGATCGCGGGCCACCGCGATGGTGTCGCGGGCGTAAAAGGATTCGGGGAGGACGCGCAATGGGTAGACTAAAGAGTTACGACGCTCGATGCGATTGTTCACAGCCCTCGATATCTCCGCGGAAACACGGGCCGCCTTGCTTGCATTATTGCGCGAACTGCGTCCGCTGGCGCGGTTTCAATGGAGCCGGCCGGAGAATTTGCACATTACGACGAAATTTATTGGGGACTGCAGCGATTTGAACGCGTTGAAGACGGCTTTGCGCGGTGTGCCCCGGCCCGGTGCGATCACGGTGAGGATCGGCGGGTTGGGATGGTTTCCGAATCCACACAGCCCGCGGGTATTGTTTGCCGGGATGCAGACGGGACCGGAGCTGGAGAAGTTGCATCGCGACACGGACGCGGCGTGCGCGGCGATCGGGATTCCGGGGGAGGAGAAGAAATTCAACCCGCATCTGACGCTGGCACGGATTAAGAGTCCCGATGGGCTGCGTGAGGTTCGCGGAAGGATCGCACAGTTGCCGGGGACCGAATTCGGGGAGTTTACGGCCAGATCGTTCCATCTGTATGAGAGCGTCCCGGGACCGCGGGGTTCTCAATACGTCAAACTGGAGGAGTTTCCGCTCCTATGACCATTCTTCTGCTGATCGTCGCTTACTTTATCGGCGGCATTCCGTTCGGTTACCTGCTGGTGCGCTGGCGCACGGGGGAAGACGTGCGGGCGAAGGGGTCCGGGAATATCGGAGCGACGAATGTGTTGCGGTCGTCCGGACGCGCGCTGGGCATGGCGACATTGCTGCTCGACATCGCCAAAGGCTGGGTGGCCGTATGGTTAATGGCGCGGTACGGCAGCGCGGAGCCGCTATGGACGGCACTGGCGGCGGTGGCGGTCATATTGGGCCATGCGTTCCCGGCGGTGCTGAAGTTCCAGGGCGGGAAGGCGGTAGCGAGTTTTGTGGGCGCGTTCGCGTACCTGGCTCCCCTGCCGCTGTTGGCGATCACAATCGTGTTTGTCGCAGTGGTGGCGGTGACGCGGTTTATCTCGTTGGGATCGATTGTCGGCGCGGGATTGTTTCCGCTGGCGGTGTGGATGATTGACCATCCGGACACGCCGTTGTTGGTGGCTGCGCTCGCCGGGGGTGTATTCATTATTTGGCGGCACAAGGGGAATATGGAACGGCTGCGGGCGGGCACGGAGAACGTCTTCACATTCGGAAAGAAGAAGGCGGCCTAGATGTCGCGATTGACGGTCTTGGGCGGTGGGAGTTGGGGCACGGCACTGGCGATGGTGCTGGCGCCAAGGTATGAGCGGGTGAGCCTTTGGACATACGAGGCGGATCTGGCGAAGGAGATGGCGGCCGGACGGGAGAACAAGGTCTTTTTGCCCGGATTCCGGCTGCCGCCGAACATTGACGTATCGTCGGCGCTCGAGGAGAGCTTGCGCGGCGCAACGATGGTGTTGGGTGTGATGCCAAGCACGGTGTTGCGGCAGGTTTATACGGACGCAAAGCCATTTCTGCCGCCCGCTGTCCCGATCGTGAGCGCGACGAAAGGCATTGAGCGCGGAACGCAGAAGCGGATGAGCGAGATTATCGCGGAGGTGACGGGGCGGGGCCGGATCGCGGTATTGAGCGGACCATCGTTCGCCCGGGAAGTGGCTCGGGGAGAGCCAACGCTTGTGGTGGTGGCGTCCGCGGAACAGGCGCTGTGTGAGGAGATTCAGCGGGCGTTTACCGGGCCCACGTTCCGGCTCTACATGAGCCTGGACCCGGTGGGAGCCGAGGTCGGGGCGGCGCTAAAGAACGTGATCGCGATTGCGGCGGGGATCTGCCATGGGTTAGGACTTGGGTCGAACGCAATGGCGGCGTTGATTACACGGGGATTGGCCGAAATTACGCGGTTAGCGGTGTCGATGGGTGCGAAACCGGCGACGCTGGCCGGATTGGCCGGACTTGGCGACCTGATTCTGACATGCACGGGTGAGCTGAGCCGCAACCGGCGTGTGGGGGTAGAACTCTCTAAAGGCAAGAATTTAGAGGAGATAACTGGCTCCATGCGAATGGTGGCGGAAGGCGTGGAGAACACCTATTCGGCAGTGGAGCTGGCACGGCGGCAGGGGGTGGCGATGCCGATCGCGGAGACGCTATACGCGATTTTCACCGAGGGAAAGAGCCCACACGACGCGCTGCGAGAATTAATGGAACGGCCGGCGGGGCTCGAAGCATAGTATAAGTGGGTTAAGCCGTCATGTCGCCGCAACCTTTACCTGAGCAACGGGTTTTAAAAGACATGATCGCCGTGGCCACGGTAGAGCGCGACGCGGAGTTAATGCTCCGGGTCCGCGAGGGGGATACGGAGAGCTTCACGTTACTGCTGGAGCGGCACCGTTCCCCGGTGATCCACTTCCTTTACCGGATGGTGCAGAACCAGTCCGTGGCGGAGGAGTTGGCCCAGGAAGTATTTCTGCGGGTGTACCGGAGCCGGGCGAACTATGAACCGACGGCGAAGTTTACGACGTGGCTATTCCGGATTGCGAGCCATCTGGCGCTGAACTGGATCCGGGACCGGCGGCACGAGCGCGGCCAGGAGAGTTTAGACCAGGAGACGCCGGACGGCATGGCGCGCCAGGTCTCGGATAACGGAGCGTCGGCCGAGCAGGCGATGGTGCGGGAGTCGAAATTCGCCGAGATCCGCCGCGCCATCCAAAGTTTGCCCGAGAAGCAGAAAGCAGCCGTGCTGATGCACAAGTACGAGGAGATGGAGTATTCTCAAATCGCAGCCGTATTAGAGTGTTCGGAATCAGCGGTCAAATCGCTGCTTTTTCGTGCGTATGAAACGTTGCGCGCCCGTTTGGCGCACATGGCATAGAGGGGGAATAGGATCATGCTCAATTTCAAGATGACCTGCCCGCTGCAGACTGACAATGCGGACGTGCTGCTCGACTACTGCGCCCGGGTATTGGACACGGAGCGGAAGGCGATGCTCGAGACGCATATGGAGCACTGCGAAGATTGCCGCACCATGGCGCGCGCCCAGATGGAAGTGTGGGCGGCGATGGACTCATACGATGCCGAGCCGATTTCGGCCGATTTTGACCGGAAGCTGTACGCGCGCATTGAGGAGCAGGACAGGGTGCCGTTCTGGGAGCGGTATTGGGCTCCGGTGCGTGAGTATTTGCAGGGACAGCCGGCGTGGAAGCCGGTGCTCTCGCTAGCCGCCGCGTCGGCGGCGCTGGCGTTGGTGTTTATTATCCGCAACGACGTGCCGGCTCCCACAGTGGATCGCACGCACATAATCGACGTGCGCGAAGTGGAGCAGGCGGAGCGTCTTCTGGAGGACATTGAGATGCTGCGGCAGTTTGAGGCGGCGGTTCCCGCCGATAGCTCCGGGGCGAATGCGCAGAAAGATGTGTTGTGATGCGCATCGTTTCCCTAGTCGCGCTGGCCGCGTTTCTGTCGTGCAGCGTTATCGCCGATCCGCAGCCTAGCCTGAAACGGAAGGGACCTGGTCCCGGACCCGGCTTCCTGAAGAAGGGGCCCGGCGGTCCGCCGCCGGAGCTGATGGAGCGGTTCAGCCACATGTCGCCGGAAGAGCGGAGGGATGCCCTGAGCAAACTACCGCCGGAACGCCGGGAGATGATGGAGCGGCGGCTGGAGCAGTGGCGCAATATGCCGCCCGCCGAACGCCGCCGCCTGGAAGGTTCCTACGCGCGATTCCAGGAGCTGACCCCCGAGAAACAGCAGGAAGTGCGGCAGCTATTCCGGAAGTTCAGCGAAACGTTCCCGCCCGAGAAGCGGCCGGAAGCGCAAGCGGTAATTCGCCGTCTGAAGCGCGCCGAGTCGCCGGAAGATCGCCAGAAAATATTGAATAACCGGCGATTCCTGAACGATTTTACGGAAGATGAGCGGAAGCTGATCGAGCAGATGGCGAACGAGCTCCCGGATCGGGACTGATTACTTGACGCTCAGGAAGAGCTTCTGGGCGATCGCTTCATCCCGCTGCGTAATGGTTAGCGCCTGGTCGCCGCTGGCGGCGTTGTCGGGTACCACTACATTGAACTGGTAGACACCGACGAGGCCCGGAGCAAGACCGGCGTAGTTTACTTTGGCGGTGGCCTCGCCGATCTTGACAGCAATTGCGTTGTTCAATTGCGTGATGCCTGCCGCGATGCCGCCGCCGAGAGCGGGCGTGTTCGGCGTGACGGGACCGAAGCCGGTGCCGTAGAGCGTGAGGGTTTCGCCGGGGACAGCAGGCGCGGCTTCGACACCCTGAATACTGCCGTTGCTGACGAATTTGCCGGTGGCCGAATGCTGCGCGGCGACATATTGCTTGTCGCCTACTTTGAAGGACGCGGGAGCGAGAACGCCGCCGGCGAACTCGCGAACGGAGAGATTGTAGGCCGCCGTCGAGACGCCGTTGTAGGTAAGCACCAGCGGCACGGTGTCGCCCGAGGGAATGCCCTCCGGCAACTGTACATTCACCTGCGCCGGGCTGACGAAGTTGACATACGCCTTGATACCGAGGACGGTGACTTGTACCTGGTCGAGCATAGTGGGAGCGACGTTGCCGGTGAAGTCACTGCCGGCCCAACTGCGCGTAGTGCCAGCCAGGTTCGACCCATAGATTTCGATATAGGATCCGGGCGCGGGTTTAGACGCGGCGCCGAATGCGCTTGCCCCGGCCACGCCACCGGAGCTGATCGAGGGCGCGGGGTTTAGCGCGGTGATCGACTGAATCACCATGATGTTCCCGGCTGTGGGATTACCGACGCGGTAGTTGTAGAGCGGCATGGCGTCCCACGGCGAAATGAATATGCCGCTCGGCACGGGCTGCGAGGCGATGCGATCGACTACGGCCTGGCTGGCATCGTTGGCTACCTTCCCAAAGACCGTAAAACCGCCGTTTTGATTGTTCAGATTCGAGGAGTTATCGGCGAGGTTGAAGAAGAATTCGCTCGTTGCGCTGTTCGGGTTGTTCCCTAGCTTAGCCATGGCGATCGTTCCGCGGGTGTTCGAGATATTGTATTCGTTGCGGACCGCTGCATCCTGCGGAACCTTCGTCGTAAAGTCGTTGCCGGAAAGAATGTATCCGCCAGTCTGAATAATGAATCCCGGCACGGAACGATGGAAGACCGTATTGTTGTAGGCGCCTTTGTTCACGTAGCTAAGAAAGTTGGCCACAGTCAAAGGCGCAACACTCGGCATCAGCGTGACGTCGATATCGCCAAGAGAAACGCGCCCATCGCCCGTGACGATTTTCAGTCTGACAGTCTGATCTGGCGCCTGCGCCGCCAATACGGCGGCAAACAGGAGAAGAGCACCCACGAAGCGATTGCGCATGTCCTTTCAGTTTATCGCGCGGACGCCGGAGCGCGTACAATCGGAGACGATGCAGATGTATCGTGGCATCGCGGCGCTTTTGCTTGCTGTTCTGCTGGTGACAGCGCAGCCGGGGCGTCCATCGCGGCGATGGGCCATGTACGAGAGCGAGATGCAGGATCCGGCGGAAGATCCACCCGATGCGTGGGAGGAAACGGAGTTCGCATTCGCGCGGCTGCGATACCGGTCGGATCGCGATCGCGGCGGAGGCGGCTTTCGTTGGCGTTCGCGGTCGCGGTGGGGAATCGACGCCAACAAATCCGACAGGCAGTTCATCGCGGGTGTGCGAAGGCTCACGCGAATTCACGCGCGTTCGGTCGAACACATCATCGATATCGACAGCGACGAGATCTTCAATTGGCCGTGGCTGTACGCCGTGGGAATCGGCGATTGGAAACTGACCGATGCGCAGGCCCGGCGCATGCGGCAGTATTTCGACCGGGGCGGATTTTTCGTTGTCGACGATTTCCATAACGACTACGAATGGGCTAGCTTCATGGAAGGCATGCACCAGATCTACCCCGGCTGCCATGCGGTGGAAGTGCAGGACCAGGATGCGATTCTCCATACCGTATTCGACCTGACCGAACGGTACCGTGTACCCGGACTGAACGTGGTGCATGGCGATCAGATCGAGCGCGGCGGCGTGGTGCCGCACTTCCGCGCCATCCTCGACGAGAAGGACCGAGTCATTGTGGGGATCTTCTTCAACATGGATTTGGGCGATGCGTGGGAGTGGGCCGACCTGCCGGAGTACCCGGAGAAATATGCGTCAATGGCGTTTCGCCTGGGGATCAACTACATCCTCTATTCGATGACACACTGAGTTAACACTTTCGTTGATAGCAGCCGGAGCCTGCCTCCGCGTTAGAAAATGTCATGGGCAAATTTGCTCTATTCCTCGCCGCCGCACTGGCCTTCGCACAGGCCGCCGCGGATCGCTTTGAAGGCGTCTACGCGGGAAAAGAGCTGCGTCTGGAACTTCGCGCCGCGGGCTCGTCCTCGTATGCAGGAAGCTTGCAGGTACAAGGCCAGACCTACCCGGTTTCTGCGCGCACGGTCAACCGGCGGCTGATTGGTACGCTGCAAAGCGGTGGAAACCGGTATCCGCTCCAGGCGGAGTTGAACGGAGGGCAACTCCGCCTGGAAAGCGAAGGGAACGTCTACTTGCTGGATCGCGAAGTCGCAGTCATATCGGTGCACGAACACCCGATGGGATTCACCGTCCGGCCGGCGGCCGGTTGGTCGGCGCGGAACAATGAGAACGGGGTGCTGCTCATGCCGCCGGACGCCGCGGCCCAGAGCACGGAAGAGGGTTACATCGCCGTGGTGCAGGACGGCTACAACGCGGCGCAGGAAGCGGCGACCGTGCGCAACATGAGCAAGCAGTTTGTGGAACACGGCGGCGAGATGCGGAAGGCCGGCGTCCGGCAGCAGTCGGGCAGTGTGACCAGCTACTACTGGGAGGCGCCGGATCCGAAATCGGGAAAGTTGGCGGGGTTGAAGGTCTACCTGATTCCGGCAGGCAACAGAGTGAATTTGCTGCTGGCGTACGGGCTGGCCGGCCGGATCGCGGCGCGCGAGCCGGAGCTCATGCAGATGGTGGCGTCCCTGCGCAAGGACGCGCCGAAGCCAGTACCAGCCACGGGCCCGCTCGCCGACAACACACCGCTCGCGCAGCAATGGCTGCGGAAGCTGCAGGGAAAGATGATTCGCCAGTTCCACGCCTATTCCGGAATGAGTAGCGACAAGCGGCATATGTTGTTTGCCGATGGGCGGTACACGTTTCGAAGCAACAGCATGGTGGCTATCGATGTACCGGGTGCTAGCGCGAGCAGCATCGGCCGCGGCCGCGAGGAGGGCCGCTGGCAGATCCGGGAAATCAACGGCGCCGTATTTCTGCGGATTCAATACAGCGACGGGAGTACGGGGCAATACCGGCTGACACAGGACGCGCGAAACTGGTATATGAATGGCGAGAAGGCATTTGCTGTCGATCCGGAGTGAACCGATGCGTCCGCTGTTGCCGATCCTGTGTCTTGCGCTGGCTGCCGCCGGGCAGGAGCGGGACCTTGGCTATGAGAAGGCACAGAAGATTGCGTTCGTCGTCGGCAACAGCGCGTATCCGAAGTGGCCGCTGCGCAATCCGGCGAACGACGCGCGGTCGGTAGCCCAGTCGTTGACGGAGTTGGGATTCCGGACGGAGACCGCCATTGACCTGAGTTTGCCGAATCTGGACCGGGCAATTAGTAAGTTCGTGGGACAGGTGAAGGCCGGCGATGTGGCGATGTTCTACTACGCGGGCCACGGAATTCAGATTGAAGGCGAAAACTACCTGGTGCCGGTCGACTTCAACGCCAAAGACGAAACCGACGCGAAGTATGCCGCCTATTCAGCCTCGCGTGTGCAGGAGCGGCTGGAGAAGGCCGGTGCGCGAGTAATCCTCGTCGTGCTGGACGCCTGCCGCAACAATCCTTTTCAGAGCACGCGATCGGCCGGCGGCGGCCTGGCCGCGATGGGGAGCGGTAAAGGCACGCTCATTGCATTCGCAACCGCGCCAGGCAAAACGGCGGACGACAATCCGAACGGCTCGAACGGGCTGTTCACATCGCACCTGATTACGGCCTTGCGCGAGCCCGGGCTGAGTCTCGATCAGGTGTTCAATCGTGTGCGCGAACGCGTCTACACCGATTCAAAGGGACGGCAAGTCCCCTGGACGGTATCGAGCGTGATTGGCGATGTCTATCTGCGGCCCGGTGCCGCGGCCACAATGTCACCACCGGCCCCCGCGAATCCGTTGGCCCGTATCTCCTCGACGCCGGTCGCCGAGCGCATTGCGCCGGTGCAGCGAACCGCGGACCTGAGCGGCGGCACCGCGGCGTTGGAGCGCGGCGATTTCCAAACAGCGATTCAGCAGGCGCAGGACGTGCTGCGCGGTGATCCGCAGAACAAGGACGCCTTGCATCTTCTCACCTCCGGTTACTACCGCACCCAACAATGGAATCTGTTTGTGCCTACCGCAAAACAGGCGCTGCGGGCCGGGGACACACTGCAGTTTCTGTTGGGCCACCATCACACGCTGACCGGTATTCATGCGGCTGTGTTGACCGTGACGCGGGAGAAAGTAGAGTTCAAATCGCTGCAAGGGCAATGTAACCAGCCGCCGGTCAGCGTGCCGTTAAAGAGTCTGCAAAACGCCCAGGCCGTGACGAGCCAGCAGGGAGAAATCTTTCTCAACGTGAAGCTGCTCGACGAGAAAAGCAAGCAGAGAAACTTCAACTTCGCCGACGCCGATTCGACGGTGTCGCAGAACTCGAGCGGGCTACCGCAAGTGATCTCGCCGCCGAAGGCCGCGCAATTGCTGCAATCGATCGCCGCTGTTCTAATTGGCGCGCAACTGCCGCAGTAGGGTCTCCAAACGCTGCTTAGGGACACGGGGATCCGCGATCCGATTGTGTAGTTCGAAGGGATCGTCGCGGAGATCGTATAGTTCGTCCGCGCCCTCCAACTCCTGGTAATGGATGTATTTCCAGCGCCTTGTACGGACTGCCTGATAACCCATCTTGCGGATGCGCGGGAACACCGTGTCGGAAAAACACTCGATCAGCACGGCGTCGCGTTTGGGCGGTGCTGGAACGGAGACACCGCCCCAGCGGAGGCACATGGCGTAGAGATCGGTCGCCATCGTCATTGCCGTTATTCGCGTGCGCGAGCGGTAGGCCGGCGGGTAGCGGATAAGAAGAGGGATACGGATCGTCTCTTCATACGCCAGTCGCCGTTCCTGGTTCAAACAGTGCTCACCGTAGAAGTAGCCGTGGTCGGAAGTGAAGATAATAACGGTCTTGTCGAGGAGTGCCGCCCGTTCCAGCGTTTCGATGACGCACCCGAGCCCCTCGTCTACGGCCTTCATCATGCGCATGCGGTTGAGAATGGTGGCGTCATCGGTTGCGGTGTTTCCGGAGAGCGGAGGCAAGCCGGGGATATTTTGCTGGAGAGCGGGTTTGCCGGCTGGTTGCGCTTTGTAATTCCCCCGGCGCGGCGGGGTCAGGCCGTCGTAGAGTTGGCGGTGGCGCGCGGCAACCTTGAAATCGTCCGCTTCGCCGGCCCTGCTGATCCGGCCATCGGGACCTTGCGCGATGTTGGGATGAATGGCCTTGTGAGCGAGATAGAGGCAGAACGGCTTGTCGCGCTTTTGCTCGACGAACGAAACAGCGTGGTCCGTCAGGATGTCAGTGATGTAGCCCGTTGCGCGAACAGGTTTGCCGTTGACATTCAGGGGCGGATCAAACGATTCGCCTTGGCCTGGAAAGGACACCCAGTGGTCGAAGCCTGGGCGCGCGGAATCATCGACGCCCATGTGCCACTTGCCGAGGAAGGCCGTTTCGTAGCCGTTGTCGTGCAATACCCTGGGCCAGGTGACCAGGGCATGGCTCTGCGGGGAGCGGTCGGTATTATCGATTATTCCGTGGCGGTGAGGATATTGGCCCGTGAGAAAACTGGCGCGGCTTGGAGAACAGAGCGGCGTGGCGGCGAAGGTATTCGTGAAGAGTGCGCCTTCGCGGGCGAGACGATCGGCGTTCGGTGTCTGCGCGAAAGGGTGACCCGTGCAGCCCAATTCATCGAACCGCAAATCATCCACCAGGATAAAGACGATGTTCGGGCGTTCCTGCCGGCCGGCCGCGAGCACAAGACTCAGGAATTGGCGCCGCAGCATGGGGGCTATTGTACGCCTCTATAATGGGGCCATGCGGCGGGCATGGCGAGCACTTCTGGCGTCGTCGATCTTGCTATGGCCACAGCCAGTGATGATGGAGGAGCAGAGCGAATTCCGCTTTGTCCGGATGGAGTATCGCGACCTCTATAACCGCCGCGGATTCGGGCGCGGATGGTGGAGACAGGATTGGCCCGAAGCGGAGATTCACTTCAACCAGGGCGTTCGCCGCCTGACGCGAATCCATACGGGCGAAGGCCATCATCTGCCGTTGACCGATGACCGCATCTTCGACTTTCCCTGGATCTACGCGACGCAGGTGGGCTACTGGGATTTGAGCGACGCGGAGACCGCAAGGCTGCGCCAATATCTGGAACGCGGCGGATTCCTGGTCGTCGATGACTTCTACGGGCCGAACGAGTTTGCCGTGTTCCAGCAGGCGATGGACAAAGTGGTGCCGGGCCAGCCGGTTCTGGATCTGGCCGATGATGATGCGATCTGGCACGTGCTCTACGATATCCGCGAGCGGTTTTTCATCGCGGGATTGCGGCATCTCGGCATCGGCCGGGGATTCGGCGCGCAAACGCCCGCGGGGCCGCCGCAATGGCAGGGAATTCGTGACGCGAAGGGACGGGTCGTCGTCGCGGTGAATTTCAACATGGACGTGGGCGACGCGTGGGAACATGCCGATCTCGCGGAATACCCGGAGTCGATGACCGGCCTCGCCTACCGGCTGGGAATCAACTACGTCGTCTATTCAATGACGCACTGAATCTGATATACCCAATAGCGCAATGAAACGCCGAAATCTGTTGAAATCTCTCGCTGCCGCGTCGCTCGCGAGCAGCCAATTCGCCGAAGCCGCTCTACCAAAGATCAAAATCACACGCGTTCGCGTGTACGAGCCGCCGAACTACAACCCGCTGTTCAACCAGAGCAACATGGTCGTGACCGTGGAAACCGACGCCGGTATCACAGGCATCGGCGAGGGCGGCGCCACGGACACGTTGACGCAATGCGCCGGAACGCTGATCAACAAGAACCCATTCCGGATTGAAGCCATCTGGCAGGAGATGTACATCGCGTGGTTCTACCCGCCGGGGCGCGAGAAAATTCACGCCGCCGGCGCGATGGACCTGGCGCTGTGGGATATCAAGGGCAAGGCGCTGAAACTCCCGGTGCACGAGCTGCTGGGTGGCGCGGTGCGCAACCACGTGGAGTGCTACGCAACGGGCGGCGCGCGGCCGGCGGGTGCGAATCCCAATGAGCGGCTGAGCATGCGCGAACGGGCGCGGGCTACGATGGAAGCCGGCTATCGCGCGTTTCGCATGGGCGCGGGAGATACGCAGACGGGCGGCGTGTTCAACTCGCACGAGCGCGTTCGAAAGGTGGCGGCGGATTGCCGCGAAGCGCGCGAAGGCGTCGGCAAAGATGGCGACTGGTGCATCGATTTTCATCAGCGTTTCGACTACGCCGATGCCGTGCGCGCGTGCAAGCTGATCGAGGAGTTCGAGCCGTACTTCGTCGAAGACCCCGTGCGCGACGAGCACGCGCAGCAGGACCTGCCGAAGCTGCGGCAGATGACGTCGGTGCCGCTGACGCACGGCGAAGAGTGGGGCCAGCGATATGACTTCAACCGGCTCGTGGAGAACCACGACATCGATTACATCCGGGCCACCTTGCCGAACGTAGGTGGTATTACCGAGATGATGAAGATTGCGGCGATCTGCGAGACGCACGCGGTGGGCATCATCCCGCACTTCACCGGGCCAATTGCGACCGCGGCGCTGGTGAACTGCCTGGGTACATTTCCGGGCCCGGTAATCATGGAGTACAACTACGGCGGGCGTCCGATACCGCATCTCCCGGAATGCCTGGACTTCAAGAACGGCAAAGCGCTGATGAACGACCGTCCGGGCTTAGGCGTGACCGTCGACCTCACCAAGTGCAGGATGCTCGCCGAAGTGACCACCGAGGGACGGAAGAATGTCTTCCTGCGGCCCGACGGATCGTTGACCCACTGGTAAGGGGCATCTGATCTATTTGGCCCAATCCCGATTCCGATGCTAGCCTTTCTTTATTGAGCCCTATCGGATGAGCGAAAAGCCCGGAAGCCCACAATCCCTGAAAGATCGCATGGCGCACGCGGCTAAGCTCCGCGAATTGGAACAGCAAGTACAGATGGGAACGGTGGACACGGTCATCGCCGCGTTCACCGATCATTACGGCCGCCTGATGGGCAAGCGCTTCGATGCGAACTACTTCGTCGAGTCCGCGGCCGCGGGCGGGACACATGCCTGCAACTATCTATTGACCGTCGACATCGAGATGGAGCCCACGCCGGGCTACAAGTTCGCGAACTGGGAACTCGGCTACGGCGACTTCCACCTTGTCCCCGACTTCAACACGCTGAAGATTCTCTCCTGGCAGGAGAAGACGGCGTTCGTCCACTGCGATCTGTTCGACGACAAGACGCACTCCCCGATCGCAATCGGCCCGCGCGCGATCTTGCTGAAGCAGTTGAAAGCCGCGTCGGCGTTGGGATTTGAAGCGCTGGGCGCCTCGGAGCTCGAATACTTTGCCTACCGGAACACTTACAAATCCGCCGCGAAAAAGGGTTACGCGAAGCTGGAGCCGATGGGTTGGTACCTGGAAGATTACAACCTGCTGCAAGGCACGCGCCAGGAGTTCTACACCCGCGAAGTACGGCGGCATTTGCGCGCGTCCGGCTTCGCCGTCGAAAGCTCAAAAGGCGAGTGGGGGCTCGGCCAACACGAGGTGAACGTGAAGTACACCGGCGTGCTGGAAATGGCCGATAACCATGCGCTGCTGAAACAGTGCATGAAGGAGATCGCCGACCAGGCAGGCGTCAGCGTGACCTTCATGGCCAAGCCCCATCATGGGCAGGCCGGGTCAAGCTGTCACATTCATCTCAGCCTGCGCAAGGACGGGAAAAACGCGTTCGCCGGAGAAACAAATGAGTTCCGCTGGTTCCTCGGCGGGTGGATGGCCCACGTCCCGGAGATGATGGTGTTTTACGCACCGACCATCAATTCGTACAAACGGTTCGAGGACATGTCCTGGGCGCCGACCCGCATTGCTTGGAGCCGCGACAACCGCACGGCGGGATTCCGCGTTGTCGGCGCGGATCAAAGCCTCCGCGTCGAGTGCCGCATTCCCGGCGCCGACGCAAACCCCTACCTGGCCTTCGCCGCCTCCCTGGCTTCCGGTCTGGATGGCATCCGTAACAAGATCGAACCGCCGCCCCAATTTGAAGGCGACGTCTACGCCGCACGCACGCTACCGCGCGTGCCCTATACACTCGAGCACGCCATTGACCTGTTCGAGCACAACGAATTTGCCAAAGCTCAGTTCGGCCCCGATGTGGTCGAACACTACGCGCACTTCTTCCGCAATGAACAAAAGGCGTTTGAACGCGTCGTAACGGATTGGGAACGCCGCCGTTACTTTGAGCGAATCTAACGGAGATCCACATGCGATTAAAAGACAAAGTAGCTCTCATCACCGGAGCAGGCGGCGGTATCGGCAAGGAAACCGCGCTGCTCTTCGCCGCCGAAGGGGCCAGCGTTGTTGCCGTCGATTACAATGCGGGGCCGAATGAAGAAGTGGCGGCGGCGATTAGCGCCTCCGGCGGAAAGGCAATCGCCGTGAAAGCGGACGTATCCAAAGCCGCCGATTGCGAAGCCATGATCAAGGCCGCCGAGGACAAGTACGGCAAGCTGAACATCCTCTTCAACAACGCCGGCATCTCCCACGCCGATGACGATGACGCGATCTCCACTTCGGAAGACGTTTGGGACCTGACGTTCCAGATCAACGTGAAGGGCGTATTTCTGGGCTGCAAATACGGCATCCCGGCGTTGCGGCGCGCGGGCGGCGGATCGATCGTCAACACGGCATCGTTCGTCGCGATACTCGGCGCGGCCACTCCGCAGCTTGCCTACACGGCCAGCAAAGGCGCGGTGCTGTCGATGTCGCGCGAGCTCGCCGCCATCCACGCGCGTGAAGGCATTCGCGTGAACGCACTCTGCCCCGGACCGCTCTACACTGAACTGCTGATGAAATATCTGAACACGGAAGAAAAGCGGCAGCGCCGGCTTGTGCACATTCCGATGGGACGCTTCGGCCAGGCCAAGGAGATTGCCTACGCGGCGCTCTACCTGGCGAGCGAGGAATCAAGCTTTGTCACCGGTAGTGAATTCCTGGTTGACGGTGGTATCACCGCGGCCTACACGACACCGCTATGAGCATGCAGAGGACTATTTCTCCCGTTGACGGCAGCGTGTACGTAGAGCGCCCCCTTGCCTCACCGGAACAGATCGACGCGCTCCTGACGAAGGCCGCGGCCGCCCAGAAGGCGTGGGCGAAGGTGCCCCTCGACGAGCGGCGCGCGATTTGTACACGGTTCGTGGAAGCGATGAATGCAAAGGCGGACGAGATCGGCCAGGAGCTGACGTGCCAAATGGGCCGGCCGGTCCGATATACGCCGAACGAGATTCGCCGCGGGTTTACGGACCGCGCAAAGTTCATGATCGACGCCGCGCCCGCCGCTCTGGCCGATATCGCGGTCGCGCCGCAAGCAGGGTTCACGCGATTCATTCGCAAGGAGCCGGTTGGCGTCGTACTAACCATCGCGCCTTGGAACTATCCGTACTTGGCCGCCGTGAATTCCGTCGTCCCGGCGATCCTGGCGGGCAACGCGGTGATTCTCAAGCACTCCGCGCAGACACCGCTCTGCGCCGAGCGAATAGCCGGCGGTTTCGCCGCTGCCGGTCTGCCGGATGGCGTGTTCAACGTGCTCCATGCCGCCCATGCCGACGTCGAGAAGATTGTCGGCAGCGGCCGAGTGGCGTTCGTATCGTTCACTGGCTCGGTGGCAGGCGGGCGCGCCATGCAGGCAGCCGCGAATGGCGTCTTCATTGGAATGAATCTGGAGCTGGGCGGCAAGGACCCGGCATACGTGCGCGCCGATGCGAACCTGGCCGATGCGATTGAGAATCTTGTCGACGGCGCGATGTTCAACTCGGGCCAATGCTGCTGCGGCGTTGAGCGAATCTACGTGGACCGTTCGGTGTATCGGCAATTCGTCGATGGCGCGGTCGCGCTCACCCGGCAGTATAAGCTCGACAACCCGTTGCTGGCGGAAACCACGCTTGGGCCGATGGTACGGACGAGCGCGGCCGAGTTCGTGCGCGCGCAGATCGCCGAGGCCGTAATCCAAGGCGCCAATGCACTGATCGATCCCAAGGAATTTGCGCGCGACGCGGAAGGTTCGCCGTATCTCGCGCCGCAGATTCTCACCGGCGTGAACCACTCAATGCGCGTCATGATGGAAGAAACCTTTGGGCCTGTTGTCGGGATCATGCCGGTCGATTCGGACGGCGAGGCAATCCGGCTGATGAACGACAGTCCATATGGATTGACCGCCGGCGTCTGGACAGCCGATGAGGCCGCGGCGCTCCGGATCGGAGCGGAGTTGGAGACGGGCACCTGCTTTATGAACCGCTGCGATTACCTCGATCCGGCGCTGGCGTGGACGGGCGTGAAAGATACCGGACGCGGCTGTTCTCTGAGCGTGCTAGGCTTCGATCAGTTGACGCGACCGAAGTCGTTTCACTTGCGTGCCGTATGAAGCTGGGCCTGCTGCAGTGCGATCACACGATGGAAAGCGTTCGCGGAATTGCGGGCGACTACGATGAGATGTTCGCTCGCTGGTTTCCGGCGGAGTGGATCGTGTATGACCTGCAGCGGGGGGAGCGCCCTGTGGATCTGCGCGAGTGCGACGCGTACGTGACAACCGGATCCAAGGCCTCTGTCTATGAAGATGAGCCTTGGATCCAGTCGTTCGCGGAGTTGGTGCGGGAGATTCGCACGGCCGATCTGCCATTTCTTGGCGTTTGCTTCGGACACCAGATGTTGGGGCATGCGCTAGGCGGCCGAGTAGCGAAGAGTCCGAACGGATGGGGAATCGGCGTGCACACGTTCGCCATCACCGCGCCGGAGCCGTGGATGGACCCGCCGGCAAAGTCGGTGAATGTGTTGATGAGTTGCCAGGACCAGGTGCAAGAACTGCCGCCCGGTGCCGCGGTGCTCGGCGGGAATGCGCACTGCCCCATTGGCGTGTTCCGCGTCGGAAAGATGCTCGGTATTCAGGGCCACCCGGAGTTCACGCCCGCCTACGCGGAGGCGTTGCTGCATCTGCGGCGGGAGCGAATTGGAGCGGAGAAAGTGGACGCTGCGCTGGCAACCCTGGGAAAACCGCTGGACGCGCAGTTGATTCGTGGCTGGGTCGAAAACTTTATTGCCTGAGTCCGCGCACGATCTCCTCCGGCGCCTGGAAGACGGTGCCATGGCGAATGCCGGCGGGGAGCGTTATGGAGTCCGTCACGTCCTCCCATCTCTTCAGGTCCTTGGACCGGATAGCGCCGTACTTTTTGTCGCGATATTTGTCGAAGAAAATATACCAGTATGAATCGATCCGTATCGGACTCGCTCCTTCAGCCCATTGGGGGCCGGAGATCGATTCCGTCGGCACAGACCAAGGGCCGGAGAGAGACTTTGCCCATGTGAGGAACAGGTACTTGGCGGGCGGTCTCTCCGTTTCGTTCTTCGCCACCATCCAGTATTTGCCGCCCTTGCGGAAGAGCGCGCCGTCGATGACCTGAAAGCCCGGATCATAAAAAAGCCGGGCCGAAGTAAATGTCACGAAGTTCTTCGTAGTGACTGAGTAGAGCCGGTGATTATAGTCTCGCGAGCCCTTGCCGAGAGTCTCCGGAAACTTGCCCGGAACCGTGGACGCCCAAACAATTACGAACTCCTTCGTAGAGGTGTCATAGAAAATCTCCGGCGCCCAACAGTTCGTCGCGTCTGGCAGGCACGGGATAGTTCGCTGCTCGGACCAGGTCCGCAAATCGCGAGAGTTGGCATACCCAAGAGTCTTTCCCTGCCACGACGTAGTCCAAACCATGTGGAATACGCCGTCCGGGCCGCGCGTGATCGACGGATCGCGCATCAGTTTCGACTCGCCCACCACCGGCGCCAACAGCGGCTTGTCGCCATTTAGAGCGGTCCAGTGGTGACCATCGCGGCTCTCGGCCAGATAGAGACCCGTTTCGCCGTTGCCGCGAAAAAAGGAAAACAGCAGGACGAAGGCAAAGAGTTCCACACCCGAAGAATATCGCATGATACCTTGTAGCGAATGCGCCCCCTGTATCTGGCTCTTCTTCTCGCCGCGACGCTTTGCGCGGCCGATTCCCCCAATTCGCTGACACCGCAAGAAAAGGCGGCCGGCTGGAAATTGCTCTTTGATGGAAAGACGTTCCACGGATGGGAGGATGTGTCGAAACTCACGCCGCCCGGTGACTCGTGGACGATCGAGGATGGCGCGCTGAAATCGGTGCCGCATCCGAAGTTACGTGAGGACCTCTTCAGCAAGGAGACGTTCGGCGATTTCGAGTTGACGTGGGAATGGAAGATTGCGCCAAAGGGGAACAGCGGGTTGAAGTATCGTGTCCAGGACCGTTTCTTCGTCGATGAAAAACGCGTTAAAGAATACGGCAAGTTCGAAAACCTGGCGAACGAGGCGATCAAGACCCGCAAGACCAGGCGCGAAGAGGCAACGCAGGAGTACATTGTCGGCTTCGAGTTTCAGATGATCGATAACGACGGGCATGCCGATGCCAAGCGCGGCCCCTACTATCAGTCGGGCGCTTTGTACTCCATGATCCCGGCAAAACAGCCGGCGGCCAGGGCCGTAGGCGAATATAATTTTTCGCGGCTCATCGTGAAGGGGAATCACGTGGAGCATTGGCTGAACGGAGTGAAAGTGGTGGAAGGCGAATTGAACGCGCCATCTACGCTGGAAAAAACAGCCGGGCGCTGGACCACGGACTCGTTGATCTACAAGGCGCTGGCCACGCAGCCGAAAAAACGCTGCCCGATCACCCTGCAGAACCATGGCGACGCGGCGTGGTTCCGCGGCATCAAGGTAAGGAAGCTGTAAGCAGCAACTGGCGCGCCTGCGCGTTGTCGGGATGGAATTGCAGGATGCGCCCCAGCGTCGTCAATGCGCCCGGCCGGTCGCCGGCTTGCAATTGTCCCGTTGCCAGATTCAACCCGGCCCCGATCATCGATGGATTGCGATCGAACGCGCTACGCCATAAGTCCAGCGCGTCGCGAACACGTCCCGCCCGTATCCGGTAGATCCCCAGATTCGCCTGCGCCGTGGCGTTGTCCGGATCCAACTTCAACGCTCGTTGGTACGGCGCGGCGCCGAGCCCGGCCGCATCGTACTGCTGCGCCAACTGCACCAGCACCGCGGCATCCCCATTCAAAGCGAGCTTTTCCAGGAGCGGCACGGATCGAGACGGCTGGGCCAACGCCCAATCCCGATCGCCGGCCTTCATCCCCCGAAAGACCTGCAAAACACGATCGCGCGCCGATGTGCCAGGTCTGCGGGCGATGGAGTGATCCGTATAGACCACGTGCTCTCCCTCACGCGATTGGCCTTTCGGCATATGACAGCCGAAGCAATCGGCGGAACGGTCTTTGTGCGGCGAGTGGCACTGCAAACAAGTCGCGGCGGGCGGACGCGTAGAGCCGCTGTGCGCATCATGGCATGTGCCGCACCACAGCTTGTCGCCTGCGGCCTGCTGGCAGCGGCTGCGGGCTAACTGTTCCGCGTGGTCGGTAGCGGCACGATCGGTGGGATCCGGACGCGACCAGACAAAGACGGTGATGTGATCGTTCAACAGGTCGCCCGGCCGGAACGACCCTGGCCCGCGGCCCGGTCGCGCCACTCGTGCCGCGCCGGTCAGGTGGCACTGAAGACACACACTATCCCGCCTCGCGGCGGCAAGCTTCGCCGGGTTGATGATCGGACTGCGCCGCGTGACGTGCTCCTCCCCTGCCCCATGGCACCGCTCGCAGCTCACGCCGCCTTCCGCGAACGGCGGATCGGAGTACTTGTTCTCCGTGCCTTTCATGGGTTTCGCGCCGCTCGAGTGGCAGTGTAGGCACGGGCTTTCAATCGGGCGCGCCACATCCACGAACGGCTTCGTACGAAAACCGGGCGAGATATCCCACGCCTTGCGCGCGGAATAATAGGACGCCGGCGACTGGAACAGAAATCCACCCACGAATCCTGCATAGCTACGCCCCACGGCGCCCGACCCGATGAACCATTCCATCGCGCGCGAGCCCTTCACGTCGCCATGCGAAAACTCCACCGCGTAACGCGGTGTAACGCGATACTGAGCGCCGGCGCTCGTGAAAGTGACATTGGCAAAGCTCTCCAACCCGTCGCCCGTGCGGCCGCTACTGCGAGCCATGCCGGTCTGCTTGTATTTGCGGTAGATCTCCGCGTGGCATGGCGCGCACGCCCGGCTACCGGTTTCCGCCCATGCCGCCGTCGCCAACAACAGGATGGCGGACCGGCGAAACATCAGAGCGCGGCCGTTACTTCGATTTCGATCAACGCGCCGGCCCACAACTGCGACACGCCAACGCCGGTCTTGGCGGGCTTATGCTCATGGAAGAACTCCGCGTACACTTCATTTGCCTCACCGAGTCGATTGTAGTCCGTCAAATAGAGATTGCATCGTGCCACGCGCTCCAGGCCCGACCCGGCCTCCTTCAAGATGCGCTCAATATTCAATAGCGCCTGGCGAGTCTGCGAGCGCATGTCATCGCCGGCCAGGCGGTTGGTCATCGGGTCGATACCCAACTGTCCGGAGACGAAGACGAGATCTCCCAAAACGACGGCCTGTGAATAGGTGGGGTTGGCTGGCGGAAGCCCAGGAATATGTAAGGGGACCGGCCGCGGCCGGTCCCCTTTAATTGGTTGCGACATTGCCTCTAGAAATTAAACCGCAATGCGATTTCGATGTTGCGCGGACCCTGCTGCTGGCCGGTGTACTGGCCGAAGAAGGGACTGGTGATGTTGGTGTTTAAGCCGCCGACACCGGCCATATTAAAGGCGTTCAGGAACGTGCCGCGCAGCTCCACATATCGCTGCTCGGTGAGCTTGAACATCTTTTGGATGCTGGCGTCAAAAGTGGTGAGACGGCGGTCGCGGATATTGGACAGGTAGGGTCCAACGGTACCAAGATGCGTGACGACATTCTGTCCACCGGCGAATACGGCTGGGTTCACGAATGCCTTGCTGTTGAGGTATGCCGGAGCGCCCACTACGCCACGGAAATTGATGCCCGCCTCGGCGTTTGCAATGACGTCGACGCCGGGCACGAGGTCTGGCCGCACCGCATTGCCGGTCGGAAGTGTAATTCCGCCGGTCGAAATCGCAAGCGGGTTTCCGCTGCGCCAGCTATGGATCGCGGTCAGTTGCCAGCCGCCCAGGAACTTGTCGACGACCCTGTGCAGCTTAATGGGTTGATTCACGCCGATCGGCAGCGCGTAAACCCAGCTCAGTTTCGCCAAGTGCGGATAGTGGTAATTTGTAATGCTGCGTTCCAGGTTGCGGTTGAAGACGTCGGCGACGTTCTCGGCATCGATGGCGTTATCGGTCAGGCCGATCGCCTTGGACCACGTGTATGCGCCGAGCACGGCCAGCCCCTTCGTAAAGTGCCGCGTCACCTGCACCTGCAGGCTGTTGTACGACGAGCTTCCGATGTTCGGCAGAATATCGTTGATACCCGTGAATTGCGGATAGGGGCGTAACGCCTGCAGGTTTGTGCCGACGAACCCTGGGAACGGAGCCGGAATCGGGCTCGATGCCGTCCAGGGCCGCGGCAACAAATCTCCGTATTGGAGCACCGTCGAAAATGGAACGTTATTCGGCTGCGAGAAGCCCTTCGCGATCAGCCGCGTACCCTTGCTGCCGACATAGTTCGCTTCCACCACCGTATTGGCCGGCAGTTGATACTGGAAGCCGAAGCTCCAATTCTGCACGTAGGGAAGTTGGTTGCCCGTCAGCGGGTAGTAGTCGATGCCCTGGCTGTTCGCCTGCGTCGCGCTCTTATTGGGCAGGACGCCCGCAAAGTCCGGATAGCGATCGGAGATATTGCCCAGCGGCGCCTCCGCGAACGGCACCACGCGAGTATTCGAGTTGATGTTGATATTGCCGTTATACCCCAGCGTGCCGCCAAAACCGAAGCCATTCGAGATCGGCGGCGTGTTGTTGATTCCGTATCCGCCGCGCATCACCAGTTTGTTCGACAGCGCGTAGGCAAAACCGAACTTCGGCGATATCTGCTTCCAGTAGTTATCCTGGAAACCCTGCCGGCCGCGGTCATCGGCGAAGGCCAGGGCGCCCGGGCGATTGCCCGCCGCGGAATTCGCCAGCGCGAAATCGATGCCCGACATGCGGCCGGCAACTTCAATCAGACCGCCGACCATCTCCCAACGCAATCCAATGTTCAGCGTCAAACGCGGCGTCACCTTCCAGTCGTCTTGGAAATAGAAGCCGGCCGTGCGCCAGCGATGCCCGAAGTTCGAGGCGACAACGCTGCGGTTGCTGGTGTTAAAGGTCCCAAGCAGGAAGCTCGCAAAGCTGTGGCCGCTCTGGTTCAGGAACCCGGGTTGCGCGGTCTGGTTTGGTGAGAAGGCGAAGTCGCCCGAGCCGGATTTATTGCGGGTGTTGTAGTAGTAGCGGCGATTCTCAAATCCGAATTTGTAGTTGTGCTTGCCGCTAACTTTGGTGAAATCCACCTGGCCGATTGTCGATCCATTGAAGCTTCCGCCCCGATTATTCGAGCTTAGCCGGCCATTCGCTCCGATGCCGCCGCCCTGATATGGCTGCCCCGAAAACGTCAGATACGGAAAATGCGTGCCAGGCACGTTTTGCAATCCGACCTTGGCCGGCCAATCCTGGTCAACGTAGTAGCTCTCGTTGATGTTGCCGAAACGGTTGTAGCCGAGATTCGCCCGGCCGAGCAGCGTCGGTGTCAACGTAAAGTCGTAGGCCAACCGCACCATCGTTCCCGGCGTGTTCTGATTCTGGAAAACATTGGTCGGCGTACCCGGCGGAATCCCCCAGCGCGGCGAGCCGGAGTTGTAGCGGTTACGGAAGTTCCGATTCACCATGCCGCTTAACCGGTGCTTCTCCGTGAAGTTGTGATCGCCTTTGAACGTCAACATGCGCTCACGGAATTCCGGGCTGCCGCTGGACAACGCAGGCGTGTTGTTCAACATCGTGTCGAAGAGCGGATCGTCGATCGGCGCTAGCTCCAGGATCTTCGACGACACTGGACTGAAGCGATTTCGCGGGATGATATTCCCCGGGAAAGTGTCGCGAACCCACGTGCCGTTCGCTGCTTGCCGTGCCGTATTCGGATCATAGATCGCGCCGAACTGCACCGGCCGCCCGAGCGCATCCGTTCCGGCATTCGTTCCGGAGGCGGAGTTGCCCGTAAAGCCGGCATTGAAAAGCCGCGAGAAATTCCCTTGCTTGAAATCCACCGTCGGCAATTGCGTGAATGTCGTCGTGCTGTAGTTCTTTTGCGTCGTCCGCTCCATGTTGTGGAACCAGAACGTCTTGTTCCGCCCATCGTAGAGTTTGGGAATAATCACGGGGCCGCCCGCCGAATAGCCGTAGTTATGCTGCTTGAACGGCTGCCGTTTAATCGCCGCCGCATTGCTGTTAAAGCCGTTCGCCCGCAGAGCGTCGTTCTGCCCGTAGTAGTACGCGCTTCCGTGCAACTCATTCGTACCCGACTTCGTCGCGAAGTTCGCCACCGACGTCTGCCCACCGGAATACTGCGCGCTCACCATGCCGGTCTGCAGTTTGAACTCACTGATCGATTCGGCCGACGGACTGAATTCATTGTTCGCCCCGCCCGCCAGGTCCATGCGGCCAACCGAAATGCCGTCGATCAGAATTTCATGCGAGAAGTTCTGCCCGCCGTTGATCGACCCCTGCCACGTGCCGCCGACCGTCCCAGGCAGCGATGTGAAAATAAACTGCTGAATCTGCCGCCGGCCATCGCCAACGGCAATCGGCCATGCGTCGAACTCCTTCTTCGTCACGTAACTGCCGATCTCCGCTGTGCCTGTCTCAAGCAGCGGCGCTTCGCTGGAGACGGTTACTTGATCGGAAATATTCCCGACTTCCAAACGGAAATCGACGGTTAGCGTTTGCGCCACGGCGAGTATCACGTTCTCCCGTAGGGCACTTTTAAAGCCGGGCGATGAAACGGTGATGCGGTATGTTCCGGGAGATAGAGATGGCATCCGATAAACGCCGGCGTCGGTTGAACTCGTCGTCAATTCCACGCCGGTCGCGGGATTAAGAATCTTCACGACCGCGCCCGCCACTGCGGCGCCCGACGAATCAAGCACTGAACCATTAAATGTTCCGCGTTCAGCCTGTCCAAATAGGCTGGCGCAAATGATTGAAGCAAGCGCGAGAATTCGAAGTAACATTCGATAACCCCCTGAAGTGAATCCTTGTGTTGCCGTCCGGCCTGCAACTCACAGGTTTGGCAGAAACTCTATCACAATTCTCCTCTGCAAACGACGCGCTACCACGCGTCACGATTGGCGATTTTCACGCGGAATAGCGGTTTAGCCCGTTCGGCCTCTTCCATCTCATAATTCTGCGCGGCCTTCGACGGATCATACTCACGCCACAGCCATGCCAACGACTCCGGCAAATCCAACGCACCCTGCGCAATCGCGTGCGCGCTCTCTCCGAAGCGGAAATGAAAATCGTAGCCTTTCATCTTCAGCGAATTGGCGAGTTGGATATTGTTCAATGGCCAGCTTCCCGCAAAGTTCTCGATATCCTCTGCGCCGTCCGACATCCACACGCGCAGATTCTTCTTCGCCTCCCGCCGCACGCGATGGGCGATGATGTACCCTCCATCCTGTCCTTTGTCCGGCTGCCACTGCAGCGCCGTATAGCTCCCGATATGTGACAGCACGCGGCTGAACTGGTCCGGGAAATACCACGCTGCATTCATCGCGCAGATCGCACCCGACGACGCGCCCGCAATCGCCCGCGAGTACGCATCCTTTCGAACGCGGTACGTCTTCTCCACATCCGGCAGAATCTCTTCCAACAGGTACCGGCCGTAGCGGTCCGAAACCGTATCGTACTGCACGCTCCGCATCCGCGTGCCGTGCGCCTCGCCGCCGTCGCCCGGCTGAATTAGCACATGGATCATCGGTGGAATCAGCCTCTTCGCCACCAGGTTGTCGGAGACGATCTGCAGGCGCAACCGCAAAAGGTCCACGTTGCCCGCGATCGTCTCACCGTCCTGCCATACCATCAGCGGCGCGCCATTCTTCAAGTCGACTCCGGCATTCGCATAGATCCAGAAATTCGCCGCCATGCCCGGATACACGCGGCTCTGCAGTGTCTTCTTGTTCGATAGCGTTCCGCGCGCCACGCCGGGCAGCGGATAGGAATCGGGGTTGTATCCGGCCACGTCGTACGACCCGAGCGATCGCCCATTGGCAAAGTACTCATAGTGATGCGTCGTGCCGAGCCGCAGCGTCCGCGGCAAATACCAGTAGGGTGTCCCACCGGCGCGTCGCATCGGCACTGGCGGCGCATGGTCAATCGAAACCGTCGCCGGCGCGTCCGACTGCACGGCGAAAAGAAAATCCTGCCCCCACACTGCCGCACCGTCACGCCCGGCGAGCCCCGTCAGTCCGGACGCAAGCAGTTCCTTCAACCGCGGAGAATTCTCACGCGCTGCCGTGATTAATGCTTCCAGCGGATGCATATCGCGGGCGCTATTCGATCGTAAGCTTCACTGGCTGCTCGATCGGCTGCTTCCCGCCCGCCGTCATCACCACGAGCCCATATTTTCCAGCCTTCAAACCGCTTGGAACCCGGAACTTGATCGAGTCCGAACTCTGGCCGGTGATCTCGCATTTCAAGTCCTTCTTGCCGTCGTTCAGGTAAACCTCAGCCACTTTCGTCTTACCCAGATTCTCGCCCGAGGCCGTGAATTCGGACGCCGCTTTCCCGGACTCCGGCGTCACCGACTCCATCTTCGGCCACTGCGGTCCTTCCGCGCTCAGCGCGAAAATCAGAAGCGCAAAAAGAATCGGCAAACGAAACATAAGGCTCTGCATTGAAGGTAGGCCTATTCCAACGTAAACGCAAGGACGCTGCCGCCCGCGGCGATCGCCACATACTGACGACCTTTTACAAGGTACGTCATTGGCGACGCCTTCCAAGCCTGGCCCGTCGGAAAATGCCATAGCGTCTTTCCGGTCTTAGCATCGGCGGCCGCGAAAGTACCGCCCGATTCGCCATAGAACAGCAAACCGCCCGCTGTCGACAACACGCCCGAGTAGTTCGCCTCCGGCGCTCCGATCTGCGGCACCTCCCACGCAATCTTTCCAGTCTCAATATCGATCGCGCGCAATACCTTTTCCGGGGGGTTGGCCGGATCGTTGTAAGGCACAAACCAACTCCCCGCGGCCCGGTACATGTTGCAGTCCTCCACGGCCATCACGTAGAACAGCTTCGTTGCCGGATTGTACGCCGTCGAATACCAGTTCGTCGCGCCGCGCACGGCGGGGCAGACTTTCGTCCCACCCGCTGTTGGCTTCGCCGCCGGATTCACCATCGGCCGGCCCTTCGTATCCAGGCCCGTTGACCACGTCAGCCGCTTCACAAACGGCGCGCCCAGCAGAAACTCGCCCGTGGTTCGGTCCAACACGTAGAAATATCCATTGCGGTTCGCCTGCAGCAACAACTTGCGCGGGCGCCCCTTGAAACTCGCGTCAACAAGCACCAGCGGCTCCGTCGCGTCCCAGTCCCACAGATCGTGCGGCGTGAATTGAAAGTGCCACTTCAACTTGCCTGTCTTCGCTTCCAGCGCCACAACGCAATTCGTGTATAGGTTGTCGCCGGCGCGATCGGTGCCGTCGGTATCGGGGTACGGATTTCCGGTCGGCCAGTAGAGCGTGCCGGTCTGCGCGTCGTAGGAGCCCGTCAACCATGTGGCGCCGCCGCCCATCTCCATCGCCTTCCCGCCGCCCCACGTCTCAGCGCCTGGCTCGCCGCGGCGCGGAATCGTGCGAAAGCGCCACACTTCTTCCCCCGTCGACGCCCGGTACGCTGCGATAAATCCCAGCAACGGCGCGTCGCCGCCGCCCACTCCGGCCACTACAAGGTCGCCCACAACCAATGGAGCCGCTGTCGCACCGTACGCGCCCACATCGCCCGTCGGCATGAACACCTGCCACACCAGCGCTCCTGTCAACCGGTTCAGCGCAATCAGATGCGCGTCATCCGTGGCGAAGAAGATCTTATCGCCCAGCATCGCCGCGCCACGCTGCGCACCCTTGGCAGCGTCGCCTGAGATCTTCCGCGCATCGCCGCGCGGCCGCGCGTAGCACCAGATCTCGCGGCCCGTGCTGCTGTCCAACGCGCACACCTGGTTCGGCGCCGTCACGTACATAACGCCCTCGGCAACCAGCGGCGTCGTCTGCAAACTCGGATGCGGAAGCGCATAGCTCCACGCCGGTTTCAATCGTGCCGCATTCGCCGTTGTAATTTGCGCGAGCGCGCTGTGCCGATTCGCGCTCGGCAGCCCGTGATAACCCGGCCATTCACCCGCCTTTGGTGATTGCACGTTGCTGATGTCCGCTGCCGGCACCGGCGCCGCACCGGCCAGCGGACCCGTGCCAACGCCGCCCAGAGTGCCCAAATACGCCATCAAATCGCGGCGCGCGGCGTCGCTCGCCTTCAGCGCCGGCATGTACGATCCCGGCTCCGCCGTAACGCTCACGTACTCCGCGGAGGTCAAAAGATGCAGCTTCCCATCGAACGTCTGCAACTGCACGTCATGCGCGCCCCGGCTGCGCGCGAACCCCCGCAGTTTCCGGCCGTCCTTCATCGCCACTTGCACAACGCCCCACGGATCGTCCGGGCAAAACGCCCACCCCGGGCATGCCGCGCCGTTGCGCGTCCCCTTCCGCGAGTTCGGGTCCACCAAGGACTGTTCCAGTTCGCGCACCGACAACTCCCGCGCGACCGCCGATAGATCCGGCCCATTCGTCGCGCCTCGCCCCTGCACCATGTGGCACGATAGGCACTGCCTTTCGAACAGCAACTTTCCAGTCGCCGCATCACCCGTCGGATGCGCGTCGAACGCCGGGACATTCCACGAATGCACGGCCCGCGCCAACGGATCCAACTCCCCATCGGCCAACGGAAACGCCGGCATTCCGCCGCGTGTCCCGTTGCGAATGATGTTTCGAATCTGCTCCTCGCTCCGCGCCCGCAGGGACCGCGTGTCGATCAATCCCGGTCCGCGATCCGTGCCCGTCGCCGAGTCCGCGTGACACGCCGCGCAATACTTCCCATACACCGCGGGAATCTCCTGCGCCCGCGCAGCGGCACACAGAACCAGCAACAGACCCAGGCGCATACTCACCTATCCCGCGTGCGTCGCCAAACGCAGATCGTCTTCCAACTCGTAAACCCGATCTTCCAGATTCTTCGTCGACGCGCCCTTTGCCTTCGCCGTGTCCAGCTTCTTCTTCGCCCCCGCCAACTGTTTTTGCAGCGCCGCAATCTTCGGATCGGCCTTCGCTGGCGCGGGCGGCGCGGGCGCGGCAACTTTCACCGGGACCGCCGCTTTCTTCACAGCCTTCTTCGCCCCCGCCTTGAACTTAAATGAGGTCACCACCGCCGGTGGCGTCAGCGCCGCGCCGAAGTCGGACCGATACTCTTCCGCCAGGTGAACGGCCTCGGTCAACAACTCGCGAAACCGCGCCTCCATGGCCTGCTTCGCTTTCGCGCGCAGGTCCCCACCCTGCTTCTTCCACTGCAAATATGCGGCGATTGGATCACTCATGAGTCTTCCATCCTACCGCCGAATCCGCAGTGCTTCCTAATCGCCGCGCACCATCTTCCTCAGGAATCGCGCGCCGCGCGGAATGGCCGTCAACTCATCCTCCGTGCCCTCGTACACCAGGCTGCAGAAGCCGTTGTAATGCACCCCGTTCAGGATCTTGAACACACGCCGGTAGTCGATGTACTTCTCCTCGCCCTGCTCATTGACGTCGTACAACTTCACCCGCACAAACGGCGCCAGCGGCGCCACCTGTTCCAACGAGTGGTAGTAGTTGTCGTACGTGTGGCCCTCGATCTTCGGACCGCGAGGCCCGCCGCGCCCCGTGAAGTGTCCCGTGTCCAGAACCAGCGCGAAATTCGGATGATCGACAGCTTTGTAAAAACGCAGCATGTCGTCGCCAGTGCTCGTCAGTCCGCTGTGATTCTGCAGCGCCACCACCATGCCGATCTCCGCGCCGATCTCCGCGCAGCGCCGCAGCGCGCCCACGCAGCGCTTAAATGTCTCCTCCGCATTTGCGCCAGGCGGCGTCGACCCCACAAATACCCGCGCCAGCGGGGCGCCGAGAAACAGGCCCGTTTCCATGCCCACCCGGCATTTCTCAATCTCCGCGTTCACTCGCTCCGGATAGAGCCCGAACTCCGTCGATACCGGAAAGCTCGGCACCGACATCCCATTGTCCAGACACATCCGCCGAAGCTGCTTCAAGTAAATCCGGTCGAAGCTCTTCAAGTGCTGCATGTGCAGGTCCACGCCGTCAAACCCCAATCCGCGCGCCGCCGAAATGAATTTCGGCAGATCCATCTTGCCCGCCTTGAACTGGTTCTGATAGCTGAGTGAGAGGCAACTGAGTCTCATCATAAGTTCACACCAATAACTCCTTCAGCACGGTTCCGTGCACTTCCGTCAATCGCTCCCGCCGCCCCTGATGCAGATAGCTGAGCGCGTCCTGCTGCAATCCCAACTGGTTGATCAACGTCGCATGCAGGTCGCGGAAATGAACCGGATTCACAGTTGACTTCAGACCGATGTCGTCCGTCGCCCCATAAGCTACGCCGCCCTTGAAACCGCCGCCCGCCACCCACATCGTGAAGCCCGTGTTGTGGTGGTCGCGGCCATTTCCCTTCTCCGATTCCGGCGACCGGCCGAACTCGCCGCCCCACAGCACAATTGTCTCGTCCAGCAGCCCGCGCCGCTTCAGATCCTTCACCAGCGCCGCCGTCGGCTGGTCGGTCAACCGCGCCATGCGCAAATGGTTCTTCTCAATGTCGCTGTGCGCATCCCACTCCGTCTCCGCGCCGCCGCCGCCCGCCACCACACAAACAAACCGCACACCCTTCTCCACCAGCCGCCGCGCCAGCAAACAGCGCCGCCCATAGTCGTCCGTATCGGCTTTGCCGACGCCATACATATCGAGCGTCTCCTGCGGCTCCTTCGATAGGTCGAAAACCTCCGGCGCCTGCGTTTGCATCTTGAACGCCGTATCGTACGCCGACATCCGCGCTGAGAATTCGGCATCTTCGCCCAACAAATTCGCCTCGTTCAACTGCCGGATCAAGTCGATCGTCTTTCGCCGCCGGTCCATCGTGATGCCCTTAGGCAGCTCCATGTTGAGAACCGGCCGCTTGCCCGCGCGGAACATCGCGGGCTGATACACGGCTGGCAAAAATCCGTTCGTGTACATCGGCTGACCGGCCTCCGGCGTACCGTTCGGATCCGGCATCACCACGTACGCGGGCAGCGAGTCGGACACCGTGCCCAGCCCGTAAGTCACCCAGCTCCCCATTGAGGGAAACCCCGGAATGATGCGGCCCGACATCAACTGATACTGCGCGGCCGAATGCACCACCATATCCCCGTACATCGAGCGAATCACGCACAAATCGTCCGCGATCTGCGCCTGGTGCGGCAACAGGTCCGACACCTCCAGCCCCGATTTTCCATACCGCGCAAACGTTCGCTTCGTGCCAAGAATCCGGGAGTTCGCGTTGACGTTCTGATACTCCACCTTCCCAAACGTCTCCGGCCGCTTCTGTCCATGAAGTTGGTTCAGCAGCGGCTTCGGATCGAAGGTCTCAAGGTGGGACGGCCCGCCCGCCTGAAACAGAAATATCATCGCTTTCGCGTGCGCTGGAAAATGCGGAGCCTTCGCCGCCAGCGGATTGCGCGTGGCTTCCGCCGCCAGCAGCGAGCCGAATCCCATCGCCCCGAATCCACAAAAACAGTTGGTCAGGAACTCGCGGCGATTGCGTGCGTATCGTATGTGCTCGTTCATCTCAATTCACGTAGAGGAAGGCGTTCGAGTTGAAAAGGGACAGCGCGAATTCGGTCCACGCCGCGGGATCGGGATCGTCCAAATATTGCATCGATAGCGCACGCTCCCGTTCATTCGGAAGGCGCCCCGTAGCCAGCTTCCAAGCGCTATCCACGCGCTCGCGAGGCGCTCCAGTCAACCGTTTCGCGAACGACGCCGCCAGATCGTTCGACACCGTTCCGTTCAACAGCTCCAGTGCCTGCGGCGCGTGCGTCGATTGCTCCCGCCGCGCGCACGACAGCAGCGTATCCGGCGAATCGAACACCTGCATGAACGGCAGAATCAGGTTCCGCTTGTAGATCATGTAAATCGTGCGGCGGTCGTGCTCACTGCGATCGCGCGTAGGTGACCAATACTGCGGCCGCTTCAAATCCTTCACCAGTTCCGCGTCAATCGGCGCCATCACACTTGGCCCGCCCGCCTTCGCGTTCAACCGGCCCGATACCGCCAGCATCGTGTCGCGAATCTCCTCCGCCTCCAGCCGCCGCCGGTTCGCCCTCCACAGCAGCTTGTTCTCGGAATCCTTCACCGCGTAGGCTTTCTCATTCGGCGATTGACTGGCCTGCCGGTACGCGGACGACAGCAGAATCGTCCGGTGCAGCGGCTTCATCTTCCAGCCGCTCTTCACGAATTCATTCGCCAGCCAATCGAGCAACTCCGGATTCGCCGGCCGCGTTCCCATCTTGCCGAAGTCGTTCGGCGTCGACACCATCGCGCGCCCGAAATGGTAACCCCAGATCCGGTTCACCATCACACGCGCCGTCAATGGATTCGATGGTTCCGTAATCCACTCGGCCAATCGCAGCCGCGGCTTCGCAGTATCCAGCGGCATCTCCGCCGTCCCATCCGGCAGCAGCACACCCGGTGCCCGCATTCCCACTCTCGGTCCCTTGTTCCGATAATCCCCGCGCTGCAGCATGTGGATCTGCGTCATCTCTTTTGGATCGTTCTTCACCGCGTACATCGCCGTCAGCGGCGGCGGAACCTGGCCGTCGATCTCTTCAAGCCGCGTCAGAATCTTACCTTTCTCCTCCTCGCTCGCCCGCCGCATGGAGAACCGCAGCTTCCGCATCTCCGCTTCCAGCGGCTCCATCGCCGCCTTGTATTTCGCCTGCTCCTCCGCCGTCGCTACAATCACGTCATTCGCCTGAGTCTGCGCGAAAAAGCCCTGCAAGCGGTAATAATCGGACTGCCGGATCGGATCGAACTTATGATCGTGGCAGCGCGCGCAGCCCATCGTCATACCGAGCATCGCCGCGCCCACAATGTTCGCCATCTCCGTCAACACTTCCGTCCGCGAGCTCGCCACCTCCTGGTTCCCCGCGTTCTTCCGCAGCGGCCCGAGCCGGTTAAATCCGCTCGCCACCAGCAGCCCGTCGTTCTTGGGGTCGATCTCGTCACCCGCCAACTGCTCCTTCAAAAACACATCGTACGGCTTGTCCTCGTTGAGGCTCGCAATCACGTAATCGCGGAAGCGGTAGGCATCCGGGCGGTGCGTGTCGTACTCATACCCGTCGGACTCCGCGAATCGCACCACATCCAGCCAATGCCGCGCCCACTGCTCTCCATAACGCGGCGACTCGAGCAGCCGGTCCACCAGCCGCTCGTACGCCCTCGGAGCCTTGTCAGTCAGAAACGCCCCAATCTCCTCGGGCGTTGGCGGCAGCCCATGCAGGTCGTAGGTTAGTCGTCGAATCAGCGTAGCGCGATCCGCTTCCGGCGCCGGCGTCAACTCCGCCTTGCGCAACCCCGCCAAAATAAACGCATCGATCGGCGTACGAATCCACGCCTTCGCCGCCGCATCGGTGAACGCGGGAGGCGGCACGTCCTTCCTGGGCTGAAACGCCCAATGCCTCCGTTCCGCGGCCGTATAAGCGCCCAGCGGCGCGACATCGTTTACCTCCGGCGCCCCGAACGCGGCAGTCGCCAGACCGAACGTGAAGACATTCCGTAGTAGTCGATGCAGCATTTTTAATACGGTTTGAGTGTATCGAAACTCGCGATCACTTTGGCAAAGCGGTTAGATTTCCCAATGTCTTGCGATTTGATCCGTCTCATCCGCCGTACTCAGCCAGTCGAGCAGCGCGCCCTTCAACTCGTTAACGCGTTCCGGCTCGCTCCGCGCCAGATTGTTCCACTCACCCGGATCGTTCGCTAGGTCATACAGCTCGCAGCCGTTGTCCGGGTAGTAGTTCAACTTCCAACGGTCCGTTCGAACCATCTTCGCGTCTGGATGCCGCACGCCGTCGATCCCCCGGCCCGGCACGAACGGATACCCGGTATCGGCGTTGGTAATGACTTCCGGCATGATGTTCTCGCAGAACACCATCTCCCGTCGCAATTCCGTCAACACGCTCCGTCCCTGCACATGCGCCGGCACTGCAACGCGGCACATCGCGAGGATCGTCGGCATCACATCGATCGCCTCCGTCAAAGCAGTTCGTTGCCCCGCCGCCAGCCGTCCCGGCCAGCGAATCAACATCGGCACACGCACGGAGTCTTCGAAAAACACGTTCTTGCCGAACAGCCCATGCTCCAGCATCTGGTCGCCGTGATCGGACAGTACAAACACGGCCGTATTGTCCGCCTTCCCCGTTTTCTCCAACTCCGCCAGGATCCGCCCCACCTCGTCATCGAGCATCGACACGCCCGCATAATAGCTCCGCCACATCCACTGCAGCAGCTCGCGATCGGTTTCAAACTGCGGGCTGAATCGCAAAATCATCCGCTGCACCGGAAGCGGCAATCCGCGGATATAGTCCATGTCGACCCGCTTCGGCAGCGGAATCTCCACGCGGTCATACATCGAATCGTATGGTGACGGCACTGTGTACGGTGCATGCGGCTTGAAGAAGGACGAGAACAGAAAGAACGGCTGCGAACCGCCAGCCAACTCGCGCAGCATCGCGCGCGTCTCCAAGCCCGTCCACGCCGTCGGCGTGTACTCTCGCCCGCACCGCGCCAGAAACGGATTCTTATCTTTCGGCCTGCCCTTCACGGTCTCGTTGTAGTGAAACAGTTGCGCGTCCGGATCCGCCCGCCTGCGCCACGCCGCATAATCCGAATAGCGGTCGGTTCTCGGAATCCCATCGTCAAGCTGCACCAGATCAAACCCGGTCGTCTTCGCATGAGCATTGGTCCCGGGCCGAAAGTGCAGCTTACCCACACTCCCCGTGCGATACCCGGAGTCCTTGAGCAGCCGCTGAAGCATCGGCTCCGGTTGCCTGTAAGGCGTGTAGTTCACCCTGTTCTTGTGGCAATGTGGATACCGCCCCGTCAGATAGCTGATGCGCGACGGCACGCAAACGGGAGCCTGCACGAACGCGTGGGAAAAGTTCAGCGATTGCGCCGCCAGCTTGTCCAGATTCGGCGTCCGAATCAGCCGGTTGCCATTCGCGCCCAGGCAGTCGTAACGCCATTGATCGAACATGACGACGAGCACATTCGGCCGAGCCGCGTCCTGCGCCTGCAACGCACCCGGCGAGGCCAAGAATGTGCGTCGCGAAAAGTCTTCCATAACAGCCACGCCATGATACCGTAGCCGAATGGCCGCCTGGGACATCGAAGCTTGCCGCTTCGCCGAAACGAATCTCTACACCGCCGTCGTCTCGGACTCGCTCGATCAGCTCGGCGTGCGAAACCAGGCTATGCGCGAATATCTGCGTCCGGTCCACAAGGCCTGTGTCTTCGCCGGATGGGCCCGGACGATCTCCTGCTCGGACGTCTATCACATCCCCGAAAATCCGTACGAGATCGAGATCGCCGCGGTCGACAGCCTGCTCCCTGGCGAAGTCGCGGTCGTCGGCACGCAGAAGTCGCTGCGCAATGCACCGTGGGGCGAATTGCTCTCGACGGCCGCCAAGGCCCGCGGCGCGCGCGGCGCAGTCGTCGACGGGCTCGTCCGCGATGTCGCCAAAATCGAAGAGATCGGCTTCCCCGTCTTCGCCGCCGGCATCAAGCCCGTCGATTCCATGGGTCGAGGCATAGTCACTGCGTTCAACGTCCCCGTCGAATGCGGAGAAGTCCTCGTCCACCCCGGCGACTTCGTCTTCGGCGACGCCGACGGCGTCATCGTCATCCCCGCCGCGATGCTGAAGGAAGTCCTGGCCCTCGCTCACGACAAAGTCACCCGCGAAGAGCATTCCCGCGCGGAACTCCAGAAGGGCTCCTACCTCCGCGACGTGTTCGCCAAGTACGGCGTCCTGTAAGGGCGAAGAATCGAGAGCGCGTGTGCAAAGGAGTTGAAGGACCCCCCTCAAACACCAACCCACCGCACGGGACATTCGCGCCGTAGCGCAGCGCAGGTGCGTGTGTCCCGCACAACTCTTCCCAAAGGGTGCTAAAGGAAAACCCCCTCAAACACCAACCCGCCGCACGGGACATTCGCGCCGTAGCGCAGCGCAGGTGCGTGTGTCCCGCAACCCGAACTGCTCCTCCAACCCCGCCCAAGACCAGGAAGCGCAAATGCGGCAACAACTACCGCCCTCTATACCTCGCCCGGAACGAAACCAACCTCCCATACTGCACTTCCGTCACATAACACGTCTTCCCATCCCGCCCGCCAAACGTAATATTCGTCGGACTCTTCCCCAGCACATCCACCTCGCGCATCAGCTTCCCCTTCGGCGAAACAATCGCCACCACACCCTTCCCATGCCGCGTGATGTATAAATTCCCGCGAATATCCGCCCGCATCCCATCCATCCCGAAATCCGGAAACGCAATCAACAGCGTCTTTTCAACCAGCGATCGATCGCGCGCAATCCGAAACCGCCACACCTTCCGCGACCCGGATTCATTCACATACAAGTACTTGCCCGTAGGACTCACCTCAATCCCATTCGTCGTGCTCATGCCTTGAGCAACCAGGCTCACCCGCCCATCGCGATCGATCCGCCAAACGCGCCCGGTCCCCTCCTTCCACGCAGGGTCCGATGCCCACAGGGTCCCGTCCGGCGCTAGCGCAATGTCATTCGGCTGGCTCATTTGCGCTTCATGCGCGAACACCGAAACCTTCTTCGTCGCCGGGTCGATCTCCAGAATGTTGTGACCCGTATAGTCCGCCACAAACATCCGTCCCTCCGGAGTGAAGCGGATGCCGTTGCCAAGGCTCCCGGCTGGCATCGTCAGCCACAACTCCGCTTTGCCATCCGGCGTCACCCGGCCGATCGTATTGGTCTTCTGGTAGCTGACCGCATACACGTTTCCCGCCTTGTCCGCCGCCGGCCCCTCCACGCCGGAGGTGAAGCTATGCTCTGGCGTGAAAGGAGTCGCGACAAAAAGCGCCTGCGCTACGAAAAGAATCATCGTTACTGCGCCGGAATACGCGTCGTCTGGCGCTCCATGAGCTGCCAATCCTTCCCGTTCTTTACCCAGACCATCAAAATGGTCAACGGCGTGTCGCCGGTCGTCGGATTGTGCGCCGTCACCTTCGCGCGAATCGTCGCCGCCTTCCCGTACACATGGATCGTCTGTGAGTGCACTTCAAAGTTGCCCTTCGACTTCACCAGCGCCGCGATCGCCTCCGCCTTTGTCTCCAGCTTCGTGTTCGAGTGGCTGTATTGCAATCCGTCGGCGAACAGTTTTCCAAGCGCCGCTCCATCGCCGGCCTTCGCCGCTTTCACGTACCCCTCATGCGCCGCGCGCACCGCCGCTTCATCGGCCGATTCGGCGAAGCCTGCTACCGAAAGCCCAAATACGAGTGTCGTCAACAACAAGGTTTTCATAGGCAATGATGATACTCGATTTATCGTACGCATTCGAAATTGGCCGCATCATCCGTCGACCCCGTCCCCTTATACTTCGCTGTCTTCGGGTAAGCGCACAACGGCCTCGTCCGCCCCTGGCGCGACGCAACCAGCCGCTCCGGCGCCGTCCCGTTCTCCACCCAGTTCATCAACGCGGCGCCAATATTCGTCGACGGATCACCCTTCGGCGCCGTGCCCTGCCCGAAGTTGTTCGGTCCCGCGCCGCCTCCGCAATGCTGCATCCCCGGCACCATGAACAGCCGGACAAATTGCCCCGTCTGCTTCGCGCCCATCTTCTTCACAACCGAATCGTAGTAGTCGATCACGGCCTGTCCCGGAATCGCCGCGTCACACCAGCCGTGATAAAGGATCAGCTTCCCGCCGCGCGCGTGGAACGCCTTCAAGTTTGGATCGGTTGCGTTGAACACAGGCGCCACCTTCTTCGCCGCCTGGAGGTCCTTCGCCGCATCGAATGCCTTGTAGTCCCACCCCGGATCGCTGTGGACAATGTTCTTGAAGAAGTTCGTACTGAATGCAAACAACGCGCTCTTCTCGCGTTCCGGGCCGGTGATCCACGCGCCCCATCCGCCGTTCTCCGCCTCGCCCGATGGCGCATATCCCGGATACACCAGCTTCCCCTTCCCGTCCCGCAATCCGCCGTAGACCTCCTTCAACGCGCCCAACTGCGCCTGCGTCAAACACGAATTGTCCTCCGCGCCCTTGCACAGCAACACGGCCGGATCGAACTTGCACGCGCCTGGATTCTCCACCACCCCGTCGCCAACGCCGTCATTCCGGTCGCACGCCTGCAACGCCGCCGCCTGGATCGCCGGTAGTTTTGCCGACGGGAAATAGGCCTCCGCATCGCGTAGCGTGGCTTTCGAATTCTTCGCGGCATTGCTCATCAGGTGCGTCCAATAGTTCGCCGGCGCACCCGCGACGATTCCGTCGTAGTCCTCCGGATACCTCTGCGCCTCCATCAGCGCCTGCCGCCCACCATTCGAGCACGACGAGAAATACGACTTCTTCGGCGCCGTCCCGTAGAACGCGGTGGTAATCGCCTTCCCCTGCACCGTCATCAAATGAATCGCGCGGTGCCCAAAGTCAATCGCCTTCTCAGGATGCCGCAGCGCCCAGCTTGCATCCGTCCCGCCGGCGCTGTGGCCCGTATCGGTCGATGCCGACGCAAACCCGGTGCGAAGCGCCTCCGCCAACCCGCCGAAGCTGATCGACCCCGCGAACCCTCCATTGCCCACGCCGAGAAACTTGCCGTTCCATCCCGATGCCGGCAGCCACGCTTCAAACTTGATCTCGGAATCTGTCGTCGGAGCAATCACTCCCGCCACGCGGCAGAACGCCGGCAGACCCTTGAACGTTTTGAAATCGCCTGCGGGCACGCTCACCGCCTCCACAATCCGCGTGTCCTTTAGGGTCAGCTTCGCCAGCGAATCGCAATCCGCCGCCGCGCAAAGCATTGTCGCCGCAAATAGCATCAGCCTCATAAACGCCTCCTCAACCTAGAAGTTCGCGCACACGCTGCGTCAGCGGCGCCACATCGGCGTCCGCCATGCAACTCGGGTTAATGACCAGAATTCCGCCAGCCGCCTGCGACGGGTCCACATGAATCGACGGCGTGCCGTTCTGCAGCGCCACGCAAATCTCCATCGCCGTCTTCGCGTGCGTGGGATTCACAATGAGCGCCAGTTTGGGCGTCATCCCATCTCGCACCGTAACGCTCGCGTTCCGCAGCCGCGAAAGCGCATTCGATATCTTTTCCACGCGCGCCAAAAACACCGCGCGCCGCGTCTCTTCCTGCTCCGCCACGAATCGCTGTAGCGCCACCAGCAAGCCCACAATCGTCTCCTTGCCGACTTTACACGCCCGCCCGATCCCATGCGGCGGCAACCCAACCAACCGATCCTTGTCGATCAACGATGCGGGCGGCGACCACTGCGCCCAGTCGATATCCAAGTCCAGACTCTGCAGAATCGCCGACATAATCAGGTCCCGCTTCCCGCAAAGTATCCCTGATCCCTGCGGCCCTCCGATCGCCTTCCCACCGCTAAACGTCACCAGGTCGGCCCCCGCCGCGATGAACTTCTTCAAGTTCGATACCGGTCCCAACTGCCCCGCGGCGTCCACTAGCACTGGCACATTCTTCCCATGCGCCGCGCGCACAACTTCCTCCAGCGCCGGCCGTGAACTCCCGGACGCCACATACACAACCGCCGCCGTCGCCGGCCCGATCGCGTCCGAAATTTCCCATCCTTCGGCATCGCGCACACCCGCTCCGGCCACACGGTCCGGCAGCCCAACCTCCACAATCCGTGCGCCCGTCGTCCGTACCGCGTGGTCGTAGAAGTTCCGTTGGCTGCGCGCCATAATCACTTCGTTCTTCATCCCCGTGGTGTCCGGCAGCCGCGCCATCCGCCCCGGCTCCAGGCCCGTCATGCACGCCGCCGTGCCTAACAGCAGCCCCGCCGCCGCGCCGGAAGTCACAATTCCCGCCTCCGCGCCGGTGATCCCCGCGATCACTTTGCTCGCCCCTGCCTGCAGTTCCGCCATGTCCACGCAGTGCGCCGCCGCCTCCGTCATCGCCTTCGTCACCTCGGGAGCCAGAAGTCCGCCCGACACCCTCGTCGACGGTCCCTTGGCGTTGATGATCGTCCGCACTCCGAGATCGTCGTAGATGCCCATGACTGTTCATGGTATCTAACGCCCATGAGGATCATGGTATTTAACGGATGATGATTCTACTCGCCGTTGATGACACACCCGCCAGCCATCTCGCGATCAAAGAAGTGGCGCGCAGTCCATGGCCTGTGGGTACACAGGTCGAAGTGCTCACCGTGGTCGAACACAGTCCCGTGTGGGCAATGTCCGAAAGTGTGGAGGAGGCCTACCACACCAGCCGCGCGCTCATCGACAGCGCAACCGCGCAGCTTCGCGCTGCTGGCCTCACCGCCCAGGGCACGGTCGCCACAGGCGATCCAAAGTCCGTTATCCTCGAGCGCGCCGTCGCGCTCCATCCGCATCTCATCGTCACCGGATCCCATCGCGTCTCCGCCCTCACGCACTTCTTCCTCGGCAACGTCGCCACGCACACGCTGCGTCACGCGGCGTGCTCTGTCGCTGTCGTGCGGCCCAGGCCCGATCCGGAGGCAGCGAACCGGCGGCTACTCCTTGCAACGGATGGCTCACCCTACTCGGAGGCCGCGGCTCACGCTCTGGCCTCGCGTCCATGGCCGGCCGGTACGGAGGTGCGCGTACTCAGCGTCGTCGAAGTCATTCTGCCGACCATGCACGCGCTCTTCGAACCGCCCTTCGTCGATTCCGGAGAAGTGAAGAAGCTCCGCGCCGAAGCTATGGCCCGCGCGCAGAACGCCGTCGCCGCGGCCGAGGCCATTCTCGAACCGAAAGGACTGGAGGTCACCGAATCCGTTTCCGTCCTGCTGGATGGAACCAAAGACGTCATCCTCCAGGAAGCCAAGGACTGGGCCGCCGACTGGATCTTCGTCGGCTCGCACGGCCGCCAGGGCGCCGAACGAATCCTCATGGGTAGCACCTCGGAAAGCATCGCCGCCCAGGCCGTGTGCTCCGTCGAAGTCGTCCGGAGCCGCTAGCGCTGGTGACGATGCCTGTCAATCAAACCAGTCCTCCAGCAACAACCCCTTCACCCGAACGAATTCGCGAGCATTGTGCGTAACCAACGTGGCTCCGTGGGCCATCGCCGTTGCGGCGATCAGGGTATCGAGTGGACCGATCTGCAAGCCCGACCGCTCCAAATCCACTTGGATCGCCGCCGCCAGCAACGCTGCCCGATCGTCGAATGGGAGGACCCGGCACACACTGAGCAATTCAGCCAACTGCCGGCGGCGTCGAATCTCGCGTTGGCTGCGCATGACACCCTGCTGCACTTCATAAAGGGCCACGGCCGGGATCGCAATTTGGCTCGGCGCGATCGCCGTCAACCGCGCGGCGACCGCGCCTTTGCCTTGGAATGCATGGATAACTGTGTTCGAGTCGAGAGCAAACACAGTCAGTCCAAGTTATCGCGCGGCGAGTCTTTTCCGTAACCGCGGCGCAACTCCTCCAAATCCGGAACATCAGTCCACGTGCCGAAAGACGCTAGAACATGCTCCGGCCACACGTCATGCTCACTCGCCACAATTGCGTTGGCAATCCACTTGGAGACAGAGATCCCCTCCTGTTTCGCTCGCTGCCGGACCTTCGACTCCAACGAGTCATCCAGGTAGATCGTGATCTGACTCATATACTATATCGTATACTATGAAGCGCAGATCGGCAAACCGGCCATCGTGATAGTAGCCTCCTTTTTCCCGTGCCCACAGACCCGCAAGCGGAGCCGTCCGGTACCGCCCGGCCGGCGAACGCCGCGCCTGGAAATCGTCGATGCCGATCTCCTCGCCGTGTGCATGTTGTACCCTGGCTCGGTGAACAGAACTCCTTCCCCCTTCGCCCTGCGAAATCAAAGGGCTTCCCGGCATCAGGGGACTTCGGCGCTGGAATCCCGAGCTGATAGAAGTGATGCGCCAGCAGCTTAGGCGTGACAAGATCCGGATCCCCCTTCACGTCGGACGACCCCCCTTTCACCGCAACTGGAAGCTGCTGCGCGTCCTGCAAGCGAGGATCCTAGAAGCGCCCCTTCCCGTGCATCTCAAGGTTCGCCACAAAGGCATTCCAATACGTAGTCGAGCCAAATCCGGTCGCCGTTCCCATGTTCACCCCGGCCAGCCCATATGCCGGCGGAATGAGCGACGCCGCCGTCTTACCGTCAGGCCGGAACGCCTTCCCATCCAAAAATAGCTGGGCGTCGAATTTGCCCGGTCCCCAACTGTTCACGCGAGTGCGCCGGCACTCCGCACTTCACTCAATTTGGCCAGTACAAACGCCGCGTAGCGCCGATGCGCGTCCAGGAAGTCAGAATGGCTACACTGACTGCCATTTCTGTTGGGCAACGCCCACCAGGAAGAGTTCAGATTCTTGTTCAACATAAGCGTGCTCCAGCCGTACAGAGTCACACGTGTGGCCTCAATTGCAATGACGCGATATCCGGCGAAGACGTGGTTCGGCGAGTCCGCGGTGGCGAGTTCGCGCTCTATGAGATCCTCATGCGCCGCCACAATCTTCGGCTCTATCGCGTCGCCCGATCCATTCTGCGCAACGACTCGGAAGTGGAAGACGTCATGCAGGAGACCCACGTGCGCGCTTACGAGAATCTCGATCGGTTCGCCGGCAAGTCGAAATTCTCAACCTGGCTAACGAAGATCGCTGTCTACGAATCATTAGCCCGAGTGCGCCGCGCCGGGCAAATCAAGGAGCTCGAGTCGTTCTCAGAGTGGAGCTTGCACAGCGTGGCAAAAGGGAAAGGAATCACGCCAGATCCGGAATGGCAAACCTATGGTCGCGAACTGCGGGGCTCAGTGTCGAGGCCGTGAAAACCCGCTTTCACCGTTCCACCTGTCACCCTGTGATCGCGTCGTGGAGGCGTGTTAAAGAAAATCCCTTCCGCCAAGACTTCAACTCGATTCCTGTACCGCGCCCGCTTACCCCCCAAACACCGCCTGCGCCGCCAAAATACACGTGATCCCAACAATCGACGTGATCACCTTCATCGTCGTCCAGCTCCGCAGCGTCTGCGGAACAGTCATCCCGAAGTACTCGTTCACAATCCAGAATCCCGCGTCGTTCACGTGCGAAAGAATCGTCCCGCCCGCGCTCAGCGCCAGCACAATCATCTCCGGCGCATAACCCGGAATGCCCTTCACGAGTGGCGCCACAATACCGGCCGCTGTGATGATCGCCACCGTCGCCGAGCCCTGCGCCATTCGCATCGCCGCGGCCACCAGGTAGGCCACCACCAGCGGTGAGATCGCCGAAGATGCCAACAACTGCCCCGCGTACGGCCCCACTCCCGAATCGACGATGATCTGCTTAAACGCACCACCACCGCCCATGATCGCCAGCAGCGTTCCAATCGGCGCCAACGAGTCCGTCGCCATCTTCGCAAGCTGGTCTCGATTCAATCCGCGCCGCACACCGAAGGCATACATCGCCACCAGCGCCGTAATCAGCAGCGCCGTAAACGGATGCCCCACAAAACCCAACGCCTGCTTCGCCGGCAGCTTCGCCATGTCCGCAATCGACGCCGCGAAGATGAACAGTACCGGCAGCAGTAACACCAGAATCACCAGCCCCACACTCGGCGCCGGCAGCTCATCCTTCTCTTCTTTGATTCGCGACGCCACCGCCGGCACGGGCACAAAGATCCGGTTCGCGATCCATCGCCCGTAAATAATCCCACCCGATATCGCCATCGGGATCGATAGCAATGCGCCGTATAAAATCGTCCGCCCCAGATCCGCGCCCAGCAGCGACGAGGCCGCCGACGGCGCGGGATGCGGGGGCACCATCGCGTGCGTTACCGTCAACGCCGCCGTCATCGGCAACCCATAAAACAGCAGCGACTTCTTCGACTCCTTCGCCAGACTCCACGCCAGCGGCACAAGGATAATGAACCCCACTTCGAAGAAAATCGGCAGGCCCACCAGGAACGCCGCCACCAGCACCGCCCACACGGCATTCTCCTTGCCGAACTTCGTCAGTAGCCAGTCCGCCAGCACGCGCCCGCCTCCGGAAAACTCCAGGAAACGGCCGATCATCGCGCCCAGCGCCACAACCACGGCAATGAATCCCAGGGCTTCTCCAAATCCAGTCTGAATCGACTTGATCACCTGCAGCGGCGCCATCCCCACCGAAAGGCCAAGCGCCATCGAGCTGATGATCAGCGCCAGAAACGCGTGCAGCCGCGCCGCAAGGATTAGAAACAACAGCAGCGCAATTGCGCCGAGCGTCGTCGTGAGGAGGAAGGACCCGTTTTCTGGCACGAACTCGTAAGTTTACACTGTATCCATGCAACGCCGGAATTTTTTCGGAACCAGCCTCTCCGCGGGCTTCCTGCAAGGCACGTCTGAGCCACAGATCGATCGCGAGTATCAGTCGGGCGGCACTGGCGGCGTCGGGTATCAGATGCCGATCACCATCGAACGCAAGACGTCCGGCAAGCCGCACCAGGGCAAAGTGCTCGCCGCCATTCAGCCGCACTGTGACGATATCCCCATCTTCGCCGGTGGCACCGTGCTAAAGCTCATCGACGAAGGCTACACCGGCTACCTCATCACCCTCTCCAACGACTCCATGGCAGGCGCTGGTCCCTCCATCGGTGACATTGTTCTCAAAAATGAGAAGGACACCGTCGAAGTTGCCAAGCGCCTCAACTGCAAAGAATCCATCTTCCTCAACTACCCCAACCACAACATGGACGCTTGGCCCATTGTCGAGATACGTGCCCGCCTCATCTTTCTGTTCCGCGTTCTAAAAGTCGACACTGTCCTCGTCTACGATCCCTCGTCTTTATACGAGCGCAACCCCGATCACGCAGTCGGCGCGAAGGCCGTCGAATCCGCCTTTTGGATGGCATCGAGCGAGTGGGATTACCCGGAACACTTCCGCGCGGGCCTCACACCGCACGGCCCGAAGGATGCCTATTACTTCGCCCGTGGCCCGCAGCTCGTCAACCGCGTTGTCGACATCGGCGGCTACATCGACGGCAAGGTCCACGCGAATCTCGCCAATGTCACCCAAGGTCCCGCCGGCAACACCGGAGCGAAGTTGAAGGCCCGCCTCGCCGCGCAGGGCAAACGTCTGGCGATTCTAGGGAATGACGACGAAACCGCCAACCGCAACTACACGAAATACTTCGCGCTCTCCCGCGATCGCGTCCGCGCCAAACAACACGGCCTCCGCTACGCCGAGGTATTCCACTACGTCTCCCGCGACGAAAACCCCATCGACGAATACATCTCCCAAAACGTCCTCCCCCTCCAAAGGTTCCAAAGGTGACGCAACCCCTCTGGCACCGCCTGGTACTATACCGCGTCGCAACTCCTTCACAATCAATCGATTGCAGCCGCTAACCGCGCCTGAAAAGCTACCCCCCTCCGAAACCTCCCCCCAAGTCACGCGTCTTCAAAACCCCTATCTTGCCAATAACACCGCACTTACTAACTCCACACCCCCGCTTACCCCTTGAGACTGCACCACGCAGCCGGGCCCTTTCCCTTTCCGGAACATCGATCTTGGTCAATCCGCCACGGCTACGCGAGGCGTTTCGATACTCGGGTAGCCGCGCCGGAGGCCGCACAGCAACAGCGTAGGGTCCCGGCGCGTTTTGATACGATCATGTGCGCATGAGACTCGTCCTGCTCCTGAGCGCCATTCCCCTGTTCGCAGCGCCGGACACAGCAGCCGAACACTTCGAGCGGAAAGTGCGGCCGATCCTCGCCAATCGTTGCTACGGTTGCCATTCCACCGCACCCCTCGGCGGCCTCGCAGTCAATTCTCGCAACGCGCTGCTGAAGGGCGGCAAAACCGGCCCCGCCGTCGTCCCCGGCAAGCCCGAGGAGAGCCTGCTCATTCAAGCCGTCACTCACGCCAACGACAAGATGAGGATGCCGATGGGCGCGCCGCGCATGCCCGACAACGAGATCGCCGTCCTCACCGAATGGATCAAGTCCGGTGCCTTCTGGCCCGAGCAGCCCGTTTCAACGCAGTCCTCTCGCGGCAAATACGTCATCACCGCCGAACAACGCAAATTCTGGGCCTTCCAACCCATCGCAAGGTCCGTTCCCGGTGTCACGATCGATCGGTTCATCAACGAACAACTCGCCGCGAAACATCTCACACCGAACAAACCCGCCACCCGGCGCGACCTCATCCGTCGCGCTTATTTCGACCTCACCGGCCTCCCCCCAACCTTCGCCGAGGTCCAATCCTTCGAGCACGATCAATCTCCCGATGCCTTCGCCAAGGTGATCGACAGACTCCTCGCCTCTCCCCGCTACGGCGAACGCTGGGCCCGCTACTGGCTCGATGTCGCCCGTTACGCCGACGACCGCATGGATAGCGATGTCGAACGGCCCTATCCCAACTCCTTCCGCTACCGCAATTGGGTGATCCAGGCCTTCAACGACGACATGCCGTATGACCTCTTCGTCAAGGCCCAGATCGCCGGCGATCAGCTAGACCCCAATAAGAAGGATCTCGCCATCGGCCTCGGATTCTACGGCCTCAGCCCCGAGCTCACAGACGATCGCGTCGACGTTACCACGCGCGGCTTCCTCGCGCTAACCGGCGCCTGCGCCCAGTGCCATGACCATAAGTTCGATCCGATTCCCACTAAGGACTACTACGCCCTCCAGGGCATCTTCAGTTCTACCAAGCGCGCCGAATTTGAGCTCGCGCCGGCCGGCCAGGTCAAGGCCTACAAGACCCAGGAAAAGAAGATCGACGACGTCACGAAACGCATCGAGCAGTTTCTCAAGGCGCAGGCCGAAGAGCTCGCCGAAATGCTGGCGTCGGAATCGCCGCGCTATATCCGCGCCGTCCGCAACTCCTCTGCCCCCACCGATGGCCTGGATCCCGAAGTGCTAAAACGCTGGGAAAAATATCTGCGCACCGGCCCGCTCGACAACAAGTACCTTCACGGCTGGCAGAACGCATCGTTCGATCTCAGCGCCTTCCGCCGGGAAGCACTCGCCGTGCTTCAGGAACGGAAGAAGGTCGACGAGAAAAACCTGCAGGCCGGCGCCTCCAATAGCGATGCGGTCAAGGGTCAGACATTCGCCCTTCCCCCGGACCGCTACTTTCTTTGGCGCGACCTCTTCTTCAATGACTTCTATGGCCGCGAGTTCAAACAGGAAGAAGATGGTGTCCTCTGGTTCGGCCCCAACCGCGGTTACTACATCTCCGACGGCACCGTCGAGCGCTTCCTCTCCGGCCGTTGGAAGACATACCTCGCCGATATGCGCGCCGAGCTCAAAGATCTGCAATCCGCCCTGCCTCCCCAATACGCGTTCGCCCACGCCATCAAGGACAACCCCACGCCCATCAATGAGCGCGTGCAGATCGGCGGAGTGCCTGAAAATCCCGGTGAAGAAGCCCCGCGCGCCTTCCTTTCCATCCTCTCCAACGGCGATCCCAAGCCGTTCAGCCAGGGCAGCGGCCGCCTCGAGCTCGCCGAAGCCATCGCCAGCCCGGCTAACCCGCTCACCGCGCGCGTCATGGTCAATCGCATCTGGCAGCACCACTTCGGCGACGGCCTTGTCCGCACTGTCTCCAACTTCGGCCGCATGGGCGAAACACCCAGCCATCCCGCCCTCCTCGACCACCTGGCCTCGACCTTCATCGAGAACGGCTGGTCCATGAAAAAGCTGCACCGCGCCATCATGCTGTCGGAGGCATATCAGCGTAGCGCCGATACGAACGAACCCAACTTTAAGGCCGACCCGGATAACCGCCTCCTCTGGCGGGTCAACCGCCAGCGTCTTGATGCCGAAGCCATGCGCGACACGCTCCTCCGAGTCAGCGGCGAACTCGACGACGTCCCCGGCGCACAGCCATCCGCGCTGGACAAACCCGAAAACCGCAAACGCTCCATCTACGGCTACATCAGCCGCCGCAAGCTCGATAGCACCCTCGCACTCTTCGACTTCCCCAACCCAAACCTCTCCGCCGAAAAGCGCATCGTCACCGCGACGCCGCTCCAGCAGCTTTATTTCCTCAACGGCGACTTCCTCGCGGCCCGCGCCGAGGCCTTCGCCAAACAACTGAAAGGCACCCCCGACGAACGCATCCGCCAGGCCTACCGCACCCTCTATAACCGCGAGGCCACCGCGGACGAGATCAAACTGGGCAAGGACTTCGCCGGCGCCGGCCATTGGCGGGCCTACGCGCAAGTCCTTCTCAGCGCAAACGAACTTCTCTTTGTGAACTAGGGTCCCCATGAACCGCAGAGATGCACTCCTCCAATTGACCAACGGCTTCGGAATGGTCGGCCTCGCCGGCCTGCTGGAGGGTGCATCCCTCTCCCCCAAAACGCCGCATTTTGCCCCAAGGGCCAAACAGGTCATTTTTCTGTTTTTGAACGGGGGACCCTCGCAGGTAGACACATTCGACCCGAAGCCTTCCCTCGCCAAATATCACGGCCAGGCTATCCCGGGCGACTACCCTAAGGCCAAGCAGGAAAAGGGCACGCTGATGAAGTCGCCGTTCTCCTTCAAGCGCTACGGACAGAGCGGACTGGAGATCAGCGAGCTCTTCGCCAAAACCGCCGCCCACGCCGACGACCTCTGCGTCATCCGTTCGATGCAGACCGACCTGCCCGCGCATCAGCAGGCCATCATGCAGATGAACTCCGGCCGCGTCATCCCCGGCTTCCCCTCGTGGGGCGCATGGACCACTTACGGACTCGGTACCGAAAACGCAAACCTTCCCGGCTTCATCGCGCTCTGCGCGGGCGTACCGGATGTCGGCCCCCAGCTCTGGAGCTCTTCCTTCCTTCCCGCCGCCTATCAGGGCACCTACGTTCCCGCCGACGAGTCCGATCCCGAAAAGATGATCCAACACCTCCGTAGCCACACCGGCACGATGGCGGAACAGAAGAAGCGCGTCGATCTCTGGCAGAAGCTCAATCGCATCGAACTTGCCCAGCGCGGCGCCGATGCCCAACTCGAAGGCCGCATCCAATCCATGGAAGTCGCCTACCGCATGCAGTCCGAAGCCCTCGACGCGTTCGACATCTTGAAAGAGCCCGAAGCGGTCCGCGTCCGCTACGGCGCCGACCAGACCGAAAACGGCGAGATGCACATTAAGTCCGCCACTCGCGATGGTGACTTTGCCCGCGCCTGCCTCGTGGCCCGCCGCCTCATCGATCGCGGCGTCCGCGCCGTCCAAGTCTACTTCGGTAACGATAAACCCTGGGACAGCCACCATGACATCCTCGTCCACCGCCGGCTCGCGCGCCAGGCCGATCAGCCCATCGCCGCACTCATCGCCGATCTCAAGGCCTCCGGAAAGCTCAAGGAGACGCTCATCATCATCGGCGGCGAGTTTGGGCGCCGCCCGTGGACGGAAGTCGCTGGACGCATCAACGTCCAGAACGGCCGCAACCATAACAACGAAGGGTTCAGCACGGTGTTAGTGGGCGGCGGCGTCAAAGGCGGTATGGCCTACGGCGCCACCGATGAGTTCGGCTATCAAGCCGTCGAGAACAAGGTGCATGTGCATGATCTGCACGCAACAGCCCTACACCTGTTAGGCCTCGACCACACACGGCTCACCTACCCTTACAGCGGCCGCGACTTCCGGCTGACCGACGTAGCCGGCAACGTCGTGAAAGATATCATCGCCTGACTGACGGCCTAACCTGCAAAATTCGCGTACCAGCGTTGCGGGCTCACCATCCTGTTTGCCCTTTCACTTACGTTCGTCCATGCGCAGCCGGCCTCTCAGAAGAAGTCCGCAACGCCGGCTCAGAATCCGCTGAGCAAGGCCGCGCCGCCGCCGGCCGCGCGGCGTTGACCGCCGATCAGGTCGTCCAGATGGTCGAAGCGGGTGTCCCGGAAGAGATTATCGTCTCCAAGGTCAAGAAGAACGGCGCTGCTTTCGATCTAACGCCGGCCCAGCTCATTGCGCTGAAAAAGGCCAACGCCAGCAACAGCCTGGTGCAGGTTCTGATGGACCCCACACAACCCTACACCGCCGGCCCCAAGTCCCGCCCCTGCTCCGGTTGCCAAGGCCGTCGAGCAGTCCGGGCTCGATATCGGAAAACCGGCGGCACCATCAAGAGCCTCGCAAGCGCCGGCGTCGTGAAAAAGGACCTGAATGGCAATATCGACGGCCCGGCAAGCAGGACCTCGATCAAAACACCGGTCGAAATCCTGATCGTCGCGGCGGAAGGAGTCGCGGTCGAAGAGTACCAGTTCCTCCGCCTCCGTGTGAATAAAGACTACCGCGAATTCCGGTCGGTGACCGGCGGCATCCTGAACCAGCGCAGCGGCGCCATGCGCGACCTCATTCCTTTCGAAGGAAAGAAGATCTCCAGCAGGAACTATGTCGTCCTTATCCCGCCCAACCTCGGCGCGGGCGAGTACGGCTTCCTTCCCCCGGGAGCCGGCGGCACGTCAACCACCGCCGCCGTCTCTGCCCAATACGGGAAAATGTTCACCTTCCGGATCGTCGAATAGCCTACGCCGCGCGAGTCAGCACGCGGTTCAGCCTCTGCACGAACGCCGCGGGATCCTGGAGTGCCACGCCTTCGATCAGCAGCGCCTGCTCCAGCAGCAGAAAGGCGGCATCGTTGACGAAGCCATCGTCGCTCGCCGCCTGCAACTTTTTCACGATCTCGTGATCCGGATTCACCTCCAGAATCGGCTTGGAATCAGGCAGCCCCGATTGGCCCATCGCCCGCAGCATTTGCCGCATCTTCATCGAAGGTTCCTCTTCGTCGGACACGATGCAGGACGGACTATCGGCCAGCCGCATCGACGCTCGCACATCCTTCACGTGCGCGCCCAATACGCCCTTCAGCTTCTCGATCAGCGGCTTCAGGTCCTCGCTCTTGTCCTTGTCCTCTTCCGACTTCAGGTCCTCTCCGGCCGAGGTCTTGTTCACGGCCTTTAGCTCAATATCGCCGTACTTATCGATGCCGGCGAAGACAAACTCATCGATCTCATCGTCGAGAACGACGACTTCGATATCTTTCCTCCTGTAGATCTCCAACAGGGGCGATGTCCGCAACTGCGCCGACGGCCCGCCGGTGATGAAGTAGATCCCCTTCTGCCCTTCGTGCATCCGGCCCTTCACGTCGGCGAGACTTGTCCAAGTATCGGACTTGGTCGTCTTTACGCGAATCAGGTCCAGCAACGAATCGCGATTCGCGAAGTCGCTGTATAGTCCTTCTTTCAGAGGCCGGTTGAACTGTTCGATGAACTTCGTGTACTCATCCGGTTTTTCGGCTGCGATCGATTTCAGTTCGCTCAGCACTTTCTTCACACTCGCATTGCGAATCGCCGCCAGCGTGCGATTCTGCTGCAAGATCTCCCGGCTCACGTTCAGCGGCAGGTCCTCGCTGTCGATGATCCCGCGCAGAAACCGCAAGTACGCCGGCAGCAGTTCCTTCGAGTCGTCGGTGATGAACACCCGCTTCACGTAGAGCTTCACGCCCGGCGTATAGTCGGCCTGATACAGATCGTAGGGCGCCTTCGAAGGAACGTAGAAGAGCGTGGTGTACTCCATCGTCCCTTCGGCCTTCGTGTGGAACCAGAACATCGAGTCTTCGTAATCCCGCGATATCGTCTTGTAGAGTTCCTTGTAGTCCTCGTCTTTTAGCTCGCTCTTCGACCGTTTCCAAAGCGCGCTCGCCGCGTTCACCTGCTCGGACTTCTCCGCCTCCGTCAGGAAGATCGGGAAAGCGATGTGATTCGAGTACTTCTTGATGATGTCGCGGAGCTTCCACCCGTGCGCGTAGTCCTTGCCTTCTTCATTGAAGTGCACCGTGACCGAAGTGCCCTGTCCCGCGCGCTCCGCCGGTTCGATTTCGAAACCGGTTTTGCCGTCACTCGACCAGTGCCAGGCCTGCTCCTCGCCCGCCTTCCGCGAGATCACATCCACGCGGTCCGCAACGATGAAGGCGCTATAGAAGCCGACGCCAAACTGTCCGATCAGGTTCGAGTCGCGCTTCGCATCGCCGGTCAGATTCGCAAGAAAGTTCCTGGTGCCCGAGCGAGCGATCGTGCCAAGGTGCGACACCAGATCTTCTTCGTTCATCCCGATGCCGTTATCGCTAACGGTGAGGATGCCCTTCTCCGCGTCCAGCACAAGCTCGATCCGCGGATCGAAAGACAGTGCCTTATACGGCTCCTCCGTGAGGGTCAGATACTTCAACTTATCGAGCGCGTCAGAAGCGTTCGAGACCAATTCCCGTAGAAAGATCTCCGGGTGCGAGTACAGCGAATGGACGATCAGATGAAGAAGCTGGTTGACTTCTGTTTGAAATTCCCGTTTTGACATGACTTGTTCTCAAAGATAAATGGCCCGTTCACGGGACCATAGACCATTTTTGCAGACTTCACTACTCCGCTTCCCATCGAAACCGCCAAACGGCAACGACGCCAAATACCAGGGCCCCTGACAATAACACCAGGATCGGCATCACGGCTTCCTCTCCGCCCGATCCTCTCCACGTCATCGCATCGATCCCATCCATCGCCCATCGCGCGGGGATTGCCTTGGTCACCGGCTGCATCCACTGCGGAAACAGAAAGCTCGGCACCCAGGCGCCGCTGAGCATCACCATCAACAGCGTTGCCAGAATCGCCAGCCCGCGCGCCGCTTCCGGCGTCCTCCCGATTGCCGCGATCAGCATTCCATATGCCGCGGTCATCAACGAAAATGCCGCGCAAACGCCAACAAACCCAAGAAGACTCCCCTCGATTCGCACATCGAAAGCCACCCGCGCGAACGTGAATACAACACTCAGAATCATCATGCCGATCAGCGTCGCGCTGCACGCCCGGCTTCCCAGCAACACCGTCTTCGACAACGGCGCCGCGCGAAACCGGCGCCACAACCCACGCTGCCGCAGCAGCAGCATCCCAATCCCCACATCGATCCCCATGAACAGCATGAACTGGATCGCCATCCCGCCGAACGAGTGCGCATAAGCGTTGTACAAAACACCCGCCCGCGCGGTCAGCGGCTCATCTTTCATCGCAAAAGGAATCGAAAACCCACCCCCGCCCGAGCTCGCCGGCGGCAACGCGTTGTATTTCTCCACGCTCTTCAACAGCCCCTGCAGCGTGGACTTCTCCCCCGCATCCATCGTGCTACCTTCCAGTGACCGCAGCGCCTCGGAAACCGTCCGTTTCCCCGTCTCTCCGCTAAACGCCCCCTTGCTTACCGTCTGCATAATTTGACCGGTCAACATCCCCCGCACCATTGACGATTCAACCGTATGCGACGGGTCATACATCACTGTGATCTCCGGCTTTGCGCCAGGCATGAACAGTGCCCGCGACGCGCTCTCCCCAAAACCCTTTGGCAGCACGATCGCCACGGGCGCCCTTCCCTTTCGCACTGCTTCCCGCGCCTCGGCCAACTCCGCCGTCGCGGCTTCGATCCCATTCTCTTTCTCCAGAGACCCCATCAGCTCCTTCGTTGTCGCGCTCCGGTCCTGATCCACCACCAGCACCTTCACCTTCGATTGTTCCTTTTTCGGGCCGCCGCCGAACACGTATCCAAAGAAGCTGCCAATCAAGATCGGGGCGATGAATGACATGATCACCGCGCGCCGGTCCCCGAAGAACAGCCGCAGATCCTTTATTACAAGTGCCCAGAATGCCGTCATGCGTCGCGCAGGCTCCTTCCGGTGAGATGCAGGAACACCGTCTCCAGTGTCGGCCTTTCGGTATGGACGTGATCGATCGCTGCGCCTTGCGATAGCAGCCAGGTCAGCAGCCCTGGAATATCCTCGACCCGTTCAATGCCCAAGCGCAACTGGTTTCCCGTCAACTCTGCTTCGCGTACACCGGCCAACCCGAGCACGGCATCCACCCGATGAAAGTCAGCCAGCTCGACGACAACCACACGGCTCACCGGGGCGAGCTTCAGCAATCCGCTTAGATCGTCGTAGGCGATCACCTTGCCGTGATCCATGATCGCGATCCGGTCGCACAGCCGCGCCGCCTCCTCCATGTAGTGCGTCGTGTAGAGCAGCGTCTTCCCCGCGGCTTTCAACGACTCCAAATTATCAAAGATCGCGTTCCGGCTCTGCGGGTCGACGCCCACGGTGGGCTCATCCAGCAGAATCACGTCCGGATCGTGCATTAGCGCGGCGGCGAGATTCAACCGGCGCTTCATGCCGCCCGAAAATGTTCCGGCCCTATCTTTCGCCCGGTCGGCTAGTCCGACCAGTTCGAAGACGCGCGCCCGTTCCCTCGCGAGAGCCGCGCCGCTCAAACCATACAGCGCACCGAAGAGATCCAGATTCGCCGTGGCCGTCAATTCCTCGAACAGCGCCAGCTCTTGCGGCACCAGACCCAGCTTCCGTTTCAACTCACTCGTATCGCCAACGATCGGTTCGCCGGCAATCCGAACTTCCCCCGCATCCGGCGGGACCAGTCCCGCCAGCATGCCAATCGTCGTCGTCTTCCCCGCTCCATTGGGACCGAGGAGGCCAAGGACTTCGCCCTTGGCCGCCTCCAACGACACGTCACTCACTGCCTGCAATTGGCCAAAGGCCTTCCGCAGGTTTTTCGCGGACAGCATCACAACTAGAAGACCAGCCGGAGAGCCATTTGGATACGCCGCGGCGTATTGGCCTGGCCGAGGATCTTGCCGAATGTCGATGACGTCGCGGTTAGATCCGGCGCGTTAAAGATCGCCCTGTTGGTGCTGTTGAAGAACTCGCAGCGGTAGGTCAAACGCACCTGTTCCGTGATCCGGAATCCTTTGATGATGGAGAAGTCCACCTGCTTGACGCTATCCTGCCGCAGGTTCGAGAACCGGGTGGGGAAGGTGCGCCGGTTGGAGCCCAGTTGCTGCGCGCTAACGCGGTTGAACTGAGTGACATCGAACGCGCTATCGACGTTGTGCGGATTCAGATTGAGCGGTCCGCCGGAGTAGATCAGGTTGCCCCAGCCGAGCGCGGTGCCGGTGGTGATGGTCGTGATGAGGTTGACGTTCCAATCCCCCACGGCGTAGTTCACGAAGCGATTGGCGTTCTTCATGATGGCCTTGCCGCGGCCGAAGGGCAGGTCATAGGTTCCGGACCACACCAGGCGGTAGGGCCGGTCTTCCGCCGCGATGCGCTTTTCGAGGAACGGGTCGAGATCGTTCAGCCGGCTGCGCTTTTCGATCAGCTTCGAGAGCTGCAGATTCACGAGCATCAGGAAGCCGTGGGCGAAGCGTTTTTCGACGCGCGCGTCGAACGCGTGAAAGAACGACGAGCCGTCCGTGAAGGCCTGGCCTTTCACACCATCCGCTCCCAGGAATTGCGGAAAAGCGGCGAGGAGCTGGCTGCGCCCGACGACGCTGCCGTTCATCGAAGTGCCTGGCAGCAGGCCGGCAAACGGATTAGGGACGTTGGCAGACAGCCGGTCGATGGTCGCCTGGTCGCGCACTGGCGAAGAGGACAGGTACTGGATCGGCGTCGCGTTGAAGTTGTGGTCGACGGGCATCTTCACAGCCTTATTGCCGATGTAGCCGAATTCGAGGAGCGTGTTGGGGAACAGTTCGCGCTGCACCGACATCTGCCAGCGGGTCGAGTAGGCGTAACCCGGATTCGCATCGTAGAACGTGATGTTTTTCCCGAGGAATGTCGCCAACCCCAGGCTGGAACCCGTCGGCGTTTGAATGCCGTTCGGGAACGGATTGGCGAGCACCGACGCCGGACTCAGGTAACCGTCGTTGGTTGCGACGAAGGTTGTGCTCTGGCTGAAGCCCGGGGCCTGATTACCTGTGATTCCATACGGGAAGTAGAAGATACCGGCGCCGCCGCGGATGACGGTCTTCGAGACGAAACCCGGTGTCCATGCGAACCCGAAGCGCGGCGAGAAATTGGCTTTCGGTGTTTTGTAGATCCCATTCCCGCCGGTGCCCGCGAATGTCGGTCCGCCGTTCACCTTGAACGCCGATGGCGGGACTTCCGCGATCGGATTCGCCGCATAGGCGGCCATTGCGCGCGCCGCTATGGGGCTGGCGGCGGACTGGTCGAAGCCGTTCAGCGTGCGGTTGTACCGCTCGGTGGTTGGCGTCTCTCCCTCGAGGCGCAGACCGAGGTTCAATGTGAGGTTTGAGCGCACACGAAAGTCGTCCTGCAAGAACACCGAGTAGTAGATGTTTTTGTTCTGCCGCCACGCATTCAGGTCATACTGGCCCGATGTCGGCATACCTAGCAGGAATGCGGCCATGTCCTGGCCGATGGGCGCGGTTGGTGAGTTATCGAGGGGGCCGTTTGTCCAGTTATTGCCGAACGTGAAGAAGCCGTTCGTATAGCCTGAGCTCAGGGCCGATTCCCGGTACTGGCGAACGTCCACTCCGAATTTCAAGGTGTGCTTTCCCTGAATCTTCGTGAAGGTCTCGAATATCTGGAAGATGTCGAAGGGTAATTCGTTGCCGCCGGTGTCGCCAAGGGCTGTGAACGAATTTGACGCGAAGGCGATGCGCGGCAGCACTTTGCGCGGCGCATTCTGCGTCAGGTACGCCGGGAAGCCGAGCGTTGTTGAGTCGTACCCCAGCGAGAAATTCGTCGTCGGTTCGACAAAGCGCGTCCAGTTCAGGCGCGTGTTCATGAGGAACGTTGGCGACAACGTGTAGACGTCGTCGAATGTCAGGCCCCAGTTGAGGCGCTGCAGGTAGTTGCCTGAGGTCGGGTTGTCGTAGACGGTTTTGCCGAAGCCATTGCCGCCGCTGCCGACGCGCAAATTATTACGCGCGACGAAGAAGAACTTGTGCTTGTCGGAGAGGTTCACGTCGAGGCGGCCGATGGTGTTGTTGAAGCGGTTCCGCTCGCCGTCGGTGTTCGACAGGAAGTTCGCCTGCCCGTTCGGCTGGCCCGGCTGATTGGGCTGCACATAGTACTGTAAATAGTTCTTTGCAATGGCGGAAATCCGATTCGCGGGAATGACGTTGCCTGGAAACGGAGTCCGCGCGATGCGTCCGCCTTGCGCGACACCGGTGGACGGATCGTAGATGGTGTAGATCGATCCGACGCTCAGTAGCGCGGAGAAGTCTCCGTTGCGCTCGGCCGTGGTGGGCATTGTGTTGGTCGACGGCGCCGGCAGCGCGTCTTTCACGCCCTCGTAGGAGAACATGAAGAACATCTTGTTGCGGCCGTCGAACAATTTCGGAATGCGCACGGGCCCGGAGAACGAGCCGCCGTACTGATTGAAGCGGCTGACGGGCTTCCTGGCGCCGGCCTTGTTGGTGAAGAATGGCGTCGCGTTGAACGCGGAGTTCTGGTTGAACTCATAGAGCGTCCCGTGAAAAGCGTTTGTGCCGCTGCGCGTGATGATGTTCACGGTGCCGCCGCCGGAATGGCCATAGGCCGCGTCGGCCTGGAAGGCTTCGGCCTTCACTTCGGTTACGGCGTCCATGGGCGGGTTGTAGGCGACGCGCAGATTACCTGTCGTGTCGGCCGCGCCGTCGATGAGCAATTCATTCACCTGCGCAGGAGCGCCACCCATGGAGAAGCCGGACGGACCGGCGTTATCGAAGGGCCGCGTGAATCGCGGATCGGTATTGGGCACGACGCCGAAGGCCAACTGCGCGAGCGCCAGCGGCGTGCGGCCGGATACGGGCATATTCTCGATTTGCGCCGAGGAGATGGCCTGCCCCATTGACGCCGTTGTCGTTTGGAGCACGGGAGCCTCGCTGGTGACGTTGATCGTTTCGGTAACGGCACCCACCTCCATGACGATGTCGACGCCGAGGCGCTCATTGGCGCTGACGGCGAGACTGTCGCGCACGTGGCGCTTGAACCCGGACATTTCGGCCACCAGCCGGTAGTTTCCGGGCGGGAGAAACGGCAGTGTGTACAGGCCGTCGCCGGCTGAAACCGTTTCAAATTTCGCTTCTGTTCCTATTTGTGTCGCAGTGATGCGGACGCCTGTAATTACGGCGTTCTGCGAATCGCTCACACGGCCGCTGACGGTCGCCCGAAACTCCTGGGCCGACACGGCGGCCGCCAATAACAACAACCCCACAAAAAATTGGCGCATAATGACCCTTCTCTCCACCTTGTATTCGAAGACTTTGCTAACTCATGCTCGACCAGACCGAAGCCGTTCGATTGGCGATGCCCCTTAACTCCTTGTCATGTTTTCGGCAAGCCGGAAACTACAAGCGGAGAAATTGTATCGGATTCATCACCCACTCTGGTTCTCGTGTCTCGTTGGCCGTGGCGTGTACATGGTGTCGAGCATTTCGCGAGTGAACAGGCGATTGGCCGGTTGGATGAACTGGCACTCGAAGTCCTGTTTGTACTTGATGGGGTCGGCTCGCTTTTGCATTTCGAGGAACTCCGGATCGATCTCCGGGCAGTCCTTGATGGTGGAGAGAACCTTGTGCCAGCCGCCTTCCTTGCTGTGCCAGATGTTGTAGAAGAAACCGGCCTGGCGGCGCGGCGTCGAC
>JACPNQ010000023.1 GCA_016185425.1 Acidobacteriota bacterium | reverse complement strand
TGCCGATTTTGGATAGCACTTACGGCTCTCTACAAAGGACAATACCCCAACCTCAATTTCGGATTAGCGGTTCTCCAACGCAAACTCCTTTGTTTTCAAACCGCCGTCAACCTTCCTGGCCTAATTTGGACAGCCCTGGTCCTCAATCGGGTCATGCGGCGCTTGGGAGGCTATGCCGAGGCGGCTTAAGATTACGCGGTCATGGTCTTTTCGTGCTCGCGGACGTGCAGCGTTCCGTTGGCACGTAGCGCTTGATGGGTGGGTTCTCCAAACCCGTAGAAGATGAGGATTTCGTCGGTCCCGTCGCTTGCCTTGAAGTGGATATGCATTTGGCGCTCCTCTTCAAGCGGATACAGGTTGAAATACGACTGCTCAAACTCCCCTGCGGATGTCCAGCCTTCAACGTAGGCAATTGGCTTACCTTGAGTTTTATGGAAGAGTTTCGGAGTCATCCCGTGGGGAATCACCACATATTTTTCCTCGTGCAGGCTGACTTCCAGTGCCGTCGTCATAATACTACTTATACCTGATTGAATGCGAGTCCATCAGGGGCCGGTGTCCCTGTGCCGCTCGTCAATCGCCGGGTAATCGGATCGTTCGCGAACACTGTCTTCTTCCAATACTCAAGTTGAGGCCGGAGAGACATAAATTGTTTCTGGTGGAGGCGGCGGGAGTCGAACCCGCGTCCGGGAACGCCCACTGTATGATGACTACGTGCGTATCTGACCTGTGTATCTCAGCCGTGAACTGAAGAATCAGCAAAACGCTCACGACCCAGCCCGATTGTTTTCAGCCTTTCGCTCCGGACAGAAGCCAGGGGCCAATCCCGCCATATGACGCCTTACGATTCCCATGCGGGCCTAAGAACCGCGGCGGCTACTTAAAAATTAAGCAGCGTATGCAAACTGCGTGTTGGCAGTTATGGTTTTCCGATCGTTTTACGGGAGCTCGGAACCCGGCACGCCTCCATACAATGACTCGAACCCGTCGAAGCCGTTTCGCCCCCACGTTTGGTTCGCTCCCATTCTACCATCCGCGCTACCATGGAATCGATGGCCCAGCTCCTCGAAACTCTCGATGCAGTCGACAAGGATACAGACCCATCTCGCGAGCCCCTTTTCCACGTCATTCTCCTCAATGACGACTACCACTCCGACGCCTACGTCGTCGAAATGCTCGGCCGCCTCTTCTTCATCGCCCCCGCCCAGGCCTTCCGCCACGCCGTCGAGGTAGATACCACAGGACGCAGCATCGTCCTCACCTGCGAGCTCCCGCAAGCCCAATTCGCTCGCGACCAGATCCACGCCTTCGGCCGCGACCCCCGCATCCAAACCTGCCGCGGCTCCATGTCCGCCGTCGTCGAACCCGCCAACAACCCCCAATGACCGCTATCGTCACCGGCGCCTCCCGCGGCATCGGCCGCGCCATCGCCCTCCGCCTCGCCCTGGACGGCATCCCCGTCGTCATCAACTTCCTCAGCCAAAGCCAAGCCGCCCAAGCCGTTGTCGAGTCCATCCTCAACGCCGGCGGCCGCGCCTGCGCCATCCAAGCCGATACCGGCGACCCCGCCCAGGTGCAACAACTCTTCGAACAATCCGAACAGCGCCTCGGCCCCGTTGGCATCCTGGTCAACAACGCCGGTATCCTCCGCCGCGGCAGTGTCGATAACTACGACCACGCCGCCATGGCCGAAATGATCCGCACCAACCTCGAGGGCGTCATCCACTGCACCCGCGCCGCGATCCCTTCCATGCGCCATCACCACGACGGCCGCATCGTCAATCTATCCTCCATCGCCGCCCATGGCACCGCCGTTCCGGGAACCACCTGGTACGCCGCCACCAAGGCCGCCGTCGAATCCCTCACTCGCCGCTTCGCCCTCGAGCTCGGTCCTGATGGCATTCGCGTCAACGCCGTCGCCCCCGGCTTCATCCTCACCGACATGGTAGACGCCGCCAATCGCGAACAGGTCATTCAAACCATGTCCGCTAAAGCTGTCCTCGGTCGCGTCGGCCACCCCGAAGACATTGCCGAAGCCGTCGCCTTCTTAGTCTCCGATGACTCCCGCTTCATCACCGGGCAGATTCTAACGGTGGACGGCGGTCGTACCGACCTTCTGTCCCATTAGCGTCGCGCGCTTACGCCGCTGCTCGCGTTTCTCAAGCGCCAGCAACTCCCTCCGCCTTCGCAGCTTCGTCCTTTCGTCCACGCCCTTCCAGAACTTCAGGAAATACTGGATCGCCGACGCAATGCCGAAGATCACGACTCCATACATCCACAGCATCGCGAACCCGTACCACTCGCGGTGCCGGATCGACACCAGCAACAGCGAGATCGCAATCACCTGAAAGACCATCTTTGTCTTACCCAGGTCGCTTGCCTTGATCGTGTATCCTTCCGCCGCGGCAATCCCCCGCAGCCCCGTTACCGCGAACTCGCGGCCAATCACTAGAATCGCAATCCACCCCGGCACAACGCGCACTTGCACCAGCGAGATCAGTGCCGCCGAAATCAACATCTTATCGGCGATCGGATCGAGCAGCGTGCCAACCGTCGTCACCTGCTTCCACCGGCGCGCCAGATACCCATCGAGTAAATCCGTGGTCGCCGCCGCCAGAAAGATCGCCAGCGCCAGAAACTCATTCGCGATCGGCCAATCCATCACCCGCAAACCAAAGTCGCCCTGTACCAGCGCTACCACAAGTAGCGGTACGAAGAAGATCCGAAGCAGGGTAAGTAGATTGGGGAAATTCATCCCGGTCCCACTCTCTTAGAGTCCACTAGACGGAATCACAACGCAAGCCCATAGTGCTCCAGGCCTTTTGCCGCCGCCTCCGTCATCTCGGCGACAATTTCATACCGGTCGTCCACCAACTCCTTCGACAGTATCCGCGCCTGCTCATGGACCCGGTTCATTGCCGCGCCATCGCTCACCGGAATCCGCAGCCGCATCTTGACCAACGCTTCGCCCGGCAGCTCCGTTTCAATCCGTTCCAACAATGCGTCCAGCCCCAACCCGGTCATCGCGCTCACTCGCAACGCCCCCGGCGGAGCCGCGACAAACCCCGGCGCGTCCGCCTTGTTCCACACCACAAGCTGCCGCGTCCCCTGCGCGCCAATCTCCTCCAGCACAGTCTGCACATGCGCCATTGCCACGTCCGCCGCCTCGCTCGCCCCATCCACCACGTGCAGCAACAACGCCGCCTCCGTCACCTCTTCCAACGTGGCCCGAAACGCCTTCACCAGCGTCGTCGGCAGGTTGCGAATGAAACCCACCGTATCGCTCAGCAGGATCTTTCGCCGCGAGGGCAGCACTATCGTCCGCACCGTAGGATCCAGCGTCGCGAACATCCGCGCGTCCGCTACCACGCCCGCTCCCGTCAGCCGGTTGAATAGAGTCGACTTCCCCGCATTCGTATACCCCACCAGCGCCACCGTCTGCAGCGGAACCGACTGCCTCTGCCGCCTCTGCGTCCCCCGTGTCCCGCGCACTGCCTCAATGGAACGCTCCAAATGCGCCAGTCGCGTCCGGATCCGCCGCCGGTCTGTTTCTAACTTCGTTTCGCCCGGCCCTCTCGTTCCAATACCGCCGCCCAGTCGCGACATCGCCGTGCCGCGCCCGGTCAGCCTCGGCAGCAGATATTGCAACTGCGCCAACTCCACCTGTAGCTGCCCCTCGCGTGTCCGCGCCCGCGAAGCGAAAATATCCAGAATGAGCTGCGTCCGGTCAAGCACCCGGGCTTCCAGCTTCCGCTCCAGATTGCGCAATTGTGTCGGCGACAGCTCGTCGTCGAAGATGACAACGTCTATCGCAAACCCGCGCACCAGCCCCGCAAGTTCATCCACCTTGCCCGCGCCAATCAGGTACGCCGAATCCGCCCTCTCCCGTGCCTGCATCTGCCGGTCGATTACGTCCGCGCCGGCGCTACTGGCCAGCGTTCCCAACTCCTCCAGCGACTCTTCCGCCGTAAAGGCGGAACCATCCCGCCGCCGCCAGTCCACACCCACAAGCAGCGCCCTCTCGGGCCCTGCCTGTGTGGAGACGGTCGTGTGCCGTGCTTGCCTCAATCGATGCGTTAGCCCTCGCTGCTGTCGCCGTGGGCGGACATAGCGGGCGCGGGACCCGGAACCGGAGCCGGTCCCGGCATTCCTTGTGCGGCCCCCGGATGGCTGCTGCTATGGCCATGAGTTGGTCTGGAAACCACTACCGTCGAGATCGCGTGCTTGAAAATCAGTTGCTCCTGATTGTTCGACTCCAGGATCACCGAATACTTGTCGAAACTCTTAATCCGTCCCGACAGCTTCACGCCGCTCATCAGATAGATGGTGAGGAAAATCTTGTCCTTGCGCGCGTTATTTAAAAATGCTTCTTGAATGTTTTGCGCCAGTTTGTCCATTTGGTTCCTCACGCCCTTACGGGCACAGATATCCCTCCTTCGTTCGGAAGGGTGTTACCAAATTGTATCACCGGCGTCTAGGGCCCTACGCCCCTAGATAAAGCATCGCCACAGCGCCCGCCAACAACACTGCGCCGCCCACCAATAGGCCCTTCGCCTTCGGCGCTCCCGCCGGTTCTCCCCAGATTGTCAGCCCGCACAACGCCGCCAGCACCGCGCCGCCAAACCCCGCGGCATGAATACCCCCCATCGTTGCCGCGCCCGTAAATGACGCGCCCATCGCCGCGAAAAACGCCACCCCGCCCGCTGCCCACAGCGCGCCTCCGGCCAGCCCCAACAGGTGCTGTTTCACAGAACCCTTCAAATAGCCGGTCAGCGGCGCGGGCTCTCCCTGCACCGGCAGGTTTAAGAAGAAGACGTTACAAAGCGGTGTCATCACCAGGATTCCGATGGCGGAGAATAACACTACCGCATACGATCCTACGCCGATATCTCCTCCGCGGCTGGATTCGGCAACCGGGAAATAGAACCCGCCGATAAGTCCGCCGACGCAGCTCAGAATAAAGCTCTTCCATCCCGGATGCAGGCCCTTTGTCACAGGCGTCGCTTTCGCCGCGGCCTTCTGTGCCATGCCGATAACGGCCAATGCCGCTACGGCGGCGCCCGCTGATCCGTAGATCAGACCGGGGTTCGCCGTGGCCTTGCCCGTTGCTAGAAAGACGACGGTAACAAGGATCGTCATAGCCGCCGCTGCGGGTATCGCCGTGCTCATCCCGGCCAGCGTGACACCGGCCATAATCATCATGTTGCCCAGGCAGAAGATCGTACCCGCCGCCACAGCGGCGGCCATATTCCGCTTGCTTGCGACGGTCAGAATGTCGTCGAAAGTAAATGAGCTCGAGCTCCCCGAATTCCCAAGCGTATAGGCAAGCAGAAGCGCGGCCAGCAGCGCACCGAAGCCGAAGTCAAACGCATAGAACTCGAAGCGCCACTTTTTGTCGGCGCGCAGCGTATTGGCCCATGCGCCCCATAGCAGTGCCAGTAGGGCAAGGGTGAGCATCATCTCCCCAGAGCTATTCGGTAAAAGCATTAACCCCCCACTCTACCCAAAAACCGTGTCAAAGACCAATTTAATCTTTCCGCTCCAGCGCCTAACGACACTGCCGTCCATTTATGGCGCCATGGCATGGTCATGTCCTCTAAGATACGTTGGGTAGTATATCTTGTGCTCGGCCTGATAGTCGTCCCCGCGCTCGCATTCGCCGCTTGGGCCTGGATAACTCTCCACTACAGTTATTCCATTGGCGAGCGCGCCGGCATCCTCCAGAAGATCTCCAGCAAAGGATGGGTCTGCAAATCCTGAGAGGGCGAAATCGCGATGTCGGCACAACCCGGCGTCCCACCGCGGATCTTCGCATTCTCAGTCCGCGACGAGGCCATTGCACAACAACTCTTGAGAGTCGCCGGCCAGCGCGTATCCCTTTCTTACGAGCAGCATCGCGGTGTCCCGGCTGCCTGCTTCGGCGAAACGGAATACTACGTCCCCTCCGTACGACCCGTGCCCGGCATGAATTAGTTCACCGCACTTCCCCATCCGCCGTAACAACCGTTGCCGGTGGCAGTCGATCCACGGGACATCCATGATCCACATCTCCCGGATATTCCCGCAGATACAATCGGCAAAACTCCGTCCGCATCTTCCGGTTGCTCGTAGTCGTCAGAAGTCTCCGCTCATCCCGGCTCAGGGAAGGTCTCCAATGCCACTCCACCCCGCGCTCAGCGAACATCCTCCGGTCCGCCGCGACATCCGCATCCGAATACTCCTCCATGCCGGCCGGACAAACGGCACAATCTCATGCTTTGCAATGACACCGACAAACACATGGCTCGCCCGCGCCGACATCTCATCCGGTGTCATTCCCTGCGGCGAATGAAACTGCAGCCGCGGCCCGCATCCGCACTGAAGCACTGTCACCCCAACCAACGTTCGAGTCACGTCTCCAAAGACTCCATGCCGCCAAACGAAGTTCCCTTCCGCTACTCCACCCAATCCGGAAACAATCCTGGCATCCACCGCGACGCTAACACCGCCGGAAACGCCAGCCGCAACGGCGCCCGCGGACTCTCCGAAACAAGTACCTTCCGCTCAACGAGCGCCGCCACAATCCGCCGCGCCTGCCGCTCTCCCGTTCCTACCACAGCATCCACGTCACCCCGCGGAAGTTCCCCGCGATACAACAACGCCTCCAAGACACTCCCCGATTTCGCCGGCAGCGCCCCAACCCGAACCTCTTCCGCCGCCCACACCAGGATGCGCGCACGCAGCCGTTTCGGCTCCATCAACCCCTCCATGAAACTCACCTGGTCAATACACACCGACAGGAAAAACCGCGTAAACGCCGCCAATGCCTCTTCACTCAAATTCCCGCGGCCGACAGGATCGTTCCGGCGCGGCTGGTCGCAATTGGCGAGCAGCATCTTGTACCGCTCCACATTTCGCGCAAGACCCCGTGCTACGGACCACACCGCGCCAGTCTCCAGTAAGTCGAGCAGAGTGGCATGAGTCATCAGCCGCGCCACCCGTCCATTCCCATCCATGAACGGATGAATCCAGAGTAGGCGGTGGTGAGCGGCTGCGGCGGCGATGATTCCATCTGCCTTTCCCAACCTGCCGTATACCTGTTCAAACCGCTCCAGAAAACGGGGCAGGGAACCCGGACTCATCGCCACATGATCCCCAACACGAACATCCCGCCTCCGCCACTCTCCCGGCACAACCCGAATCCGCTCTCCGCTACCAGGCTCTTGCGCCCAGAGCATCTCCTCTGGCAACAGCTCGCAAAACCGCCGGTGAATTTCCGCGATGGCATGGGCCTTCACGGCGTCGCCGCTGCTCAATCCTCCCCTGTCGATCCATTCCTGGACTGCGATATGAGCCTTTGCCTCAAGTTGCAGATCGCGCTTCTTCGCATCCTGGCTGTACTCATTTCGAATAGCACGCTCGATGTCCGCCGGATGCGTATTGTGACCCTCGATGAGATTCGAGTAGTAGCAGTTCATCGACCGCACCATGTCGGAAAGGGAAGCCGCCAAATTGGATGGCAGACTTCGGCGCAATCCGGCGGACTTCTGCGCAAGTTCAACGGCAAGATCGGCCAGCTCGCCGCGATGGCGGGAGCTGGCAGCGATCTGAAGCGGCTCCATGAGGGACGGTTGCTCCCCGCGATCTGCCGCCTGGATGTCCGGTTCCATGTCCGAAATAATAGCTTAGCACAAGCGCTTCCTTATCAACATGATATCTACCAAACAATGAATGGAACGGAAGACTTAATGTCCGCTACGTAGACCGTTCTGAGCTCCCTGCGCCGTTCACCCAATCCACCCCCACATTTCCCCGCGCCTGACTGATGCGACTTGGCGGGTCACACATCTTCAAAATAATCTAAAATCCGCATAACCATCAATTAAAACAATAACTTGCCCCACCCAGTACTAACTCCCAATCAGTACTTTCCGCCTCACCCCCATGCTAATCCTGAAATTAGAGAGCAACTATGCAACTCAAGCACACTCGCGCCGAACAGTCTCGCATCAATGGCGCAAAATCCCGCGGCCCGAAAACGCCGCACGGCAAACAGCGCGCTGCCGCGGCGTCGCTGCAGCACGGCCTCTACGCATCCACCCCCAGCCTTCGCCCCACCATCGGCGAGCCCCAGTACCAGGCCCTCCGTGAACACTACCAGTCCGTCTGGACTCCCGCCAACCCATACATCGCCGACAAGATCGACGACCTCGTCGCCTATCGCTGGGAACTCAACCGTCTTCGCGAAGTGCGCCGCCAGTTCCTCGCTCACGTTTTCAACGAGACCGCCGTCACCTGCAGCGAAAAAGATGGCCTCTCCGTCGTCTGTGAAACCGAAATCCGTGCCAATGCCGCCTCCGGAACTCTGGACCGCTTCGACCTCCGCATCCGCCGCTGCAACCTCGAAATATCCCGCATTGAACGCGACATCCTCCGTCTCCATTGCCACTTCTCCACTAGCGGAGCATCCCAGAACCCATTGGAAACAAAGGACCGGGAACCCGAGAACCCAATCGCTTGGGCCGAAGAGACCTTCGACCTCGCCCTCGACGTCCACCAGGCCGGCATCCTCACCACGCAGGCGCCCAAGACCGCGTGCAACGCAGCCCGCTACTCCGGTAAAACCACCGCGCTCGCCCTCCGTGCGCTCTATGAGTCGGTCCACAATCCGGACAAACAGATTGCCTGCCTCAGCCCCAACGGCGCTCTACTCAACAAAGTCAAGGAACTTGCGGCCATCGCCGGTTACCAGCCGGACAATGTAACCGGCCAACCAACGGAAGACACGAAACTAATCCTGATCGACGACGCGGCCGAAATAACCAACCACCCTGACTTCCATCAGGCCCAGTTACTCATCGCGTCCACGCCCAAAGGCGCCGATAATTACTTCCACGCCCAATGGCAGTCCGCCGATACGGTCAAAATCTTCGCGCCCGCGCGAAGTTGCGACACCATCGGCGAAGACCTCCTTCGCCACGCCGAAGTACTGCTGAGCAAGGAAGCCTTCCAACAGGAATTCCTCTGTGAATTTCACGAGAAGCCGCAGCCCCGCTGCCGCCTCCTACCCCTCACCCAGTAGCCGGTACAGCGTCGACCGCGTGACGCCGAGTACCTCGGCGGCCTTGCTCTTATTGCCGCCGAAATGCTCCAGCACCGCCCGCGAGTGACGCTGGTTGAGTAACTCCAGGCTGATTAACTCAGCGCCAGCCGCGGCGGCGATCGCCGTTTCGGGGGCGCTCACTAACACCGGGCCCGCTATCTTCTGGAAGGATGGCGGCAGGTCCCGGACATCCACTAACTCGTTGTCGGCCATCATAGCCGCCGACCCAATGACGTTCTCTAACTCGCGCACGTTGCCCGGCCACGAATGCCTTGCCAGCAGCGCCTGCGCCCGCGGAGTTACCCCCGTCACGTTCTTCCCGTACTCGCCGGCAAATTGCTCCACAAAATGCCGCACCAGAAACGGGAAATCTTCCATTCGCTCGCACAGGTTCGGCAGGCGGATCTCCACCATGCTCAACCGGTAGTACAGATCCTCGCGGAACGTTCCCGAACCCATCATCTCTTCGAGATCCCGGTTCGTCGCCGCCACCACGCGCACGCTGATCTTACGGGTCGCCGTCGCGCCAACTGGCTTAATCTCCTGCTGCTGGATCGCCCGCAGCAGCTTACTCTGCATCGCGAATGGCAGGTCGCCCAGCTCGTCGAGAAAGAGCGTACCCCCGTGCGCCGCCTCGAACAGCCCCTTCTTGTCGTTCGCTGCGCCCGTAAAGGAGCCTTTCAAATGCCCAAACATCTCGCTTTCAAACAGCGACTCCGTAATCGCGGAACAATTCGCAATCACGAACGGACCCGCCGACACTGGACTAAGAGCGTGCAGCGCATGAGCGGCCAGCTCCTTGCCGGTGCCCGTCGCTCCCCGCACCAACGCGACGCGGAAGTGCGGCGCCACGCGCCGGATCAACGCGAAAAGCTCCAGCATCTGCGGGCTCCGGCCCACCATCCCCTGGAACCGGTTCGCTTGTAAGAGCTCGGTCTCCAGCCGCGCCGCATCATAACGCCGCCGCGCGTCGTCCACCAGCTCTTGGACACGCCCCCGCAGAGCGCCGATCTTCACCGGCTTGGTCAGGTAATCGCACGCTCCCTTGCGAATCGCCTCCACGGCGGACTCCGGCGTATAGTGGCCGGTCAAAAGGATAACGTCGGTTCCCGGCGCCGTCTGAATAATCTCCGCCAGCAGTTCCAGCCCGCTTACGTCCGGAAGTATCAGATCCAGCAAAACAATCTGCGGTCTCGCCTCGTCCAGGGCCGCCCGCGCCTGCTCGCCCGTGCCGGCCGTCAATATCCGCAGTCCCATCGACCCCAACGCATCACGCACAAGGTCCAGGCTCAGCGGATCGTCGTCTACCGCTAATAGTGTCAATGTTGCCGAACTGTCACCCATACACGGAACTCTCAGCGTAGCAGGGATATCGAACGAAGGAGGAAATGCTGCAGTCTATGCCCGAACCGCGCCATAATCGACGCATGCGATCCTGGATGGCGCGCTTCGGCCCGCTCGACGAGATGTTCTACATCCTCATCGGCGCCCTCGCGCTCCTGCTCGGCGTCGGCGCCGTGTATCTAAATTGGCAAAAAGCGCAACAGGCCGATCTGCTCGCACGCCAGAACCGCCGCGCCGTCAGCCTCATTCGCCAGTTCCAGCTAACCATCGCCGAGGCGGAAGCCGGTCATCGCGGATTCCTCCTCACCGGCGAAGAGTCCTTCCTCGCTCCCTATACCCGCGCCATGGAAACCTTCGACGGTCAGCTCACTCTCCTCCGCGAAATGGGCCCGTCGCACGGCCCCATCGGTGCGCGCTTCCCTCTCATCGAACGCCTCGCCAACCAGAAAATAGAGGAGCTCACTACCTCCGCCCAGGCCGGCTGGCTTGGCGAATGGGAGTTCGCCGGAGACCTGGTTGAGCAGGGGCAGCGCCTCGATACCTCCACTCGCCTGCGCGACGCCATGTCCGAAGTGGAACTCGCCACGCTCACCGAAGGAGAGCGCCTCACGCAGACTACTCTCTCCAGCATGCGCATGGCCGCCGTGCTTGCTGTCATCTGCTGCATCGGCCTCTTCGGCCTCTTCGCCGTCGAAACGCAGCGCGTCGCCGCCCGCCGCCGCGCCGCCGAACACGCCAGCGCCGTCAAAAGCGCTTTTCTCGCCTCCATGTCGCATGAGCTGCGCACTCCGCTGAACGCTGTCATCGGCTACAGCCAGATGCTCCAGGAAGAGGCCGAAGCCGATAACCGCCTCACCGATTTTCAGGATCTCCAGAAGATCGAATCCGCCGGCAAACATCTCCTCGAGCTCATCAATTCCATTCTCGAAATGTCCAAAATCGAGGCAGGAAAAGTCGAAGTCCACGCGGCCGCCTTCGACGTGCCGGAGCTCGTCGGCGAAGTCGTCGAGCTCGTCCGCCCTCTCGCCGCCAAAAACAACAATACGCTCGAACTCGTCCTCGCTCCGGGCGTCATTCGCATGTTCTCCGACGTGGTAAAAATTCGCCAGTGCCTCCTGAACTTACTCAGTAATGCCTGTAAATTTACCCACCATGGCAAAATCACCCTCCGCGTCGAGCGCGTCATCGACGGTCAGCACGCCTTCCTCCGCTTTGACGTCATGGATACTGGCCCCGGCATCACCGCCGAAGAGCTGTCCTTGCTGTTTGAGCCCTTCCATCAGCTCGAATCCACACCAGTACGGGGCAAAGGGCAGGGAACCGGTCTCGGCCTCGCCATCACCCGCCGCCTCACCCGCATGATGGGTGGCGATACGCTCGTCCAAAGCGAGCCCGGCGCGGGCTCCACGTTCACCCTCTCCCTGCCCGAAGAAACCACGCCCGGCGCACTCCACAGCGCCCTGCCGCTCCGCGCTTCCGAAAAGCCGACCGTCCTTGTCATCGACGACGACACAGCCATTCATGGCCTCGTTCGCCGCCTCTTCGAAAAACATCCCGTCGACGTCGCCGTTGCCCGCAACGGCGAAGAAGGCATCGCCATGGCCCGTGTCCTCGATCCGCGCGTCATCACCCTCGATGTCGTTATGGAAGGCGCCGATGGCTGGGAGATTCTCCGCCGCCTCAAAGCCGACCCCAAACTCGCCCGTATCCCCGTAATCCTATTGAGCATCCTCGATACCCACGGAGACCCGCGCGGCTTCCTCGCCGACCAGGTCTTCACCAAGCCCGTTGACGTCGATCGTCTCTCGGGCGCCATCCTTCGCCACGCCGCCGCCGGCCGCGCGCAGTCGGCGCTCATCGTCGACGACAACCCTGACGCTCGCATCCTGCTGAAGAAGCAGCTTCAAAGTCTCGGCTGGGCGATCTATGAAGCCGCCGATGGCGCCGAAGCGCTCGAAACCTGCGCCAAAGTGCTGCCCGGCGTCGTCGTACTCGATCTCATGATGCCCAACGTCGACGGCTTCGAATTTCTCAGCCGTCTCCGCGCCACAGACCGCGGCCGCGCCACGCCCGTTCTGGTCGTCACCGCGATGGATCTCGACACTACCCAGCGCCAGCGCCTCAAACAGCAGGCCGCCGCCGTCGTCAGCAAAGGCTCCCTCCGCGGCAATGACCTGATCGCGCAGGTGCTGGCAACCCTGGAATAAATTATGACGACCGTCCTGCTTGTCGAAGACAACGAGATGAATCGCGACATGCTTATGCGCCGCCTCCAACGCAAGGGATTCAACGTCCTGATCGCTCTCGACGGCGACGAAGCGATCCGCATGACACGTGAACACCAACCGGAGATCGTCCTCATGGATATGAGCCTGCCCGTCATCGACGGATGGGAAGCCACTCGCCGCCTGAAAGCCGACCCCGCTACGAAAGATATTCCCGTTATTGCCCTCACCGCCCACGCGCTACCTGCCGAACGCGACAAAGCCCTCGAAGCCGGCTGTGCCGCCTTCGAGACCAAGCCGATAGACTTTCCGAAACTACTGGCAGTAATGGAAAGGGAAAAAAAGTGACGGTCGCGAGTGCCGGATTGCCCGATTCCGTCCGGCTGCTGATCCTTTCCTGGGGCTGGAAAGTTAGCGATACTTCCGCGGATGTCATTTTTACTCAGGTGGAAGGGAAAATCGAAATACGCGCTGCCGCCACCCTCCATCCGGACGACGTGGCTTTTCCGCCTCTTAATAAGGAGGAGCTCGAATACCGTATCCATGCCGTCAAAGCGCGCCGCGCCCGGTTAGCGAAGCGTTTACATGATCTTAGATCGCCTCTCAATGCAATCCATGGATATGCGGAAATCCTCGCCGAGACCTCCGAAGGTGACGCGCTCCGCTTTGCGTCCAATATTCGTACAGCCAGTGAAACGATGATCGCACGTCTGGAAAGTATTCGGGACCACGGCGTCTAAAGGCGAGACACTTACAGCCAGTATGTTTTGTAAGCTATTGAAAATACGGAAGTGAGTGGTTTGGCGAACGCCTTGCTCTAGAAAGGGCATGGAAACCGCCAACATCTTTACTGAAGATCAGTTTGCAGCCGCCTACCGGCTCGGCTTCTCACGGACTGTGCGATTCCTTCAGTCGAGCGGAGTGCAGCATGAGCTCGCCGAAGAGATCTCGCAAGCCGCTTGGAGCCGTGGCTGGGAATGCCGTGCCCAACTGAAGAACCATGCCGCCATCGGCGTCTGGGTGAACAGTATTGCCAAGAACCTTCTGCGCGTCGACTTCCGCCGCCGCAAGACGGTCGAAGAGTTGACGGAGGACAGTGCCACCATCGGCGCATCCACGGACACCACGGCGCTCGCCGAACTTCTCTCCCATTGCAGCGAAGAGGACCGCACCCTTCTTGTCCGTCACTACATGGAAGGCTGGTCGAGCAACGAGCTCGCCCCCGCTCTCGGCATCTCGCCTGTTTCGGTGCGCGTCCGCCTGCTCCGCATCAAAAACTCGCTCCGCGAAACGCTCCACTTAGGTGATGTGCAACTGCCGCAGGCCGCGTAATCAGAAGTACCGCTTGATCTGTTCACGAAATCGGGAATAAGCCCACGAGGCGGCAATCAGCAGAGTGCCAAGGACTATGAACGAGAGTATCCGGCTCAGTGTATCGAGTTGAGAGAAATCGAAAAAGAACAATTTTCCAAGGCATAAAGCGAACAGTAGCAGCCCGGTTAGCCGAAGCTGGCGCCGCTGCAAGCCAATCCCGGCGCCCAGAAATACAAATGCTTCGGCGCCCCATGCTAAAGTCAACCGCCTCCCGCTCACAAAATCCTGCACCATTGCCGTGGTGACAAGCGCGGCTGCCACTCCGTGCAGCCACGCCGCGGCTCGTGCGAATGGATCCTCGTCGCGCACCCGCGTCAGGTACATCGCAAACAAAGCCGCCACCGCGATAACTTGGGCCGCCAGTCCATCCTGGCGGCCCAGTATATCGAAGCACCAGAACACGAGCGCCACGCCTTCAAGCAACAGCGCCGATCCAGCCAGGCTCGGCCCGATCCGCATCATGCCGGCTATCCAGCACAACGCCGACCAACCCATCCACGCCGCCATCAGCCACGGCGTCTCCCCGATCAGCCGGTAAAGCAGCGCGCCGGCGTAAAACTGCATCAGCACAAACGTTGCGAGCCGGGGCAAGCCCTCGGGAATCGCCCACCCGAACGCCGCGTACAGCGCGATCGGCAGCCCGATCGTCACCCAGATCAACTCAGCCGGTACCTTCATGACGAGTGCGACAACCGAAAGGAACGCCAGCGCCACTCCTGCCCAGCGCCCCTCCGGCTTATCGCGCCATCGCAGCGCCAGGCCAACGCCGCCCGCGCCAATCGTCAACAGCACAGGCTGTAAGTACGAAGGATCGAACGTCAGCAACAGCGCCGCCAGCGTGAAGACGGCGCCTCCCGTGTACCAGATGGTGCCCTGTAAGAACAGGCGGTTCGCGAGGAACAGCGTGAACAGCGTCCAAAGGCCTGGCCGGTTGAATTTGTGGTCGCTGAAGATCACCGGCAAGGCGAACAGCGCCGCGCCCAGCCCGCGCAAATAGGCGCTCCGGAACAGCCATCCAAATACCGCAACGGATTCCGCGAGCAGTATCAACGCGAAGCCGCGCTGTGTGCCCGTAAACCGGTCGATCACGAAGGCGGCCGTAAACAACGATGAATACGTGATCGATGCGCGGAAGCCGCCGAATACCGAATCGTCGGCCAGTTCGTGCGATTCGCTCAATCTCCCGCGCAGCATCCCGCTCACCAACTGCGCCACCGCCATCGCGCCAAGCATCCAGCCGGGCTGCCATCCGCTTCCACTCGGCCATACCGCCGCCGTTGCAAAGAGGAATCCGGTGAGATTCAACGGCGCGATCGGCAACACCGCGCCGCGTCGCTTCGCCGCCAGATCGAACGCTTCCAGAATCACCCAGTACGTCCAAAGCACCGGCTCGCCGATCTGAATGAAATAGCGGTCTTTGTCCCCAGTCGCCAGATCGAAGCCGTAGGCGAGATAAGCAAAAAATGCGCCGGCAGCGGCCAGCGGCTGCCAGCCGAATTTCCACGCTACCGTCAACATGCTGATCAACAGTGGAATCGACGCGATCGCGGAAAACTGCGTCAACGACGAAATCGCGATCGTCAAAAACGCAGCCATGTAAGCAAGGCCCGTAATCGTCTGGCTTCGATAACGAAGGGAGTGAAGAATCATCCCCGCCGCGACAGACAGCAACAGGAAGAATCCAACGCCCGCGCTCTCGATCACGCGCGACGCATCCACGCCGTGCGCCGCGAACGCAGTAAAATACAGCCCCGCCCAGCCACCGCCAATCAGCGCCCTTCCAAGTACGCGATAGTCGTCCTTCCGCTCCGCAACCACGCCGCCCGCAAGCAACGCCACGCTCGTCGCGAGGCCTGTCAAAATCCGGCCCACCGGACCCATCTCCGTCAGCGAGAATCCTATGAATAGCGCGATACCGATCAGCAACAGCAACACGCCGAGCTTGCTCAGCCAGTTGCCGCCAATCATCGCCTCCAAGTCACGCTTCGGTTCGGGCGCCGGTCCCATTACCTGCTCCACCATCGGCGGCATCGGCCGCGGCGGCGGTTCCGGCTCTAGCTGCGGTACGGACATCGGCATCGCGGGTATCGGAATAGCCGGTATCGGCGCCGGGACCGGCGCGGGAGGTGGAGGCGGCGTATGCGCACCCGCATTCCGCTGCCCCTCCAATACAAATATGCGCTCGGTCAGCGCGGCAATCCGCCGCTCCTGATAGGCCGTCCGCTCCTCCAGCCCGCGCATCCGCTCTCGCACCCAAACAGCCAGCGCGGCGGCGATGCAGAGGCAGAGAAAAACGGTCATAAGGAATCAGCCGACGAGTACTTCCTCCAGGTGCTGCGAAGGAACACGCAGTCCAACTATAAACTGCCCGAACTTAGCATACTTCGCGCTTACTTCATCAAACCGCATCTCATAAATCAAGCGCTTGAACACCAGCGGATCGTCCGCGAACAGGTCCACGCCCCACTCCCAATCGTCGAGCCCGATTGAGCCGGTGATGATCTGCTTCACGTCATCGGCATACCGCCGCCCGATCATTCCGTGATCGTGCATCATCCGCTGCCGCTCTTCAATCGGCTCCAGGTACCAGTTGTGCACCTCGCCGCGCAGCCGGTCCATCGGATAAAAACAGACGTACTTCCGCTCCGGGAAAACCGGAAACAGCCGCGGCGCCATCGCCTCCCGCTGCCGCTCAATCGTCGTCTTGATCTCCGCGGTCCACTCGTCACTATGCGGCGCAACACCCCGCTCGGCGAGCCCCCGGTACGTTTTCACCGTCGATTCGTAGAGCCCCATCTCGACAACCGAATGGTAGGAGTAGACCTGTTCCATTGACGCGCAAATCGACAATCGGCCCAACTCCAGCTCGACCCGATGCAAGTGCGACGGATCCTTGCGGAAGTGGATCACCATCAGATCGCCCTTATGGCCGATCGTTGTAAACGCCGCCGACGGAAACTCCTTGTTCTCCTCCCAAGTATGTAATTCGTCAACAAGTTCCCGAATCAGGAGGCGCTTGCGGAGATTCTCCAGGCTCCCCCATTGCGGCTGCTTGAACTTGAAAACTTGGTGCAGTACCCAAGTACCTTCAATCGTAAGGGGTACGGCGGGCAATGTAAGGGGATTCGACATATTCACTTCTTTCTACTCTAACTAAGGTTTTTCAACTATTCAGTATTCGGCCTCACCGGCCGAAAGACAACGTAGGGGCGAAGGAGTGTCCCGAACGACTCTATGAATCGAGTGCCGATCACGCTATTGTCGGTTCTGTTTCTCGCCGCGGGAATGGCGCCAGGACAGACGGTGCAAACGCGCATCTATACGGAGCCAACGGGCGCGACGTTCTACGTTGACGGAACAAAATACACGAGCTCGGCCACATTTATGTGGCCGAAAGGCAGCCGCCACACCATTTGGGCCGACGTCAGTCAAAACACCGGATTGACCACGCGCATGGCCTTTGGAGGATGGAAGGACGACGGCTCACTCCTCCAGGCGGCCACCGGAACCTATCTCACGATTCTCGCCGACCCCAACGTCACCGCGATCAAAGGCACGTTTACCGTGGAGCACCGGGTTGACGTGCTCGTCTCCACGCCAAGTACTCCGACGCTGCCGGAACTATCCACTGTCACCGTCCCCTGTCCTGCCGATCCAACCGGCGCGCCGGTGCCCGGCACCAGCGTCTTCAGCACAACCACGCCGGGCGCTGTCTTCATCGACGGACAATGCACGGCACAATCGGTTTCCGTTTGGAAGGCCGCGGGCGGGCTCATGGTTCTCAATGCTTTCCCGGCGCGGGGCTACGTCTTCAATGGTTGGATCGTCAACGGCGACGTTGCCAACGATTCCTACCTGCGCAATTTCACGGTCAACGGGCCGTCGGTGATTTCTCCGCGATTCTCGCCCGGCAAGCGCGTCGTCTTTCAAACGGAACCGTACGGTCTGAACATCACGATCGATCGCGCCGTCATTCCGACGCGCGACCCAACCGACAACCTTCCCTACATCTATCCGCCGTGGGAATTCTTCTTCGCCGATGGGTCGAGCCACATCCTCGGCGCTCCTCCGTCGCAATACGATCTGTCGGGCAAGATGTGGGTGCTCGACAGCTTCAGCATCGGCGGCGGCGAAGGCACCATCTATAAGGCCGTAGGCGCCAATATCCCCGAAACAATTAACGCTAAATTTGTTCGCGGCACGGCGGTCTCGCTTCTAACGAATCCACTCGGCGTGCGGCTCAGTGTCGACGGGCGCGAGTGGCCGTCGTATAACTTCGTCTGGGGTGTCGGCTCGAAACATGCGATCACCGCGCCCGCCGAAGCCACCGACGCGAAAGGCCGCAAATACAAGTTCACCGGCTGGGCGCAGGGCGGCCCGGCGGCGATCGATTTCACGACGCCCGAAGAAACCGATGCGGGCGGTGTGCGGCTCGTCGCAAACTACGAAATCTATCCGCGGCTGGTCGTCTCCGCTGCGCAGCCGGGCTCCAAACTGCAGGTTGACGGCGCCGTCTGTCCGCTGCCTTGTACGCTCGACCGGCCGATCGGAGCATCGGTAACGCTGTCGGTCGCCGAATCGATCGCGATGGGCGCCGATTCGCGCATGCAGTTCGACGGCTGGAATGACAGCGCGCCGGCCACGCGCACGTTCAACTTCACCGGCCTCGACCGGCAACTCGCTTTCCGCTACAAGACTTTCAATCGCCTGCTTGCGCTCTCCGACCCGCCGGAAGGCGCGACGTTCCGCATCGAACCGGCGTCGGGCGATGGATTCTATCCGTCCGATTCGGCCGTTCAGGTCACCGCGGTGCCGAACGAAGGATACAAGTTCCGCCGCTGGGACGGCGATCTCGCCGGCACCAGCTCGGGCGGATTCGTTTCGATGCAAGTGCCGCGGCTCGTCCGCGCGCAATTGGACAAGACGCCATTCATCTCCAGCACCGGGGTTCGCAACGCGGCCGGCGAGACGCCACTGAAAGCGGTCGCGCCCGGCTCCATCGTGTCGATCTACGGCGCGGGCCTCGCGAATGATTACGTCGCCGGAGCGGCCGGACCGCTGACGCAGACGCTCGGCAATGTTACCGCGCGCATTGGGAACCGTTTGCTTCCTCTGCTCTTCGTATCGCCCGAACAGGTGAACGCCTATCTGCCCTCAGACATCGCCGACGGCGAATACACAATCGCCGTGCGCAACGGTGCGATGCCGGAAATCGCCGGAAAAGTGACGATCGTGCGCAACGCGCCCGGTGTCTTTGGCCAGTTGATCGGCGAACAGTTTGTCGCCACGGCGCAGCGGCCGGATGGTTCGCTCGCCGCTCCTGATAAACCGGCCAAGCGCGGTGAGCAGGTCGTGCTGATGGGCACGGGCTTCGGCGCGCTGCAGCGGTTTGTGCTCGATGGTTTCCCGGCCGCCGAAAGTCCGCCGAATCCGCTGCGCACACCTGCGCAGATCGTTCTCGGCGACGCGGAGTTCAATCCCGATTTCGCCGGCGCCGCGCCGGGACTCGTCGGCGTAACGCTGATCCGTTTCACGATTCCCGCCGATTGGCCAACAGGGCCGGTCGAGGTGCGCGTGCGGCAGGCCGGTGTTGAAAGTAACAAAGTCGTGTTGCCGGTGGAGTAACATCATGCGTCACAAACGGATTTGTCTCCTGGCCTGTTCCCTCGTGTCGCTTCATGCGGCGACGGTTGGTCCTTCCGAACCGATCGCCTGGCGCTTCGCGCATCCGGAGGCGCAGGTTCTGGCCGGCGTGGATTTCCGGCGGCTCGTCGAAACGGCTGAGGGCAAACAGATTCGCGATCAGTTTGCGGCGGCGCTCGGTGCTCCGTTGCTCGACCAGGCGGAACGGCTGCTGATGTCGTCCGTTGTCGACGCCGGCGGCAAGCGCTCCGACGTGATCATTCTCTCCGGCTCTTTTTCGCTCGCCCAGCTCCGCAAGATGGCGATGCGCGAAGGCGCGAAGATGATGCCCTACAAAGGCATCGAGATCGCCGCGCCCGCCGGCGCCACCGCCGCCGATCCGCATCTGGCATGGATGCCGGGGCCGTTGTCGGGCACAATCGTTTTGATTGGAACGCGCCCGGCGATCCAGGCCGCCGCCGAGCGCAGCAAGGCGCAAGTGGAGTCGCTCGCATCGGTGAATCCATTGTTTAAGCGTGCGCAGGAGATGTCACCGCAGTTTCCGGTTTGGGTCGCCTGCGACACCGTGCCGCGAGGTTTCGGGCCGAAGTCCCTCGATGCCCTGGCCGATGCGGAAGGAATCGAAGGGCTCGATGTCGGCGTACAACTCTCGAAAACTCCCGATGTGAATTTCTGGGTATGGACTGGAAGTGAAGAGACGGCGGCGAAAGTTCTGAAGACGCTGCAGACGGCAGGGGGCAGCAAAGAGCAGTTCGTGCTATCGAGCTGGCTGCCGCAGTTGAAGGGTCGGCTGGACGGCGGGACGCTGGTATTGGCGGCGCCAATCGCGAATGGCTCGACGGCGGAAAAAATCGGTCCGCTTCTGGCTGCATTCGCGTTGCCCGTCGATTGGAAAGCGGCAGACGCGCCGGCGCCCGCTCTGGCTGTTCGCGCGAAGGTCGAAGCCGGCCCGGCGGCCGTGCAACCGCCGGTAATCGTGCCCGCCGCGGCGCCTCCCCCGCCGCCGAAGAAGCTCTTTGTGCGGATCGAAGGGCTCGACGACGGAGCGAAGGACATCCCCTACACGGCGAAGCAGTAGCGAATAGCGGCCCGTTAGCGTATACTGAAATGGTTCGCTCCTGCGAAGCGGTGGTCGTGCGTATGTTCCTTGAAATCCGAGAGTTGGAGCAAAAGCCGGTCCGCTTTCAGCAGTCCCTGCCGATAGGAGTGATTCCGTTCGATTCGGAGTTTGAACAGCAGTCTCCATTAGTTGCTTCGGGCACGGCGGAGTTGCAGGTTTCAACCGATGAGATTCGGGTGCAGGGGCGGCTGCAGGTTTCGCTCCGAATGGAGTGCGACCGGTGCGTGGAACCGTTCACACAAGTTATTGATGAAGAGTTTGATCTGATCTATCTGCCAATGCCGGAGACAGCTCCGGGGGCGGAGATCGCGATCAGGCCCGGTGACAGCAATATCGGCTTTTACGAAGGCGCGGGGCTGGAACTGAATGACATTTTGCAAGAACAGGTGTTGCTGGCGCTCCCGTTACAGCGGTTATGCCGCGCCGAGTGCAAGGGCATCTGCCCCACCTGTGGACAGAACCGGAACGAAACGGACTGTCACTGTCAGCAGCAGATCGTAGATGAACGTTGGTCTGCCCTGCGGAACTTATAAACTAAAAATCTCGCAAGCAAGGAACTACGATGCCGAATCCGAAACGACGCCACTCCCAACGCCGCACCTCCACGCGCCGGGCGCATGATCACCTGGCCAAGCCGAGCCAGTCGGAATGTCCGAACTGCCACTCGCCCAAGATGCCGCACCGGGTTTGCCCCTCCTGCGGATTCTACAAGGGCCGCGCGGTCGTAGAAGTCGCTGAGCAGTAACGGGAAGCCGGCCCTGTGCCCACTCCTTTGGTGACCATCGCAGTCGATGCGATGGGTGGCGACCACGCGCCGAAGTCCGAGGTAGAGGGCGCGCTTCGTGCCGTCCGGCACCTGCCTGTCGAGGTTATTCTCGTCGGACGGGAGGAAGTGCTGCGCGCGGAATTGAACGGGCACCACCCCGGGTGGGAACGGCTGCCGGTTCGCATCCATCACGCGAGCGAAGTAGTGACGATGGACGATGGCGCGGCGAAGTCGCTGCGCCAGAAGAAAGACAGTTCAATCCGCGTGGCGTGCCGGTTGATGCACGACGGCGCCGCGCAGGGCGTCGTGTCGGCGGGTAACACGGGCGCGGTGATGGCGACATCGAAGACGGTGAACGGAATGGTTCGCGGTGTCGACCGCCCGGCGCTGGCGTCGGTATTTCCAACGGTGAAAGGCCGCCCCGCCGTGATGCTCGATGTCGGCGCCAATGTCGACGTGCATCCGGAGTTGCTGGCGCAGTTTGCGCTGATGGGTGAGTTGTACTCGCGGCTGATTTTTCACACCGACAAACCGAGAGTGGGTCTGTTGTCGATCGGTGAGGAAGAGCACAAGGGCAACGAACTGACGAAGGCCGCGACGCCCTTGCTGAAGGCACTGCCGATTCACTTTATCGGTAACGTGGAAGGCCGCGATCTGTTTACCGGCCACGCCGACGTGATCGTGTGCGACGGGTTTGTCGGCAATGTCGCGCTGAAGGTGAGCGAAGGGTTGGTCGAGGTCGGCCGGCACCTGATTCAGGATGCGTTGAAGGCGTCGATGAGCGGGAAGATTGGGTATCTGATCGCGCGGAATGCGTTTACCGAGATGAAGAAGCGCGTCGACTACTCCGAGTACGGCGGGGCGCCGCTGCTCGGCGTGAAGGGCTGCACGATTATCTGCCATGGCCGTTCGAACGCGAACGCGATCAGGAATGCGATTCGCGTGGCCGCGGAGTTTGCACAGTCGGATCTAAACCGGAGGCTGGAGAGCGGGTTGGCGCACGGACGGGGGTAGGAGGCGTCGATAGATGCGGATTACGTTGTGTTTGCTGACCGCGGTTTGTTGGGGGCAGGCGATCGACCCGGCAAAAATCGTCGACCTGACCTACGCGTATAACAAGGACACGATCTACTGGCCGAATGCGCAGGGGTTTCAACATCGAAAAGATGTTTGGAAGCGCACGCCGCAGGGCTATTGGTATGCCGCAGGCGGATTCTCGACCGATGAGCACGGCGGCACCCACATGGATGCACCGATTCACTTCGCCGAAGGTAAGCTCACGCTGGAAGCGGTGCCGGTGTCGAAGCTCGTCGGGCCGGTGGTGGTGATCGATATCTCCGCCGCGTGCGCAAAGGAACGGGATTATCGCGCCACACCTGCGGATGTTTCGGCATTTGAGAAGAAGCACGGTCCCATTCGAAAGGGCTCGATCGTTCTATTTAAGACGGGCTGGGGCAAGTTCTGGCCGCGGCGAAAGGAGTATCTGGGCTCGGACGTTCCTGGCGATACGGCGCATCTGCACTTTCCGGGAATATTACCGGCGGCTGCGGCGCTTTTAGTATCGCGCGGAGTCGCCGGAGTCGGCATCGACACGGCGAGCACGGATTACGGGCCGTCGGTGAAGTTTGAGACGCATCAGGTGTTGAGTGAATCGAATGTGTACGGGCTGGAAAATGTCGCCAACATCGAGCGGCTGCCGGCGACGGGCGCCACGTTGATCGCCGCTCCGATGAAGATCGAGAACGGATCCGGCGGGCCGGTCCGTCTGCTGGCGATTCTGCCGTAAAATTGGTGACTAGTGAGACATAGCTCCTTCCTGTATTCCACGCTGCTCGCGGCGAGTACCCTGTTTGCGCAGCAGAATGCCGTGAAGTTTAACCTGCAACCGGAGCCCGCGAAGGTCGCGCCGGGGAAGGCTGTGCGGCTGAAATTGACCGCGGAGATTGAGAAGGGCTGGCACCTTTACTCGGTCAGCTCGCCGGTAACGCCGACGGCGACGCGGATCGTCGCGCCGGAAGATTCGCCGGTCACGATTACGCGAGTCCTGCAGCAAAAAGTGGAAGCGAAGTACGATCCGGTGGCGGCGGCTTCGACGGAGAGTTATGAAGAGAAGGCCGTGTTCCTGGTTGACGCGGTACTCAAGGGCGATGTGAAAGCCGGGCCTGTTGACGTGAACCTGCAGGTGCGATCGAGCGCCTGTAACGACAAGATCTGTTTACCTCCGCGCCGCAAGATGGTGTCGGCCGCCCTGGTCGCCGATGGCGGCGCTCCGGACTCCGGCGTGGCGCCGGTGCCGGATGGGTTTGTGGAAGCGCGCGCGGCCGCCGCCGCCGCGGCGCCATCCGCTCCTTCCGCGGCGCCTGGCCCGGCCCAAGCTCCGGCGAAAGAGGGGCTCTGGGGTTTCCTGCTGGGGGCGTTCGGCTTCGGACTGGCGGCGATCTTTACGCCTTGCGTCTTCCCGATGATTCCATTCACGCTCTCCTATTTCCTGAATCGGGAAGGCGGGCTGCGGCAGGCGGCGGTGTTCTGCCTGGGCATCATCGTATTGTTCACGGCGATCGGATTGCTGGCGTCGGCGCTGTTGGGCGCGGGCGGAGCGCAATCGCTGTCCTCGAACCCCTGGGTCAACGGCGTCATTGGCCTGGTGTTCTTCGCGTTCGGTTTGAGTATGCTGGGCGCGTTTGAGATTACGCTGCCTTCGGGCTTGTTGACGAAGATGAACGAGGCGTCGGGCGGCGGAGGATACGTGGGCTCGCTGCTGATGGGGCTGACGTTTTCGCTGACTTCGTTCGCCTGTGTGGGGCCGTTTATGGGTACGCTGCTGGCGGCGTCGGTGACCGGTGACAAACTGCAGCCGGCGATGGGCATGGCGTCGTTCGCAACGGGGCTGGCGAGCCCGTTCTTCCTGCTCGCCGCATTCCCTTCGTACCTGAAGAAGATGCCGAAGAGCGGCGGGTGGCTGGTGCGCGTGAAGGTGGTGATGGCGTTCTTCATCTTCGCGATGATGATCAAGTACCTCAGCAACGTCGATTTAGTGATGCATTGGGAGCTGCTGTCGCGGGAGCGTTTTTTGGCGCTCTGGGTCGTGCTGACGGCGATGCCCGCGTTGTATCTGCTGGGGTGGCTGCGGTTTGAAGGAATCGCGAAGGACGAGCCGGTATCGATTTCGCGGTTGCTGCTCGGGATGGTGATTTTGGCGCTGTCGTTTTTCCTGTTGTCGGGCCTGTTTGGCGCGCCGCTCGGTGAGATCGACGCGTATGTTCCGGTGTCGACGCGCGCGGCGGCGGGCGGCGGCGCGGGCCAGGGAATTGTGTTCGCGAAGAACGACTTACCGGGCGCGCTCGCCCGCGCGAAGGCGGAGAACAAGCTGGTGTTTCTCAACTTTACCGGCTACACCTGCACAAATTGTAAGTTGATGAAGGCGAATATGTTTCCGCGGCCGGAGATCGCGGCGGAGATGAGTAAGTTCGCGCTCGTTGAGTTATACACGGATGGCTCCGATCCGGTGTCGGAGGAGAATTTGAAGCTGCAGGAATCGACGCACAAGACGGTGGCGATTCCCTATTACGTGATTTTGGATGCGGAAGGCAAGACGTTGCGCGCGTTTCCCGGTTTGACACGCGACCCACAGGAATTCTTGCGGTTTTTGAAGGGATAACGGGATGACGCGGAGGCGGAGTTTTCTGGCCGGCGCGATGGCGCTGGGAGCGAATGGCTTGCAGGCCGGCACCGCGCCGGCGCGAGGTTTCCGGGGGGCGGCGTGGGAGCGTCAAAAGGCGCTGGAATCGCAATTGCGCGGCACGCCGGATCCATTGCGGATCGAGGCATACATGAAGCGGATGGCTGCCGAGCCGCATCATGCCGGTTCGGCGGCTGGAAACGGCGTCGCGCACTATGCGCTGGGGCTGTTTAAGAAGTTCGGATTCCCGGCGCATATCGAGACGTTCGATGTCTTTCTGCCGTATCCGAAGGAGCGGCTGGTGGAGTTGTCCGGTCCAGTGTCGTGTAAGTTACGATTGTCGGAGCCGAATTTTGCCGAAGATCCGGACTCTCGAGACAAGAATCAGTTACCGACCTACAACGCCTATTCGGCGGCGGGCGACGTTACCGGTGAGCTGGTTTACGTCAATTATGGAGTTCCGGACGATTATAAAGTTCTGCGGGAACGCGGGATCGACGTTCGCGGCAAAGTTGTGCTGGCGCGGTACGGGATGAGTTGGCGGGGTGTGAAGCCGAAGGCCGCCGCGGAGCACGGCGCGATCGCGTGCCTTATCTATTCCGATCCGAAAGAGGACGGATTCACCAGGGGCGCGGTGTATCCGGACGGGCCGTTCCGCTGCGAGCAGGGCGTGCAGCGCGGTTCCGTGATGGATATGTCGATTTACGTTGGCGATCCGCTGACGCCGGGCTGGGCATCGGTGAAGGGCGCGAAGCGTCTGGCGATGTCCGAGGCGAAGACGCTGACGCAGATTCCGGTGCTGCCGATTTCGTATGGCGACGCGAAGCCGCTGCTGGCGGCGTTGGGCGGCGCCGATGTGCCGGAGGCGTGGAAGGGCGGGTTGCCGGTGGCCTACCGGTTTGGACCGGGTCCGGGCAAGGTGCGCGTGAAGGTGTCGTTCGACAACGCGAACCGGCCGGTGCATGACGTGATCGCGACGATTCGCGGCTCGGAGTATCCAGACCAGTGGGTGATTTATGGGAATCATCACGATGCGTGGGTAAACGGAGCGCACGATCCGGTGAGCGGGGCGGCGGCGCTGCTGGAAGCCGCGCGGACGGTGGGCGCGGCGGTGAAGGCGGGCTGGCGGCCGAAGCGGACGCTGGTGTTCGCGTTGTGGGATGCGGAGGAGTTTGGGCTGGTGGGGTCGACGGAGTGGGTGGAGAAGCACCTGGACGAGCTGCGGGAGAAGGCCGTCGTTTACTTCAACAGCGATATGAACGGGAAGGGACGTTTATCGGGCGGGGCGTCGCCGTCGTTATCCGTGTTTCTGGAGGAAGTGGCGCGGGACGTGGACGTGCGGCGGCAGGCGGATTGGAAGATGGGTGCGTTGGGGTCGGGGTCGGACTATGTGGGGTTTATGCATCACGCGGGGATTGCGTCGGCGAACTTAGGCATTTCGGGGGAGGATAACGGCGGGATTTATCATTCGATTTTCGACTCGATGGCCTGGTACAAGCGGTTTTCCGATGGAACATTCGGGAGCGGAAAGGCGCTGGCCGGTTATATGGCTGTCGCGATGGCGCGGATGAGCGAGGCGCCGGTGCCTCCGTTTGAATTTACGCGGTTAGTAAGTGCGATCAGGGAGTACTGGAAGGAAGTTAGTAAGTTGGCGGCGGATGCGAATGTGCCGCTGCCGGCGATGGATGCGGCGTTGTCGAAGATGGGGGAGTTGGCGGCGGCGTTTGAAAAGGCCTACCCCGTTTGCAAGTGCTCCACCGCCGCCGCGAGGGCGGTGTATCAGACCGAGCGGGCGTTGCAGTTGCCGGCGGGGCTGCCGGGGCGGCCATGGTACAAGCATGCGCTGACGGCGCCGGGGCAATACACAGGCTACGGGGCAAAGACACTGCCCGGTGTGCGGGAAGCGCTGGAGCTGGGTAAGTACGACGAGGCCGTGGGGCAGGCGCGGGAGTTGGCCGCGGTGTTGGATCGGTTCAATGTGGCTTTGGGTCAGGCGGTGAAGTTGTTGCGGGAGGGATAATCAACGAATGCCACTCAACCGCCGCCGCTTTATTGCCGCGTTGTCACCCGCCGTTCTTGCGCAATCGAATCTCGACACGGCCATTAACGACGGCCGGGTCATCGACCCTGCCTCCGGCCTGGACGCCATTCGCTCCGTGGGCATTGCGAACGGTGTTGTAACCACGCTAAGCGCGAAGCCGCTGCGGGCGAAGCGGATTATCGACGCGAGGAACCAGGTGGTTTGTCCGGGTTTCATCGATCTGCACTCTCACGGGCAGTCCGATGAAAACTACCGCTACAAGGCGCGTGATGGTGTGACGACGGCGCTGGAGTTGGAGATTGGCGTTTCACCGGTGAAGCAGTGGGTGGAGGCGCGGCGGGGCAAGGCGTTGATTCATTACGGCGCGTCGGCGGGGCATGTTCCGGCGCGGATGGCGGCGACAAACGACACGAGCGACTGGCTGCCGGCTGGACCGGCGGCGACGCGCGCGGCGACCGACCCGGAACAGATTCGCACGCTCGAATTGATTCGCGAGGGATTGCGGGAGGGCGGCGCCGGCATTGGGATGGGTATCGCCTACACGCCGTTCGCGAGCCGCGCGGAGATCCTCGATGTGTTCAAAGTGGCGGCGCAGGCGAAGGTGCCTGTTTTTGTTCATATGCGCGGAGCGGGGAGGAAAGATCCGGGCGTTGTGGATGCGTTGCAGGAGGTGATCACGGACGCCGCGGTAACGGGCGCGGCGGTTCATGTTGTGCATTTGAACTCGAGCTCTGGGCAGGCGTTTGAGCTTGGGCTTTCGATCGTGCGCGGTGCGAAGGCGCGGGGCGTGGATATCAGTTACGAGGCGTATCCGTACATTGCGGGGATGACGCGGCTGGAGTCGGCGATTTTCAATCCGGGTTTTCGCGAGCACCTGGATATGGACTACAAGGACATTATGCTCGTCGAGACGGGCGAGCGGTTGAACGAGGAGACGTTTAAGAAGTACCGGAAAGAAGGCGCGACGGTGATTACGTTCTCGATGCGCGATCAGGATATCGACCAGGCGATGGCGGCGCCGGACGTAATCGTCGCGAGCGATGGATGGATCGACAAAGGAAAGGGGCATCCGCGGGCGGCGGGCTCCTATGCGCGCGTATTAGCGCTCTATGTGCGCGAGCGGAAAGTGCTGTCGTTGATGGATGCGATTCGTAAGATGAGTTATCTTCCGGCGGCGCGGCTGGAGAAGTTTGTGCCGGAGATGCGGCGGCGCGGGAGGATTAGCGCGGGTGCGTTTGCGGATATTGTGGTGTTCGATCCGGCGCGAGTGCGGGACAAGGCGACGTATCAGAATCCGGCGCAGTACTCCGAGGGGATTACGCATGTACTGGTGAACGGCACGGCGGTGGTGGAGAACGAGAAGCTGGTGGAGGGAGTTTTCCCGGGGCAGCCGGTGTTGAGCAAGGTCACGGTTTAGCGGTCATGATACAAGTAGGAAATGGGTGCGGAGCGAATCGAAACCGGCGCGACGCTCCGCGAGATGCGTGAGCAAGCGGAGCGTGCGCTTGAAAAGCTGCGGAGCCTTCCTGTTATCGGACCGATTCTGACGGACAAGGATCTCTACGACGACGAAGGTTTCCCCAGGTAACGCTCGTCGTTGCTGTTTACCTTTGCATGGAGCCCTTGACGAGCTTGAATCCGCCGGGGACGGCGAACATGGAGTCTTCGACGCCGGAGTTCGAGAAGTTTTTCGATTCCATCGTCATCTCCATCATCGACACTTCCGACGTGAAGGATCCCTTGACGCCGCTGGCGGCTGCTGCATCGGCAACCGGCGTGGGGGCGGGAGGGGGAAGCGGGGGCGCGGCTTCTTCCTTCTTCTTGCGGAGGCCACCCAGCCCACCGCCGAGACCGCCGGCGCCTAGCCCGCCGAAGCGGCCGAGCCGTCCGGCGACGGCGCTAGTCGCGGCCTGACCGGCCGTCTGGCCCGCTACCTGGCCGGCATTTGGCATCTGCGGCTGTTGGCCCTGCTGCGCCTGCGCCGCCTGCTGTTGCTGTTCCATAGCCTTGAGCTGTTCGGGATCGGTGGGAATCATCCGGACGATCTGCATGACGGGTATGCCGTCCATCTCGGCCATCTTTTTGGCCGCCGCCGCCATGCCGCGACCCATGCCAGCGACACCCGTGCCGCCGAACATGCCGGCGAGGTCCATCTTCTGCGCCATGCGCTTGTGGAAGTCCGCCATTTCGTCATAGCCGGGGAGTTTTGGCGCGATCCAACTGCTCATTTCCATGTTGAACTCGGCCTTCTGGCCGTTCTGCGGATTCGTACCTTCCACCTTCATCGCCATGAGAAATTCCTTGGCTTTCATTCCGCCAATGACTTCCTCTTTTCCGGTGTCCTTCACATCGATGTCGATCGACGTTTCGCCCGAGCCGGTCTTCATGACGGTCTTTTCGAGGAAGGCCTTCATTTCGGCGAATGTCGTTACCGAGTACTCCTTCTTCTCGAAGTTGACCTCGGTGATGGTCTCCTTGTCGAGGTCGTAGATGGTGGCCGTCTTGCCGTGATTCATCACCATCAGGTTTCCCTTGACGGCGACTGTGGAATTCGCCGGCTGCGCGACGTTCTTTCCGAAGCGCGCGGCCAGTTGCATCATGCTCATCATGGCGCCGCCGGTCATCCGGGAGCTTTGGTCGTACCGGAAATCGGCAAACATCAACGGGGCGGCAAGCGCCAAGGTCACTCCAAGCCGGGTCATTCGATGCTGCATAGAACCTCCAATGTTCATAATAGGGCAGGGGCCTGCTATACAATACGCGTAATCGCTTCGCCGTTTCCGTCAGAATAAAATTATGGCCGACCTCGTTATCCGCCCATCGATCAAGGGCATCGTTCTCTGGTACGCACTCAGCGTAGTGCTGTTGGTTGGCGTGGTGCTGTTTATACAGTCCCGCGGCTTCCAGCCCGTTGAACTGTGGGCATTGATCGCGCTGCCGCTTGCGATCGACCTTTGGGCGTCGATGAAGCATGTGCGGCTGAACGCGCGGCGGCTGACGCTGCACGACGGGATTCTGCGCTACGAGGACGGGCTGGTCAGCAAGACGCAGCGGAACATCATGCTCGATAAAGTTCGCGATGTGAGCATGACGCAGACGTTCGGGCAGCGGCTGGTTGGGGTCGGCGATTTATCGGTCGAAGCCCTGGGCGAGTCCGGTAACGTTACGCTCGAAAACGTCGATCGCCCGCGGCAGTCCGCCGACGCGATACTGGCCGCGTTACGCCAGTCCCGCCAAACGAACCGTTAATCAACCAACCTATGAGTGAATTCTTAACTGGAAAGACCGCCGTGATCACCGGCGGCAGCCGAGGCCTCGGTAAAGCCATGGCACTTGCCCTTGCCGCGGAAGGAGTACGCATCGTGCTGGCCGCGCGTGATGAAGCGGCGATGGCCCAAGTGGCGAAAGAGATTGAAGCGCTGGGCTCGGAAGCCGCGTGTTTTAAGACCGATGTTTCCGATGAAGCGCCGGTGGAGAGGCTTCGGGAGCAGGTGCTGGGCCGGTTTCGCGGCATCGATATTCTGATCAACAATGCCGGCATCAACATCCGCAAGCCGGTGCACGAGTTTACGCTGGAAGAGTGGAGGCGCGTGAACGATACCAACGTCACCAGCGTTTTCCTGCTGTGCCGCGCCTTCGTGCCGCACATGAAAGGGAAGGGCTACGGCCGCATCATCAACATGACATCCATCATGAGCCACGTCTCGCTGCCGGGGCGCACGGCGTACTCAACGAGCAAGGCCGCGCTGCTGGGATTCACGCGTGCGCTGGCGCTTGAGCTGGCGGCCGACGGCGTGACGGTGGTGGGCATCAGCCCCGGGCCGTTCGCCACGGAAATGAATCAGCAGTTGATCGACAATCCGGAGGCCAACGCGAAGTTTCTGGCGAGCATTCCGGTGGGGCGGTGGGGCAAAGTGGAAGAGATTGGAAAACTGGTGCGCTACATCTGTTCCGAAGACGCTGGCTACATTACCGGCACAGACCTGCTGATCGACGGCGGGTGGTGCGCGCAATGAGGACCGCCACCGCGCTTCTCGCGGCCTGCCTTGCCATCGCAGGTTGCCAGAGGAATACGAAGAAAGTCATCGCAGTTGTGCCGAAGGCAACGTCGCACCTGTTCTGGCTGTCGGTGCAGGCCGGCGCGATGGCGGCCGGGGAAGAGTACGGCGTGCAGATCGAATGGAACGGCGCCGCGGCCGAGACGGAGTATCCGCGGCAGATTCAGATTCTCGACAGCTTTATTTCGCGGCGCGTAGACGGCATTGCGCTGGCGCCAACGGAGCGGAAAGCGCTGGTGGGAGCGGTAGACCGCGCGGCGCAGGCGGGAATTCCGTTGACGGTGTTCGACTCCGGCCTCGACTCAGAAAACTACATGAGCTTTTTGGCCACCAACAACTACGAGGGCGGGCAGATGGCCGGGCGCGCGCTGGCGCGGCTGCTGAACGGGAACGGAAAGGTGGGCATGGTGATGCATGCGCCGGGCAGCGGGTCGACGATGGACCGCGAACGCGGGTTTGAAGACGTGGTCAAGTCCGAGTTCCCCGGGATACGGATCGTAGCGAGCCAGTTCGGGCAGTCCGATCGTTCGAAGGCGATGGCGGCGACCGAGAACATATTGACGGCGCACCCGGATCTGGATGGAATTTTCGCGAGCTCGGAACCGTCGAGCGTCGGCGCGTCGCTGGCGCTGAAGTCGCGGAATCTCGGGGGAAAGGTGCAGCTTGTCGCGTTCGATTCGAGCGAGGGCATGGTGGACGATTTGAAGGGTGGAGTGATCGCGGCGATGGTGGTGCAGGATCCATTTCGCATGGGCCACGACGCGGTGAAGACGCTGGTGGACAGGCTGAACGGCCAGACGCCGCCGAAGCGGATCGACCTGAGCGCGCGGGTGATCACGAAGGCCGATCTCGAAAAGGTGGAAGTGCAGCGGCTGCTGTCGCCGAACGTGAAGAAGTAATGACATCGATTCCAGAATCCATTCAAGCGGCCGGGACGCTCGACGAGGCGCTGGCCGCGACCATCGCTCATTTCGGCGCCGATAGCGGCACGATACATTTACTGGAGGCGGATGGCGTGCTGCATTTGAAGGCGGCCAGCCGCGGCATTCCGGACTTCGTTTTGCAGACGGTGCGCACGGTGCCGGTGGGAAAAGGGATGGCGGGGTTGGCGGTGGAGCGTGCGCAGCCGGTGACGGCGTGCAATATCCAAACCGATACGAGCGGGGATGTGCGGCCGGGCGCGAGGCAGACGGGGTTGGAAGGCGCGATCGTGGTGCCAATGTTGCGCGACGGCGCGGCGGCCGGCGCGCTGGGCGTTGCGAACCGGACGGAGCGGACGTTCACGGAGGAAGAGCAGGCGCTGCTGCTTGCGATTGGCGCGGACCTGGCGGCCCGGCATGGCTGAGGGTTTCTTCACCGTAGAGCACACGGCGCTTGAGAACTTCGCACGGCAGCTTCTGGAGGGCGCGGGCGTGGCGCGGCAGAGGGCCGCGCTGGTTGCGTCGAACCTGATCTTCGGCAACCTGCGCGGCGTGGACTCGCACGGGATGCAGCTTCTGCCGTACTACGTGGAGCAGCTTTCGAGCGGTCTAATCGATGGCGCTCAGGATGGCGCGGTGCTGCGCGAGGGCGGCGCGACGATGTTGTATAACGCGTCAAACGGACTGGGAGCGGTGACCTCCGCCATCTGCTGCGATCATGCGATCCGGCTGGCCAACGAGCATGGCGTTGCGTTCGTGGTGGCGCGGGACGCGAACCATTTCGGCGCAGCGGCGTATTGGGGACGGCGCATTTCCGCGGAAGGGTTGATCGGGTTCGCGTTTTGCAACGCGTCACCGATTGTGCCGCCATTCCAGGCCAAGGAGCCACGGCTGGGGACGAATCCGATCTGCATGTCGGTGCCAGGCGCGCCGGAGACGAGCTGGCTGCTCGATATGGCGACGACAACGGTGGCCGCGAATCGGATTTTCAAGGCCTACCACAACAAGCAGGCGGAGATTCCGCCGGGCTGGGCGATGGACAAGGAAGGCCGGCCGACGACGAGCACGAACGAGGCGTTTCACGGGCTGATCATGCCGCTCGGCGGATACAAGGGCACGGGGCTGGCGGTGATGGTGGAGATACTGTGCGCGATACTCGGCGGCGGGGCGATGAGCACGGAGGTCGGCGGGCTGCGCGTGAAAGACCGGCCGATGGGTGTGAGCCATTCGTTTCTGGCGATCGATCCGGCGCGCTTTGTAGGCGCGGCGGAGTTTGCGGGACGCATGGACAAATTGACGGATTACTTGCACAGCGCGGCGCCCGGATCCGGTTTCGATGAAGTGTTGATTGCCGGCGAGCCGGAAGCGCGATTCGAGAAGCAGCGGCGGGAGAGCGGTGTACCGCTGGGCCCGGGGGAGTGGCAGCGGCTGATCGATTGGGCCGCGAAGTTTGGCGTCGCACCGCCCGCTTACACGTAGAGCAGTTCGACGCGGACGTGGAAGGGCACGAGCTCACGGCGGCGGACTTCGACCTGGCGGACGAATTCGCGGCGGTATTCGCCATCGGTGATGGCGTCGTAGAATTGCTTCCAGGCGGTGCGCACTTCGCTATCGAGTTTGGGTACGCATTTGTGTGGGGTCCAGCGGGACTCAGTGAGGCGGAAGTAGCCGAGGTGGTCGAGGTGATCGCGCATGTAGCCGCGCCATTCGGTGCGCCAGGTGGGGAGGTCCCAGCCGCGCGGTGTTTCGGCATCGAGGTAGTCGGCGGCGACGATGTGGTCGGAGCGGTCGCTGCAGAGAAGAAAGTCGTCGATGTTGCGATAGTGCAGCAGCAGCGCCTTTTCGGCATGCATCTTCCAAGGCGCCGCGCCGAAGAGCGTGAAGTGCGCGGCGGAGAGCAGTCCGGTATACTCCGACACGACATGTTCGATGGCAGCCATCCTTTGCTGCCGGGCCGGTTCGATCATTGCCTTATGCTACCCCGCTGCCATGGGGGGCGGCGGACGGGCCGCGTTACAATACCCTAAAGGATGCCTGAAGAACCGCGCGCGGACTGGAATTTTGAGCAGGGTCTGGCGGACCTGGAAGCTGTTGTGAAAGAGCTGGAGTCCGGCGAACTGCCATTGGAGAAGGCGATCCAGGTTTTTGAGCGCGGAGTGGCGTTGAGCGATCGTTGCCGGAAGGAACTGGACGACGCGGAGACGCGCGTGGAGATCCTGCTGAAGCGTGGCGACAAGACCGAGGCAGAGCCATTCGACCCGACGAAAGAATGAACCTCAAAGAATATCTTTCCGCCCGCATTGCGCGGGTGGAGGCCGCCCTGGAGCGTTGGGTGCCGGCCGAAACGGTAGCTCCTCAAACGATCCACCGGGCGATGCGGTATAGCCTGTTTGCCGGCGGCAAGCGAATCCGGCCGGTCCTTTGCATGGGCGCGGCAGAGGCGTTGGGCGCCGCTCCGGCGGGTATTGAAGACGCCGCGTGCACATTGGAGATGATCCACACGTACTCGCTGATCCACGACGATCTGCCGGCGCTGGACAACGACGACTTGCGGCGCGGGCGGCCGACGAATCATGTGGTCTTTGGCGAGGCGATGGCGATATTGGCGGGGGACTCGCTGTTGACACTGGCGTTTGAAGTGCTGGGTAAGCTGCCGGGCGCGAGCGAACCGGTGCGGGCGAAACTGGTGGCGGAGTTGGCGACGGCATCCGGGACGGTGGGCGGGATGATCGGCGGGCAGGTGCATGACATTGAAGGCGAGAGGCAGACGCCGACGGCGGAACTGTTGGAGGCGATCCATCGCGCGAAGACCGGGGCGCTGTTGCGGGTGAGCGTGCGGATGGGGGCGATCTATGCCGGGGCGACGGCGGAACAACTCGATGCGTTGACCCGGTATGGCGAGCACATGGGGCTGGCGTTTCAGATTGTCGATGACGTTCTGGATGTGGAAGAGTCGTCGGAGACTCTGGGCAAGACGGCGGGGAAGGACCAAGCGCAGCAAAAGATTACGTTTCCGGCGGTATATGGGCTGGAGCAGTCGAAAGCGATGGCGGAGCAGGAGCGGCTGGCGGCGCACGCGGCACTGGATCCGTTTGGAGACGCGGCGGCGCCGCTGCGGGAATTGGCCGATTTCATTGTGAAGCGCAAGGCATGAAGACTCCGCGGATGCGTCTGGATCAGCTACTTTGTGAGCGCGGTCTGGCCGAATCCCGCGAGAAGGCGAAAGCCCTGATACTGGCCGGGCAGGTGAAGGTGAACGGTCAGCGGTCCGACAAGGCAGGTAAGGAGATTGACGCCGGCGCGGCCGTGGAAGTGGCCGCGCCGCCTCCGTATGTGAGCCGCGGCGGATTCAAGATGGCGAAGGCGCTGGAGCATTGGGCGATCGATCCGGAAGGGTGGATTTGCCTGGATGTCGGGTCGTCGACGGGCGGATTTACCGACTGCCTGCTGCAGCGCGGCGCGGCGCGCGTGTATGCCTTCGATGTCGGCACAGCGCAGATGGATTGGAAGCTGCGGAACGATCCGCGAGTGGTATTGCGTGAGGGTGTGAACGCGCGGCACCTGCAACCGGGGGACGTGGCGGAGCGGGCGCGGCTGGCGGTTTGCGATGTCAGTTTCATATCTGTGACGTTAATTCTTCCCGTATTGCCGCCGCTACTGTGCGAAGATGGCGGACTGGTCATTCTCGTGAAGCCGCAATTTGAAGTGGGACGCGAACAGGTCGGAAAGGGCGGGATTGTCCGCGACGCCGTGCTGCATCAGCAGGCGATCGACCGCGTGGCTGGCGCGGCGGGAGGGCTGGGGTACCGGACGGAGTGGATCGAGAGCCCGATACTCGGCGCGGAGGGGAACAAGGAGTTCCTGCTGTATGCCAGACATTAAGACGATCGGAATTCTATCGAAGCCGAACGTAGAGTCGGCGCCGGAGGTATTGGAGCGGCTGATTGCGTGGCTCGGTGAGCGGGGTGTGGCGGTTCGACTGGACGAAGTGTCGGCGCAGTACCTGAGCCGGGCGGATGGATTCGTGCGCGAGCAGGTGCCGGACGGGACGCAGTTGTTGATTGTGCTGGGCGGCGATGGGACGCTGCTGTCGGCGGCGCGGGCGATTAATGGACGCGAGATCCCGCTGTTCGCGGTAAACCTGGGCAGCCTGGGCTTTCTGACAGCGATCACAGTGGACCAGTTGTTTCCCGAACTGGAGCGGGCGCTGCGGGGCGAGCACAGGATCGGGATCCGGCGGATGCTGCACTGCGAGGTGCATCGCGGCGGGGAGCGCGTGGCGGACTACACGGCGTTGAACGATGTGGTGCTGACGAAGATGGCACTGGCGCGCGTGATCGACCTTGAGGTTTATTGGGACAAGCATTTCATTTGTAAGTACAAAGCGGACGGGCTGATCATATCGACTCCGACGGGGTCGACGGCCTATTCGCTGGCAGCGGGCGGACCGATCATTTTTCCGCAGGTGGCCGCGTTGACCATCACCCCGATCTGCCCGCACATGTTGACGAATCGCCCAGTGATTGTGCCGGATTCGAGCGGGATCACCGTGTGGGCGCGCAGTGAGGACGAGGAGATCTATCTCACCGTAGACGGCCAGGTGGGACAGCCTCTCAAGCGAGGAGACCGCGTGGTCTGCCGCAGTTCGGAGCACACGTTGCAACTCGTCCGGCCCCCGAAGATGTTATTTTTTGATGTCCTCCGTCAAAAACTGAAATGGGGAGAACGATAGATGGGAATTCTCGGCAGGATATCCGCGACGACGTGGATTTTTATTGCGATGGCGGCAGGTGTGACGCTCGGTGTTGTTGCGCCGGACGTGGCGAAAGAGCTGACGCCGGCAAGCAACATTTTCCTGAAGCTGATCAAGAGCATTATCGCGCCGCTGCTGTTCGCGACGCTGGTTTACGGCATCGCGGCGTCGGGGAATGTGAAGACGATGGGGCGGGTGGGCGGCAAGGCGATTTTGTACTTCGAGATCGTGACCACGGTGGCGCTATTTCTGGGGTTGGGCGCGGTGAATATTATCCGGCCCGGTGTCGGACAACATGCCGATGCACCGGCGGCCGCGGCGCCTGCCGCGCCGATTAAACCGCCACCGACGGTTGCCGAGATTCTGGAGCATACCTTCCCGCAGAGCGTTGTGGACGCGATGGCGAAGGGGGAAGTGCTGCAGCTTGTGGTTTTCTGTTTTATTTTTGGCGCGGCATGCACGGCGATTGGGGATAGGTCGAAGCCGATTGTGGAGTGGTGCGAGTCACTAGCGGAGGTGATGTTTCAATACACGCGGTATGTGATGATGCTCGCGCCGATCGGTGTCGGCGCGGCGATCGCGGTCACTGTCGGGACAAAGGGCCTGGGCGTACTGTTCACACTGGGCAAGCTGTTGGTGACGATGTATGCGGCGCTGCTGGTTTTCGTGCTGCTCGTGTTGGGGACTGTGATTGTGGTCTGCCGGATTCCGATGATGCGGTTTATCAATGCGGTGAAAGAGCCTTGGCTGATTGCATTTTCGACGGCGTCGAGCGAGGCGGCGCTGCCGAAGGCGCTTGAGAATATGGAGAAGTTCGGTGTGCCGAAGCATATCGTGAGCTTCGTGCTGCCGACGGGGTACAGCTTCAACCTGGATGGGACGACGTTGTATCTGTCGGGCGCGTCTGTGTTTTGCGCGCAGGTGGCGGGGATTGAGCTGACCTGGACACAGCAGTTGCTGATGATGTTGACTTTGATGTTAACGAGTAAGGGTGTGGCGGGCGTGCCGCGCGCATCGCTGGTGATCCTGTCGGGGACGATTTCGACGTTCAGCATTCCGGCGGAGGGGATAACGCTCATTCTGGGGATCGACGCGGTGTTGGATATGGCGCGGACTTCGGTGAATGTGTTGGGGAATTGTCTGGCGACGGCAGTGGTCGCGCGATGGGAGGGGGTGGATTTGAGTAAGGCGCCGGAGTTGGTGGAGACGTAAGTAGAATGCAGGGACGGAATGGAGCTCGCGTCAGCGACGAGGAGTTTGAGGCGCTGTACCGCGAATGCCCGGACCTTTTTCTGGAGCTGTCCGCGGATGGGGATCTCATTATCGCGGAGCCCGCGTACCCGATAGACGGAATTCGGGGCGGCAGCATTGGAAGCAGGCTGTGCGAATGGGCTGAGACGGATCGCCGCGGGGTGGTGTGCGGCTCGTCGGCCGGGTTCATCATGCCGAATGGCGCTCGCCGTTCGCCGACCGCATCGTGGACCTAGCAGTCTCGCATTGAGCAACTGGATCCGGCTAGTCTGGAATCATTCTGGCGCCTGTGTCCCGATTTCGTTATCGAACTCCGGTCAAGGAGTAATCGGATGCCGCAGCCGCGCGAGAAGATGGAAGAGTACGTGGCCAACGGGGCGCAGTTGGGGTGGCTGATCGATCCGGAGACTCGTTCGGTCTCGATTTACAGGCCTGGGCGCGAAGTGGAGACGCTTTCCAATGTAGATTCGGTGGCGGGGGAAGGGCCAGTGGCGGGATTTGTGTTGGACCTGGCTAAGATCTGGAATCCGCTTGAAGGGTGAGGCGGACGAGTTCGGCGTCCGGGGACACACGCTGCGCGAATGTCCCCGTGGGGTGAGTTGCCGCGAGACGCTTAGCTGAGGCGGGTGAAAACCGACTTGGCGGGAGCCAGGCTGGCGTTGACGGCGTTGATGTTCTTCACGCCTTCGGTGGCGAGCCAATCTTCCAGCGCCTTGACACCCTGCTTGCCGTAGACCGGGATGCCTTCCTTCCACGTCGCGCGGCCGCAGAGGACGCCGCTAAAGTCAGTGCCGGCTTCGGCGGCCATGGCAAGGCTCTCGTTGAATTCGGCGTTGGAGACGCCGGCGCTCAGGTAGATGAACGGCTTCGAGGTGACGTCGGCCGCCTGGCGGTAGAGAGCCAGCGCTTCCGAGCGCGTCTGCGCGGTCTGGCCCTTATAGACCGAACTGCCTTCGACGAAGTTGGCATTGACGGGGACTTCCACTTTCAGCACGTCCACTTTGTAGTGCGGCTTGGTGAATTCCGTCATGCTGCCGATGACGACCTGGGGCTTGATCTTGGCGAACTCGATGCCCTTCTCGTCGCCGCCCTTCGGGTCATAGCCGACGAATTCGAGGAAGAAGGGGATCTCCTGGTCCTCGCACTCGGAGCCGATGCGTTCGATGAAGGCGTGCTTGATGTCGTTGATCGAAGGATCTTCGAATGGCGTGTAGTAGATGAGGATCTTGACGGCATCGCCGCCCATGTCCTTGATGCGCTTGGCGGAGACGTGGGGCAGGAGGTCAGGCAGGCGGCCGGGCTGGCTGTTGTCATACCCGGTGGCTTCATAGGCCAAAAGGAGGCCGGCGTTTTTCGAGCGTGCGGCCGCGGCGGGGAGACCGTACTCGGGGTCGAGGAGGATGGCGCTGGCGTGGGGGGTGAGAACCTTGCTGACGGCGACTTTGAACTCTTCCATCATCTCCTGGGTGACATCGTTGGTGGCGATGCCTTTGGCGGCAGCGATGGACTTTTGGAGGCTGCCGCGCTGATCCATGGCGGCCGCGGCGATGACGCCGCGCTCGTCGGAGAGGGCGACGAGATGTTTCCGTTTACCTTCTGAAATGCTCATGTTGTTGAGGAGAACTCCTGTTTCTAGTATAAAGAGGGCCGCCATCTGGCGACCCTGCGGTGGTAGGCTTGCGCGCGGGCGACATCGCGAAAGATCTGGGTTTTCAGGGCTTCGGGCGACTCAAACTTCTTTTCGTCGCGAACGCGGCGCATGAGCTGGACCTCGATGCGTGCCGGGGTTTGGCCGTCATAGGGGTCGAGCAGAAACGTTTCGATGGTGAGGCGGTCGCCGTTGAAAGTGGGCCGCCGTCCGATGTTGGTGATCGAGTTCCAGGAGCGAATGGCGTCGAGATCCCTGGTTCGGGTGATGTAGACGCCTTCCGGAGGAAGGACTTCGGTGGAGGGCTCGATGTTGAGCGTGGGAACGGTCTGCCTGGACCCGATCCCATGGCCGGTGACGATGGCGCCGGTGAGCGCGTAAGGGCGGCCGAGTAAGCGAGTGGCCATGGCCATGCGGCCTAAGCCGACAGCCTGGCGGACAAGAGTGGATGAGATGACGCCGTAGCGGGAGGTGATGGCGGGCTCAATGTGGGTGGAGAAGCCGAGTTCAATGCCGAGCTCGGCGAGGAGGTGCATGTCACCGGCGTGTTTGTGGCCGAAGCGGAAGTTATCGCCGACGACGATGGCTTTGGTGTGGAGGGCGTCGACGAGGATATCGCGGACGAAGGAGCGCGGCGAGACGCGGGAGAGATCGAGGTTGAAGGGAAGAATGAGGACCTTCTCGATGCCGCAAGCCGCCATCACTTCGGCGCGCTGCTCGAAGCTGGTGATGCGCTTGGGAGCGTTGGCGGGGGCGACGACGTAAGCGGGATGGGGGTCGAACGTGAGAGCGGCGGGCAGCCAGTTACGCGCCTTGGCGAGGAGAGCGACCTCCCGGAAGAGCGCCTGGTGGGCGAGGTGGGTGCCGTCGAAGTTGCCGATGGTGAGGGCGCACGGGCCGAATTGACCTTGGGCATCAGCGAATGAGCGGTAGATTTGCATGGCTAGTTAGGCGTCGACCGTAACGGTGAGGCCGTCGTAGGCGAGGCGGACGTTATCGGGCAGCATGCTTTCGGCGCGCTGATGGCCGAGGTCGTGGCAGATGTGCGTGAAGTAGGTGACGCGGGGCGCGAGGGTTTCGACCACTTTGAGCGACTGCGCCACGGTGGAGTGAGTAGGGTGCGGCTTGTAGCGAAGGGCGTCGAGGAAGAGGGTATCGAGGTCTTCGAGGAGCGGCATGGATTCCTCGGGGATGCGGCTGTGGTCGGTGAGGTAGGCGAGCTTGCCGACGCGGAAACCGAAGACAGACATGGAACCGTGGAGGAGGGGGATGGGTGTGATGGGTTGTTCAAAGAGATCGAAGGGAGCGCCATCGAGGGGAATCGTTTCGAGCCTGGGACGGCTGGCTTCGTTGCGCTCGTCGGAGAAGACGTATTGGAAGACGCGGCGAACGATTTCGAGGGTCGCCGGGCTGCCGTAGACGGGGATGGTGCCGGACTGGCGGAAGTTGTAAGGGCGGACGTCATCGAGGCCGAGGATGTGATCGGCGTGGCCGTGAGTAAGGAGGATGGCGTCGAGCTTTGGGAGGTGGGCGCGGAGCGCCTGATAGCGGAAGTCAGGCGTGGTGTCGATGACGACATCGCGACTGTTGTAGCGGAGCCAGACGGAGGGGCGGAGGCGGTTATCGCGGGGGTCCTTGGAGGTGCAGACGTCGCAATCGCAGCCGATGAACGGGACGCCGACACTGGTGCCGGAACCAAGGACTGTGAGGGTGATCAGGCTCACTGCGGGTCCTTCGGTTGGGGCATTCGTTTTATTTTAGCAAGGGCCCCGGCATTCTTCGATCAGGTACGGTTGCGTTGCTGCACGATCAGCTTGCGTCCGAGCTCGTCAAAGGTATCGCGAAGGGAACTGCCGTCGGGGAACATATAATGTCCGCCGATCTGAACGACGCCGCGCTCCTGGCGCGCCCGGGCACGCGTCGTTTCATCGGACCAGCCGGCGCCCTTGGCCTTGTTCCAAAACGCTTGCGCGTCGCATACGACTTCGCCCGCCATGGCCGCAGGTTAACATTAGCGACGGCACCTTTCTATAGGGACGCCACATTGTTTAAGGGAGTCTCGCGGCGATCAGATGACTCGCAAAGCGAGCAAGGCCAATCCTGTCATCAAGATAGCGAAATAGATGAGCATGATCACGTTGAAGAGAATGCGGATCTTGCGCCAGAGCGGCGAGGCCATTTTTTGGAACGCGCGCTGGGTCCAAGTGTCGAGGGGTGAGTCGTTCGCCATCGCGGCGCGATCCGCCGCGCTCATCTGCACGGCGCGCCACGACGCGCGCAACGCCCCGATCAACAGGAGGGACAGGGCGAGGCCGATGATGCCGGGCGCCTGGCCGCGCGTCATCGCGGTGATCTGGCTGACGATATACAAGACGACCGCCATCGCCGAGGCGGGGAAGGAGAGCTGGCGGATTCCGATGGCCGCCAGGAGGTAGAAGCCTCCGTCGAGCAACGCGCCGGGGCCGTTGGCAATCGTACCGATGACGCATGTCATGGCACCGATCGCGACTGCTCCGATGGCTCCGTTTCTAGCAGCGCCTACGGCTGCTTCCGGTTCGGCCACATCGGGCCAAACCCACAGTTTGTACCACGGCTCGGGAGGCGGTGCTCCATCGAGACCAAGGGTTTGCATAGGATCAGTATGCCAAAATAATAGAGATTCCCAATCCCGGCGGCGCGCCCCTGTAGAACCCCTCCCGTGCGCTGTCTCCAATCCAAGAAAGAACCCCCAAGCAGGATCACCCGAAATGACTGACATCGTCAAAGTTGTAGGTAGAGAGATACTGGATTCCCGTGGCAATCCCACCGTAGAGGCCGACGTTTTCCTGGCCGACGGATCGATGGGCCGCGCCGCCGTTCCTTCCGGCGCCTCCACAGGCGTTCACGAAGCGGTGGAGCTTCGCGACGGCGACAAGGGCCGCTACCTCGGCAAAGGCACACAGAAGGCGGCGGCCAACGTGAACGCGGTTATCGCGCCGGCGCTGCTCGGCTATGATGCGTCGCGGCAAGCGGAAGTAGACGCGAAAATGATCGAGATCGACGGCACGCCGAACAAGGGCAACCTGGGCGCGAATGCGATTCTGGCGGTTTCGATGGCTGCCGCGCGCGCCGCAGCGGCGAGCCAGATGACGCCGTTGTACCGCTATCTGGGTGGCGTGAACGCCTGCCTGCTGCCAGTGCCGATGATGAACATCATCAACGGCGGCGCTCATGCGGACAACTCGGTGGACCTGCAGGAGTTCATGGTGGCTCCGCACGGGGCTTCCAGTTTCTCCGAGGGCCTGCGGATGGGCGCGGAGATCTTCCACACGCTGAAGGGCGTGCTGAAGAAGAAGGGCTATTCGACGGCGGTGGGCGACGAGGGCGGCTTCGCGCCGAACCTGAAGTCGAACGAAGAAGCGCTGGAAGTGGTGATGGAAGCGATTGTGCAAGCGGGCTACAAGCCGGGCGAGCAGGTCTCGATTACGCTGGACCCGGCGATGAGCGAGCTGTGGGACGGCGATAAAGAGAAGTACGTGATGAAGAAGTCCAAGAGTGGCGAGTTCGACCGGGAGCAGATGGTGGCGTTTTGGGCCGGGCTGTGCGAGAAGTATCCGATCGTGTCGATTGAAGACGGCATGGCGGAAGACGACTGGCAGGGTTGGAAGCTGATCACGGACACGTTGGGGAAGAAGATTCAGTTGGTGGGCGACGACTTGTTCGTCACCAACATCAAGCGCCTGGCGGAAGGTATTGAGAAAGGCGTCGGCAATTCGATTCTGATCAAGGTGAACCAGATCGGTACATTGACGGAGACGCTGCAGGCGATCGCGATGGCGCACCATGCGGGCTACACGGCGATCAGCTCGCACCGTTCGGGCGAGACGGAGGATTCGTTTATCGCCGACCTCGCGGTGGGAACGTCGGTGGGGCAGATCAAGACAGGATCGGCGTCGCGCACGGACCGCATTGCGAAGTACAACCAGCTTCTACGGATTGAAGAGGAGTTGGGGAGCCAAGCCAAATACGCGGGTAGAAAGGCGTTCAAGCAGTAATGGCAAAGAAACCGGTCATCCTGACCATCCTTGACGGCTGGGGCGAATCCCCAGCCGTTAAGGGGAATGCGGTGCGAGCCGCGAACACGCCCGTTTTCGACAGCCTGATCCGCGACTTTCCGAACACGCTAATCAACACGAGCGGCGAGTGGGTGGGCCTGCCGGACGGGCAGATGGGGAACAGCGAAGTAGGCCATCTGAACATCGGGTCGGGCCGGATTATTCAGATGGACATTACGCGGATCGACTGGATGGTCCGCAACGATGCGTTGATCGGCGATCCGGCGATTCAGGCATGCTTCGAACATGCCCGCGGGGGGCGCTTGCACCTGCTGGGACTGTTGAGCGACGGCGGGGTCCACTCGCACAACACGCATCTCTACGCGCTGCTGGAGGCGGCGCAAAGAAGCGGGCTCGACGATGTGGTGGTGCACGCATTCATGGATGGGCGCGACACGCCGCCGCAGATGGGCGCGGGCTTCATGGAAGCGCTGCTGGCGAAGATGAAGGAGATCGGGATTGGCCGGATCGGCAGCGTCTCCGGGCGATACTACGCGATGGACCGGGACAAACGGTGGGAGCGCGTGGAGAAGGCGTTTCGCGCCATCGTTACCGGGGAGGGGCACAAGGCGGCCGATCCGGTGGCTGCCATTCGCGCCTCGTATGAGCATGGCGTCACCGATGAGTTTATTGAACCCGTCGTGATTATTACAGAGGGCGGCGAGCCGGCCGGCCTGATGCGGGATGAAGACGCGGTGTTGTTCTTCAACTTCCGGGCCGACCGCGGGCGCGAGCTTTCGATGGTGCTGACGGATTATCCACTCGATGTGGCGTACAAGCCGCTGGCGCCGAAAAAGCTGCACTACACGACGATGACGGTGTACGACCAGACGCTCAAGGTGAACACTGTCTTGAAGCCCGAGAAACACACCAATATTCTGGGCGGAATTCTGTCGGGGCATGGTGCAAAGCAGCTTCGCGTGGCGGAGACGGAGAAGTATCCGCACGTGACGTTCTTCTTCAATGGAGGCGTGGAGAAGCCGTTCGATGGGGAGGAGCGGGAGATGGTGGCTTCGCCGAAAGTGGCGACCTACGACCTGATGCCGGAGATGAGCGCCGAGGGCGTTTGTAATGTGGTGTTGAAAGGGATTGACCGTCAGGACTTCGACGTCATCGTTGTGAACTTCGCGAACCCCGACATGGTGGGGCACTCCGGGAAGTTCGAGGCGGCGGTGAAGGCGTGCGAGACTTGCGATGCGATGCTCGGCCGGATTTACCAGGCGTTGCGGGAGAAGGGCGGGCAGTGGATTGTCACGGCGGACCATGGGAACGCCGAGACGATGATCGACCCGGTGACGGGCGGTCCGCACACTTACCACACGACAAACCCCGTGCCGTTCGTGGTGATGAGCAACGATCGCCAGGCACTTCGGGGCGATGGATCGCTTCGCGATATCGCGCCAACGATTCTCGGTTTGCTAGGCTTACCAAAGCCCGCTGAGATGTCAGGCAGCGACATGCGAGTGACCCCTTGAACAAACTGCTCACGCACTTAACTCCTCTTCATCGATTCAAATACTATGAGATCTGCCTCAGCTTCTTCGTTGTCGTTTTGCTGATTTCGAACCTGGTGGCGAGCAAGCTCTGTTATTTCGGGCATGTCTCGCTGCCCGGTTTCGATTTCGATCTAATCCTGAGCGGCGCGCAGCTTCTGTTCCCCATCACGTACATCTTCGGTGACATCTTCACCGAGGTGTATGGCTATGCGGGAAGCCGCCGGGCGATCTGGCATGGGTTTTTGTCGATGTCGCTGCTGACGGCGCTGGGGATGGTTATCGTCAGCCTGCCGCCGGCGCCTGGCTGGAATAACCAGCCGGCATTTGAGAGCATCTTCGGGTTTCTACCGCGGCTGGTGGTGGCGAGCCTGATTGCTTATTGGTGCGGCGAATTCGCCAACGCCTTTGTGCTGGCGAAGATGAAGGTGATTACGGAAGGGAAGATGCTGTGGGCGCGGACGATTGCATCGACGGCGGTGGGGCAGTTGGTGGACACGATCATCGTGATGACGATTGCGTTTTGGGGGCGGATCGACGGGCAGATGATCCGGGATTTGATTGTTACGGGGTACCTGGTGAAGGTGGGGTATGAAGCGGCGGCAACACCGGTGACGTATTTGGTGGTTGGGTTCTTGAAGAGGGCGGAAGGGATCGATCTTTTTGACGATGCGACGAACTTCAACCCGTTCTCGGGCGGGCCGGTGGGGGAGGAGCAGGGTTGATTCGACTCGCCTTCCGATGCTAGCCGACCGTCAATTCCACGTAACTCACATCGGTGTGCGGTTCCGGAATAGCTTCACCGTCTTCCCGCATGCCTTCGATATGGAGCTCGATCGCTTCCACAATATTCCGTTCAATCTCGGCGATAGTTTTTCCCGTCGTGATGCAACCTGGAAGGTCAGGCACGTAGGCCGACAAGTTGTGCTCGCCGTGCTCGATCACGATCGCGTACTTCCTCATGGTTTCCCTCTCAAACCAGCTTGAATCAGAACACTTTTAAGCGTATCAGGATGCACATCATCTCCGGCGTGTCCTGGGATTGTCACCCGCCCTGGTTTTGAAGGACGTTTGTATTGGCGATGACTTCCCCTGGTTCGAACATGCTTCCAGCCATCTCCCTCGACCAAACGGATCAGGTCTCGAATTTTCACCGTCTTCTCTCACTGCAGATAAAACGCGTAGAGCTGATCGCCGGCGGCGGCGAGGACGTACTGCTTCCCGTCCAGCAGGTAGGTTTGTGGGGCGTTGGAGACGTTGCCGAAGCGGGCGTGCCAGAGGATTTTGCCCGACGCGGCGTTGTACGCGATGAGGTTGCCGGCGTTGTCGCCGCCGAACAACAGACCGCCGGCCGTCGTCAGCACGCCATTGGCCGCGCCGAAGCCGCCCGCGGACGGATACTTGTGCTGCCAGGCGATCCTGCCGGTTTTGTAGTCGATGGCAGTCATGTAGACGCCTAGCGCCGCCAACTGCTGCTCGTCTTTGCCGCCGAGTCCCATCGCACCGCGCGGGTCGGTTTCGGTGAGGTAGTACATTGCGTAGTTGTCGACGGTCGGCACGTAAAAGAGTGCGGTGTCGGGCGAATAGGCGGCAGGGGGCCAGTTGGTCGCACCGTAGTTGTTCGGGGAGACGAGGGTTCCCGGCACGGAAGAGTCCTTGGCGACGTCGCGGATGGTCTGGCCTTTGGCGTTGATCTCTTTGACCCAGTTGACGGTAGAAGAAAACCTGGACGTCAGGAGGTGCTCACCGGTGAGACGATCCAACACCCAGAAGTAGCCGTTGCGGTCGGCGTGCATGACCATCTTGCGCTGTCTGCCTTTGAACTCGCCGTCGACGATGATCGGGGTTTCGCTCGAATCCCAATCGTGGGTGTCGTGCGGGTTCATCTGGTAGTACCACTTCATCTTTCCGGTGGCCATGTCGAGGGCGACGATGGAGCAGGTGAACAGGTTGTCGCCGTCGCGGCTGGGAGGGTTGGTGTAGGCGGGCGAGGGATTGCCGGTACCGAAGATGTAGAGGTTGGTATCAGGGTCGTAGACGCCGGGGATCCAGACGTTGCCGGCGCCGTGCATAGCGCCTTCGAGGCTGCCCCAGGTTTCGAGTCCTGGATCGCCCTTTTTGGTAGGCACGGTCCACCAGGTCCAGACGATATCGCCGGTTTCGGGGTCGCGGGCCTGCACATAGCCCGGGGCGTCGAGGTCGTTGCCGGTACCGACGATGATTTTGTTGCCGATGACGATCGGCGCCATGGTGGAGAAGTACTGCCTGTTGAAATCGGCGATGGGCTTGTGCCAGCGCTCCTTACCGGTTTCGGCGTCGAGGCAGACGAGGTAGTTGTCGGGCGTCTCCATGTAGAGCCACTTGCCCCAGAGGGCGAGGCCGCGATTGCCGATGTGCGTGCCGCCCCTGGTTCGCCAGTAATAGTGCCAAAGCACCGCGCCGTCGCGGGCGTCGATGGCCCAGGCGTTGTCGGGTGTAGAGACGTAGAGTTTGCCGTCGACTGAGAGAACGGACGCGCGGATGTTGGCCGCGCCTCCGAAGTCCTGCGTTCCTTCGCCGCCGACTATGGTGGGTGGACCGGCCGGCGCGCCGAATCCGCGGCCGCCGAAGCCACCGCCGCCTTGCGCGGGCGGTCCGGCGACAACGCGAGAACTCCAGGCGAGAGAGAGGTTCTTGACGTTTGTGGTGTTGACCTGCTTCAGCTTGCTGTAGCGCTGGCCGGTGTAATCGCCGGAATAGGTTGGCCAATCGTTTTCCAGGCGCTTCTTCAGCAAAGCCGGATCCTGGGCCCAGGCGAGGCCCGCGATGAGAAACAATCCGGGAATCTTCATTTCACCGTCACCAGGAACGCTGTCACGTTGTGGATATCTTTGTCCGCGTAAGTTTTGAGGAGATCCTTGTGCGGCTGCAGAGGGTCCTTCAGCTCCACTTTCGGAACGTCGCCGTCGCGGGAGAAGGTCCGGCGCGCGCCGTCGGAATCGATGAGCGTCACGAGGAAATCGTCGACGCGGACAAGCCGGCCTTCGACGCGCTTGCCGCCCGGCGGAGTGACGGCGACGGTGATCGGTTTGGGTCTTGCTGTGCCTTCGCCACGGCCGGAGCCTGGAATCAGCCATGTTTGCTGGAGCGCTTTGGCATCCGGGATACGGGAGGCGAGGCCTTTCAGATCACCGCCGGTGGAGTGGCATCTGGCGCAGGTGTTGGCGAAGTAAGCCTCGCCGGCTTTGGCGTCGCCGGTAACGATGGTGAGCGGGGTCATGCGGGAGATATCGTATCCGCCGACCTTGAAGCTGTGGATGAATGCGGCGATGTCGGCGATCTGCGCCTGGGTGAGATCCATTTTCGGCATGCCTTCGCGGCCGTTGCGGATTACCGGTGCGATGAGCTCACCGTCCTTGTCGTTGAGAACGAGTTCGGCGCGGAGCAGATTGGGTCCGCCGGAGCCACCGCGTGCATCGGCACCGTGGCAGAACGTGCAGCGAATTCCATAGAGTGCCTTGCCTCTTTCGAGCATCGCGGGATCGGCCGGCGGCCGTTCCGGATAGGCGGGCGGACGGCGCATGGCCGGCTTGGCGGGCGCTGCCCCGGGAGGCGTTTGGGCCATTGTTGTGAGGCAGAAAAGAGAGATTATTGCTCGACGCACCCTAACACTCTATAACGCGCAAATGCTCTGGTACAATGAAGAATTGCGCCCTTTCACACAGGGTAGCCCGAACGAGTGAGGAGGTGAATATTTAATGGCCGAAGTTATCGTCCAGGACGGCGAAACTCTTGAAAATGCCCTGCGCCGCTTTAAGCGGAAGGTACAGCAGGAGGACATTATCAAAGAGATCAAGCGTCACTCCTTCTACCTCAAGCCCGGCGAAAAGAAGCGGGTTAAGGAAGCACTCGCTCGCAAGCGTAACCGGAAGAAACGCAGAAGCGATCCGGAATAAAATACCATCCAACGGCGCCCCTCCAGGGCGCCGTTGGTTTTTGCGGCTCAGAAACTCAACGCGGCATTGCGTTCCAGACCATGGCGCAGGCTTCGGCGCGAGTAAGGATTCTGGAAGGGTTGCCGTGAAGTTTCGGTGCGCCGCGAAGCGCGGCGAGCGTAGTTGCGGCTTCGGCGGTCGTGATCGCGTTGTCGGGGTAGATGTAGGCGGATGCATCGCGGAGGGTACGGTAGTTCAGGTAGTCGCGAACTTCGAAGGGAAGAAAGCGGTTACCGGAACTAGTGGATGCGTCGTAGAGTGTCTCGAGATAGCGAAAGGCTTTGTGGGAACGCGGAAGGTCGCGGAAGTGGGCGGCGGTGATGCTGAGGGGGATGCCTAAGCCCTCGACGGCGAGGCGGGCGAAGTCGCCGCGGGTGATTGGTGCATTGGGATGGAAGTAGTAGTTCTCGTCGCCGTCGACGGCGCCGAGAAGGCTGAGCTGTTCGATGGCTTCGAACTCTTTGGCACTTGCGCCGACGTCCATGTAGAAGAAGAGTTTGGAGCCTTGCGTTAGAAGCGTTTTCTGAATCGCCGACGGAGGCACGGCGGCCAGTTCGACGTTGGCGCTGTTGGCCAGTGCCGCGGCGACGCCGGCGGCATGGCCGAGGGCGGACCACACGGGCTCCATGCGAACCGTCGACATGGCGACGTGTGTGGATGAGATGGCGACAGGGACGAGGAGGCCTTTGCGATTCCTGGGCACCATGACGCCGTAGGGGATCTGGTAGGGGCCGGTGACGTCGACCAGATTGATCGCACCTTCGCCGGAGCAGGGGCTGTTGCGATCCGTGGGGTTCTGGACGTTGTGGGAGTCGATTTCGTAGATGCCGATGGCGATGGAGTTGTTGTGCAGCGGGCCGCGGACGCCATTGCCTTTGAGGTCCTTGTGGATATCGCTCTCGGTGAGCGTGTAGAGCCCTTCGATGCGGCGGCCTTCACGGACATAGAGACGGTAGGGGAAGTTAGCGTTATCGGGGAATTCGTCGTCGGCGAGGCCGTACTGCGGAGATTTTCCTTCGGTCTGGATGTAGTAGAGGAAGCCGAGTGCGTGGTTGCGGTATTCTTCTTCGATCCTGGCGCGCTCGTCCCAATTCACAAGCGGATAGCGATAGGAAGGGCCGGCCCAATCGTTGCCCCAATTGATGCCGAGGACGTCGATTTTTCCGTTAGGCAAATAGGGCTTGGTGGCGGGGTTCCATTTGTAGCGGGCGGGGTCGTAGCCGGGCGGCGGTGCCTTGAGGCGATAGGGATGGTCGGGGCGGCCGTAGTCTTTCACGAGGAAGCGGAAATTGAAGGCCATGATACGGTGGTCGGCTTTGCCAGTGCCGCCTGGGAAGATGGTGCCCGGGAGTGTTGTTGCGCCCTCGCAGAAGGCGTCGGTATAGATGTGTCCGGCGTGGGGTTCTTCGGGAGAGCGGGCTTCGCGGCCCATGCGGAAGGGGACACCGGCGAAGGCGGCGATGTCCCCTTCGTAGGTTGCGTCGATGATTACTTTGCCGTCGTATCGATGTTGCTTGCCGTCGCGGCTGCGCGTGATGGCGGCGACAATGCGGTCGCCTTCGACGATGGCCGAGATGGGGAATTCGTTGAAGCGTGTTTGGATGGAGCCGGCTTCGGCGACCATTTCGGCGTAGATGCGGGCGGCGGTTTTCGCTTCCCACGCCTGGCCTTCGGAGACACTGTGACGGACGCGGGGTTTGGCGAGGTGCTCCTTGACGATGGGGTCGTTGGCGAGCGCGGTGCGGTGATAGTTTGCGATACGGCGGCGGAACTCTTCGAAGATGCCGCTGTTCGATTGGACGACCGCGTCGTCGGCGCGGGAGACACCGGAAGAGAGCAGGCCGCCGAGTACGGGCGATTGTTCGACGATAACGACTTTCTGTCCGGCGCGGGCCGAGGCGATGGCAGCGGCGACACCGGCGGGCGTGCCGCCGATAACCACAACGTCGTAAGCGGGCGCGGCGGCGAGCAGAGGGAGCAGGCAGACGGCGCCCAGGAATTTGTTGAGATCCACGAATGGCTCCGTAGTTAGAAGTTGAGCTTGAGTCCGAATTGAATGTTGCGCGGTGAGCGGGCGCTGGAGATCCGGCCGAACGAGGCGGGCGTACTGACGCTGGCCCCGGGAGCGAAGAACTGCGCGTGGTTGAAGGCGTTGAAGAACTCGGCGCGGAACTGAAGGGCGATGCGTTCGCGCAGAGGAACATTCTTCAGCGCGGAGAGAGAGAAGTTGTTGATGCCGGGGCCGATGATGGGATTGCGACCGGAACTGCCAAACGTGCCTGGGCGCGGGGCGAGGAAGGCGGCGGTGTCGAAGTAGCGTTCGATGGTGCGCTGGTCACGCGGCAGGTTGCCGCCGGCGATACGGTTGGCGCGGAGGACGGTGAACGCGCCGGCGCCGGAGGTGTCGGCTGCGACGATGTTGAGCGGAAAGCCTCGTTGGAAGCTGCCGATCACGTTGGCTTGCCAGCCGCCGAGGATTCGGTTCTTTTCGAAGAAGGGAAGGGCATAGGAGACGCTGGCGACGAAGCGGTGGCGGACGTCGAAGTCAGAGAGGGCGCGATCGGCGGCGATGTTGGTGGCGTCCTGATTCTGATCGCCCGCGGCGCCGGCTGAATCGAGATCAATAGATTTGGAGAAGGTGTAGTTGGCCAGGAAGGAGAGGCCGTTGCGGAGCTGGCGTTCGAGGCGAAGTTGCAGTGCGTTGTAGCTGGAGTTGGAATTCTTCTCCGACGTGAGGATGGAACCGAAATTGGGGAGCGGGAAATAGGGCACGGGCGCGTTGATGCGCTTCTGGTTGAAGTTGCGGCGCTTGGATTGTTTACGGCCGAGAGAGCCGACATAGGAGGCTTCCAGCAGGTAGGCGCCGAGTCGATGCTGGATGGAGTAGTTGAACTGTTGGACGTAAGGCGTTTTGTCTGTCCGGAGGTGAGAGAAGATGGCGGTGCCGGGATCGAGCTGGCCGAGGCCGGTAGGGTTGGGGAAGAGATCTGCGGTGGTTTGCGCCGGGGCGAGGGCGCGGGGATCGTTGGTGAGGGTGATGACCGTTTGGAACGGGGGGACGAAGCCGAGGAAGTTCAGTTCATTGGCCTGCGTGACGTCGAAGAAGACGCCGTAGGCAGCGCGCAGGACGGTACTGCCGTTGAGGTCGTAGGCGAGACCGAAACGCGGCCCAAAGTTGTTCCAGTCGGGATCGATGAGGGAACGGCGTACGGCGGTGCTGAGGCTCTTGTCGTTGGGGTCGTAGGGGTTGTTGCGGGCGAACAGGAGTTTGCCGGGGTATTCGAAATCCGACACGGCGATGCGGTCGTGTACATCGTAGGGACGCTGTGCATATTCCCAGCGAAGGCCGGCGGAGATGTGCAGTTTGCGCGTGGCCTTCCATTCGTCCTGCAAGAAGAAGTTGAAGACAGAATTGCGGAAGGCGGGACTGTTGACGGTGCGCGCACCGGAGGCGTTGGAGAAGGCGCCGAGGAGGAAGTCGGCGAAGGCGTCGCCACCGGTTTGGCCGCCCGCGGTGGAAGTGGTGAAGAGCCTGGCGAAGGAGATGTCGCCGTTGGGGGAGTTGGACGAGAAGACGTTGTATTGGAGACGGCGGATGTCGGCGCCGATCTTGATGGCGTGGTTGCCGCGTGTGAGGGAGAGAGTGTTGGAGAACTGGAAGCGGTTGGAAATGTAGCCGGTGGGGCGTCCGCCGCCGAAACCGGTAAACCCTGCGATGTTGGCGGCCGGGAGAGCGCCGCCATCGACCTCGTTTTGCACGGTGTTGCGGAGGCCGAGCTCGTTGGCGAGAATCTTACCGGGGACTTGTTCGGGGCGCTGGAAGATGTTGTCGCGGGAGTAGCCGAAGCGGAACTCGTTGATGGCGCGCGGGCCGAATATGTGGGTTTGCTGGATGGCGCCGTTGTAGGTGGTCCAGGGGTAGGAGGTGCCCCAGAGTGGATGGATGCGCGGGCGCGTGTTGGCGGCATCAAATGCAGACCAGCGGACGAAGATGGAGTCGTTCGCGCGGAGCTGGTGATCAACGCGGAGGTGGTACTGATTGGTGTCGTCGATGGAGGAGGGAGAGATGCGGAAGTTATTGTTGTTGACGGGCGTGGCGAGGTTGGGGAGCGGGATGTAGGCGGCGTAGTTCTTGGCGAATGTGGCGATTCGTTGGGTAGGGATGATGTTGTTCGGGAACGGGGCGCGGGCGCCTGTAGCGGGGTTGCCGGCGGCGGGATCGTAGATGAGGGCGCCGAGGGTAGTGAGGTCGCCGCCCATTTGCGCGGCAGTTGGCAGGCGGGCGAGTTGGGGCGATGTAGTGCGGCGCTTGGAGCCTTCGTAGTTGACGAAAAAGAAGGTTTTGTCCTTGAAGACGGGACCGCCGAGCGAGCCGCCGTAGTTATTGAAGCGGGTTTGGGCTTTATCGGCGCCGTCAAAGAAGTTGCGGGCGTTGAGGTGAGAGTTCTGGAGGAACTCGAAGAGGGTACCGTGGAGCTGGTTGGTGCCGGACTTGATGGATACGTTGACGACGGCGGTGGCGTTGCCGTACTCGGCGGACATGCTGTTGCGGAGCATGCCGAATTGCTGAATGGCATCGAGCGACACAGGCATGGAGGCGTTACCGAGGCGTTCGCCGCGACTTTCGACGCCATCAATGAGGAAGGAGACCGATGATTCGCGCTGACCCGCGACGAAGACGGAGAGGTTGCCGCGGTTGGTGAAGCTGGTTTGGAGCGATTGGCCGTTTTCGCCGGTGACGGGGATGACGCCAGCGGTGAGCGCCGCGAGCGACATGAAGTTGCGGGAGATGGGGAGGTCGACGATTCGTTTCTGTTCGAGCGTTTGGGCGAGGGTCGCGGTGTCGGTTTCCACGCGGACATTGTCCTGGGCGGAGATGGTAATGGACTCGGCGACGTTGCCGAGTTCGAATCGGACGTCGACACGGGTGGCGCGGTCTACGTCAACTTGTACGCCTGTGACGCGAACGGGCCGAAAGGCTGGATGGGCGGACGTCAGTGTGTAGAGGCCGGCGGGAGTGAGGGGGAAGGTATAGTTGCCATCCTGGTTGGTGGCGGTGCGGCGGACGGCATTGGTCTGCTGATTGGTAAGAGTGACTTCGATGGCCGGCACGGCAGCACCGGAGGGGTCGGAGGCGTGGCCGACGATGGAACCTGTAATGGACTGTGCGGGCAATGCGAGCGCAACGACGGGAAGCATGAGAAGCAGACGCGGGAGACTCATGGGGCGACTGTATGCCTCAAGCGGGTTGTAAATCACGACGTCTGGCCGATTTTTGGACGACAGAACGCCTACAACACCGTTAATTCACTTGATAAGCCAGAGATCGGAGCGATTTTCGCGGAGGCTGACTATGAGACCGAGCGGATGAACGGCGAATTCGCGATTCATGTCGGAGAGTAGATGGGGGCTGCCGGTGAAGTTGGTGACAGGGGCAGGCGTGCCGACCTCGGGCCGGACAGGAAGGCTCCAGATGTTGAACCAGCCGCCGCGGGCCGCCTGGAAATAGAGGCGATTACCGTCGGGCGACCATTCGGGGTTGCTGGGGGAGAGGTTTTGGAGGGTAAGGGGCCTGCCGCCATCGAGCGACCACCTGCCGTTTTCGATTTGGAGGTTGGGTGCGGGGAGACTAGTTACTTCGCCGGTGGCGGATACGGTGAATTGGGCGTTGCGAAGGGAGCCGTTTGTTTTGACGGGGAGTTCACGGACGACCTGGCGCCGGTTGCCGTCGAGGAAGCCTGCTACCTCCTCGCGTTTGGCGCCATCGAGGACGGAGTAGACCAAAGTCTTTCCATCGTTTGACCAGAGGGGGCGGGTGCGGGAGGGGCCGGTTGATGGAGAGATGCGCCAACTTTTCCGGCTCTCCATGTCCAGGCACCAGATTTCGAAACGCTCGCCGGCCCAGGTAATGTAGGCGACAAGTTTACGATCGGGCGAGAGTGTCGCGGAACGGGCGAGCGCGCCGTCGCGCGTAAGGCGTTCCATTTTGGCGGGCTTTTCGGGAATCAGCCAGAGGCCATCCGGCGAGGAAACCGTGGAAAAGAGGATGCCGCCATCGCCGGCAAAGCGGGGGTGCTGGTGTTCTTCCGTGGTGAGCGTGAGGCGCTGGACGGTTTTGCCGTTGACGGAGAGCTTCCAGAGACTGCGATCGAGGCCGATGTAGACAAGTTCGGCGCCGTCGGCGCTAATGTCGAAACCTCCATCGCGAACGACGCCGATACCGGGGCTGACGAGTTGTGCCTGACCGCCCTTTGTGGGGATACGCCAGATCTGATGACCGAGTGTGACGGCGCCGTCGACGTGAGAGCCGGCGGCGAGGATGGCGAGAATGTAGATGAATTTGGCATCCGGGCTCCAGACCGGGAACGCACGGTTCATCAGATTCGGGGTGGAGATGGAAATCTCGGCTATCGATTTGGCCGCGACGTCGAGAGTGAAAATTTTGCCACCTGAGCCTTCGGTATGGAACAGGATGCGGCGGCTGTCGGGCGACCAGCGCGGGTGGTGACCGTAGGCGGCGAGGTTGACGGGTTCGCCACCCTCGGGCGGGGTTAGGAAGAGGCCGCCGTCGCCGCGTTCGGAACGGAAGGCGATCCAGCGGCCGTCGGGGGACCAGTCGGGTTCGGAGTCGTTGGCATCGCCTTGCGTGAGCGCTGTGCGCTCACCGGACTTTGCGTCGAGAAGCCAGAGCTTGGAGGGGCCGCTTTCGTTGGAGGCGAAGACGATGCGAGCGCCTTTGGGGTCAGTGGCGGGATAGTCCTCCATGCCGGGCATCGCGGTGAGGCGGCGGACGGAAAGGTCGTGGGGCGCGGGCTTTTTGGTTAGGGCGACAATGGCGACGAACAGCACGACGGCCGCCGCGAGGGCGATCGGCCAGTATTTTTGGCGTTTCCGCTTTGGCACGGCGCCAGAGTTCGGGTCGGCGATCCACTCATAGCCGCGCTTCGGGTGCGTGCGGACGTAGACGGGAGATCTGGGGTTATCCCGCAGGGCTTTGCGGATGTCGAGGACACGTTGGACGATGGCATCGTCGGTGACGGCTGTGTCCGACCAGACCTTGTGGAGGATTTCTTCTTTGGAGACGATGCGATGAGGATTGAGGATGAGGTAGGCGAGGAGGTCCAGCGACTTGGGGTTGAGGGTAAGTTCCTGGGCGTCTTCGTAGAGGCGGCGGGCGGCGATATCGAAGCGAAAGGTGCCGAAGTTGAGGGACTGGGGCATCGAACCGAGATGCGGTGTTATGGACAATCAACCTGATTATATGAGTGCGCCTCAAGAGGTGCGCTGGGCGGAGGCCCTGAGCAGAAGAGGCCGGGAGCGGTGAAGGGGGTTAGAGGTAGCTAAGCCACCAGTCGCGGCGGCGCTCTTTGAGGTTGGCGAACCAGAGGGTGATGGGGTACATGAGTACCACGACAAGAATCCAGACGGCGTATGTTTCGGGTAGCGTGTAGCCAAAGCCAGCGGGGTAGAGATCGGCCTTGCCGCCCATGGAGGGAATGGGGTTGCTGAGAAAGGCGACCGTGCCGTAGCGGATGTATGCGAAGGCGTACGTGAGCAGGCGAATGAGCAGGAAGTGGCCGAGGAAGTAGAATAGCGGGGCGCGGCCGTAGGTGGCGACGATGGGGGATTTCCTGTCGTGGAAAAGGCCCAGGGCGAAGATTGCCGGGCCGAGCGTCATTAGAAGGTAATCGAGCGAGGGCGGGTATTTGGTGCAGCGGAAGAAGGAGAGGAATGTGCCGTCCCATGGCACAGGCTCGCCGTAGATGTTGATGGCGCGGATGACGAAGAAGGCGATGGTGATGGCTGCGCCGATCCGCATTAACTTCCTGCGGTCGTGAACGATCTCGCCGGCGCAGTAGCCGATGGACATGACGGCGAACCACGGGATCAGGGGGTAGACGGAGACGAAGCCGAGCCCGCCGATTTGGAAGAAGCCGAGTTGGTGGAGGATTTGGGCGGGCCCGGTGAGCCGGATGGGGTCGGCGAGGTTGTGGAGGGCAATGAAGGCGAGGCTTATCGGGGCGAGGTATTTAATCGGGATGTGAACGAGCGCGCCGAGGACGATCATCGAGAGGCCGAGCTGCCAGAGGATGGTGAGGAGAGTGGGGGTGTTGAAGAACTTGAAAAAGACGATGGTCTGGAAGACAGCGATTTCGAGGAAGATGAGCCAGAGGCCGCGTTTGATGAGGAAGGAGGTGCGTGGACCGGATTTGAAAAAAGCACCGAGACCGGCGAGGAAAAAGAAAGTTGGGGCGCAGAAATGGGTGATCCAGCGAGTGAAAAAGATGGCGGCGGTGGTTTTGGTGAGGTCTTCTGGGTTGAAGCTCATCGCGCCGGAGTGGAAGAAGTCGCGGGTATGGTCGAGCGCCATGACGATCATGACGAGGCCGCGGAGAGCGTCGATGGATGGGATGCGGTTAGCGGGAGTCAATGGCGCGATTGGTTGCGCATATAGACTTCAAACTTCTTGCGTGCGCGTGCCAGTTTCCAGTTCTTGTACTGGGCTTCGAGCCACGTCAAGGGATCTTTGGAACCCCGGGAGTTGCCGAGCAGCCCGAAGCGAATGATGAGGAACCCGATGGCCATGCCACCGAGATGGGCAACGTGGCTAACGCCGGCGTTGCGCGACGCGATGCCGTCGAGGAGATTCACGGCGCCGATGATGATGACGAACCACTTCGCTTTGATGACGCCGAAAAACAGCACGTCAGGGAAGAGCAGGCCGTAGGCGACCAGCACACCGAAGAGGGCGCCGCTGCAGCCGATGGTGGCCACGCCTGGAGTGCCGGCGATGAAGCTGGCGAGGACGACGCAGATACCGGCGCCGATGCCGCACAGGAAGTAGTACTTCAGGAAGCGCGTGGTACCCCAGTGGACTTCGAGCATCGGTCCGGTGAAGAAGAGCGAAATCATGTTCCAGAGGATGTGCATGGTGCTGTGCACGTCGTGGAGGAACATGTAGGTGAGCGGTTGCCAGATGTAGCCGCTCACGGTTTGGATAGGGATCAGCTTCAGGAAGTTGAGCGTAACGCCCGCCGCCTGATAGAGCACGAACTGCAGTAGAAAAAAGGCCGTATTGCTGATCAGCAACCATTTGACGCCTATCGGGAGGACACCCGACGACGAACCGAACGAAGGGTTGCGAAATGACGAGCCCATCTAGTGTTGCACCGCCCCCATAACCGAGGATAGCTTACCGGTTGGGTGTTTGGGAACGGAAACGAAGTGCGGCCATTTCCAAGCCGCCAGCGATCAACATCCACACCCGCCAGTCCGACAGCGCGCCGCCGGAAATGGGGAAATTGGACGCGAGCGCGATCTGGGCGGCAAATGCCCAGAGACCGAGAGCCAGCGCCATAGCCGCCAATGGAGATAGGAAGGCAGCGAACGCGGGCGTCAGTTCTTCACCGGCTTTAGTCAGGATCGCTACATTGCGAGTCGCCAAACGATTCCACATAGTTGAACTACTCCCTCTTACCCATTTGGATGCATAGTGCCGCGAATCCGTTGCGGCCGCCTACAAGATATCGCGTAAACGGAAGAGAAAAGTGGTCATTCCCCGCTTGTTTCGGCGTAGCGGTTGAGGAGAGCGGCGGCGCCCTGGAGGAGGAAGGAGAGGGTAATCCAGACTTGCCAATGGGAGAGGGGGCCGTCGTCGATGGCGAAGCGGCTGGTCCAATCGAGGTCAGCGGCGAGGCGCCAGCCGCCGAGGGCGAAAGCGATGACGGAGAAGGGTGTCAGCAGTGCGGCGGCGGTAAGAGCGAAACGGCGGTTCCGAATCCCCTGGCGGCGGATTCGCGTGCCCGGACCTACACGAAGCTTTACGATCATCCGACCCTTTAGTGTAGTTCATGAGGATGGTGCGCCAGTTGATATAGAGTAAACGGGAGAGACGGATTTTCCCTCCACGAAAGGACAAAGCAAGAAGACTATGGCACGTGTTTCAACGGCGATTATCGGCACCGGATTTATGGGGCGGGTACATGCGGAGCAGATCCGGCGGTTGGGGTTTGTCGATATTGCGGGGGTAGCGAGCGTGAACGCCGCGGAAGCCGCCGCCTTTGGCGAGTCGATGGGGATTGAGCGGACGACAGGGAACTATAAGGAGTTGCTGGCCGATCCTTCGATTCAGGCGGTGCATGTGCTGACGCCGAACGCGATGCACTATCCGATGTCGATGGAGGCGCTGGAAGCGGGCAAGGCGGTGCTGTGCGAGAAGCCGCTGGCCGTGTCGGCAAAAGAAGCCGCCAACATGCTGAAGCTGGCGCAGAAGAAAAAAGTTGCGCATGCGGTGAATCACAACCTGCGCTATTACCCGGTGGTGCAGCACATCCGGCAGTACATTGCGTCCGGTGAATTGGGCGACGTTCTTCACGTGCAGGGCACCTATTCGCAGGACTGGCTGCTTTATGATACGGACTTCAATTGGCGCATTGACGCGAAGGAGAACGGCGCACTGCGAGCGGTGGGCGATATCGGGTCGCACTGGATGGATATGATCCAGCATTTGACCGGGCTGCGGATCACAGCGCTCTGCGCGGATCTGGCGACGTTCCACAAGACGCGCAAGAAGCCAAAGACGGCCATTCAGACGTTCGCGGGGAAGAAGTTGAAGCCGTCCGATTACGACGAAGTGAAGATCTCGACAGAGGATTACGGCGGGCTGCTGATTCATCTTGGCGATTCGGCGCGGGGCGCATTCACGGCATCCCAGGTTGCCGCGGGAAATAAGAACCGGTTTGCGTTCGAGATCTACGGAACGAAGAGCGGCGTGAGCTGGAACCAGGAACGGCCGGACGAATTGTGGATCGGCAACCGCAATGAGCCGAACCGGATTCTGATCAAAGATCCGTCTATGTTAATGGGGCCGGCGGCAGGATTCGCGGATCTGCCGGGCGGGCACAGTGAAGGCTACGACGATGCGCACAAGCAGCTTTACAAGCGGTTCTACAAGCGCGTGGCGGATCCTTCGGCGCCGGTGGATTATCCGACGTTCGAAGACGGCTGGCGTGGGATGGTGCTGCTGGAGAAGGTTGTCGAGAGCAACAAGAAAAAGGGCTGGGTGAAGGTGAAGTTCTAGTGGTCATTTGGCTGTTCCTTGTTGGCGCGGTTTCGGTGTTTGGGCAGGTGGACTTCGCAACCGAAGTCCACCCGATCCTGGCGGCGCGGTGCGCGAGTTGCCACACGGGGGAGCCGGCGCAGGCGGGACTGCGCGTGGATGAGCGGGCCGGGTTTGTGCGGGTGCGCGGGAAGTTGATCGGAAAGGTGCGCGGGACGGACGGCATGAGGATGCCGCCGAATGGCGCTCCGCTGACGGACGCGCAGATTGCGGTGTTGGAACGGTGGGTGGCGGACGATCTGCCGTGGGCGGATATGAAGGCGCGGGGCGGATCGAAATGGGTGGCGCCGCTGGCGCCGCGCGCGGTTGTGTTGAAAGGCGCCGGTAATCCGGTGGACGTGCTGGTTGGCGGTACGTTCCGCGCACCGGTTCCGGACGCGGTGTTTGCGCGGCGGGTGTATTTGGATCTCTGGGGAATCACGCCGACCTATGAGCAAATCGCCGCGGCGAAGGGAAAGGACCGGGAGAGGCTCGTTGAGGAGCTGTTGACGAACCGGGAGATGTTCGCCGGGCATTGGATGAGCTTTTGGAATGATCTGCTGCGGAACGACCTGCGCGCGTACTACGGCGACACGGCGAAGCCGTACACGCCATGGTTGAGGAAGGCGCTGGTGTCCAACATGCCGTACGACGAGATGGTCCGGCAGTTGGTGAACCCGAAGGGCCCGGACGCTCCGGCGGGATTCCTGGTGGGTGTGAACTGGCGCGGAGATGTGAATGCGTCGCAATTGCCGCATATGCAGGCGGCGCAGAATACGGCGCAAGTTTTTCTGGGTGTGAATCTGAAGTGCGCGTCCTGCCATGACTCTTTCGTGAATAAGTACAAGTTGCGGGAGAGTTATGGGATGGCGGCGATCTACTCGGAGCAGCCGCAGTTGGAGTTAGTCCGGTGCGATGTGAAGACGGGGAAGATGCAGGGACCGCAGTTCCTGTTCCCGTCGCTGGGAGCGATTCCACAGGATGGGACGCTGGACGAACGGCTCGCGGCGGCGGCGGCGTTGTTCACCTCTCCGCGGAACGGACGCCTGGCACGGACGTTTGTGAACCGGATCTGGGGACGGTTGTTCGGGCGGGCGATCGTAGAACCTGTGGACGACATGGACGCGCAGCCGTTCAACGCGGACCTGCTGGATTGGCTGGCTGCCGATTTCGCGGCGAATGGGTACGACGTGAACCGGTTGCTGCGATTGATTATGACCTCGCGCGCCTGGCAGCAGCCGGCGCTGCCGCAGCCAGATACGAAATTTCGTGGACCGCTGCCGCGGCGGCTGACTGCCGAGCAGTTTGTCGACACGCTATCGGCGATTACGGGTGAGTGGCGAGCGGTGCAGAACGAGCGCGGCGCGCGGATGGCGCGGGAGTGGGAGTTCAAGTCGACGCCGCTAAGCCGGGCGATGGGGCGGCCAATCCGGGACCAGGTTTATACGACACGGCCCGGCGAGGCGAGCACATTGCAGGCGCTGGAACTCGTCAACGGTACCACGCTGGCGCTATCTCTGCGGCGAGGGGCGCAGCGGTTGCTGGGGACGCTGCCTGAGGCTCCGGCGGCGGTGTTCGATTCGCGCGTTGTACGGCGCGGGTCTGTGAATTTGGATGTGCCTGTGGAAGGCCTGAAGGAGTTGTGGCTGCTGGTGGAAGACGCCGGGAGTTATGACGCGGAGAAGACGGTGGCGGGGTGGCAGGCACTGGCGTTTGACGGCGTTGCGGCGCGTCCGGTGAGCGGAATTGAGCTGAAGCCGGTTGAAGTGGAGAAGACGAAGTTTGACGAAGTGGCGATTACGCCGTTTGGGAAGGCTGTGCTGTTGTCCGTTCCGGACGGGGCGAAACGGCTGACGGGGAAGTTAGTGGTGGACGACATCGGGCGTTTGAGCGACGTAAATAGCGCAGTGCGATTTTACGTATTTCCGAAAACGCCGGACCGGAATCTTCTGTCCAAGATAGTAGACCCTCCGCCCGTGGCGGCTCCGGCGTTCGAGAAAGACCGCGCGAAGTTAACGGAGCGGCTGTTCTGGCAGACGTTGGGGAGAGCGCCGTCGACCGCGGAGATGAAGCTGGCAAATGGTCTTGAGATAGAAGACCTGTTGTGGACGTTGTTGTTACATCCGGAGTTTCAGTATGTCGATTGAGAGCCTTTCGCGACGGGAAATCCTGCTGGCGGCGATGGCGGGGGCCGCGCCGGTGCTGCGCGCGGGCCCGAAGATTACGCCGCGCGCCGATTCGATGATTCTGCTGTGGATGGCTGGCGGCATGGCGCAGACGGAAACGTTTGACCCGAAGCAGTACACGCCGTACGAGACGGGATTGGCGTCGGAGAAGGTGTTATCGACGTTTCCATCGATACCGGCGGCGGTCGACGGTACGCGGCTGTCCAAAGGGTTGGAGCAGATCGGGAGCGTGCTCGACCGGGGGACGCTCATTCGGTCCCATCGCGTGGGCGATCTCGGGTTCATTCTCCACTCACGGCATCAGTTTCACTGGCACACGGGATATGCGCCGCCGCAGTCGGTGGCGGTGCCGCATATAGGGTCGTTTATCGCGCGGACGCTCGGCTCGCGGAACCCGGATATTCCGGCGTTCCTGGACATCGGACAGAACATGGAGATTGGGGCCGAATCCGACGCGCTGAAGGCATTTCATACGGCGGGGTTTCTGGGGTCGGAGTATGGACCGTTCCAAATCATGGATCCGCGAGACGCGGTGAGCGTGACGAGACCTTCTGAATATGTCGGGCGGTCGCGGTTTGAAAACCGGCGGGCGGTTTACAAGAAGATGTTGGAGGCCTCGCCGCTGGGTGAGCGCGGGAGTGATTATCAGCGGGAGGGTTATCTGCGCTCGTTGGAGAATGCCCACCGGCTGCTGACTTCACCAGCCGCCAAGGCGTTTGACTTGTCGTTAGAGCCGGAGAAGAATTACGCGCGGTACAACACGTCACGGTTTGGGCTGGGCTGTTTGCTGGCGCGGCGGGCAGTGGAAGCGGGGGCGCGATTTGTGGAAGTGACGACGGAGTACATTCCGTTCCGCTTTTGGGACACGCACGAGAATGGACACAAGCGCGCGGCGGACATGAAGGCGACGATTGACGCTCCGGTAGCGCAGTTGATCCGGGATTTGGAGGAGCGGGGGCTGTTGGATCGGACGCTTGTCGTGATTGCGACGGAGTTCGGGCGGGACATGATGACGGAGGGTAAGCCGGATCAGACGGTCAAGGACCAGGTGAAGCAGCCCGACATCATGACCGAGCCGAAGCACTATGGAATGCACCGGCACTTTACGGAAGCAGTGAGCGTGGCGGTGTTCGGGGGCGGGTTTAAGAAGGGGTTGGTTTACGGGAAGACGGCGGAGGAGCGGCCCTGCCGGATTCTGGAGAATCCAGTGACGATTGAGGATCTGCACGCGACGTTGTACACCGCGATGGGGATCGCGCCGGATACGGCCTATGAGATCGAGCAGCGGCCGGTATATGCCACGAAGGACGGAAAGGGAAAGGCCGTCGAGGAATTGTTTGCGGCCCCCACGAAAGGCTAAGGTTGAGTTAGATTGGTGCCTGGCACGCGTTTAAGCAGGCCTTGATTACGGAGCCGAGGGCGATGAAGCTGTCCAGGTCGCAGGGTTTCTGGAAGAAATGCGCGCCCGGGTGCTGCTGCACCAGCCGCCTGTCATCGGGCGACTGAGATGAAGTGAGGACGATAACCGGAATGTCGCGGCAGCGCTCGCTGGCTCGGAGACGCTCCAGGATATGGCGTCCATCGCATCGCGGCAAATGAAGGTCGAGGAGTAGTAAGTCGGGGCATCTGAGGTCGCCGGTTGTGTCTAGTCGCTGTATATAACGCATTACGCTGGCGCCGTCGGCAAATATGCAAAGCTCGCAGGCAATTTCATGCTCGCGAATGGCTTCTTCAATCAGAAATATATCGGCACGACTGTCTTCGGCCACCAGGATGCTCGGAGTAAAGAGGCTCACGCTGGCTCCTTTTGGTGAGTGTATGGAAATCTAGCAGATTTCCCGAGTATACACTCTCCGCTCGTTAACACTTAGTGTTATCTTTGCTTAGCAGTCGTGGAGAGCGGAGAGGGCTCATATCGCCCTGGGGCCAGGATCTCGTTCGGGTCGAGGGCGTGCTTGATTGATCGCACGCAGGCGGCATACGACGGAGAGTTGTTCATTTCCGCCATGGATTGCACGCCGAGGCGGTAGGAATAGTAGCCAAGCGCGTTGATGGCCTCCACCAGGCGGTGGTAACACTTCATGGCGCGGTTGTCCTCTCCGGCGATGGCGCGGTCATAAGAGATCGAAATTACGGCGGCGATAGCGCGGCCGCTGATGAGAGTTAGCGAAATCATCGGCTCGAAGCCGTCGTGCAAGAGGATTTCGGAAGTGGCGCGGTGCAGACGGTCAATGTCTTCCGCCCGGGCCGGGATGACGGGAGCGAACCAGAGGAGGCCGCAGCCGTCGCGATCGGGATCCATGTCGGCTGGGATCTCGCTGCGTTTGCGCCAATATGCTCCGCGCAACGGCTGGTCGGTGGGGACCCCCTTGAGCAAGCCGTAGACGGGCTTCAAAACGTCGAGAGCCCTCGATAGATCCCAGGAAGTGAAAAAGCGAATCGGGCGGGCGTAGCGGATGGAGAGGCTTAGCTTGGCGTCGTCGATAAAAACCAGGCGGCTGACGCTGCCAGAGAGACCAGCGCGGAGGAGCCGGCGGCTCTCGGCGACCTGCGCTCTCGTCCCGTATAGTCCGCCGGAGCCGTTCCAAAGACCGAAATTCAGTTCCTTGCGAAGCCCTTTCATGGCGTCGGGCGTGAGCGGGGTCGTTTCGTTTGTGCGCTCCCAGGGATACTGGCGGAGACCGGAAATGACACGGTAGTCATTACCAATATGGACGGTGCTCGGAAGTGCTCCGGAGAGTCGAAGGCGGCTGAGGGAGGCGATGACGGGCTCGAGTTGAGCGGGGCGATCACAACGGAAGAAGAAAGCTTGGAAGTATTCCGGCGCCGGCATGAGCGCAATGGTCATGCGCGTGACGATGCCGAAGTTGGACTGGGAGAATAGGCCGTCGAGAGAGGGACCGACACCCCAGCGGTAGACCGCGCCGCTGCGGGCGTTGGAGAACCGGCCGAAGCCGGTATCGATTACTTCGCCTGTCGGCAGCACGACTTCCATGCCTGAGGCGAAGGCAAAGTGTTCGCCGTAAGGGGTATGGCCGAACCCGCGCTCGATCGTGTTTCCGAGGACGCTGGAATCGCGCGTGGAGCCGGTTGCGTCCATCCAGAGGGAGGAGTTATTGGCAATGAGGAAGTCGAAGAGTTGTTGCTGAGTGACCCCCGGTTCCACAGTGACGTAGGCAAGCTCTTCGCTGAATTCAACGATACGGTTTAGGCGGGCGAGATCGAGTATAACCGTCTGTGTTCGCGCCGGGACGCGCGAACCGTAACCCCAGTTTTTGCCGGTGCTAATCGGGTAAACCGGTATACGGTGGCGATTAGCGATTTGGACGCATAGCACCACTTCATCGCGGCTGGCGGGACGGAGGATGGCAGGGATTACCTGCGTGGTCGCGAACGTTGCCGTCGACGCGGCGGAGATCGCCGGTCCGGCTGTGTCCACATGACCGCGGCCAATAGCAGCCCGCCATTCGATCAGGGCTTGTTCCCAACGTGACTCGTTCATTCTCGCTTGGCTTTGGCTTGCTATTGGACCAACGGCCGAAGTGTTGGATCAGGTATTGCTGCTTTTCAGTTAGGTCCGGCTGGACTTCCGACGAAGAGCGCCGACAAGAATTGCGGCCAGACCGATTCCGAAGAGTGCCCTCGTATCCGGTTCCGGGATATTAGAGCCAGGAGCGAAGTTTGCCGAGTAGGCCGCGGAGACGGTGAGCCCATTGGCAATATCCGCAAGGATTCCGGCAATGTTCTTACCTGCGGACGGAGTATTGAAAGCGCCGACATAGAAGGTGCTGCCGGTTCCCAAAGTGCCCGTATAACCGAGGAGTTGCACATTGAAGAATACCGACGCGTTTGAGCCGTCCGAGGAATTCGTCAATACGAACGGAGAAACCTGGCCGTTGATGACGGGCGTACAAGTTGCGTTCGCAGCGGAACCGTTCACGCCAGCGCAATTTGGCGCGCCGCCGGGTACCACGCGAGTCAAGTCGAAGAAGACGCCGTTGGTGAACGACATGAAGGCAGGCAAGGAGATGTTGCCGCTGATAGGCGGACCTTGCAAGTCCTTAATCGTGCCGCCAACTGTGCCGGGAGTCAACCCGACGAAACTGCCACTCAAGGGAACATTGATGAGGAAACATCCATCGACTCCAACACCCGCGGTACTACATCCACTTAGGGCGTTACCGAAGAAGTCGACGGACGTCGCGTTCACTCCGGCCGAGCCGGAAATATTGACGATACCAGTAATAGGTGCCGCTCCGGCGATCCCTCCGAGTGCGACAAACGTCAGCAACAGAGAAACTGCCGCAATTGAGCGCGGTATTTTCATAGAAAAGGCCCTCCTTAGCATGGCTTTGAAATTAGCCTGCATTTTGTGTGTCTACTTTCTGTAACGCCGCCATGAGCCGTATGGAAGCATCACGAGTACTAATGAGCCTTCCTGCGCCTGGAGAACCTCGATCACTGTTTCGCGAAACCTTCACGGAAAATACACATCGGCCCGCCACACACTGCGGAGCATATTTCTCCGAGATTCCCCGATTAGCCCGGCCTTCCTGTAGCGGGCGAACAGTAATCGATTCCTTCAAAGCGCACAGTGGAGCACTGCGGACGCCCGGAAGCTCGGCTTAGGAGTAGCAATCAGGGTTCCACCCTAGGATCGGTTGCCTTTGCAACGAGATAGGGAACTTCCAGGCCCTAGAAGGGTGGAATGTTCCCGGGAAAAACGTACTAAGGTGGGAAAAAAAGAATCAGCGGGAAGAATCTTCCGCTCAGATCCTGTGTGCGAGCGCGTTGACTTCCACGGAGGGTCCGGCGCCAATCCGGAGGGCGTTGAGCAGTCCCGAGAGGGAGTGTGCGCAAACGGCGGCGGCGCTGGGATAACAGACGACGCGCATGTCATTCACGATCTCTTCGCGAAAGTTTCTTACTTGCGTGGCGTACTTTGGGGCGGGGGAAAGAGAGTCAAATTGGAGAAGTTCCATTTCGCATTCGAACATCGGATCGAAGTAGGAAGGCAGCTCTTCGCCATGCAGGCCGGCTTTGCGTGCGCCAAGCCGTTGGAGGATCGAGGATGAGGCGTGGCGCGTGGTGGCGGTACTGAGTCCGACCGTGCCGCCGAGGACTTCGCCGAGCGCATACATGTATAGGACGCTGCGGAGGGCTTGGGAGGTGTTGCGCCAGGCCGGGGCGACACACCATCCGCCCAGTTCGGCAAAGTTAGCCGCGCGCATGGTGGCAGTCCGGATCGACTCCTCGACGACGGAGCGGAGCAGCGGGCGCCACTCGACAGAGCGGGCGAGTGCGGATCTGGAGACGGTGGTTGAATCGAAGGTCGCGTTGGCGATGGGGTAATAGCGGGCGCAACTGACTAAGGAGCCGCTACAGTCGTGGGTGATGAGGTGCCAGCTTTTCTGGTCGAGGTGCTGTTTGTGGAGGCCATCCGGGGTAAGGTCGGCCGGACGAAGGGCACCATCGGCGAGGTAGGCCTGGCCGCGGAAGCGTTGCACATTGGCCAAGATGTCGTGGTATTCGCCGGAGCCTTCAGCGATACAGCGAAAGCGGTCGTCGGGCTGCCATCCTAGCGGCGCGACGAGAGTGAGGCGGCAGTTATGCCGTTCAGGGCTAACTGAAAGAGCAGGAAAAGCTAGCATCATGCGTATCTCCGTCCCAAAACTGCTGCGCCGGTCGCTGGGAGCGGCGCGGGATAGGTGCTGAGCCGTCTTTCTGCGCGAGCCGTGCGCGTAGAGATCGGGGTAAGGATTTGGTATGCGTCTTCCAGTGAACCGGAAAGGCGCGGAAGTCCAGCGACGAGTAGGCCCACACGGATCCCGTGAGACGCAGTGAGGAACTGCGCCCGGGACAGACCCATCAGAACCACCCTTTGATAAGGTGAACCGGAGAGGCCAGCCGCCACGGGAAGCGATGTCTGGGATTACTATTCAAAGCAATCGGCAGAGCCGCGAAAAAACTTTCGGTTCCCGCGAGAAAACTTTTCATAGGGAACCGCGCCGGCGATAGTGGGGGAACGGAAGGCGAGTCCCGGGACTAATGGCCGCGCCGCTCGAGGGCAGAAGGTGGGCAGGCACTTGAGAGCCGCGTTCGAGTGACTTCAATTGATCTCCCTTTCGGAATTTTCTTGCACAGACAGAAACACTTCACGCATCGTCGCGGTCCAACGAGTTGGCGCGAATGGCTCAGGATAGCAAGTTTTTCGCCATTGGTTGCCGAAGGTTTGTGCGCCCTGATGGTAAAATTATTAAGTCTTGTGTTTGCAGTCCTTTATGAGGACTAAAGTATTAAACTTCGTCCATTCCTGGGCCCTCGCGGTGTCAAGCTGGTAAAAACACCTAGGTAGGAATTGCGCGTCAGTCTAAGGTGATTACCCTAGTGCGCTCTGTGCGCGTTTTAGGTACTGGCCTTACCCGGACGGTTGAGGGATCGAGGCGGCTGTACACCTACCCCTGGTGGTTGGCAGTCAAAACAATGAAAATGGCGTCGGAATACGGTATTCACCGGCCAAGGGTGTTTCAATGCGATATTTTTGTGTTCGATACTTGCATTTCGGCGGGCGGCGGGTCTACACTACAATTTCATGCCGTACTTCTCCCACATGTTCGCCTATCGATTTTGGCGGCCTTACGCAATGGCGTGAGTGGGTTGCGGATACGGGAATATTAACTCGATAACCAAGCTAAGCCCACTCGAAAGAGTGGGTTTCTGTGTTTTTAGGAGGCGTAGCTCTTTCGAAGTATTCGGCGAGGCGAAACGGACATGATTATCTCAATGAAACTGCACAGCAGCAAACAAGAAGTGGAAGCGGTTTGTGAGCGCATCCGGGAATTCGGCTACAAGATCCACGCCATCGAAGGAGAAGAGCGCGTCGTTATCGGCGCGGTGGGTGTGGGTGACGTAACCGCGTGCCTGGAGAGCTTGGAGGCGATGCCGGCTGTGGAAAAAGCCGTGCGGATATCGGCACCGTACAAATTTGTCAGCAAAGAGTTCAAGAAGGCCCGAACGGTGATCTCGCTGCGCACGAAGGCGGGAGCGATCGACATCGGCGGCGATGACTTTGTGATGATGGCCGGGCCGTGCTCTGTTGAGAGCGAGAAGCAGATCATGGAGTCCGCCGAGGCGGTTGCGTCGGCGGGCGGCAAGGTGTTGCGCGGTGGCGCGTTTAAGCCGCGGACATCGCCCTACGACTTTCAGGGTCTGGAAGCCGAAGGGCTGAAACTTCTCGCCAAGGCGCGGGAAGCGACGGGCCTGGCGGTGATCACCGAAATCATGGCCGACAAGGATGTCGAGCTGGTTGCCGAGTACACGGACGTGATGCAGGTTGGCGCGCGGAACATGCAAAACTTCGCACTTCTGAAGCGGCTGGGCGATTGTGGCCGGCCGATCATGCTGAAGCGCGGGTTAAGCGCGACAATTAAAGAACTGTTGATGTCGGCTGAGTATATCGTGGCACATGGCAACCCGAACGTCATGCTGTGTGAGCGCGGGATTCGCACCTTTGAAACCGAAACCAGGAACACGTGCGATATCACTGCCGTGGCGGTGTTGAACGAGCTGACCCATCTGCCGGTCATCCTGGACCCCAGCCATGCCGTCGGCAAGCGCAAACTGGTGCCACCGTTGGCGCGCGCCGGTGTGGCGATCGGCGCCGACGGATTGATTGTGGAAACGCATCCCTGCCCGGAGAAGGCTTGGAGCGACGGCGCACAGTCGCTTACACTGGAACAATTCCGTAAGATGATGAAGGATCTTGCGCCATATATCGCGCTGTGGAAGTCCTCTCGTATGGAGGAAGCGGTATTAGCGTAGGAAACTAGATTGTTCCGCCGCGTGCGGGGAAACTGAGACCGGGTGAAATTTAGAGGCAATTCGTGGCTGCTGGTTCTGCTGGCGGCGGCGGTAGCGGCGGCGATCTACGGCGTTCTGTATTGGGGGCGGGTTGCCTCGGACCCGCCGTTGTCAGAAGTATTGCACCGGTTCCCGCCATCCGATGCCGTTACGATTCATGTGGATCTCGCGGCGTTGCGACGTGCGCACATGGGCGGCTGGCTGGAAGGCGCAGCGGCGATGGAAGAGCCCGAATACCGCCGGTTTGTGACGGAGATCGGATTCGACTGGAAGACCGATCTGGACTGGGTGACAGCGGCGAAAACGGGCGAGGATTGGTACTTTATCGCTCGCGGACGCTTTGAGCTCGACAAGCTGCGCAGCTACGCCATTGCGCGCGGCGGCGGCTGCAGGAACGGCGTTTGCGATGCTCCCAGCGCCACGCCCGGGCGGCGGGTTTCGTTTTATCCTTTGACACCTCGTGTGCTGGCGGTATCCACCTCCAAGGGCACCATGACCGTCCGGAATCTGGAGACGAAACGAAAGGCCGATTGGGCGGGTGGCGTTCCAGAGGGCCCGCTGTGGGTGTCGTTCAACGGGAGTGTGCTGGCCGGTGATCCGGCGTTGCCTTCCGGCGGACGGCTGTTCGGAAAAGTGCTGTCGGAGACTGAGCGGACCACATTTTCAGTGAATGGTGGCGCTGAGGGGCTCGTGTTGACAATGCGGGCAATCTGCAAGGACACGTCTTCGGCGGGAAATGTGAAGGCGCAATTGGAAGGCGTGACGAAGGAGTTCAAGAACTACTTCGAGCGGCTGGGGCAACCGGCAAACACGGGGGACCTGAGCGGAGTGCTCCTGGCCGGACAGTTTGCGACGACGGGGAGCGATGTGACCGGGCGCTGGCCCTTGCACGCGGATCTATTAAAGCGGCTGGCCGGGGGAACGCTGTAGCCGCTATGCTGCTTGTGGCCGGCAATCTTGTCTACGACTGGATTGCGGGGCCTGTTGAGGAGTTAGCTTGGGAGCGGACGATCTGGCCGGAAACGTTCGCGGCGGGTCTTGGCGGCAACGGCGGAACAACCGCTTATGCAGCCGCGCGGCTCGGCACGAGAGTGAGGCTGGTGACGGCGTGCGGCGACGACGCGCATGGCAGGATCTGCCGGGAGCGGCTGGCTTCGGTGGGTGTCGATGCCGTCTTCCTGCCGGGGATCGAAGGCGGGACGGCGCTGACAATGGGCCTGTTCCGGGCCGATGGCGCGCGGGCGCTGATTCACCGGCCCGGTGTTTTAGCGGAAGCGTTCCAAGGTCTCGGTTCGCTGACGCCCTATGGCGAAGGCGTGAGCTGGCTGCACGTGGGCAATCCATTCGCGATACCGGGATTGCGAAAGCATGCCGCTGTGTATCTGCGAGAGGCGAAGGAAGCCGGCTGGACAACGTCGCTCGATTTAGGATGGGACCGGCTGGGAGAGTGGATGACGGTGATCGGTCCGTGTTTACCGTACTGCGACTGGCTGTTCGCAAACGCCGCGGAGGCGGCCCATATCGAATGCGGCGGGGTGCGAACGGTGATCAAGCGGGGCGCGGAGGGGTGCACTGTTGAGGGGTTCCATGTGCCGGGAATAGCCGTGAAAGCAGTGGATTCGACCGGGGCGGGGGACTGCTTTTGCGGCGGATTCATAGCGGCGTCGATGCGTGGATTGGCGCCGCTGGACGCCGCAAGAGTGGCGAACGCTTATGGCGCCCAAAGCGTCTCCGGGGCGGGCGCAACCGGCGGGCTGCTCGCCTGGGCAGAGACGTTTAGTTAAGGAAGTAGGTGCGGTAGAGGGTATCGCGCTGTTTGGGGATGAAGCCCGCGTCGCGGATCATGCGGCGGAGATCCTCTTCGGTGGCACTGAATTGTGCGCCGGCCTGCGATACCACGTTCTCCTCAATCATGACGCTGCCGACATCGTTGCCGCCGAAGCGGAGGCCGACCTGGCAAACCTTAAGACCTTGGGTAACCCAGGAAGTCTGGATGTTGACGATGTTGTCGAGGTAGAGCCGGCAGATGGCGAGCGTTTTGAGGAACTCGACCGAGGTCGCTTCTTCTTTGACGAATCGGCCGAGGGAGGTGTTGTCGCGCTGAAAACTCCAGGGGATAAATGCGGTGAATCCGCCGGTCTCCTCCTGTAAGTCACGGAGAATCTGAAGGTGATGGACGCGATGTTCGATCGTCTCGCCGCAGCCCCACATCATCGTCGCGGTGGTGCGGACGCCGAGCTTATGCGCGGCGCGATGGACGCTCAGCCATTCCTCGGTGTTGCACTTGAGGCGTGCGATCCGCTGGCGCACTTCATCGTGGAGGATTTCGGCGCCGGCGCCGGGAATGGAATCCAGACCCGCATCGCGGAGCCGGGAGATGACGGTTTCCACGGGGAGTTTCGAGATTTCCGCGATGTTGAGAATTTCAGGAGCGGACAGAACGTGCAGGTGGATCTTGAAGTTTTGCTTGATCGATCGGAAGAGATCTTCATACCACTCAACGGGGAGGTCGGGATGAAGTCCGCCTTGCATCAGGACTCCGGTTCCGCCGAGGTCGATGGTTTCCTGGATCTTCTGGTAGAGGACTTCCTTCGGATGAACATAGGCTTCGTTGTGGCCCTTGGGGCGGTAGAAGGCGCAGAAACTGCAGTACTCGGTGCAGACGTTGGTGTAGTTGACGTTGCGGTCGATGATGTAGGTGGCGACGTTGTGGGGGTGGTACTTGCGCCGGAGTTGGTCAGCCTCCATGCCGATCCCGATCAGGTCGTGGGAGCGAAACATGTCGAGGGCCTGTTGGGGAGTTAGCATTTATTTGACCTCCAGCGCGGGTTCGAGGGCAGCGGCGAAATCGAGATAGGCGCGCATACCACGATATTCATTCTCGCCGAGGCGGTAGCGGATGTGGTGGGTGAGGTAGGTGTGAACGAGGCTGGGCGGGAGATGACGCTGGGCCGATTCCCCGGCGACGATTGTGGCGATGTGGCGCTCGCCGTAGGAAAGCGAGTCGAGGAAGTGCTGGGAATTTGCCGGCGTGATAAACGGCTTCGGCCCGCACCAGACGGCGAAAACCATGGGGAGTCCGGTAAGCTCCTTCCACTCTTGGCCGAGGTCGAGCGTGAGGAAGGGCAGGGAGGCCGGATCGAGATGGAGCGCGGGATCACCGATGATCAGGGCCGCATCATGATCGGCGAGCATCTGATCAAGGACAGGTTCGCAAACGGTGAGGGAAGGGTGTGCGCTATATTTGCGGCTCAGAATCACGCGGGCCAGCATGACGGAAGTGCGTGAGCCGCGATCGACGGCAAGCGTGCGAATTTCCGATGGAGGCACCTTGGAGATGAGCAGGATGGAGCGGACCGGACCGTCACATGCAATGCCCGTGCCCGGACAACAGGCGAGCCCTTGCCGGGCCATCTCGATAATCGGAAGGAGACCAATATCGGACTGACCGGATTGTACGCGGTCGGCGCCTTCCGCGGGAAGGCAGTAGTCCAGGCGGAACGGATGACGTCGCGGACCGTTTTCGAGGCCCCACACCAAAGGGACCGTGTTCAGGTAGGAGATTACGGCTACTCGCGGGCGGGCGGGGTCTCGGTGCATCTTAAGTGAGAAGTTCTTAAACCATAGTAGCGTACGGGGAGCCGGAGCCCGGGAGTATACAAATGCAACACGTGAGGATTCGCCAAGTGCTACAGATTTAGCGAGTTACAGCCGATTAGTACGGAGGAATTGCGGTGGACAGTCGCTCAGAACAGGTGTTAAGGTTGCAAAGGTAGTACCCCGCTCGCGTCCCCCAGCAGTTATACAAGAGGAACACGCATGGATTTTCGTTGGAATCTCATGAAGAGACTTAAGATCGCGACAGTTTTTGCCATATTTTCGGCAGCGTGGACCGGAGTTGCCGTAGCGCAGATTCCGGTACAGTTTAACCCCGTCCCCTCGCGCTCGGTTGGCCAGGCGAAGCTTGAACTCGTTTCCGCGGCGCCGAACCTGGTGGAAGGGCGGGAATTGAACGGCCCGATCGGTGTGGCCGTCGACACGAGCACTCTCACACCCAACCTGTACGTCGCCGATACGAACAACAACCGTGTATTGGTTTGGCGGAATGCCCGCGCAGCCAACGGCAGCAAGGCCGACTTGGTTATCGGCCAGAATGACTTTTACGCCACCGTGCCGGGCGGGCCTGGGACCGCCAGCTCGATTGGTTTGCGCAGTCCTACCGGACTGGCCACCGACCGCCGGGGGAACCTGTACGTCATCGATACGGCAAATAACCGGATCCTCCGTTACGCGCGGCCGGTGGACCAGCCGGCGGATGCGGTGCAGCCGAACATGGTGATCGGGCAAAACTCATTTTCGCAGAACGCCGCGAACCAGGGGAATGCTTCGCCGAGCGCAAAATCGCTGGCTTTCGCGGTCAACAATACTATCTACACCGCTGGAATGGTGTTTGACTCGAGTGGAAACCTGTGGGTGACCGATTCGGGAAACTCACGCGTCCTGCGCTATCCGGCCTCCGCGCTGGGGGATTCCGCCACGAACGCACCGGAAGCCGACTTGGTTATCGGCCAGAGTAGTTTCACGACGTTGCAGAGCGTGGACTGGGGCAGGGCGGAAAACCGGCTGCTCAAGAACGCGATGCTGCAGCCGTCCGCGCTGAATTTCGATCCAGCGGGACGTTTGCTGGTGACCGACTCCGCGAGCCGTTTGCTGGTCTATCCGGGGCCGTTCCGAACGGGCATGGATGCGGCGCGACTGGCCGGTATTTCGGTCAATGTCCAGGGGCAGCCTCCCCGGCCCACAATCAATGAATACACGCTCTTCGGCCCGGACAGCGTATTTGCGGCGTCTGGCGGCATTTTCGTCGTAGACACCGGCGTGCACCGCATTGTGCGATATGACCCGTTCGACCAATGGCCGGAGGAAACCAGCGCACTGCCCTCTCCGCCCGCCAAGGCCGTTTTCGGGCAGCCGGACATGCTGAGCTTCAAGGCGAACCGGGGCACTTCGGGAGCGACGGAAGTGTCGTTTGCCCAGCCCAGCGGCACCGCCGTCGCCAACAGTGAGTTGTACCTTGCCGATACCGGCAACAACCGCCTGCTGGTTCTTCCGCTAACGGCGACAAACATAGGCGGCGCGACGCGGGTGCAGGGTCAGGTCGGGTTCACTTACCGATCCATCAATCTTGTGGAAGGCCGGGAGATGTTCCTTGCCGGCGCGGCAACGTCCCTTCCCAACTCCGCGGGCAACGTGATCGCCGGCGGAGCCGTGGTTATCGACCGCACTTCCAATCCGCCCCACCTTTATATCGCCGACACGTTCAACAATCGAATACTCGGATATAACGACGCGCGGCTCGTAAAACCGGGCGACTTCGCCGATGTGATTATCGGCCAGGCGAATCAGTACGAGACGAAGACGAACTCACCCACCGGCGATCCCGAACAACTGACCGACACAGGGCTGCTGACGCCTGTTGGACTCGCCGTTGATTCGAGCGGGAACTTGTACGTTGCCGATACCGGAAATGGGCGTGTTCTGCGCTTCCCGAAGCCATTCGAACAGAGTTCGAAGTACGGGCAGCGGGCGAATCTGGTGATCGGCCAGTCCGGATTCAATATCAAAATCACCGACGCAACCCAGCGAAACATGGCCCGGCCTTACGGCGTCGCGTTCACGGTAGACGGGCACATGCTGGTTTCCGATTTTGCGCACAGCCGCGTTTTGCTGTTCCGCAAGCCGTCCGGAGGCGACTTTTCGAATGGACAGTCCGCTTCGGTTGTCTTCGGACAGCGTGACTTTCTGACCTCGACGCCCGGTACTGGCGACACGAACTTCAACTCGCCCATGCATATCGCGGCGGATACGGATGACCGCTTGTATGTCGTCGACTCCGGTAATCGCCGGGTGGCGATTTTTGACCGCGTCTTATCCGCGACGAACAATGCCGCACCCGCGATCGCACTCACCACATTTACCGCCGAGGCAAACGGCCGCCAGGAACGCCTGGGGCTCATTCAGGGAATAAACGTGAGCCCGCGAACCGGCGAAATTTGGGTGACCGACACGCAGAACAACCGGGTAATGCGGTACCCGCAGTTCAACAAGCTGATTTCGATTCCTGCATCGGATTATCTGATGAGCTCGAACATTCCGCTTGCGATTTCGATCGACGCGTTCGACAATTTGCTGATCGCCGAGGGCGTGAATCGCGTCGCCTTCCACTATCCGGGACTCGCCGCCATCAGCGCGGCGCATTTTCTGCGGCGGCGGCTCTCGCCGGGGATGATTGCGGCAATGTATCCGCTCGGAATCCGTTTCGGGGAGGAAACAGCGGTGGCCTCCGCATATCCGCTGCCGACGGATTTAGGAGACCTGCAGGTGTTGGTGGACGAGACTCCGACGCCTTTGTATTTTGTATCGCCAGGCCAGATCAACTTCTATGTGCCGATGCGCCTCGAGCCAGGCGGGCGATCGACGTTCATCGTGCAAAGGAAATCGAACAACCAGATTCTGGCGAGCGGCGTCCTCGACATCGGAACCGCGACGCCGTCGTTCTTTACGACGACGCAAAACGGAATGGGCCAGATCGCGGCGTTGAACGAAGACAATACGGTCAATACGAATACGAATGGCATTGCCCGCGGATCGGTGATCCAATTGTTCGCCACCGGCCAGGGCTTTGTCCCCAACGCGCCTCCGGATGGAACGCCGCCGACGGGGACCGTTCCGACGCCTTCACTGCCGACGGTGATTATCGGGAGCGGAATTGTTCCAGACGCCAACATTCTGTACTCCGGATTGGCGCCTGGGCTGGTCGGCGTCTGGCAGATCAATGTGCGTGTCCCGATGTCCGTACCGCCGAGTTCGACCACCGATGTCGTGGTGACGCTGCGGAGCATTCCGTCGAATCAGCCGGACACTGGCGGCATCATTCGCACGACGATCGCGGTGAAGTAGTCTAGGGGGCGACCGGCAGTTTCACTTCGTTGCTGGAGACGCCTCCAGCGGTAATTGTGAGCGGCTGGTCGCCCACGGCAACAGCGGGGTCGACGCGGACATTGACTTGGTAAAGGCCGACGAACCCAGGAGCAAGGCCGCTAAACAGTACTGCCGCGGGACGCCCTCCCGCTTGCGCGGTGATATTTGAGGCCGAGCCGAGTCCGGTGGCGTATACCTCAAAGGTGCGGGAGCCGCGATCGATGGCGGCTGCCCGGCCGGATGCCGTGTCGAAGAAGATACCCGGCTGAACGGCGAACAAGGCTACAGTGGCATTGACCGAACCGAGGCTGGTCTGCACCTGTACGGTGGCCGATGCGCCGGTTTGCGACAGATTCGGGACGGCGAAGTTGATCTGGCGATCGTCGGCGTAGAAGACTTGCGCGCGGGCGCCATCGACAGTTACCTGGGGTTGAGCCAGGTTCGCGCCGAAAATTGTGGCGATGGAGCCCGGCACCATTCCCTGGCGGAACGATGCGGCATTGACGACAGAAGCCGGGCTAAAAGCGGGAGCCCCAAGAGCGAAGACTTCGGCGACCGGGGAGGCAGCGCCGTCGATCCTGAACTGAATCACATTGAGGGGTTGGCCAGCCGGCGTCCACTGAAAGCTGACGCGGCCGTCCGGGCCTGTGAGGGCCGCGGCCGGTGTGACCGCGCCGCCGGAGGCGACGATGCGCAAGTTTGGATAGGGGAGATCATTGATATCGGTGACTCTAAGGACAATGGGGCTGGGCAGCGGCTGGCCCGGTGTTGCGATTTGCCGATTTCCGGAAAGCACCATGAGATTTACCCCAGCGGAGGAAGATGCGATGCTGACACGCGCTTCGGTCACCATGAAACCGCTGTTGTCGAGGGGCTCCGCGCGGAGCAACTCAACGCCTGGTTGCAGAGCGCGAAAGGAGGCTGTGGCGGAACGGGCACCCGCCGGGATGGTAATCGACGCGGGTCCATCGAGGAGGCCGTTGGACGTGCGGAGTCCAATCGTTAGCGGCGTTGAGGCCGGTTTCGAGATCGTTACTTCGACCGGAAGCGCGGCGCTGGCGATTGTACCGGCGGACGGCTCCACGGAAAGGCGTACCGAGCGGCGAATCGACGGATCCATGACCGCGTTGTTGGAAGTATAACGGGGGAATGCGGTTTCCAGCGCGGCGCGGTAGCGTTCCAGCGTAGCGAGAGTATCGGCGGATGCGGACTGCCCTTCGGGAACGATCACGATCATGGCGATGCGGTAACGCCGCTGCTCGACGGTGTAATCAGGAACGCGGCGGCCATCGACGGCGATGAGGTCGGCGACGGTGATATTGCGGCGAGTGCCGTTGAAACCGACGCCGACGCGCGGATCGATGAGCGTCGTAGTCGCATTTTCGACGAGGAATGTCGTGGGAACTTCTTCGGCGGAGCGAAGACCCATCAGGTATTGGTCGAGCGGGGAGTAGCCTTCGACAGTCGCTGTGGTGACGAATCGGGGATTGGCGTTCGGGCCGTCGTCACGGATGCGGTTCCCTTCAAGAAGGGAGGCCTCCGAGTTGAAGCGGAAGTTCCAGTGGAACAGTTGGCGGCCTAGCATCGGGCGGGCCGCGGCATTGTTTGGGTCGCGGATACTTGAGAACGCGAGGAAGAGATGACCGATTTCGTGCGCGAATACGGTGAGACCGGTATCGCCCGTGAGTCCGCGGCTGGGGTGGGGCGAATTAGGATCGAGAGGGAAGTTGGCCACCGGACCCATGTTGAGGACCGCTTGTAAACGATTAGGGGATCCGTATTCGCGGCCGGAGTCCGTGGCGGTATCGCCGATGCCGCGACGGAAGCCGCGGACCGTCGTTTCAAACGCGAGCACTCCCTGGCCGGGCTGAACGCCGGTGGTGTTAAAGAACGCCAGATAGTCATAGGCGTCGTCGTGTGTCTCATAGAAGCGGCGCGCGGCGGAGACAAGGTCGAGCGCCTGGGCATCGCCGAAGCGTTCGGCGATCATCGCCTCGCCGGAACCGGACGGATTCTGTAGAAAGGAGGCGAGCAGAGGGTGGACGATGGAGTCGCCTGGAGAGATGCCGACGACGCCGTCGGCTATGTTGACACCATCCCAGGCGAGAAGAATCTTGCCGTCGGGAGTAAGGCGGAGTTGGAAGGTTTGGGGGCGGCCGTTGTTGAAATCGCTGTACTCAGGTACACGCAGCCAGGTGACGGTAAAGCTCGCCGCGGATGCGGTCACGCGGATCGACGCGGGCGGAAGGGTCGGATCCAGATCGGAGAAGAGGGCGGCGATGCGCGGTGGTCCGGCGGCAACGCGGCCGAGGGAACGGGAACTGGAAGCGTTGTCGCCGGCTGTAAATGTGACATTGCCGTCGGAGTTGACCCACAGTTCGCGGTACTCGACGCCGTAGAAGGGAAAGGCGAACGGGAGGTCCACACGGCGGGTGTCGTCATCGCCAATGCCGGATAACGCTGTGCCAGATCCGGCGGCTGCTTGATCGAAACCACCGCTCAATGTCGCGTATTGATATTTGCCGGCGGAAGGAGTGAACGTGACTTGGGATTTGTCGAGATTGAACGGATTGCGGCGGCCGAATATGGAATCGTCGCTTTCCATGACGGCGATGTTTCCGATATCGGCATCACGGCGGGTGGATGCGGAGCGCGACGTTTTTGGGCTCGCGGCGCGGCGGAGTTCCGCCTTGCGGTGATGGTCGAGTACTTCCCGCCAGTTGTCGCGATAGGTGCCGCAGAATTCGCCGTTGGAGCGGGCGAACAAAACCGGCGCAAGTAGCGCGTAACAAAGGCAAATAGGCGTCCGCAGACTCATCCCCCATTGTAAGATACGAATTGAGAGGTACTTCCCCCGAATGCCGTTTTGTTCGAAGTGCGGCGCCAATGTCGCCGACGATGCCCGATTCTGCCCCCGATGCGGCCGGCTATCCGCAGCGGCGATGGACGGAGGGCCAATGACCACACCGTTGGATTACCAGATCCAAGGCGACAACCTGCAAGTAGTACGGATTAAATTACAACCGGGGCAGGAACTGTACGCCGAGGCGGGCAAGATGTTATACAAGACGCCTTCTATTCAGTGGGAGACGCGGATGTCCGGCGGCAGCATCGGCGAAAAGCTTTGGGGCGCATTGAAGCGAACGGTAATGGGCGAGAGCCTATTCCTGACGTATTTCCGGGCGACACAGCCGGGTGAGGTCGGCTTCGCCGGGAGCTATCCGGGGCGTCTGCAGCCATTCACGCTGGCAGCCGGGCAGAGCGTCCTGGTGCAGCGGGATAGCTTCATTTGCGCGCAAACCACGGTGCAGTTGAACATTGCCTTGGTGAAGAAGCTGGGTGTGGGATTCTTTGGTGGAGAAGGATTCGTGCTGGAGCGGTTGACAGGTCCCGGCACTGTGTTTATTCATGGCGGCGGTGACTTTATCGATTTCAACCTCGGGCCGGGCGAATCGCTCCAGGTCGATACGGGCTGCGTGGTCGGATTCGAAGAAAGCGTCTCCTATGACATCCAATACGTCGGTGGGATCAAGACGGCGATTTTTGGTGGGGAGGGACTGTTCCTGGCGACGTTGACCGGGCCAGGGAGAGTGATCGTGCAGAGCATGACGCTGGAGAAGCTGCGGCGCGAACTGGCGCCCTCCCGGTCGGGAGGAGACGAGAAGAGTCCGATGGGCGCGATCAGCGGCATATTTGACAGTGAGGATTGAGGTGGAGTTGCGGGAGCGGTTGAAGGAAATACATCGCGGGATTGACGATTTCGCGGCGCAAGCGGCGCGGGAACGGCAAGAGCGTCTGCGCGGCCTGCAGCTTGCGGCGAGAGCTCTGCGGCAGGCGGAGTCGACAGCGCAGTGGGTGCAGATACTGGCCGACGCGGCGGCGCCGCTTGCGGAATCGATCTGTTTCTTTCGTGTGGACGGCTTGAAACTGCTTTGCGAGGCGGCGCGCGGGATGGATCTGATTCCGGGTGAGATCGAGTTAGCGGATGCACCGGCATTCCGGCAGGTGGTGGAGTCGAAAGAAACGGTCGTGTCATTGTTTGCGCCTGGCCAATTGTCGGCGGCTGTCGCCGGGTCGGCAGCCACGCAGCGACGGGCGTATTTATATCCGCTGGCAGGCAAGACACGCGTGCTTGGGTTGATGCTCGCGGCCGATGACAACGGACCGGATGGATATGCGCTGGAAGTGCTGCTGTCGCTGGCCGCGGCGGCGTTGGAGTTGCGAGAGACGAGGAGCTCCACGCTAGTCGGCGTTGCCGCTCCGGCAGCCGTGGTGAGGCCGGCGACGGCAGCGTCGTTTGCGCGCTCGACGGTGGCGCGATGGATTTTGGAGAATGGAGAGCGGATCGCCCGCGGCCGTGCGCGGCGGGATTTGTATGCGGCATTGCGCGGGCCGATTGATGATGCACGGGCACTCTTCCGGTCGCGGTATCCGGAGGCGCGTGACTGTCTGCATGCGGAAATATTGGGGAGGCTTGCCTTGGGCGATGCGGCGATGCTCGGTGCGTCGTATCCGGGGCCACTGCGCGGGGGAGACCGTGCCTAAGGCGATCATCGTCGTGCTTGCGGCCGCCGTTCTGGCGGCCGGGCCGAGCTGTGAGAGCGAAGCGAGGGCTTGGCGGGAATCGGCAAGGAGCCCGGCGCGCATGGCGCTGGAACAATGTGCGTCGCGGCTGGCGGCAACACCAGCGGGCGCGGCGGCGCGGCTGTCGCTTGCCGTATCGGCGGTTGAAGCGCAGCGATTCGCGGAAGCGCAGCCGATCCTTCAAAAGGCACGTGGCCCGCAGTTAAACAGGATCGATGACTACGTGGCGTTCTTTCAGGCGTCCGCGCTGGCGGGGCTGGAACGTCATGCCGATGCAGTGGCCGCCCTGGAAACCGTGTGGCGGCAGCAGCCCGTTTCGGCTGTGGCCGGCCGTGCGGCGATGCTTGGCGCGAAGTCGTATCTCGCGCTTGGAAAGGCCGAACTGGCGGCGCAGCTACTGGAGAAGAACGAGGCACAGTTAACCCAGCCGCAGGGCGATATGGCGCTGGCGGAAGCTTGGCTGGCGGCAGGGAGCCGCGAGAAGGCGGGAACCTATTATTCGCGCGTGTATTTCCGATATCCGCAATCGCCCGAGGCGGGAAGAGTGGGGCCGGAATGGCGCATGAAGGCAATGCCGGCGGACTACTTACTGCGAGCCGAACGCTGCGCGCCCGGACAGGCGGCGGCCGTGCGCGCCGAACTCCGTGGTGCCGCGGTAGCGTGGGATCGCGATGACCGGGAGATGGCGGAGGTGAAGGGCTGGGAAGCGGAATACCGCGCCAAACACTATGTGGAGGTGCGCAGGGCGCTGGCGGCGTTGACGCTTACCTCGCCGGCGGCGGACGCGGAGCGGAGCTGGTGGCTGTATCAAACCGCGCGTCGCATGGATCTGGAAGCCGACCGCGCGGCGGCGTTCGACCGTCTGGCGAGACATCATGCGGGGTCATTGCGCTATCTTGATGCGCTGGTGGCCGAGGGGTACCAGTATCTGCTCGACAACAATTTCACCGCATATGAACCGCTCTACCAGGCGTGCGCGACGAATTTCGAAAGGGATGGCAAAGCGCCATTCTGCCATTGGAAGGTGGTTTGGAGCGCCTACTTGCGGCGCCGGCCGGACGCTGAAACGCTGCTGCGTGAGCATTTGCAGCGATTCCCACAATCGGAGAAGGCGAACACCGCACTGTATTTCCTGGCGCGGATCGCGGAGCAGCGCGGAGACTACAGCGCCGCCCGGCCTTACTTGGAGACCGTAACAACGCGGTTTCCGAATACGTACTATGCTTTGATCGCGGCAGACCGGCTGAACGATGCGCGCGTGCGCGCGGCGGACGTCTCCGCGGAAACACGGCAATGGGTGGACGGCTTGCGGTGGCCGCGCCGAGCGGGTTTTTCCGTCGTGGAGGCGGCGACGGCGAAAACCCGCCGGGAGCGTGCGGCGCTGTTGGAGATGGCCGGGTTGGACAACTATGCCGAATTCGAGCTCCGCATGGGCGCGCGAGAAGAATCCGCGCCGATCGGGTTGGCAATGGATCTGGCTGACCACATGACCAAAATCGGGCAGGCGGATAAAGGGCTGCGGTACATCAAGGGATTGCTCCCGGGCTATCTATTCTTTCCGTGGGATGCCGCGGGCGACCGGTTCTGGCGCCTGGCATTCCCAATGCCCTACCAGGAGGACCTGGAAAAGTACGCACGGGAGCACGATATCGACCCGTACCTGGTAGCGGGGTTGATCCGGCAGGAATCGGAGTTTAACCCGAAGGTAATCAGCCGCTCTAACGCCTATGGACTTACGCAGATCCTTCCGTCGACGGGACGGGAGCTAAGCCGCCGCGTCGGGATGCGCGCGTTCTCGACCTCGATGCTCTTCGACCCGGCGATTAATCTTCGATTGGGCACGTTTTATCTGAAGACGCTGCAGCGGGCCTTCGGGGGAAGGTGGGAAGATGTGCTGGCCGCTTATAACGGCGGCGGATCACGCGTGAACAAGTGGCGTCGATTCGCCACGTTCAATGAACAGGCCGAGTTCATCGAGACCATTCCGTTCGATGAAACGCGCGATTACGTGCAGAGTGTGTTGCGGAATGCGTCGGTGTACAGGAGGCTGTACGAGGGCAAAGTGGCTGCTATACACTCGACGAATGAGCCTCCCGCAAAGCCTCGCCCGGCCGCCGCAAAGAAGTCGCTTCCGAAGCGAAAGAACCGCTGACTTTACCGAGTCCGTCATCCGCGAGATGACACGGCTGGCAGTGGCGGCGGGCGCAGTGAACCTGGCTCAAGGCTTTCCCGACTTTGCGGCGCCGGCGTTTTTGAAGGAGGCCGCCGCGGAGGCGATCGCGGCGGATCATAACCAGTATCCAATCACCTGGGGCATTCCTGCCCTGCGGGAAGCTATTGCGTACAAGTACCGGCAGACCTATGCGATCGACCTTGATCCGCAAAGGGAGATCACCGTCGTTTGCGGAGCGACAGAGGGGATGGTGGCAACGCTGTTAGCGACGGTGAATGACGGAGACGAGGTCATTGTCTTCGAGCCCTACTATGAGAACTACCACCCCGACTTGCAGCTCTGCGGCGGCGTCAGAAAGCTTGTGACGTTGCGTCCGCCGGACTGGAGCTTTGATCCGGAGGAACTCCGGCGGGCGTTCAGCTCCCGGACGAAGGCGATCATCATCAATACGCCCAATAACCCGACAGGCCGCGTGTTTAGCCCGGAGGAGCTCAGTCTCATCGCGGAATTGTGTCAGGAATACGACGCGCTGTGCATCACCGATGAGATCTATGAGCACATCGTATACGACGGCGCCAAACATATTCCCGTGATGACGCTTCCGGGGATGCGGGAGCGCGCGGTGATCGTGAATAGCATGAGCAAGACCTATTCGGTCACCGGGTGGCGTGTGGGATGGGTGGCGGCGGCGCCGGACCTTACCGATTCGATTCGAAAAGTGCACGATTTTCTCACCGTTGGCGCGGCGACACCGCTGCAGACTGCGGGTGTGGCCGCGCTCCGCCAGCCCGCGTCGTTCTACGAGCACCTGGGCGTGGAGTATGGCGTGCGGCGGGATCAGCTACTCGATATTCTGACGGCCGCCGGTTTTTCGTGTTTCCGCCCGGCAGGCGCATATTACATCATGACGGACATATCCGGTTTCGGCTTTCCCGACGACATGCAATTCGTGCGGCATCTGATCAATACGGTAAAACTCGCCGCCGTACCCGGATCGAGCTTCTTTTCCAGGCCGGAATTAGGCAAGAACTACGTCCGGTTTTGTTTCTGCAAGAAGCCGGAAACGTTGGCCGCCGCGGGAGAGCGGCTGCGGGCGGCAAATCTGTAACGGCCGATTAGGGCCGGTTGATGAGGCTTGCGACGTAGCCTCCGCCGAAGCCATTGTCGATGTTGACAACAGTGACATTCGAGGCGCAGCTATTCAACATGCCGAGCAACGCAGCCAAACCGTTAAAGCTGGCGCCATAACCAATGCTCGTTGGCACGGCGATCACCGGGACGCTCACCAGCCCGCCGACCGCACTGGGCAGCGCGCCCTCCATGCCGGCGCATACGACAATAACCTTCGCTTGGGTAAGGCGGTCGCGGTTGTTCATTAACCGGTGAATTCCGGCGACACCGATGTCATGAATGGACTCGACCTCGTTGCCCATGACCTCGGCCGTGATGCGGGCCTCTTCAGCGACCGGGATATCACTGGTCCCGGCGCACACAACGGCGATGCGGCCGCGGCCGCGAATCGTTTTGTCCCGCCATAGGCGCATGGCGCCGGAGTGCGGATGGTATTCAATGCCGGGGACCGCCTCCAGCACGAGGTCGGCGGCTTCACGGCTGGTTCGCGTGATTAACAGGTTCTGCGCTCGCTCCGCGACTCTGACGGCGATGTCGCGGATGTGCTCGGGCGCCTTGCCGAGCCCGAAGACTACCTCCGGCATGCCCTGGCGAAGGGCGCGATGATGATCGACCTTGGCGAAGCCGAGATCCTCAAAAGGCATATGTTTCAGGCGGTCCATTGCGCTGTCGACATCGACATCGCCGCAGCGAACGTTTTCGAGGAGTTCGCGAATTTTGTCTGCGTCCATAAGAGAGTTAGAAGTCCAATCGATCGCCGGGTTTCAGTTTATGCTTCGCGGCGACGCCGGCGTTGGTCTCCAGCACGTACAGCGAGCGGAATGCGCCGCCATACTGCGGGCACTTGTTGGCGCTATCGGTCTTGCACGGCTGGAGGCCGGGGATAATTTCGTTGATGATCCGGTTCTGATCCAGCCAGATAACATCCAGTGCGATGCGGTTCTGATAGGTCCAGATTGGATATCGGCCTGCCTGGCCGTAGACGAACAGCATCGCCCGATCACCTGCCAACGAATCGCGAAACATCAGGCCTCGGCTCATGTCGAACGGCTTGGATGCCACCTCGGCCCGGTAGCGGACACCGTCCGGCATCCGTACCTCCCGAGTATAGAGATCCTCCATTGTCGCGGTCTTCTGCTGGTCGACACAGGCGGTGAGTGCGGTAACAACAAGGAGCACCCAAAACGTTTTAAGCCACATCCGTTAAAATGGTAACGCAAGATGTTTTTCCAGCGCCTGCGTTTAACGCTCGACATGATCAAATTCGAGCACTCTATTTTTGCGCTTCCATTCGCACTGACAGGGGCGTTGCTTGCGTGGCGCAACGCCGGATTTCGGGCCGAAGGCGCCGCCTGGAAACTGACGTGGATTGTTGTGGCAATGGTCGGCGCGCGGTCGGCCGGAATGGCTTTTAACCGTATTCTGGATTCGGACATCGACGGACTGAATCCGCGGACCAGAATGCGGCATCTGCCTGCGGGGCTCCTATCCGCTGGATTCGCGTGGGGTTTCCTGGCATTCATGACGGGGCTGCTTGTGTTCGCGGCGGCGATGCTTGGTCCGCTTTGCCTCTACCTCTCGCCGGTCGCGCTGGCGATGGTCATGGGATACAGCTTCACCAAGCGTTTCACGTCGTGGTCGCACGTCGTGCTGGGATTCGCGCTCGGCATCGCACCGGCGGCGGCATGGATCGCCGTGGACGGCGCGCTGGATCTCCGCATTCTCTGGCTAACGGCCGCGGTGACGTTCTGGACCGCAGGGTTCGACATCATCTACTCCTGCCAGGATTTTGAATTTGACCGGAGTTCCGGGTTGTACAGCTTGCCGAAACGGCTGGGTATCTCCGCCGCGCTGATCGTGTCGCGCGTGCTCCACCTGGCGATGCTAGTGTGCCTGGTCATGCTGCTGCAAAGCTTCTCCCTTGGCCTGCTCGGCGCGGCCGGGATTGCGATTGTGGCGATGCTGCTGGTGTATGAGCACAGCCTGGTCAAGGCAGACGATTTGAGCCGCGTAAACGCGGCGTTTTTCACGGTGAATGGTTACGTCAGCGTGCTATTCTTCGTGTTTTGGGCAGCCGATGTCTGGTATGCCAGGCGTGGAGTGTAACGAGCGACTATGACCCCCCACTTTGAGGATGCCCGGCTGCTGCCGATTCGCGATAGGGTGTTGGCCGGCGAGCGGCTGAGCTTCGATGACGGTGTCACGCTCTATCGCTCGACGGATATCTTGGGCGTAGGCTGGCTCGCGAATGCGGTGCGGGAACGAGTCAACGGAAACATCACATATTTCAACGTGAACCGGCACATCAACCCCACCGACGTATGCACGGCTTCGTGCCGGTTGTGCGCGTTCGGGAAAAAGGCGCGCGATCCGCGCGGATATACGATGTCGCTGGACCAGGTGTGGGAAGTGGCTGGGCACGGCTATTCCGAGGCGGTCAGCGAGTTCCATATCGTGGGCGGGTTGCACCCGGAGCTGACGCTCGACTGGTACTGCGAAATGCTGCGCGGCTTGAAACAGCGCTATCCGCAGGTGCACTTGAAGGCATTCACGATGGTTGAGATCGCCTATCTGGCCAAACGCGCTAAGCTGCCGATTCGCGAAGTATTGATTCGTCTGCGCGATGCGGGAATGGATTCGCAGCCGGGCGGTGGCGCTGAGATTTTCAGCGAGCGCGTGCGGCGAATTATCTGCGATCACAAGATCGATGGGAGTGAATGGCTGGAAGTGGCACGGATCAGCCATCAGCTAGGCATCAAGACGAACTGCACGATGCTCTATGGCCATATCGAAGGCCCGGAGGATCGCGTGGATCATCTGGTGCGGCTGCGCGACGTGCAGGATGAGACGAACGGATTCCAGACCTTCATTCCGTTGGCCTTCCATCCGGCGAATACCGCGCTTGCGCATCTGCCGAAGACTACCGGGTACGACGACCTGCGGAACATCGCCGTGTCGCGGCTGATGCTCGATAACATCCCGCATATCAAAGCCTACTGGGTGATGATGACAGAGGCGATGGCGCAGATTTCGCAGCGGTTCGGGTCGGACGATCTCGACGGAACGATTGTGGAAGAGAAGATTTACCACGACGCCGGCGCGACAACAAGCCAGGGACTGCGCCGCGCGGATCTGCTGCGGCTGATCCGGGAAGCGGGCCGCGAGCCTATGGAACGCGACACACTGTACCGTCCGGTGGAGCGGACGGAGAACGCGTTTACAATTCTCGTTTAACTTGGGCTGCAACGGTCGCCATCCGCTCCTCACTAGTTAATTGAGGAGGACCGTCATGGCCAGTTCTGTTGTAGCGTCGTCCAAATCGGATGAGATTTTCAGCCTCATTCGGGGGCAGGAAGCCAACTTTCCTTTTCCGGTAAAGAAGAAAACGGTCACTATCGGAACGTTTGATTGCGCAAGCGGCGCGTTCACATATTCGGTGCCGACGTTCAAAGAACAAGTCGGGGGTGATGATGGGGGCCCCGGCCCGCTGAAGCCGCCAAAAACAATCATTGGCGGGAAGGTAAATGCAATCAATGCGATCGAGGTGATACTTCGCTTCAAATTGAAGAATCGGACGGGAGAGGTTTCGCTCTCGGTGCTGGGTCTGCCCGTCGTCCGAACTTCAACCGGGACCACGATCAGTATCTCGGTGGGCGCGGCTGAGTCAGTGAATTTCACACTTGTGCGCGGACCAAAGAAGTTTACCAGCGCCCTGCCTCTGGAAATTGTCCGGTTCGTCGCGGGAGCGGGTGTATTCGAGCTTCCTTCGTTTCCAATTGCCATCATCTATGCGCCTGTGCCGGATCAAGGCAAACACAATGTCTCGAAGTGGACGGTCACGAAATCGACCGGAAATACGACTAGCTTCTCGATTGGCAAGCAGACCACAACGAGTAAGCCGGTCACTCCGGATTTTGACAATGTCAATTTCTTCGCCAATGAAATGAAGGGGTTCACGAAGGCTTTAGAGCTCGTCAACAAGGAATTCAAGGATCCGGTTGTGAGCGGGATCGTTGAGGCGCTGGGCGCGATCGTTGGCGCGCTGGGTACGGCGAGCGCGACGGACTCCGAAGGGCTGTCGGTGACGAACGAACATAGCGTGACGGTCTCCATAGCGAAGGAGCAGACGATCTCTACCAACGCGGCAAGCGGCGGACCCGGCAGCGGTGACCTGATCTACTACCTGAAGAACGTCAAGCTGGCATGGTTTACATCGAAAGTCGGACGCATCCGAGTGACCGTGATCGGGCATGACGGCGTAGGCGTTACGAGCATGGGATTCCTGAAGAGCGGAGGCCAGTCGGACCTGAACGCTGAGACGGTCGCCGAATACTTGAAGCTGGATCCGTTTGTGGACGGCGGGCCGTCAGTTGTGTTGCCCACGGATCGTTTCGTTTACGTCGACACGATCGACCTCAACGGCGGGCAGATCTCGCAGACCGAGACCTATAGCATTACGACCCAGGACTCGCGGCAGTCCAAGAGCACCCGTACGCACGTACAGAACAACAAGCCGGGTCTTCTTCATTTCCTCGGACTTGGCGTGACCGGCGAAACCTCAACCGAAACGGTGGTTACGCACAGCAGTGCCGTGCAAAACACGGATTCGCGGACGATCTCCAACACACTGGAACTGGCGGCCGGGCCCACCGAACGGTACGCTGTCGAGGTCTACTGCGACGTAGTTTTCGGTACGTTTGCCTACAGGCAAGCGGGTTCTCTTTCGGAACCAATTCTGGAGGGAGAGATACGGCGCGCCGGCGGCCTTGCCGCTGGAAGCCAGATGATCACTCTGATCAACAACGGACGGAAGTTCACGACGAAAGCGAATGCAGCCGGACGGTATGCGTTCCACGCGAAGTCGATACGGCCAGGCAACTCAGCGCTTGCCGTTGGCGGATTGACCAGAAAGTCTCTGATGCTTCCGGCAGGCAAAACGAAACTGGATCTGGTGATCTAGCGCGCGCTAGTCCCTCGGGTCGAGGCGGATCATGGAGAGATTGACGGTGAATATGCGATCGTCGGGAGGCGCTTCCCAAGTGGGAGAGGCATTTATTTCCAGGTCGTATTTGGGCGCATCGGGTACGTCCGCTTCCAAGATGAAAAGGCCGGTGCGTTCGAGCGTCCAGGTGCGTAGAGGCGTTCCGTTCACGGTGACGCTGATCTGAGGAGGCGTGCCAGTGGCAAATAGACCCGCGTGGGCATGGCCGCGGATACGAAGACGCTGCGGCGTTTGGCGGAGATTCGTGAGCGTCGCCGTTGCTCGCGCGCCTATCCACCGGTATTTGTTGCCGTAGACGCCCTCCAACTCGTACCAGTTCTCGCCGAGCTGTTTGGCGTGGCTGGGCAGCGAGAAGTCGATGACGTCTTCGCGGTCGCCTGGGTAGAGTTCTTTCTTGTCGGCGGAGCGAAGGAGATTGTAGACCCCGCCCTCCATCGGTGCCACATAGTCGCAGTTCATGCAGCGGAGTGCGTGGTCCGTGTCGAGACGGAACTTCCCGCCGCAGTCCGGGCATTGCAGGCGGGACTCAAACGGCGCATCAGGATCGACAGGAACCGGCGTGCCCGGCTTCTTGCAGGCCGCGGCGAGCGTCCCGCCTAGCAGGCGCGCCGGTACCCAGTCGGATCCATGCTTATCGACCTTCCGCGCCATGTTTTTGACGATACGCTCGCCCCAGCCGCGCTCGGGGACGAACAGCTCGAACTCATGCTCGGGAAAATGGCGGGCGATGAGCTGGTGCCAGTGGTGCAACTCCATCGAGTGATTCTGACGAATGCCGAAACCCTCTTCCTGCGCGGCGCCAATGACGTCACGGACCAAGTAACCGAGCAATCCCCACTCGTAGAGTTTTCGCTCCCACGGCTTCATCGTGTCCCAGTATGGACAGCGATAGAGACGCAGGGAGAGCTTGCGCCGAAGCGGTTCTTCCGCGAAGAGAAACACGCCGCCGGGCGCGAGGACGCGCTTTACTTCGATGAAAATGCTCTCGATGTTCATGAACTGGCTGAGCATTTGAAAAGCCATGACGCAGCGCAATGAACTATCGGCGAAGGGCAGGTGCAGCGCATCGGCCGTGACGCGCACGGGCGCCTTTTGCAGGCCCCACTTATCCATCAGCGCGACGCCGTGCCGCAGGGAATCGGCGGAGATGTCGGAGGCGAATCCGTCGGCGCCGAACTCATTTGAGAGCATGTAGCTCGAATGTCCCGCATTGGCGCCGATTTCGAGATACGGCGTCATTTCCCCAAGGAAGGCCAGATGGTTGCGGATAACCGCGCCACGGCGTACGTTCTCCTCCGCGTAAACACGCAGCGCGCGTTCGGGTTCGCCGAGCGATGCGAAGTTGTGAAATTCCACCTGGGCGCGCTTAACGGCCAGTGACTGGGCTTCTTGCGGCATTTACGAAAGGATCTCTTCCAGGGGGCAATTTCGCAGATCCGGCAGAAGAAAGTCGGGCTGAAGCCGCGAAAGTGCCGCGGGCTGAGAAAGGCCCGTGGCGACGGCAACCGAGCGGATGCCGTTCGCCTTCGCCGCCAGGATATCATTCTCGTGATCGCCGAACAGGACAATCACCGAGTGGCGAGTGATCCATTTGTTGCGGCGGGCCTGGGCGATGGCGCGGGCCGCCAGCGTGGCTCGATCCTTACCCTGTTCCGCAAAGGCGCCGAAAGAGAAGTGGCTCTTCAGCCCGGCGCTTTCGACCTTCTTCCACCCGATTGCCGAGAGATTGCCGGTGACTAGACCCGCCTTCAGTCCGCGTAGGGTGATGCGCCGTAGCAGCGGCCGGACGCCGGGGCAGACTTTCTGCCGGAGATCCGGACAACATTCCGTATAGAGCGCCTGGGCGTGTTGAACTACACCGGGCATAACACGCTTGATAAACGTGGCGCTGGCGCCCGCGTCGCGGAGCATCCAAGCGAGAATGTCGCGGTCCAGCATTCCTTGCACGGGAATCTGCTCGGTAGCTGTTGCCAGGCCGGTGACGTGTTTGACAGCGTCGACAAGCACCTGCCGATGATGCGGTCCGGCTTTGCGCATGAGTGTGCCATCAATATCGAAGAGCAATAGCGGTGGGGCAGAGAGGGACATTAGCGTTCGAGGGCGGGGGCGAGAGCAGGGCGGGCAACGCGAGACTTGAGCTCACGGAAGGTGCCCATGATGGAGATGTGGTTGAGCGGGAACTCCAGATAGACATGGAGGACACTCAAACCGAAAAGAACTTTGACGCCGATCGTATAGTCGTAGATGTAAATGCCGGCGGCCGCCGCCCAGAGCAGCGCAATGACCGCCAGCCGGCCGCGCCCTACTTCGTGCCATTTGATAATCGAGGTTTTCGAGAACCAGTTGAAGTAATGATACGTGTAGGCGAATGCGATGAACCGCATCAGGATCAGGCCCGTGGTGGAAGAGAAAACGGCGAGCGCGGCTGCGCCTCCGGCGGCCTTCGTTGTCGGTACGTCCAGTCCGAGAACGGCGAGATTGAGCTTGGAAAAACCGAGCCAGTAAGAGACGACGACGTAGTTTGACGGCGTATAGCGGAGCGGGTCCAGGAAGTAGCAAAGGACGGGGCACAGAAGGAAGATCGCGAACGCCAGGTAGCCGCTGCGGCTGCGTTCTTTTAAGGCGCCGTAAAGCATGAAGAATCCGGTAAACAGATAGACGTGAATGAGCGTCGGTACGAAGAGCGCCATGAGCAGCGCCAGGAATCCGAACGTCTGCACAAGGATGAAAGCGAGGGCGGAGGCGATGGCCAGGCCGGCGAGGCGCATCTTCGGCTTGTCCGTCAGTACGAGGACAAGCGCCGCGCCCAGAGCCAGCGCCGTGTAGAGCGCGGAGCTGAAGGTAAATGACTGCGATGCCGCCGGCTGTCCGGAGACAAAGAGGAGAACGGCAAGGACCGCGAGCAGCCAGAAGTCGTGTTTATTCGGTGTGAAAAACCGGCGCTTCTCCAGCCAACTGATTTCTGTGAGGTAGTGGGCTGGGCCGAGGATGGCGTAGGCGAATAGGAAGAGCTCAAACGGAATGAACAGGGCGACGCCGCAGGAGAGCAGCATAAGGCCGATGTTCAGGTAGTTGATGCGGTCCGCCATTCTATTCAGGTTCCCACGCGGGATGCGGCCGAAACAAGACGCTTGACTTGTTAGGCGTTTAGTACTAATTAAATAGTATGAGACCGCGGTCGAGCGTTCTGACAGAACAGGAACTGGAAATCATGAAGATCGTCTGGGGGCGGGAACGAACCACGGTCCGGGATGTGTACGAGACGCTGCTGGAGCGCCGGAAGGTAGCGTATACGACGGTGATGACGATGATGCGAATTCTGGAGGAGAAGGGATATCTGGCAAAGTCGGCGGCGGAGAAGGCGTATGTCTATACCGCGGCCGAGCCGAAGGAGCGCGTTGTCGGCGGAATGGTGAGCGAGTTTTTGCAGCGGGTTTTTGATGGCGCGGCGAAGCCCCTTCTGCTACACCTGGTGGAGAACCGGGAGGTCTCCGCGAAGGAGATGGAGGAGATCGCCGCGATGCTTAAGAAGAGCAAGGGGAAGCGATGAATGCCTCGTTGATTGTCTCGAATCTCGCGGCCTACTCGCTCCAGGTAGCTGTGCTGATTATCGCGGGTCTTCTATTGATGCGGGTATTGCGGCTGGTCCGGCCGCTGCTGTTCCTGCAGCTTCTGCTGGCGGCGGTCTTGGTGCTGCCGCTGTTACAGACCTGGCAGCGGCCCGTGATATTGGCGCAGCGGATTTCGCCGGGCCGGGTCGCAATGCCTGTGATGATGCTGGAGCGCGCCGACGTGCGGGCGCCGTTGGATTGGGCGATGCTGGCGCTGATCGTGATCGGGTTGGGTGTGCTGGCGCGCTCGGTTTGGCTGCTCCTTGGATTGATGCGGCTCCGAAGCATCCGGTGGGATGCGAACCCGATTGGCGGCGGCGTGGCGGTTTCGCCGGAGGTCTCCGGCCCTGTGACCTTCGGATTCTGGCGGCCGATTATTCTGCTGCCGCCCGAGGTGATGGAGTTGCCGGAGGAGGCGCGCGAAGCGATTTTGGCACATGAACGGGCGCATGTGCGGCGGCGCGATTGGCTGTTCGCACTCGCCGAGGAGATTGTGCTCTGTGTGTTGTGGTTTCACCCGGCCTTATGGCTGTTAGTGGCGCGAATTCGATTGACGCGGGAGCAAGTAGTGGACCGGGAAGCTTGCTGCAAGGCGGGTTCGCGAGAAGTATATGTCGATGCTTTGCTGGCTGTGGCCGATGCGCGGATCCAACCCTATCTTGCTCCGGCGCCGCAGTTCTTGCGGCAAAGGCAGTTGGCCGCCCGAATCAATGCACTCTTAATGGAGGTTCCCATGTCTCGTTTTCGATTGATTGCTTCCTACAGCGCGGTCGCGGCGTTTACTGTAGCCGCTGGTCTGTGGGTGACAGCTTCCTTCCCGCTGCGGGGCGCGCCACAGGTGGCGGAATCCGTACCGGACTATGTGACGGCCCACGGCGCCGCGTTGATTCTGGTCACTCCGCCCGCCTATCCGATCATGGCAAGCCGAGCCGATGTGTCCGGACCTGTAACCATCGAAGTTACACTCGCTGCGAATGGCGAAGTGGCGGACGCCCGAGTAATTTCGGGAGCGCCGGAATTGCGCAAAGCCGCGCTGGCCGCGGTACTAAACTGGCAGTTCAAACCGGGGCCGAGTGTGGCTCAAGTGACGATCGACTTCCGAAAACCGCAAAGCGCCGGACAGGGGATAGTGAAGGGCGTCTTTGTTGAGGAGTCTCTCCCTCCTGCGATTTACCAGACACTGCACGCTCGCCTCCAGCCTTTCGTCGGCAGGCCGGTCGCACCGGAAATACATTCCGTCGTGCAAAGTGTTTCAGCCGGATTGCGGGTCCGGACCGAAGTGAATAGGCAGGGGGAAACCAGCATCTACGTCGGAGCCGGCCTGACTCAAGCCAATCCGCCTTCCCGCATTCGTGTCGGCGGTGCCGTACAAGCCGCGAACATCCTTACCAAAGTCGACCCCGAGTACCCGCCCCTCGCCCGGCAGGCCCGCATTCAGGGTACCGTCCGGTTCGATGCAGTCATTGACAAAACGGGTGCCGTGAGCAACCTGATGGTGGTCAGCGGCCATCCGCTACTGGTCCCCAACGCCACCGAAGCGGCGAAGCAGTTTCGATACAAACCCACGCTGCTCAACGGACAGCCCGTCGAAGTGGTAACTCAAGTCGACGTAAATTTCATCCTCTAAATCTCTCTCCTGCGTGGCCTTTTCGCATTGCGCGATTATCTTGCGGCGAATATGCCTGGATCGTGAACAACAATGCGCGGGGCACGTGGAAGATGCCTTTATATGGTCCGCCTTTCAGCGGAGTCGCCACCTCCCCCCGGCGGTCGCAGTAGCCAAACCATTCCCCATGCATCGGATCCGCGAAGGTACGGAAGGCGTACTCGTCCACGCGCTGCCACCACTCCAGGAATCGCTCGTCGTTCGTCCACTTATACGCCTGTGCGCACGCGATGATCGCCTCTGTGTGCGGCCACCATAGCTTCATGTTCGATTCGAGCGCCACGGGCGGCCGGCCGTGCAGATCCTGGAAGTAGTAGAACCCGCCGTGCTCCCGATCCCACCCGTACTCCAGCGCGCCCAGAACCGCCTCACGCAGAAAGTGCGCGCTGCCCATCTGCATCTCCTCGGCAATCTGAAGAAACAGCCAGCATACTTCGAGCGAACTGCCCACACAGATCAACCGTCCCTCCGGAAATTGCCGGAACTGTTCCGGGTCTCCGGTCGCGGCATTCTCCATCAGCAGCTTTAACTCCGGATGAAAGTGCGCCGACAGCCGCCGGATGCAGGATTGAATCACTTTCTCGTAGCGGGGATCGGCGTGTACCTTGTTCAGTTCAAACGCCAGCCAGCCCAGCACGTACAAGTCGGCAAGCTGCGTATAGCCAACGCCGCCAGGCAAGGGCGGACGGCCCAGCAGTTCCGGTCTGCGGATCCACCCCTCGATGAGCCAGAACAACTCCACAGCTTCCGCAACGTGCGCCGCATCCTTCGAAATCTTCGAGTATTCCACCAGCGCCAAAGCCACGAAAAACGCAGTATACGGCTTACGTTGGAACGCCGCTGGCTTGCCGTCTTCCGTCAGGCTGAACCAGCAGCGCGGCTCATCGTGGCGCGCGTGCGCCAGGAAGCGGAATATGATCTCCGCGGCTTCTTTGTACTCTGGTCGCGGTTCGAAGCTGTTATAGAGCCGCGCGAACATCCAGGCGCCGCGCCCCTGCATCCAGATATGTTTCCGGGTGTCATAAACGGCCCCGGTGGCGTCGACACAGTTGAAATAGCCGCCATGAACGCGATCGAGCGCGTGCCGCAACCAAAATGGCAGCACGCGCCCGGTAAGTTCTTCGCGATACTTTTCGAGTAGCGCGGGGACCACTCAGACTTCCAACTGCGGACGGCCAGGTTCGGGCCAGTCGAGGTGGAACGCCTTGCCGCGCGGGTTGTCGGTTCGCTCGTAGGTGTGAGCGCCGAAGTAGTCGCGCTGCGCCTGCAGCAGGTTTGCGGGCAGGGTGGCCGCTCGATAGCCGTCGTAATAGGAAAGCGCGGAATAAAACGTTGGCGCCGGGATGCCGTGCGTGGCTGCCAGGGCGATTACCTGGCGCCAGTTCGATTGTGCCTGGTCGATCTCGGCTTTGAAGAACGGATCGAGCAGCAAATTGGCCAGCTTCGGATTGCGCTCATACGCTTCCGTGATCTTCTGCAGAAATGCCGCGCGGATGATGCAGCCGCCGCGCCAGATCTTCGCGATCTCGCCGAAATTCAGCGTCCATTTATATTCGGCCTGTGCCGCGCTCATCAACTGGAAGCCCTGCGCGTAGGAGCAGATCTTCGAGCAGTACAGTGCGTCGTGTACAGCCTTCACAAGCTTCGCTTTGTCGCCCGAATACGCCGCCTGCGGTCCGGTAAGCTGAGTCGAAGCGGCCACGCGCTCTTCCTTTACGGCGCTCAGGCAACGCGCGAAGACGGCCTCGGAAACGGTCGGTGCGGGAACGCCCATATCGAGCGCATTGACACTGGTCCACTTTCCCGTGCCTTTTTGGCCAGCCGCGTCGAGCACGATATCGACGAACGGCTTCGCGGTGACTGGGTCGATCTGCTGCAGAATGTCCGTCGTGATCTCAATCAGGAACGAATCGAGTTTTCCGGTGTTCCACTCGCCGAAGATCTTGCTGAGCTCGGCCGGCGTAAACCCGCCCAATTTGCGCAGAATATCGTACGACTCGCAGATCATCTGCATGTCGCCGTATTCAATGCCGTTGTGCACCATTTTTACGTAGTGGCCCGCGCCGTTCGGCCCGATGAAAGTGGTGCACGGCACGCCGCCCTTCACTGGGTTGCCCGGCGTCGCGCCCATGATCGGCTTCCCGGTTGTTGCGTCCACTTTCGCGGCCACTGCCATCCAGATGTCCTTGATTTCTTCGTACGAGGAAGGGTCGCCCCCCGGCATCAATGATGGGCCGAAGCGCGCACCCTCTTCGCCGCCGCTCACGCCCGACCCGACGAAGCGGAAGCCTTTCGCGGCCAGATCTTTTTCACGGCGGATGGTGTCGGTCCACAGTGCGTTCCCGCCGTCGATGATGATGTCCTCCGCATCGAGTAATGGCAGCAGGCTGTTGATCACAGCGTCCGTTGGACCGCCGGCTTTCACGAGGATGACGATCTTGCGAGGCCGCGAAAGCGACTGTACAAACTCTTCGAGAGTCTTCGCGCCCACGACGCCTCCGGGCGTCTGCGGATTCTCGGCGGTGAACTTCTCCATCGTCTCCGTGGTGCGGTTGTAGACGGAAATCTGGAAGCCGTGGTCGGCAATGTTGAGCGCGAGGTTCTGGCCCATCACGGCCAGTCCCACTAGCCCGATATCAGACAAGGGTTTCAACATAATTAGCTCCTTCAGTGTAACTTTTCCGGCCCGGCCAGCGCGCGGTATAACTCTGCCTGCGCGCCTCCAATACGGTCCCAGCCGTACTCGTGTTCCGCTGTTTCACGGGCGAATCGCTCCAGCGTTTTGCGTGCCGCGGGGTTGTCGATAAGGCGCTCGATTGCCGCGGCCATCTCCGCGCCCGTATTGGCCACCAGCACGTCTTTTCCGTCCGCTAATTCGAGCCCATTGATCCCGGCGGACGTCGTGACGATCGCCTTCCGCATCGCCATCGCCTCCATGATTTTGATGTTCGTGCCGGCGCTCGCCACGAGTGGCGCAACCACGATCGCTGCCCGATGATACGCGGCACGAACATCGCTGACGAAACCGTCGATCTCGACGTTCGGTTGATCCAGGTTCAGCCGCACGCGATCCGCATAGCGGTCCAGATAGTACTCATGCCGTTGTCCGGCGATGACATGGAGCACGGCTTTCTCCCGTATCAGCGGCCACACTTCCCGCAGGAAAAAGTCGAGCGCCATAACGTTGGGTAAGTGCGCGAAGGATCCGATGAACAACAGCCGGTTCGCTTCGGGTTCCGCATCGGACGGTGTGAATCGCGCCAGGTCGACGCCGTTGAGGATTGCATGCGCATTGGCGCGGCCGATCGTACGGCGGTCCTTATCCGACATCGCCACCACCGCGTCGACGCGGCTCCATGCATCGCGCTCAAATTCGGACCATTTCTCGTACTGCTCCCGCGTGTCGTAATCTTCTTTGTCTTTCAGAAGTTGGCCGTAGAGGTCGAGCGTAATGTCGTGCTCGACAAGAATCGTCTTCGCTGGACGGCATTGTTCGGCATAAAGGGCCATCTGCGTGAATTCAAGCTGTACGATGTCCGGCCGCCACCGGCGCAAGGTGGCCGCAAGCGCCGCACGGAATTCGGGACGGTCGTGCTCTTCCACCACATCGGGCCGCCTGCTCGGCGGTAGAAGATGCGAACCCTCGCGCCGTACCAGGATCACCTCGTTGCAAATCGCCAACAGCTCGGCCGCGGGTGTGGCGAGTTGATCCACGAAGACAATCAGGATCTGGTCGAAATCGCGCGCCGCCTCCCGCATCAGGTTGAACATGCGCACCGCTCCGCCGTGCGACAGAGGGAAGGGAAGATAGGGCGCGGCGATAACCACGCGCTTCCGCCCCGATGCCGGGAGTCCAGGGAATACCGCTACCGCGCCGCCGCACAGAGACAGAGGCGTATCGTCGCCCGCGGCGGCGAGCGGTTGGCGCCATGGTTGCCGCCAAGCGCCGCGCAATGCCCGCTCAGCCGAAGCCGGCGGCTCGGGTCTCGCCGCCAGCAGGTTCAGTCTGTCAATCGCTTCGCGCCAAAGTGCCGGTGAGTGACTCCCGGCGGCAAACTGCACATAGTTCCACTCCAGCGCGTCTTCCAGATCCTGTTCCGAAAAGTATTTTGTCGTCGTCGAGCGGTGCAGATGCAGCAATCGTGCCTGCGCCGCGAACACCGTCGGCCATCCGCGCCTCCACGCCCGCCAGCCGATATCGAGATCCTCGACATATGCTGGCGTGTATTGCTCGCCAATCCCACCCAGCGCGCGCAGCTTGGAGGTGTCGTATAGCGTGCATCCGCCGCTGCCGTAGAGCACCCACGTGCCGTCTTCGCCATCGAGCGGCATCTCGCACCAGAGCGGGAACTGGCCCGTCTTATTGTGGTGGTACATCGCCTTCCCGGTTTCCTCACGCCTCAGCCCGGATGGGAAGAAAATCTGCGCTGTCGACGCAAATAGGTCCGGTACGGCATCGAACGGGCGCGACAGTGCCGCGAAGAAGCCGGGCTCCAGCACCATGTCGTTGTTCAATAAACACGTCCGCGCGAATTGTGCGCGGGCAATGCCGCGATTCACTGCCGCCGCGAACGACAACGCTTCTTTGCTCTCTTCGACAACAACCGATGCATGTTCCTCCCGCAGCCACGCCGCGGTGCCGTCGCTGGACCCGTTGTCTACAACAATGATCTCGTCCGGCGACTGGGGCATCATCGACGCAAACAGACGTTCCAATAACTCCCGCCCGTTCCTCGATGGAATAACGACACTCACTCCAACCGGCAGCGACCCATCTAAGCGCCCAGGCGCCGCGGGCGACCGCAACCATCCAGCCACTCGCCCGCTTGCCCGTGCCATCCAATAGACCAGCGGCCGGCGGAACGCCCATGGGTGAAACAGCCGCCAGATGAACGTAAAAACAGTTCCCCCGGGTCGAGTCTCCCACCTTATGAAATTCTTTAGACGCCACCAAAAGTGCCTTGCTATTACCGGCAGACTGCGCGGGCGCAGCATGAAATGGTCGAGATTCTCGTTGAATACGATCAACTGCCGTGGCAAGCGCCGCATCGCCGTCCACCGCATCGCCCAGTACGGCATATTGGGCTGCAGAATAATCCCCGCCAGCGCAACCTCGTATCCTGCTACCCTGGCGGCCACGCGGGCCCAGTTATCCTCCAGGTCCTTCGCCGGGTACCACCGTATCCATGTGTGACCCGAAACCGGTGGAGGAAACTCGGAGATCACATACAGAGGCAACTCCGGATAGATACCCGCCATCTTTTGGATCAATGCCGGGATCAGATCGTCCGATCCTGACGCGAACACAAATTTGATTCGCGGACGCACAGGACTTAGATCAACTCGGCCAGCGAGCCTTGAAATGCGCCGCGCTTCCAATCGTGCCACCACTGCATCGCCTGCATGCAGAAAGCGGTAGAGACAGGATTCATATACGGCAGCGGCGCGCCGTCGCGCGTGCCAAAGCCATAGCCGCCGTCCGTCATCGGAGGACCGGCGCACCGCTGATGCGCCGCGCACCGCGTTGCCTCCTCCTCCGCCTCGTTTGCGGCAATCGGCACGGCGCCGAGTGAATCCGCCAGCAGCCGCACGCGCAGCAACTGTGCGCATACGTCGGACCGTTCAAAACACGGCCCGATCTCACGCAAATAATGACCCACACGCCCGATGCCGGTACAAAGCGCTTCCTTCACCTCCGTTCGTGCTGCCCGCGCCAATAGCGCTTCCAAAAAATAGGAATACGCATGTAGCCGGTCCATTACCTTATGCTCGTCGGCCTCACCCGGAAGGAAGGACAGATGCGTCTGCAGCGAATAGTGCAGCGCCCGTTCGAACCAGGCTGCAAAGGCCTCTCCCGGGAAAAGCTTCGCCAGGTCGGCCCAGGCCAGCGCCGACTTCAACTGGAGACACCCAGGCTCGCGCGACCAGCGCTTCTCATACGCGCGCGGCATTTTGGATGGCAGTTCCAATATCGGGTGCAACTCTCCCTTTGCCGACCAGAAATCCCTTCCCATCGCCAGCCCAATTTCTCTCGCGCGGCCCAGATACTCCAGCCGGCCCGACGCGCGCCACGCCGCCAGCAAACCGCGGACGATAATCCCGCAATCGAAAAAGTACGACGGCGGCATCGGGTTGCCCACCTCGAATGGCATCGCCTGCAAATCCGGCTGCCATGCTCTGTAGACCAAAAAGTCCGCGGCACGACAAGCTTCCGCAAACGCTCCGCCCCAAACCATCGCGCTAACGGCGTAGCCGGTGATCTCCGTCGATACGGATAAATTCCGTCCTTCCGCCAAAAGGTGATAGCGCGCCACGCCGCCGTTCGCTTCTTGGATGCCGGAGTGTTGGAACCACGCGATGGCGCGGGAGCTCTGTTCGGTAAGGTCGTTATGTTGCAAATCGGTCATTGTACCAAGCAGTAGAATAGGGAGCATGTGGCAGCGAGTGCTTTGGATTTTCCCGATGCTCCTTTGCGCCGAAGATGTGCCGGTTGGCGTAGTGTCCGGCTACATCAGCGACATCCAGAAGTCGAGTTTTCTGCTGAAGACCGTCACTCACAAAGAGTTCCGTTGTACCTATGACCATCGGACCTGGTTCGAACAAAGCCGCATCCGCGTCGCGCCGAACGCCTTTCAGCCGTCCGACCTCGTCGAGATCGTTGCCGATCGCCGCCTGATCGACGGCATGCCCTGTTACGTCCGCACCGTCCGCCTCGCCGACTTGAATGCCAAAGAATCCGGCCGCATGAGAATCACCTATCGCGCCGTCACCGAAAGCATCATCCCGCGCGGCGAATATCAGTGGGCCGGAACGGTGAGCGAACTCACGCCGGAGAAGCTGGTGTTGCGCACCCGCACCGAGGGCTACAAAACCCTTGTGCTCCGCCGCGACACGCGCTACATGGAGGACGGTGTCGTTTCCGAGCGCGCGCGCCTCCAGCCAAACACCCAAATCTCCATCCGGGCCGGCAGGAATCTCTCCGGCGAGGTGGAAGTCTACCAAATCATTTGGGGCTCCGTGACGCCCCGCTAACCGCGCGGCCGTGTAAAAAATCGGGCGCCTCCGTACCCGCTAAGGGGATTCCCTGCGTCGCTGGTATACTGAAAGTTTGCGTAATGACGAACCTCCGCATGAAGCATCTAATGTTGTGGCTCGCCAGCGTGGCCCTTGCTAACTCAGCAGAATTCTACAGTGGACAGGCCGCGCGGCTGCTAATCGGTCAGAGAACATTTACAGAGCAGGATCCCACCCCTTCGGCAGTTGTCCTGGGCGGCGTCGGCGGATTGGCCTACGCCAATAACAAGCTGTTCGTCGCCGATTCCAACCCTGTCGGCTCCACGCCCCTGAACCACCGCGTCCTGATCTACAACAATCTCGACAGCATCACGCTTCCTGTCAGTGCGCCCGTTCCTCAGTTCACCCGGTGTCCCGCCTGCCGCGGCGTGCCCGATCTCGTGCTCGGCCAGACCGATTTTACGAAGAACGAAGTGAAAGCCACTCCCAGTGCCGCCGCGCTTCGCAGTCCCACGGCCGTCGCATCCGATGGGAACCGTCTCGCCGTCGCCGATACCGACAACAACCGCGTTCTCCTCTGGAACTCCATCCCCAGCTCTAACACGCAGCCCGCCAACATCGTTCTCGGCCAGGAAAACTTCACCACCGGAACGGCCCCCCGCGGTATTCCCGGCCAGCGCATGCGTGGCCCGCAGGGCGTGTGGATTCAGGACCAGCGGCTCTTCGTAGCCGACAGCGGCCACAGCCGCGTCCTGATCTGGAATAGCTTCCCGACTCGCAATTTTCAGCCCGCCGATATTGTCATCGGCCAGCCGGATTTCAACACCAACGTCGAGCTGGATCTCTCGCGGACGAAGATCGACCCGAAGGACAATAACCTCGTCAATCCGGTCTCGGTAACCTCCGACGGACAGCGCATTTACGTTGCGGATCTCGGCCAGAATCGTGTCCTCATCTGGAACAGCATCCCCACCCGCAACGCCCAGGCGGCGGATCTCGTTCTCGGCCAGGCCGACTTCGTCTCGCAGGCCGCCAACAACAGCCCCGCGGTTTGCGAATCGAATGGAATCGGCAGCGACGGCAAGCCGGGCTATCCGAGGACCTGTCTCGCCACCATGGACTTCCCGCGTTTCGCTCTCAGCGACGGCAAGCGCCTCTTCATCGCCGACGGCGGTAATGACCGCGTGCTGGTCTACAATTCTCTGCCGTTGAAGAACGGCCAGGCCGCCGATCTCGTTCTTGGCCAACTGAGCGGCGAATCGAATCGCTCCTCGGACAGCGCCTTCCCCGGCCTTCGCGCCTCCGCCGATCTTCTTCGCACGCCGATGTCTTTAGCGTGGGACGGCGTGAACCTGTTTGTCAGCGACACGTACAACCGCCGTATTGTCGTCTTTTCGCTCCACGATCAGCCGCTCCCGTTTACTGCTGTCCGCAACCTCGCCAGCCGCAATGTTTTTGCCACCGCTTCGGTCACGCTTGGCGGCACCATCAAGGAAGGCGACCAGATTACGATCACCATCGCTGGCCGCGAGTACAAATACAAGTTCATCCGGGACGATACGTTCGCCAACATCCTGCTGCAGATGGCGAACCTCATCAATGCGGATCAGGACGGCGCCGTTACCGCTAGTGTCATTCCCGACTTGCGCGCTTTGCTCATCACGGCACGCGCCGGCGGCGAAGATGGGAACAATATCGATTATACGACGGCGAAGTCGCCCGACGATTCCGCTATCACCTTGACCACCAGCGGCGCCACCCTCACCGGCGGCCAGAATGCCGCCCGCGTCGCTGCCGGCACACTAATTACTGTGTTCGGCGATAACCTCGCCAGCACAACGGTCTCCGCCCCGAAGGATGCTGTGGAACTGCCCCGCTACCTCGGCGGCGTGCGCCTTTACTTCGACGGAATGGAAGCGCCATTGTTGATGGTTTCGCCCACACAGATCAACGCGCAATTGCCGTGGGAGATGATGGACGCAACCAGTTCCAACGCTTATCTGCTCATCGAGCGCCCCAACGGAGCCGCTGTCACCACTTCGCCAGTTGCCGTGCCGATCATTCCGCAGAATCCTGGCATCTTTGCTACGGATGGTTTTGATCCTCGCCCGGGTGTCGTCACGCACTTCTCCGATCGTGCTACCGGCACTGTATCGGTCGATGGCACCGCAAACGCCAACGATAAGGCCACCGTCGTCATCGAGGATCGCGAGTACACCTACACCGTCCAGACCGGTGACGATCTCGCCAAGATTCGCGATGCAATCGTTGGTCTTATCAACGCCAATGCGGATGAAAAGGTCGAGGCCTTCTCGGCTGGCGTCTTCACCCGTATCCGGCTCCGCGCCAAGCAGCCGGGCGATGCCGGCAACGGCATCGTCTATTCCGCCAAATCGAATGACGGGGCGCAGGTCATCATGACCGCCACCACGCCCGCCCTCTGCTGCGCCAACACGGCCGGCGCTCTCATTACGGAAGCGAATCCGGCGCTGCCCGGCGAGACGATCGTCGTCACGGCCACGGGCCTCGGCCGCTTGAAGAGCGGCGACGCGCAGGCGGCAATCAAGACCGGCATCCAGTACGATGGCACGCCGCTGAACGAGCCGAATGAATTCGTCTCCTCGCTTGCCGGCGGCAAGACGGCCAATGTGCTCTATGCGGCATTGAAGCCCGGTGCGATCGGCATCTACGAAGTTCATCTCGAGTTGAACTCGGACCTCCCCACCAATTCGAAGACGCAGGTTACGATCGCGCAGGACATCTATGTGTCGAACGTCGTCACCTTCGCGTTGAAGAACCCCAAAGACGAAGCCAATCCATGATGAATCGCCGCGCGTTCCTGTCGGCTTCACTCGCCGTACGCGCGGCTCAACAACGCTCCCGCCCGAACATCCTGGTCTTCATGACGGATCAGGAATCGGCGCTGCTTCCGGGTCCCGCCGCGCTGCCGAACCGTGCTCGCATCGCCAAGGGCGCGGCTGACTTTACCCGCGCCTTCTGCAATACACCACAGTGCTCGCCCGCCCGATCCAGCTTGATGACGGGCCTGGAACCGCACCACACCGGCGTCCGAACCAATGTGGACGGCGGCTCTCTCGGCGCTTCACTCGATGCCTCGATACCCACTGTTGGCAGTGTCTTTCGCGCTGCCGGCTGGGCCACAGGGTACTTCGGTAAGTGGCACCTCAGCCGGGAGACCGCGGGCGGCCTCGAACGTTTCGGATTCTCTTCGGGAGCCGGCGGTACGGACGCGGAAGCCGCCGCGGCGGCTTCCGCGTGGATCAGACAGCGGAAGGGACCATGGCTCGCCTGGGTAAGCGTGCTGAATCCGCACGACATCTATCACATCCGCGAGGTGCTGGAGCGTACAGCGATTCGTCCCGGCGTCAAACCGCCGGCGACGGGCCTTGCGAACCTCAGCGCCAAACCCTCCGAACAGCGCGAATTTGTCGAGAAAGACCAAGGCAAGATCACCGCCGATTTCGACGCGAATCATTGGCTCCGTTACCGCAGCTATTACCTGAACCTGCTGGAGCAAACGGATGTCCAGCTTGGACAGGTTCTGGACGCGGCGGGCGATCTGGCAGACACGATCGTCGTCTATACGGCAGACCACGGCGATCAGTTAGGCGGCCATGGACTTCCTTTCAAAGGGCCGTTCATGTATGAGCCGCTGATTCGCATTCCGCTCCTCATCCGCGCGCCCGGCCGGATGCAACCGGGGCGCCGCGACGATCTCGTTACGCAGGCCGACATCGCGCCAACGCTCGCCGCGCTGGCCGGCGTCGAATGGCCGCGAAAGATCGACGGGGAAAGCCTCGTCAAAGAAATCTCGCGCGATGCGATCTTCCTTGAATACTACGCCAAGCAGAAGTGGGTGAACCCCATTCGCACCGTCCGCACGAAGCGGTGGAAGCTCAACCTGTACGAGAGTGGAAATCGCGAACTCTACGACCTTGTCGCCGATCCGTACGAAGGGAAAGATCTTTCCAAAACTCCGGAGCACAAGCACACCATGGCGGCGCTCGAATTGCGTATCAATCGCTGGTGGCCGCGCTAGGCAGCGCCGGCTGCGGCTTATACCCGTTGGCTTTCAAAAACTCCCGCGCCTCGGGAGCCTTGTCCAGCAGTACATAAAAGAATGCCCCTGTCCGTTTTGTGACGAACAGAATGCCGCCGCTATACTCATCGGCTTCCACGTAGTAGTCCCAGCCGGCCTCCGTCAGCAGCGCCTCTAGAGCCTGTGCTTCCGCCAACCGCTTCCCGATGTAGATCAGATCGAGTTCCCGGTCGTCAAAAAACTCAGCATCCTGCCGCACGGCCGCTACTTGCCGAGAAGCGCGCGCATGCGCGTGCGGAATGCATCGGCGGCTTGCGGATCGTTGCGGTTAACGTAGTCCGCATAGCGCGATGCCACCGATTGCAGGTTCTTATACATTCCCGGATTCTTGAACGCCTCGCGCATTTCGGCGAGAAAAGGCTCCAGCCGGATATAAACCAGAAACAGCTCTCCGCCACTCTGGAAGTACAACTCCTCGTTCAGCACGCCGCTGGTAATAAAGCTCGACACCATCTCGTAGTACGACGAAACCTGCCGGAACGACGCGTTTGTATCGCTGCCGGGAGGACACAATTGACGGAACTCGGCCAGGGTGTCCGGTCCGAAACTCTCCATGTACCACTTCCGCGCCGATCGCATGCGGTCTTCCCGCCGCAACTCGTACAGACGCAAGATCAGATTGGCGTCATCGTATGTCGAAGGAGTAGGCATAACCCGATCTTTCAGGGTAACGCAGAATCACTGGAAGAACCGCCGCAATGGCCGGATGTGATCCCAGACCATCGCCGCGAACCGGCGTTCCGTGGTGAAGCCCATCGACTCGTAGAGCGCAATGGCGTTCCGGTTGGTAGCCGTCACCGTCAGGCTCACCTGACGGCAGCCCGCTTCCCGCAAGCTGTGGAGCGAGCGTGACAGGATTTCTCTGCCGATACCCTCACCGCGGCTTGAAGGCGCGACGCAGATCTGCGTAATATGGCCCGCATCCGGCGCCACCAGGCTTGCCAGCGAAGTCGCGCACATCCGTCCGGTTTCGCGCCGCCACGCCAGCCAGGACGCCGGCGCATGGAAGGACCCGCACCCCGGATATTGCACAATGTTCTGGAGGAACCGGCGCGCCCCCGCCACCGAACGGTATTGATCGTTGATCTGGCCATCGATATGGCCCTCATAGGCATTGGCGATCAGTGTCGCCGTGTCTTCCTGATAGCGCTCGCTCCATCCGTCGATATCCAGTACCCGCGAGTCCTCCGCGGCCGGCCAGCGATGCGTCTGCCGCAGATCGCACACCATGAAGCACCGCTCGAAGACGCGCAGGTCCGTCGCGTGAACGGGAGGCGCCGTCCTCGGGTGCGTCAACAGAATCACCTGGGATTCGATGCGCCGCACTCCGGCTGTACGATAGAGCGTTTCGACCGTCGCGTTCAGCAGCAGGTCTTCCATCGCGGCCGTCGCCAGTTCCCGCCGGATGTACAGATCGCCGATCAGTCCTTTGTCCTCATCGGCGACCGTGTAGGTGTAGCCGGCCACGCGCCCGGCGTGGATTAGCGCACGGCCGTTCAATGACCGCATATCGACGAACCGCTTTACCAGCGCCGCCGACGCGGAGAAGTCCCAGGACAGCGTCTCGTGCCAGGTCCGCGCCTCCTCATCGAGCAGTTCGTCGAGCGATCCAGGCGTTATGTGACGCAGATCCACCACTTCTGTGACTGGTGACTCAGACCTGGCCGCCATACCCGGTCAGTATAGAAAACTGGATCGCCGGTTTGGGGGGCTACGACTTCAGGAACTGTTTGATTGCCCGCATCGCCTGCCGTGTGCGGTGCGCATTCTCGATGAACGAGAACCGCACGTGGCCCTCGCCCATAGGTCCGAAGCCAATGCCCGGACTCACCGCGACGAGCGCTCTCTCCATCAGTTCCTTCGCAAAGTCCAGGGAGTTCAGGTGCGCAAACCGCTCCGGAATCTTTGCCCACAGGAACATCGAGCCCTGCGGCTTCTCCACCGGCCAGCCCGCGGCATTCAATCCTTCAATGAGCACATCCCGGCGCTCCTGGTACATCTCGCGAATCTTCACCGTTTCCTCTTCGCACTCTCGAAGCGCGATGATCGATGCGATCTGAATCGGCTGGAACGTGCCGTAGTCGAGGTAGCTCTTGATCCGCGACAACGCGTAGATGATTTGCGAGTTGCCCAGGCAGTAGCCGACGCGCCATCCCGCCATGTTGTAGCTCTTCGACATCGAGAAGATCTCGACGGCGATATCCTTGGCGCCCGGCACTTCCAGGATGCTCGGCGGCTTGTAGCCGTCGAACCCAAGGTCGGCGTAGGCGAAATCGTGCACAACCCAGGACCCGTTCGTCCGCGCCATGGCCACAATCTCTTTCATGAAATTGAGGTCGACGCACGTCGTCGTCGGGTTGTGCGGGAACGATATCAACACCACCTTGGGCTTCTTCGTTCCTGCCTTGTATAAGTCTTCCAGGCCCTGCAGGAACGTCGCCGAATCGGGCATCGGCAGCATGATCGCCTCACCCTCGGCCATGATTACGCCGTACTGGTGAATCGGGTAGGCCGGGTTTGGCGACACCACGGCATCGCCCGGCGCAATGATCGCGAACAACAGGTGCGCAATCGCGTCCTTCGCGCCGATGGTGACAATCGCTTCCTTCTCCGGATCGAGCGTCACGCCGTAGTTCCGTTGGTAGCGCTTCACGATCTCCAAGCGAAGCTGCGGAATGCCGCGCGACATCGAGTAGCGGTGGTTCTTCTGCTGCCGGGCTGCTTCGATCAGCTTCTCGACAATCACATCGGGCGTCGCCCCGTCCGGGTTGCCCATGCCGAAGTCCACCACATCCTGCCCTGCTGCTCGTGCCTTTGCCTTCATCTCGTTGATCACGGCGAAGACATAGGGCGGCAGCTTGGCGATGCGGTAGAACTGTTCGGTTTCAGGCATGGGTGTAGTGTTTATCCTCTTTGGGTTGATAGAAAGAGCCGGCCTCGTTATGCGGGTACTGCTTCCACGAGCGGCTCTTTGAATTTGCATTCCTTGTTCGGGCACTGCGCAAAGGCGCCGGCCTTCAGGAATTTCTCGATCAGGTGCGAGCTGCCGCACTCCGGGCATTTGCGGTCGATGGGTTTACCCCACGCCACAAACTCGCACTTGGGATACCGGTTGCATCCGTAGAACGTTTTGCCGCGCTTCGAGCGCCGCTCAATGATGTCGCCCTCGTGGCACTCGGGGCACTTCACGCCCACGGTTTTCTGCTTCACGTATTTGCAGGTCGGATAATCCGAACACGCCGTGAACTCGCCGAACCGGCCGGACTTCAGCACGAGATTCTTCCCACACTGCGGGCACAGTTCGTCGAGCTTCGTGTCGGCCTTCTTTTCGGCCTGGCCAAGCTGCCGCGTTGTCTTGCAATCGGGATAACCGGTGCAAGCCATGAACTGTCCGAAACGGCCCTTCTTCAGCACCATGGGCCGGCCGCAGTTCGGGCAATACTCGTCCTCGCCCTGCTCGCCCAGGTCCTCGCTCGCCGTCGTCGGCAGCTCCCGCGTGCTGGTGCATTCGGGGTAGCCCGTGCAGGCGATGAAACTGCCGTGCCGGCCCCACTTGATCACCATCGCCTTGCCGCACTTGTCGCAGATGAAGTCGGTGGGCTTCTCCATCCGCTTGATGTCGGTCATGTGGACGGCCGCGCGCTCCAGGTCGACGGAGAACTTCTCGTAGAACTCCCCCATCGCGTCGCGCCAATCCATCTTGCCGTCCTCGATCTCGTCGAGTTCCTCTTCCAGCCGCGCCGTGTACAGCACGTCGAAGATGTCGCCGAACGACTCGAGCAGCAGATCGGTCACAACCGTTCCCAGCTCGGTAGGCGCGAACTTGCCACCCTCTTTCTTCACGTACTCGCGCTCCTGGATCGTCGACAGAATCGAGGCATACGTCGACGGCCGGCCCACGCCTTTTGCTTCGAGCTCCTTCACCAGCGTCGCTTCCGTGAAGCGCGGCGGCGGCTCGGTAAAATGCTGCTCGGGATCGATCGACTTGAACTTCAGCTCCTCGCCCTGCGTCACTGCGGGCAGACGCTTGGCCAGCTCATCGTCGTCATCGTCCTTGGTATCTTTGCCTTCTTCGTAGACCGCCAGGAAGCCGTCGAACTTCGGCACCGAGCCAGTCGCCCGGAACAGATATCCGGTTTTTGACTTGCCAGGCGAAGCGACTTCAATCGTCGTCTGGTCGAAGACCGCCGGTGTCATCTGCGACGCGACGAAGCGCATCCAGATCAGCCGGTACAGCTTCAGTTCGTCTTCCTGCAGATACTTCGCCACACTCTCCGGTGAACGGAACGCGCCGGTCGGGCGGATCGCCTCGTGCGCGTCCTGGGCGTCCTTCTTGCCTTTATATAAATTCGGCTTTTCGGGCAGGTATTGGGCGCCGAATTTCTCGCCGATAAAGTTACGGACATCGCCCAGGGCATCGTCGGACACGCGGACCGAATCGGTACGCATATAGGTGATCAGACCCACCGCGCCCTCCTCGCCGACCTCAACGCCCTCATACAGCCGCTGCGCCAGCACCATCGTGCGTTTCACGCTGAACCGTAGTTTCCGGGCGGACTCCTGCTGCAGCGTGGACGTGATAAACGGTGGAACTGGATTCCGCCTCTTTTCCTTCGTGCCGACCGACTGCACGGTGTAGTTCATGCCGTCCAGGTCGTTCACAATTGCCGTCGCTCCGGCCTCATTGCCGATGACGGGGTTCTCACCTGCCACTTTAGCCAGCCGCGCCTTCAACACCGGCGCCTTCTTGGCGTTCAGCGAGAGGTCGACCGTCCAATACTCTTCTTTATTGAAGGCCTGGATTTCCCGCTCACGGTCGACGATCAGCCGCAGGGCAACTGTCTGGACCCGGCCCGCCGACAAACCGCGCCGGACCTTGTCCCAGAGCAGCGGGGAGATCTTGTACCCCACCAGCCGGTCGAGCACACGCCGCGCCTGCTGGGCGTCCACCAGGCTCGTGTTGACCTGTAGCGGCTTCTCGAACGCCTTCTTCACGGCGTTTGCCGTAATCTCGTTGAACATCACCCGGAAGATCTGCGGGCCCTTGTCGCCCTTACCCTGCAACTCTTCCTGGAGGTGAAAGCAGATGGCCTCACCTTCGCGGTCAGGGTCAGCCGCCAGGTAGATGTTGTCGACGCCTTTGGCAGCGCTCTTCAACTCCCCGATTAGCTTCTTTTTGCCTTCGATGACCTCATAGGTCGGCTCAAAGCCTTTATCGACGTTCACCGCCAGGTCGCTCTTCGGCAGGTCCTTTACATGACCCAGCGAAGCCTTGACGACGAAGCCTTTTCCTAAATATTTGCCGATTGTTTTCGCCTTCGCCGGCGATTCGACGATGACGAGGGATTTGGACATAGTGACTCTTTCCAGTTTAACCGCTTGAAAAGAAAGGATGCCTACCAGGCCTTCACAAACTGCTTACCCGGGAGCTGCCGAACGAGCCCCAAAAGTTCCAATTCAAAAAGGACGGCGACGATCTCAGACGAGGAATAGTTTTCCAGACAACCTAACAGGTCGTCAATATGGACGGGCGAGTCGACGGTCAACTTGGCCAGCAATAAATCACCCAAAACGGAGTTCGGTCCCAAGGGCAGCGTCGACTGTTTCGGGCCCGGATCGGACCCGTTTCCTTTGGATGCACCTTCGCCATTTTGGATTCGCCGCCGGACTTCCGGTGTCAGCTCGTTGACGATGTCCTGAGCCGTCGAGACCAGCTTTGCACCTTGTCGAATCAATAAGTTAGGTCCCCAGGAGGCTTGGCTGGTGATGTTGCCCGGAACGGCAAAGACTTCCCGGCCCTGGTCCATCGCCAGTCGCGCCGTGATCGCCGACCCTGAGTACTGCGCACCCTCCACAACCAGCACCCCGCAACTCATGCCGCTAACGATCCGGTTCCGTATTGGAAAATTTTGTGGATAGGCCGGCGCGCCCATGGGAAATTCCGAGATCGCCAGCCCTTTGGTGGCAATTTCCTCATGTAAACGACGGTTCTCCGCCGGGTAGATCATATCGACTCCACAACCGAACACCGCCGCCGTTTTTCCACCGGCGGCCAGCGCCGCACGGTGCGCCGCCGTGTCGATGCCCCGGGCCATACCGGAAATCACACACAGGCCCGCCGCAGCCAGGTCGCCGCCGAGTTTCTCCGCCACCGCCATGCCGTAGGGCGTCGGCTTCCGCGTACCGACCACCGCGATTGCCGGGTGGTTCAACAGCGCCAGGTCGCCGCGTGCAAATAGCGTCAGTGGCGGGTCCAGAATCTCCTTCAGCCCGTCCGGATAGAGCGGGTCGTGATACGTCACAAGTACGGCTCCCTTGGCCCGCATCTTGTTCTGCTGCTCCACGGCATCATCGAATGTGCAACCCGACGCCACAGACCGCGCCGGCCCGGGCGGCACGCCGGCGCCTTCCAGCTCCGATACCGATGCCCGGAACAACAGTTGCGGCGACTGAAAGCGGTCCATTAACTGGGCTACGCGCCTGGTCCCCAGTCCTGGAATCAGCCGCAGGGCAAGCCAATACAGTTCATCTTCGGCCGTAAGCCGGGAGGGAGAGGAGGCGGTGGCGTGCATGGAATGTTCTCACGTAGGTAGTGCGCGGGGCGGGGGATTTCTCTCAGGCCAAATCGCGACAAACGCAAGGTCAAGGCCAATTGGAGTCAATTGTTGGCCTATTTAATGCCTCTTTTCGCGCATATTTTCTCCGCGCTAGAATCTCTTCATGCCCATCCTCGTCGACGCGCCCAATCAGCCCTGGGAGCCGCGCACAATCGCCCCGACCGGTGACCCGGTCTTCCGCAAGAACCTCTATACCGACCCGGACACCGGGATGGAAGTCCGCCTGGTGAAGTACCCGGCGGGCGTCATGAATCCTGCGCACACGCATCCTTGCGCGCATGGCATGTACATCCTCGAAGGCACACTCTCGACAGGCGGCGCCACTTACACCGCGGGGCAGTTCGTCTGGTTCCCGGAAGGCGAAACGATGCAGCACGGGGCGACGGCCGCTACGGATGTCATCGTCGTTTTCATTACCAATAAGCCTTTCGAAATTCATTACAAATGACCGGCCGCCTGGCCATTTCCGCATTCCTGCTGCTCGCGGGCTGCGCACCGAGACGTCCTCTTCCCGATCTTCCGGCCATTGAGGTTAATGGCATGCAGCCGGCTGTTCGCGAAGTGATCGAACCGGCTTGGAACGCCGCGCTCGCGAAGCCGCGGGACGCGATAGCGGTCGCCAAATTCGGCATGGCGCTGCATGCGCACAACCAACTCGCCGCAGCCGCGCGGGCCTATGAACGCGCAGCGCTCCTCGATACAGCGAACCCCGATTACTCCTACTATTGGGGCGCCGCGCTCGCCGGCGATGGCCGGTATGCCGAGTCGGTGGAACCGCTGCAAGCTTCTTTGCGAGTCAAAGACTCCGCCCCGGTCCGCCTGCGTTTGGCCGACTCTCTTTATTCCGCCGGACGTGCGCCCGAAGCTCGCGCCGAATACGAAACGATCCGCAAAGCCGACGCGAACAACGCCGCCGCACTGTACGGGCTCGGACGCTGTTTGCAAGGCGCCGAAGCCGCGCAGGCCTTCGAGCGCGCCGTGCAACTATTTCCCCGCTATGGCGCCGCGCGGTTTGCGCTCGCCGCGGTCTATCGCCAACTCGGCCAAAAGGACAAGGCCGCCGCCGCGCTCGAAAACTATGAGCGCGACAAACTGATCGAGCCGCCGATTGATGACCCGGCAATGGCCGCCGTGCAGGCTCTCGATGCGAGCGCCACCGGCCTGCTCCGCACTTCGCAATCCCTCGAACGCCAGGGCCAACTCGCAGGCGCCGCCGCGCTACAGGAACGCGCGCTCGCCGCCGATCCCAGACTTTCCCAAGCATGGATCAACCTGATCTCACTCTATGCCCGGCTCGGCCAGCCGGGCAAAGCGGAGGCGGCATATCGAAAAGCCATCGAACTCGAGCCGAATAACGCGGAAGCGCATTACAACTTCGGGGTTCTATGTGCTGAATCCGATCGATTCGCCGAAGCACAAAGAGCCTTCGAAGCCGCGGTCGCGGCGGACCCTGCCAACGCGGAGGCTCTCGATAACCTTGGCGCCATCGTTGAGCGATCGGGTGCTTGGGACCGCGCGGCGGCACTCTATCGAAGGGCAATCGCGGCCAAGCCCGGCCATCGGCTGGCGCACTACCACCTCGGCCGAAGTCTCGCCAATCGGCGGCTTTATCCGGAGGCCATCCGTGAATTTGAAGCGGCTATCGAACCGGCCGACGCCCAGACGCCGGGCTATCTGTACGCGTTGGGAGCTACTTACGCGCGCGCCGGGCAGCGCGCAAAGGCGATCGGAATTCTGGGCAAGGCCCAAGCCGAGGCGACCCGTTGGCAGCAGGGCCAACTGGCCGCCGCCATAGAGGCCGATCTCGTGAAATTAGGGGCAGGTAATAGAAATTAACTAATCTTTGACCCGGAGACGCTTGCCGCTGGCTTCGGGCCAAACTAAAATTGCACCAGTTAGTGTCGTTTGGGAAAAAGTTGAAAAGGGGGTCCAAGTGAGAATCACTCGATCCGTTATCGCGATCCTATCCGTCGGGTTCCTTGTGTCCGGAACCGCAAACGCCCAGGTGCTGTACGGGAGCCTGGTCGGAAACATCACAGATCCACAACAAGCCGCTGTCACGAACGCGACCGTCACGATTAAAAGCGCCGCGACGGGTTATTCAGTCGAGACAAAGTCCGACGACCGCGGCGCGTACGACATCAATAACATCCCTCCCGGCATCTATAACGTAAGGATCACCGCTGCGGGGTTCACGTCGTTTGAAGCGAAAGACGTCTCGATTGCGGCGAACAACATCGCCCGCATCGACGCGCCGCTCAAAGTCGGAAACGTCAGCGAGACGATCACAGTGGGTGCCGAAGTTGCCCAGCTCCAAACCGACAAGAGCGATCTGCATACCGACATATCCGCCAAGGAAGCGACCAATATTCCGATCATGGGTTATCGCAATTTCCAGAGCCTGATCGATTTTGTTCCTGGGGCGAATCCATCGAACTTTCAGAATGCCACCACGGATTCGCCGGCTCGCGCGCTGACCACGAACATCAATGGCGCGTCGCGGAACAACAACAATACCCGCATCGACGGCGCCACCAGCGTTTTCACATGGCTGCCGCATCATTCGCTCTATGTCCCGCCGCTTGAGTCAATCGAAGCCGTGAACATCTCGACGAACAGCTTCGACGCCGAGCAGGGAATGGCGGGCGGCGCCGCCGTCTCGGTGAACACCAAGTCCGGCACCAATCAGTTCCACGGCGTCGCATTCCTTTATCACGCCAATCACAAGTGGGGCGCCAAGAACCTCTTCTTCGATCCCAAAACGCCGGCGGGTCCAAACATTCCGCAGCGCATCGACAATCAGGGAGGCGGCACGTTCGGCGGACCGATCAAGAAGGACAAGCTCTTCTTCTTCACATCCTGGGAACGTACAACCACCGCCGAGCGCGGCAATGGGCTTCTCAGCGTGCCGACGCAGCAGGTTCGCGACGGCAATTTCGCCGGCCTGACCACAGTATTTGATCCGACCACGGGTAACGAGCTTGGCCAGAATCGCACCGTCTTCCCGAACAACCAGGTTCCCCAGTCCCGCTGGGCCGCGGCGTCACGCACGCTGCAAGGCATGATTCCTCTTCCCAATTCCGGTACCGGTCAGACCGCCAATTACTTCGCCTCGGTTCCCTACTATTTCAAGCGGGACATGGTGGACGCGAAGGTAAACTGGACGCCGAGCTCGAAGATGAATATCTTCGGCAAGTACAGCGTCATGATCGCGCCGATCACGGCCGGTGTGCCTCTTGGTGAAGCGCTCGGCGGCTATCCCGGCGGCGCGGCAGGCGCGGCGGGCATCGGCACCGGCAACAACAAAACCGACGTCTTTGGCGGCGGCATCAGCTATGTCGTCACGCCGTCGATTCTGTTCGACGCCAACTTTGGCGGAACCATGATGCACCACGACACGATCGGTCCGGACTACGGCAAGAACATCGGCACCGATGTGTTGAAGATCCCTGGTACGAACGGCCCGGACGTCCGGCAGAGCGGCTTCCCGATCTTCAACCTGAGCGGATATACGTCCCTGGGCAACACGAACAACTGGAGCCCGGTGGTTCGGAATGACAGAGTCTATACCTACGTCGCGAACCTGAACTGGACGCATGGCGCGCACAATGTCCGCTTCGGCGTGGATCTGATCCAGCATCAGATGAATCACTGGCAGCCGGAACTGAACGGTTACAGTCCGCGCGGCGCATTCACGTTTGGCAACGGCGTAACTGGCGCATCCGGTACCGTGACAATCAACGGCGTCACCGGACCCGCGCCGGCCGCCAATAACTACAACGCCTACGCCGCCTTCCTCCTTGGCCTTCCCAGCCAGCTCGGCAAGGCGTATCAATTCTATGATCCGATGCGAACCCGCGAATTCCAGCAGGGCTACTTCATCCGCGATAATTGGCAGGCCACTCGCAAGTTGAGTCTGAATCTGGGCATTCGTATGGAACACTACCCGATCATGAACCGGGGCGACTTCGGCATTGAGCGGTACGACCCGACCACGAACAAAGTGCTTCTTGGCGGGCGCGGAAACGTTCCGCGCGATGCCGGCACAAGCGCGAAGACCATCATGTGGGCGCCGCGCGTAGGCATGGCCTACCGCGTGAACGAGAAGACGGTTGTGCGTGCCGGTTACGGCATCACGAATGACCCGTATCCGCTCAGCCGTCCGCTGCGCAGTCCATATCCGGCAGTCATCGTCGACGAATACATTCAGGCGAACGGATTCGTACAGGCCGGGTCTCTCGCCACTGGTATTCCGGCGGTGAAGTTCCCGGATCTGTCGACGGGCGTCCTGGACATTCCGAATACGATCTCTACGAATTCCCTGCAGGCCGGTGATTTCCGGCGCGGCTATATCGAGTCGTTCAACGTTACCGTACAGCGGGAACTGCCCGGCAAGTTTGTCTTGCAGACGGGCTATGTCGGGACGCGCTCTATCCGCGCAGGGGTCACCTATTACAACGGCAACGCCGCTACTGTGACTGGCCTCGGTGTGAATGGACGTCCGCTCCGCCAGTTGTTTGGCGTATCGGTCGATCGAAACTTCTTTATTCCGATGGGTCATCAGCGCTACGACGGGTGGCAGACGAACATCACCCGGCGTTTCGGCGCCGGCCTGTTCATGACCGTTTCGCACACTTGGTCGAAGACGATTTCCGACGTTCCAGGCGGTGCGAACAACGCTAACGGGCTCGGCACGTCTGGCGGTAACTCCGACAATGGGCTTGCCTTCTACGTGCCTTCGCAGGTCAGTAAGAATCGTGCTCTTGCGGCATTCGACCGTACGCAGGTTTTCCAGGCCGCTTTCACGTACTCGCTGCCCTTTGGAAAAGGTCAGAAGTACACCACCAGCGGCCCTGCGGCTCTCGTGCTCGGCGGATGGCAAGTCAACTCAGCTTTCTCGGCCGTGACTGGGAATCCGATCACCGTGCTTACGGACGGCGCCTCGCTGAACGCGCCCGGCAACGTTCAAGTTGCCGATCAGGTTAGCGACGCCCGCCGGCTGAACGGCGTTGGACTTGGATCGCCTTACTACGATCCAACCTCCTTCGCGCCGGTCACCACCGCACGCTTCGGCAACATGGGGCTCTACAACCTTCGTGGGCCTGGCTTCTTCAATATGAATAGCGGCCTGTTCCGCGCCTTCAACGTCACCGAGCGTTTCACCTTGCAGTTCCGGGCGGAAGGGTTGAATATCACCAACACGCCGCAACTGCAGAACCCGAACGTCACGGTAACCAGTCCGTCCAACTTCATGCGGATCACGGCCGCGAACCAGACACAGCGGACTTTCCGGTTCGGCCTGCGGATTGGCTTTTAGCGAACTTGCAACACAACGGGCGCCCGGCACGCGCGGGCGCCCGTTGTAGCTACGGCAGCGGCGCCGTACAGGCCTCGTTCATTGCATTCGCGCGAGATCCGTCGGCGCCCACGCCTTGCAATAATTCCTCGAATGTCTGCAGCGGAAACTTATTGCCGCTCGCGCCGACCGGTCCGATCCCGGCCCAATTCTCTCGCGAACTCCGCAGGAACGGTGGCGCCGGCGCCGCGAACAATGCTCCGGGCTTCTCTTCCGGGCTGCCGGCAGGGACACACAGTTCCGGATGGTCGAATGGCGCGCGTTCGTATCGAACTCGATCGTCAGTCAGGGCGCGCAAGAAGGCCACAAGCGCAGCCTTCTGCGTTGAGTTCACCGGAAAACTGCGTATCGCGTTGTTGGCAAAGTCGCCGCCGCGCGCATAAAAATCGATCACCTGTTCGAGTGTCGCCTGTCCGCCGTTATGGAAATACGGACCGGTCAGCTCGATATTCCGCAGTCCGATACTCTTGAACGATCCGCCGCCCGAGCCCGCGTCTTCGCCTGGATCGCGTACGCCTGTACGTTGGAATGCCCGGTTGCCGCGGCCCACGCTATTGGTGATCGTCGCGGCGCTCAACTCCGCGCCGCCGTGGCAGACCGTGCAGCGGCCCGTCGTCTGGAACAACCGCATTCCTTCCTGTTCCTCCGGGGTCATAGCGCTTGCGTCGCCTTCCAGAAACCTGTCGAGCCGCGAGTCGTTCGAAATGAGCGTGCTCTGATACGCCTGCAGCGCCAGGCCCCAGAACAGCGGGAAGTTCATCTCGGCCTGCGAATACTCGCCCTCGACGATCTCGTTCGATTCCCACAGCAGGGGTTGGAACGCAGTCTGGACCATGCCGGTGTAGCTCATCTTCAGACCGCGTCCGTCGAGTACCGCCATCGGCCCAAGCACGCTGTCGTCCGGCGCGACACGTTGCAAGGCCAAGGCCTGGAGGCGCAGCATCTTTTTCCCGAGCTTCGGCCATGTTCGTCCGGCATACGACATCTCAAGGGGGTCGAGAATGGGGCCAACAGCCTGTGACGCAAGACTCGCGTTGTTCAACTGCACCGGTTCGCGCGCCAGTACGCCGTCGCGAAGAGTCATCGCGCCCGGCGCATCGCCCGCGATGCCGGAAATGGTGGCGCCGTTGAACACGCGCGCGGCGCGGCCGTCCCAGAATCCGCGGACATAGTAGGCGGCATTGATGACGCTCGGCGAATTGCGGACGGTCACTCGCCGCACTTGGAGATCGCCGATCATGAATTCCGGATGGTCCAGCATCTCTTCGCCAACCTCGGCCGCCTGGCCGGGAACAATGTCTTTGAACGCGCGCCGGAATGTACCCGCGGAGCCGAGGCGCATCGGCGAATCGCGCAGCACCGCCGAGTTGCGGTTTTCCGGATCGGCCAATTGGCGCGTTGGGAACACGCTCGCCGTCAGCACCAGATTCGCGGGGAAGGGGTTGTTCGGATCGGAGATTTGATTCTGTGCGCGATGGTCCGCGCCCGCATGAAAATGGCAGGATGCGCACGCAGTGCGGCCATCACTACCGGCTTGCATGTCCCAGAAGAAGGCCTTTCCAAGCGCAATCAGGGCGGCGCGATCGCGCACGTATGCATCGAGTCCCGGCGTTTCCGGGACAGCGACCGTCTTCAGTGAACGGAGCGCCTGCGCGCTGACGCACGCAGCCACAAGCAAACAAAGCACGGCTTGGCGAGCCATTTGGATTCCTCCATCTCGACTATTAACCCTGGATACCAACCATCGTTTCATGGGAAACGCTTTGTTAGAGCATTTTCTCATCGAAGGATGAGCCTGAAGGGGGAGAGTAGCGAACCGGGGTCCTTTCTGTAGATTTGAGTTTGTAGAGGACAGGATCGTCGTCGAGGCTGTGGGAATGTGGGAATCGCGTAGCGATTTCCAAGGGCG